>JAXHLZ010000004.1:0-523727 GCA_034521675.1 Halobacteriales archaeon | reverse complement strand
CCACCTTGCCCGGTGGCTCCATCTCGTGGTACTCTAACGCGTCCTCGTCTAATCCCATAGCGCTCACCCGTGTGGAGGCCTCAAAAACCCACCCGAAGCGACATTCGTCAACCGTCGAACCTCCCCAAGCGCGCCGGTTAAGTCCGCGTAGTCCTGACCCCAGATATGCGATTCCGGAGACTCGCAGCGGGGACGGCGGTACTCGTCGGAGTGACGATGGTGCTGGGGATCTTCACGGCAGCCGCAGGTGCGGGACTCACCTGTCAGATGCGATGGCCGCTGTGTGACGGTCCACTCGGCGGGCTGTTTCCGGCGAACTGGCCGAGTTTCATCGAGTGGTTCCACCGACTCGTCGCGGGCGTGACCGGGATTCCGGTTCTCGCGACGGCGATACAGTCGTGGCGGACCGACCAGTCGTCTCGTGTTCGCTACGCCAGCACGGCCGTGCTCGTTATTATGCCCGTGCAGGTCACACTCGGCGCGCTGACCGTGACGCAGTACGGAATCGCCGTGCTGTTCGCCCACTTCGCCACGCCCGTCCTCCTGTTCACGCTTTCGGTACTGACGGCGGTGTGGGCCTACGAGCCGACCGTCTCGTCGGGTGCCGGTCGTCGCGCTGCCCTGCTCGCGCTCCCGTTCCTCGCGCTCGCGAGTCTGCTCTCGCCGCGCTTTCTCGTTACGTTCACCGCGCCGATACAGGTTGTGTACAACGGACTGCTGCTGGCGGCGCTGGCTGCCCTCCTCGCGGCTGCTGTCTGGCTCGACAACGAGCGCGGGACGCAGTTCGCGACAGCCGGCTCGGTGCTCTCGGCGGCGATACTTATTCTGGGTCGTCGCACGTACGGCGATACGGTCGTCTATCTCATCGTATTCTCGATCGTAGTCGTGTTCGGCTGTACGGTGCTCGCGGCTCGTGCCGGTGACGGAAGCGAGGTACGCCGCCGACTCACCGAATCGAGTCAGTAGCGAAATTTCGTCTGAAGCACCGCCGAGATTCGTGGGTGTATCGATAGAGCCACGATGAGCAGCGTGGTACGTAGGTGGACTCGCCCAGCGTTTATGTGTGTCCTCACCGTTCAACACGTATGGTAGAGCCGCTCTCTCCGGACGAAATCGAGACACAGCTTCCCGATGAGTGGAGTCGTGACGGTGACGAGATCACCCGCACCTTCGAGTTCGACAGCTACCTCGCCGGCGTCGGTTTCGCCGCCGGCGCTGGCGGGCTCGCTGAGGAGGCGTTCCACCATCCGACTATCACCATCGAGTGGCGCGAGGTCGAGGTGCGGCTCACCACCCACGACGCCGGCGGCATCACTACGAAGGATATCGGTCTCGCAGAGCGACTGGACGAGCTATACTGAGACTGATGATCTGCCGGAGCGTGAACAGCTTTGAATCGGTAGTTTTCTACTGCAGACGGAGTACGACACTCACTGACGCAAGACACTTACTCGTGAGCGCGTAGTCTCTGTATGCTCGATGCCGACGAGTACGATTACTGGCTGCTCGATTTAGACGGGACGCTCGTCGATGTGGAAGAAGCATACCTTCACGACGTGTTCGACGCTATCGGTGACCGACTCGGATACGGGTTCTCCCAGGAACAGGCCCAGATTCTCTGGCACGGGCTTGGCGGCTTCCGCAACGACCAGCTCGACCGCTGGAACATCGAGCCCGAGGCATTTTGGGAGGCGTTCCACGCCGTCGAGGACGGCCAGCGGCGCGCGGAACACACCTTCCTCTACGACGACGCCGAGCACTTCGCCGACCACGACGGCCCGCTCGGGCTCATTACCCACTCACAGCCGAATCTCGCGAATCCGACGCTCGACCACCTCGACATTCGCGACTGGTTCGACACCGTCCTCTGCTGTTCGGACGATATCGGCTGGAAACCAGATTCCGCGCCGGTCGAGCGCGTCCTTACCGACCTCGACGTGGACGAGACCGACAGCGGCGTGCTCGCTGGCGACGGCGCGACGGATATCGGTGCAGCGTGGAATACCGGGCTCGACGGCGTCCACGTCGAACGTCACGGCCACGACCGCCGCGGGATGTGCGTGCGCGGCGACTACCGCGTCTCTGACTTCGACGAACTGTTCGGCGCACCTGCACGCTCGTAGCCCGCCAGCCCTTCAAACGTCTGTTCCTCTATTGCGGTTCCGAGTCGCTCCACTCCCGATTTCTTCGTTCGCGTCGGATTCACGACGACGCAGAGTCGCTGTCTCCCGAGCGAGACGAAGCCGAGTCCCAGCTGCTCGGCCGTGGCCCGAAGCCCGACACCCACGTCGGCACGTCCGTCGGCGACCCACCGGACCGGCGACTCGATACCGGGACCGGAGACCCCGCTCGGGATGCCGTCAGAAATCGCCTCGAACGCCGCGTCGAGACCTGTTCCCGACGCCTGCGTCACGAGCTGCGTCTCCTCGGTCAGCGAATCGACGCCGGTCACGCCGGCCGGATTTCCCTCCGGCACGACCAGTCCCCACTCGCGCGTCCACGCACCGACTGTCTCACCATTGAACTCGCCGTCATCGCTCGCGACGACGAAATCAGGCACGTCGTCGTCGAGCCACGACCGGGATTCCTGCTCGCCGAGCGACATATACCGGGGTGGCCGACCGCGTTCTGAGGAAACAGCGTCGAGCAGTCGCGACACCCCCGGGCCACTGGCTCCCATTCCCAACAGGTCAGGGGGACGCACGTCCGGCGAGAACAGGTCGACGGTGACCGATTCGCCGGCAGCGAGATACTGCGTCTCGGGAGCCATCGACACGACACCGTCGGCATCCGTCAGTGAGGTTGTCGCGCCCGATCCCTTGTCGACAGGATAGACGAGTCGGCTCCCGTCGCTAGCCGTCGTGACGCCGACCGGGACGTAGCGTAGTCGCCCCGGCTCGAACCGCTCCTCGACGGCCATTTCACCGTCGAGCGTCGCGCCCTCTGGTTCGGGGAGTCCGGCGGCCTCGCGTATCGCCGGTGCCACGAACTCCCGGAACGTCGTCAGCGCGCTCACGGGATAGCCCGGAAGGCCGACGTACGCTCCGTCCCCGACCTGGCCGACGAGCAGTGGCTTTCCCGGCTTGACGGCGACGCCGTGGACCAGCAGCTCACCCGTCTCCTCGATGACGCGATAGATCACGTCGACGGCGCTGGCGGAGGTCGATCCCGACGAGAGCACGAGGTCACACTCCGCGCTCGCGCGTTCGAGCAGGTCGGCCATCGCGTCGAAGTCGTCGCCGACGTGGGGGTAGCGTCTCGGCTCGCCGCCGGCCTCGGCGACGGCGGCGGCTATCGTCGGTGTGTTCACGTCGTGTATCTGCCCCGCGTCGCTGTCGAGCGAATCGCCGACTGGGACCAGTTCGTCACCTGTCGAGATGATGCCGACCGTCGGGCGAGCCCGAACCGGAACCGAGTCGATACCGAGCGCGGCCAACAGTCCCGTCTCGCGCGCCGTGAGTCGCGTCCCCGCTGGCAGGGCGCGCTCGCCCGCAGCGATATCCGTCCCTGCAGACATAATGCCCGCACCCGGCGTCACGGCCGTCTGGACGAGCCGTTCCTCTCCGGACGGCTCCGTCTGCTCGACCATCACGACGGCGTCGCTTCCGGACGGAACGACCGCCCCCGTCGAAATCTGGACGCACTCGCCTGGCTCCACCGAGATATCGGGACGTTCTCCAGCGTGGACGGTTCCGACAACGGGGAGTCGGACGGGGTCGGTCTCGTTTGCTCCCGCTGTGTCACTCGCACGAACTGCGTACCCATCGACGCTCGCACGGTCGAATCCCGGCACGTCGAGTGCGGCGTCGAGTCGCTCCCCGAGCACGCGCCCGTGCGCCTCGGCCAGCGGGACGGTCTCCGTGCCGGGACCGATGTTCAGATCCGCGATGGTGTCGCGTAGCTCGTCCGGCGAGGTGAGCGTCCGGAACTGTTTGCGGTCGCTCACAGCTCCCACCGTTCGACGGTGACATCGTCGCCGGCGTCGTACCCCTCGCGCTGCTCGGGCACGGCGACCCAGCCATCGGCACGTGCGACTGTCGCCCAGCGAGTCGACTCGCCGGTCGCAATCGGGGTCGCCGTCTTCTCCTCCTCGGAGAGCGCTACTCTGGCGAAGGTTCGCTCACCGGGTGCGGACGCGAGCTTTCCGTCCAGCCGCGCGTCGGTCGTCGGTGTCGGCGGATGGTCGCCCCCGCTGGCCAGTTCGAGTGCGGGGCGCAGGAGCTGTCTCGCGGCGACCAGTCCGCCGACGACGGTCCCCGGAATCGAGAGGACGGGTGTCTCCTCGATTACTCCGAGCGCCGTCGCCCGGCCCGGTCGCATCCCGATACCGTGGACGCGTCGGTCGCCGAGCGCCTCTATCACGTCCGGAACGACCGACTCGCCGCTTGCCTCGGTGCCACCGACGGTGAGGATAATATCGCGGGTGAGGTCGCGCTGGAGCGCCGGCCGCACAGCGTGTGGCTCCGGCTCGACCGGGTCGCGCGCCTCCGGCTGGCCGCCCCACCGGCCGACGAGTCCGGCGAGTGTTCGTCCGGTGGCAGTGACGCGCTCCGGCCGGCCGACCGGAACGACCCCAACTGTCGGCTCGACGTAGCAGGTGACGTTGCTGTGGCCCGCTGTCGCGAGTGTTCCGAGCGTCGCCGGAGTCAATCGTGTCCCCGCCCGATAGAGCAGGTCGCCAGCCGCGATGTCGCTTCCCACGTCCGCGACGTGCTCGCCCGCGGCGACTGGAGTCGTGACGGCGATTTCGCCTTCGACACGCTCTACTGCGGCGCTTGGAACGACAGCGGTCGCTCCGTCGGGGAGGGGCTCGCCGGCCGAGATTGGTGTCGCATCGGTCTCCTCGGGAGCGCCGGCACTCTCTCGCAATCGGACCGGCGAGCGCCTGCCGGCATCGAGGGTCGCGCTCGCGTGGACAGCAACACCTGCAGTGGTCGCCCGTCGTTCCGGTGGGACCGGATCGCTGGCGTGGGCGTCGCGCGCGAGCACACGCCCGTCGGCTCGGACGAGCGGGAGCGTCGCCGTCTCCGCCGGGGGAGGAACGATCTCGGTGAGCACTCGCTGGGCGTCTGCGAGTGAGGTGACGCGTTTGATGGCCGAATCGTGCATACGTACATATCGAGTGGCCGGCAGAAAAGTCGCTCGCGCTAGTCGAGCGTCGCCTCGGTGTCGATACCGTACACCGACGCTGGCGTCTCGACGTGTGCTCGCTCCATCGCCGCGTCGTAGCCAGCCTCACGCAGCCAGGTCACGCGCCGAGGGACGGTCTTCGGGCCGAGAACCGCACCTGGACGGTCGGGATCGTCGATGAAATCTGTCTCCATAAGGAACGGCTCGCCCGACGCGGCGGCGGCTTCGAGCTCGTCTTTCCGGGCGATGACGCTCGGTGTCGCCCCTTCGACTGGCCCCTCGGAGTAGTGTTTGACGACCGTCTCGGCGGGCAGCCCGGCCTCGGCTGCCCACTGCTCGATGTCTGGGAACGCATCGCCGCCCTCGGTGTGGAGCTGGACAGCACAGTCGCGTTCCGCGCCGACGGCGAAGGCGTGGCGCATCACCGCGTTCGACGCGTCCCACACGTCCTCGGTCACGTCGTAGTGTGGACGCCCGGATTTAATCGCCAGTGCCTCGCCGTCTTCGACGTACTCACCCGCCACATCGAGGCCGGTCTGCATCAGCTCGCGTGCCTCATCGGGCGTGTAGCCGCGGTCCGTCAGCCGGGAGACGAGCCCGGGATGGACACCCAGCACCGGGCCACGCGCGACCGGGAAGCTCTCGGTCGCGCGCTCGGTCGCCTCGATGGTCAGTTCGAACGTCTCGCGGAAGCCGGCCGCTCCATCGACTTCACCGACGAGATGCCACGACGGCTTGTTGAGAACGAGCAGATGGGTGCCGCCGGCGTTGACGAAATCTGTCACCGCCTCGGCTCCCTGTCCGTTCACCGGATCGAGGTGGAGGTGATTGTCGAGAATCGGCTGCATACGTCCGTTCGGCAGCCGTCGCCGAAAACACTCCGGCTCGGACTCGTCGCGCCCTCTGAGTTGTTTGTGGCTTGGCGACGCTCGCGACGCTCCGGTTGGGAAGCGCTATTGAGTGCGGGTCGCTGCGTGTAGACGAATATGCACACTCCAGATGGATTCCTGCATCCGTGGGTGGCAGGGGCGTTTCTCGTGCTCAGTGGCACCGTCCTCGCCATCGCCGCGTATCGGGCACGCCAGTCGTTGACGGACCACCGTATCCGACTGTTCGGTGTCGTTGCCGCAGCTGTCTTCGCTGCACAGATGCTCAACTGGCCGATTCCCGGCGGAACGAGCGCACACTTCGTCGGCGGCGCGTTCGCGGCAATCGTCCTGGGTCCACATCTCGGGGCACTCGCCGTCGCGCTCGTCGTCACCGTACAGGCGCTCGTCTTCGGCGACGGTGGCGCGCTCGCGCTCGGTGCGAACGTCTGGAATATGGCGATCGTCCAAGCGTACGTCGGTTACGGCGTCTACGCCGCGCTCACGGACCGACGACGACCGGCTTGCTGCTGTCGTCGGCGGATGGCTCGGTATCACCGCTGCAGCAGCAGTCGCCGGCCTCCAGCTCGCCGTCTCGCCAGCCTTCGGCGGTGCGTCGCTCACGGTCGTGGCCGTTATGGCCGGGGGGCACTTCCTCCTCGGCATCGGTGAGGGCGTGTTGACGCTTCTCGGCATTCGGCTGCTCCGCCGGACCGGTATCGACACCGAACAGCTCCGTCCGACGAGGATCCGCGCGTGAGCGTCCGGTCGTTCACGCGCGTGCCGTGGCAGCGCCGTTCGCTCGCCGGGCTGCTCGGACTGGTTCTGCTCGCGCCGGTCTGTGCGTGGGCTGCGGCACGGACTGGCTACGCCGAGCCGATGGACAACGCCGCGGAGCTTGCCGGTGCCGCCTCCGAGGCTGCTCCGAGGGTCTCAGTCTCTTCTCGGGGTACGCGCTCCCCGGGCTCGGACCCGCTGTCGGCACACTCGGCGGCGCGCTGACTGGCACGGTAGTCACGCTCGTCGCTGCGCTCGCGCTCGGTCGGCTCTTGGCTGTCGGCGCTGAACTACCTGCTATTCTGCAATACCGGCGAGTTTAGACGCCGACGATGACGTTGAACGCGCCGATAGTCTCGCCGACGACCCAGCCGACGAAGACGAGGTAAGCTGCCGCGAGCAGATACGCCTCCTTTTCAGTGAGCGTGAGATCGGTCCGGAGAATGGTGAAGAGCAGAACCGTCGCGAGCGTCAACACGCCGAACATCGGCGCAGCGACGGTAAACGAGATGGGTGCGCTGCCGGCGATGAGGACGCCGACCGGAATGGCGACGAGCAGATCGAAGGTGTTCGAGCCGAGGACGTTACCGAGACTGGTGATGCCGTCGCCGCCACGGGCCGCTCGGACGCTGACAAGTGCGTCGGGGAGACTCGTCGCCGCGGCCAGAATCGTCACGCCGGCGAGGAACTCCGGAATGCCGAAGCTCGCGTTCAATACTTCGATCGCGCCGACGAGCGACTCGACGCCGAGCAGGATGAATCCCAGCCCGAGCGCTAGCACTCCCCAGCTGCGCCACACGTTCACGTCGTCAACGCCCTCCGCTTCGTGGTCGCTCACGTCCTGCCACTGGATGAAGAGATACAGTCCGTACAACCCGAGCGGAATCGCCGCAAGCGGCCGGGTGACCTGTCCACTGAGTCGGCTCACCTCCGTCGGATAGTAGATGACTGCCAGCGCGAAGGTGATGATGAGCGCGGAGACGGCGATCATGTAGAACTGGGCTTCCTTGTAGACGATGGTGCGGTCGGCAGAAACCGGTTCGTCAGCTACGATACCCGCCAGCGCCGGAATCACGAGGATATTGAAGATGGCCGAGCCGACGATTGCACCGACGCCCATCGAGAAGGAGTCGCCAAGCGCCGTAATAACGACACTTGCCAGCTCCGGAAAGCTGGAGCCGATGGCGACGACGATCGAGCCCTGCACGACCGCCGGTAGCCCGTAGTGGGCGGCGAGGTCGTCTGCAGCGCTCTCCAGCCAGCCGCTTCCCTTCCAGATGATGGCTGTCGTGACAAGGATAACGGCGACGGCGGCCGGCGGAGTCGCCGGAACGAGTCCGAAGAACATACCCGTAGGTGGACGGTCGCGGAGAAAAAGCTACTCCGTTCCGTCGAGCGTGACGTGGGAGTGGGCGGCGTTCGCGAGCGCGTCTGACCGACCGTGCTCGCCGGGCGCGAGCGCGACTGTCCGTAGCCCGTGTCGGTTTGCCACCTCGACGGCCGGCTTGAAATCGGTGTCGCGCGACACGACGACGACGGTATCGAGTTCACCCGTCGCGACGAACTCCGTCATATCGACGGCGAGCTTCACATCCACGTCGCCGCTGGTTACCGTCACCTCGAAGCCGCGTGCCTCGGCAGCTCGAATCAGCTCCGGCGGCGCGCCTTCGTCCAGATACAGTCGCTTCACCGCGAGTCGCCCCTCCGTCCGGGCAGTCTCGCGAATCTCGTCGAGGTCTACGTCGAACTCCTCGCGGAAGACGTTCGGCCCGTCGACGAAGACGCCGACCCGCGCTGGCTCGTCCATACCGTCGGTTCGCGCCGAGCGGGAAATCGATAGCGATTGCGCACAGGAGTCGGTCGTCGGACCGAGCGCCAACTTGGCGGCTGATTTGGGCGCAACCGGGAACCGAACGTATTAACGCTCGGCGCGAAACGATCGTTGTATGGCCCTTCGAACGCCGCCGTTGCGCGCGGTACACGCCGACCGTGGCGCGAAATTCACCGAGTTCGGCGGCTGGGACATGCCGGTCGAGTTCGACGGCATTCAGACTGAACACGCCGCCGTCCGGACCGCGGCCGGACTGTTCGATGTTTCCCACATGGGCGAGATCGAGGTGTCCGGTCCCGACGCGACGGCGCTGATGAACCGACTGGTAAGCAACGATGTTGCCGAACTTGACGCCGGTGACGCACAGTACGCCGCTATCACTGCTGAGGACGGGACGATGCTCGACGACACGGTCGTCTATCTGCTCCCCGACGGTGAGACGTACCTGTTCGTCCCGAACGCAGGGGGCGACGGTGATATCTTCGACCGCTGGGTCGACCACCGCGACCGCTGGGAGCTCGACGCTACTGTCGAGAACGCGACCGAGGAGTACGCGATGTTCGCGCTCCAAGGCCCCGACGCGGTCGCTCTCGCTGACGATCTCGCGAGCGAAGATATCGACTCGCTCTCGCGCTTTTCGGTGACGAACGCGACGCTCGCCGGAGCCAGATGTCTCGTTGCCCGCACCGGCTATACCGGTGAAGACGGCATCGAGCTCCTGCTCCCACAGACCGACGCGGAGACCGTCTGGAGCGCGATTGCCGACACCGGTGACGGGTCGGTCCAGCCGTGTGGACTCGGTGCGCGTGACACGCTTCGCATCGAGGCGGGCTTCCTGCTCGCGGGACAGGACTTCCACCCGGAGACGAATCCCCGCACACCGTTCGAGGCGGGAATCGACTTCGCGGTCGACCTCGACACGGAATTTGTCGGTCGCGACGCGCTTGCGGACGCGACCAACCCAGACGAGCAGTTCACCGGCTTCAAACTCACCGAGCGTGGCGTCCCGCGCCACGGCTACGACATCGTCAACCCCGACAACCACGTCATCGGTACGGTCACCTCGGGAACGATGAGTCCAACCCTCGGTGAGCCGCTCGGAATGGGATATCTCCCGACCGAGTACGCCGATCCGGGGACGAACCTGCGGGTGGTCGTCCGCGGTAGTCAGAAGAACGCCCGCGTCCAGCAGCTTCCATTCTACAATCCATGAGCTTCGACATCGACACCGACTGCCGCTATCTGGAATCACACGAGTGGGTCCGTCCGGACGGCGACACCGCTCGAATCGGCATTTCCGACTTCGCACAGGACGAACTCGGCGACGTGGTGTTCGTCGAACTCCCGAACGAGGGTGAGGACGTGACGAAGGCAGCCGAGTTCGGCGTCGTGGAGTCTATCAAAGCGGTTTCGGACCTCTACGCGCCGGTATCTGGCGAGGTCGTCGCGGTCAACGACCGGCTGTTCGACGAGCCCGAACTCGTCAACGACGACCCGTTCGGCGAGGGATGGATGCTCGAAGTCACGTATGATGAGACAGATCTCGACGGGCTGCTCACGGCCGAGAAGTACCACGAGCAGACTGAGTAGCGACCGTCAGTTGTCGGGTCAACGCCGTGGCTCTCGAGATGGCGAACAGACGGCTCGATGTGCGCGACGGGACGCCGTGCTACCGCCTCGGCCGTCGCGGACGACTCGTCAACTCATCGCAGGGTTTGACTTCGTGACCTATTTTAAACGTTCACACGCCTTCGCGAGTATCGCCTGAATAGAGCAGAAATATGCATATATTTTCAATCTGTCCCTGTCGTTTAGCCGTATACGTGTCGACAAAATCGCGGGTATCAAGAGCCGGGAGCCGTTATGAGCGGCAATGACAGACGCGGAGGGTTCTCTATGAGTGGTAGCCCGTATGCACCTCACACACCCAGCGAGACGGCGACGATGTTGGACGCCGTCGGCGTCGACAGCGAGGAGGAGCTGTTCGACATCCCCGAGTCGGTCCGGTTCGACGGCGCGTTCGGTATCGAGCCGAAGAGCGAGCAGGCCGCCCGGCGCGAGGTGGCCGCGACGCTCGCCGATAACGACGACCTGACGGAGTTTCTCGGTCGAGGTCACTACGACCACTACGTTCCGTCGGTCATCGATCACCTCGCCGATCGATCGGAGTTCATCACCTCCTACACGCAGTATCAACCCGAAGTCGCACAGGGATTTCTGCAGGCGCTCTTCGAGTACCAGTCGATGCTCGTCGAGCTGACGGGCCTCGAGGTGGCGAACTGCTCGATGTACGACGCCGCGACCGCACTCGGCGAGGCCGCGACGCTGGCCGAGCGGTTGCGCTCGATTTCGGGTACGCGCGTGCTCGTCCCGGACCTGCTCCACGAAGGGCGCCGCGGCGTACTCGACAACTACGTTACCGGCACAGACCTCACTGTCGAGACGTATTCGACGACGGACGCTAATGTGGACCACGATGCGCTCGCTGACCAGGTCGACGAGACGACCGCAATGGTGTACGCTGAGAACCCAACCGTTCGCGGGACGGTTGAGGAGAATCTCGCAACCGTCGGCGAGATCGCCGACGAGTACGACGCGCTGTTCACGCTTGGGACGGATATCGTCGCGCTCGCACTGCTGGAGGAGCCAGCCAGCGTCGGGGCGGACGTGGTCGTTGGCGACGGAAGCGCGCTCGGACTCGGTTCTGCGTACGGCTTCGGGCTCGGGCTGTTCGCCTGCCGTGGCGACAGAGAGTTTCTCCGACAGGTACCGGGGCGACTCGTGGGCGCGAGCGAGGATAGCGACGACCGACGCGCCTACACGCTAACGCTTCAGACCCGCGAACAGCATATCCGGCGAGAGCGTGCCACCTCGAACATCTGTTCGAATCAGGCGTGGGTCGCGCTCCGGACGGCGATGCACGTCGCCTCGCTCGGCCCGGACGGACTCGTGGAGCTGGCGAACGATAGCGTCCGCCGCGCTCGCGAGACGGCCTCACGACTCGACGATATCACGGGTGTCCAAGCGCCGGTCCACGACCGCCACCACTTCCGCGAGTTCGTCGCCAGAGTCGACCAGCCGGCAGAAGCTATCGTCGCCAACCTCGAAGCCGAGGGGTACGCCGTCCACGCGGTCGGCGACCACGAGATTCAGGTCTGTGTCACGGAGACGAACGAGCGGGCACTCGACGGCTTCGTCGCGGCCGTCTCGGAGGTGATTTGATGAGCCACCAGGATGAGCGCTCGGACGAGCAGTCGGCGACGCTCACATTCGAACAGGCCTCGTGGATCGATCCGAGTGACGACCGCTACGAGCCGCTGCTCTCGGAGAAAAAATCGACGAGCGTTGCGGTCGACTCTGAGCTTCCCGACGACCTGACACGTGACTCGCTGGAGCTTCCGAACCCCTCGGAGCCGGAACTCGCGCGCCACTACACCCGACTCTCGGAAATGAACTACGGCATCGACTCCGGACCGTTCCCGCTTGGCTCCTGCACGATGAAGTACAACCCGAAGTTCACGGAGGATCTTGCGGCGCGGTCCGACGCAGCTATCCATCCGGACCGCTCCGAGCGGAGTTCGCAGGGGACGCTCGGACTCCTTCACGAGCTCCAGACGTCTCTCGCTGACATCGGTGGGATGGACGCCGTCACGCTCCAGCCGCCCGCTGGGGCCGCTGGTGAGCTCACCGGCATCCTCATCGCGAAGGCGTACCACGAGGCCAACGGCGACGACCGTAGCGAAGTTATCATCCCGGAGTCGGCCCACGGGACGAACTTCGCCACCGCGGCGATGGCCGGCTACGACGTGGTCTCGCTCCCGTCGAACGAGGCAGGCCGAGTCGACACTGAGGCGCTTGAGGCCGCGCTCTCGGAGAAGACGGCGGCGCTTATGCTGACGAATCCCAACACGCTCGGGCTGTTCGAGCGCGACATCGAGGAGATCGCCGAGATGGTGCACGACGTGGGGGGAATCCTCTACTACGACGGCGCGAACCTGAACGCCCTACTCGGACGTGCCCGCCCCGGCGATATGGGCTTCGACGTGATGCACTACAACGTCCACAAGACGTTCGCCACGCCCCACGGCGGCGGTGGCCCCGGTGCCGGGCCGGTCGGCGTCACCGACGAACTCCAGGAGTTCCTGCCGGACCCGCACGTCCGGGTGACCGACACCGGCTACGAGACGTACACGCCCGAGCGCTCGATTGGAAAGGTCCACGGCTACGACGGCAACTGGCTCGTCCTGGTGAAGGCGTACGCCTACATCACGCGACTCGGCGATGCCGGCCTCGCGGACGCGAGCGCGAAGGCCGTCCTCAACGCGAACTACCTGGCCGAGCAGATCGAGTACGAAATCCCGTTCGGCCCGTTCCACCACGAGTTCGTCGCGTCAGCGGGCGAACAAGATGCTGCTGACGCCGCGAAACGGATGCTCGATTTCGGCGTCCATCCGCCGACGACGAAGTGGCCCGAAATCGTGCCGGAGGCGTTGATGACCGAGCCGACGGAAATCGAGTCGAAACGCACGCTTGATCAGCTCGCCGCAGCGTTTAACGCTGCGAGCGCGAGTGATACGGAAACTATCGAACACGCACCGAATCGCACTGCTGCCGGACGAATCGATCAGACGAGTGCCGCGCGAAACCCACGGCTCTCGTGGCAGGCGCTCGACGAGGAGTAGCTCAGGCGCTCGCGTTCGTGTCTACGGCTACCTCACCGTTGGCGATGCGAACGAAGCCGTAATCGCAGTCGGGACAGTGCCACTTCACCTTCGTGCCGAGATGGACTTTCATCGCGGCCGCCCGATAGAACGTCTTCTCCTCGCCACACTCCGGGCAGTCGCGGTCGAGTTCGAGGCTCATACCTCGGCTTTACTCGCCGGCTACCTGAACGTACCGGATTCGCGTCTCGGCTCTGCATAAACCCTATTCCGTGATACAGAATCCGAGCCCGCCGTTTCTTGATCGCGGACGCCGAAGCCATCAGTATGAACGTGACCACAGGCGGACTAGCCTTTCTATGAGTCGGGCCAGTCAAATTACGGACGCCGCGGCGGTCCTCGACCGACTCCCACTTGCGCGGTTCGCGCTCGCCGTGACGATTACGCTCGCGGGTGTCCACAAGCTTGCCGCGCCGGAGCTGTGGGACGCGATGGTCGTCGGCAGATGGGCCGATCTGCTGTTACCCGTCTCAGTTCGGATATGGACGCTCGCAAATGGCGTCGCGGAGGTACTCGTCGGACTGTTACTGCTCCTTGACCGTTACACTGCGCCGCTCGCAGCGTTCGTCCTGCTCTCGCTCCTCGGAACTCTCTGCTATATTGGACTCGTCACGCTCATCGGTGCCTCGCTCGCCATCCAAACAGAGCTACTCGTCGTCGTCGGAATTCACGATATCGGCCTTGCGGGACTCGCCGCGAGGGTCACTCTCGACGCGTTCAGACGCGACTTTTGAGTTCGACACGGTAGCCGAATGGGTCACATACGTACACCGCGCTTGCGACACCCGTCGCGCCGAGCGGTTCGTCGAGCTCCTTCTCCACTTCGACGCCCGCCTCGACAAGCTGTGATTTTATCGCCTCGATATCCTCTTCGACGACGATACAGAGGTGATTGTAGCTCGCTCCGGTCTGCGGCTCGAACGACTCCGTCGGCCAGAGGTGAATGACGCCAGTGGCCGAGAGCCGCACGTCGAAAAAGGGTTTCTCACCTGCCTCGTAGAGATCGTCTTCAATCGTGAATCCGAGCTGCGATTCGTAGAACGCCCGTGCGGCCGCTTTTCCGTCGGCGGGAATATTCAGATTCACGTGATCGATGTGACTGGCTCGCATACGCAAGTTTGGACGGGCGCGACTGAAAAGCTATCGCGGCGCACGTTCGGCGATCGCTATGGGGGCGAATTAAGCCGGCGGCGGTCGTACCCTGTGGTATGAAGGTGTACACTGGCCGCGGCGATGAAGGAATGACCGACCTCCGAGATCTGTCGCGCGTCTCGAAGACGAACTTCCGTATCGAGGCGTACGGCACCGTTGACGAGGTAAACTCCGCTATCGGCGTGCTCCGACCGTCGGGCTACGACGATGTGGACGAACAGCTCCGCGAGATACAGAACCATCTCCATATCGTGCAGGCAGACCTCGCCACGCCCGATCCAGAAGACGAGGATACGCCGCATCTGCAGGAGCACCACACCGAGTGGTTGGAGGAGCTTATCGACGGCTACGATGACGAACTGGAGCCGCTCCAGTCGTTTATCCTCCCTACCGGAAGCGATGTCGGGGCGCGTCTCCATCAGGCACGCGCTGTCTGCCGGCGTGCAGAGCGTCGTTGTGTCGACCTCGCGAGCGATGAGCCGATCAATGCCGAGGTAGTCGCGTATCTGAATCGGCTCTCGGACGCGCTGTTCGTCCTCGCGCGTGTCGTGAACGCCCGCGACGGTATCGAGGAAGAGGCACCGCAGTACTGAGTCGCTGAAGCGTAGTTCTTAAGCATAGCCACGAGGTACGTCCGAGTACGGGTTGGTGGTCTAGTCCGGTTATGACACCTCCTTCACACGGAGGAAGCCGGCGGTTCAAATCCGCCCCGACCCACTTCGTTGATTCCTGACTTTCTAGTAGCGAATCGCAAGACGGGAGTCGAGTACCGTTGCACCCGTCGCGCAACCCGTGAAGGTACTTCCCAATTCTGTGGCAAACCACCATATAGCGCCGAGTTATACCTTTAGGTAGTACTGGGGTATGCCAGGACATACGCCAACCAGCAAGAATCACTGCTTGTCTTGCTGTACTCTCCGTCCCGATGCGTTGAGCGAAGGAGTCAAGATTGTTCTTGACCACTTGGAGTAGATTACGAATGTATCTTCGACTTAATTCAATGTGGAACTATTGTTGGTCGTGTAGAGAATGGAACCCGTATGAGTGGGAATATACTGGTTTCACCCCTGATATACGTGAGTATCTTGAATCGGAGCCAACTCCAAAAGAGCTGATTGGCAGCTCCAACGGAAGGAGACCAGATGGGCGTTCCGAGCTGATCGAGAAATACCGGATGAAGAAGAAGAGAGGGCACTCCGAGATATTGCGAAGTTATTGTCCAAAAACGTGTTAGAGTGGATTTTATTGAGTGACGGAGATACAGACGCGCTTGTCAAGAAGTGGGGAGAGGAAAACGTCCGCAAGGCGTTCTGGCTACAGAATCACATCAAGCAAGAAGGCCTCGATGGGATTCATTTCACGAAGAAGGCTGAGGGAGATGTGAAGCTACCTACCCGCTCGTATGCGAATAAAATAACATAATCGAGAGGGGATTAACGTACAGTCTCCGGCAGACCGAAGCGGCATCCAGAATCCGCCAGAGAGTCAATGAGGGTAGAGACCCACGTAGAAGGTAAAGATTTCTTCCGAGAGAATTCACACGGAACTCTACGCCGAACTCCAAGAGGCGCGTATGCGAATCTGAGAAATGGCCACTGATTCGACGCAGGAGGATAACCAACTGCCTCGGCGCACGGTTTGCTCCTGGTTAGATACATTAATCAGTGTGCGGGTAGCGCATCTTTAGCAACTCCCCGCCAGAAATTGGGAGGTTTTGGAACGGATTTTAGGAATTTGACTCGGTTCAGAGGTCTTATCAAGACTACACTCCCGGTTGATTGTAGATGAATATTATTGTGAAAATCTCTTTCGTGCGTACTGATTCTGATCCAAGGCTCGGACAACCATCTTAGATGAGTGAAAATTCAGACGTTTTAGATATACTTCAGGAGATGAACACTCCGAAAAAGAACGAGTTGACTATCGAGTCTGATTCGTGAACGCCTCAAGGAAGAGCTACACAGTGCGTTCAACCGTCCGGGACCAACACTCATCGAGGCGCTTCCTGCGATGGGGAAGAGCTACAATTGAATCGAACGGGCGGCCACGACTGGGAACCCACTGACTCGTCTTCACCTCGCGCCACGAGTTGTATGGCCAGTACAAAGAGTGGGCAGAGGCAGACGAGAAGGATTTGGACACGCTTCGTCTTCCGACTTCATACAAAGACTGTCCTACAATGAGAGAGGAGGAAGACGACAGTTCGAACACCTGAAGACTTCGTGAGGAGGTGTGGAGTATCTATCTTACAGGATCTCCGCGGCACAAATTCATCGACGGGCGGAACGCTTGCTCGATGAGCCTTTGCCCTGCCAAGAAGACGGAGAGTGTCCCTATATGGAGGCGCGGAAGCTCTCACCCCGAAGAGTACGACGTTCTGGTTGGACATGACTTGCAGGCGCATAATCCGGAAACTGTTGAGGGTCGTTATGTCGCGTTCGACGGCTTCCCGGGAGATTCGTACTTCTTTAAGTCTGTTACAATCTCGTCACCAGAGCAGTGAGCAACTACTTGGACGTTGATGGGTCCCTTCCTTTGAGAACTGGAAGTGCTTTACTACCACAGGCGAAGACTTGCGGTATGAGGAGGAAATCAAGAAGTGGAAGGATGACCTCGGGAGCCGACGTATTGACCGCGAGACGACCCGGACGCATCAACAGAGTCCGGACTTCCACGGCGAATGCGCCGCCGATGGCCAACGCAGTCTCTGGAGTTTGACCGACTGAGCAACGAAATGGGAATACGCAAATCTCGGCACCCGCTGGGTAAGGGCGGTGAAAAGCCCACACGACGAATGGACGTTTCTCGATTCCACCCCACCTCAATGATGCCGAAAGCGTGGTTGCGCTCGATGGGGACGCCAACAATCAGCAAATGGCGGTTAGCTCTCGGGAGCGGATGGGTTCACCACGTAAGAGGTTCGAGCTTCGTCACCTGGAAGAAACGTCGACACCTTCGGGAATATCTTGGAGATAGACAGAATCCAAACAGAGGCGGGGAGGAAACCCGATCCAGAGCGGGAAACACGTCAATACACAATCCCGACGGGGCACTTTTCTAAAGGTATAGGGCAGTCTGAAGGGAGCAAGCCTGCGGTAATCACATCGGAGAACGCCGTCGGACGAGGTAAGCTCAAGATTATGGGAACTCATCGAAGGGGGTCTGAGCATTACGGTAATCTGAAGAGGAGCAATCAGTTCGCAGAAACACGCCTCGGAGCCGTCGTCGGGACGACCCCACCCCTCAGAAAAAGACGAAGCGGTTGAACGGCGGGCCGCTCTCACTGGAGAGGCAGTCCAGCGAGAAGAGAAAGACGGCTGGGGACTGAAAGGCGGACATCTCAATTTCGGCCCGAAGGGTAACGCACTGTTCGAAGATGTTGTTCACAAGGAGGTACTTCAAGCGATTCTTCGGTTTGGTAGACGGGAAAGCAACGGTAAGCGAGGTGCGCGGGTTTACGTGCATACCTCCCGCCTGCCCCGATGGGTTAGACCGGAGGGCAAAGTGAAGGTATCAACGTGGTCTGAGGGAATGCACGAAGTCGTTGGCAGCGTATCGCAAAACTCCGAGAAGTGGCCCAACGGGGAATGGAAGAATAAGGAGATTGCTGAACGGACAGACTGTAGGCGTGCGGCAGGTCGGCAAGCTGATGAAGGAACTTGGTGAGGAGGGATATGTTTCGCACAGGCGCGGCGGTCGCGGAAACGCCTATCACTGGTCGAACGAGCGCTTAGACGAATTCACCGCGCACGGTCGTATGCGGGTGTCTCGGTGTAGGTTTGTTTACGTATAAACTATTGTACGTTAGGATTCGGAAAAGAGCTGTGCGATGGAACACATTGAGGGCGCGGTAGAATCTACTCTACCTCCTTTTAACTCGGCGGCCTCGATGAAATCCAATTCTGAAGAAGCGCGAGAATATCGATGCATCGAGCGGGCTGTCGTCTCCTCTTGTGCTTCGACTCCCCCGTCTGTACAAAGCTTGTCTGCGGCGCTCGATGCGTTCTAACGCGCTTCAGTATATCCCGAGGGTTCGTAGTCAGCTGCCGCTTCCATCACCACAGCACGGTCACACGGGGCAAGGACGAGTTCAAACAGCCGCACAGACGTATCTCAAGGCTCCAAGCGTACTTATAGAGTAATAATCGATAGGGCTATTAGAACCATACAGACACTCTATTCGAGTTTGAGTTGATAACCAGTCATAAATCTCATATTGCCGTCCGCAACCGTTATATACCAATGCCAGAGGATTTTCTCTGAAGGTTTATCTTGGGGTTATTAACCTCTGGAGTGTCGCTTGCTGATATTTCGCCAGCACAACGGAACAATGATGGTCCGGCCCTTCGCTCGCGTCGGATTGGCCCGAATTTAGAGGGAACAAACAGAATACAGGGGTCAATCATTGGACGTAGGGCCTTCGGATTTCCCACTTGAGTTGGCACTGCTCGTTTGACGGTGGTAGAAGATAGATAAATCCAAGGAGATATGAAGAGGGGTATACACATCATCAAGCTCAACGGTACCGTCACCATCGGTCGTTGGCGGGACTTGTTTATGCACCTGTGTATCAAGGGGGTGTATTTGCGTTAGACGCAACAACCGGAAGAGAAATCTGGGAATATGATATGGAGTCGTATGGAAGATTATTCTCTTCATCCGTAGTACGGAAAGGCTCACTCGACGTTGGTTCAACAAATCAGTACGCGGCAACAAATTAAAATCCAATCTTCTTCGGCACTGGCGAGTTTACGAAGACGATAACCCCGATAATAGCAAAGGGAGTTCGGCAAAATATATACAATCAGATGGTTCTGGGTTTGTTATTATCGGCGGTAGTGATGAGGATGGAACCGGCTATCATATCTACGATTCAGAGACAGGGAAAAAATCTTTTTCAATAGTACCATTTACGTCTTCAGGACTTCAGCGTGACTTCATTCCCGCCTATGATTCTGGATACTCGTATGCCTTATCGGCCAAGGCATTGGGAAGTTTAAAATAATGAGGGGCTGGGCCAGAACGGTTTGGGAAAATAGGGAAAATTACGTTTTTCACCAGTAATAAAGGATGGTTCAGTATATTTCGGGGATGATAGCGGAAATATCGTTAGCGTTGATTCAGGTTCCGGGAATATGGATTGATAACAAATCCCGAGCAGGATGATTCTTGGATAGTCTCTTCGCCTCCTGTAGATTCAGATTCGCTGTATATAGTTCATCGTGATGAAAGCGGTACTACTATGCACTCGATATAGAGCAAGGCGAGGTTCAATGGAAAAAACAAGGTCTGCGCGGAGTTGATTTCCTCTCCTATCATATACAATAATACAGTATTCTATAGGCTCTTAAAAACGGGAATGTCTATGCATTGAATGGACAGAATGGGGAAACACGCTGGCAGTATGACATTGGTACGCCAATTTCATCTTCGCCAGTCATTGCTGGAGTAAGTATTTATTTGTTACTGATAATAAAGGCGTCATCTATACGTTCGGGCCTAAAGGTTCAACAGCATATGCGTCGATACAACGCCGCTTAAAACGAGCACGAGGATTCTTTTAGCGTAGAACGTTCCGTCTTCAAACCTCCTTGGTCGATATTGACCTACTCTCGTACAGACCGAACAGGCGTAAAAACAGTCAGGCCAAGTACGAAAAGAATCTGAAACGACTTGCCAGAAAGTCTATAAGCAAAATAGGAATTGCAGATGGTATAATCACGGGTACCGCTGTCAGCGGACACAGGAATTGCCTCAATAGTTGGTGCCATAAAAGGAGTTGATAGGTATCATCGGTACGATGTCGAAACAGGAATATCAGAATTTAGTTTCGAGGTCTCGAAGACGTATCCAATCCTCATATCCGGCTGAGTAACTCGTTCCCTATCTACTGAAATAAGCACATTCTGACCCGAGTAACTATTGTCAGATTCTATTGGGCAGGCTTAAAGAAGAAATCGATAGGGCAAAAAAAAGTTTAGAAAACATATCGGAGCTGGTAAAAGAGTATCGAGAACTTGAGAATAGATTAAATTCCATAAGCAATAGTAAGTATAGAAACCCGCTTGCAAGAATACGATTGATGAGGGCGCAAGAGAGCGATTTCTTGCAGATAGGAGATTGCCAAGCAGAAATAGAAATATCAAGAGATATTGTGGGCTGTATAGAGAAAAAAGAAGAGTTACTGTCCGATATTGAGGATGATTCTGGTATCCTTTGCAAGAGTCATTTCCACACCGCTGTAGATAGAATTGACCCATATACGGGAGCCTGATTCAACTACGGAAAATCTAAATGAAATTCACGATTTGCGTAGTCACTCTATCAGTTAGATACAAAATCCGTCAATGGGACAAGACGAGTCCCAATCGAAGCGACAAAGAAGAAGATAATCCAAGAATTCGAATCTTACGCCTGATTCAATGGCGACACTGGTGAAGATTAGACAAGAAGTTGAAAAACATCAGCGTCTTCATAACCAAGTTGAGAATATGTCGAGCCATTTCATTTCAAGCGTTGACATAAGTCAAATGGATATTGTGGAGAACAAGGTCCAGGAGAAAGTACAATCCGCAATCACCAAAGGCGACCCCGAAATCATAAGAGAATTACACGATAGAATAGAGCGCATTTCTAACACGGTCTGGGAACCTAATGATTTGTTTGAGTTTTCGCCTTATCAATTTGAAAGACTCATGGCTCAACTGTGGAAAAGTCACGGATATTCGGCCCAAGTATCCTCCAAGAGTGGAGACGAGGGTGTTGAGTGTATACGCTGAAAACGGCGATGAAGTCGTAGCGATTCAGGTTAAACAATATAGTGCGCCCAGGGCAAGAGTAAAGTCAGCCCATCAACTGTTAGGGAAATGGCGAGTCCTTTAGCAAAAGGGAATGCCACTCGTTCGGGTATTGTGACCAAGTAGTACGTTCGCGGAGAATGCTATCCAAGAAGCACAGTCATATGGAGAGAGAATGAAGTTGATTGGCCAACAGGGGTTACTAGGAAATGCTTGCGCCTATTCCTAGATCCAACCGCCGTGAGAGTAACGCGAGATTCGGTTCATTGAGGTCGCGGAATCAGGACGGCATTTTACCGTTTCTGCACCCGAAATGTCACCCTTTTCTGAGCCTATGTGTACGTTTCACACAAGAGATCAGTACGGCCCGGTAACGAAACCACAGAGAGATAGCTCATCGAGGAGGGTCTCATCCCAGTCTCACCGATTCTCTTGAATCGACGAAACCTGTTTCCAAGGATGGATTTTCCCCATTCCGACTGAACCTTTTCGCCTGAAGGCCGCAGACGTTGCAAGCCCGTTTTACACTGTTCTGTATTCGAAGGGTTAGTACTTCGTGTTTCGATGCATCGAGACGGGGCGTTCTTTTCAATCAAAAATATATTTAGGTAGATAGAAGGTCGGATTTACGCTTGACCCTCTCTCAATTTCCCTATACCGGTGGCCTCCGAATTTGGATGCATCGAGCGGGCGTGTCTTCTCCTGCATTTCCCTCTGAACTAAACTCTATATTTTATCTCAGTAAGTTAACTCATTAACGATAAGAGAATCATAAGCGATTCGATACATTCATTTCATCATAAACTAAATTTGAACTAAACTCCACATTTATTTCGATCAAGTTCCTAAGCGCCTCAATGAATTTTATCTCATAAACTAGATTCTAAACTAAACTCTATATTTTATCTCAGTAAGTTAAGTTATTAATGATAAGAAAATGGACGAATCACCGTCTTGACGCTCCCCTCACTTACACTAATACAATTTAGTTTCATAACCGGGTGGGGCTTCAGACCGGAGGTCAAGTAAGCAGGCAACTTCGCTTACCTTCTCCCCTGATACAACTGCGGATTTGCGCTCCCAGAAGTCGAGTCGGTCTGCGGCACTCGCTCGATGGTTCGGTGCCGGTCTGGCTGTCGCCCTCCTGTGCTGCACGAACCTTCGCCTTTGGACCAAGATACCGCCTTGATTTGTCTGCCGGAGTCCTACCGGGGTAGTACTTCCAGTCGTTGTCTGTCCATTCGTATTCCCGGTGAATCCGATTGTAGATGAGCGCTCCAACGCAAAACGCCACAAGAAACTGTTTCATCGTCTCCTCGGATTCGCCCGGCTCGATGGACCGTATAGCGCGCGCACTGTCCATTTGCTTGAACATCCGCCACGTCAGCACTCTTCCTCTCTCGGAGAGGCCCATCTGTGAGGTGAGGGCACGACAGAAGCTCCAGTCGTCTCCATCGTGCTTTATTCTCTCGTCAATCGTCCACTTCCCGTTGTGGTTGCCTCTGTTGATGAAGTTCGAGCCGCTCCTGTTTGCTCATTTCACTCCGGCGCTCCCCGTCGATGAATTCTCCTTCAGGGTCGAGGTAGGTTGCGTTGTTCAGACATGGAGAAGAGTCCATACCGGAGAGTCGTTCGCCCTCTATCTCGTCAGAGCGGGTAAATGGTGAGCCAACAGAGACGTCTTCCGAGATGGTATTTACCTCTGATGAATTGACGTGAGCGTTGCTACTGGTGGTGTTTGACCAATTTCGGAACATATGTGGATAGTCTGAAGCTCCCCGCCTCGATGAACTGAGTCTCACGAGGAAGATGATAGCAGTAACTCGTAAGGGGTGAATCTCTCAGGAACGCTTCACTAAGATAGACGGGATGCATACTAAAAGAACTACCGATATTCGACAGACTGCAGCGGAATCGGATATTAAAAATACGGATTTGGAAGGGTGTTTTCGTCCCCAACTGCGGGTATGAACCCGCTGAACTACGCTTAAAATTTGATTCAATCCATCTTGAACATCTCCCGTCGTAGGTTCCGCTTCTCGGATTCGGTTCGGGCGTCGTAGTGTTCATCGAGCGTCTTCACAGACACGTTCATTCGCTCGCTGATGAGTTCCTTCCGGTGGCCTTCGTTCAGCCAGTGGGTGATAGCCCCACGCCGGATTGGGTGGGGGCTGACCGAACCGGGACACTTCGAGGCAGCGTGATAGTCCTGGTTCGCCTCGCACTCATCGAGGTTGCGACCGTGTGGGCACTCTCCTGTGTAGTGACACGGGCGCGTGAGTCGCCGTATGTGCATCCGAAGGTTCGACCGGACCATTCGACCTTGACGCGATGCGAACAGCGGCGTGCGCCCGTAGTCGTCCGTCACGTCCTCGTGGTGCATCTGGACGTAGTCGTCCAAAACCTCGCACGCCCACGGGTGAAGGTTGACTTCTCGCTGACCTTCGTGCTTGTTCTTCAGAGCGCTGTCTTCCTCGGGTCGATGAACCAGCTCGATGTACTCTTTCTCTGAGTTGTAGTCCTCCACGTCGATTGCGCGAGCTGCACCGAGTCGCATCCCTGTATCCCACAGCACGACAAAGAGTGCGTGCCGGAGGGTGGCGTACTCGAAGTTGTCGAGGTAATCGAGTATCTGGTCGGCGCGGTCGGCGTCCAGCATCTCGGAGCGCACCTTGTCCTCAGGTTCGTTGAGAACCATGTCGTCAACTACCCACGACTCGATGAGTCCCATCGAGGAACACCAATTGAGAAACGCGCGCAGTGCGCTCAGATTGTTGTAGAGCGTCACTTCGTTGATTCCCTGTCCACGACGGTACTGCTTGAAGTCGGAGATATGGAACCCGTCAATCTCCGCGATGTTGTCCAAGTCATCTTCCTCGCAAAACTCAAGGAAGCGGTTGAGTGCGCAACTGTTGTTGTAGTAGCTGGAATCGGCCCACTCAGCTTCGCGTTCGTTGAGATAGCGTTCAATCGCACGTTCCGGCTTCATCTGACTTCGGCGGTTGTCTCGGGTCATAGTTGGTGAACCCGAACGCCGAATGGTGGGTACAGAGTCGGGATGCCAGACCTCCGTTCTGCGGTGCGCCCGACGGCATAATCGCCGGAGGGCGCGGGGAAGCCGGCGGTTCAAATCCGCCCCGACCCACTCAGTCACTTGATTCATCTGAAGTAGTATTTTCATCCGTCGAATGACCCGTCGCCGAGGAGTGCTTCGAGACTTTCCCCAGCATCAGCTGCCGGAGCCGGCGACCCAGCCGGCTTGTCCGGCGAGCGCGACTCGTTCACATCGGGCATCGCGGCGATGGTCGTCTCGTCGTGATCGGCTGCCGCGAGAAGGTCCCTGACGCCGGCCCCTGACAGTTCGACCGTCAACACGGAGACGACACTCGCCGCTGCACCGAGGTCTCGACAGTCGGCCGCCGCGCGGTGAGCGCGTATCATCGCGGCCAACTGCTCGTCGGTGACGTTGAGCGTCGGCTTCAGCTCTCGCCACCGCTCAGCCGGAAAGACGACAGTCACGACCTCGTCATCCACGTAGATCAGGGTGGTGAGCGTCTCGTTGGCCGCGACGGCTGCCGTGAGCCAGCGCTCCAGCGCACCGCGATTCCGCTGTGTCCACCGGTGGAGGCCGTCGAGGAGTCGAACGAGCGAGGGGGCACCATCTGCGGTCTCGTCGTAGACGGCTGTTTCACGAGCCATCTCGACCGCAGTCGGTGGGACCGGTGCAGCGAACGGTTCGACCGTCGACCCCGGCTCCGGCGGCTGGTCCAGTGTCGAGTGGTCGACGAACCGGTCGCGAACGCGGTCTGTAAGACGCGTGAGTAGTGTTTTGGGCATCTGTGTGGGTCGCGACAGTGCGATATATCCTCAAATAAAACAGAGAAATAAATTGGTTCCGGTCGGCAGATGGCGACACAAGCTCCAAGACGTTACTGCCCTAATATGCGGTATGCGGTCCATCCCGACGCCACCCGAAGCTGGCGTGTTCGACGCAGCGCGGTTCGGTATCGACACGTTCCGATATCTCGACGGTGTCCAAGCCCGGTACGACGACGCGCTCCAAATTCCGATCCCGACCCGGCCACCGCTCGTCATCGTGACGAACCCTACGTTGGCGCGCGACTTGCTCTCGCGACCCGACGACTTCGGGCGCGTCCCTGCCCGCGAGACAGACTCGCTCATCGCTTCACAGGGGCTCGTCCAGAGCGAGGGAGAGCTGTGGGAGCAGCAGCGCTCCGTCGTCGCGCCGGCGTTCTCCGGACGACAGGTCGCCGCCTACGCCGACACTGTCGGTCGTCGTGTCGAGGCGCTCGCTGACGAGTGGGCTGCCCGCGACGACGACGACGCTCTCGACCTCCACGCCGAGATGACGATGCTCACTGTCCGGGTCGCGACGGAGGTGTTGCTCGGCGAGGATATCGGTCGCGAGCGCGCGAGCGAGTTCCACGAGTGGATGGCCGTCGCCGGCGAGGAACTGGAGTTCGGCCTCGATATCGCGACCCCTGAGTGGCTCCCGACGCGCATCTCTCCGGCGTTCCGCGAGGCCGCCGCCAACATCCGTGGACTGGCTGAGGAGATGATCGAAGACCGCCGGGCATCGCTGGCAAACGGCGAACACACCGGTCCACCGGATATGCTCACGCTGCTCATCCAGCGCGAGGACGACCCCGAGGTGGAGTACCCTGAGAACCAGATTCGCGACGAGGTGGCGACGTTCCTCATCGCCGGCCACGAGACGACGGCGCTGAGTCTCACCTACACGCTCGCGTTGCTGTCGGATAACCCTGCGTCTCGCAACGAGGTTCGCGCCGAGGCCCGCGAGGTCGTCGGCGACGGTCCCCTCGACCACGAGGACGTGGACCGACTCCCGGCGACACAGCGGGCGTACAACGAGTCGCTCCGGCTGTATCCGCCGGCGTGGGGCGTCTTCCGACAGGCTAACCACGCGACAGAACTCGGCGACTACGAGGTGCCCGACGGCGCGGCGACCATCGTCCCGCTGTGGTCGATTCACCGTGACAGCCGATACTTCGAGTCGCCGGACGCGTTCGACCCGAGCCGATGGGAGCGGCGTTCGCCGACCAGCGTCGACGCCTACTTCCCGTTTTCGACCGGCCCACACGCCTGTATCGGCCGAAGCTTCGCGCTCTCGGGGGCGACGCTCGCGCTTGCGCGACTCGTCGCCGATTTCGACGTGGACGTACGCCCCGGTGCACTCGACGACCTCCGGCTCACGCCGACGTTGCGTCCGCGCAGCGAGGTTCCTGCCACGATCTCGCCGACTGACCACAGGTAGGGTAGTTTGAATCGCTGTATCTCGAGCGAGCGTTCTCGAATCTAACGAAGGACCTGATCTACGTCTCGCTCCCGACTATCGTCCTCGTCTCGTACGCGATTCTGGCCGTCGACCTGGAAGCGATCTCTGGGACAGCCTTCGGGCTCTCGTACGTTCTGCTGTTCGCGGGCGCTGCCTACTCGCTCGCGCTCACGCCGTTCATCGTGTTGACAGCATACGTGCTCCGTGTGGCGACGATCGCGCAAAACACGGTCTCCTCTGGACCGTTCATTCTCGCGAACGAGAGTATCGACGTAGAAACGGAGTGAGAACAGCAGCGACTACAGGAAGCCCTCGATGTGGTCTGCGACCTCGTCCGGCGTGTCGCTCACTGGGACTCCTGCGTCGTTGAGCGCCTGAATCTTCGACGCTGCCGTGCCAGCGCCGCCACCGCCGGAGACGATTGCTCCGGCGTGACCCATACGCTTGCCCGGTGGTGCCGTGCGTCCGGCGATGAAGCCCGCTACCGGCGTGTCCATATACTCGCCGATGAAGCGAGCGGCCTCCTCCTCGTCCTCGCCACCGATCTCACCGCACATCGCGACCGCCTTCGTGTCGGGGTCGTTCTCGAAGTGCCGCAGCGCGTCGACGAAGTCCGTCCCGATAATGGGATCGCCGCCGATACCGATGGCGGTCGTCTGGCCGATGCCGCGCTGGGTCAGGTTGTCCACGACCTGATACGTCAGGGTGCCGGAGCGGGAGACGAGCCCGACGTCGCCCTCCGAGAAGATGTTGCCCGGCAGGATGCCGAGCTTCGTCTCGCCCGGCGTGATGATGCCCGGACAGTTCGGACCGATGAGCTGCGTGTCGACCTCGCTGAGCCGCTTGTTCACCATCGCCATATCCTGCTGTGGGATCCCTTCGGTGATGGCGACCACGAGGTCCACGGAGGAGTCGAGTGCCTCCATCACGGCGTCGGCGGCAAAGGCCGGCGGAACGAAGACGACCGCCGCGTTGGCGTCCTCCTCGCGGGCCGCGCTGCGAACGGTATCGTACACCGGGATACCGTCGACCTCCTGCCCGCCCTTACCGGGGACGGCACCGGCGACGACATTCGTGCCGTACGCCGTCATCTGGCCGGTGTGGAACTTTCCTTCCCCGCCGGTGATGCCCTGTACCACTACGCGCGTGTCGTCGTCAACTAGAATGCTCATTGTTCTTCCTCCGCGTACTTGACCGCTCGCTGGACGGCTGAATCCAGCGTCGACTCCACCGTCACGAGATCCGTGTTGAGGATTTCCATCCCCTCCTCGGCGTTCGTGCCGGCGAGTCGGACGACCACCTTCTTCGGGATCTCGTCGAAGGATTCGAGCGCCTCGTTGATTCCCTTCGCCACCTCGTCACCGCGGGTGATTCCCCCGAAGATATTGAACACGACCGAATCGACGTTCTCGTCGGCGAAGACCATGTCGAGCGCGTTCGCGACGCGTTCGGCCTTCGCACCGCCGCCGATGTCGAGGAAGTTCGCCGGCGAGCCGCCGTAGTAGTCGACGAGGTCGAGCGTCGTCATCACGAGTCCGGCACCGTTGCCGATGATGCCGACGTTGCCCGACAGCCGAACGTAGTCGAAGCCGTAGTCGTTCGCCTTGGCCTCGAGTTCGTCCCCGCCGGCCTCTTCTTCCATCTCGGCGAGCTCCGGGTGTCGGAACAGCGCGTCCTCGTCGATATTCATCACGGCGTCCGCACAGACGACCTCACCGTCGGCCGTAATCATCACGGGATTGACCTCGATTTCGGTCGCGTCCTTCTCGTCCCACAGCTCGTACAGCGTCGTGAGCACGCTTGCGACATCCATCGCAACGTCCTTGTCGACGCCGGCCTCGAAGACGGCCTCGCGGGCCTGGTACGGCTGGATGCCGAAGGCGGGGTCGATATGGACCCGCTCGATAGCTTCGGGTGTCTCCTCGGCGACCTCCTCGATGTTGACACCACCCTGCGTGGAGACCATCGCGACCGGTTTGCCGACGGTACGGTCCATCGTCACACCGACGTACAGCTCGTTGACGAAGTCGACGGCGGTCTCGACGAGCACCTTGTCGACGTGGAGTCCCTTGAGGTCCATCCCGATGATGGACTCTGCGGCCTCGCGGGCCTCCTCGTCGTCGTCGACAAGCTTGATACCGCCGGCCTTGCCGCGACCGCCGACCTGTACCTGTGCCTTAACCGCGACGGGGTAGCCGATGTCGTTTGCCGCATCGAGCACCTCGTCAGTGGTCGTCGCCAGCGTGGATTCGGGAACCGGCAGTCCAGCGTCGGCGAACACGCCTTTCGCCTGATACTCGTGAAGTTTCATCTACCGAGCGAGGATTCTACCGACGCAGAGTTAGTAGTATCGAAACGCGAGTGAGAACGATTCGCGTGCGTCTCTGTCCCAGTCGACTTAGTCGCCGCCCGCAGCACCCGCGTCTGCGCCGCCTTCGATATGGACCAGCTCCTCGACGGGCGGGATCTCCGCCGTCGTGTCGGTGATGATCTCGATACGGCGTGCCACCTTCTCGCTGGCATACTCGACGAGTGCATTCGGATCCATTCCCCCCTCGCCACCGCCCGCGGCGTTTGGATCCGGTCCGACTGCCTCGGCGACGAGCGGCAGCAGCTCCGACAGCGTCTCGTTCACGATGTTCGGGTCGACGCCCGCCTCGACGAGGTCCTGCACCTCGTGCATCCCGAAGCCGACGTGGCGACCCTCGTCGCTGCGGATGTAGCTAATCCCCTCGACGAGTCCTTCGAGATGGAGATCGCCCTCAACGCCGAGGTCTGGGCCAGACGGCGAGTAAGCGGCCTGAATCCCGTAGTAGCCGGTCTGTGCGAGTACAGACTCGACGGCGAGGTGGTAGTGGCAGTACGCCTCCACGAGCGCCTCGTCGGAGTCATCTTCGAGCAGAGTGTGCATCGCGGCCTCGGTACGGTCGAACAGCTCCTCGTAGCCGTCACGGAAGTAGCGGTCGTCGGTCGGCGCGGTCACCTCGAACCCCTTCGCCTCGGCGACGGGGTCGATGACCTCCCGCCAGTAGCGGTCGAAGAAGGCGGTGTGTTTCGCCTCCTCGTAAATCTGGGTCGTCACGAACATCTGCTTCTCGATTTCGTCGAGTCGCATACACAGGGGCGCGAGGTCCTCGGTGACGGCCTCCTCGCCGGCCCCGAAGGCGGCGAGCGTCCCGCGCAGCCCCTCGAATCCTGGCTCCGTGATGTTACTCTCGACGAGTCGCTCGCGGTCCTGTTCGAGCAGCTCGTCGGCGATATCCTCGTAGGGATCCCAGTGGCGGTAGACGGCGTTTCGGAAGTAGCCCGAGGCGAACGAGTCGGGATCGAGTCGGTGCGCTCGCGTGCTGTCGCTGTAGCGACTCATACTCGCTCATTCGGGCAGCGTTTCATAACCATTGTGGAACGTGGTACCTATTCACAAGAGTTTACGGACGGGCCTGCGGCATAATCTGCGGATGGTCGGCGATGACTCCGTCGACGCCCCACGATTCGAGCGCAGCGGCATCATCCTTGCAGCCGACACTCCACGCGTTGACGCAGAATCCTTCGTTGTGGGCAGTGGTGACGAGCCAGCTGTCACACGTCTCTGCGCTCGGGTGGAGATACGAGCAGTCGGTCTCGCGGGCGAACTCCAGTCCGACCTCGGCATCACCGTCGAACCGATAGGCGCGTGGCACTTCGGGGGCGATACCGCGACACCCTTCGAGTTCGTGGGCGATTCCCGACGAAATGGTGACGTGAACGTCGGCGTGGTTGGCCAGCCGGAGCACGTCGTGGGCCAGTCCAACCTCGTGGAGATCGAGGGTCACGCCGACCGATGCCGGAACCGCCTGTAAGACTGCATCTAATGTCGGAATTCGCTCTTCGCCGAGGACGGTCAGCTGTTGGAGTTCCGAGAGGGTGTGGCGACACACAGCCCCGGTGCCCTCGGTGACGCGGTCGACGGTTGGGTCGTGTATCGCGACTAGTTCGCCGGAGTCACAGCGGCGCACGTCGACGGTGACCTCATCGGCCCGGCAGCTCGCACGTTCGATGGCCGAGATCGTGTTCTCGGGAGCGGTCGCCGCGAACCCTCGGTGTGCGATGAGCCGCATCTTACCAGTCACCACGTCCAGAGACGTAAATGAGTATCGGAGAAATCGGTCGATTCGGGACTGCTCGCTCCAAGAGACACCACAAACTGGACTCGAGTTACAGAACAGCGATATCTGTTCACTCCCCGCTCGTGAATACTTTTGTCACAGTCGGTCGAACGGAGCGTTATGCGCGCTGCCCGCTACCACGAGCACGGAGGCCCCGAACAGCTCACTGTCGAGGAGATCGAGCGACCAGAGCCGGCCGCGAACGAACTTCTCGTTCGCGTCACCGCAGCTGGTATCAATCCGGTCGATACCTACTTCCGCGAGGGGAGCTACCCCGTGCCGGAACTGCCGTGGATTCCTGGTTCCGACGCCGCCGGTGAGGTCGTCGCGGTCGGCAGGGAGGTGACGACGTTCGAGACAGGCCAGCGCGTCTTCGCCACCGGGCTCGGTCGAACCACACAGGGCGCGTGTGCCGGGTACGCCACCGTCTCGACGGAGTTCGCTGCGCCGCTTCCTGACGCCGTGGGAGACGCCGAGGCAGCTGCACTCGCGCTCGTCGGTACGACCGCGTGGCAGGCCTTCGTCCACCACGGCGACATCACGCCCGGCGACGACGTGCTCGTCCACGGAGCTAACGGTGGAGTCGGTCACATCGCCGTGCAGTTGGCTCGTGCGATGGGTGCCTCGGTCACGGCGACGGCGAAGCCGGCGTACCACGATGAGGCTGAAGCGCTCGGTGCCGACGCCGTCGTGGACTACGCGCGCGACGACCTCGCGGCCGCGCTCAACGACGTTTGCGAGCCGTCGCTCGTGCTCGGAACGACTGTCAACCGCACAATCGAGGCCGACGCCGAGGTGCTCGCGTCCGGTGGCACCATCGTCGCTATCGGCAATACGAAGCCGACGGTCGCGTTCCCGATGGGGCCGGGGAAGGGGAAAGATATCCGGCTACAGGCGATGTCGATGTTCAACACGCCGGACACGAGTGCCGTCCTCTCGCGACTCGCCGGGATGGTAGCGCGGGGCGACATCGAGCCGGTCGTCGCGCGTGAGTATGCGCTCGACGATATCGCCGATGCACACCGCGACGTGCTTTCTGATTCGGTGCTCGGGAAGTTCGTCGTCCGGCCTCACAAGCAGTCGACGTAGACGGGACACTCACCGACGGTGTCCTGCTTTGGCGTCGGGAGAGTCGGCGACTGTCGCCGCTGAATCGGCTGCTTCGAGTGGACGATGGCGTCGTCGCTCGCCCGTTCTGTGATGTAGCTGAACGCTCTCGACCTGACACGCGCATATCACATCGTTTGAGGCGCTCGCCTTCCGTTCCCGGAAACCCTTTTTGATGTCCCTGCGGACCACAGGTAATGACAATGGAAGACAAGCGGGACGAACTCCGTGATCGAAAGGAGAACGCCCGCAAAGGTGGTGGACAGGACCGCATCGACCGCCAACACGAGAAAGGGAAGCTCACCGCGCGCGAGCGCGTCAACTACTTCCTCGATGACGGCACGTTCCAGGAGTTCGATATGCTCCGGAAACACCGCTCGACCAACTTCGATATGGACGAGTCGAAGATTCCGGGCGACGGCGTCGTCACCGGCTACGGTGACGTGAACGGTCGGAAAGTATTCGTCTTCGCGCACGATTTCACTGTCTTCGGCGGCTCGCTCGGCGAGGTGTTCGCCCAGAAGGTGTGTAAGGTGATGGATCGCGCCATCGAGACGGGCGCACCCATCGTCGGCCTGAATGACTCCGCCGGCGCGCGTATCCAGGAGGGTATCGACTCGCTTGCCGGTTACGCCGATATATTCCACCGCAACCAGAAGGCGTCAGGCGTTGTCCCGCAGCTCTCTGCGATTATGGGACCGTGTGCTGGCGGTGCGGTCTACTCCCCCGCGATCACCGACTTCATTCTGATGGTGGAGGAGACGAGCCATATGATGATCACCGGCCCCGATGTCATCGAGACGGTCACGGGCGAGGAGGTCACCTTCGAGGAGCTAGGCGGTGCGGGCGTCCACACCTCGGAGTCCGGTGTCGCCGACTTCGCCGCTATCGATGAAGAAGCCGGGCTGGACAAGCTCAGGCGACTGCTCTCGTATCTCCCGCAGAACAACGTGGAGGATCCGCCGCGCGTCGAGCCGTGGGACGACCCCGACCGCGACGCCGGCGTGGCAGATATCGTTCCGGACGAGCCACAGATGCCGTACGATATCGTCGACGTCATCGAGGGAGTGATGGACGAGGGGAGCTTCTTCGAGGTGGCACAGGCGTACGCCCGGAACCTCGTCACCGGCTTCGCGCGTCTCGACGGTCGCTCGGTCGGCATCGTCGCGAATCAGCCGCGGTTCAACGCCGGGACGCTCGATATCCAGTCCTCACAGAAAGGTGCGCGGTTCGTCCGCTTCTGTGACGCGTTCAATATCCCCATCGTGACGCTCGTGGACGTGCCTGGATTTATGCCCGGCAAGGATCAGGAGCACGGCGGCATCATCAAACACGGCGCGAAACTGCTGTACGCGTTCTCCGAGGCGACCGTCCCGCTGATGACGGTCATCACGCGGAAGGCGTACGGCGGTGCGTACGACGTGATGGCCTCGAAGCATCTGGAGGCGGACGTGAACTACGCGTGGCCGACGGCCGAAATCGCTGTGATGGGGCCACAGGGCGCGGTCAACATCCTCTACCGCGAGGAACTCGAAGACGCGACCGACGTGGAAGCCCGCCGTCAGCAGCTTATCGACGAGTACCGCGACGCGTTCGCGAACCCCTACACGGCGGCGGAGCGCGGCTTCGTCGACGACGTACTCGAACCGGAGGACACTCGCCGGCGTCTCATCGCGGACCTGGAGATGCTCTCTGGCAAGCGCAAATCGAATCCCGACCGCAAACACGGTAATATCCCACTGTGAACGCCGATTTCGTCCCCGAGTCGGCAGACGAGGCGGAAGCCGCGGCCATCGTCGCGGCGGTCTCCGCTCACCTCGCTGCCCAAGAACAGGATGAGGAGGAATCGACGCCTGAGACGTGGAACGGCAAGCGGTGGGCCTTCGCCGGCCGCACCGAGACCGTCCTCGGTCGGGCGGTGCGCGCGACCGACGGAACACCCACGGACGCGTGGACAGCGGCCGGCCGCGCGGACCGGCTCTAACTGCGAATCAGGTCAGCGGCCTTCTCCGCGATCGCGTACGTCGGTGCGTTCGTGTTCCCGCTCGTCAGCGTCGGCATAACGCTCGCGTCGACGACGCGCAGTCCCTCGACGCCGTGAACGCGTAGGTCGTCGTCGACGACCGCCATATCGTCACTGCCCATCTTGCAGGTGCCGACGGGATGGTAGACGGTATGGGCGTGTTCGCGAATCGACTCCAGAATCTCTGCGTCGGTCTGTGCGTCGGGACCGGGCGTGAGTTCGCCCTCGTTCAGATCAGCGAGCGGTGGCTCGGCGACGATGTCGCGAATCGCGCGGACGCCGGCGACGAGCGTCTCGCGGTCGCGTTCAGCAGCCAGATAGTTCGGGTCGATTTTGGGAGCCGTGAACGCGCTCGCGGAGTCGAGCCGAATCTCGCCCCGGCTCTCCGGGCGGAGCTGCGTCGCGCCGATGGCGAAGGCGTTGTCGACGGGCGACTCGGCGAACCCGTGGTCGAAGAAGTAGCCCGGGCCGAAGTGGAACTGTACGTCTGGCCGGTCGTCGGCGAACTCGGAGTGGACAAAGCCCCCTGCCTCCGCGACATTCGAGGTGAGCGGGCCGCGATTCAGCAGGAACCACTTCGCGACGTTACGGAGCCGTTCGGCGTTTTCGAGCGTGTCCGTCGTCCCCGCCTCGAAGGTGGTCGGCGCGAACAGATGGTCCTGCAGATTTTGGCCGACGCCCGGCGAGTCGTGGACAACCTCGATACCGTGAGACTCGAGATGTGCGACGGGGCCGACACCCGACAGCATCAGCAGCTTCGGGCTGTCGATAGCGCCCGCAGAGAGGACGACCTCCTCGCTGGCGTCGGCGACGAGCCGCCGACCGTCGTAGTGGTACTCGACGCCCGTCGCGTGGATGCCGTCGAACCGAACGCGGCTCACCTGCGCGCCGGTCGTCGCCGTCAGATTCGGCCGGTCGAGGACGGGCTTCAGGTAGGCGTCGGCGGCGCTGTGACGTTCCCCGTCCATCTGGGTGACGTGGTACTGGCCGACGCCAGCCTGCTGGCTCCCATTGAAATCAGGGTTGTAATCATAGCTTGCTGCGACGCCCGACTGAACGAACGCCTCCGAGAGCGCTCGGGGCGAGCGCACGTCCGTGACGTTCAACTCACCGTCGGTGCCGTGGTATGCTACGTCGAGCCGGTCGCTGTCGGCGTGTTCGCCGCGTTTGAAATACGGGAGCAGCTCGTCGTAGCTCCATCCCTCATTCCCCTGCTCGGCCCAGCTATCGTAGTCTGCAGGCTGGCCGCGGATGTATATCATCGCGTTGATGGCGGATGAGCCGCCCAGCGTCTTGCCTCGCGGCCAGTAGAGCTCGCGGTCGTGTAGCTCTGACTGTGGCGCGGTCGTGTAGTCCCAGTCGTACTCGCTCTTGAATAGATCCGAAAAGGCGGCCGGAATGCGGATATTTCTGTCATCGTCCGGTTTTCCGGCTTCGAGCAGGAGGACGGTCGTCTCGGGGTCGGCGGAGAGCCGGTTCGCGAGCAGACAGCCCGCGGAGCCAGCTCCGACGACGATGTAGTCGTAGGTCGCAGTTCGTGTTGTCATAGCTACGTGTATGGAGCGAACAGCATAGGTATTGTCCCGCGAGAGGTAGCGATAGATTGATGTGATATGTCATACCACAAAAAATATGCGCGCAGAGGAGCCCCATCCCGACGTACAGCAGATTCTCGCCGCCGTCGAGGCGGCCGATACACAGCCGCTTGCAAAGTACGGTGACGCGGACGTAGCCCGGGAAGTATCGGCACGGATGCGAGCCGATGCCGACGGTCCCGACCTCGCGAGCGTCGAGAACCGGACCGTCGACGGGCCCGCGGGTGACATCGAGATTCGCATCTACCGACCGGAAACGGATGGTCCCGTGCCGACGGTCGCCTACTTCCACGGCGGCGGCTGGGTCATCGGTGACCTAGAGAGCCACGACCTCGTCTGCCGGCATCTTGCACGCGAGTCAGGGTGTGTCGTCGTCGCGACCCACTACCGACGCGCACCCGAACACCCGTATCCGGCAGCGTTTGAGGATAGCTACGCCGTGCTGGAATGGCTCGCGGCCACCCCCGGTGGGGTCGGTGGCGATGGACGACTGGTCGTAGCCGGCGATAGCGCAGGAGCCAATCTCGCGGCCGCCGCCACGCTACGCGCTCGTGACGAGGACGGTCCCGATATCGACTACCAACTGCTCGTCTACCCGTCCGTCACGCAGACCACCGACTGGGAGTCCCGCGAGCAGAATAAGGAGGGATACTACCTGACGGAGCCGGATATGGAGTGGTTCGGCGAGAGCTACTTCCACACGGCCGAGGATGACGACCCCTACGCCCACCCGCTGCACGCCGACTCGCACGCCGATCTCCCGCCGGCGACGGTCATCACGGCCGGATTCGACCCGATCCGCGACGAGGGAATCGCCTACGCCGAGACGCTCGAAGCTGCTGGCGTCGCCGTCGAACACCACCATTATCCGGAGATGATTCACGGTTTCTACACGATGCTCGCGGGGCAGGCGAATCTGGACGCGGCCCACGACGCAATCGAAACGAGCGCGGCCGACTTACAGACCGCCTTCGAGCTGTAGCTACTCGTCGGTCAGCTTGTACTTCTGAATCTTGCCGGAGGCGGTCCGGGGGAGTTCCGCGACGAACTCCACTTCGCGCGGGTGTTTGTACGGCGCGATGGTGTCGAGCGAGAACTGCTGAATCTCGTCGGCCGTGACACCCGGATTCTCGGGGTCGCCGTTGGCCGGGACCACGAACGCCTTCACCGTCTCGTTGCGCCGCTCGTGAGGGATACCGACGACGGCAGCCTCTCTGACCGACTCGTGTTCTGCCAGCAGATTCTCGACCTCGCTCGGGTACACGTTGTAGCCCGCCGTCACGATGACGTGTTTCTTCCTGTCTACGATTTCGTAGTATCCCTCCTCGTCGCGGCGGCCGATGTCGCCGGTGCGGAAGAAGCCGGCGTCGGTGAACGCCTGCTCGGTCGCTTTCGGACGGTTGTGGTACCCTTCCATCACCTGCGGACCACGAACCAGAATCTCGCCCGTCTCCCCGAGCGGGACTTCGTCGCCGCTGGCGTCGACGATGCGGCAGTCGGTGTGGCGCAACGGCTCGCCGACAGTGCCGTGGCGCGGCCCGTAGACGGAGCCCATCTGCGTGTGCGTCGAGCCGGTCGTCTCGGTCAAGCCGTACCCCTCTTTGATGGCGACTTCGGCAGTCTCCTCGAAGGCGTCCTGGACTGCACCTGTCAGCTTCGCACCTCCTTCAGCGGCGCTGACGAGCGACGAGAGGTCGTAGTCGCCAAAGCTGTCGTCGCCGACTATGTCGGCGTACATGGCGGTGACACCGATGAACGAGGAAATCTGCTCGTGCTCGATGGTCGCCATCGCCTCCTCGGCGTCCCAGTTGGCAGCACTCCGGATGTAAAGCGTTCCCCCGCGAGCAAGTGGCTGGAGTGCCGTGTGGATGAATCCCGTAATATGATACAGCGGGAGCCAGACGAGACTGTTCTCCTCGTCGGGAGAGAGGTCGTCAGACCGGACGGCGATGGTCGTGAGAAGCTGTGCTCGGATGTTATCGTGTGAGAGTCGGACTCCCTTCGGCTGGCCGGTGGTGCCGGAGGTGTACGGGAGCGAGGCGATGGCGTCTCCGTCGAGGTCGACAGTCGTCGGCTCACCGCGCACGTCGTCGAAGTGGGTGTCACCCTCGGGAACAGCCTCGCGGTCGCCCACGGTGATAACCGCGGGATCGCTGTCGATTTCGGCGATCGCCTCGCCGAGATGCTCACGGAGCGCGACGTGGGTGACGACCGCCGCGGCGTCCGTGTCGGTGAGCTGGTGGACGAGTTCGCGCGACCGGTACTGCGGATTGACTGGAGAGACAGGCGAGCCGGCCCGGAAACAGCCGAGCGAGGCGATGACGTACTGTGGACAGTTGGGGAGATACAGCATCACCGGCTCCGTCTCCGCGATGCCGAGCTCGCGAAGTCCGCCGGCGAAGGCACGACTGACCGCCTGTAGCTCCTCGTGAGTCACTTCCTCGCCGTGAAATTCGAGCGCGGCGGCACCACCGCGAACGCCCGCGGTCTTGTCGAACATTCGGGCGACGTTGCCGCCGTGGATCGTTTCGCCGAACGTATCCAGATCGAGATACATACTAGAGTAGCCAGTTGGATCTATGGTAAATGTTGTCCATCGACACGCAGGACCGACAGAGTAAGGTAGGCTCCGAAGCCACCCCCGTGCATGTTCGAGAAGGTACTCGTCGCGAACCGGGGCGAGATTGCAGTGCGCGTGATGCGCGCCTGCGAGGACCTCGGTATCGAGACGGTTGCAGTGTACAGCGATGCCGACAAACACAGCGGCCACGTCCGGTTCGCCGACGAGGCGTACAATATTGGGCCTGCCCGCGCTGCTGACTCGTATCTCGACCACGAGGCAGTTATCGCCGCCGCCAAGAAGGCCGGTGCCGACGCCATCCATCCCGGCTACGGCTTCCTCGCGGAGAACGCCGAGTTCGCCGGCGAGGTCCAAGCGACCGATGGTGTCACGTGGGTCGGTCCCGCGGCTGACTCGATGGAACAACTGGGCGAGAAGACGAAGGCCCGCCAGCTGATGGACGCCGCCGACGTGCCAATCGTGCCCGGAACGACCGACCCTGTCACCGAGACGGAAGAGGTCATCGAGTTCGGCGACAAACACGGCTATCCTATCGCGATCAAGGCAGAGGGCGGCGGTGGTGGCCGCGGGATGAAGGTCGTCCAGTCGGCCGACGAGGTGGCAGATCAGCTCGAATCCGCTAAGCGCGAGGGCGAGGCGTACTTCGACAACGACTCCGTCTACCTCGAACGCTACCTCGAAAATTCCCGCCACATCGAGGTGCAGGTGCTCGCTGACGAGCACGGTAACGTCCGGCATCTCGGCGAGCGTGACTGCTCGCTCCAGCGCCGCCATCAGAAGGTCATCGAGGAAGGGCCCTCGGCGGCGCTCTCCGACGAGCTTCGCGAGCAGATCGGCGAGGCGGCCCGCCGCGGTGTCGCCGACTCCGACTACGTCAACGCCGGCACCGTCGAGTTTCTCGTCGAGGAGGACCCCGACCGCGAGGCGGGCGACGTGCTCGGTCCCGACGCCGGCTTCTACTTCCTCGAAGTGAACACCCGGATTCAGGTCGAACACACCGTCACCGAGGAGCTGACCGGTATCGATATCGTGAAGTGGCAGCTCCGGGTCGCAGACGGCGAGGAAATCAGCTTTTCACAGGAATCCGTCGAGCTAGATGGTCACGCGATAGAGTTCCGCATCAACGCCGAGGATGCAACCGACGACTTCGCGCCCGCACAGGGCGGCTCGCTCGACGTGTACGACCCACCGGGCGGTATCGGCGTTCGGATGGACGACGCGCTCCGACAGGGTGACGATCTCGTCACGGATTACGACTCGATGGTCGCGAAGCTCGTCGTCCACGGCGAAGACCGAGACGAGTGTATCGCCCGGTCGAAGCGCGCGCTCCGCGAGTACGACCTCGAAGGTATCGTCACTATCGTCCCGTTCCATCTCGCGATGCTTGACGACGAGCGGTTCGTCGCCAGCACCCACACGACGAAGTACCTCGACGACACCATCGACCGCTCCGTCTTCGACGAGTACCAGGCCAAGTACGGCACTGAGACGACCACAGAGGACGAAGACGAGGAGACGATCACTCGCGAGTTCACTATCGAGGTGAACGGCAAGCGGTTCGACGTGGATCTCGAAGAGGAAGGTGTGCCGACACAGACGGCCTCGCGACCGGCACCGTCCGGTGGCGACGGGAGCGACGGTGGCTCTGGCGGCGACAGCTCCGCGAGTGAGGAGCCGAGCGTCTCCGCCGATGGTGAGATCGTGACGGCCGAGATGCAGGGCACCGTCATCGATATCGAGGTCGCGGAAGGTGACGAGGTCGCTGCCGGCGACGTGCTGCTCGTGCTCGAAGCGATGAAGATGGAAAACGACGTAGTCGCGGAATTCGGCGGAACGGTCACCGAGATCGCCGTCGAGGACGGCCAGTCGGTGAATCAGGGCGACGCGCTCGTCGTACTAGACTGACCCCGGTCTCAGTTCTATGTTCTCACAGACGCCAAACAGGATTCGATAGCGTAGCGACGCTGTCGCCGTGTTACCACCTGTCGAAATCATACATGTGCATACACACGTCTGTGCACCGGCGTAATTACACACAACCACGATGTTTTTGTCCTGCCGCCGGAACAGTTCGGTAATGACGCGGGAGCTCTCTGGGCCGCGCGAGAAGTGCGGTGTCGTCGGCGTGTCGCTCGCCGACCGCGCCGCTGCACGACCCCTCTACTACACCCTGTACGCGCTCCAGCACCGCGGGCAGGAATCGGCCGGTATCGTCACACACGACGGCTTCCAGCAGCACGACCACGTCGAGATGGGGCTCGTCGGCGACGCGTTCGACGAGTCGGATATCGACGGGCTCGCCGGCAGTGTCGGAATCGGTCACGTCCGGTATCCGACCGCCGGGAGCGTCGACACTTCCTGTGCACAGCCGTTCTCCGTCTCGTTCAAATCTGGCTCGCTCGGCCTGTCACACAACGGGAATTTGGTCAACGCCGACGAGATTCGCGACGAGCTCGCGGGCGAGGGGCACGCGTTCACCTCCGACGGCGACACTGAGGTTATCGCACACGATCTCGCGCGGAATCTACTGGAGGCTGACCTCGTGCGCGCTGTCAAACGGACGATGGAGCGCATCCACGGCTCGTACGCGCTGACTATCACCCACGACGATACCGTGCTCGGGGTCCGCGACCCTGAGGGGAACCGCCCGCTATGTATCGGAAAAGTCGACGATGGCTACATTATAGCGAGTGAATCGACGGCTATCGACGTGCTTGACGGCGAACTCGTACGGGACGTGCGCCCGGGCGAACTCGTCGTTCTCGACGACGACGGGACCGGCTTCGAATCCTATCAGCTCGTCGAGCAGGACCAGACCGCCCACTGTTTCTTCGAGCACGTCTACTTCGCGCGCCCAGACTCCCGAATCGACGGGCAACTGGTCTACGACGTACGCCGGGAGCTTGGTCGGCAGCTTTGGGCGGAGTCCGGTGTCGACTCCGACGTAGTGATGCCCGTTCCCGACTCTGGGCGGGCGTTCGCCTCCGGCTATGCCGAGGCCGCACAAGAGGACGGGGCAGGCGTCGAGTTCGCTGAGGGACTGATGAAGAACCGTTACGTCGGGCGCACGTTCATTATGCCCACGCAGGACGCCCGCGAGCGCGCCGTTCGCCTGAAGCTGAATCCCATCCGTGACGTGGTCGAGGGGAAGACCGTTACCGTCATCGACGACTCTATCGTCCGCGGGACGACCTCCCGGCAGTTGGTCGAACTGCTGCGCGAGGTAGGGGCCGAGGAGGTGAACTTCCGTGTCGGAGCTCCAGCTATTATCGCGCCCTGTTACATGGGTATCGATATGGCGACGCGGGAGGAACTCATCGCGGCCGACCAATCGACGGAGGAGATCTGTGAGGAGATTGGTGCTGACTCCCTCTCGTATCTCTCCATCGACGCCGTCGCGGACGCGCTCGACGCCAGCGACGTGGACCTCTGTCTCGGCTGTGTCACGGGCGAGTATCCCTACGATATCGACGGCGAGCCGACCGATCGTGAGGTAACCCGCCCGCGAATCGAATCTACGCTTGCCGACGACTGATCCGACGCGCAGAACGTTTTACGCACACCGAAAAGAAGAATCCGTATGTCCCTCACCCGAGTGTCTCGACAGCTGTTCGAGCGCGTATATACGTTAACCGTCGTCACGTGATACTCTTAGTAGACGACGTAGAGGAGAAGATAGACGACGTTCCCAAGCACGAAAGAGACGATCCACAACAGGGCGGCGACTCGTGCTACCTGCCTGTGGCGCGTGTCGAACACTTCGGCGATTGGTCTGGTCGCTGCGAGCAGGAATACGTAGTAGAGCAGCGGAATACAGATGACGGCGAGCAGGATGTGAACCGCCAGCAACGGTAGATACAGATACTGCTCGACGGTCGCCGGCCCAGGGAACGACGCCGGTCCTCGCACCGCCACTTTGTACAGATAGAGGACGAGAAAGCCGGCGAACAACAGTAGCGAGACGACCATCAGCTGCCGGTGGCGCTTGTACTCACCTCGACGCGCAGCGGCGACTCCGGTGGCGATACTCACGATCGCGAGCGTCGAAAGTACCGCATTTACGTGTGGTATCGCGTCGAAGACGATGGCGGGCGCACTCGGCAACAGCGCTCGTGGAATCACACCCAGTGCTGCCCCGAAGACGAGCGCGAGCGAGACGACGCTGAGAAGGACGGTCCACTCCCGAACCCGACCGCGGACGACATTCTGCATACCGGGAGTACGCCACCAACCGACAAAAGCCGTGACGTTCCGCAGGGCAGCTGTCAGCCGGGCTGTACGGGGTCTTATATGCCTATATGACCTGCTCGATGCTATGCCGAACAGGGGAGAGCTACTGGAACAGCTAGCAACGGATTCTGACGTGGGACTGCGAACGTGTCTGGAGTACCGCGAGGGAGCGATGAAATTTCTCTACAGACGCGATGGCATTGACGAGGACGACGCCCATAACCGAGCAAAGCGCCTACAGGAACTGTACCAAGCTGAGAGCAATCTTACCGAGGAAGGCGGGCTGACCGGCCACGGGAAGCTGCGTGGCTCAGTTCACTACTTCGACGACCTGCTCGTCTTGACGCTGCCAGCCGACGACGATCCGACGTTCGGCTTTTCCGCCGGGCTCGACGTCGGCAGCGATCTCACGGAGTTTTCCGATGGCTGCCGAGGGACGCTGTTCGAAGAGTGAGATGGTAGTTGTCGCTTGGTGTATGGCGTCGGTAGGATGATGCGTGGGTGCTGTCTCTGCGACGAGCACCCGCACTGTGGTGGCGAACGCCACCGGGCAGTGCGTGGGACCGGATTTGAACCGGCGGACCTCTACAGGACAGCGCCCTCAACGCTGCGCCGTTGGCCTAGCTTGGCTACCCACGCACGCTGTGTGCATTCCAGCGTACTGCGGTGGCATACAAAAGCCAAGCGATTCTCCGCGGCTGGGGGCGAGCCATTGAAGTAGTCCCTGCGAGTTATTGGATGGTATGGCGAAGTATTCGACCGGCGGTGTCGGCTCCGACGACGCCGACAGCTGTGAGCTCTGCGGGAAGGAGGGCGTCTCACTCATCGACGAGACCGTGGCTGGCGCGCGTCTGCAAGTCTGTCCCGACTGCGCACAACACGGCGAACAGGGCGGGAAAACGACCGATACCGGTGGCCAGCGCGATGAGGCCAGCCCCGGTGACGGCACCACGGACCGCCGACGCAAGGCCGCACAGAACGCCGCTCGCATCGCCGACGCCAACAGCGTCGACGCCACCCGCTGGGAGCAGGGAACCGATTACGAGGACGACCCGCTCCCGTATCTGGCGAGCGGCTACGGCGAGATGATGGCCGAGGCCAGACAGGAGGCGGGGATTCAAACCGGCGAACTTGCGGGTGAACTCGGCGTTACCGAGGCCGACGTACTCGCCGTCGAGCAGGGTCGCGCCAATCGCGCGAATATCTCCGGCTCGCTTATCGAGGCCATCGAGGAGCGACTCAACGTCCAGTTGTCGGCCGAGTGAGGTATCGCGCCCGAAAAGCGAACGGTGCAACTTTTGCGAGCACGCGACAACTGCGTGTATGGACCTCACCACGGAGCAGCGCGCCATCCGCGATACCGTCCGGGAGTTCGCCCGCGAGGAGGTGCGTCCCACCGCCGCAGAGGCTGACGCCACCGAGACGTTCCCCGAGGATGTGTGGGACGGACTCGCCGAACTCGAGTTAACCGCGCTCACCGTCCCCGATGCGTACGGCGGCCTCGACGTGGACGGACTCATCTACGCGCTCGTCAACGAGGAGCTCGCCCACGGACAGCTGGCGGTTGCGACCGCGCTTTCTGTCCACTGTCTCGCCACCTCCTGTCTGGCGACGTTCGGCGACGAGCGACAGAAAGAGCGATTCCTCCCAGATATGGCTGACGGGCGGCCGGTCGGCTGTTTCGCGCTCTCGGAGCCACACGCCGGCTCTAACCCCGCGGATATGAGCACGCAGGCGCGCCGCGAGGGCGACGAGTACGTCATCGACGGCGAGAAGCAGTGGATTACGAACGGCGAGCGGGGTGAGGTGGTCATTCTCTTCGCGAAGACCGACCGCGACGACCCGCGGACGGTGACGCAGTTCGTCGTTCCGAAGTCGACAGATGGCGTTTCCGTCGGCAAGAAGGAGGAAAAGCTCGGGCTCCGTGCTTCCGACACGACGACGCTCTCCTTCGACGGCGCGCGCATCCCCGCCGAGTATCGACTCACCGAGGAGGGTCACGGGCTCTCGGCTGCACTCTCGATTCTGACGGGCGGACGCGTCGGTATCGCATCCCAGGCAGTCGGTGTCGCACAGGCGGCGCTCGACGCCGCGAAGTCGTACGCGCAGGACCGCGAGCAGTTCGACGGTCCTATCGCCGACATCCAGTCGATCCGCCACAAACTCGCGCAGATGCACACTGACACGCAGGCAGCCCGGCTACTCACCTACGACGCCGCACGCGGGCTCGACGACGACGAACCACCTGCCGAGGCCGCCTCGATGGCGAAGCTGCGGGCAAGCGAGACGGCCGTCGACGTGGCGAACGAGGCCGTCCAGATTCACGGCGGCTACGGCTACACGACGGATTTCCCTGTCGAGCGATTCTACCGCGACGCCAAAATTACCACTATCTACGAGGGTACCTCACAGATTCAGCGGACGGTCGTCGCGAGAGAGCTGCTGGAGTGATGGCGGTTGTCTACGACCTCGACGGGACCATTGTCGATCTCGCTGTCGACTGGGCCGCCGTCACCGACGACTGTGTCGCGCTGCTCGACGAGCGTGGTGTCGCCTTCGAGTACGAAACGCTATGGGACGTGTACGAACACGCCCGTGAGACCGGTCACCTCGATGCCGTCGAGGAGATTATCGTCCGTCACGAACGGGAGGGCGCACGCGTCAGCGAACGGCTTGACTGTGCAGACCTGCTTGCGCGGGACGCCCCTGTCGCGGTCTGTTCGCTCAACAGCCAGCGCGCGTGCGAAATCGCACTCGATACACACGACCTCTCGGTACACGCCCCCGTGGTCGTCGGACGCGACTCTGTCGAGACCGAGAAGCCGAAACCGGAACCGCTCCGGGCCGCTATCGACGCGCTCGGCGCCGACCCAGAGACCGTCACCTTCGTCGGTGACAGCGAGCAGGATGAGCTGACCGCTAACCGTGCCGGTGTCGCGTTCGCGTACGTTGAGGAGTGGCTGGCTACGTAGCCGCTCGCGCGCTCACTCGTCCACGCTGGCGGCTTCATCGGTGCTGTTCTCGTCCGCGTTCTCGTCTGCGCTCTCGTTCCCGTCCACACTGTCAGCGCGACGGCGCGCGACGAAATACACGCAGACGGCGGTGATGAACCAGACGAGCGCGCCGACTCTGATGGCGAAGCTCGCCCACGCGCCCCACGAAGAGAGCTCGAAAAAGAGCGAACAGACGGCGACGACCGGTGCACCGACGACGATGGTCGTGACGAAGGTGACCTGCATCACCCAGCCGAAGTCGACGCCGTCAGCTTCGTACGTCTCGACGCGCTCTGGCACATCTCGTGAGAAACGGACGAGCCGCTAAGCGGTTTCGGTCTACTCCCCGGTGAACGTCGCGCCTTCGTCGCCGAAGAAGGCAGTGTGGCCCTCGGCGTAGTCGTCGGTTTTTGTCAGGCCGGCGATGCGGTCTGCTTCTCGGCTGAGCTGTTCGCCGAGCCCGTGTTCGAAGCTCGTCCGGAGCAGCTCCTTCGTCTCGGCGTACGCCTGTGTCGGCCCGGCAGCGAGCGTCTCGGCTTCGGTCGCGAGCCGCTCGTCGAACTCGCTGTCCGGCACCGTCTCCGTGACGAGACCGAGTTCGTCGGCCTCGGCCGCGCCGATCGGCTCGTTCCGCATCGCGATGCGCTGTGCCTCGCGCAGCCCGACAAGTCGCGGGAGAAAGTACGAGGAGCCCCCGTCTGCGGACAGCGCGATGGCGGGATACGCGAACTGGAAGCGCGCGCTCGTGGACATAATGACGATGTCGCCGACGAGTGCGGTGCCGATACCGCCGCCGGCGACGACGCCGTTGACGCCGCAGACGACCGGTTTCGGCGCACGTGCGAGCGTCTCGACGAACGAGTGAAGCGTCGCGGCCAGCGACTGGATGGCCGACTCGTCGCGCTCGTCACCAGCCAGCGTCGTGAGGTCAGCGCCGGTGTTGAACACGCCGCCAACGCCTGTCAGGACGAGACAGCGTACGTCATCGTCGGTCGCAAGCTCGACAGCTCCCTCGTGGAGCGCGTCGGCGGCTGCGGTGTCCATCGCGTTGTTCGCGTCGGGACGGTCGAAGACGAGTCGGCCGACGGCGTCGTCGCGCTCGATTCTAACTGCGTCTGACATACTCTCTCCTCACGAGCAGGCGGCATAACTGTGGTGCGAGATGAGGAGCAGGCGATTTAAGCCGCCTTGCGACTGTCTGCGTGTATGGACTACGATGTCGTCATCGTCGGCGGTGGCCCGGCCGGCTCCGCTGCCGGCCACGCTGCCGCCAGCGAGGGGGCGAGCGCGGTCGTCATCGAGAAGGGGGTTCCTCGCGCCGACCGCGAGGGACTCGGTCCCGACTCGACCGACGCCGCCGGCATCCTCGACTACTGGGTCGAGCTGATGGACCTCGACGAGCCGATCCCCGACCACGTCAAACACCGCGAGCTGTCGGGGGCGGATTTCATCTCCCCGAACGAGTCGGTCGCGCTCAACGACACCGGAATGAACGCCGACTACCCGAACTTCGGGTTCACGATGCACCGCGCACGCTTTGACGACTGGCTCCGCGAGCGAAGTGAGCGCGCGGGCGCGGAGTACCGCGTCGGCACCGGTGTTCGCGACGTGCAGACCCATCTGACTGGCGAGCCGTCACACACCGTCACCCTCCGCGACGGCACCGAACTCACGACCCACTATCTCGTTCTCGCGGACGGGCCACAGCGCACCATCACCGGACAGGTGCTCGACCCGCTGCTCCCGGGCGGCGAGTTCGACCGGATGGCGACCCAGCGTGCGAACCACATCGCCTACCAGGAGTATCGTGAGTTTCCCGACGAGCTGCTGGAGCGCGACCGCATCAAATTCTGGTGGGGTCATATGCCCGGCCACACCGCCTATCCGTGGGTATTTCCGAACGACGGACAGGTCGCCCGTGTCGGCCTGACGATGCCCATCGGGATGGATATCGAGGACGTGCGCGAGCGCGAGTCGTACCCCTTGCTCCGTCCCGAAGACGACCGCATCCCGCAGGGGAAAACGTACATCGAACGGCTGCTCGGTCACGTCTATCCGAGCTACGACCTCGACGACTTCCCCATCGTCGCCGATCGGGGGAAAACGAACGGAACGGAGACGTATCCTATCTCCTCGACGCGGCCAATCGAGTCACCGACAGCCGCCAATATCGCCGTCGCCGGCGGCGCGATGGGGACCACGAGCGCGTTCCACGAGGGCGGTGATCACGTCGCCGTCCGGACCGGCGCACTCGCCGGTCGTCTCGCCGCTCGCGACACCCTGCGAGCGTACAACAACGAGTGGCACCACGCCCTCGGCGACGAACTCAAACGCAACGTCGCGATGGGCGATATCGTGGCCGACAACACGCCTACCGACTGGGACCGCATCTTCCGTCTTATGGATGCCGTGCTCCCCGACGACGGCTTCTACACCAATCGCGACGTGCTGGTCAACGGTGCGACGGGTGCGAAGCTGCTGGCCCGCTACAAGTGGACGAAGTTCGGTCTCCGGGACCGACAGTACGCCCAGATTCGCGAGGATGAGTACGCGGTGTAACCGACTCTCGAAACTGGTAACCGTTCGGCTCCGCTGAGTGCAACTGCACGCCTTTAGTCCCCACCCAGAGACCGCACCAGCGCGCGATGACGCGGTGGAGAACCCGGGCGTGCAACACTGGCCACGCCACGCGTGGCCGCACGCGGAGCCGGCGCGAGCCGGCGACAGGGACTGGCCCCACCTACAGGGGCGCGCCCCACACGAGGGTTAGCCAATCGACGCGGCACGCCGCCACGGGATGAGATTGGTCGTTAGTGTCTGGGGCGATATTCGAGGTTCTGAGCGCCTGCTGTGTTCGTTTTCGAACTCCACCAAACGCTGACGACGTGTTCGAGCACGGCCACACGACCGCCGACAGCGGCACTGGATACGGGCTCTCCATCGTCAGCGAAATTATCGAGGCTCACGGCTGGGAGATATCCCTGGCAGATACCGAGACGGGGACGCGCTTCGAGATACAGAGTTAAACCGTCGCTTCGTCCGCCGGCACGGCCTCGATAAGCCGTGCGATATCCTGTGGCAGCGACTGCTCGCCATCCTCGGTCACGACTGTGACCATCCCGAACGGGGCAACATCGACAATCTCCACCTGCTTGCCCGGCTCGATTCCCGCGTCGGCGAGATAGCGAAGTTCCTCGTCATCCTGGTGGCGTATCCGATGGACGACGAATCTTTCGCCCGCTGTCGCGCCGTCGAGTCGGCGAGTCGACCCGCTCTCTGGCAGTTCAAGCTCGCGGTTCGGAATTGGGTCGCCGTGAGGATCGGCCTCAGGGTTGCCGAGCGCGGCGTCGATACGGTCGGTCAGCTCTGCCGAGACGTGGTGTTCGAGCCGGTCTGCCTCGTCGTGTACGTCGGCCCAGTCGTAATCGAGCGTCTCGGTCAGAAACGACTCCAGCAGGCGGTGGTGACGCAGAATCTCAAGTGCGACGACCTCTCCCTCGTCGGTGAGTCGGACACCGTTGTACTTCTCGTGGTCGGCGAGCCCGCGCTCTTCGAGCTTCTGGAGCATACTCGACACTGTCGGTGGGGTCACGTCGAGATACTCCGCGAGAGCCGAGGTTGCCACACGCTCGTCCGGTTTCTCGAGCGTGTATATCGCCTTGATGTAATCCTCCATCACCGCACTGAGCATACGCAACATTGCGTGGTCGGTGTGTTAAGTCCTCCTCTCAGGCCAGCGCGATGTCGAGTGAGAGCATCAACAACAGCCCGACCATCGTGCCGAGCGTGACGGCCCGGTCGTGGCCGTTGCCGTGGGTTTGTGGCACGATATCGTCCACGATAACGAACAACATCCCACCGGCGGCAAAGCCCATTGCGTACGGGAGTAGCGGTTCGGCGACTGTGACGGCGGCCGCGCCGAAGACGGCGATTGGTATCTCGACGGCGCCTGATCGGAGGCCGGTGACGCCAGCATACCACAGCGATCCGAGCCCGGCGTTGCGGGCCGCGACTGCGACGGCAAAGCCTTCAGGAATGTTCTGCGTTCCGATAGCGACCATCAGTGGGATTGCGTTCTGGAGATTCCCGCTACCGAAGGCAACGCCAACGGCCAACCCTTCCGGCATATTGTGGAGCGTAATTGCGATGATGAAGACGACGACGCCCGCGAGCCGACCGGTCGAGTAGTCGATCTCGTGGCGGCTATCGACCCCGGACTCGGCCATCAGCGCCTCTTCACCCGTCTTACCGGTGATAAGGCGATGAACATACGGTACCCAGTAGTCACTCACGGCGAGGAAACCGACGCCGAGCACGAAGCCGATGCTCGTCGTGAGGAGATTGCCGTACTGTTCGATTGCCGGAATCAGGAGGCTGGTGAACGCTGCGGCTATCATCACGCCGCCAGCGAAGCCGAGTGAGGTGTCCAGCCCCCGTTGTGAGGGATTTCGCCAGACGAGGATGAGGAGCGCGCCGACGAGATTCATCCCTGCGATGACGAGTCCGCCGACAAGCCCCCAGACGATGCGATTCTCGCCGAATAACTGGACGAACTGTGACTCTAACACGGTGTCCCCCTTGCGGTCGAACTGCGATTCATATATCCACTGAATCCTCGCTTCGGGCAATCAAGCTACCGGTCACACGCGTGCGGTCGGCTTTTTATCGCCCGCACCGAGAGTCGGGTATGAACGTTCAAGCGGTCGCCGATTTATCCCCCGACGAGCGGGCCGCACTGTTCGATCGAGATGCCGGAGTTGCTGCTGCTCGCGACACCGCCCGCGACATCGTCGAGCGCGTCCGCACCGAAGGCGACGTGGCCCTTCGCGAGTTCGCCGAGAAATTCGACGACGTCTCCGTCGGCAATATCGATATCACCGACGAGGCCGAACGCGCTACGGAGCAGCTCGACGACGAGCTGCTCGCGCACATCGAACATGCTGCCGCCAACATCCGCGAGTTCCACGAGGCCCAGCGCCCCGAGAACTGGACACGGGAGTTCGACGGTCGCGAGCTCGGTCGCCGCTACCGCCCGCTCGAACGCGTTGGCGCGTACGTCCCCGGAGGGACCGCCGCCTATCCATCGTCGGCGCTGATGGGTGTCATTCCGGCGAAGGTGGCTGGCGTCGACCACGTTGCCGTCGCCACACCGCCGGCCGAGAATCTAAACGATGCCACGCTCGCAGCAATCCACGTCGCCGGAGCCGACGCTGTCTATCAGGCCGGTGGTGCACAGGCAATCGCCGCGCTCGCGTACGGCACCGAATCCGTCTCAAGCGTGCAGAAAGTCGTTGGCCCCGGCAACCGGTTCGTCACCGCGGCCAAAGCTGAGGTGCGCGGAGACTGCGAGATCGACTTCCTCGCCGGGCCCTCCGAAGTGCTCGTCGTTGCCGACGAGACCGCAGATCCCGCGGTCGTCGCGTCCGACCTCGTCGCGCAGGCAGAACACGACCCGAACGCCTCTGTCGTCGCGGTCACGCCCGACGAGTCGCTGGCTGCCGATATCGCTGACGAGTGCGACCGCCAGGCGACAGAGCGCGACCGTCGCGACGTGATTCGAGAGGCGCTCGACAACGACGCGTCGGGTGTTTTCACGGCGCGATCGATGTCCGAGGCCGTCCTCTTCGCCGGCGAGTACGCCGCCGAACATCTCTCGATTCAGGCGGAGAACGATGAGGAACTGCTCGACCGTATCGAAGTCGGCGGAAGCGTGTTCCTCGGTCCGTACTCACCGGTCGCGGCAGGTGATTACGCAGCTGGTCCGAACCACGTCCTGCCGACGGGAGGGCTCGCGAAGACGACTGGCGGGCTCTCAGTCGATCACTTCCTCGTCTCACAGACCGTCCAGCGGCTCGACCGCGACGCGCTCGAGAACATCGCTGAGACGGTCACGACGCTGGCCGAGACTGAGGGGCTGGACGCACACGCCGAGAGCGTCCGCAAGCGGTTCGAATAGCGAGAGTAGCTGTCGCTCGTGGACTAATAAATAAGAGAAGTCGATTGAAGAGCGAGGGTTAGTTGCGGACGAGGTTCGTCGCGCGCGGACCCTTGTCTGCTTGTTCGATTTCGAACTCAACGTCCGTCCCCTCTTCGAGGTCCGGGCCGCCGACATCCTCCATGTGGAAGAAAACGTCGTCGTCAGAGTCGTCAGTCGTAATGAAACCGTAGCCGCCAGTGTCGTTGAAGAAATCAACCTTACCGTTTACCATTGCGTATGAACCAAGTCCGGACACAGGTATAAGGGTTGGCATTCGTTTAGAAGAGTGGAAGATATACACACGAATGAATTCTATAGGGCGAATTAGGTAGACAGATGTTTTACAACGTCGGCTTTCGACAAAATTCCCGACCGTTCAGTCGGATGGCGTCGCTGTCGTGGAGAATACGAGGATTCGCCGTCGGCGATCAGTGATACATCTTGACACAGTCGGCACGGCCGGTGAGAGAAGACAGCTACTCCAGCGGCTCAGCTGCGTTCTGCTTCAACAGGGGTTCGACGTTCTCGGCCGGAAGGTCGACCACATCCTCGGCGGCGAGGTCGTACGAGCGCTCGTCGACGCCGAACACTTCGCCCACGTCACGGGTGATGCGGACGGTGGTGCGGTCCAGGCTCGGCGACTCGCTCGATTCGTCGGAGTCGATGGTGGTATCGGTCGGACTAGCAGTATCGGCCGGACTGGCGGTGTCGCCGACGACGGGTTCCGGCGACTCAGTATTCTCACCGTCACCCATCATATCGGCGGCGCTCACCTCGTCGTCGCTCGCACCGGCTTCCTGCGGTGGGGCAGCCGGCGTGTCGTCGGTATCGGCAGCACCGGGCGTCGGGTCGAGTCCGAGCTCGGCCGCGGCGCTCGGTTCGGGTGCCGGCTCGTCCGCTGAGTCCGGTGTCTCGGTCGCATCGGCCGAGGTATCCGTCTCGGCCGGCTCACGAGAACAGGAGATACCCGCCCCTTCGCCTTCGAGCACGCCGTTGAGGACGTGCTCGCGGCTCTGTTCGATGCGCTCGACGAGCGTCGCGAACAGATCGCGCTCCTCGTCGGTCAGCCCGTCTTCGTCGGTGGGCATACCGGCAGCGGCGATAGAGGCTATCTTGACCACTTTTCCGACGCGCCGCTCGTAGATGGCCTCGACCGTCGATTCTGCCGTTTCGATGTCGTCGGAGAGTCGCCGTACCTCCGGCGATGAAAAGGGGTCGTCCGCGCGCTCTGCGGCGCGGTCGCGCTCGCGGGTCAGCTCCTGGATGAACTCCCCCACATCCTGATAGAAGCTGGGACGGAGATTCTGCAGGCTGCTCGCCTGTCGTTCCCGGCTCTGGATGGATTGGAGTTCGTCGATATTCATTCTGTCACCTTCTCGGCGCGGCCCCGTGCCATCAGGAAGACGCCGAGAGCTTCGTCCACCGTCCGTTCCCCCTCCTCTATCATAAATCCTTCTTCGCCACCGAACGTCGTTCGTCCGGGGTCGGTTACGTCGACTCGAATCTCGTGATCGCGGAACTGTGTAGGTATCGCATCGTGCAACGGCTCGAACGCCGCGAGTTCGTCCCGGTCGATTTCGGTGACGACCAGCCCGGAGCCGCCGTGGAGACTCCCGGGCAGCCGGATGAGTCGATTGATGTCCGTCGTTACCGGTTCGTCTATCGGTGCACCGTCCTCTGCTAGTGTCTGCTCGAACAGCAGCTTCGCGATTGACACCACCGCTGTGTGTACGTCGAGGTTGCCGTCGCGAAGCTGGTCGTCGTTGTCTGTTGCCGCCCGCAACGTCGCCGCCGCCTTTCCCTCGCCGACGCCGTCGAACTCTTGTAGGCGAGCGAGCGCCTCCTCCTCTGGAAGCTCACGCAGCTCGTCCACGAGCGCGAGTAGGTTGCGGTGAACGCGCGCGCCCCATCCGCCCTCGGTCGGTAGCATCCGCTTCTGTGTCGGATTCTTCAGACCGAGCCCCTCGACGGTCTCCGTGCGAAGCAGGTCCTCGAACGCGATATCCGGACCGCGGACGTACTCGACGATCTCGTCGCGCTGGTCGCGCCCGAGCGACTGCACGCGGTCGGCGCGCACGTGGACGTGGTAGCCACGCCCGCCGGAGAAAACCACCATCGGATCGGTGAATCCGAAGTCGCCTTCGAGGAAGTCCAGCAGGTCGAGCAGCGCCTCCTTGCACGCGGCGAGCATCTCGGGATAGCTCGTCGTCTCGGGGTCGACGCCGGGCAGGTGATCTGCGTCCAAGTCAAAGACGAGATCGGCCCCACGCCATCCTTTCGCGCTCATCTGGGCGGCGTCGGGATCGTCGTAGCGCCCCACCGAGTGATAGACGTGACGGGGCTGTTCGCGGGCGAGAAAGTCGGTAACGGAGCCGCTGCCAGCGATATCGAGCCACGACTGGTGGCGAATCATCGTCGTTCCCTCGCCCGGTGTGAACGGGATGTGTCCCCACTCGCGCTCGTTGGACGCGGGCGGCCCCTCGATGTCGCTCCGGCGGTAGTAGTCACCGAACCGGCCCGAGAGATACGTTCGCGTCCGCTCGTTCATCGGGTTCGACCTGGGCGACTCGGAAGTAAAAACGTGTCCTTCGCCGTGTCACCGACCGAAGAAGCGCGAGAGCTTCTCCGTGAAAGAGTCCTCGCCCAAACGGAGATAGTAGGCGTCACCGTAATCCTCGTAGTAGTTGTCGATCTTACGGACGATATCGAAGCCAATACTGCGATAGAAGTCGAGCGCGTTCTCGTTGCTGGTGCGAGCGTGACAGGTCACCGTTCCGTACTCCTCGGCGACGGCGGCGACGAGTCGCTTGCCGTGGCCCTCTCCTCGCTCGCCGGGCGCGACGGCGAGAAAGAGAATGTAGCCGTCACGCCGGACAGAGGCGAAGCCGACGAGTCGCTCCTCGTCTAAGCTCTGTTCGATGAGCGCGAAGCTTTGCGAGCGGGTGTACGCGTCGGTAAAGAAGCCGCGCCGCTGTCGGAGGACACCCTCCTCGCCCCGAATCCGCTCTTTCAGTGCCCACGCGTCCTCGACGAAGGTGTCGTCACCCTGTCCGATGACACGAAGCTCGACTATGGCACTCACTGAAAGAAACTACGAGCGGGAGAATTTAACTCCAACGCCCCACCTCCGGAAGGTTATAATGGGTGGCTGTGTCGGTATCCGTATGTCGTTCAGCGCTGACGACGAGTCGAAAGAGGTCGAAAACGGACGGTCTCAGAGCGTGCGTGAGGTCATCCGGCGCGCCTTCCTCACGGGCATCGCTATGATCGTCCCACTCGTCGTCACCGTCGTCATCATCACGGTCGCCGTCGGCTACATCAACAGCGCGCTCCAGCCGATCGCCGACCGAGTCGTCGGCAGCTCTATCGGTCCCGACCAGTTCGGCGCGAACCTGATCAAGGTCGTAGCGGTCGTCGTCTTTCTCTTCATCATCTTCGTCCTCGGGTTCGTCGCTGAGTACTCGAAGCGCGGCACGACGTTCGGCGCGTACTTCGACGAACTGATGTCACGCATTCCCGGTATCGGCTCCGTCTACACCTCATTCAACGAGATGTCCGATATTATGCTCGATTCGGACACCGACAGCTTCCAAGAGGTCGTCCTCGTCGAGTACCCGGGTAAAGGATCGTACACGGTCGCGTTCAAGACCGCCGAAACCCCATCCGTTATCGAGCGCGACACCGGTCACGAGGATATGATGACGCTGTTTATGCCGATGGCTCCCAACCCCGTGATGGGCGGATTCGTCATCCACGTCTCCCGCGACCGCGTCGTCAACGTCGATATCACCGTCGAACAGGGGCTTCGCTCCATCGTCACCTCGGGTGTGGCGCTCACCGACAGCGACGACGATTCTGACCTGCGCGGGCTCAGCCCGGACGAGATGGAGATGCTCGGAAGCATCGAGCGCATCGAACAGCACACCACGCCCGGACAGGAGCGTGCGGTCCAGGAGCAGGATGAAGAAACCGCTGAACGCGCTGCGGAGTACGACTCGGAGGTCGCGCCCAAACACTCCGACACGGCCGAGAAGATCGCTGACCGCGAGCGGACCACCGAGCGCGACCAGACCGAGACGGTCCCCGCCGAAGCGGCCCACCGCGAGAGCGATACCGACGGCAGCGAGCAGACGCCGGCGGAGATGGCCGATCGCGACGACGACACCCGCGAGCCGATGAGAGAGACGCCGGCCGAACGCGCTGGTGGTGACGACGAGGACGACACGGAGACGTGACCGGTCGCTTCGAGCTTCGTGCCCACACCGCAGATATCGCGGTCGCGGCTCACGGACCGACGCTTGGGGATGTCTTCGCCGCTACAGCCGATGGGCTGACCGCAGCGATGTGCGACGACTGTCCCTCCGGCGGGGACCGGTTCGAACTCGCCGTCCGCGAGTCGTCGCTCGAAACGCTCCTCTTTGCGTATCTCGACGAGCTCATCTACCAGCGCGACGTGCGCCGCGTCCTCCCGTGTGACCATACGGCGACAGTGACCGAGACGACCGATGGATGGGAAGTCGTAGCGAGCGCGCGAGGACTCTCCCTCGATGCCGTGGCCGCGCGCGAGGTCAAGGCAGTCACCTACTCACAGCTCTCCGTCGCGAACACCGACGACGGCTGGGAGACGTACGTCGTCTTCGACGTCTGAGAGCGAAAGCTATTCTGCCGCGCCACGAAGACTGCGAGTATGAGCGACGACGACGCCGAGACGTTCGAGGCGGGCGGCTTCACCCTCCACCGTCAGCGCGAGTACGTCTGGGAGCTACCCAAACAGGGCGAGATGCGCGTTCCGGCACGCGTGCTCGCGAGCCGTGCTCTGCTCGAAGAAATTGCCGACGACCGTACCATCGAACAGCTCCGGAACACGACCCACCTGCCGGGCGTCACCGACTACGCCGTCTGCATGCCCGACGGCCATCAAGGGTACGGCTTCCCGGTCGGCGGTGTCGCAGCGACCGATGCGGAACACGGCTGTATTTCACCCGGAGCAGTCGGCTACGACGTTAATTGTGGGATTAGAATGCTGAAAACAAACCTCACCTACGACGACATAGAGGGTCGCGAGGAGGAGCTAACAAACGCGCTGTTCGACGCAGTTCCGACCGGGCTGGGCGGGGGCGGGGTCATCAATGGCTCGCGCGAGGCGCTCGATGCCGCACTCGAATACGGCGTCGAGTGGGCACTCGAAGAAGGCCGGGCCGTCGAGTCCGACCTGGCCCACTGTGAGGACGGTGGCCGGCGACTCGACGCCGATCCGAGTGCCGTCTCGAAGCGCGCGAAAGACCGCGCGATGAACCAGATGGGGAGTCTCGGCTCCGGAAACCACTTCCTCGAAGTACAGCGCGTCACCGACATCTTCGACGCGCAGACGGCCGATGCCTACGGCCTGGTCGAAGACCAGCTCGTCGTTCTCATCCACTGCGGCTCGCGAGGGCTGGGTCACCAGACGTGTAACGACTATCTCCGTCGTATCGAGGAAGAACACGACGACCTGCTCGCGCAGCTTCCGGACCGCGAACTCGCCGCTGCACCTGCCGGCTCGGAGCTCGCCGAGGCGTACTACGGTGCGATGTGTGCCTGTATCAACTTCGCGTGGGTGAACCGGCAGCTCATTATGCACCAGACGCGTGAGGTGTTCGCCGACGTGTTCGACCGGAGCTGGCGCGAGATGGAGATGGAGCTGCTGTACGATGTGTCACACAATATCGCGAAACGCGAGGTACACGAGACGAGCGAGGGGGAAAAAGAGCTGTTCGTCCACCGAAAGGGAGCGACACGAGCGTTCCCAGCGGGCCATCCGGATGTGCCTGCTGTCTACCGTGAGACGGGCCAGCCGGTCATCATCCCGGGGTCGATGGGAGCCGGCTCGTACGTGCTCTCGGGCGGTGAGAACTCGCTGACCGAGACGTTCGGCTCGACGGCCCACGGTGCCGGTCGGCTGATGAGCCGCACCCAGGCGAAAGACGAGTTCTGGGGTGGCGACGTACAGGACGACCTCCGCGACCAACAGCAGGTGTACGTGAAGGCCTCTTCAGGCGCGACTATCGCCGAGGAAGCGCCCGGCGTTTACAAGGATATCGACGAAGTCGTCCGCATCTCCGACGCGCTCGGTATCGGTGACAAGGTGGCTCGGACGTTTCCGGTCTGCAACATCAAGGGCTGAGCGCAGCCGTGATGTTGTGGAGCTGAGTCCTGTACGCCGAACGAAGTGAGGCGTTTCACCGAGCCGACCGTCGGGAGGCTCGGGACCGAGGCCCGACCACCGCGAGCGAAGCGAGCGACGGGAGGGTCGATGTGTCTTTTTAGCGCAGATTTTTGCCTGAGTGAGCGGCTCTGCCGCGAGCGAAGTGCAAAAAGGTGCAGGTGCTACTGCTGACGTGGTGCCCGCGCTTCGCGCACACCGTTGCCATCACGCATCTTGTCCTCGCAGTGGGGGCAGACACGGACGCTCGACAGTTCATCGGGGGCGAACACTTTGACGTACTGTTCGGAGACGTAAGAGTCGCAGTTGAGACAGTTAGCCATGTCCACCTTGTTCGGTTTGCAACATAAGTAGCTTCTGAGTTATCATCACTACGTGAGGCGGTTTCACGGGAAACCGTGACAGTTTCGCAGGCGTCGGGATACGCACGACGGCGAGCCGTTCGAGGCCCAGGACCGAGACCGATTTCCGCGAGTGATTGCAAAGCGGTGTTATCTGAGGAAATCGAAGTTGGCGTCGACGGTGCCGACGCGAGGGTCCAACTCCTCGCCGTTCTCGAATCTGATGAACGAGAGGTAGTACGGCTCGCCACACCCCTCGCCGGTCGATTCGCTCGCACCACAGACGAGTTCGACGCCGTCGGCACGTTCCTGTGGGTCGGTCTCGCCGTCGAGCTCGTAGGCGGGGAGATACGTCCAACCGTCGAGCGGGTCGGGAGTGACGCACTTGTCGCGGAGAGCGGCGTCGCGTTCGAGTTCGGCAAGCGTCTCACATCGGGGACAGTAGTAGCTCACCGTGACCATACTCCCAACAGGTGAGCAATAGCCTTGAGTTTCGTGACCGAAGCTCTTTGTTCGCGCCGGCCGTCGGTTTCGGGTATGATAGACGAGACCGCCGCCGAAATCGAGGCGATGCAGACCCACTCCTCGTCGGTCGTCGCCGTTAAGGCCGCTGAAGCCCTCCGAGAGCTGTTCGATCGCGAGTATCCGACCGTCACCGAGTATCTGCGTGACCTCGAGCGCAACTCCAGCGCGCTCCGGCGGGCGAACACCTCACACGCTTCGCTCCACACGACCCAACAGGATATCGTCGAATCGGTCGATGCACGCGACCCCGAGACGCTCGATGCGGCCTTCGAGGCGACGGCCGAGGCAATCGATCGCGTCATCGACGAGGTGACGACAGCGAAGGAGCAGGCCGCTGCGGCCGCCGCCGAGCAGTTCGAGGACGGCGACACCATCCTGACGCACGACTACTCCTCGACGCTGTTGGAGGCAATTGAACTCGCGGCGCGCGATGGCGTCCATCTCGACGTGTACGTGACCGAGGCGCGACCCCGATATATCGGGCGCAAGACGGTCCGGACGCTCGCGGGTATCGACCGTGTGACGCCGAAGCTGCTCACCGACGCCGCCGCGGGCCACGTTCTCGACTCGTGTGACCGCGTCGCCGTCGGGATGACCTGCATCGTCGACGACCAGCTGTACAACCGCGTTGGCACGTTCCCGATTGCGGCGACGGCCGCCGAGCTCGGTGTGCCGATGACGGTCGTCGGCTCGTCGACGAAAATCATCGACGAGGGCGGCTTCGCGTTCCAGAATGAATACCGGTCAGCGACCGAGGTAATACGAGAGCCGGTAGAAGGGTTCGAGGTCGTAAATCCAGCCTACGATTCGACACCGCTGCATCTCGTCGATACCGTCATCACCGACGAGGGCGTCGAGGATCTGTCGCTACTCGAAGATGGGCTGTGAGACGACGGTCGTCTCGCAGTCGGGACAGACGATCCAGTAGCCACCGTCCGCCTCTTCGAGTAGCCAGTCGTCGTTGAGCTTGCTCGTGTGACCGCACTTCTGACAGAACAGCGCCAGCTTGGGGGCGGTCGCTGTTGGGGTGGTAGAGGGATTCCTGTCGTGCATACGTGCCGTAGGGGCTGGAGAACCATAGACGTGCTCGCAGATGTGTGAACACACGTCGAGGAGGACAACGTTTTTTCGCGCCGCGAGCCAGCGGTGAGTATGCAACCGGGGACGGGAACCAGCACGCCCGCTGAACGACTGGAACCACCGAGGTGGCTCCCGACCGAAATCCCCGACTGGCTGTTCCAGCTCGCGGCCGCGGTAATGGTCCTCGTCATCGGCTACTACGTTTCGAAGCTGGTGCGGCAGCTGCTCGGGCGGCGCATCGCCCGACGGTTCCAGCGGCCGAGTATCAGCCGGACGGTGCTCCGAGGGACGCAGATGGCCGTCTTCATTCTCTCGCTGTTCATCGCACTAGCGATTATCGGCGTGCGAATCAGCGACCTCGCCATCTCGCTGTCGGTGTTCTCTGCCGTTATCGGCTTCGTGCTCGCGCCGATCATCGGGAGTATCATCAGCGGATTCTTCATTCTCTCTGAACAGCCATACGAGATTGGCGATATGATACACCTCGCCGACAGCGACACCTACGGCTTCGTCGAAGAGATCACGCTCCGCTACACCAAGCTATTCACGCTGGACAACACGTTTGTCATCCTCCCCAACGGGTCGATGCGCGAGCGCGACGTGATGAATTTCTCGGCCGAGGACTCCCGGACCCGACTCTCGCTCGACGTGCTCGTCACCTACGAGTCGGACATTCAGGAGGCGCGCGACCGCATCGAACGGGCTGCCCGACAGGTGGACACCATCATCAACGGTGGGCCGGACATCCGTATCGGCGGTGCGCGCTACCCGGCTGCGCCGACCTGCTACATCGAGAAGTACGGTGACCACGGCGTGAACCTCCGGCTCCGCTACTGGGTGACCGAGCCGTACAAGCTACTCGCCACGCGCTCGAAGGTGCAGACGAACATCAGCGAACTGTTCGCCGATATCGACGCGGAGATGGCGTACCCACACTCACACCTCGTCTTCGACGACACCAGCGGGGAAATTGCGGTCGGGATGCGCGAGCGCGGGGAGCACACGCAGTCGTCTGCCCACTCCGACGAATCGGGACTGACTGATAGCGCGCAGTCGTCTGCCCACTCCGACGAATCGGGACTGACTGATAGCGACGGGCCGAACGACGACTCTACCCCGCAGTGACGACCTGTGCGTCCAGCTTCTGACGGAGGAACGACTCTACATCGGGGTCATCGACGAGCGACCGGATCATCTGCCGCCAGCGGCTCGCTTGCTTGCGCCCGATAACGACGAAATCAGCGTCCTCCCCCACGACCTCTTCCAGAATCGTCTCTTCGACGAGGAAGCCTGACCGGACGACATAGCGGACGTTCGACAGTTGGCCGAACGTCTCCTCGACCACGCGGCGAAGCTCGCGCCGGGTGACGCGAGCGTCGTTCTGGTAGAGATTCACGTGGAGGATGGTCAGCTCGGCGTCGTGTTCGGCGGCGAGGTCAATTGCTGTTTCGAGCGTTTGTCTGGAGTGTGCAGAGAGCGGATATCGGACCGGAACGACGACGCGGGTCATATCCAAGCCACGCTATGGAGTTCCGTGTCTCTTTCTGTTCACACGTGGCGGACCCGCCCCTCGACCACCGGATCGAGCCCCTCGTTGCGAGCGTAGTCGGCGAGCACTTCGTACTGGGTGCGTGTCGTCGTGACTCGGTGGTCCCTCTCGACTGCGGGAAACTCATCGTCGGAGTGGAGTAAATAGTCGGCCAGTGCGACCCGATAGGTCGCGTCGAGGTCGATTTCGTCGCCGCCGACGGTCGCGCTCACGAGCGTGTCGGTGGCGCGGTCGTACTCGATAGTCGCCCCCGAGATGTGGGCGTGCCACCAGTCCGGCTCACCGAAGCCGAGTTGCGCTCCCTCGCCCTGTCTGAACACGTCGCGAAGCTCCCGCCCCGTCAGTTCGGCGACGGCGAGCGGCTCGTCGAACGGGATGAGCGAGATGAGATCGCCGACTGTCACCTCTCCCGAGAGTGACGGACCGGATCGGATGCCGCCGGAGTTCTGTAACCCTACGTCGGCGTCCGCCTCCCAGCGGTAGGCGTCGGCGACGAAGTTCCCGACACGGGATTCCCCGTGGAAGCAGGCGACTTCGGTGCGCGCGATTGGCTCCTCGACGGTCGCGACAACCTCGTCGACGCCGGCCGCAGTGAGCCGTGTCTCAACCATCCCCGCCACCGACTCGTCGCGTGGTCCGTCGGCGACGACGTGGCGTGTCACCTCCTCGTCTGGCAGACTCACCTCGAACAGCACCTTACCGTTGACTCCTGGCCGAGTCAACAGGGTGCCGTCCAGCCGTTCGATGAGTTCGGCGTGGTTGTGACCGCCGAGGACGATATCGACATCGACCTCCGTGGCGAGTGTCTCGTCGCCGCGACCAAGATGCGAGAGACAGACGACGTAGTCAACTCCTTCGCCGCGCAGGGCTGCAACGGCATCCTCGGCGGCGGTAATCGGGTCCGTGAAGACGACGTCCTCGGTCGCGGGGTTGATGCTCGCTGTCTTTGGGGTAACGAGTCCGAAGACGCCGATGCGCTGGCCGTCGCGCTCGAACACCTGCCACGGGGAGACGCCCGACTCGTGGCCGAACGGCTCACCGTCGCGCTCGACGTTAGCACAGAGCCACGGCTGCGGTGCGCGTTCGACGATGTCGAGCGCCCGGTCGGGGCCGTAGTCGAAGTCGTGGTTGCCGAAGGTGTCGGCGTCCGGCTCGATGGCGTGAAAGAAGTCGAGCGCCTGCTCACCCTTCGTCACCAGCGGAAGAATGCCGGGGGCGGTGTTGTCGCCGGTCCCGAAGACGAGTGTATCGGCGTCGCGCCGCGCGTTGATGATGCCCGCGAGCCGGCCCAGTCTGTCGGCGTTGTCGTAGGCGTTCTCGATGTCAGAGTAGTGGAGAAGCCGAACCATATCGTCTCTCAGCCACTGGCGTGAAAAACGGTGTCGCTTGTCGAGCTCGGTGTCGTACAGACCGGACCGTCTCACCTTCTGTCGAGTCGGTGTCGTACCGACTGGACCGTTTCATTTTCCGTCAAGACAATACTGTTTTCGCTCGGGGAGTCGTTCGGACAGATATGAGCAACAGCACGCTGGACGAGCGAGAATACGAAGGGAACACCCTGTACGTCGCCCGAAACGAGACTGAAAAGGGGGCCGACGCGCCCTTCTTCCTCGTCTACGTGGACGAGGCGCGCGAGCGACCGTGGGGGTACCTGTGTGGCAACTGCGAGAGCTTCTCGACGGCAATGGACTCGATGGGCCGCGTGAAGTGCAACGACTGTAGCAACTTCAAACGCCCCGACGAGTGGGATGCCGCCCACGAGTAGCGGAAATAGTGCAAAACGTTAACACGCCTCGATGAGAAGTACAGGCGAATGTCCGCAGAGCACGCGGAGCTCACAGACGAGGCCGAATCGATCTTCCGAGGACTGGGCTACGAGACGGATCGCGGTGTCGGCGAGCTCTATGCCACCCGAAAGTGGCGAACCGTCCACGTCACGACCGAGGAGCCGACGAGCGATCCACCGGCGGCTGGACTCCGGTGTTTTGTCGCCCGAGCCGACCGCGCAGACGAACTCTGTACCGACCTCTCTGAGAGCGACTACCCGTACGACTGGGCCGTTATCAGCGTTCACGACGACGGCTACGACGTGCTCCACCCGGACGCACCGACGCTCGAAGCGCCGTAGCGACAGATAATTTATATCTGTGCGCACTCTACGACAGCCGTGTTCATCGGCCACGGCTTCCTCGCGTTCGCACTCGTCGCGACGCTAGCCTACCGGTTTGGGCTTTCGCGCGAGCGGACGCTGGCGGTCGGGCTACTCGGCGGCCTGTTCGGGCTCGCACCCGACGTAGATATGGCGTACGCCTTCCTCGGCCTATTTGAACCGACCGGCGAGAACGCGCTGAGGGGCTTCTGGGCCGCAAGTACTGAAATTCACCGAGTCGTCACCCACTCGCTCGTTATCGGGAGCGTGTTCGGGTTCGCCGCGGGCGGTATCGCGAGTGACCGCCCGTCGCTCAATACCCTCGCAGCGCTCGCATTCGCCGCCGGCGTCGTGGTCGCGTTCGCCGTCTCCGGTGGGCTCGCGGGCATTGTCGTCGCGCTGCTCGCGGTCACAGTCACTACACTCTCTCGTGGGGCGCGTCGGTACGGTCTCGGTTCTCGATGGGTCGCCGTCGCCGCGGTCGTCGGGCTCTGCTCCCACCCGTTCGGTGACCTGCTCACCGGGACGCCGCCGGCGTTCCTCTACCCGTTCGACGTGACGCTCGTCGCCGCCCGTCCGAATCTGCTCGGGGATCCGACGCTGAATCTGCTCGCGCCTCTCGTCGCAGAGCTCGCGACGTTCTGGCTCGCCCTCGCTGTCTACCTGTGGATATCACACGACGAACGACCGTTTCACCCGGTGCGACGGCGACTCCGCACGCGGGCGGGACTGGCGACCCTGTTCGCGGCGTTCGTCATCGTCGCGCCGGCACCGACGCTCCACACCGCCTATCTGTTCGTGTTCTCGCTGCTCGCCGTCTCGTTGGCGGTCGCGACCCCGCTTCCGGCGCTTGACGTGCGGTCGCTCACCGACCTGCGGGGCGAGTCGTTCACCACCGGCGTCACCGGGCTAGCGGCCATCACACTCGCAACGGCGACCTACACCGTCGCGTATCTCGCCGTGTAGTCCACGAGAACTAAGACCGCCCAACAGAAACGGCAGTGTATGAATGAGTCTGGTGTCGGGCGACTGCTAGGTGATGCACGCACCAACGCGTATCTCGCGTGGACAGTCGTCGTGTTCACCTTTCTCGTTGCGGTCGCGAACGCGCTGACGGTCGCTCCGCTGTGGGCCGGCTTCGCGCTCGTCGTCTGTCTGCTCGGACTGGTGGTACCCTTCGTCTATCGGGATCCGATGGCGATGTTACCGTGGGAGCTACTGCTGCTCGCGGCGCTGCCGCTGCTCGCCCGAGTCATCGCCTCGCTCGCAGCGTTCCGGGCTGATATCGTCACGTACGTCGCCGTGGCAACAGTTGCACTCCTCATCGCCGTCGAACTGCACCTGCTCACGACCGTCGAGATGAGCTATCGCTTCGCCGTCGGCTTCGTCGTCATCACGACGATGGCCGCCGCGGGTATCTGGGCGCTTGTCCGTTACGGCTCGGACGCGTATCTCGGGACTCAACTCCTGTTGCCTCCCGGTGGTCCGAACGCGTCGGAGGCGGCGCTGTCGGAGGTGGAGCACAAGCTGATGGTAGAGTTCGTCGCCTCGTTCATCGCTGGCATCGGTGCCGGCGTGCTGTTCGAAGGGTACTTCCGCCGGCGACGCCGCGGTGAGAACATCCTCGAGGAAGTGGAGGTGAAGCTGCAGTGAACGTTCGTAGTCGATTCAGTATTTCCGAACGCCAGCAGCGCCGACTCGTCCGGCTGATGGAGCTAAGTCTCGTTGTGATGCTTGCTATCGGCGTTCGGTACGGTCAGACCGGTATCATCGTCAACTGTGGTATCGGGCTGCTCGTCGCCCGTGTGCCGGGACTACTCGAACGCGACTACGACCTGCCGATGGACGCCGGGCTTACCCTCTGGATTACGTCGGCGGTGTTCCTCCACGCGCTCGGAACGATCGTCGTGCCGGGGGTCATCGAGGCGAACCTCTACCGGACGACGTGGTGGTGGGACCACGTGACGCACACGCTGTCGGCCAGCGTCGTCGCCGGAACCGGCTACGCCGTCGCCCGCGGTATCGATGTGCACAGCGATGACGTGCGCTTGCCGAGTGAGTTTATGTTTGTCTTCATCCTCCTGTTGACGTTCGCGTTCGGCGTCTTCTGGGAGGTCATCGAGTTCACGCTCGGTGTGGCGGTCGAGCGGTTCGGCGCGGCGTCGGTGCTCACGCAGTACGGACTCAGCGATACGATTGCGGACCTCGCGTTCGACGCTGTCGGCGCGACCATCGTCGCTATCTGGGGTACAGCCCGGCTTAGTGGCGTCGTCGCGGGGCTCGTCGTCCGGCTGGAAGGAGAACCGTAAGCGATCGGGGATACTTTCTTTATCGCTGGCAGTGAACGACCACGTGCATGGTGTTCAAGAAAGTCACCCTCATCGGACGGAGTCCGGAGAGCTTCGACCACGCCGCGGACGACGCGATCGACCGCGCAGAGGAGACACTCGACAATGTTCAGTGGGTCGAGGTCGATGAACTCGGCGTCGAAGTTGGCTCCGTCGAGGGACGGGAGTACCAGGCAGAAGTAACGGTTGCGTTCAAAGTGGAGTAACCGGCGACTCTTGGGAAGGAGCGACTACGTCCGGAAGCTCTCCCCGCAGCCACACTCGCTTTCCGCGTTCGGATTCTCGACCGAGAAGCCCTTGCCCTGGAGGCCTCCCTCGAAGTCGAGCGTCGACCCGCCGATGTAGTCCATACTCGCCGGATCGATGAAGACGCGCAGCCCGTGCCCCTCGACGATAGTGTCATCTTCCTCGGGTTCGGTGTCGAAGCGCATTCCGTAGGAAAGTCCCGCACAGCCGCCCTGCTGGACGAACAGCCGCAGTCCGGCAACGTCCGTGTCGAGTCCCTCGTCCTCGATGAGTCCGACCGCCTGTCCGGCCGCCGGCTCGGTGATCTCGACGGGTGTCGTGTCGGTGGTGCTCATACAGAGTAACGGACACGCGCAGACAAAACAGTAACGCCGGCGGATGCCGGCAGCGATCGACGCTACTGGAAGGTGCGGGACACGTCGCGGCCCGTGTCGTCGCTGCTCTCGAAGTCCGCTTCGATCTCGTCGTACTGCTCGCGAGTATCCGCATCGACGGACGCCTTCACCTCTTCGAGCGCGTGCTCGAAGTGGTCCATCGTCACGCGGACGTTGCCAGCGGAGCCGATCGCATCCTCAGGTGATACGGAGTTGATGTACTCGCGGGTCGCAGCCATCGACGCCTCGCGAGCGACGGCTTCGATGTCGGCACCGACGTAGCCGTCGGTCTTGCGCGCCAGCCGGTCGAGGTCCACGTCGTCGGCAAGCGGCTTGTTCCGCGTGTGTATCTCGAAGATTTTCCGGCGGCCGGCCTCGTCCGGCACCGGCACGTGGATGTGGCGGTCCAGTCGTCCCGGGCGCAACAGCGCCGAGTCGATGAGGTCCGGACGGTTGGTCGTCGCGACGACGACCACGTCCTCCAGCTCTTCGAGCCCGTCGAGTTCGGTCAGCAGCTGCGAGACGACGCGCTCGCCGACACCTGAATCGCCCGTATTCTTGCCGCGCTGACCGGCGATGGAGTCGATCTCGTCGAAGAAGATGACCGTGGGTGCGTTCGAGCGTGCCTTCTCGAACACCTCACGGACACCCTTCTCCGACTCGCCGACGTACTTGTTGAGCAGCTCCGGCCCCTTCACCGAGATGAAGTTGGACTCGGCCTCGTTGGCGACGGCCTTGGCGATGAGGGTCTTGCCCGTGCCCGGCGGCCCGTACATCAGCACGCCCTTCGCCGCTTCGAGGTCCATCTGCTCGAACACCTCGGGGTAGTCGAGCGGCCACTGGATAGTCTCCTGCAGGCGGGTCTTGGTGTCGTCCAAGCCACCGACATCGTCCCACGCTACATCGGGTACCTCGACGAAGACTTCGCGCATCGCGCTCGGGGTAATTCCCTTCAGCGCGTCCTTGAAGTCCGCCTCGGTCACCTCAATGGAGTCGAGCACTTCCGCGTCGATCTCGTCGCTTTCGAGGTCCAACTCCGGGCGGACCCGACGGAGCGCGTTCATCGCCGACTCCTTTGTCAGCGATTCGAGATCGGCTCCGACGAAGCCGTGCGTGGACTCGGCGTACTCCTCGAGGTCGATACCGTCGGCAAGCGGCATCCCGCGGGTGTGGACCTGGAGGACTTCCTCACGGCCTCGCTGGTCCGGAACGCCGACCTCGATTTCACGGTCGAAGCGACCGCCGCGCCGAAGTGCGGGGTCGATGGCGTCGAGGCGGTTGGTGGCGGCGATGACCGTCACCTGTCCGCGCTCGTCGAGCCCGTCCATCATCGAGAGCAGCTGTGCGACGACGCGGCGCTCCACATCGCCGGAGGTATCACCGCGCTTTGGTGCGATGGAGTCCAACTCGTCGATGAAGACGATCGCTGGCTGGTTCTCCTCGGCCTCCTCGAACACCTCACGGAGCTGCTCTTCGGATTCGCCGTAGTACTTCGACATAATCTCCGGGCCGGAGATGTCGGTGAAGTAGGCGTCGATTTCGTTGGCGACGGCCTTGGCGATAAGGGTCTTCCCCGTGCCCGGTGGGCCGTGCAGGAGGACGCCCTTGGGTGGCTCGATACCGAGCTGTGAGAACAGCTCCGGGTGGCGCATCGGCAGTTCGATCATCTCACGCACCTGTTCGAGCTCGTCGTCCAGCCCGCCGATATCCTCGTAGGTGACGTTGGGTGCGGCGCTGTCGCCGCTGCCGCCCGTCGACTGCTCGCCGACGATCTGTTCGGCCGGCTGCTCGGAGATGTTGACCTCCGTCGAGTCCGTGATGACGACCGTTCCCGAGGGATCGGTCTCGGCGATTTTCATCGGAATTTGCTGGCCGCCCATCGAGGAGAAGGCCCCGAAGCCGAAGCTGAAGGGGACCTGCTGGCCGGGCGTGACCGCCTGCCCGGAGAGCTTGTCGCGAATCGGACCGGCGATGTTGCCGCGGATCCGGAGGTTCGACGGGAGCGCGACCGTAATCGACTTGGCTGGACTCACGTCCGCCTTCTCGATTTCGACGTGGTCGTCGATACCGACGCCCGCCTCCGAGCGGAGTCGCCCGTCGATACGAACGACGCCCGTGCTGGCGTCCTCATAGCCGGGGAACGTGCGGGCGATAGTGCGACCGTCACTGCCGCTGATGACGATGTAATCGCCGTTATCGAGCCCGAGCTCCTCCATCGCTTCGGGATCCACCATCGCGAGACCGCGACCAGCCTTGCTCTGGGGCATCGGCTTCACGACGAGCGTCTGGCTCATTGAGCCACCTCCACGGTGACGACACCGTTGTTCACGCGAGCAGTCGCGTCGCCCGCCGGCACATCGAACTCGTACTGATCGTCGCCGACGACGACCATCGCGGTCCCATCGATGACGTCAGCCGTCGCGTCGCTGCCTGCGCCAACGTCGGCTACGAATCCGACGATGTCGCCCTGCTCGTACTGCGTCACGGCGACGCTATCCTCACGGGCGAACTGTGTTGTAAAGTCACTCATCCTAACGCTATGTTAGTCACAATAGTATATAAATCTTTCCCTAAATTCGGGGTACTGTTATAAACAAATTGTAGATACACTGTTTGCGGTTCAGGTCGCGCTCGGCCATCGATTTCAAGCCAATCGCCCGCGAGCATCGGATATGGAGACAGTGACGCACGCGGGCAGAGAGATTGCGTACCGACAAACGGGTACGGGCGATTCCCCCGTACTCTATATCCACGGGGCCGGTGGCGACCACCGGCTGTGGGTCGAACAGTACGCACCGAACGGTGTCGGGCCGGCCGTTGCGCTCGACTTGACCGGGCACGGCGACAGCGACGACGCCGACCTCGATTCGGGAACAGAGACGCTCAACGCCTACGCGCGAGACGTGCTCGCGGTCGCGCGCGAGACGGGCGCACAGACGTTCGTCGGGAACTCGATGGGCGGAGCCGTCGCGCTGTGGTGTGTCCTCGAACACGATATCGACCCGAGCGCGCTCGTCCTCTGTGGCACGGGCGCGAAGCTCGGCGTCGGCGACGAGCTACTGGAGATGTTCGAATCCGATTTCGACGCCGCGCTCGACACGCTGGCCGCGCCGGACCTGCTCTTTCACGATGCTGACGCCGACCTCATCGACAGAACGACTGCCGCGTTCCGCGAGGCCGGCAGCGCTGTCACGACCCGTGATTTCCGTACCTGCGATACGTTCGACGTGCGCGACCGGCTCGACGAGATTGACGTGCCGGCACTCGCCATCACCGGCGAGCACGACGGTATGACCCCGCCGCCGTTCACGGAGTATCTGGGCGCGGAGCTTCCCGACTGTGAGGCGGTACTGCTGGAGGACTGTGCCCATCTGTCGATGCTCGAACGGCCCGCCGTCTGGAACGAGCGCGTTCGTGCGTTTCTCGAGAAAGAACACGGACGCGTCTCCGGCGATTAGTACACGTCGTCCAGCTCAGACTCGTAGTGTGAGTGTTCCTCTCCCGGAAAGTCGCCCGACTCCACATCGTCGCGGTACCCCTCGATTGCTCGCTGCATCTCGCCGCGCACGTCGCCCCACGCCTTCGAGAACGGGGCGGTTCCCTCACTCAGACCGAGCACCTCGTCCACGACGAGCACCTGTCCGTCACACTCCGGGCCGGCCCCGATACCGATGGTCGGAATCTCCAGCTGCTCCGTCACCTCTCGGGCGAGATTCGCAGGGATGTGCTCCAAGACGAGCGAGAACGCGCCAGCGTCCTCGTGGGCACGCGCCAGTTCGAGAATCTCCCGTGCGCCTTCGGCGTCGGTCCCCTGCCGGAACAGCCCCGTCTCGTTCTCGCGCTGTGGCGTGAGTCCGAGATGCGCCATCGTCGGGATCCCGAGATCGGTGAGCTGCTCGGTCAGCTCGACAGTGTGCGGGCCACACTCCAGTTTGACGGCGTCGGCGTCGGCCTCTTTCAACATACGCCCGGCGTTCTCGATGCTCGCCTCGGCACTCACGCCGAACGAGAGGAAGGGCATGTCCGCGACGACGAGTGCGTCGTCGGCACCGCGCGCAACCGCGGCGGTGTGGCTCGCCATCTCGTCGACCGTGACAGGGAGCGTCGAGTCGTGGCCGAGTTGCGTATTCCCCATCGAATCACCGACGAGGATCACGTCGATGCCGGCCTCGTCGACGACGGCGGCAGTGGGGGCGTCGTAGGCGGTGAGCATCGTGATCGGCTCCGTCCCTGCCTTGGCTCGGATGTTCTTCGCGCGCATATCGGGCGTCCGACCGGCCCGGCGATAAAGCTCCCGTCGCAGGACGGATTTTTGCCCCCCCGTCGCCACGGTCGCGTATGAAGATTCTCGTCTTGCGAGGGGGCGTCCACGGGACGAACGCGAGCGGCTACGCCACGCAACTGCGCCAGCGGCTCCCCAACCACGAAGTAGTCCACGCGCGCACCCCGGACGAAGAGCGCGCTGAAATCACCGATGCCGTCGTCGCCACCGGGACGGATATCACCGCCGACCTCCTCGACCACGCCGAGGAGCTGCGGCTGTTCGCCGGCGCATATGCCGGCCACGGCCACCTCCCGATCGACGCGCTCGAAGCCCACGGCGTCGGGTTGACGAATGCCGTTGGGGTCCACGCGCCTAACATCGGCGAGTACGTCCTCGGTGCGCTGCTCTCACATATTCGCGGCTTCCAGCAGGCGTACCGGCAACAGGAGCGGGCGGAGTGGCAGCCGATTTCGGTGTCGGAACTCGCAGGCTCTACGGTCACCATCGTCGGACTCGGCAATATCGGTCAGGCCGTCGCTACGCGGCTCGACCCGTTCGATGTAGAGACAATCGGTATCCGCGCCTCGCCCGACCGCGGCGGCCCCGCAGACACCGTTCTCGGTCCCGATGAGCTCCACGACGCGCTGGCGGTCTCGAAGGCGGTCGTGCTCGCGTGCCCGCTCACAGACGCGACGCGCGGGCTTATCGGCGAAGCGGAGTTCACGACGATGCCCGCGGAGTCCATCCTCGTAAACGTCGCGCGGGGCCCCGTCGTCGACACCGACGCTCTGCTCGATGCGGTGCGACACGGCAATATCGGTGGTGCGACGCTCGACGTGACCGATCCCGAGCCGCTCCCGCCAGAGCATCCGCTCTGGACGCTCTCGTCCGTGCAGATAACGCCGCACAACGCCGGCTCGACGCCTCACTACTACGAGCGGCTGGCCGACCTCGTCGCTCGGAACCTCGACCGCGTCACGAGCGCAGGCTGGGACACCGATCTCGACAACGTCGTCATCGAGCCGTAGTCGCGGTCTATTCGAGTGGCTCGATGAGTTCGACGACGTGGCCGTCGGGGTCCTCGATGAAGGCGGTGCGCGCCCCGGCAGCCGGCTGGTCACCCGGCTCCTGTACGATGCCGTGGTGCTCGACGGCCTCGAAGGTGGCGTCCACGTCGTCCACGCGAATCGCGAGGTGGTCCCACGCGGTCCCTTGCTCGAACGCCGTCTCGCCGTCGGTATCGGACAGCTGGAGTTCGACGCCGTCGTCATCGGCGATATACCGGTTCTCGGTGTCGCCGGCTTCGAACGACCAGCTCTCCTCGAAGCCGAACTGCTCGTAGAAGGCGATGGTCTCGTCGGCGTCTGCGACGTTCAGGCAGGTGTGGAGTATCTCCATACGCTCTCCGCGCGGGCCATCGTGATGAATCCGACGACCGCGGCGAGCGCCACGTACAACTGTGTCTCGCTCCACGGAGTGGTATGACGAACCGTGGAGCCGTCCTCGTCGGCGCGGGTGCGGGCGTCGTCTACCTCGCCGTCCTCGCGTTCACGCCGAGACTCCACGAACTGCCGGCCGTCTCGCTCCCCCTCCTGTTCGGGACGGGTGTGGTCACGGGAGTCGTCGCCGGCACGCTCGCAGATGACCGGACTGGTTACCACGGACTGCTCGCCAGTTCGCTCGCGGGCGGTGTCGCCGGCGTCGCCATCGTCCTCGTCTTCTTCGCGAACGAGCCGTATGGGGTGTTCAACGGCCTCAATCGACTCGCGGCGACGAAGCTGGCTCCCATCGACTTCTTCTTTCGGTACCCCGACGCGACGACTGGACTCATCGCTGGGGGCTGTTGGACCGGTATCGCCGCTATCGGCGGCTACGCCGGTGTAATCGCGCCACGACTGCGCGGCGAACTGGTGCGCGAGTGACGAGTCCACGGGCGAGTGTACTCACTCACGGGTCGCGTCGATCTCTGCCCGAAGCTCGTCGAGGTCGTCCTGGAGCTGCTCGATTTTCCGATCTGCCTGCGTCGGGTCGCGCGCGCCAAGCGAGAGCAGTCGATTGCGAATCGCCTCGAAGGAGGCGTCGATCTCTTCGTGGGCCGTCAACGCACGATGATTCGAGAGAAAATGTAGCAGCGTCCACCAGCCCGCCGGAATCGGCCCGTCGTCGGGGTAGGTGTCAACCGGTGCGAGCTCGGTGAGGTCATCGTACTCGTCGTACAGCGGGCGGGCCATCGCCGTCGCGAGGAACTGGAGATCGTCCACCAGTGCGTCACCGCGCGGACCGAACGTCTCGGTGTCGTCGTCCGGGCCGACGGCCTCCCACGAGTGGGCGAGTCCGTCCTCGACGAGCTCGTCCCAGCGGTCGCGCTCGGCGGCGACGAGCAGGTCGACCTCACCTCGGAGGTGGAGCCGAACCTGTCCACCCGGTCGCCCGGGGTCGTGGCCGTAGCGCAGGAAGCCGCAGTTCTCGCAGGCGTCCGTCGAGAGCAGGCGATCACGCGCCGAGAGCAGATACTCACGCACGAGTCGCTCGTCGCCGGCAGCGCCCGCGGTGTCGAACTCGACGACGGTGGCGTCGGCCACTACAGGTAGCCTTCCTCCAACAGCAGTTCGCCGTTCAGCACCGACGCGCCGGCAGCCCCGCGAATTGTGTTGTGCGTGAGACAGTTGTACTGGACGCCGCCAGTCGTGCGGCGGAAGCCGCCGGCCGAGACGGCCATCCCGTCGCCGCGGTTTCGATCGAGTCGCGGCTGCGGTCGATTCGGCTCCTCAAACGTGTGGATGAGTCGGTCGGGCGAGGAGTGAAGCGTCGCGGACGGATACGCCGACATAGCGGTCGACACTTCGTCGGGCGTCACCTTGTCACTCGTGTCGGCCCAGACGTTTTCGAGGTGGCCGTCGATGGTCGGAATCCGGTTGCAGGAGGCCGCCACGTCCATCGAGTGGAGTACGACCTCGGCACCGTCGAAGTCGCCGAGCAGCTTGCGCGCCTCCGACTCCATCTTCTGTTCCTCGCCGCCGATGTGCGGGATGGCGTTGTCGATGATCTCCATCGAAGTGACGCCGGAGTAGCCGGCACCCGAAACGGCCTGTAGGGTGGAGACGCGCACGGATTCGAGCCCGTACTGGTCGAGCGCGGCGAGCGTCGGCACCATCGTGATCGTCGAGCAGTTCGGATTCTTCAGGAGCGCGCCGTCCCAGCCGCGCTCGTCGCGCTGCACGTCCAGAAGCCCGAGGTGGTCCGCATTCACCTCGGGGATGATGAGGGGTACATCCTCGGCCATCCGGGCGTTCGAGGAGTTCGAAGAGACGACGTAACCGGCCTCAGCGAGATCGGGCTCGATCTCGGCACCGACGCTAGAGGGAAGCGACGAAAAGAGCAATGTCACGTCGTCGTCGATTGCATCCGGCTCGGTTGCGACGACCTCGATGTCGTTCACGGAGTCGGGCATCGGGGTATCTGCGCGCCACTTGGCGGCCTGTTTGTACGTCTTACCCGCCGAAGCCGGCGAGGCGGTGAGTGTCGCGATGTCGAACTCAGGGTGGGGTTCGAGAAGCTGTATGAGTCGCTGTCCGACCGCACCTGTCGCGCCGAGAATGCCAACGTCTACCATTGCCCGACTTCCGGCGTGCCGACTCAAAACCGTGTCGTCACGGGAAGGCGTTGCCAACCGTCAGTCGTCGCTGGCTGCGGCGTCCATATCGTCGGCGTCCGTCGGTGTCGGGCCGGTACCGCGAAGCTCGGCGTCGCGCCACCGACCACGCTTGAACCACGCCATTGCGAGGAGCGCGCCCACGATGTTCGAGACCACGAACCCCCACCAGACGCCGACCGGACCCATCGCCGAGACCACCTGCGGAACGGAGAGAGTCACGCCGACGAGCGGAATCGTGTAGTCGCCGCCGACGCCGAGTGCCAGCCCTGCTGAAACGGGAAGCCGAATAAATCCGAGGAAGGTGATCGTGATGACTGCCGAGACGAGCGTCTGGCCCGCACCACGGAATGCGCCGGTGTACGCTCGGACGATGCCAATGAAACCGAACGTTATCGCGACGTATCGGAGGAACTGTGCGCCGGTCGCGACCACCTGTTCGGTTCCCGGATTCGACGGGTCGGTGAAGACGCGGACGATTGGTTCGGGGAACAGGAAGACGAGGACGCCCACGGCTCCCAAGATGAGGAAGGTCGCACCGGCGGCCACGTCGGCGGCGGTCTCCGCTCGATCGGGCTTTCCGGCCCCGATATTCTGTCCGGCCATCGTCTCGACGCCGCGTGCCACGGCGATTGCCGGCAGGAAGATAACCGAGAAGACGCGCACGCCGATACCGTAGCCGGAGACGACTTCCGTCGCGAACGTGCCGACGATGATGAGGAGGAGATTTACGGAGAGCGACCGGCTGACCCCCTCGACCGAGGCTGGGATACCGATACTGAGTATCTCACGGAGATAGCTCAAATCGGGCTTCATATCTGCGAGGCGAATCTTGATACCGCGCTGTCCGGAGAACATAATGCCGAAGCCGGCGGCGGTCGCGACGACGCGCGAGAACACCGTGGCGTAGGCCGCCCCTTCGATGCCGAGCGCAGGGAAGAACGCCCATCCATTGATGAGGAATGGGTCGAGGATGACGTTGAGGATGACCGTCACGAGCATAACGAGCATCGGCGTCACGGTGTCGCCGTAGCCACGCATCAGCGCGATGAAGATGAAGAAGCCGAACATCGCTGGAAGCCCCAGCGTGATGACCTTCATATACTTCGTCGCCGCTTCGAGCGTCGCCGGCTCAGCTCCGAAGATAGTCAGCAGGTCGTCGACAATAAAGAACCCAACCGCGCCGATCAGGGCCGAGGCGGCGAGCGCGAACACGACCGTCTGTGACGCGGCGTACTCGGCCTGTCGCTTGTCGCCGCGCCCGGTGTTCTGGGCGACGAGGACGCTTCCTGCCACCGAGATACCCAGCCCGAGTGAGATGAACAGGAACACCATCGGAAATGCGAACGAAATCGCCGCGAGCGCGGTGTTGGAGTACTGACCCAGCCAGAAGGTGTCTGCCAGATTGTACGCTGTCTGGAGCAGATTCGTGATAACGATGGGGAGCGCGAGGAAAAAGAGCGGCTTCGCGACGCCGCCCTCGGTGAGTTCGAGGTCTTCTTTTCCGGGGAACAGCCCCATCAGGCCGACACCTCTGTGGTCGGTTCGCGCCCGAGCGTCTCATCGAGATACTGCTCGAACAGCTGGCGGGCCTCGGTCGGTCGCTCATCGAGTGCGACCTGGCGGACGTGCGAGCCGTTGATTGCGGTGGCGGCGAACCGCGCCGTGTCCTCGGGATTCACGTCACGGAAGTAGCCCGCTTCGATGCCATCTCGGAGTGTCTCAGCCAACGTCTCGCGCATCCGCTCGTCCATCTCGACGAGTCGGTCGCGGTAGGTCGTCGAGTGTGGGGCTTGTACTTTCATCGCTAGCAGCGCGATTGCGAAGCTCCCGTCGCTCGACTCGGCCGGCCCGAACAGCGCCTCGACAAACGTATCGAGTCGCTCACGTGGATCAGCGGCCTCACAGGCGAGTCGTGACTCGAACCGGGAGATCGTCCAGTCGAGGAATGACTCCAGTAGCTCCTCCTTCGTGTCGTAGTGGTAGTGGAGTGCGGCCTTCGATTTGTCCCACTCGTCGGCGATACGCTGCATCGTGAGGTCGGCATAGCCGTGTTCACACAGCGCGCGTGAAGTCGCGGCCATCACCGCGGACTCCATCTCGGTATCCATCTACGAGTAACTGACTGACTAGTCAGTCAAGTAGTTTGCGAAGCTGCGACGCTCACAAGTAGTGTCTGGAGAAGTTGTCGGTTGTCAGCGCGGCTTGGAACGAAATTACGCGAGTGCGTAGGCGGCGCTCTTCTTCTTGCGGGTGATGTAGCCGGCGATGCGGTTGCGGACGCCTTTCGACTTGACGTTCGTGACCGCGGTGACGACCTCCTTGTTGTGTTCGAAGTCGGTACTAAACGCATCGCCGTACCGTTCGATCAGCGCGCGGGCGAGCTTCTTGATGTAGGCAGGTTTGACGGCCATCTTACCCGTATCGAGTCCGTGCCCGGGTAAAAAGCGTTCGAATCAGGGGTTCGACGTGAGCGTTTCGAACCGCTGCCACGCCTCGCGTTCGCGTTCGCCGCCGGCCCGTTCTACCACCGACTCGAAGAAGTCGATACGCTCGCGTAACGCCGCGTCATCGTAGCCCGACACGCCGAGCCGAGAGGCCGCCACCGTCGCCTCGACCACAGCGGCGTGTGCTCGCGAGACCGTCGGCACGGTCCGTTCGACGACTTCGCTCTCCTCGGGAAAGAGCTGCCAGTCAACCCACTGCGTCCCGTCTTCCTCGCCCGACGCCGTCTGCTCGACGTGGACCTCGGCCCACGCGCTCGCAGAGTCGAGTATCGGCACAGATTCCTCGCGCACCGAACACGCCGCTTCCACGAAATCAACGGGGTCACGCGTGAACTGGACGTAGCCGCTGCCCCGCTCAGTGAAATTCCGCCACGTCCGGGTCCGACCCCAGGTCCGGGCAGTCGCAGGCTCGCGGTCCGCGTCGTCGGCATTTTCGGGCGCGTGGACGCCGAGCGCAGCGACGTTCCAGCGGTCGTTCGGGCCGAGCGTCGTTACCACCGTCTCGGTCACGCCATCCAACGCGACGGGCCACTTCTCGGTCATACCGATAGCCCCCGTTCGAGGGCGACGTACAGCGCCGCGCAAGTGATATCAGCTGTCGTCCCCGGATTGATTCCCCGGGAAACGAACTCGTCGGCCAGTGCTTCGGGGTCCGCCTCGCCGTCGAGACAGGCCTGTGCCCGCTGAGTCGCCTCTCGCGCCGCGTCGGGACCGGCGTTGTCGCGCACGAATCCGTCTTCTCGTTCGGCGAGCAGTCGGAGGAACGCCTGACTCGCACGGTCCGGTATCGGGCCAGCATCCTCGCGGATGCGGTCGGCCTCGCGGAACGTCCGGGGGAAGCTGTTCGTCCACTCTGCGGCGTTGCCGTCTCCGTCGGAGCGTGCCATCACGTCGTACAGCGTCAGATTCTGCGCCTCTAGCGCCGGAATCGCGTCGCTCCCGCGCCGGGCATCGAGAGCGTCCATCCCCTCCGGCGGGTCGGCGAGTGCCACGTCCACGTGCTCGAAGGCGCGGTAGAAGCCGGCAGCGTCCGATACCGTCGTCGCCTCGCACACCTCGTGCACGCTGTCGCGCGTGAGTTCCCCCTCGTTCGCAGCCCGGACGAGCGGGACGAGCAGGAGGAGACAGCCGAACTGGGTATTGCCACCGTCTTGCTCGCTCATCCCCGCGACTGCAGTCTCGAAGGCGTCGCCGACCGGCTCGCCATCGGCTGCCGCGCGCAGCCCCTCGCTCGCCCCGACTGCACCTGCGAGGAAGTGCTCGAATCGGAGGTCGTCGTGATCGCGGTGACGGTCAACGTTCCCTGGCTTGGGCGTGCCAGCGACTTCGAGTAAGAGCGCCAACTCCGCCTGCTCCGCGTGGCTCCGGCTCACGCGGGGATCACCTCCAAGAGGGCGTCGTGGACGCGCTCTAACACAGGCGGGCTGTCGGATGGGCGACCGACGCTCACGGCGTCGGCTCCGTAGTCGATGTACTCGCGAACAGTCGCGCGGTCGCGCACGCCGTTGTTCGCGACGAGAAAGAGGTCACAGGCGTCGGCGATGTCGGCGACGACCGACTCGGTGTCCATACAGTCTACGTGGAGACAGTCCGCGCCCGCGGCTTCGAGGGCAGCAGCGAGTGAGGGAAGGTCGACGCCAGTTTCAGCGCGCACCTTCACGCCGACGGTTGCCCCCGTCTCGCTGGCCGCACGGACGTACGTACAGAGGCGGTCGCCGTCGCGAAGTAGCGTCTCTCCCGCGCCGACTGAACAGAGTTCGCCCTGCCGGCAGTGGGCGTTCACTTCGAGAATCGCGTCGTGGCGACCAGCAACGCGCGCGGCCTCGCGAAGTGGCTCCACGCTCGTCGTCCGGACGTTGATACCGGGGCGGATATCGACAGTCGAGAGCGCCGCGAGCTGGTCGTCGATGAACGCGACTGGATCCTCGGGTAGAAACTCTGAACGGTCGCGATCGACGAGTTCGCGGGCGGCTTCGCGGGTCGGCTCGTCGAGCGATACGCCGCCGAGGAACGCACAGCCGGCCCACTCGCTTCCGGCCTCGGCCCACTCGGCGTCGGCCTCGCCCGACAAGGAGGCGAGTGCGAGTCGCGGCGCGAACATCAGGCTACCTCCCCGAGCGCGCGCTCGACGGCCCGTGCAACGCGCGCGCTGTCTCCCGGCGTGTCAAGCGTCGTGTCCGTACGGACGGTCGGACGCGAAAGATCTGTCTCGTCTTCGGTATCGAGCACGAACGCGTCGGCGAAGTCGTACACCTCGGCGACGCCGGCGGTCGAAGGGTCGCGTCCGGTCGCGGCCATCAGTTTTCCGGCGGGGCCAGAGAACACCTCGTCCTCGACGAACGGCGAGACGGCGACGACGGGTGTCGAGTCGAGCGCATCGCGGAACGACTCCATCGCGAGCATCGGCCCCAGCGAAGTGACGGGGTTCGACGGGCCGATGACGACTGGCTCGGCGAGCGCATCAAGCACTTCCGGCGTCGGCCCGGCCTCGGTCGCGCCGCGGAACTCCACCTCCTCGACCGCCGGCTCACCGCCGTTGGCGACCCACCACTCCTGGAAATGCTGTTCGCCCTCGGGCGTGTGGATGATGGTCGCGACGGGGTCGTCGCTCATCGGGAGAATGGTGCGCTCGACGCCGAGCGCCTCGCACAGGATGTCTGTCGCCTCTGTCAGCGTATCGCCTTCGTCCAGTCTCCCCGTACGCGTGAGGTGGATCGCGCGGTCGCGGTCGCCGATGAGCATGAACTCTCCGACGCCGGAAAAGCGCCGCCAGCGCGCGAGCCGTCGGCCCGCGGTCTGGGCGTCGGAAGGGAGATACCGGGGCTCCGTACCGAGCCCGGCGCGCTCAGCGAACTCGTGGAGCGCGTCGTGGGTCGCGGTCGTCTCGTCGGCAATCCCCCACCAGGTCTCCGTGTCGAGTTCACCGGCGTCGGCGAACAGTTGCGTGTCGAGGTCCGGACAGACGATGTGGCCGGCAATCTCCACGTCGTCGCCGGTGTTGGCGACGACGGGCGTCTCGGCGGGTGGAAACGTCGCCGCGGCTCCGTGCAAGAGCTTCGGCGTTCCCGTCCCACCAGCGAGGAATGTCGTCATACCCGTGTTCGTTCGCCCGGTGGCTTGGGGGTTTCGTCGCCCTGGGAGTTTCGTCGCCGGCTAGTGCCCCACCACCAGCAGCCCCGCTGGACGAGATGCAGCTGTCGTTCGTTCCGACGAGTTCCTCACTGGCGAACGTTCGACCGCGGGGGACAATCAGCACGCGCACTATCGTGTTACTCGATAAAGTATCGAATCCGAACGGCCAAACGGTCCCCGCCCGACACGCCAGTATGAACGCGATCAAGGACTCCGTCCACGACTGGATTCCCCTCGACCCAGTCGCGACGGACCTGCTCGACACGGCGGCTTTCCAGCGGCTCCGCCACATCAAACAGCTCTCGACCGTCCGGCTCGTCTATCCGTCGGCTTCTCACACGCGCTTCGAGCACTCGCTTGGCGTCTATCATCTCGCTCGCACCGCGCTCGACTCACTCGAAATCGACGACCACCGCGCAAGAGCCGTTCGGGCAGCTGCGCTCCTGCACGACGTGGGCCACGGGCCGTACGGCCACCAGACGGAAATGGTCATCAAACGTCACACCGGTCGCGACCACGACGAACTCGACGATCTACTCTATGAAACCGAGCTCGCTGGCGTACTCGAACGCCACGATATCGACCCTGACCGCGTGGCCAGGCTCGTCCGTGGCGAACGCCCGCTCGGACAGATCGTCGCCGGCGAACTCGATGTAGATAGAATGGATTATCTCGTGCGTGACGCCCACCACACCGGCGTTCCGTACGGGACGATCGACCACGGACGGCTGGTTCGCGATCTCCGGCTGCGCGACGACCGGCTCGTGCTCGCCGAGGGGAACGTCCAGACGGCTGAGTCGCTGCTACTCGCCCGGACGCTGATGGACGGGACCGTCTACCGCCATCACGTTTCACGCATCGCGGGCGCGATGCTCGAACGCTCCTGCGAGCGCCTGCTCGACGGCGACACCGACATCGAGACGTTCGCCCGGATGGCCGACCACGACCTGCTCGTCGCTCTACGTCAGGAGGTTCCCGACCTTGGCGGTCGCATCGAGCGGCGCGACCTCTATAAGCGGGCCGTGTGGACCGGGCTCGACACCGTTCCCGACGCGCTGACTGATCTCTCGCGGGCCGACGAGCGACAGGCTGCTCGCGAGATAGCCGACCGCGCGGGCGTGGACCGCGAACACGTCATCGTGGACGTGCCCTCCCGCCCGAAGCTGAAGGAGTCGCGCACGCGGGTCGTCGTCGATGGTGTCGTCCAGCGGCTCGAACAGGCCTCCGAGCTGGTCTCTGCGCTTCGAGCGACCCGGCGCTCGCAGTGGCGACTCGGCGTCTACGCTCCCGCTGCCGACCAGTCAGCTGTCCACACCGCCGCGCGCGACGTGCTCGGGCTGCCGTGACAACGCTCGCGGGAAGCGACGATACTTAGCTGTCGTACGAGAACTATCCAACAAGAACGGTTCTCGTTCCCGTATGCTCACCGACCAGTCACTCGCCGCTACCGGCCTCGACGGAATCGCCCTCAAGCCCCACGAGCACGACCTCTCTCACGCCGTCGACCTCGACGCCGATCTGCTCAACGTCGACTACGAGGGGCGAGACATGTTTCCCGACCCCGACACGCTTCGGCGACTCGCTGACGGGCACGACCTGCGCGTAACGACGCCCGTCCGCGCCGACGGCTTCGACCCGTTGGGCGACGACTCGCTGCTCCCGCTCCCTGACGGCGAGCGCGTCCTCGTCGCCGGAAATCCGACCTATCTCACCGACGCGGAGCGCGACCGCGCGGTCGCACCACGATTCGGCGCGGCCCGCGAACAGGCTCCCGATGCGTGGATCGGAACCGAAGGCGTCGAGCGGATCGCGATGGCCACGGGTGGTCCGCAGTACGAACTCCTCTCCCGCAACACGAAACGAGAGCTGCGCGCGCTCCGTGCGGCGGGCTTCGAGGCCGAAATCGCACTCTACGCGCCGGTCGCCCTCACCGACGACGAGGATGAACTCCTCGATGCACTCGGTGGCTACGCCTCTCGGCGCGGGCCGGTTCGCCGCGCGCTCCCGGACGATGCGGCCACGAATTCGGCTGCGACCGGTCGCGCTCGCGAGGTGCTCACGAGCGCGATACCGGACTTCGCGCTCGTCGGCACGCCCGACGCCATCGGTGATCGCGTCGCCGAGCTGAAGCAGGCCGGTGTCGACACTGTCGTCGGCTACCCGGCACGTGGGCTCGACCCGTTCTGCAGCGACCGATAGCGCGAAGTGGCACACGGCACATTCTCGGCTATGCACGTCGCTGTCGTCGGTGGCGGCGCGGTCGGGGTCACGCTCGCACACGACCTCGCGCCCGATGCCGCCGTCACGCTCTACGAGGCCGATACCGTCGCGTCTGGCGCGAGCGGGCGCGCTGCCGGGCTCTGTTATGACGCCTTCTCCGACCGCCGTGACGCCAGACTCGCCGAGCGCGCGCTCGAACGATTCCGCGAGTTCGGCGCGCTCACCGACTGTCCGTACGTCTGGCTGGCCCGCGATACCGGCCACGAACGCGACGACCGCCGCGCGAGCGAGATTCGCGAGCAGGCGAGTCTGATGCGCGACCGCTCGCTCGACGTGACCACACTCGATGGGGACGAACTCGGTGAGCGATTCCCCGCCCTCGTCACCGATGACGTTGCCGTTGCGGCTGTCGCCGAATCGGCGGGCTACGTCGACCCCGGCCGGTACACGCGCCGGATGGCCGACCGCGCCCGCGACCGTGGCGTCGAGATTCGCGAACAGACCCCGGCGACGCTCACCGACGAGGGGACCGTGGCGACCGACGAGGCGGTCAAACAGTACGATGCCGTCGTCGTGGCAGCGGGCGCACACACTCGGAGTATCGTCTCGGCGGTCGCACCGATTCCGGTCAAGCCCTACCGAGTGCAGGCGCTCGTGACCGAACCCGTCGAGCGCGAGCTCCCGATGCTGTTCGACGCGTCAGACGGCTACTACCTCCGGCCGCGTGAGGGTGGCGTGCTCGTCGGTGACGGCACGCTCCCCGAGGAACAGGACCCCGACGAGTGGGCTCGAGATGCGGACTCGTGGTTCTGCGAGGATGCGAGCGAGTACCAAGAGACGGCACTCGGCGCGTCGTGGCCGGAACGTCGCTCGTGGGCCGGACTCTGCACCGCGACGCCGGACGGTGATCCGTTGGTTGGAGAGCTCTTCCCCGGCATCTACGTTGCGACAGGATGGCAGGGCCACGGCTTTATGCGCGCGCCGGCCATCGCGGAACAGTTGGCGCCGCAGGTGCTTGGCAAGTCGTGGACCGCGTTCGACCCGACGCGGTTTGACGGCGACGAGTCGTTCGATATCGTCGAAGGAATGGATGTGGAACGGCGATAGCTACTCGTCTGAGTCGTCCGAATCGGCGGACTCGTCGCTCTCCAGCTTCGGAATTTCGACGTGAAGCGTGCCGGCAGCGGTCAGCGTCGCCTCAGCGGCTTCGGGATTCACGTCTCTCTCGGGGAGTTGGGCGTGGCCTTCGAGTGTCAGCCCGCGGCCGGGGAACACCATCTCGAACTCCTCGTTCGCGTCGCGGAAGCGATCGAGTCGCACCTCGACGGCTCCGTCCTCGAACCGCACCTGTACGTCGTCCATCTCGACGCCGGGAGCGTCGAAGACGACGAGATACGCGTCGTCGCTCTCCAGCACGTCGGCCACGAGCGGGCGCTCCTCCTGCACGCGCGAAGAGACTTTTCCCGCCCGCGAGAGCAGTTCCTTGCCGAGCGACTCGCCCATCTCTTGGATGTCGATGTCCGGACGGTCGCTCATACGTCCAGCGCCTCCAGCCCGTCCGAGTGGCCACAGTACGGGCAGGTGAATGCCTCGACGCCCGTGCCATCCGGCATATCGTACGTGTAGTGGAGGTTGAACATGTCCAGATCACAGTCGTCGCGGGTACAGACGACCTCAAGTGTTGCTGGCATACGCCGGTGTACGCTCGCTTGGCTCTTGAACGTCCCGGCCACTTCCGTTGCCAGTATGGTTTTGCCCGTGCCACGAGAATCATCGATGATGACAACAGCACTGTTCGTCGTCAGCGAGGAGGGGTACTGGGGCGAGGAATGTGCAGAGCCGCTGACGGCACTCGAGGAGGCGGGTGCCGACGTGACGGTCGCGACGCCCTCGGGCGGGACGCCGGTCGTCGATGAGCGCTCTGTCGACCCGGACAACGTCGGCGAGGACACCGCCGCATTCGCGATGAGCGTCCACGAGGAGAACGAGACGCTCAACAGTCCGATCCCACTGGCGACAGCTGAGGCCGACGACTACGACGCTGTGGTCTTCCCCGGCGGCCACGGTACGGAGTGGGACGTAAATCAGGACCGCGACGCCCGGCGACTGCTCCGCGAGACGGCCAACGGCGCAGACGGCACCGCGCTCGTCGTCTGTCACGCCGTCGGTATTCTCGCGTTCACGCGCGAGGCAGACGGTTCCTTCCTCGTCGACGGACGCAACGTGACCGGCTTCCCCAATGCGTGGGAAGACGGTATCGTCGACGAGTACGACCGGATGCCCGACGGCCGCAAGCTCCCCTACTGGGTCGAGGACGAGGTGAAGGCTGCGGGCGCAAACTGGGACGCCGAACTCGACGCCGACACCTCCGTCACCGTCGACGGCGACCTCATTACGGCACGTGGTCCCGGCTCCTCGAAGGCAGCCGGCGAGACGCTGCTCGCGGAGCTCGGTCTTGACTGACGACGACTGATTACTCTCGAACGTGTCGGACGACAAGTACGTCGTAGCTATCGCCGCCGATAGTCGAGGCCGACGCGCTCACCGTGGCCGGCGCTCTGCCGACCACACCACGTCTGGCTCGATCCGACGGGTCCGGAGTCGACCACACCCGACGAGCTTGGTGCCGCTCGGACGGCCTCGAACTCCGCGGCGGGAGCGATTGATACTACGTCCTCGCGGATGCGTTCCGCCACAGCTACCAATGGTCGTCTGGAGGAAGCTGTTACACTGTATCGAAGCTGAAATCGAGAGAAAGTAGCGGGAAGTAGATTTGAACTACCGATCTCCGGGTTATGAGCCCGGCGGAATCTCCTGGCTATCCTATCCCGCTATCTCTTCGTATCCGACGGCCTCGGATAAGGGTTGTCTTTCGACACGCCGGATGCGGATTAGTCGCGTGTGACACGCCACGTGAACAGACTCTCTGTCACGTAGTTGACGACCATTCCTGCGCCGATGCCAGAGACCTTGGCCGCGACGAACCACGCGTCCAGCCCGGCGACGCTCACCGTGATGTCTGGAACGCGGTAGAGCAGCCGGAAGACACCGAGTTGCACCACGATGCCGCCGATGCGGACGACGTTCGACGTGGCGAGCCGCCGGGCCGTCGCCCGCACGCCGGAGGCTCCCTCTTCTGCGAACGTGAAGCGGTCGTTGAGGAGGAACATCACGACGATAGCGACCTCGATACCGGCGAAGACGGCGAGCTCGGGATAGACGCCCAGCTCTCGCAGGACGGTCGCAGTCGTGATGTCGAAGCCGGCACCGACGACGCCGACGGAGAGAAACTGGCCGATACGGTCGCGGGCGAGGAGCGCGCGGAGCTGTTGGCGGTTCACGTCTCTTCGCGTTCGACTAGTGCGACCGGCTCATCGCGCCTGGCCGCAAGCGCGTCGTGAAGCCGACTGTTCGTGATTCGTTTCGCTCGGTGACGGGCCGCGATGAGCGCGCGGCCCATATCGATGGCCGTCCGAAGCGGGTCGACAGTCGAGCCGGGGGCATCCTCCCACTCGATGGGAATCTCACGGACCTCGTAGCCGAGCGCGGCCGTCATCGCGACGAGCTCGATATCCCACGCGAATCCCGGCTCGTAGAGGTGGGCGCGAACGTCGTCCCACGCCTCGTCGGTGATGGCCTTCGCGCCACACTGGTAGTCGTAGAGGTTCGCGGCGAGGAGTCGGCGAGCGATCCACGCGAAGCCGTCGCCGAGAAATCGCCGCGCGACGGTCTGATGGCCGATAACGTTCGAGTCCGGGTGGCGGCGAGAGCCGACGGCGAGTCCGTCGCCGACACGCTTGATGATCTTCTCGGCGGCGTGGGCAGGCGTGGAGCCGTCGGCGTCGAGGAAACACCGCACGTCAGTGTCGAGGGACTCGAAGCCGGCGGTGATAGCTGCGCCCTTCCCACGACGGTACGGGACCGCGTTCAGGGTGACGGGGAGCGCTTCGACGGCAGCGCGCGTCTGCTCGTCGGGAGCGTCGAGTTCGACGCTGATGGTCTCGGGCGCGAGCGTCTCGTGGAGGGTATCGACGTAGCGCGCGAGCCGGTCAGTGTCGGGGTCGTACGCGGGGAGTACGATTCCCAGCGACCGGTTCATACCGGCCACTCGCACAGCAGAAAAGAAAAGCGGTTCGATGGTGACTCCACAAGACGTATCTCGGGCGAGTCAGAGACCCAGATAATGGAGTACGGTCTCGTTGTGATGTGGACAATCGCGTACCTCGTTCTCGGGGCAATCGCGCTCCCACTTTCGGCCCGACTGTTCGGCTCGACTGCCCGCGGTGCCGGCTTTGCGCTCCCGATCGTCTTCGTCTCGCTCGGACTCGGCGGTTTCCTTCTCGGGATGGTACCGGGGCTGTTCGGCGTCCCCGTCGCCGTCCTCGTCGTCGCCGGACTCGCTGCCGCGAGCTATCGATTCGGAGCTGACGTAGTCCCCCGCAAAGCGGTCGGTCCCGCCCTCGTCTTTCTCTTCGGCTTCGGCTTTGTCGTCCTGCTTCGCGCGTTCGATCCCTCGGTCGCGCCGCTTGCCGGCGAGAAGTTCCTCGATTTCGGGCTGCTCCGTTCTCTCCTCCGCACCGACACGCTCCCGCCCGAGGATATGTGGTTCGCGAACGAACCGATCCAGTACTACTACGGCGGTCACGTCATCGCGGCACTCCTGACTGAACTGCTCTCGACAGCTCCCCGATACGCCTACAATCTCGTGCTCGCGGGCTTCTACGGTGCGGCTGTCTCAGCCGTCTACGGACTCGCTGCGATGGTTGCCGACGACGCCGGCTACTCCCCTGTTGCCGCCGGCGCGCTCTCGGCGTTCTTCCTCGGACTCGCGTCGAATCTCTACACCGCAGTACAGGTCGTCGGCTGGCTCCTCCCCGACGGGCTTGCTCGCGGGCTGGCGACCGCACTCGGACTCAGCTCACAGGAGGTAACCGAGTTCGTCGGCTGGTCGCCGAACGACTTCTTCTACTGGCCCGCCTCGCGGCTCATCGACGGTGCAATCACGGAGTTCCCGCTGTTCGCCTATCTGAACGGTGACCTCCACGCGCATATGATGGACGTACCCTTGCTCCTGCTCGTCGCCGGGCTGTTGTACGTCTACTGGCGGACACCCGCTGAAGCCGTCTCACGCCGTCGCCTGCTCGGACTCGGACTGGTCCCGCCGGTCGCCGGCTACATCGGCATCGTGAACACGTGGTCGCTCCCGACCGCCGCACTCGGGCTCCCGTTCCTCGTCTACGCGCTCGCGCCCGCCGCGCCCCGGTCGCTCCTGACTGGTGTCGTTCCGGAGATTTCGACCGATGAGATCGATACAACCGACAGGCTCCGTGCCGAGGCGGGGCGCTTCGGGACCGCGCTTCTGCTCGCGGGCGCGACGACGCTGCTCGCCGTCGCGTGGACCCTCCCCTTCTGGCTCGGGAGCGCGTCGAGCCGACCGATTGGCTTCCTTCCCGACCGCGCCGCGCTCGGCGAACTCCTGCTCGTCCACGGCGGCTTTCTCCTCGCGTTCGTCGCCTATCTCCTCTCTCGCGGCCGCGATGGTCTCAACGGTCGACCGAAACAGGTCGCAGTGGGCGGGACCGTACTCCTCGTCGTCGCCGGACTCGGGTTCGGTGCGCCGGCGGTCGCACTCGTCGGTCCGCTGCTCGTCGTCGGCTGGCTCCTCCTGCGCACCGAATCGGCCGGCTACGAGACGCTGCTCGTCGTCGCTGGCGCGGGTATCGTTCTTCTCGTGGAGTTTGTCTACATCGCCGAGCCACAGTCCCCCGATTCGCGGCTCAATACCGTGTTCAAGCTCTATGCCCAGGTATGGGCGCTGTGGGCACCTGCGGCGGGAATCGCGCTCGTCCGGCTCGCCGGCCTGGTCCGCGAGCGTGCGACTGTTCCGACGCCGGACCGACGGACGGCCATCGCGGGGCGCGTTCTGCTCGTCGTGCTCGTCGTCACGACGGGAGCGTACGGCGCGCTCGCGGTACCCTCGCATCTCGGCACGGCGAGCGCAACCGTGAACGAGCGCGGGCCGACGCTCGACGCCACGGCGTTCGTCGAAGTTCGCCACGCCGGAGAAGCACCGGCTATCGAGTATATCAGCCAACTGGAGGGCCAGCCGACCATCGTGACTGCCGCCCCGGCAGGCTACCGCTGGGATCCGTCGGCGGGGAAAGGGGCGAGCGCACCGGCCAGTCTCACCGGTGTTCCGACGGTCGCCGGCTGGTACCACGAGCGTCAGTACCGGTCGCCCGAGGCGTATGAACAGCGCGTCTCTGATGTGCTCGAACTCTACACCGGCAACGCGACTACCCAGCGCCGGCTCATCGAGCAGTACGACGTTCGGTATATCTACGTTGGACCGACGGAGCGCGCGAAATACGGCGACATCACGATTGGGACACTCGACTCTGTCGAGCCAATTGAGCGAGGCGACGTGACCATCTACCGGGTCACGTCAGGAGAATAGTCGGCGTTTCACGATGTCGGGTAGCAGCGCGATGAGCCACGCGACGAGTCGCCAGCGTCTCGTGACGTAGGCGTGGCGTTTCCGCTTGCGTGCGGCCGCGACGATCTGGTCGGCGGCGGTTTCTGGCGAGCAGAGCCACAGGTCGCCCCCAGCGAGCTCTGTGTCCACGAAGCCGGGTTCGATGGTGGTAACGCCGATGTCGGCGTCGAGCTGCCGGACACGATAGCGAAGCCCGTCGCAGTAGCGCGAGACGTACGCCTTCGAGGCGTGATAGGAAGCGGCGGTGCCGTCGGCCATATGCGCTGCGAGCGAGGAGATGCCGACGAGCCGACCGTCGCCCTGTCGCTCGAACAGGTGGATGGCGGCGACGGCCAGCGCAGTAAAACCGAGTACGTTCGTCTCGACTGTCTGTCGCTCGCGCTCCCAGTCGAGCGAGCGGTTCTCGTAGCCGACGCCGGCGTTCAAAAAGACGAAGTCGACGTGGCCCATCGCGTCCACGAGGTCGAAGAAGCCTTCGCGGGCGTCTTCGGTGTCGGTCACGTCGAGCCTGGCGACGTATGCCTTCGTCGGTAGATCGTCACCAATCTCGACGAGTCGGTCACGCCGGCGGGCACAGAGCCCGACCTCGTACCCGTCGTCGGCGAGCCGACGAGCGAGGGCCTCGCCGATACCGCTCGACGCACCGACGACGATTGCCCGGCGCGGCTCGTCGTCCACGGCTCAGACCGCGAGTGCGCCTTTTGCCTTGATGACCTCGACTGCATCCGCGTCCGCGGTCTCAACGTCCAGCTGCATCGGGATGAAGTCGCGACGATCGAAGTCGTCCTGTTCGTCCTCAGAGCCGACGGTACACCAGAGCTGGACTTCGTCGGGACCGTGCCAGTCGCCATTGCGCGTCACGGAAAAGCAGTAGAGCTCCTGGTCGTCCAGCTCGATGATGGCTCCCTTTCGGATGCCGGGATCGCCGTGAATGATGAGACGTTTCATAGCTACGTATTGGTCAATCCCATACTAAACACTTCGGAGCTACCTGAACGGATCGCGTTTCGGGTAGATAGCCGACGCGACGATACCGAGTCCGATCGCCAGCGCGAGAAACATCGGTGTCGCTAGCCCGACGAACTCACTCCGCGTCGTCGGCGGGACGAGCACCAGTGTGATGGTCAGATACACCGCCGACAGTCCCGCACCCCAGTAGAACACGCGGTCAAGCCGGCCGTGCGAGCCGTGAAACCGTCGCGCGAAGTCGACGAGGGCCAGCACGACGGCGAGGACGGCCAGTCCCGGCCCGTGGACGGATGTGAATATCTCCGTGATGCTCGGCCAGTCCGCGTTCGTCGTCGCGAGCATCACTTCGTACTTCTTCGTTGTCGCCGGGCCGAAGACGACGTAGCTGTCGCTGAACTTCCGTGGATTCCGCGTCGAGCCGGTCCATATCACCGCGGTGCGCCAGAGTTCGGTCCCCTCGCGTGACTCCGCGACATTCGGTGTGTTCGTCCGGATGAGTCCTGTCGGCGCGTGCACGGCGAGTCGGTCAGCGACGACCGCCCAGTCGGTGCCGCCGTGGCTGTGGAAGCCAGTGTAGACGAGTTGGTCGTTGTAGCGGGTGACGGTCCCCTCGACGCGGTAGCGCATCGTTATCTGGTAGTCGTCGAAGCTGGAGTCCAGATACGTGACGTTCCCCGCTCTGGTTCGTTCCTGTTGGGCGAGCATCGATTCGAGCAGCCGTGCCCGCTGTGGCTCGTCGTTGAACGCGGTCATCCCGTCGCCGCGCAGCGTGTTCCGGACGGTCCACGTGACGGTCCCGTTGCGGTGAATCCGCACGTCTGCGCTGCTCTCGATGACTGAGATATTTCCATCAATATTGACGGAGCCAGCTCGCTGTTCGAACCCGTCGGCACACATCCCACACGCAGGCGTCGTTTGTGCAGCGCTCACGGCGGCGACTCCTCCGACTAGCAGGAGTGTGATAGCCGCCAACAGGTAGGGAACCGAAGAGCGCATTGGATAGCTCCCACAGGGGAAGTCAAACTATAGATTAGGGACGAATCGATACTCGTAACGCCATACCCCCACTGAATCACACGGCTTTTAACGCGGGCTGTGTTACGCTCTGATAACAACAATGCAGATGCCACGCCGATTCAATACGTACTGCCCGCACTGCAACGCTCACCACGAGCACGAGGTTGAGAAGGTCCGAACCGGGCGCACGTCCGGAATGACCCACGACCAGCGGAAGACTCGACGCGGTCGCTCGGTCATCGGCAACGCCGGTCGGTTCTCGAAGGTTCCCGGTGGAGACAAGCCCACCAAGAAGACGAACCTCAAGTACCGCTGTGCCGACTGCGGCAAGGCCCACCTGCGTGAGGGATGGCGCGCCGGACGACTGGAGTTCCAGGAATAATGGCGGGGAGCTTCCTCACTGTCGCCTGCCCGGACTGCGAGAACGAACAGATCGTCTTCGAGAAGCCCTCGAACGAGGTTTCGTGTGCCGTCTGTGGCCACACCCTCGTGACGCCGACCGGCGGAATCGGCACCGTCGAAGGTGAGGTCGTCGACGTAGTCGAGGACCGCACGACCGACCCGCTCGCGTAACTCGGCGGCTGCATTCTCATCACGAACCGTTTATCCACTTCACCCCGCTACCGATAGGTATGCAATACTCAGGCTGGCCGGAATCCGGCGAACTCGTCGTGGGTGAGGTGGACGAAATCGAGGACTTCGGTGTCTTCGTCGACCTCCTCGAGTACGAGGATAAGCGCGGACTTGTCCACGTCAGTGAGGTTGCGAGCGGCTGGATCAAAAACGTCCGCGACCACGTTAACGTGGACGACGTCGCCGTCTGTAAGGTGCTCGACGTGAACACGTCGAGCCAGCAGGTCGATCTTTCGATCAAGGATGTCAACGATCACCAGCGCTCGGACAAGATTCAGGAGTGGAAGAACGAGCAGAAGGCCGACAAGTGGATGGAGCTCGCGTTCGGTGAGGAAGTCTCCGACGAGCAGTTCGCTTCCGTCGCTGGCGAACTCGTCGATACGTTCGGCAGTATGTACGCCGGTTTCGAACAGGCAGCTATCCACGGCCCGGAGGCGCTGGACCCGACGGATCTCTCCGGTGACGAAATCGACGCGCTCGTGCAGACGGCTCGGAAAAACGTTTCCGTCCCGTACGTGACGGTAACCGGTTACGTCGACCTCACGTCGTCGAGTCCCGATGGCGTCGATGATGTACGCGCCGCGATGGAGGCCGCAGCGGGCAACGACACGGTCCCCGACGAGGTGGATCTTGACGTGACCTACGTCGGCGCACCGGAGTACCGCATCCGCGTGCAGGCTCCGAACTACGACGACGCCGAGGCGGAACTCGAAGCGAGCGCTGACCGCGCGAGTGACTCGATTACGGCCGCCGGCGGCACGGCGGCGTTCCATCGCGACCGCCGAACCGAAGCGGAGTGAGATGAAAGCCGATATCCGCGTCTGTGGCGCGTGGGAGACGGCCCACGAGCGCCCGCGCTACACGCTCGCGGCGACGTGTCCCGACTGCGGGGCCGACACCGAGAACAGCGCTCCCGCACCGTACAACCCTGAGGACCGGTACGGTGAGTATCGCCGGCGCGTCAAGCGTCGCGAGCGCGACGAGTAACGACCGAACACGACTTACGTGCGGGTCTCTCCGTGTGGGTATGGAGGAATTCGATGTTGTCTGGCACGCAGAGCCGTCGCTCGACGACCCCGTTCTTGTAGAGGGGTTGCCGGGCGTCGGCCACGTTGGAAAGCTGGCGGCCGACCATCTCGTCGATTCGTTCGAGACGGAGCACATCGCGACAGTGTACTCGGAGCATTTTCCGCCACAAGTCACCGTCGAGGACGGCGTCTCGAAGCTGGCGAACGCGGAGTTCCACGCCGTCCACACCGGCGAGACCGATCTGCTCGTGTTGACCGGTGATCAGCAGGCCGGCGACGGTCCGGGTCACTACCGACTCACCACGACGTTTCTCGACATCGCCGCCGAGTGTGGCTGTGAGACGGCCTACGCACTCGGTGGGGTCCCGACGGGCGAACTCATCGAGGAGTACGGCGTTGTCGGCGCGGTGAGCCACGAGAGTCTCGTCGAACCGCTCGAAGCCGTCGGCGTCGAGTTCCGTGAGGACGAGCCGGCCGGTGGCGTGGTGGGCGTTTCGGGACTCGTCGTCGGGCTCGGTGGTCGCCGCGGCTTCGAGGCTGCCTGTCTGATGGGCGAGACCTCCGGCTATCTCGTCGACCCGAAGAGCGCGCGGGCGGTTCTGGATGTACTGTGTGCGAAACTCGACTTCGAGGTGGACTACGAGTCGCTGGACGAGCGCGCCGACGAGATGGAGGAAGTGATGGAGAAGATGCAGGAGATGCAACAGCAGAGCGCGCAGACGCCAGACGACGACCTGCGGTATATCGGCTGACGGCGAGAGATTCTTACGTCCCGTTGACGTACGACGAGTGTGCTCGCAGACATCGTCGCCGCGCTGCCCGAGTGGGTCCGACTCGGCCTCGCCGCCGGCGGCGTCGCGACGGTCGTAATCGCCGGCATTTTTCTCGTCGGCATCCGGCTCTTTCCGACCGCGCCACAGCCGTCCGGTCAGCGACTCGACGGTGACAGTCGCCGCCGCGAGGAGATTCGTGAGTATCTGGACTCCATCGGCGAACGGTACGTCGAGGACCACGCGCTCCGCGAGGAGTCGGTGGCGTTCTACCTCCCTAGCCGCGACGTGGCCATCACGTTCGATCCGCGGACGTTCTACCGGCTCGGAGACACGGCGACCCACCCGGTGCTCGTCGAGTACGAGATGCCGAGCGCGAATCTCGGCTATCGGCTCCCGTTCGTGACGCCCGAACCGGAGCGCGACCGCAAACGACGCGAACGGGACGAACAGCCGAGCGTCGAGTCGAATCGACCGGCGTCTCTCGATGCCTACGAGACGCTTGGTGTGCCAGCGACCGCGACCGAGACGGAGATACGAACTGCCTACCGGAACCGAGTGAAGGAGGTCCATCCCGACCACGGCGGCGACGAGGAGTCGTTCCGCCGGGTGCAGGAGGCGTACGCGACAGCCACGAGACAGACAGTATGACACGAGTCGATATCACGGAAGACGTTGTATCGCAGTTGGCAGAGCTCCTCGATAGCGGCGAACTCGACCAGCCGACGAACTGGATGGGGGCGCAGTTCCTCGCACAGGACTTCGGCTTCGACGAGTTGGCGACGTTCGTCTTCGAGGCGGACGCCGCCACCTACTACGAAGCCCTCCGCCGCGCCGAGACACAGGCGGAGACGGATATCGAGCTCCCCTGAATCCGATTACGAAGTGCAAGGAGAAAGCCCCGCCGTTCACGCGTCGGTGACTTCGTAGGCGAACCCGCCGTCGCGGAGTGCGTCCGTCACGCGCCCCGTCCGATCGGCACTCACCACGACGACCACATCCATCCCACGCCCGGCGGCCTCCGCGGCGACCTCGCCGGCCGCGACCGTCACGTCGACCTCGATACCGGCTTTCCGAAGTGCGACGACGGCCTCGACGCCGTCAGCGGCGACCACCTCGGCAGTGCGTGCGGCCCTGAGCGTCTCGACGTCCGGCTCATCGCCGACTCGGACGGGTGGGACTTGGTACACCGTTACCGCCCCGGGATTGAGGTCGATGACGCCTGCGAAGTTGGTGACGCCGACAACTGAACCCTCGCTCGCGTCGGTCGTCGCGACTCCCGTTGCTGGCCCGTCCTCGCCGGGCGTGGCGTGGAGTAGCCCCGATTCGATAGACAAGGAGACGGTCTGGCCCTCCGCGATTTCGGCCGTCGCGACCGCGGCGTCCTCCTGGACGGAACCAAGCACGTCGTCGGTGACGTGGTCGGCGAAGCGACGTACGTCGTTGGCTTGTTGGAAGAGCCAGTCGACTCCCTCGTTGGTGACGCGGTACCGCGAGCGCGCTTCCTTCTCGACGAAGCCGCGCTCCGCGAGGTCGCTAATGTACTCCGAGACCGCCTGTGAGGTGACGCCGACGGCGTCGGCGATCTCCTCCTGATTCACGGCGGGACCCCGTTCCGCCACGACGGTCAGCACGCGGAACGTCGTCGCCGCCCGCTTGGTTTCGAGAACCTCGACCATACTGGATCGTTCCGCTGTGGCGGTATAAACCCCGGCGTGGTGGTCCCGGCGCTCTTTGTTCCGCGCGTCCTCAGGTCAGATATGGAGCGAGTGTATCGCGACCGCGCCGTCTTCCTCCCCGACACGAGGACGCTCGTCCTCGCCGATCTCCATATCGGGCGCGACGAGGCATCGAATCTGGAGTTCCGGGTCGGCGAACACGATGACCTGACGGACCGGTTCGAGCGACTCCTCACTCACTTCACGCCCGACGAGGTAGTCGTCGCCGGCGACTTCCTCCACTCTTTCTCGACGGTTCCGCGAGGCGTACTGGAGACGGTCACCGAACTGAAAGCCGCCTGTCGCGAGGAGAGTGCGCGGCTCGTCGTCGTGCCCGGCAACCACGACGCGATGCTTGAGGAGGTGTGGGATGGACCGACACACACCGAGTATCGCACCGGCGAATGGGTCGTCTGTCACGGACACGAGGAGCCGACGACGGCCGCTACCGGTTACATCGTGGGGCACGAACATCCAGCCATCGATATCGAGGGGCAGCGTCGGCCCTGCTATCTGGCCGGCGAGGCGGTCTACGGCGACAGCGACCTCCTGATGCTTCCAGCGTTCACCCGGCTCGCGGGCGGGGTCGAGGTGAACGCAATGCGTGCGCGCCACTTCGACTCGCCGCTCGTGGAGACTACCCGGACGCTCAGCCCGGTCGTGCGCGACCCCGACGCCGACGAGACGCTAGAGTTCCCGCCCCTGAGCGAGTTCCGTCGCTTGCTGTGAGGCGAACTGCTTACGCCGAGGGGACCGAACTCCGAACGTGTACCACGGTATCGACTTCAGCGGCGCGGCGAATCCCGGCGAGGACATCTGGCTCGCCAGCGCCCGTTCGACCGACGACGGCGTTCGTATCGAAGCCTGCGAGTCGGCCGGTGACCGGTTCGACGCCACCGGGCGCGCGGCGGTGCTCTCGGCTCTTCGGGAGTGGCTCATCGAGCTGGACGGCGTCGCTGGGCTCGACGTGTCGTTCGGCCTGCCGCGGCCGCTCGTTCCGGGCGACGCGGTCGAGTCGTGGCCGGCGCTTCTCCGGTGGTTCGCCGAGGAGTTCGCCGACAGCGACGGGAAGGCGATGCAGGCCGATCTGAAGCAGCGCGCTCGCGCCAGCGCCGTCGACGGTATCGAACTCAAACGCCAGACGGACGGCCCAACGGGTGCATCCTCGCCCTACTCGTTTATCACGCGTTACCAGACACTCCACGGAATTCGCGACGTGCTCGCCCCGCTCGTCCTCGACGACAGGGTCGGCGTCGAGCCGATGGACCCAACCGAGGTTGGACCGACACTGTGTGAGATATATCCGGCTGCGACCCTGCGTGCGCTCGGACTGCCCGACGAGCGATACAAAGGTGGGACACACACCGGCGAGCCCGAGCGTCGCGAGGAGATCGTCGCCGGGTTGCGCGAGTGGGGCGTGGCGATGGGCGATGACCTCGCGGGACGACTCATCGACGAATCGGGTGGTGACGCGCTCGATTCTGTCGTCGGGACGGTTGCCGTCGCGCGGGCTGTCGAATCCGGATTCACGGTCGAGTCGGACCGCTACGACCCACTCGAAGGCTATATCTACGTCTAGAACGCGATCGCTGCGTTGAGAACCGCGGCAAATGAGACCCACGCGAAATACGGGATGAAGAGTGCCGCTGCCGGACGGTCGACGCGGTCGAACGCGACGACCGTGGCGAGGATCGCGACCCACAGTGCGAGGATGATGGCAAGCGCAGCGGTCGGTGCGCGCAGCCCGAAGAACACCGGCGTCCAGACGACGTTGAGTGCGAACTGGCCGGCGAACAGCGTCAGTGCACGCGAGCGGTCACGGCTCGCTGGTGCCGCCCACACGCGATAGAGCGCGACGCCGAGCAGCGTGAACAGCAGCGTCCAGATGACGGGAAACGCCAGCTCCGGTGGGAAGAAGGCCGGCTTGTCGATCCACGACGTGTCCGCCCCAACGAACGCTGCCGGGAGCGCGCCGACGGCGTTCACCCCGACTACGAATCCGAGCGCCGTCAGGAGCGTACGACTGTCCGGCACCGACAAGCCACCACTGTCCGTCTGCTGTTGCATACTTCGTTCACGCGCTCCGAGATAGTAGCATTTTGCGTCGTCTCTCGCGACCGGCGGCGTTTTGCGTCTCGGCCCGTTTGCTCTGATAATGACGGACCCAGCGACGCTCTCCGTGACGCTCGTCGACGGCTACGTGGACGAGCCGGCACATTTCGGGGTCCCGCCGTACATCTCGACGTACCCCCGCTACACTGCCGGCGCACTCATCGATGCCGGTGTTCCGGAGTCACAGATCACCTACCACACCATCGACGAGCTCCGCGACGAAAAATCGAAGTGGCGGGACGTGGAGCAGGCAGACCTGTTCATCTACGTCGGTGGAATGACTGTCCCCGGCAGCTACGTCGGCGGCACGCCCGCCGAGCCGGACGAGGTGCGCGAACTCGCGTGGACCGCGAACGGCACGACGCTGATGGGTGGTCCGGTTCGGTTCGGCGTCGGCGAGGAGAACGCCGGCGCACAGGATATGGAGCGGGACGACCTCGACTTCGACTATCTCGCGATGGCCGATATCGAGGCTGCGGCGTACGACCTCGTCCACGGGGGACTGGACGGATTCGAGAACCGCTATCGCTCGAACGACGAGCTAGCGCGGTGGGCCGCAGACGGCGCGTTCATCATCGAACAGCATCCAAACCATCCGGAGTACCTCATCTGCGAGATGGAGACCTCACGCGGCTGCGCCTACCGGTGTTCCTTCTGTACGGAGCCGATGTACGGCGACCCGGCGTTCCGGTCGGTGGACGCGGTGACAGGGGAAGTCGAAGCGCTCTATGACCGCGGCGCGCGACACTTCCGACTTGGCCGACAGGCCGATATCCTCGCGTACGGCGGCGACGGCGAGGCGCCGAATCCGGACGCGCTCCACGACCTCTACAGCGGAATTCGCGAGGTGGCTCCCGACCTCGAAACGCTCCACCTCGACAATATGAACCCCGTCACCATCGTCGACTACCCGGAGCAGTCGCGAGAGGCTATCCGCACCATCGCGAACTACAACACCGCCGGCGACACGGCGGCGTTCGGGCTCGAATCCGCCGACCCGGTCGTCCAGGAGCAGAACAATCTGCTCGTCACCGCCGACGAGTGTCTGGAGGCCGTTCGTATCGTCAACGAGGAGGGTGGCTGGCGACCCGGCGAGTCGCCCGAGGACGCGCCGTCGTTCGGCGAGGGGTCGGCCAATCGTCTGCCGAAGCTCCTGCCGGGTATCAATCTCGTCCACGGGCTAATGGGCGAGCGCCCGGAGACGTACGAGCACAACAAGCGCTTCCTGCAGCGCGTGCTCGACGAGGGGCTGATGATTCGGCGCATCAATATCCGGCAGGTGATGGCCTTCGAGGGGACGGAGATGGCCGAGACGGGAGCCGATATCGCGAAGGCGCACAAGCAGAATTTCAACGCCTACAAACAGGAAGTGCGCGAGCAGATTGATAATCCAATGCTCAAGCGAGTCGCGCCCGTCGGGACCGTCCTGCCGGACGTGCATCTCGAATACCACCAGGACGGCCGTACCTTCGGTCGCCAGCTGGGAACGTACTCGCTGCTCATCGCCGTGCCCGGCGAGCGCGAGTTGGGGCAGTCGATGGACGTCGCGATTACGGGCCACGGCTACCGGTCGGTGACGGGCGTTCCCTACCCGCTCGACGTGAACGAGGCGTCGATGGACGAGCTGACCGCGATTCCCGGTATCGGGAGCGGAACTGCTGGCGACATCATCGTGGACCGGCCACACGCGGAGCTGGGCGGTGTCGCGCCGGAGGCGCGGGCAGAGGATTTCTTCGCCGACTGACCGAGCGACACGCTTTCAGTGAAAGCCGAGAGACACACGGTATGCCGCCACTTCACGAAGCGCAGCGGGTCGCCGTTCTCGCCGACTCACAGAATCTCTATCACTCCTCGCACAGCCTCTACTCGCGCAATATCGACTACGGGGCGCTGCTGGACACCGTCGTCGCCGACCGCGAACTCGTGCGCGCCATCGCGTACGTCATCCGCGCCGACTCGCCCAACGAGGAGGAGTTCTTCGAGGCCATCGAGGATATCGGCTTCGAGCCGAAGGTGAAGGACATCAAGACGTTCGCGGACGGCTCGAAGAAGGCCGACTGGGACGTGGGTATCTCGCTCGACGCCGTGACGCTGGGCGACCACGTCGACGTGGTCGCGCTGTGTTCCGGCGACGGCGACTTCTCGCGGCTCTGCTCGCACCTCCGTCACCAGGGCGTCCGCGTCGAAGTGTTCTGCTTCGGTAACTCTGCGGCCGACGAACTGCTCGATGCCGCCGACTCCTTCGTCGATATGAGCGAGGAGAAAGAGCGCTTCCTCCTGTAGTCTCACCGGCTGAATCAGCTCGTGCACACTTAAGCCGCGCGTTGGTGTGAATCGCTGTATGTCGACCGTTTCAATTCAAGAGTGCGTCTCGTACGGGCTGAGTCTCGCGATATACGTTACAGGATTCGTCCTCGTCAGCGGTGTCGCATTCGGGATCGGTGGGTTCCTGATGGCTCGGAATGCAGGCCTCATCAATACCTCTCTCTCGGCTCTCGGATTTCTCTTCCAGCTCGCCGGCTCCGTTATCTTCCTCACGGGTGGGGCCGGCGCGCTGTACAAGATTATCGCTGACGGCGTCCGCACCGGCTCGCTGGAACTGGACTGAGCCACGTGGCCAGCTCCTGGCGATCGCTACGCGTCGATGTCGTCCACGAGCTCCGACGCGACGCCGAGATACGTCGTCGGCTCCAGCGCGTGGAGCTCCTCGCGCACCGACTCGCTCACGTCGAGTTCGTCGAACAGCGTGCGGAAATCCTCGATCGTGACTCGCTGGCCCCGGGTTAGCTCCTTCACGCGCTCGTAGGCGTCGTCGTGACCCTCGCGTCGGAGAATCGTCTGGACCGCCTCGCCGATGATTTCGGGGGTCGATTCGAGTGTCTCCCGCATCACCTGTTCGTTAGGCGTTATTTTCGCCAGTCCACGGCTCGTCTTCTCGTAGCCGATGAGACAGTGAGCGAAGGCCGCGCCGATGTTCCGTTTTACCGTCGAGTCCGAGAGGTCGCGCTGGAGCCGGGAGGTGGTGACGTAGTCACCGAGGAAGACGAGGTCGGAGTTCGCCTTCGAGAGGTTCCCCTCGCTGTTCTCGAAGTCGATGGGATTCACCTTGTGGGGCATCGTCGAGGAGCCGGTCTCGCCGGCGACGGTCTCCTGTCCGAGATAGCGTTTCGAGACGTAGAGCCAGATATCGCGGTCCATATCGAGCAGGACGTTGTTGGCGTTTCGGAGCGCGTCGAAGACGGACTGGAGATCGTCACAGGGGTTCACCTGTGTCGAGAGTTTTCGGTGAGAGAGCCCGAGTGAGGTGACGAACGACTCGGAGAATGCGGGCCAGTCGATATCCGGATAGGCGGCCTCGTGGGCGGCATAGGTGCCCGATGCACCGGCGAGCTTTCCCGTCAGTCCGGCGGCGGCGCGGTCGAGTTCGGCGACCGACCGTCCGAGTCGCGCGGCGTAGACGGCCAGTTCCTTCCCGAACGTTGTCGGTGTGGCGGGCTGGCCGTGCGTGTGAGCCAACATCGCCACGTCGCGGTTCGCCTGTGCCATCTCCGTGAGTGTGTCGCGAAGCTCCCGCAGCTTCGGAGCGAGTACGTCCTCGACGGCTGGCTTCACGAGCAGTCGCTGTGCGAGATTGTTCACGTCCTCGCTGGTCAGCCCGAAGTGGATGAACGGGTGGGCCGGCTCGGGGGCGTGCTCACGGACGAAGTACTCGACGGCCTTCACGTCGTGGTTGGTCGCCGCGTACTCCTTCCACCCCTCCGTTTCCAGCTGTTTGACAATTTCCGCGTCGGTCTCGTCGAACGACTCGTAGCAGTCGCGCAGGTCGCTACGCTCCCCGTCCGAGAGGTCGAACTCCGAGACGGTGTCGGCGAGCGTGATGAGATACTCGACCTCCACGCGGACGCGAGCGCGGATAAGCGCCTGTTCGCTGGCGTACGGGACCAGCGGCTCCGTGTAGCGGGCGTACCGACCATCGAGCGGCGAGACGGCAGTACAGCGGACGAACGAGTGGGCATAGTTCGCGCTCCTGACGGCGCGGGCAAAGGCGTGTCGATTGCGTGATGCACAGGTGTGTCTACTCAGTCGCCAATTCATCCCACTCTGCCGACCGACTGTACACGAATGCGGATAGAACCGGACGCTGGACCGCAACGTCTTTGCGTCGTCCGTGACCGATTCCGGATATGAACGTCGCAGGTATGCTATCGAATCGCGGGCGGAACCTTCTCCACATCGCCGACACCGTCGACGAGGTGGCGTTCGCCGCTGTCGTGAGCAACGACGCCGACGCGCCGGGACTCGACGGTGCGAGCGAACGGTCGATTCCGACCGAGGTCGTCGAGCGCGAGGAGAACGAGACGCGTGAATCCCACGAACAGCGCGTGCTCGATGCCCTGGACGGCTACGAGTTCGACCTGCTCCTGCTCGACGGCTATATGCGCGTCCTCACGGAGTCGTTCCTCGACGAGGTGCCGACGGCGCTGAACGTCCATCCGAGTCTGCTCCCTTCTTTCGACGGCTTCGACGCCCACGAGCAGGTGCTCGACTCGGGCGTCCGTATGACCGGCTGTACCGTCCACGTCGTCGACGAGACGGTCGACGGCGGTCCCATCGTCACCCAGGAGCCGATTCCCGTCTTCGAGGACGACGACGAGGCCAGTCTGAAAAAGCGTGTCCTCTACGAGGGTGAGTTCAAGGCGTATCCGCGTGCAGTCCGGTGGTTCGCAAACGACCGCGTTACCGTCGAGGATGGGGAGGTGACCGTCGAGGGTGACGACGGTGGAGAGTTTCCTGAACGTCGCGTCGTTGCGGAGGAGTTCGCCACCGATCTGCGCTACGGCGAGAACCCGCATCAGGACGCCGCGCTGTACGCCGACCGCGCTGTCGAGGAGGCGAACGTCGTTACCGCCGCTCCGCAGCTGAACGAGGGCGCGAAGGCCCTCTCGTACAACAACTACAACGACGCCGACGCCGCGCTGGGCCTCATCAAGGAGTTCGACGAGCCAGCCGCGGCCGTCATCAAGCACACCAATCCGGCGGGCTGTGCAACCGCTGACACGCTCGCCGATGCGTACGCCGACGCGCTCGCGACAGACCCGATGAGCGCCTTCGGCGGCATCGTCGCCCTCAACCGCGAGTGTGACGCTGCGACCGCCGAGCAGATCGTCGACTCGTTCAAGGAGGTCGTCGTCGCGCCGAGCTACACCGACGCCGCGCTGGACGTGCTCTTCGAGAAGGAGAATCTCCGCGTGCTCGCCGTTGGCGACCTCGACCGCGAGGAGATGGGGCCGTCGCTGACCGAAAAGCCGCTCGTCGGTGGGCGACTCGTACAGGAGCGCGACGTGTGGGCTCCCGAGCGCGAAGACCTGGAGTTCGTCACCGAGCGCGAACCTACGGACGAGGAGATCGAGACGATGCTGTTCGCGTGGCGCGTCCTCAAGCACGTGAAGTCCAACGGTATCCTGTTCGCCTCGGGCACCGAGACCGTCGGCGTCGGAATGGGACAGGTCTCTCGCGTCGACGCAGTCCGACTCGCCGCGATGAAGGCCGACGAACACGCCGAGGGGAAGGGGAGCGACGGCGCGGTGATGGCCTCTGACGCCTTCTTCCCGTTCCCGGACGGCATCGAGGAGGCGTCCGAAGCGGGCATCGAGGCCGTCATCCAGCCCGGTGGCTCCGTCAACGACGAGGATGTCATCGAGGCTGCGAACGAGCACGGGATGGCGATGGCGTTCACCGGCAACCGAACGTTCCGTCATCAGTAGGGCTTTTTCTGCGTCGCGCCTTCGGACGGATATGAGCGTTCTCGACGACCGACGGCTGTGGTGGCTCTCCGGCGGACTGGTGTTCGTCGTGCTGGCAGGCGTGAGCGTGCTCGCCGTTGGGCTCCTCACGTTGCTCGGCACATTCACCGGTGACCCGACGGCCGGAACGGTCGTCTCGGCGCTCTTGCCGTATCTCGCCGGCTTGCTCGTACTCACGGGTGTCGGAATCGGGATGTTCGCGTGGCTGGTGGTGATTCTGGCGCGCCACGCGAGCGACGAGTTCGACTCAGAGCGACTTCGGCGGGTGTCGGAGCGCGCCGCAGAGAGCGACGTTGTGAAACTGCTGCGCTGAGTCTGGATACGAATCGCTTGGTGGCTTCGACTGCGTCGGTGAGTACAGCTTGAAAGCCCCGGACGTGTCGCTTGCTGATTCCGCTGACTACCTTCTCACGAACAGCTTGAAAGCCCCGGACGTGTCGCGGTCTCCCCGTGACATCTCTCGCTCGCTTCGTTCGCGTCGAGAGTGGTCACGGAGCCGACCAGGTAAACGCGACACGCCCGCCCCTTTCTGTCCACCCAATAGGACAGCCCACACGCCTCCCCAGCCGACTCGTTCGCTTCGCTCACGTCGTCCCTCGCGACGACGGGCGCGCACGAGGCGCGCCGGCTCACGCCACCGCACAGTTTCGCTTGATTGAGCAACCGAGGCGGTGGCCTACCGCACCGGCGAAGCCGTGTGCGGTCCGGGGGAGGGTTGGCGTGCGGTCCGTCGCGCCCCTGTGGCGCGACTCGACCGCCTGCGGCTGCGGTGCTGTATCCGATGCCAAGCAATCGCAGTGGTCGCCGTGCTGTCGAACCCAACGCAGACAGTGCGGTGCTGTATCCGGTGCCAAGCAATCGTAGTGGTCGCCGTGCTGTCGAACCCAATGCAGACAGTGCGGTGCTGTCGAAAACAAATCATACGGTGCCAAGCATTCGAAGTGGTTACAATACTGTCAAAATCGCATAATCCACACATACACTCCCGTCTCCGACACGCCTAAACACGCGCCCGAACGACCACGAGTATGCAGTATCACGAGGCGGCGACGTGGCTGTTCGACCTCCGGCGACACTCCCCGCGTACGGGCGTGGAGCACACGCGTCATCTCCTCGATTCGCTCGGTTCGCCCGACGACGACTACGCTGTCGTCCAGATTGCCGGCTCGAACGGAAAAGGCTCGACCGCCGCACTTCTCGATCGCGTGCTCAGAGAGGCCGGACTCGACGTGGGGCTCTACACCTCGCCACATCTCTCGGACGTGCGCGAACGCGTGCAGGTGAACGGTCGGAAGATGTCGAAGCGCGCGCTCGCCGAGTACGTCGAACAGGTCGAACCGTACGTCACCGACCGGGGAGCTGACGGCGAATCGCCGACCTTCTTCGAGACCGTGACCGGGATGGCGCTGTGGGAGTTCGCTAGACAGGACGTGGATGTGGGGATTCTGGAGGTCGGTATCGGCGGAAAACACGACGCGACCTCCGCGACCGACCCAGTCGCCAGCGCGGTCACGAGCGTCACGCTCGAACATACCGATCTGCTTGGCGACACCGAAGCCGAAATCGCGCGCGACCAGGCCCACGTCGCGACCGACCGACCGCTCGTCACCGCGGCGACGGACGCAGCGCTCGCGGCGATTCGCGACCACACCGACGACCACGTACTCACGGTCGGCGACGAAGAAGCGGACGTGACCGCACGCTACGATGGGCGTGTCGGAATCGAAGGGGAGATATCCCTCACCAGTTCGGACTGGGCCGTCGAGACGAAGCTCGCGATGCTCGGCGCGCATCAGGTCGAGAACGCAGGCGTCGCCGCCGCCCTCGCGCGACAGGTCGGCGACGCCCTCGACGTGTCCGTGACGACCGACGACCTCGCCTCCGGGCTCCGGAGCGCCCACTGGCCGGGTCGCTTCGAGGTGATGGGTCACGAGCCGCTGGTCGTCCTCGACGGCGCACACAACCCCGGAAGCTGTGAGACGCTCGCGGCAACGCTCGCGGAGTTCGACTACGACGACATCCATCTCGTCATCGGCGCGATGACAGAGAAAGACCACGCCGGAATGGCCCGCGAACTCCCCGACGCCGAACAGGTCTACACCTGCCGGCCGGATTTCGCGCGAGCCGAGCGCCCTGAGGTGCTAGCAGAATCCTTCGCGAACGCGACCCCGTTCGATACTGTGGGTGGGGCCGTCGACGCCGCGCTCGGGGCTGCGGACGCCGGCGACGCCGTCGTCGTCTGCGGCTCGCTGTTCGTCGTTGCCGAAGCGCGCGAACGCTGGACGACGGCCCCGACGACGAAACGAATCCGCAATGGCGACGACGCACGCGCCGCGCTCACCGACAGCGACGTACCGCAGACCGAACAGCGCGCCGGCGAACTCGTCCACGAGACGCGTACGCTGACCGTCCGCCCAGCACAGGCTCGGCGACTCGAAACTGCGATGGCCGCCGTCGGCGGTCACTGCTCGGTTTCCGGACTCGATGCGCAGGCCCGCGAGCCGGTCGCGGTAGTGCTGGCCGGGACGACGGCGGAGTTCGACGCGCTTGATGTGCAACTCCGAGAGATGGGTGACGCCGTGGCTGCTGACCGCGTGGCTGGCGACGAGCCGGCGACCGACGACACGTACCCGTGGACCGACCACACCGCGATTATGGGTATTCTGAACGTGACGCCGGACTCCTTCCACGATGGCGGCGAGTACGACGCCGTTGACGCTGCGGTCGAACGCGCCGAGGAAATCGTCGTGGAGGGGGCCGACATCATCGATATCGGCGGCGAGTCTACACGCCCCGGCGCGGAGCCGGTCCCCGTCGAAGAGGAAATCGACCGGCTCGTCCCCGTTATCGAGCGAATCAGCGACCTCGACGCACTCATCTCCGTGGATACCCGGCGAGCTGAAACGGCACGCGCTGCGCTCGATGCCGGCGCGGATATGATTAACGACGTGTCCGGGCTCGCGGACCCGGAGATGCGCTTTGTCGCCGCTGAGTACGACGTGCCGGTCGTCGTGATGCACTCGATTAATGCCCCCGTCGACCCTGACGTGTCGGTCGAGTACGACGACGTGGTCGGAGACACGATCGAACAGCTTCACGAGCGCATTCTCCTCGCAGAGCGCGCCGGACTCGACCGCGAGCAGATCATCGTCGACCCGGGTATCGGCTTCGGGAAATCTGCGACCGAGAGCTTCGAGCTTCTCGACCGCACGGACGAGTTCGCCGCGCTCGGCTGTCCGGTGCTCGTCGGCCACTCACACAAATCGCTATTCGAGCGCGTCGAGCGCGAGGCGGGGGACCGCTACGAGGCGACCGTCGCCGGTAGCGCCATCGCCGCCGACCGCGGGGCAGACATCGTCCGGGTCCACGACGTGGCGGGCAACGTCGCCGCCGTCCGCGTTGCCGAGGAAGCCAAGAATACTCAGGGCTCGTGAATCGTCCACTCGTCGGTCCCGCTTGCCGACGCTAAGGGACTGCCGTCCTCCGCTGCCATGTTCGCCAGTGCGATCTTCACGGCACGTCGCGGCGCGAACACGCGGTTCGTGAGCTCGGCGGTCGTGACGTGGACGGTCCCGCCACCCTCCTCATTCAGGACGCGTGCGAGCTCCTGCTGGAGCGCGCTACAGGTGTCGAGATAGCTGTCGCGCGCCGCTTCGGGGTCGTCGATGTTGAACGCGTCCATCAGCTCTTCGGGGTCAAGTTCGGGCGGTATCGCTCCCATAGGTGGTCGTTGTCGCGTGCGGAGAAAACAACCGTTAATCCGGACCGCGCTAGACCCCGGATAATGGAGGAGCGACGAACCGTTCGGGACGGTTACGACACGCTTGCCGAGACGTACGCCGACAGGCGGACGCTAACGGGGCGCGGCACCGAACTGGTCGAGGCGTTCGCCGCGTCGATCGACCCGGACTCGCGGGTGTTGGATGCCGGCTGTGGCGGCGGCGTCCCCGCCGGTGTCGTCCTCGCCGACCGCCATTCGGTCCTCGGCTGTGATATCTCGGGAGCACAGCTTGCGGCGTTCGAGGCGAACGTTCCCGGTGGTGACCCGGTGTACGGCGACCTGACGACACTCCCGGTCGCTGACGGGAGCGTCGACGCCGTCGTCTCGCTGTTTGCCGTCATTCACGTCCCGCGCGAGCGCCACGACGAGGTGTTCACGGAGCTTCATCGTGTTCTCGGCTCGGACGGCGAGGCCCTGCTCGTCGTCGGGAATGAACCGTGGGAGGGACGAAACCCAGATTGGCTCGACGCCGGCGCAGAGATGTTCTGGTCGTACTTCGGCCGCGACCGGAATCTCGGCCTGCTTCGCGACGCTGGCTTCGAGATTATCGACGATGAAGTCGTTTCCGACGAGCTGGGTGGGGCGTTCTGCTTCGTCCGCGTCCAGACCTGACTACTGGTCCGCGCCGAGATCGCGATACAGCGCGAGCAACGATTCGAGCACCTGCTCGCGGTCGAACTCGCGGAAGGAGTCGTCGATGGTCCAGTGCTCAAGCTCTCGCGTCTCCTGAATCGCGCCGGCGATCTCCTCTGAGGTGGTGACACGAAAACCACGAGGGCGGCGTTCTACGAGTTCGTGGGCTGCGGAGTCGCTCTGATACTCTACGACGCCGGTGCAGCCACAGGCGAGCGCCCACATAAGCTCCGTCGCGAAGGACTCACGGCGAGCGGTGTGGACGAACGTGTGGGCGTTCCGGTAGTGGGCGATGCGTTCCTCGCGCGACACGTCGCCGACGAACGTCACGCGATCGGCGATACGTAGGTCGGCGGCAGCCTGTTCGAACTGCTCGCGCGCCGGCCCATCTCCGACGATGGTGGCTGACCAGTCCTCGCGGCGGAGCTCTGCCAAGCCGAGGAACAGCGACTCCAGATTCGCGTCTGCGTTGAGCCGGCGACCGGCGACGATGTTCGCTTCGCCTGCCGGCTCGACCGCTTCGATAGCTTCGAACTCCAGAAACTCCGGCAGGACGGTGAGGTCGTCGGCCGAGACGCCCTGTTCGCGTAGTTCCGATTCGACGTACTCGGAGGGGACGACGCTGTGACTGGGTGCGCGCCGTGCCGGACCCATCAAGCGAGAGTCGAACTGCTCGTCGCCGTACCAGTCACAGATGAGAGGTGCACGCGAGAGGGTCGCGCCGATTCGCGCCGACAGCAGTATCCCGGGTGGTACTGGCGTGGCGTGGACGACATCCGGGCCGAATCGTGCGAGCTGAATCGGGAGTCGGGCGGCAGCAGAGGGGACGTCTGGGACGATATCGATGCGACGGAAGCGGAGGTCGTCATCGACGCGCCATGGGCCGGCATCCGGGCCGTACCACCACTCAGCACAGAAGACGGTCACGTCGTGGCCGCGCCGCGAGAGCGCCCGCGCCAGCGCCTCCGTGCGCGCGACGCCGGCCCGGGCTGTCCGATGTGTGGTCTCGAAGGCGACGACGGCAATCCGCATTACCTCTGGTTCCCGTCGGCGGGGATAAAAAACCTCTCAGCCCGACGCGGCGGATTTTTATCAGCAAGCGCCGACCCTCCGACAATGGTATCGCTCACGTACGACGAGGGAACGATACGCGTTGACGGCGAGGTGTCCGTCCCGCTTCCCGGCGTCGAGCGGGACGCCCGCTCGAAGTCGGGGCGTGCTCCTGCATACCGGTACGCCCAACTCCGGGACGCGCTCCGCCCCCTTGCGACCGACGTGCGCGACGACGTACTGACACTCGATGAGCTTCCCGAACTCCGCTCCTCGTATGACCTGCGCGACTACCAGTGCGCCGCGCTGGACGCGTGGGAGTCGGCCGACCGCCGCGGTGTCCTCGAACTCCCGACCGGGAGCGGGAAGACGGTCATCGCGATTGGGGCAATCGAGCGGCTGGCGACGCCGACGCTCGTCGTCGTTCCGACAATCGACCTGCTGAATCAGTGGCGCGAGGAGCTGGAAGCCGAGTTCGACGTTCCCGTCGGGCAACTCGGCGGTGGCGACCAGCGCGTCGAGCCGCTCACGGTCGCCACCTACGACTCGGCGTATCTCCGCGCGGACGAACTCGGCGATCGGTTCGGCCTGCTCGTGTTCGACGAGGTGCATCATCTCGGGGGAGAAAAATACCGAGATATCGCGCGACTGATGGCTGCCCCTGCCCGGCTGGGGCTGACAGCGACCTTCGAGCGCCCAGACGGCGCACACGAAGCTATCGAGGAGCTGGTTGGCCCGAAGGTGTACGAACTCGACACCGATGACCTCGCGGGCGACCACCTCGCTCCCTACGATATCAAACGCGTCGAGGTGTCACTCGATCCCGAGGAGCGCGACCGCTACGACGAGGCGCAGGGCACTTTCACCGACTACCTCCGCGGGTCCAACATCCAACTCCGATCAGGTAGCGACTATCAGGAGCTGGTGAAACGGTCGGGGACCGACCCCGAAGCTCGGGAGGCGCTTCTCGCCAAGCAACGGGCGCGCGAAATCGTCGCCAATGCGAACGAGAAGGTCGAGACGCTCGCCGACATCTTCGACCGCCACGATGGGGACAGAATCATCGTCTTCACGTCCTACACTGACCTCGTCTACCGGCTCTCCGAGCGGTTCCTCATTCCCGCAATCACGAACGAGACGGGGACGAGCGAACGGCGGGAGACCCTCGACAGATTCCGTGAGGGGAGGTACTCGCGGGTTGTGACGGCGAACGTGCTTGACGAGGGGATAGACGTGCCGGACGCGAACGTCGCGGTCGTGCTCTCTGGATCAGGAAGCCAGCGAGAGTTCACCCAGCGGCTCGGTCGCATCCTGCGTCCGAAGGACGACGGCGTTCCGGAGTCCTCGGACTCCGGGGCTCGAGCGTCGACGGAGTCGTCGCTCGGCGGGCGCGCTCTCCTGTACGAGGTCGTGAGCGAAGAGACGAGTGAGGAGCGCGTCGCGGCACGGAGGCGCTGATGTTGACGAAGGATCTACTTCGCGTCTCGCGGCGCGGTGGCAGCTACCACCCGCAGTTCGTCGATAGCGATCCCGACGCGCGCGACCTCGCGGCCCGCACGATCGGCGTGTATCAGGGACACGTCGAGAAGACGCGCGGCGATCTCGAACGCGCACTCGCCGATCTGGAAGCCGAGTTCCCGTTCAAGCTCGTGCGCGGCTTCGCGAAGCTCCTCGAACGCGAGGCGACGTTCGAGACGCGCGCGCCACTCGACCCAGAACGAACCCGACGAATCGTCTTCGAGTGTGCCGAGTCAGTCGGCGTCGTCACGGAAACGGATCGCGAGACGGCCCTCGATCGGGCGAGCGAGCGGATGCGTACCTCCACCGACGACATCGAGCGGTCGCTGTACGCCGACCGCGACGTACAGCAGGTTCTCACGGCGTTTGACTCGCGGTGGACGCCCGAGACGCTGTGTGAGCAGTACGACCTCTCGCTGGCGCAGACGGCGCTGTTCGACGCGACGGAGCTCCGCGTCCGGTCGTCGGACCCCGCGACGCTCGTTTCGACGGTCAAGCGGCTTCGGCTGCTCTACGAAATTCGTCGCACCGACGACGGTCGGGAGGTCGTCGTCACGGGACCAGACGCGCTGTTCAGGCGGTCGCGTCGGTACGGAACGCGCTTTGCCCGGCTGCTCCGGACGATTGCGACCGCGAACGAGTGGTCACTCGAAGCCACGATCGACGACCGCGGCACCGAGCGCACGCTTCGACTGGACGAGACCGACGTGTCGGTGCCGGGCGTCGAGCCGGTGACCGAGATGACGTTCGACTCGGGAGTCGAGGCAGACTTCGCCGCGCGGTTCCAGTCGCTCGACTTGGACTGGTCGCTGGTGCGCGAACCGGAGCCGCTGGCCGCGGGCGAACACGTCGTCATTCCGGATTTCGCCTTCGACTGGAACCACGGTGATTTTCGTGTCTTCTTCGAGGTGATGGGCTTCTGGACCCCGGAGTACGTCGCGAAGAAGCTCTCGCGATTCGGCGACCTCGAGGATGTGGCGTTCCTCGTCGCGGTGGACGAGTCACTCGGCGTGGGCGAAGAGGTCGAGGCGCTCACGGACGGAGCGATACCATACTCAGGGACCGTGCGTGTGAAGGATGTGGTCGACGCGCTTCGCGCGTACGAGACGGAACTCGTGGCGAGCGCGCGGGAATCCCTGCCCGCGGAACTGGCTCCCGACGCAGACGTGATTTCTCTTGTTGACCTCGCTGACGAGTACGGCGTGAGCGAGCAGGCGCTCGACGGCGTCGCGTTTCCCGACCACGAACTCGTGGGGCGCACGCTCGTTCGACCCGCGGTGCTCGATGCTGTCAGCGAAGATATCGAGGTGGGCCAGTCGCTCGCCGCGGTCGAATCGCTGTCCAGCGACTACGGTCTCTCGGACACGAGCGCCGTCCTCTCGCGGCTCGGGTACCGAGTCGAGTGGGAAGGACTCGGTGGTGGAACGGTCAGAGCGAAGGACTAGATCTCCTCGATAGTCGCGCCGTCGCCGGTCTTCCGGATACGGTACTCGCTGCCATCGGGATACAGCAGTTCGACGCCGAACAGCTCCGGCCCCGGATGCGGGACCTGAATTGTGGTTTGAGCCTGGACGGCCGGCTCACGGCCCGCGGGGCAGCTGAGAGATCGCGGCGTAGTTCTGTAGCTGAGTTCGTACGTGGTGCGGTCGAGTTGGTCCAGTGTGGCGTTCGTGAGACGCGCGCGACTCCCGCTCACAGGGACCGCCCCCTCAATCGTGAGATAGCTCCCTTCGCTGTCGTTGTTGATGGCGATCTCCGGTGGTTCCGTCGAGACGGGTAGACAGGTCGCGTTGCCGCCGTCGAAGTAGGTGACTGCTGGGGCCACCTCGGGCCGCTGGTCGAACGTCCCCGTCGAATCGAGATAGATACCCGCACCGATACCGCCGACGAGCAACAGTACGGAGGCCGTCGTCACTGCGAGGAACTGCCGGTCCATACCCGAACGTGGGAGGCCACCCGTATCAGTATGCGGACTACAGATCGCGCTGGCGACCTTTCGGTATCTGCGAGCGAAGTTCGCCGTACAGATACAGCCCAATCCCGATTGGCTCTGGCTCGCCGCCGATGTCGTGCGTGACGACGAGATACCCCCAGTCGCCGTCCCAACGGTCGATGTCCTGGTCGTGGCCGGCCAGGAAGGCCGTCGCCTCCGACTCGCCCAGGTGGATGACGCAGTCGGTCGCCAGTCCGCCGAATCGCTGTGCGGCGTTCGTCGTCGGCTTCCAGTGCTCGTGGTCGGTCCGCAGTACCGACATACCGAGCCCTTGAATCCGAGCCGGCGACGGAATCGCTCCGTGGAACGCCCAGATCTTCCCGGAGCCGCGCTCCCAGAATGAGTAGTCGCTCCACGTCTCGGCCGGAATCCCGTAACGGTCCTGCCAGAAATCGACGACCGCCTCGCGCGTGGGCCGTCCCTCCACCTCGCGCTCGTCGTCGTTGGCAGGGAGCCGACCGAACTGGTGACCGTCGTTCGCTCTCATGCGTTTACCTCCAGTTTCGCACAGAAGAAGCCCCCTGTGTCGTTCAGATGCGGGTAGACGCGCTTTGCCTTCTCGACGGAGCCGTCGAACTCCTCGCCCTGCCACTCGGTGATGCCAGGACGCGTCTCTAACGCGAGGTCGTACTCGACGAGCGACACGTCGTACTCGCTGAGGACGTGGTCGAGGACGGCCTCGTTCTCCTCGGGCGCGAACGTGCACGTCGAGTAGACGACGGTGCCGCCGGGTTCGGTCACCTCGATAGATCGCGAGAGCACGCCCTTCTGGATGCCGGCGATGCCGTGGACGTGGTCGAGCGTCCACTCGTCGAAGGTGTCCGGATTCTTCCGGACGGTCCCCTCACACGAGCAGGGCACGTCGGCGAGCACGCGGTCGAAGCGCTCGCCGCCGAACGGCTTGAGCGAGAAGTTCCGGGCGTCGGACTTCGCGACGGCGACGTTCGTCAGCCCGCAGCGCTCGGTGTTCGAGCGGAGCGCCGACAGCCGGCCGAGATTCGAGTCGTTCGCGACGAGCAGTCCGGTATCGTCCATCAGCGCGGCGAGGTGCGTCGTCTTCGAACCAGGTGCAGCACACGGGTCGAGCACGCGCTCGCCGGGCTGTGGGTCACAGACGAGTCCCGGAATTGCCGACACTTCCTCTTGCCCGTAGAGCCAGCCGTGGACGTAGGGCCACGTGTTACCCGGTTTCTCGACCTCCAGCCGAAGGAGTTCGTCGTACCACTCGGCCTGCTCGTAGGCGATGCCAGCGTCGTCCAGCGCCGCTATCGCCCGGCCGACGGTCGTTTTGACGGTGTTCACCCGGACGACCTGCGGAAGCGGCTCCTCGCAGGTGGCCCGGAACTGCTCGTAGTCGTCGATGAGCGGCTCGTAGCGGGCGAGCGGGTCGTCCATACCTCCCCGAACGACCCCGGAGGCTTGGGGATTTCGAGTCTCGGCTCAGACCGGGCGCACCTGCTTGCCGTCCCACCGCAGTCGCCCCTCAACGGCTAATTTCTCAACGTGCGCTTCGACGGTCGCGACTGCGAGTGCGCGCACCGCGGAGATATCCTTCGTGTACGCGCCGTCGGTCACCGCATCCAGCGTGTAGGCCCCGTCAGTCACCACGTCGAGAACTCGGCGTTCGCGCTTGCGCCGGTGGGCGATGAGTCGCTCACAAGTCGCGCGCGGCTCCTCGATGATAGAGCCGTGGCCCGGGAAGATGCGGTCAGGTGCGCCGGCCCACACCCGACGCAGGGAGGTGACATATGCGCGCATATCACCGTCCGGTGCGGCGACGGCGAGGGAGCCATCGGCAATTGCCAAGTCGCCGGCGACGAGCCCTTCGGGCGTCGCGAACGCGACGTGTTCGGGCGCGTGACCCGGCGTATCGAGGACACGAATACCAGCGATAGTCGTTCCCTCGCGGTACGTTCGGTCCGGCTTGACGCCGGTCGCGGCAGCGAACTCGTCTTCACGACCGGCGCGACAGGCGACGGTCGCGTCGTACTCGCGAGCGTAGTGGGCGACACCACCGGTGTGGTCAGAGTGGTGGTGGGTCGAGAGAATCCAGTCGAGTCCGTGGTCGGCGACGAGGCTGTCGATGTCGGGGTGGCGTTCCGGTGGGTCGACGAGGACCGTCGACTCACCGGCGAGCAGATAGGCGTTGACGGAGTCGGCCGGGACGTTCGGAAACGCGACTGGGACACGGTGAATGTGCACGGTCGCCGAACGGTCTACGCCGACTTAGTTGGCGAGGAAGTAGACCTGCTTGCGGGCGTCGTGGAAGCTGTACCGAGAGCCGACGAGACCCTCCTCCTCGAGACGGTTCAGCGCGTAGCGGACGGTGCGGTCGGGAAGCAGTGACTCCTCGGCGAGTTGGCCCTGCGAGAGCGGACTGTCGTCGTTCAGTACCTTCGCGACGAGCTTCGCGCTCGGCGGAAGCTCGCGCAGTGTCTCGCGGAACTCGGGGTCAGACAGCAGGTTCTCTTCAACGGACTTCTCGGTTAGTGCGCTCATACCTCTGCCAGCTTGTGGACGGTGGTAAGTGTTCCCTATATTCGAGTTATAACACTCGAAATACCACCAAGTGTATAATTGCCCCTTAAACATAGAATACTGTCATATCTTGTCGAGACCGAAAACAGCTGCAATATTTACGTATATTGGTGTGCTCGGGCGTGTATGGCGACGATTCCGACCGAGTTCCACGATCTGTTCGAGACGCAGACGTTCGCACACCTCTCGACACTGCTCCCCGACGGCGCGCCACAGACGACGCCCGTCTGGGTGGACTACGATGTCAGCGCGAACGAACTGCTTGTCAACACGGCCCGCGGTCGCCGCAAGGAGAAAAATATCCGTCGAGATCCCCGAGTCGCTGTGAGTATGACCGATCCCGACGATGGCTACCGATATCTCGCGGTGCGCGGCACGGCCGAACTCACGACAGCGGGCGCAGTCGAACATATCGACGAGCTGGCGGCCCGATATATGGGTGTCGACGAGTATCCACACCACGGCGAGGAGGGCGGCGAGCGCGTCCTCGTTCGTATCTCGCCCGATTCGGTCTCTCACTCCGGCTGAACGGAATCTTTCTCCCTGCGCGGGTCAAAGCCGGGCTATGGACTCGCTCGAAACAGAGCTCGAACGCGCTCGCGATCTCGACGTGTCGAGTCTCGCCGACGCCATCGAATCGATCGGCTTCGAGTGTACACACTGTGGAGCTTGCTGCACCGCTGAGGGCGACGACGACCACACTGCCACCGTCTTTCCCGACGAAGTACGCGAGCTCGAGACGGACGACCGAGAGTGGCGCGACGTGGCGCGTCCGATGCCGTACGGCCTGCGTGAGGGTTCTAACGGCCTGGAGGGCGAGACGTTCGAGTGGGCGCTCCAGACGGACGCCTGCGGCGACTGCGTCTTCTACGACGGCGACGACTCGGGCGGCTGCACCGTTCACGCCGATCGTCCACTCATCTGTCACACCTACCCGTTCTCTGTCGCGCTCGGCGGCACCTCACAGCCGATGGGCGAGGCTGTCGATGAAGAGGGGATGGTCCGCGCCCACGAGTGCGAGGGACTGGGACGCGATATCTCACGCCCCGATGCCGAGGAGTTGGCCGCCGCGCTCAAGAAACGCGCCGTGCGCGAACTGGAGGAAGCGATTGGCGTCCGCGACAGCTACGAGCCCGTCGAAACAGACGCTGGCGAGGTGGTGATCCACGACTCTGAAGGACCGAAGCGACCTGACGGCACTCCTGTCGGGCAGTGAAAGAACTTTACACCCCCCGGGAGATGTCCCAGGCATCTATGGAGATTTCCGAGAAGCTCCTCTGTCTGTTCAGCGCCGATATCGAGAGCGAGGACGACCGCTTCGTGGTTGAAGTTCCCCGCCGTGAACTCGATACCGGGAGTATCGAAGCGGGCGAGACGTACCGCGTCGCACTCATCGCTGCCGGCGACGAGGAAGACGCGACAACGACCGTCGACACCGAGCGCGCCACGACCACGGGTGAGCCCGCCAGCAACGAGCCGCGCCCACCGGTCGAACCGGGCGAGGTTCGCTATGTCGAGGTCGAAGACATCGGTAAGCAGGGTGATGGCATCGCCCGTGTCGAGCGTGGCTACGTTATCATCGTTCCCGACACCGATATCGGCGAGCGCGTCAAGATCGAGGTAACGGAAGTGAAGTCCAACTTCGCGGTCGGTGCGGTTATCGAGTAGGCTGCCTCCCGGCGCGGTATCGATTTCCTTCCTCTACCAGCGGCGTATCTCCCGAGCCGATCGACCCCGACTTGCTCGTCTCGATAACCGTGAAAATCGCACGACTGCAACCGAATTAATAGCCTGTACCAAATCTGCTTTTATGTGGTGGGCTCACAAGCCGGTATGAGCGCGACAGTCGCCGCCACCACCACGACCGAACTGAGCGAGAAACAACAGCGTATCCTCGCGTACCTCCGCGAGGCGGCTGCTACGGAGACCTACTTCAAATCGCGTGCCATCGGCGAGGAGCTCGGACTGTCCGCGAAGGAGGTCGGCACGAATATGGGTGCGATCTGCGAGGGCGACTTCGACATCGACGTGGAGAAATGGGGCTACTCCTCGGGTACGACCTGGATGGTCACGACGTAGGATCGTACGACAGGAGATCGCTCGCGTCTGCCGCGAACGCGACTGTCTCCGGTCCGAAGGAGTCGGCGTACCGAATCAGGAGCACGAGCAGTCGCTCCGGTGCGACAAGCGTGTAGCCATCCTCGCGCGAGAGGAGCCCGGCAGATTCGAGTTCCCCGACGTACCGGCTGACAGTCGGGCGGGAGACACCAAGCTCTGCCGCGAGTTCGCCGCCCGTCGCGTCCGGAGTTGACAGCAGCGCGAGCACGAGCTTTCTCGCTGTGTCGCGTCGGAGATAGCCGAGCGCGCGCTTCTCGAACGCGGAAAACTGTCCACTCGGGAAGTATCGACGGTAATCACCGTCTTTCTCCGATTCGACTGCGCCGTCGCCTTCGAGCCGGCGGAGATGGTGTTGTGTCTCGCCGGTCCCCAGCTTGAGGTCGTCACGGAGCTTCGAGAAATGTGCGCCGGGAGTGGTGGTGAGATAGCCGACGATGGCGTCGCGACGGTCGGAGCGCTCTCGCTCGCCGTCGTCGTTGTCGCCGGCAAAGCGAGCGAACGGCGATACTGCGCCGATTGCGCCAAAGCGCTTCAGCGTCGCCCGCTTGCTCTCGTCCACCTCGTCCATACTCCGCGTGGGTCAGTGACGGATAAAACGGCTTCGGCTACTCGCTTTCCGTCTCGGCGTCGCCCATCGCTTCGCGCATCTCTTCTTTCGTCTCGGCATCCATATCCGAGTCCATCTCTGCGATGACGTCGTTAGCGTTCTTAATTTCGGCCTCGTCTGCGCCGGATTTGATGGCTTCCGCTTCGGCCTCCATCTGTTCGACATCCATCTCGGCGTCCGCGTCGATGCGGCCGAGAATCTCCTCGATGTCGTCGAGACCGAGCATCTCTCGCGTCTCTTCGTCGAAGTCCATCGAGTCGAGCACGCTCTCGGACTGCTGGACATCGGAGCCAGTCATATGCTTGCCGTAGCGACCGACGAGCGACGTGAGCTCCTGCGGAAGCACGAAGGTCGTGGATTCGCTGGTTCCCATCTCTGCGAGCGTCTCCATCCCCTTGTCGATGACTGCGCGTTCGCCCATCGACTCGGCGGATTTTGCGCGCAACACGGTTGAGATGGCGTCACCCTGTGCTTCCAGAATCTGACTCTGTTTTTCACCTTGTGCGCGGATGATGTTCGACTGCTTTTCACCCTCCGCCTCCTCAACGGCCGAACGTCGCTCACCCTGTGCCTCCAGAATCATAGCACGACGGCGGCGCTCTGCGGAGGTCTGCTGCTCCATCGCTTCCTGCACTTTCTTAGTCGGGTTCACTTCACGAACCTCGACGCTCTCGACGCGAACACCCCACTCGTCGGTCGGCTCGTCGAGGTCCTTCCGGATGCGCGCGTTTATTTCCTGTCGCTTGTTGAGCGTATCGTCGAGTTCCATATCACCGATGACGGCACGTAGCGTCGTCTGTGCGAGATTCGAGACAGCCCGCTCGTAGTCGTCGACTTCGAGGAACGCCTTCTTTGCGTCCATCACCTTGATGTAGATGATGGCGTCCGCTGTGACAGGGGAGTTGTCCCGGGTGATGGCTTCCTGTCGGGGGACATCGAGCGTCTGGGTCCGCATATCGAACGCATACGTTGCGGAAATGAACGGGATGACCAGATTGAACCCGGGTTCCAGTAGCTTCTGGTACTCACCGAACCGGGTGAGTGCCTTCTTTTCGTACGCCTGCACGAGGACGACAGAGGATGCCACCGTGATGATGGCGAGCGCGAGGAGAACGAGCGCGACCGCCGGCCCCACGATACCCGCCTGGAGTGCTATCAGCATAGTTTCCTATTAGGTCAAACAGCGCATAAGGATTCCCCTGTTTGGGGCGCTCAGGCAGATTCTGTCTCCCGATCAGATTCGGGAGCTTTCTCGTCACTCGCCTGCGCTTCGCGCCCCTCACGTAGCGCCCGATCGATCTCGTCTTCGTCGGCGCGCGCGACCGTGACGACGTTTCCGCCGCCGGGATCCATCACGACGATTTCGGTGCCGATCTCGATTGGTTGGTCGGCGGCCCGCGCACGGTAGTACGGATTGAAGCCGCCGTCGTCGAGCTTCACCTCGCCGTCATTGTCCGTGACGCGCTCGGTCACGGTTCCTGCGTTGCCGCGGAGCGACGCCGAGTCGGAGGTTTTGCTTCCCGAGCCGCCCGAACCGATTCCCAGTCGCCGATAGCCGGCCAGCGTCGCGCCGCTGGCCAACAGCAGCACGAGCGTCATCAACAGGATGAGTACCGTTCCCCCAATAAACGGGCTCAAGAGGACGCCGACCATCCCAGCCACCGTCAGCCCCGCACCGAGGACAATGAAGTGTGCACCCGGTGCGAGCGCCTCCGCCAGCATCAGTCCCGCCCCCGACAACAACAGCAACAGCGACAGGGGGAGCCCGAAGATATCGACCATACGACCGATAGGAGCCCCGGTCGCGTAAGCGTTCGCCTCAGCGCTCAGCTCATCGTTCGGCTCAGAACACGCCGCTAGCGAGCCGAACCAACACGAGCGTCGCGAGTCCCGCACCCAACAGCACGAACACCGCGTGCTCTGTGGATATCTTGTCTGGAGTTATCGGCTCACGTTCCTCTCCGCCGGTGAACGACTCTCCCTCGGTTGCGACGTTCAGCGCGCCCGGGTCGTCTGCATCTTCGTCGTCATCGTCCCACACGCCGGGCGGGTCATCCCACTCGCGGTCGTCGTCGGTCATACGCTAGCTACCGGCCTCGGGAAGAAAAGCATCGCGGGCTACCGGATTCGCGTCCCGACGGCGCTGTCGCCGTGAGTCGTCAGCAGATCTGCCTGCTCGCCCGCTGCGAGTACCATTCCGTTCGACTCGACGCCGAACAGCTCAGCAGTCTCCATATTCGCGACGATGACGACCTTCGTTCCCGGTAGCGAATCGAGGTCGTGGAGCTGCTTGATGCCGGCGACGATCTGGCGCACCTCGTGGCCGATGTCGACCTCGAGTCTGGCGAGGTCGTCAGCTCCCTCGATGCCTTCGGCACTCTGAATCTCGCCGATGCGAAGGTCGAGATCCTGGAACTCCTCGAAGCCGATTCTGTCCTCGACGATTGGTTCAAGCGCTACATCATCGGACTCGTCGGTGTCCTCGTCGTCGTCCTCTTCCGGCTCCTCGCCTGCGTCCTCGACACGCGATTCGAGGTCGGCGTTCAGCGTCTCGACGGTGTCGTCTTCGATTTTTTCGAACAGCTCCGTCGGCTCGTCGAACGCTGCAGGCGGGGCCTCGAGTGCAGCTTCGAACGCAACGTCGTGAACCGTTCCCGATTCACCCAGCTGTGCCCACAGCTCCTCGGCCTTCTCGGGGAGGACCGGTTCCATAAGAACGGCTGTGGCCTTCACCAGCTGGACGCAGTCGCGGATGACCTGTGCCGCGCGCTCGGGGTCCTCGTCGGTGAGCTTCCAGGGCTCGTTGCGCTGGATATACTCGTTGCCGAAGCGTGCGAGGTCGATTGGCGCTTCGCCGAGCCCGCGCACGGAGTAGTCGTTGACGGCCTCGTGGACTGCCCCGATTGCCCCGTCGATGTGCTCGCGCACGTCGTCGCTCACGTCGGCGTCCGGCGTCCCGTCGAAATTGCGCTCGGCGAACAGCAGCGACCGGTAGGCGAAGTTGCCGAGCACGCCCACGAGGTCGTTGTTCGTCCGCTCCTGAAGCGCGTCCCACGAGAAGTTCACGTCGGCGGTGAACTCAGAGCCGGTGATGATCTGATAGCGGAACAGGTCGGGATGGAGCCCAGTCTCCAGATAATCATCGGCCCACACCGCGCGGTTCCGGCTCGTGGAGAACGCCTCTCCAGCGAGATTGACGAAGCCGCACGCCATCACGGAACGTGGCTCGTTGTAACCCGCGCCACGGAGCATCGCCGGCCAGAAGACGGTGTGGTGTTGGATGATGTCCTGCCCGATGATGTGGATGAGTTCGCCGCCGTCGTCGGTCCACGCATCGTCCCACTGCGTGCCGGCACGCGTCTCGCCGTCGAACTGCCATGCAGCCTCCCAGTCGAACGCCGAGTGTTCGCTGTACTGCTTGGTTGCTGATACGTACTCGATGGGCGCATCGACCCAGACGTAGAGCACGAGGTCCTCGTCTGCTCCGGCGGCTTCACCGCCGTCGTCTTGCTGTCCCTCCGGGCCAGCACCTCCCTCGCCGGGGTAGTCGATCCCCCAGTCCATATCGCGGGTGATACAGAGGTCTTCGAGTTCGCCCTCGACCCACTCGCGGGGCTGATTCTGGGCGTTGTCGGTCCCTTCGAGCCGGTCGAGAAAGCCGGATAGGTACTCCTGGAAATCGCTGAGCCGGAGGAATTTGTGCTCGCGAGTGCGGTACTCTGCGGGGTTCCCAGTTAGTGTCGACACCGGGTCTTCGATTTCACCGGGTTCGAGGTGGCGCTGACAGCCGTCGTCACACTCGTCGCCGCGGGCCGTCTCTCCACAGTAGGGACAGGTCCCCTCGACGTATCGGTCCGGAAGCGGCTGATCCTCGTCGGCGTCCCACGCCACCTGAATCTCCCGCTCGAAGACGTAGTCGTTGTCGAGCCACGATTCGACGAATGACTGCGTCAGCTCGGTGTTCGTCGCGTCGTGAGTGTTGCCGTAGTGGTCGAACTCGACGTTAAACTGCGGGAACGTCTGCTCGTACTGCTCGTGGTACCCGTCGGCGTACAATTCGGGGTCGACGCCTTCCTCGGCGGCGTTGACGGCGATTGGCGTGCCGTGCATATCGGAGCCGGAGACGAACGCCGTCTCCTGTCCGAGGCTGTCGAGCGCGCGGGCGAGTGCGTCTCCACTCACGTACGTCCGGAGGTGGCCGACGTGCAGGTCACCGTTGGCGTACGGCAGCCCACAGGTGACCACCGCTGGCTCGTCGGTCGGATAGTCGTCGCGTGTCATACTTCTGCTAGTCCCGTGGGCGACCTAAATCCCGCTGATTCGGGACCCAGCCACGGCTGTCGCCGGAATGTGATCGCAAGTACACGCCCTCAGAGGACGGAGGTGAAGAAGGCGATAGTGACGAGGAGCCGGCCGACACTCCCGGCGAAGGTCGCGGCGGCGAACTTCACGTAGTCTTTCTCCAGCACGGTGAACGCGTAGATCGAGATGGTATCGGGGAAGAACGGAATCGAGAGCGCGAGCGCGAGCCCGATATAGCCGTACTTCTGAGCCACCTCGACGGTTTTGCGTTCCGACCACGACACCACGTCGACCGGTGACCGGCGGAGCGCGCGGATGACCGGGCCGGACTCCTTCACGCCGTGGCCGATGCGGAAGGCGAACACCGAGCCGGCTGCCTTTCCGATGCCGGAGACGAGGATAAGCAGTGTGAGTTCGACGACCGGCGGCAGCCCAAAATTCGGGGTCGCGAAGAGGACGATTTCGCTCGGCAGTGGGAGGACAACGGCGATGAGGAAGGAGTAGACTGCAACCGCGAGCAGCGACAATATCCCACTCGACGACTTGACGAACTCTGTAATCTCACCACCAGTCGACTGGAGGAACGCTACGAGCGGCGAGAGGTCGAAGCCGAGAAACAGTGGGACCAGTGACACATCGGCATCTTGTCGGCCCCCTGCCTAAGCGTATCGCTCTCTATCGTGCCCGGTCGAGGTCGGCGAGGAACGCCCGCAACATCTCACGGGTAACGTGTGGCTGCAGCACGAACCGCGCTTCGCCCTGTTCGGTCCGCGACAGCCGCCAGCCCGCCTCCCGGACAGCGTCGATGGCGTCGGCACCGATATCTGCCGCGACGAGCGGGAGCGTCGGCGAGACGACGCGATCACCCCGTGCTCGGAGCTCCGACGCGAGCCACTCGGCGTTCGCCTGCGATGTCTCGTACTGGTCGCGATAGCCGTCCGGCCACAGCGCGTCGAGTGCGGCTGCGGCACTCGCTACGCCGGCTCCGGAGCGTGTTCCCGTGAGCGTAATCTGGCTCGTAGATTCGAGATACGGCGTGTCGACGGCGAGCTCGGCGAGCAGCGACTCCTCGCGTGCGAGTAGCCCCCCTGCGGGAACGACCGCCTGTCCCATCTTGTGCGGGTCGATGGTGAGCGTGTCGACGGCTGCGTCGGCGAAGCTCCACGCGTGGTCGGTGAACGGGAGGACGAAGCCACCCCACGCGGCATCGACGTGCAACAGCGGGTCGCCGGCCGCGTCGGCGACGATATCTGCAAGCGCGGGGATCGGGTCGACGCGACCGTACTCGGTCGAGCCGGCGACGCCGACCACGGCGACGGTGTCCGAGTCGACGAGCTCCTCGACGGCGGAAAGCGAGACGGTGTAACCGTCGAGCGGTGCGACCCGGAGTTCGACCCCGAGCACGTCGGCGGCTTTCGTGAACGAGAAGTGACCCGACGCCGGCACGACGACATTCGGGTCGGAGGTTGTGGCACGATTGCGCGCGAGCCTGAGCGCCTGGATGTTGGCCTCAGTGCCGCCGGAGGCGACGTAGCCTGCGGGGTCGGACAGCCCAGTGATGTCACCGAGCCGGTCGACCACCGTCGCTTCGAGGTCGGCGACGGTCTCGTAGGTACCGGGGTCGCCCGGGTTCGTCGCGAGAAACTCCGCTGCAGCCTCGCGAGCGGCCGGATGCGGCTCCGTGCACATCGACGAGAGTACGCGCGAAAACGACTGCGGGGTCCCCAACTCCATCTACCGACCCGAGGTGGACGAGCGACTTTAATGACTCTACTTCAGGAGTCATCCGTGGGTGGACTTATTTGCCGCCCCGGAGACGCTCGGATATGAGCGAGCCAGTTACGCTGGAGTTCGACGGCGACGTAGCGACGCTAACTATCGATCGACCGGCACAGCTGAACGCCCTCGACACCGCCACACTGGAAGCACTCGATGATGCGCTCGACGACGCGCGCGGCGATGCAGAGGCCCTCGTCATCACCGGCGCTGGCGACACGGCCTTCGTCGCGGGAGCCGACATCGAGAAGATGGCCGAGATGGATGCCACTGCGGCCGAAGCCTACTCGCGGTTCGGTCACGACGTGATGCGCGCGGTCGAGTCGTTCCCCGCACCGGTTATCGCTGCCATCAACGGCTACGCGTTTGGGGGTGGCTGTGAGCTTGCGCTTGCGTGTGATTTCCGGGTTGCGAGCGAGCGGGCCGTCATCGGCCAGACAGAGATCGATCTTGGCGTTATCCCGGGGTGGGGTGGCACCCAGCGACTTCCCCGCCTCGTCGGTGATGAGACCGCCCGCCGACTCATTATGTTCGGCGAGCGCATCGACGCGAGCGACGCCTACGACGTTGGCCTTATCGGCGACGTTGTCGCTCACGGTGAACTGGACGATCACGTCGCCGAAATGGCGCGCGATCTCGCGGCCAAGCCGACGGTCGCGATGGCGGCCGCCAAGGAGTCGCTGAACAAGTCACGAGAGATGACGCTCGATGACGGGCTCGACTTCGAGCGCCGAACGTGGGCGTCTCTGTTCGGCACCCACGACCAGACAGAAGGGATGGCGGCATTCCTCGACGACCGTGAGCCCGACTTCGAGTAATCAGGTTACGTTGGGCGCGGTCTCCTCGACCTGTGTGTAGGTCAAGACCAGCGCGACGACTGCGAGCGCTGCGACTGTAAAGAAGGGCCAGCCGAATCCGAACCGAACGAGTATGCCCGAAACGAGCGGTCCGACCGCGATACCGAAGCCAAATGATGTCGTGAGCACCGACAGCGTCGTCCCCGACTCTCCCTTGCGCGCGAGATCACCTGCGACTGCCAGCCCCGGCGCGAACACCATCGCCACCGAGATACCCTGTAGGAGCCGGAACGCGAGCATCAGCATCGAGCCGGTGCCGACCCCCGCGATCGTCGCGGGAAGCACGCCCACGAGTGTCGGAATCAGTCCCTGGAGCGCAAGTGAGGGAATCAGCAGGACGAACCCCCACACGAGAAATGGCCGGCGGCCGTAGCGGTCGGAGGCCCGCCCGATTGGTACCTGAAAGATGACGTTCGCGATGACGACCGCGGCAAACTGGACTGAAAAGAGGAACGGTGTTTGGTTCAGCTCTGCGTTGATGACTTCTTGGAGGGTCGCGAAGATGCCGATGCCCGTCGCCATAAGGAACGTCCCGAGTCCGACGACGAATACGGGATCGAACCCGTCCTCGTCACGGATGCGAATCGAGAGGTCCTCGCTCGCTGATGCTTCGAGATCGTCCGGGTCGTTCACGAGAATCGAGACGAGGACGTATGCGAGGAGCGCGCCGGCGACAGCGACAGCGAAGGCCGCATCGAACCCCGAGATGGTCTGTCCGAACACGTCGTAGCTGACGACCGTCTCCGAGGCAATCCCGCCCGTGACGAGCAGTCCGGCGATGATGGGACCGAAGCCGAAGCCGATGAGTCTGAAGGTGTTGAAGACGCCGAAGTCGTTGCCACGGCCGGCGTCGTCGGAGTAGTCGTTAACGAGTGCGAGCACGGTCGGGACGGTCAGCGCCGCACCGATACCCTGCATAGCCCGCGCCCCGAGGACAGCCCAGTATGAGGTGACGAACGGATAGATGGCGCTCCCAGCGGCGAGCACGAGCAGTCCGGCGAGGATATACCGTTTCCTCGCTCCAGTTCGGTCGGAGAGCCGGCCCGTGAACGGCTGGAGCGAGCTGTTGAGCAGCCCAAACAGCGATAACACGACGCCGATGAGTAGCTCCGTCGAGAAGCCCTCGAGCCCGGTAAGCGAAATCTCTCCCGAGGCGATGTACAGTGGGAGAACGATAATGAGAAAGGAGTTGCCGAGCGAGTCAGCCATCCGAGCGAAGGCGAGCGCGAGTACGCGATTGTCTGTCCCCAGAACCATTCACCACAGGTAGTGTCGAGTCGGGCTTAAATCCAGATATCTATCGATGACTGTGGCGTCGGTGTTGCCGTCCCATTTTCCAGTCGCTGAATGGCCTCTGGTCCGGCGACGATATCGGCATAGATGACTCGCCCGTCGCGTGCGATACCGATCGTTTCGATTTCGATATCGGGACGATCATTGTCGGCGAACAGGTCGTCAAGTAGCGAGCGAAGTCGCTCGCGAGACAGCAGATCCGAGGGATCGAAGACGAACGCCACCCGAAGCCGGTCGGGGTCGAATCGGTAGCTGAGCACGAGCCCCTTCGCCAGTTCGAGTGCGTTCCCGTTATCACCGGCGATCTCGCGCTGGAGCGCCGCCAGCCCTGCCTCGGAGATGCCGGTGACGAGCGCGTGATCGTCGGTCACGGATAGGCAGTGGCGGACGGGTGCGCGCTCGGTGAGCTGCGGGGCGTTGCCGAACCGGGCGTCGATAGCTGCGAACACACCGTTGATCGCATTCAATCCGATTCCGAGCGTGACGCTTGCGACGAGCGCGTTCGGACTGTAGCCGATGCCGAATGTGAAGTCGGGGGCTTCGGGCTGGTCTGGACCTTGGAACTGTGCCCAGTTTCGTCCTAATGCGGGCGCAGAGGCGTAACATCGGTAGCCCTGATACGTCCCTTCCGGCGTGACCAGCCCGCCCTCGACAGGACGGAACGTGTCCCGTATCTCGGCGTCGATGGCGTCGGTGTCGAAGTTTCCCGTCGCGACGAGGGTGAGCCCGGCGCGACCGCGCTGTGGTTGGCCGTAGCCGGTCGCAAGCAGGTGATTTACCTCGTCGAGTGCGATCGCCTCGGAGAACTCGCGTGCGCGGTCGAGCCCAGACTGGAGTTCGGTCGGGAGGCGGTCGCTGTTCGCGCGTAGCGTCGGCACGTCGAGGCTTCCGTACGCGTAGTGGTCGGTGCCGAACACCGCGCTCGCGTCGTGGTGCCAGCGGGCGTGGCGTGGCGGTCCGTCGTCGAGGGCCGTACAGCCGGCGAGTGCAGCGATACCGAGTGCACCGGTGCGAAGGACGGTACGGCGGGAGGGCATATTTGTCTCTCCATAGCGATAGAGGAAGGTGTTTCGTCTGACCGACACATCAAGACAACCCCGAGTTTAAGTATCGCCCCGAATCAACGAATGTACGATGCAGTTTTGCGACGAGTGCGGCTCGATGATGCACACCGAGGGGGACACGTGGATATGTCGCTCCTGCGGGCACGAAGAGCTGCGCGATTCAGCCAGCGAGAGTGCGATGACCACGACCGAAGGACAGGAAGACGACGAGGTCGTCGATATGTCTGAAGTCGAAGACACCGAAATCGGGCCGACGACGGACGCCCGGTGTCCGGACCCTGACTGCGACGGCGAGCGCGCCCGCTACGAGATGAAGCAGATTCGGGCCGCCGACGAGTCGGAGACGCGATTTTTCACCTGCGTCGAGTGCGGGAAGAAGTGGCGCGAGGACGACAACTGAACGGACGTACCTTTTCGTAGCAGTACCACCTTTGCTCGGCTATGACCGACCCGTGGCCGACGGTCCCCGAACAGCGGCTCGAACGCGGCGGGTGGCAACTAGCTGATCAGACGCGTGAACGCCTGTTCGAACTCCCCCGCGTCGCTGTCAACGGCTACACGCTGTTGTACGAGGAGCCGAGCGTCGCGGCCCATCTCGGAACTGGCGACCCGCTGTGTTTCTTCTTCGCGAGCCGACTCGAGTTTGAGCCGTCGCTCCCAGGTGGAGCGAGCCGACTGGTCGAGCCGCTACTCCGAAATCGCGCGCGCTCGGCGTTCCTCGATGATCTCGGCGAGCGCGGCTTCACCGATATCGAGGCGCAGACGAGCGACGACTTCCGGACGGCGGATGGCCATAACGGACAGCGGACGACTGTCCGCGGGCGCTGTCGGGTCGGCGAGCGAACGCTCGACGCCACTGGCTGGCTCGCTGTCTGGCGAGCCGACGAGTTCCTCGTCGCCGGCGGTGGCTACCCGCAACTCGACACAGAACGCGAGTACCGCAAAGAACTATTGGAGCTACTCAGACACGTCCGCTAAGCCGCGGCGCGCGAACGTGAGATAGCCGGTGTGACCGACGCCGCGCGTCGACGGTCGCGAGCCCCGGTCATCGAACGTCATCTCCCGCTGAATTGTCTCGACAGTCTCCACGCCGACCAACCCAGCCTCGCGGGCCGTCTCGACGCACTCGCGGGACGATTCGATGAACGGTGAGTAGACGGCGACCGGCGCACCCGGCACGAGTAGGTCTGGCGCGCGTGCCACGACGCTGGCTGCGTCACCGGTGTCGAGCGTGAGCCCATCGAATCCAGAGAGCGCGTCGAGATTGTCGGTTACGTCGCCCGTCTGCACGTCGACGCAGTCGGCCACCCCGGCCGTCGCTATATTCTCGCGGGCAACGTCAGCGAACTCCGGGTCCCGTTCGTAGGTCACGACCTCGATACCGTGGCGGGCGAGATAGACGGAGAGAATACCGGTGCCCGTTCCGGCGTCGAGCACTTGGTCTCCGTCTCCAAGCCCGAACTCGCCGAGGATGAGGCCGATGTCACGGGGCATCATCGGCGCGCCGGTGCGGTCGAGATGGTCGAAGAGATCCGGGCCACGCGGCTCGCGGACGGTGAACTGCTCGCCGATGTGCGTCTCGACAGTGTCGCCCGGCCCAACGTCCTCGGGAACGTCGAGCACGCCGAGGTCGGACTCGTGGCGCTCGCCGGGAGCCAGCAGGAGTTCGCGATTCTCGCGGACAAACAGGTAGCTCACTCCAACCGCTCGACGGCCGCCGCGAGGTCGCCGTCGGTCGCCTCCAGCGCCTCGCGTGCCTTCTCGGACGTGACGCCCGTGCGTCCGGCGACGATTTCAATATCCGATTCCGGAATCGCCGCGGCCTCGTCCTCGCTGTCCGCCTCCGAAGACGCATCGTCTGCCTCCGAAGACGCATTGCCAGCCTCGACGGCGTCGGCGCTCAGTGGTCTGGTTTCCGGCTCACCGACGACTTGGTACGTCGCCTGCCCCTGAGCGTCCATCTTCTGGACCTCTGCGTCGTCGAAGACGTACTCCTCGTCGTCGGTCCGGATGATAACCTCGTTGGCGTCGATTTCGGTGAGGTCGATCCCCATCTGGTTCATCATCTGCTTCATCTTGCGCGGGTTCATACCGCCGCCGCCTCCTCCAAACATATCTAGTAGGTGGCTCGCGTGGCTCAAAAGTGCTCCCTTTGTTCTGCTCCCGAGGTTCAAATGCGATACCGAATCACATTCCACGTGACGTGATGATCCCTCGCGGGGGTTCGCGGTTGTGCCGGCAGTCCCGCGAGTCAGCTGCCGGCCTGTTAGCCCCTATTTCCCGACTTCACCTTCACCGCCATTCCCGTGTCGAACTCTTCGATAGCCGCCGCTGGTAGCTCTGCGCGCCCCACCGCGAGCAGCCGTCCATCCTCGTGGACGACGGCGATCTCGTCACCGGGGCGAATCTCGCTTCCGACGGCCTGCACGAACTTCGCGAAGACGTTCTTCCCCTCACGTACGAACGGCTCGGACTCGTCGCCGACGATGACCCGACTCGCCGGCTCGGGTAGCGTCTCGACCAGTCGACGGCCGCCGGCCAGCCCCAGCCGGAAGCGCCCATCGTCGCCGTAGGAGACGAGCCGCTCGCCGGCCGGTCGCCCGAGGTCGTCGTGGCCGCCAGCATCCGGACCGACGTGAATCTGTGACGGCCGGCCCGAGGTGGTGCGTCGCACCTCCGGCTCCTCGTCGACAGGGAACAGCGCCGCGCCAGCGCCGCGACCGAACTGGTAGTCGGCGACGGTCGCGAGCTGTGCGCGCTCGGTAGCGTCCATACCACGAGATACGTGGTCTGGGTGATACGGCTTTCGCGTTCACGCGAACGGGTCCGCCCCGAGCAGCCGTACGACCAGCGCCCGCGCTATGTCCCCGAGTCGTCCCGGTTCTACTCCGACACGCAGATCTGCGACGACTCCCGCGTGGTCGGAGGGCCACAGCCGCCGGTCTCCCGCTTGTATGCGCGAGGACTCATCGACCGCGATCAGTCGCGTCGCCAGCGGCTGCGTCGGCCCGTCGATCAGGACGAAATCTAGTCGGAATCCGAGTCCGCCGTCGTCGAGTGTCGGGTTGCGACAGCAGGTGAGCCCCGGTTCGCCAACTGCCGCCGCTGCGTCGGTGAGCTGCTCTACAAGCAGACTGTACGCCGACGGATCCTGCGCGAGCGGTCGGCTGTTCAGGTCGGCTAGCACGACGAGCGCCCGCTCGTCTGGTAACTGATTAACGAGCGCCTGCGCCTGTACGTACCGAATGCGACGGTCGGCTGCGGAGAGATGAGTCGAAATCCCGACGACCGGCACGCCGTCGACGACGCAGTCGGCTCGACAGAACCCGCGTGTGGCGACCAGTCGTCGACCGTCAAGCCGTCGGCTCGCGTTCACGGCGAACTGCTTGGCGTCGGTCCCCTCGACAGCGACATCCTCACGGACGAACAGCGCGTCCCGATCGTGAAATCGAACGTCGAATCGCTCGCCATCGTGTGTCGCGGGGAGCGTGATGTCGGCGTTCGGCGAGACGGCGACCCGCCGATAGCGACCGCTGGCCCGCTCGAAACCCCGTCCGAGCAGGTCGAGAAAGTCGACAATCTGCTCACCATCGCGCTCAACGAACGACCCTTCCTGTACACCGATGATAGCGGGCGACTCGGCCGTCAGTTCGGCGGCGAGCGCAGCCATCCGCGCCGGTACGGCACTCGTTCGTAGCTGATCGAATCGCTCACCGACGAGTGCCGGGTCGAGTCGCCCCTGTGTCAGTAAATCGAGCAGGGGAACGCCCAGACCGAGATTCTGCGTCGCGACCGTCGTCGAGGTGGCCAACAGTGGGTCGGTCGTCCCGACGCGGGCAGCAGCGACTGTGCCGCCGGCCCGGAGTACGTCACGTCTGGAGAGCTGCACGGTCACCACTCGACTCCGGGTGTAAAAAAGCGCGCGGCAGCTACCGTTCGACGCGGGTCACGTCGTCCAATGTCTCGCGGCGACGGACCACGCGCGTCTCGCCGTCCTCGATAGCGACCTCTGCCGGGCGGGGCTGAGAGTGGAACTGGTTCGCGAGCTCGTAGCCGTACGCACCGGCGTTGCCGATGGCGAGCAGGTCCTCGCGGCGCGGCTCGGCAATGGGTCGGTCGGTGCAGAACACGTCTGCGCTCGTACAGCACGGCCCGCCGACGGAGACCGGGAGCGGCTCTCGGTTCGGCGCGGTGACGTTGCGGATCGGGTGGTAGGAGTCGAACATCGCCGGGCGGATGAGCGTCGCGAGCGAGGCATCCACGCCGACAACGGTGGATTCGGGAGCCTCCTTCACGGTGTTTACCTCGGTGAGGATGAGCTCGGCGTCGGCAACGACGTAGCGGCCGGGTTCGAGCTTAAGCTGTGCGTTGAGATCGCCGACGGCGTCGCGAATCTGATCCGCGACGACCTCGATATCGAGAGGTGGCTCGTTCTCGCGGTATGGAACGCCGTATCCCCCACCGATGTCGACGAACTCCAACTCGTCGTCACCGACTGTGCGAGCGATGTCGGCGACTTTGCCGACGGCGCGGGCGTGTTCAGCTACGTCGTCAGTGAGGACGCCGCTTCCGATGTGCGCGTGGATGCCGACGAGATCGAACCGCTCGCGTACGTCGTCAGCAACGTCCTCGACGTATGGTTCTGGAATGCCGAACTTCGCGTCTTTGCCGGTGGCAACCTTCTCGTGGTGGCCAGTGCCGATACCCGGATTGATACGGATGGCGACGCGGCCGTCGTAGCCGCGTGCTTCGAGCCGGTCGAAGGTGTCGCGTGCGCCGCCGGTGATGGTGATTCCGGGATACTCAGCGGCGAGTTCGACTGCCCTGTCGAGGTCGCGATCCGGCGGATTGACGGCGGTATACTGGAGCGTGTTCGGGTCCGCACCGGCGTCGATTGCGCGCTGGAGTTCTCCCCACGCAGCACACTCGATATCGGCTCCGGAATCGAGCAGCGCCGAGAGCACCGCCTGCCCGGTGTGTGCTTTCGCGGCGTACATAACGTGCGCGTCGGGAAACGCAGCGTTGAATCGTTCGTAGTTGGCCTGCACGCGGTCGATATCCAGCACATACAGCGGGGTGTCGTGCTCGGCTGCAAGCTGTTCGAGTTGGTCGTGGTTCCAGTCGGCGAGCCGCTTGACGAGGTTGCTCATTCCCTGAGCGCGTCCTCGCGCTGGGTCGCTTCGAGCGTCTGCTCCTCGACGTGGGTGGCGACGACAGCCGGCTTGTACGCGCCCCCCTCGAAGAGATCGTGGTCGCCGACGCTGGACTCGACGTAGCGGATGAACGCACGTCGTTCGGGCGGGAGCTCGCCGTAGAGAATCTCCTCCTCGACGAGGTCATAGACGGGAATACGTGGCGTGAGGAGTGTGTTCTCGCCGACAACGGAGTTCTCGCCGACAACGAAGCCGGAGGTGACGCGACAGCCCGCCCCCAGCGAGACGCCGTCCTCGACGATGACCGGTGCGCTCTCGACGGGTTCGAGCACGCCGCCGATGAGCGTGTTCGCGCCGAGCTTCACGTCGTCGCCGATCTGAGCACAGGAGCCGACGGTGTCACAGGAATCGACGAGCGTTCCATCGCCGACGTGTGCGCCGATGTTGACGAAGCTCGGTGACATCATAATCGCGTCCGAACCGATGTGAGTACCGCGGCGGATGACGGTTCCGCTGGGCGTGTTGCGCGTGCCGCGTTCCGGAAGATCATCCGTGTCACGTAGCGGCAGCACGTCGTGATAGCTGACCCCTCCGTGCTCGAACGTCCGGATGGCGCGTAGCCCGAAATTCAGGAGGATTCCCTGCTTCACCCACGCGTTGGCCTTCCACTCGCCGTTGCGTTTCTCGGCGGCGCGCACATCCCCCGATTCGAGCGCGTCGAGGAAGGCATCGAGCGTCGCGTGTGTGTCGGTGTCGGCCGAGTCGGCATCGATTTCGTCGGTCTGATAGCGGTCCCACAGGCTGGTGATGTCGGATTCGAGTGTCATAGTACGTCAGGGAAGTCGTACTCGCCGGCCGGTCGACCCGCGAGTGCTTCGGCCGCATCGACTGCGCCCGCCGCGAAGACGCGGCGCGATTCAGCGCGATGGGTGAGCGTCACTACCTCGTCATTGCCGGCGAGTAGCACCTCGTGCTCGCCACGGACGGTGCCGGCACGTCGAACGTGGACGCCCACCTCTGTGGGGTCGCGCTCGTGCTCTCCCTCGCGGCCGTGCGTCCGGTCGAGCTGTTCGTCGCGGGCAGCGTCGATATCGTCCAGCAGGGTGAGTGCGGTCCCGGAAGGGGCGTCTCGTTTCCCGTTATGATGTGTTTCCGTCAGCTCGATATCGTATTCGGAGAGCGCCTCCACACCTGCCTGGACGACCTCGCGGAGCGCGTGGACGCCCTTCGCGAAGTTCGACGCTCGGAGTACGGGAACCTCGCGTGCGGCGTCGGCGAGGGCAGCCAGTCCGTCGTCGTCGAAGCCGGTCGTGCCGACGACAAGCGGGACGCCCGCCTCGGCGGCGACAGCGGCGTGGTCGACAGTCGCCTCGGGGACGGTGAAGTCGATGAGCGCATCCGGCTCGGCGTCGGTCAGGACAGCTGCGAGGTCATTGATGTCGCGCTGGTCACCCGTTGGGTCGCGCGACAGCGCGAGCACGTCGTGTTCGCGGTCGCGGAGCTCGGCGACAATCTCGCTTCCGGTGCGGCCAGTCGCGCCGGCGACGGCGACCTTCATGCGACGAGCCCGAGGTCGGTGAGCACGGCGCGCAGTTCCTCGCGATTCTCGTCGCGAAGCCGCGACAGCGGCGGCCGCATCGTCACTGGCTGCTGGCCGCATATCGCCTGTGCCTCCTTGATCGGAATTGGGTTCGTCTCGACGAACAGCGTCCGGAACAGCGGCCCCAGCTCGAACTGCACCTCGCGGGCAGCCGCGTAGTCGTCGGCGAGCGCGTGCTCGACGAGTTGGCTCGTCCGTTCGGGGACGAGGTTCGCGGCGACGGAGATAGCTCCCTTTCCGCCGAGTGCCATAATGGGGAGCGTCAGCGCATCGTCGCCCGAGAGGACAGCGAAGTTCTCCTCGCGAGTGCGTTCGATGACCTCGCCGACTCGCCCGAGGTCGCCCGAGGCGGCCTTGTAACCGACGATATTCTCGTGGCTCGCGAGGGATTCGGCCGTCTCGACGGCGATATTGCGACCCGTCCGACCGGGAACGTTGTAGACGATCTGTGGCAGGTCGACGGCGTCGGCGACGGTGCGGAAATGCTTCTCCATCCCCGCAGGCTCGGGCGTGTTGTAGTACGGCGAGATGAGGAGCAGGCCGTCGGCCCCGGCGTCGCGTGCGCGCTGGGAGAGGTCGAGCGCCTCGTCGGTGTTGTTGGAGCCGGAGCCGGCGACGACTGGAATCGATTCGACGGCCTCGACGGCCGCCTCGATGACGGCGACGTGTTCATCGTGGGTCATCGTCGCGGACTCGCCGGTAGTACCGACGGGGACGACGCCGTGAACGCCCTCGCGCTCGACGCGGCGAACGTTCTCTTTGAATGTCTCGAAGTCGATGCTGCCGTCCTCGTGAAACGGGGTCGTGAGTGCCGGCATCGCGCCGGTGAATGTGTCGTGTGTCATTGGATTTCGGTAGGTACTCGAAGGCGATACTTGGTTCGACCAACGACGGGCCGTCACCCCGCCGAGAGTCACAACTGGGCTTACTTCGACTTCGAGCAGTCACCGTCGCGGGCAGCGCTCGCGGCGGCGCGTCCGAGTCCCGGAGACGGATGCATACACAAGACGCCGACGCGCGGCCAGTTAGCGTTTGCGCCCTCGGCACGTCTCTCGCTCCCAGAAGGTTCATATCCGCCTGTTTACAACCGACGGTAATGAGCGAGGTCGCGGTGAGTGTCGTCCTCCCGGCGTACAACGAGGAGGACACGATCGAACACACTGTTCGGACGACACTCGACACCCTCGCGGACTTCCTCCCCGAGGAGCGCTTCGAGGTCATCGTCGCCGAGGACGGCTGTGACGACGCCACGCCCGACATTGCAGACCGGCTCGCCGCGGAAGATTCCCGCGTCCGACATTTTCACTCTGACGAGCGACTAGGGCGTGGTGGCGCGCTCGAACGCGCGTTCCGAGCGAGCGAGGGCGAGACACTCGTCTACTTCGACACCGATCTCGCGACGGATATGGTACATCTCGAAGAGCTGGTCGAGTCCGTCCGTACCGAGGGGTACGACGTGGCGACCGGCTCTCGGCGGATCCCCGGCGAGAAACAGGACCGCGAGCCGGAGCGCGGCGTCGCCTCCACGGGCTACAACTCACTCGTCAAGCTGTTTCTCCGCTCGGACCTCCACGACCATCAGTGCGGTTTCAAATCGTTCGACCGCGACGTGCTGTTCGAGCTCCTCGACGACGTGGAAGACGACCACTGGTTCTGGGACACGGAGGTGCTCGTGCGCGCCCAGCGGGCGGGCTACGACATCAAGGAGTTCCCGGTCCAATGGACCCCGAAGGGGGACACGAAGGTCGACCTCGTGCGTGACGTGTTCGGAATGGGCAGCCAGATAATCCGCGTCTGGTGGGAGTTTTCCGTCAAACCCCGGGCGACTCGCCGTGTCGGGCTCGTCGCCGGGACACTGCTCACGCTCGCTGCACTCGCGCTGATGACGGTGTATCTCGACCCAGACGCGATCGTGGACGCTATTGCAGGCGCGGATTACCGGCTCGTCGCGCTCTCTGGGGGGATTTACGCTCTCTCGTGGCCGCTTCGGGGACAGCGCTACCGCGACATCCTGCGCGAGCTCGGCTACGACGGCGACCTGTTGTTCCTGACGGGGGCGATATTCATCTCACAGACGGGAAATCTCGTCTTTCCCGCCCGCGCGGGCGACGCCGTTCGCGCGTACGTCGTGAAGGCCCGTCGAAAGATACCGTATCCGAGTGGTTTCGCCTCGTTGGCCGTCGAACGGGTCTTCGACCTGCTTGCGATTACGGTGCTCGCGGGGGCGGTACTCGTCGGCCTGTTGATCACCGGCGGAGCTGACGGACTGGCGGAGGCAATCGCGGCCGACATCGGCACCGTCGATATCGGAGGCCAGTCTATCGCGCCGGGTGCAGCTGCCCGAACCGCGCTCCGCGTCGCGGCGGTCGTCGGCGTGCTTGCTATCGTCGGCGTTACCGTTATCGTCGCGAGCGCGCGTCGGGATACGGATCTCGTCCATCGATTCGTCAGCGCCCTCAGCGACGACTCCTACGCCGACTACGTCTCGACGGTCATCGGTCAGTTCGTCGGTGACGTGCAGGCGGTGGCCGGTAACCGCGGTGCGTTCGCTCGTATCGGACTGTCGAGTTTGCTTGTGTGGGGAATCGACGTGGCCACAGCAATTGTCGTGCTCGCGGCGTTCGACGTGCCGGTGACGCCGTATCTCGTCGCCGTCTCCTTCTTTGCGGTCAGCGTCGGTAATCTCGCCAAGATTGTGCCCTTGTCGCCGGGCGGTATCGGCCTGTACGAGGGAGCGTTCACCCTCATTATCGTCGGCTTCACGGCGAACATCACTGCGCCGGTCGCCATCGCGGTCGCCATCCTCGACCACGCGGTAAAGAACATCATCACGATGGTCGGCGGTATCGCCGCCACCCTCGTGTTCAACGTCTCGCTCGTTGAGGCCGTCGAAGGTGCTGCCGAGGTGGAGGAGCCGGTCAGTAGTGAGCAGTGACGAACGGGCCGAGTGCGCCCGCCGCTGCGGTCCGAAGCGCCTCTGTTCTGTCGGTCGCGTTTCCGGTGAGTGCACCCGCAGCACCGCGGTTTTCGGCGACATCTGTCGCACCCAGCACGTCGTCCATAACCGGCCCGAGTTCCTCGCCAGCGTCGACGCGTTCAGTGATGTGCTCGGGAAGCCGGAGCGATGGCCCGCCGCCGCGTCCCCAGCGGTCGCCGTCGGTCGCCGCCGCCCACATGATGAGCCACAGGCCGTCGGTGTCGGGGAGCCGCGCGACGCCACCTTCAAGTCCAATTCCGAGGTCTGTATCGGTCGCGGCGAGCGCCCGTTCGGCTCGCGTCTCCGCGCCTTCGATCGTCTCTGCCAGCCCGACTGGCTGTTCGCTCACGCCCGACTCGACCGCAACGGCCTCGACGGTCGCCGTCTCGTGGGTCGTCGCGACCGCGTCGCGCTTTACGGGATTTCCGCTGCCGACTGCGATATGCATACCCACGTTCGTCCGCCCTCAGAGTTGTGTGTTTGCACACAACTATCCTGATAAATGGGTGGTGTTGTCGAGTCTCATAAGCTTCATTTCGATAGATACACGGCATCTACAACATTCAAGCAAAACACTCTTATACTGGGTTTGTGAATGTCAAGTCAAGCGTTCGCTATCGGCCGTCTGGAGTATCCCTCTTCCACGTCCGGTAGCCCCCGCCAGCTAACATCTATGAGCGACCACCTTCGCATTCACACGTCCGAAGAGGAGACCGAGACCGAATCAGAGACGGAGAGCGAGACCGGCTGTCCGGAGTGTGGCGGCAACGTCACCACGACCAGCGACCACGAGACCGTCTGTGAAGATTGCGGGCTTGTCGTCGACGAGGACAATATCGACCGCGGGCCGGAGTGGCGTGCGTTCGATTCCGCCGAGAAGGACAAGAAGTCCCGCGTCGGTGCGCCGACGACGAACATGATGCACGACAAGGGACTGTCGACCAACATCGACTGGCGCGACCAGGACGCGTACGGCAACTCGTTGTCCTCGAACCAGCGCCAGAAGATGCAGCGGCTCCGGAAGTGGAACGAGCGATTCAGGACGCGAGACTCCAAAGAGCGCAACCTGAAGCAGGCACTCGGCGAAATCGACCGGATGGCCAGCGCGCTTGGTCTCCCAGAGAACGTCCGTGAGACTGCCTCTGTGATCTACCGACGTGCGCTCGACGAGAATCTCCTGCCCGGGCGCTCCATCGAGGGCGTCTCCACCTCTGCCGTCTACGCTGCTGCACGACAGGCTGGTGTGCCACGCTCGCTCGACGAGATTGCCGATGTCTCCCGCGTCGAGAAGGACGAGATCGCTCGCACCTACCGCTACGTCGTTCGCGAGCTTGGGCTCGAAGTCGCCCCGGCCGACCCCGAGAGCTATGTCCCCCGGTTCGCCTCCTCGCTCGACCTCTCTGACGAGGCCGAGAACCGCGCGCGTCAGCTGCTCAAGAACGCAAAAGAGCAGGGCGTCCACTCGGGCAAGTCGCCGGTCGGGCTCGCTGCCGCCGCCGTCTACGCCGCCGCGCTACTCACGAACGAGAAGACGACACAGGCTGCAGTCTCGGAGGTCGCCGACATCTCCGAGGTCACCATCCGCAATCGGTATCACGAACTGCTGGAGGCCGAACAGGGTCTCCAGATGGCCTGAAACAGAGCTACTTCTCTACCGTTAGATTCCCTTACTCATCAGGTGTGAGCGGATTACGTCTGCGTCCTTGCTCCCCGCGCCGGTGTTGAGCAGGACGACGGTGTCATCGTCGTCGAACGCATCCTCACGCGCGAGCTTCTGTGCGCCCGACGTGGCAGCAGAACAGGTGACGCCCATCTCGATACCTTCCTTCTGTGCGACTGTAAGCGCCGCCTCCAGAATTTCCTTGTCCGGCGTGGCGACTGCGCCGCCACCGGACTCGTCGAGCGCGTCGAGAATCAGCGGGCTCGCGCCGGGATCGGGAATCTCGATGCCGCCGCAGATAGTGTCCGGCTGATCCCACGGCTCGTGTTCGTCCGCGCCGGATTCGAACGCCTTGACGATGGGCGCACATCCCTCCGACTGGGCCGCCCACATCGCGGGAAGCTCGTCGATAAGCCCCAGCTCTCGAAGCTCGGTGGCGGCCTTGTGCATTCCGACGAGTCCGACGCCGCCACCGGTCGGATAGACGACGTGGTCGGGAACCTCCCAATCGAGCTGCTCGACTGTCTCGTATAGCATCGTCTTCTTTCCTTCGTGACGGTACGGCGTCACGAACGTCTTGACCGAGTGCCACTCCGGATGGTCGGCGATGGCGTCGTCGTAGGCCGCGCCGGCATCGTCGATGCGACCTTCCACGACCGTCATCTCGCCGCCGTGGACGTTGATCATCGCCTTGTTGACGAACGATGCGCGGGTGGGAACGAACGTCTCGGAGTCGATGTCGGCCTTTGCGGCGTAGGCGCTCGCTGCCTGCCCGGCGTTGCCGGCGGTGGCGAGCGCGACCGTCTCTGCGCCGTGTTGGGCGGCCGCAGTCACCGCCATCGCCTGTCCCCTGTCTTTGAACGTCCCCGTCGGATTGCGTCCTTCGTCCTTGATGTACACCTGCCCGACCCCGAACGCGTCCGCCAGCTTTGGCGCTTCCACGAGCGGGGTGTTTCCTTCGTCGAGGGTGACGGCGACCGATGCTGGGAACGGCATAAGCGACTCGTAGCGCCAGAGGCCTGGGCCGTCACCCGAGAACGTCTCCCGGGTCACATCGAGGTCGTCGTAATCGTACTCGGGGTCGAGGATACCACCACAGTCGGGACATCGGCCGGGGGCGTCGGCTGCGTCGAACAGCTCGTCGCAGTCCGTACACCGCAGTCCCGTGAACGCGCTCGTCGTCTCCATAGCTGTCGTTGTCGCGGCGCGAACTAATACTGTCGGCTATCGTCTCTATCCCTCTCGATACTGGTGGTTTTTCATCGGCGCGCTCGTAGCCACGGTATGCAGATTATCGTCGCCGGTGCGGGGCTGTCTGGACTCACCGCGGCTGCCCGACTCGCCGAAGCCGGCCACGAGGTCACGGTGTTCGAGGAGCGCGAGACGGTCGGTGGGCGCGTCCGCTCGACTCGCGAGGACGGCTATACCTTCGACCGAGGCTATCAGGTGCTGTTCACGGGCTATCCGGCCGTCCAGCGTGAACTCGACGTGGATGCACTCGATATCGGCTCATTCGTGCCCGGCGCGACCCTCGCAAGAGAGAATCACCGGTCGACCCTCGCCGACCCACTGCGCGCGCCGTCGACGCTCGTCGACTCCGTGCTCAACCGCGACGTGCGGCTGCGCGACAAGCTGAACACGCTCCGACTCCAGCGGTCGCTGGCCCGTGAGGACTACGCCGACCTGCTCGACCGCGATGACCAGACCATCACAGCGTATCTGCGCGACTTCGGCTTCTCGGATGCGTACATCGAGCGGTTCGTCGCCCCCTTCTACGGCGGTATCACGCTTGACCGCTCGCTCCAGACCGCGGCGAGCGTGTTCCAGTACACGTACAAGGCGCTCTCGGAGGGGGTGGTCGGACTCCCCGCCGAGGGAATGGCTGCGATTCCCGAGCAGTTGGCCGCCCGCGCCCGCGACGCCGGTGCGCGAATCGAACTCGGTCGCGGTGTCGACGACGTGCAGGCCGACGAGACAGGTGCAGTGGTCGCCGTCGGCTCTGAGACGATCGAGTCGGACGGCGTTGTCGTCGCGACCGACCCACACGCTGCGGGGGAGCTAACGGGCGTTCGGACGCCCGACGGCGCGAAGTCCTGTGTCACCCAACATTTCACCTTTCCCGCCCACCGGACGCTCCGGACCGGGCGGCGCATCATCCTGAATATGGCTGATGGCCGGCCCAACACCGTCTCGCCGACGACCGATGCGCAGCCGGCGTACACGCCCGACGACACGCAACTGTTCGTTGCGAACTTCATCGGCGAGCGCGACGAAGCCGACGAGGAGTTGGCCACGCAGGTGCGCGAGGCGATGGCGTCGTGGTTTCCCGAGACGCGGTTCGATGAGCTCGAACTCCGTCACACCGACCGCGTCGAGTTCGCACAGTTTCCACAGCCGCCGGGCTATCGTTCGAGCCTCCCCGCCCCCAATGCCCCCGAGGGGAATGTGGTCCTCGCGGGCGATTACACCCGGTGGTGTTCGATTCAGGGGGCGCTCGAATCCGGTCGAATCGCTGGCGACCTCGCGGACTCGTTCGCTGAATTGAGGCGCTAAGATATTCGCGAACGTCCGTCCGGCAGCACGAGCAGCTACAGACGGAAGCGTTTTCTCTCGCGCGGGCCGGTTTCCAACTATGCAAGGCGGAGGCTCTACGGATATGACGCTCGCGTTCGAGCTGTCGGCACTCAAACAGCTCGCGGACCCGGAATCGGTGTTCGCGGACGCCCGGACGTGGAGCGAGTACGTCGGCGTCGTCAGCGACAAACCAACCTACGTCGTGACGAACTTCACGCGGAAGAACCGCATTCGACAGGACTTCTTCTCGGGCCCACGCGGTAAGGCCGAGTCGCTGGAGAACGTGAAACGTCAGTTCGAGACCGACCGCCACGTCTTCATCGCCCCAGTCGGCGAGGACGAGGACGTAGCCGACGAGGTGGACTGGGAGTTCCTCCCCATCGAGCAGGCTGCCGAGGCCGCCGAGTGGGAGCTCGGTGACCCGGAGGCGACGCGCAAGGTTCGTGAGGGAGACGACGAACGCGACGACTGGCCGTAGATGGACGGACCGACCGCACTTTCCGAGGCGATTCAGGAGCTTCGTACCCGTGGTGGCGTCGCCCTCGCCGGCTTCTTTTCCCTGGTCGGCATCGCGACGCTCGTCGCCCGCGACTCCATACTGAACGTGATTACCCAGCGGCAGGAGCTTCTCGATTCGATTTACGCCTTCTATACGGACACCGGTATCGACCAGAGTCAACTGCCGGACCTGACCGAGCTCGCGACCCCGCTCGCGCTCGACATTCCCTACGTCGGTGCTGTCGCGCTACTGGTCGTTGCCGCACTGCTCGCCGAGTTCGGAACCATCGTCGTGTTGCGAGTTATGACCGGTGAGTCACCCCGACAGGCGGCGACCCGACGCATCGGACGGACGCTCGTCTTCGGCTTCATCGCGGGAAGTATCGTCCGATTGCTATTCCTCTTCGGACTCGTGCTGTTCATCATTCCGGGGCTCTTCATCGGTGTTTCGCTGCTCTTCGTCCACGCAAGTATCGCTATCGACGATGCTGGACCGTTTGCGGCGTTCGGTCGCTCGTGGGAACTCACCTCTGGTCGGCGGTTCGAGGTGGTCAGCGTCGGACTGATGCTCGTCGCGCTGTACGCGACGCCGAGAGCGTTCGCTCCACTGATTCCCGGAACCGCAGGCGTTGTCGTGATGGGCGTGACAAGCGGGCTGGCCGTCCTGCTCTCTGCGGGCATCGTCGGACGGACGTATCTCGCCCTCCGTGACGGCGAGACGGCGACCGAAGCAAGCGAGTCCGACGATGAAAACGACGAGGACGACCCGTACGACGCACCGCTGGGACCAGACGACCTGCCGGAGCCGGAGTAAGAGAGCGCTTTTACGTCGGGCGGTCCGAACGCGCACAATGGCCGAGCCACGCGTTCCCGGCGGTCGCGGCGAGGTGCTGGACCTGCCGTGTGGCGAGCAGATCTCTGTGTACGACCTCGATATGGGGCTGCGCGAGTTCGAGTGTGACTGTGGGAAGACCCACGCCGTCGTGGTCGACGTACATCCGCTCTCCCGGTTCGTCCCGGAGTCGCTCGCCGACGTGCTCCGTGGCGCAATCGAGACGAGCTCGGGCGTGACCTTCTCGATGACGCATCTGATGGGCGTCGTGCTGGAGGAGTTTCCCGAAAACGTCGTCGCGGCGGACGTGAGTGACGACGGTGAGGTGGGGTACGCGATGGTGTGGGTGACCGACTTCGACTCCCGGCGGCTCCACGCCGTCGTCGTCGAACTGATCGTCGAGCTGATGGAACACGCCGTCAGCCACGCTGAAGACGAGAGCGCGGTTTCGAACTTCGAAGCGCAGATGCACGAGTTCGACGTGGACGCGTTCGTCGAGGCGTACCGTCGCGACCGCGAGTTCGCCAGCGAACACGACTCGCCGGCGTAGCGTCCGACGCCGACAGACAGTTGGCTCGGCTGCTGTCTCCGGATTCCTTCGAGCGGCCGTCAGACGGCTGTCTGACAGGGGTATAAGCCGATAGCGTGTGATGTAAACACATGCGCATACGTCGGGGTGAGTTCGACCAGATTCGCCGTATCGTGGCCGAGAGCGACGCCGACGAGCCGCTGACCGCTAAGGAAATCCTCGCGCTGTTGGAGGCCAACGGCGAGGAGTTCGAAAGCGCTCACCACGTGGCGACGGTGCTGGGTCGGGAAGCCCAACACGACGTTGGCGTCGAAGTGATTCGCGACCAGCCGTACCGCTACCGCTTCACGAGTGGCTGAGCCGGCGTCTCCGTCCTGTGACCGACCGCGGGCTGCCGGTACCGCTCGGCTGAGTACGAAACACGGAGTGTCGTTGCGAATTTCGTAGCAATTCGCCGGGCTTATTACGATGTGCGAACTCCATCGTCGTAATGAGCGACGAGGCCGAGGACAGGACAATCCTCCTCATCGGCAGTGGACCGATACAGATTGGACAGGCCGCCGAGTTCGACTACTCCGGTGCGCAGGCGTGTCGCGCACTTCAGGAGGAGGGCGCACGAGTCGTCCTCGTCAACTCGAATCCGGCCACCATCATGACCGACTCCGAGATGGCCGACAAGGTGTACGTCGAGCCGATCAACGTCGAAGCTATCTCCGAAATCATTGCGACCGAACAACCCGACGGCGTTATCGCCGGGCTCGGCGGTCAGACCGGGCTGAACGTCACCGCCGAACTCGCCGAGGAAGGCGTCCTCGACGAGTACGACGTAGAAATTATGGGGACGCCGCTGGACACCATCTACGCGACGGAGGATCGCGACCTGTTCCGCCAGCGTATGGAGTCCATCGGACAGCCGATGCCCAGCTCGACGACCATCGAGATGGACGAGGGCGAGTCGGTGACGGACCTCACCACCGAGGGGCTACAGGATCGCGTCGACGCGGCAGTCGATGCGGTCGGTGGCCTACCGGTCATCTCCCGGACGACCTACACCCTCGGCGGCTCCGGGTCGGGGGTCGTGAACGATATCGACGAGCTATACGAGCGCGTCCGCAGGGGACTACGGCTCTCGCGCAACTCCGAAGTGCTCATCACCGAGTCCATCTCGGGATGGGTCGAGCTGGAGTACGAGGTGATGCGCGACGCCAACGATTCCTGTATCATCATCTGTAACATGGAGAACATCGACCCGATGGGCATCCACACCGGCGAGTCGACGGTCGTCACGCCGTCCCAGGTCATTCCCGACGAGGGCCATCAGGAGATGCGCGACGCCGCACTCGGCGTCATCCGCGAGCTCGGGATTCAGGGCGGCTGTAATATCCAGTTCGCGTGGCACGATGACGGCACTCCCGGCGGCGAGTACCGCGTCGTTGAGGTGAATCCACGCGTCTCTCGCTCCTCGGCGCTCGCCTCGAAGGCGACGGGCTACCCGATTGCCCGCGTCACCGCCAAGGTCGCCCTCGGCAAGCGCCTCCACGAAATCGACAACGAGATTACCGGCGAGACGACCGCCGCCTTCGAGCCGGCAATCGACTACGTCGTCACGAAGGTGCCCCGCTGGCCCATCGACAAGTTCGGTGACGTGGAGTTCGAGCTGTCGACGGCGATGAAATCAACCGGCGAGGCGATGTCAATCGGGCGCACTTTCGAGGAGTCGCTGTTGAAGGCGCTGCGCTCTTCCGAGTACGATCCCGCAGTCGACTTTGCAACCGTCGACGACGAGACGCTCGAAGCCGAGTATCTGACCAAGCCGACGCCGGACCGCCCGTACGCGCTGTTCGAGGCATTCTACCGCGGCTACACCACCGACGAGCTGGTCGAGCTGACGGATATCCACGAGTGGTACGTCGAGCGGTTCGGCAACGTTGCGACCGCGGCTGAAAAGGCGATGAACGGCGATACGGACGCGGCGACCGCTATCGGCTTCACGAATCAGGAGGCGACCGCGATGGCCGGCGGTGAGTTCAACGACACCCACGCCTCCTGGCTGCCGGCCGCGCTCCACGTGGATACGGGCGACGAGCCGGACGAGATAGCGACCGACGGTGCAGGTGCGGGCGCGACGGTCGAGACTGTCGAAGAGACGGCTATCGACCGTCGCTTCAAGCAGGTGGATACCTGCGCCGGCGAGTTCGCCGCCTCGACGCCGTACTACTACTCCGCGCGCGATCCCCTCTCGGATATCGCCCGCGAGGAGGTGAAGGTCGACACGGACGCAGAGAGCGTTGTCGTAGTCGGAGGCGGCCCAATCCGCATCGGCCAGGGCGTCGAGTTCGACTACTGTGCGGTCCACGCGGTGCGCGCGCTCCGTGAGCAGGGACTCGACGCGCACGTCGTCAACAACAACCCCGAGACGGTCTCGACGGACTACGACACTTCCGACGGACTGTTCTTCGAGCCGGTGACGGCAGAGGAGATCGCCGACGCCGTCGAGGCGACGAACGCCGACGGCGTGATGGTGCAGTTCGGTGGACAGACATCGGTGAACGTCGGCGAGCCGCTCGAACGCGAGCTCGACCGTCGCGGCCTCGACTGCGAGATACTCGGCACGAGCATCGAGGCGATGGATCTCGCCGAAGACCGTGACCGCTTCAACGTCCTGATGGACGAGATGGGTATCGCCCAGCCGAAGGGTGGAACCGCGACCTCAGAGGACGAGGCGCTCGATTTGGCCGACGGTCTCGGTTATCCCGTGCTCGTGCGCCCGTCGTACGTGCTCGGCGGCCGTGCGATGGACGTGGTCTACTCTGACGCCGAGCTGAAAGAGTATATCGAGGAGGCGGTGCGCGTCTCGCCGGACAAGCCGATTCTCGTCGATGAGTTCCTCGCGGACGCCGTCGAACTTGACGTGGACGCGGTCGCAGATGGGGAGAACGTGCTCATCGGCGGCGTGATGGAACACGTCGAAGCCGCCGGCGTCCACTCCGGTGACTCGGCGTGTATGATTCCACCGCGCTCGCTGTCGGCCGAAACGCTCGAACGTGTTCGCGAGGTGACAGAGGATATCGCGATGGCACTGGATACGGTTGGTCTCCTGAACGTCCAGCTCGCGGTGCGCGACAGCAAGGTGTACGTGCTCGAAGCGAATCCGCGCTCCTCGCGCACGGTCCCGTTCGTCTCGAAGGCGACAGGCGTCCCGATTGCGAAGCTGGCCGCGAAGGTGATGGCTGGCGCGTCGCTCGCTGAGCTCACGGTTCACGAGCAGGTGCCGGAGCATATCTCCGTGAAGGAAGTCGTGCTGCCGTTCGACCGTCTGCCGGGCTCTGACCCGCGTCTCGGCCCGGAGATGAAGTCTACCGGTGAAGTGATGGGGACAGCCCGCTCGTTCGGAAAGGCGTATCTGAAGGCACAGGACGCGACTGGCAAGCCGATTCCGACCGACGGAACTGCACTGCTTGATATCGAGACGTTGCGTGGCCTCTCACAGAAAAACGAGGACCTCTCCGACATCGAGGACGGTCTCGCGCGCAACTTCGAGGTGACCACGCCCGACGACTACGACGACCTCGCGGGTGCGGTCCAGCGCGGCGAACTCGATCTCATCTGCTCTCGCGACCGCGACCTGCTCGAAACTGCGGTCGAAGAAGAGATCACCTACTTCTCGACCGTCCCAAGTGCGCGTGCCGCGCTCGAAGCAATCGAGACAAAAGATGAGCCGCTTGACGTGCTGGCGCTCTCGGAGCGTCCGACCGAGCGCCGCGACTGGGGCACCCTGTAACTGCGGTCGACTCCTACTTCTTTCGCCGTGCGAGTAGTCCGACACCCACCAGTCCGACGACGGCCCCGACAGCCGTGAAGCCGGGCTGGCCGGCAGCGGTCGTCCCCGACGACTCAGTCGGCGACGCAGTCACTTCGAGCCCATCGAGTGAAGTGTTCGCGCTCCAGCGGAGCGTTCCGTCCCCGTCAGCGTCGGGTGTCGGTGTCGCGGACAGCTGGTAGCCGTCCGGTGCCGTGACGACGAACTGCCGGTCGGGGCTGTAGTCGCTGGCGAACGGTTCCGCGAGTGTCACCTGCTCACCGTCGACCGCCGCGAGATTCAGCCACGTCACGGATAGTTCGATGACGCCGGTGTCTGACTCTGTCCGCACCGTCGCGGTCGCGTTCGTTATCTCCATCTGTCGACCCGTCTCCGAACCGGTCGCCGTCGCGACGCCCGCCAGCCTGTCGGCGAAGGAGTCACGCATCTCGTTCATCTTCGTCTGATTCGCCTGCAACGTCTCGAACGCCTGTCGTTCGCTATCGGTCGCCAGATCGAACGTGAGCCGGAGCGTCACCTCTGCGTCACCATCCTCGGCGAGGTCGACCACGAGTGCCTCTGTCGGCTGCCCATTCGTCTGCGCCGCGGCTCCTCCGCCGCTCGCGACGACCGCAACGACGAGCGTGACGACACCGAGTCGTCGTAATCCGGTCGTGAGAGTAGTCATTCGGCTCACTGTTCAGCCTGTTCGGGCGTCTCGGTCGCTTCGTCGTCCGTTTCTTCGCTGTCAGTCTCTTCGCTGTCCGTCTCTTCATTGTCGTCTTTATTCTCGTCGTCACCGCCGCGGTTCGCGTCCTCCGGCGGGCCCGCCTCGTCGGGGGCTTCATCTCGGTCTTCATCTCGGTCGCTTCGGTTCTCGTCGCCCGCGCCGCGGTCGTCCTCGTTGTCTCCGTCGTCTTCGTTGTCTTCGTCATTCGCACCGTCGTTACGACCGGGCGCTTCATCGCTTCGGCCTCGGTCATCGTCGTCGCCGTCGGCGGCGTGGGCGTGAGCACCTTCGGTCTGCGTGAGGGTCCCGTCGGTGAGCTCGTACTCGAACTCGGCCTCGAACTGACCCTTTACAATTTCGACCGCTAACGACTCTGTGCCGTTCGCAATCGTGAACGAGACGGTGCCGTCCGTGGCGGTCGTCCCGACTCGCTCACCGTTCGCGAAGACCGACGCGCCAGCGACGCCGCTCCCGTTGTACTGGACTGTCGCGGTGACGGTCCCGCCGTTGAGCGTCGCGTCTGCGGTCAGATTCCGGTACACTTCGTTCTCGTCCTCATTCTCGCCGAGCTCGAACTCCAGTTCACCCTCGCCGGCGGTGAGTTTGACCTCGCCGCTGGCGGGGAGCGTCACGGACACTGCCCCGTCCGAACCGGTCGTCCCAACTGGCGAGCCGTTGAGCAGCACCGTCACGTTCGTCGCCAGTTCGCCGTCTGCGAGCGCGCGGACGGTGATGGTGCTGTTCGGTGCAATCTCGCCTTCGGTGACGACAAGCGCGAGTTCGCGCTCGTTACCATCGTCTTCGTCGTCACGTTCGTCGTCATCGTTACCTCGCTCGCCCGCGTCCTCAGGCGGGCCGCGTCCGGGATTCTCTTCGCTCGCCTCGTTCGCGTTGGCGGGACCCTTCTGTCGCGTGTTCGATTCCAGTTCCACGACCGTGCCGGCGGAGCCGTCGACGGTTACGCTGGCTTGTCCGACGGTCGTGTTCGTGTTCACGTGGAAGCGGAACTCGTAGTTACCGTCCTCGCTGTCGATGCGGCTGTTCACGAGCCGCCAGGTCCCGTTGACTGCCGAGAGCGACTCGCGTGCCGTGTCGAGGGCCTCGCTCTGGTTGACGGTCAGATTCGCCGACTCGTCGCTCGGACGGTTGAGCTCGCGCGACTGCTCGCCGTCCTCGCTCTCGACCTCGATGCTGAGTCCGTTTGCCGAATCGATCTCGACCTCGCCCTTGCGTTCGCCGGTAAACTGCTGGAGGAGCGCCGACGCCCCCGCACCGCTGACACTGTCGAGATCATTGATGGCGCCGTTGAGTGCAGAACTGTTGAGCCCCGCCGCACGCAGTTCGAGCGCCGAGAACGCCTCTGCTCGTGCTGCGAGCGACTGAGACGAGCCGCGCAGATTCGACGCTCGCGAGTTCAACATCGCGATGCGCTGTGCGTACTCGGATTTCGTCAGTTCGCCAGCCTCGTAGGCCTGAGTTGCCGTCTCGTGCGCCTCGCTGATGTTGTTCGCTCGCTCACGGAGACTGTTCGCCCGCTTTGCGAGTGCTTCCGCACGGGCTTCCTCGCTCGCGTTGTCGTACTCCACTTCGAACTCGGTCTCTTCGACCTCGCTTTGGACATCGTCGCTTGTCACCGCCAGCACCGTCGAGAGCTGCTGGCCGGTCGTGACGTTGACGCTGCTGTTATCTGCCTGCTGCAGCTCGGTCAGTTGGTCAGTGGTCGATGCCTCCGATGGGGCCATTGCCCCGACACCGCCCGCGGCCCCTGCGGTGAGCATAAGCATCGCGAACAGTGTCGCGGTCAGTTTGCGTGCAACCATATCTCCCCCAAATAGCGCTACCCATATCAACTGGGTCGACGCTGGCGGTGATTTGCGGTCGATTTCGGACGTTTGCACACGGTTGTAGACCGTTGTATCCCGTCGCTTGCTGTCGGTTTCGTTTTCATATTACAAATCCCAATACTTAGCTGCGGACGTCTCAAGATATATATCCCGGACGTTAGTATCCCGGCTATGAGACGGCTGGTCGTCGTGGCGACACTCCTCCTCGTCGCCAGTACCATCGTCGTCGGTGGTGTCCAGCAGACGCCCGACGCGGACAACACCGTCACCCGTGTCGCGGTGCAGCCGGACGGCGACGCCGAGTGGACGGTCACCGTTCGGACGCGACTCGAAACCGACGAGGAGCTCCGCGCGTACGAGACGTTCCAGTCACGATTCAGAGAGAACACCTCTGACTACGTCGTCCCGTTTCGAACCCGCATCGAAGGTGTCGTCGCGTCGGGCGCGAACGCGACCGGTCGAGAGATGGACGCACAGAACGTCACCGCGGCGACGGATATCCGTCAGCTGCCGCGCCGGTGGGGTGTCGTCACCTACTCGTTCACGTGGACGCAGTTCGCCGCCGCCGACGGCGACAGTCTCGTCGTGGGAGACGTGTTCGCGGGCGGCTTCTTCATCACCGAGAATGACACGCTCGTCGTAGACTCGCCCGCGGGCTACGCACTCACGAACGTCGAACCGACGCCTGACAGTCGAGACGACGGGACGGTCCGGTGGCGCGGCCAGCGTGATTTCGATGACGGCCGTCCAGCGCTCCGATTCACAGCCGACCCCGCGGCGACCGCGACGGACACAACCGATGCCGATAGTGGGCTTCCACTCGTTCCCGTCGTGCTCGGTGCTTCTGCTCGTGGCGCTCGGCGTGGGTGCGTCTCTCTACCGAGACCGCACGACGGCGACGCCCGAGCCGAATCTATCGGAGGACGAGCCAGCCGAACCGGAATCGGACTCAGCACAATCAGCAGTCTCACCGACGGTAACGGATCCAACGCTCACGGACGGCGAGCGCGTTGAGCGACTGCTCGCCGATCGAGATGGACGGCTGAAACAGGGAGATATCGCCGAGGCGTTCGAGTGGTCGCCGTCGAAGACATCCCGTGTCGTCTCGCAACTGGCGGACGAGGGACGAGTGAAAAAACTGCGAATCGGTCGCGAAAATGTCGTCTCGCTCCCGGACGAGGAGTGATTATGCCGGAACCCCGGCGTCGTCGACGAGCGCGAGCACGTCGTCGAAGAAGTCCAGCGAATCGTTCGGTCCGGGATTCGCCTCGGGGTGATACTGACGCGTAATCACGTCGAGCTCGTCGCTCTCCAGTCCCTCAGGGGTATCGTCGTTCACGTTCACCTGCGTCACCTCGAGCTGACCGGGCTCAGAGACCGTGTAGCCGTGGTTCTGGGTCGTCATCACGACGCGACCGGAACGGAGGTCTCGAACCGGCTGATTGACGCCGCGGTGACCAAAGTCCATCTTCTCGGTCTCGCCGTCGAGCGCGCCGGCGATGACCTGCTGGCCGAGACAGATGCCGGCAAGCGGAATCTCGCCGACGAACTCGTCAACGAGCGCGCCGGCGGCGGTGAAGTTCTCCGGGTCTCCCGGTCCGTTCGAGATGAATAGTATGTCGGGATCGAGCTGTTCGATATCGGCAGCCGTCGTGTCGTACGGAAGGATATCGACGACGGCGTCGCGCTCGACGAGCGACTCCGTGATGGAGCCTTTCGCGCCACAGTCGACGAGCGCGACGTGAGGGCCGTCGCCGTCTCCGTTGTACGTACGCCTGTCGGCGATGGAGACCTGCTGGCCGATGTCGGTGTGCTCGCTCATCCCCTTACACGCTGACAGCTCCTCGCGAGCGGCCTCGGGAGTGGCGTCCGGACCGGCGGCGATACCGCACTTCATCGCGCCCTTCTCGCGAATTCCCGTCACGAGATCGCGCGTGTCGAGGTGGTCGATAGCTGGAACACTCTCTTCCGTGAGCCACTCGGCCACGTCGTCGGTGAGCTCGCGCGCGACGACGGCGCGCGGGTGGACGCGATCCGACTCGAACCGCTCCTCGCGGACGCCATAGTTGCCGATGAGCGGATACGAGAACGTGAGCACCTGCTCCTCGTAGGAAGGGTCGGTTAGCGACTCTTCATAGCCAGTGTAGGCGGTCGTGAAGACGAGCTCCCCGTGTTCAGTTCCTGGCGCGCGGCTGCGTCCTTCTACCATATAGCCGCTCTCCAGTGCGATGTATGCCGTTTCCATTACGAGACTCGTACTCTTGTGACGTTGTTAATCGTTCGGTTCGAAGCGAAGCTACGAAATTCGTAACTGTGAAGTGTTGCCAATCGAAGCTTCACATCTCAATGGACGAGCTCGATCGGTCGATACTGAATATCCTGCGGCGGGACGCTCGAACCCCCTACACTGAGATCGCAGAGCGGGTCGGAACCTCCGAGGGAACGGTCCGTAACCGCGTCGAACGTATGCTCGAGGAGGGCGCTATCGAGCGATTCACCGTCGCGACTCGGACGGGAAACGTGAAAGCGATGGTCGAGGTCGGCGTCGCCGTCGACGTGGACACGCGTGCCGTCTCCGAATCGATGGCCGACTGGGACGCCGTGGACTACGTCTGGCAGGTATCGGGCGACGAGGATATCGTCCTTGTCGTCGACGCGACGGATACGAGCGCGCTGAACCAACTCATTACGAAGGCACGGGAACTCGACGACGTGGTATCCACCAAAACACGACTTATTCTCAACGAACGACTCGGCTGACCGACACCGTTAATCATATACTGAACGTTCAGTCAGCTATGGCCGTGATTCGGATCGAGGAGCTGAGGCTGGGTGCGTGGCTGTTCGGCCGCGTCGAGTCCGTCTGACCGCCAGCGGGCAGTCGAAGAGTAATTAACTGCTGTTGCCGTCATTCTGTGTATGAGTACGGACTCCGACCCGAGCGGCGCGGTCAACGAGGGTGCCGACCACGAGAACGCCGGACAAGATGTTATCGCCGTCGACAGCGACGACAACGAGGAGGGACTCGTCAACCGACTGGACGCCCACACCGGCGACGGCATCCGCCACCGCGCCTTCACCTGCCTCGTCTTCGACGGCGATGGCCACGTCCTCTTGGGTCAGCGCGCGCCGGGCAAGCGGCTCTGGGACACCCACTGGGACGGAACTGTCGCCTCCCATCCCGTCGAGGGACAGAGTCAGGAAGAGGCCACCCGCCAGCGACTCGAAGAGGAGCTCGGCGTTACGCCCGACCAGTACGACGACCTCCGCGTCACGGACCGGTTCGAGTATAAGCGCTACTACTTCGAGGATGGACTCGAATGGGAGGTCTGTGCCGTACTCAAATGTACGCTCGACGACCGGACGCTCGACCCTGACCCGGAAGAAATCGCCGGCACGATGTGGGTTCCCTACGAGCGACTCCACGAGAATCCGCGCTGGTACCGTCAGCTCCGGCTGTGTCCGTGGTTCGAGATCGCGATGCGCCGCGACTTCTAACGCGACTCGAACGTCTCCAGAAATGCAGTCGGCTGTTCTGCGTGGGGCAGCAGGTCTGTCCCGTCGATACTTGTGAACGATGCTCCCGCCGTGTCTGCCATCGCGCGCCCCACCTCTGGTTCGGGCATCTCCGCCTCGCTCCCCCAGACGATACTCACCGGAACGTCCAGCGCCGCTAACTCCGCGCCGAGGTCGGCGTCGAGATCGAGGAAGCCGGCAATGAACGACGCCGGCGCGAACCGCGCGTTCGGCTGGTGGGCCGTCTGCCAGTCGTACTCGACCCACTCGTCGGTCACCGCGTCGGCGTCGGAGAAACCGTGGTCGGCGAGGAACCATCGGATCGACGGCTTCGACGCGAGCAGATTGTACAGTCCTTCGCCGAGTACGGGCGACCGCAACAGCGACCGCACAAACGGGCGTTCGCCGGGAATTGTCGTCGGCGTCGGACAGATGAGTAGCAGTTCGGCGACGGACACCTCGCTCGCGGCGCGGGTCGCGTACGCGGCGGCGAGCGAGGAGGCTACCACGATCGGGTCGTCGCTCTGCTCGCGCAGGAAGTCGGTGACGAACGCGGCGTACAGCGATCCCGAGTAGAGCAGGGGCGGGCGTTCGGAGCCGCCGAAGCCGGGAAGATCCGGCGCGAGCACGTGGTACTCCTCGGCCAGCCTCTCCGCGACGTGGACGAACTCGTGAGATGAGCCAGCGGCGTTCAGTCCGTGAAGAAGGACGAGATCCGCGTCCTCGGGGTCGCCTAGTTCGGTGTAGGCGATGTCGAAGCCGCGCCAGCAGAACGTGCGCTGTTCGTGACCGAGCGGCGGTTCGAAGCCGTCGGCACGCAGCGTCCGATTTCCGAGCAGGAGTCCACCGACAGCGCCGACAGCCCCGAGGGTAAGCGTTCTGAGTCGCATACCTGCTGTTAGGGCGCGATGCCGAAAAGTACCGCTGCTCGCTCGTTATTCGTTTGTTACTCGCTCGTTACTCGTTCGTACTTGTGCTCTCGTCCGACGACCCGTCAGCGTCGGTGTCGTTCGACGCCGCGTCGGCTTCGGCGTCCTTGATCGCTACCGTCGCCGTGACGGCTTCCACGTCGATGTCGTGTTCCTCGGCGAGCGCCTCGATGAGGGCACGCTGCTCGTCGACCTTGTGTTCGAGCCGTGTCACCCGTTCGTGGGTGTCGTTCACTTGCTCCTGTGTTGCGTCCACCTTCTCGCGGACTTCGTTCATCCGCACGTAGAGCTTCTCGGCGAGATCAGAGAGCTGTTGTATCTTCTTGGCTGCGTTTCCGAGTCCGACCATACCGTCCTATGCGGGTCGAATGTCCTGACTGTTTCCCTTCGGACTCTCGGCACGGTTAACTGTCGCCCGACCGGAGTTTGGATATGGTCTCTCTTCGCACGCCACCCACGGTAGGTATCGGTGCCGCGCTGGTCGTGCTCGGACTGCTCGCAGCGCCGTATCTCCTCATCACCGAGGCGTCAGCGGCTGGAACGTACTACGGGGCTGGAGCTGTGACTCCGCTCATCGCCGGGCTATTCGCGCTCGTTTCTATCATCGTCTTCGCGGCCGGTCGCGAGGACCGGACTGACCCCGCAATTGCTGCCGGCGTCGGCTTGGTTTTTGGCACATTCGCCACGCTCATCGCGCTGGTGTGGGCAATCTCTGTCCCCGGCTCGCTCGTCAGTTCGCTCGGAACCGTCCGCGGTCCGTCGACGACGTTTCTGGAGCTCCACCGCTATCTGGTCGTAGTCGCAACCGCAGCGATTGCTGCAAGCGGTGGCTGGTTCGCCCATAAGCTCGGGCTGTTGTGACTCGGCGGTTAATGACGAGATGAATGGGTGGACCCCGGCGTTGCTTGGCCGTTCCAGCGTGGGGAGTCCCGGTTGCCTCCTCCACCCCGTGACCCCACGGGCGACAGCTGTCCGCAGGCCCGCTGCTCACTTCCGTGCCTGACGGGGTACCTGCGATCAATCGCGCCACATACCTCCCTGCAGAGGCTGGAACGCGAACCGCTGCCCTCGTGGGACGAGGTTTCGACGTTGGCTCCCGGGGCCCACACTGGGCGGGCCAAACGCGTCCGGGCTTCGGTCCCTGCTGAAGACCATACTGCAGGTAGTGAGCGGGGCCTAACCGCCCGACCTAGTCCATTCGATGGGAGTGCAGTGGCCCATAAGGGCCTTTCGTTCACCGTCAGTCGTCGCTCTCGACGAACTCGCGTGTCGCGAGTGCGTCGGCGGCCTTCCCGCGGCCAGACACCACGCGCTGCGGGTACGGGATGGAGATTCCGGCGTCGTCGAACGCCTGTTTCACCTTCGTCACGTACTCGCCGCGGGTGCGAACGAAGTCGGCGCGCGACGGCTGTGCGATCCAGATACGCGACTGGAGTCCGACGTAGGAGTCGGCCAGCTCGGTTAGTCGAACGGACGGCTCGGGGTCGTCCAGAATCTCGGGATGCTTCTCGGCCTCGTCGATGATGATGTCGGTCGCCGCGTCGATATCGTCCTCGTAGTCGATGCCGAAGACGAACTTGAGCCGGAGCTTGTCCTTCGCGACGGGGTTCTTGATGACGCCACTGGTTAGATGGCTGTTCGGTACGGTGAGCAGTTCGTTGTCGAACGTGCGGACGCGTGTGACGCGAAGCGAGATATCTTCGACGATTCCACGGTTGTCGTCCCACTCGATCCAGTCGCCGATGCGGAACGGCTTGTCAGTGTAGATGAATATGCCCTGCGACGAAGTTCGCGATCACGTCCTGCATCGCGAAACCGATAGCCAGCGTCGCGGCCGCGGCGATCGTTGCGAGCGACTGGAGGAAGCTCCCGAAGCCAGCCAACCCGAACGCGACTGCGATCGCGATGAAGACGACCGCGGCGCCGACAAGCTTCTTGATCGGTCGCTTGGCGTGAGCATCGAAGTCACGGCGGTCGAGGAGCCGGTCGGTGAACGGGCGAATCAGTAGCCGCCCGAGCAGATATACCGCGACGAACACGACGACGAAGATGGCTGTCGCACCGAGCGGATTGGCGATTGAGGAAGGAACGCCAAGGGTGGTGAGAAAATCAGCCACCGCCGCTGGTGCTTCCGTCTGGGCGGGAGTCTGCAGCAGCAGTACCATTAGTGGAACACTCCGGTGTGCCCCCGTGTCTCGACGAGCTCCGCGTTGACGGCGTCTGCCAGCTCTGCGGCCAGCTCATCAGTGGTCGTTCCGCCGCGCGCAGACCGAAGAAACTTCACCTTCACCAGTTCCCGCTCCTGTAGCTGAGATGCGAGTTCGTCAGCGACGGATTCGATTCCCCCTTTTCCGACGCGAACTGTCGTCTCCACGTCGTGTGCTCGTGCTTGCAGATCCTTCGACATACCACAGCTTCGACGGGATATGCTTTGAAACTTGTCGCCTGCGACTATCGGTATGGATAGCGCGCGTGTGAGCCACATTCGCAGGTGATGGTGACGTGTCCCTCCCGCGTCCGAACCCGTGCGTTCCGTCCCGGAATCAGATATCGATCGCAGTCGTCACAGGAGAATCGCTTCAGCTGTGTCGGTAGATCGAGTCGGTGGCGCTCGGCAACTCGACGCGCGCGACGAACGTACGACTGCGCGCGCTCCTCTTCACCCTCGCGTGCAGCTTCGAGAGCGAGATCACAGAGCCGGTCGATACGGTCGGCTGCGAGCGATTCCATACCGGGAGAACGGGGGCGGGCGATTTGTCCGTTCCGGTGTTCCGGCAGTTTCAAGCCGACGCCCGGACCAGTTCGTGCAAATGGGGATGCGCGTCAGCCACTACTTCGAGTGGGAGCGGGCCATTACCGGCGGACAGGCCCAATCGGTCGCGAATCAACGAAAGATACTCGACGACCACGACATCGCCTACACTACCTTGCCCGATCTGTCGGCTGATCTTCTCCATCTCAACAATATGGGGCCACGATCGGTCTATCACGCCCGTCGTGCCCGACAGGCCGGCACGCCCGTCGTCATCCACACCCACCAGACGGCTGCCGATTTCGAGAACAGCTTCGCCTTCTCGAACGTGCTGGCGAAGCCGATGGGGCCGTATCTGGAGTACGCCTACGGCCTTGCAGACGTACTCCTCTGTCCGTCCGACCACAACCGCGCGGTCGTCGACAGATACACCGGCGTTCCAAAGCGCGTTATTTCGAACGGCTTCGACCCGGCCAAACTTGACGGCTACGACGATCCTGAGCTCCGTGACGAGTATCTCGACCGCTACGACCTCGACCCACCGGTCGTGTTCAACGTCGCGCACGTCCTCGAACGTAAGGGATTAAAAACGTTCATCGAGACGGCACGCGCGATGCCAGACACGGACTTCGTCTGGTTCGGCTATCTGAACCCCACGGGTGGCTTCTTCGGGCAGTTCCTCCAGTCGAGCGAGTCGAAGCGGCTCGTCGACTCTGCCCCTGATAACTGCACCTTCACCGGCTACGTGGACGATATCGCTGGCGCGTTCGCCGCGGGAGATATCTTCTACTTCCCGACGCACAACGAGAACGAGGGAATGGCGCTGCTGGAGGCGATGTCGACCGGCGTTCCCCCCGTTATCCGTGGTATCGACACCTACGACTGGCTCGACCACGGTGAGACGTGTCTGAAGTCTGATTCCGTCGGAGGGTTCGAGACGGCGCTCCGTCGACTCGTAGACGACCCGGACGAGCGCGACCGCATCGGTGCGAACGCGCAGGCGGAGACGACCCAGTTCACCCTCGATACCGTCGGCGACCAGCTCGTCGAACTGTACCGCGACCTCGTCGACGTATGACCGACGACCAGCCGGCGGTCGCAGCGTTCACCGACACGTACCTGCCGACGGTTAACGGCGCGACGTACACCATCGAGTCGTGGCGCGACTGCTGGGAGCAGCGCGGCGGCCGGATGCATATCGCCTATCCCGCCAGCGACCACGAGCCGACGGCTCGCGAACACCCCGTCGAGAGCCTCTCGTTCCCGTTTTACGAGGGTCTGTACGTCAGTACGCCTCGCATTCCGCGGGGGCTCTACGATATCGACGTCGTTCACACGCATACGCCCTTCTCGCTCGGTATCGCCGGCTACCGATACGCCCGCCGACACGACGTTCCCCTCGTCGCCTCCTACCACACGCCGACCAGCGAGTACGTCGAATATCTCCCCGGCGACCGACTTTCCGACTCACTCGCCTCGCTCGCGGCCGGGTACGAGCGCAGATATCTCGATCGCGCGGACGCCGTCACTGTCCCGTCGGAGCCGACCCGCGATCACCTTCGAGAACTCGGTGTCGACACGCCGATTACGGTCGTTCCGAACGGTATCGACACCGAGCGATTCCGCCCGGTCGGGCCCGACGAACGGGTTGGCTTCCGTGACCGTCACGGCCTCCCGGACGGCCCACTCGTCGGCTACACCGGTCGCCACGGTTACGAGAAGGAGCTCGATGCGATTCTCGATATCGCGTCCGATATCGACGCGACGGTCGTTTTCGGCGGCGACGGACCGGCCCGCGACTCACTCGAAGCCCAGGCGAGAGATATCGACGCAGATGTGCGCTTTCTCGGCTTTCTCGACCGCGACGAGCTCCCCGCCTTCTACGCGGCGCTCGACGCATTTGTCTTCCCGAGTCCGGTCGAGACACAGGGACTCGTCGCGCTGGAGGCGAACGCCTGTGGCACGCCCGTTGTCGGCGTCGATGCCGGCGCGCTCGCCGAAACCATCGTCGACGGCGAGACGGGGTATCATTTCCAGCGAGGCGACACGGACGGATTCCGGCGGGCTACAGAACGGGCGCTTGCCACGAGCGAGACGCTCCGCGATACGTGTCTCGCACAGCGTGAGAAAATTGGTGTCGGCGCGGCCGTCGATGCGCTGGCCGCCGTCTACGAATCGGTCCGGTAGCTACTCCAGCGCCTCGCCGATGCGCTCCAGTTCGCGCCGGATGTCGTGAAGCTCGTCGCGCACCTTCCGGACCTCGCGGACGAGTTCCTCGTCGGCCTTCGACGAGCCGCCACTGTCACCACCCGCACCGGGACCGCCCCCACGCCATTCCGCCCATCCCGCCGGGACCGCCACCACCCATTGCACCGCCCGGGCCGCCACCCATCATTCCGCCCATCATCTGGGCGAACGGATTACCGTCCATCCCGCCCGGGCCGTCACCGCCCATCATCTCTTCGAGCCGCTCCTCTCGCGAGCGGTCGTCGTCGCCCTCTTCGCGCTCATCGGCGCGCTGTTGGCGAATCTCTTCGACGCGCTCGCGGAACGATTTCTCATCCTCTCCCTCACTGGACTCCTCAGGCTGATCGTCGGACATACTCCGATGTTTCCGCGCGGTCCGGAAAAGGGTGCTGGATGCGCTACTCGATACGGCGTGCAGTCCACTTTAACACCGGCACCATCACTCGAACGCTCCGAGCGACGACTGGCGCGTACGGGCGTCTCCGTCGATCAGTTCGTAGCCGACAAGATCGCGCATATCGACGGCGTAGGTCGTCCCGTCGCGATCAAGCACGAGAATTCGACCTTGCACGCCGCGGACCGTTCCTGACGCCAGGATCTCCGGGACCGGCTGGCCCGCGAGCGAGAGGCCGTACTCGAGTTGGAACGTCGCGAGCGGGTCGTACTCGTCCAACAGCGCGTCCCATATCTCCTCGTCGACCGATCGACCCAGCCCTGACAGTTTGCGCTGGGTCCGAACGCGCTGGGTGAACTCCTTGCCGAGTCGCTCCTCGACATCACGGGCGGCGTCGCCGTTCGGTACAGTCTGAAGGTGTGCGCCGCGGTCTGCGCCCTGCTCGCGCAGCCGGGTCTCCAGTCGGTCGTGGCGCGTGATACCGACTTTGAACACCTCGGGGGCGAAGGCAGCGAGATAGACGGCGTGGTCGCCGGTGCGTTCACGTAGCGTAGACTCGTCGAACGTCGACTCGTGGCGATGACAGAACGGTGCACGCGACTCCGAACACGGGATGTGATGGTCGTTCTGTATGGTCCCAGCGCAGTGGCGCTCGCCAAGCCCGTAGTCGATATCCGTCGCGGGCGTGAGTGTCAGTCGCTCGACTGGACCGCCGTCGGCGAGCAGTAGCGACGGCTCCGGTACGGGACGGTATCCGACGACCTGCATAGCTCTCAGTTCGGCGAGAGGCGCAAGTGTCTGCCGATCGCTATGCGTCCGCGAGTAGTTCCTGCACGCACCGACGGACGGCATCGTCGCTCGACTCTGTCGGCTCCCAGCCGAGCGCAGAGAGCTTCTCGATGGAGAGTCGCATTCGGGGAACATCACCGGTCCAGCCGCGGTCGCCGCCGGTGAACGTGTACTCGGGATCGAGCCCCATCTCGTCAGCGACGATGTCGGCGATAGTCGTCACGCTGGTCGTCGTGCGCGTGCCGAGGTTGTACGTGTTCACTGGCGCGTCGGCGTGTTCGACGATATGACACATCGCGTCTACACAGTCGTCTATATGGAGATACGACTTCTCCTGTCTGCCGTCGCCGAGAATCTCCAGTTCGTCAGGGGACTCCTCCAGCTTCTGGATGAAATCCGGAATGACAGAGCCGAGCTGGAGCCGCGGCCCGACGATGTTGGCGAACCGGAAGTTCCAGACGGTGAATCCGTGGCTGTGGGCGAAGACGGAGAGTAATCCCTCCTCTCCCAGCTTCGATGCGCCGTAGATGGAGATGGGTTCGAGCGGCGCGAAGTCCTCCGGCGTCGGGCGCGGCGCTTCCCCGTAGACGACTGACGAGGAGGTGAACGCGATGTTGTTGACGCCGATGGCGTGCATACGCTCGACGACTGTCTCGGTGAGTTCGTTGTTGACGCGGTACTGCTCGATGTCGTCGCGCGCAGCGTTCTTATCGGCCGCGAAGTGGAAGACGATGTCCGTCTCGGGAGTGATCGCTTCCGCGACGACCTCAGAGTCGGTGAGGTCACCCTCGACGACGGTGGCGTCCTCGTGCACCCAGTCGCGCTCGCTGTTGCGGAAGTCGTCCGCGACGACCACCTCGTTGTTATCGATGAGCCGGTCGGTGAGATGCGAGCCGACGAAGCCCGCGCCGCCAGTGATGACGACTCGCTTGTCCTGAAGATTCATACCGAATGTCGCGAGCGGAAGACCGTAGCCGTTCCGAAAGCAGGAAGCCCGGCCGCTTACGAGTACAGGTATGCACAACTCCGAGGTCGTCGTCTGCCGCCTCAGCCATCGGCCGGGGCGAGACGACCGTATGACGACACATGTGGGGCTGACAGCGCGGGCACTCGGTGCTGACCGCGTCGTCTTTCCGGACAACGCCACTGGCTCTGCTGAGACGGTCAGAGATATCACCGACCGGTTCGGCGGGCCGTTCGAGGTGGAACTCAGTGGAGAGACGAAGGCGCTCGTCCGCAACTGGGAGGGAACGGTCGCACACCTGACGATGTACGGGCTCCCGGTGCAGGACGTGGAGACGGAGCTACGCGAGACGATCGCGTCCGAGCCGCTGTTGGTCGTCGTGGGTGGTGAGAAGGTCCCCTTCGAGGTGTACGACCGCGCTGACTACAACGTGGCCGTGACGAACCAGCCACACTCCGAGATTGCAGGGCTGGCAGTGTTCCTCGACAGGGTGTTCGACGGGGCGGAGCTGGAGCAGTCGTGGGAGGACGCAGACCGGATTGTCGTCCCGAAGGAGACGGGCAAGAAGGTCGTCGAACCCGGTGACCACGACGAGTAGGGCGGACAGGTGACACCCGCAGCTCCCCGACCGGTGTGTCACGCGGTCACCTGAGTCGGTCGGGGTTGTCGTCAGCGCACCCGGTCGGTGGGTCGTAATCGATTATAAACGCGAGGGCGGCTCCCGGAGGCTTTAAACAACTTCCTCACCCTCTTTCAGGTAATGGCGTATGATGACCTTCTTGAGAATCCAGTCATCCAAAAGTACCTCCACGAGCTTGTCGGTCCAACGGGGATGCCGGTTGCGGCGGCACCCCCCGAAGGCGAAGTAACCGACGAAGAGCTCGCTGAGGATCTGAATCTGGAGCTGAATTCGGTGCGACGTGCCCTGTTTATCCTGTACGAGAACGACCTCGCGAGCTATCGGCGACTCCGCGATGAGGACTCCGGCTGGCTCACCTATCTGTGGACGTTTGAGTACGAAAATATTCCCGAACAGCTGGAGGAAGAGATGCACCGACTGCTCGACGTGCTCGCTGAGCGCCGGGAGTACGAACTCGAAAACGAGTTCTATCTCTGTGAGCAGGACTCTATCCGGTTTGAGTTTGGCGAGGCGATGGAGTACGGCTTCGAATGTCCCAACTGCGGCGAACAGCTCGTCGATATGAGCAACGCACGGCTCGTCGACACGATGGACGAGCGCATCGACTCGCTACGCGACGAACTCCACCGACATCCCGAAGAAGAGGCGGACGCCTGATGGTTGTTCTCGCGACGAAACTCTATGTCGGCGGCGATGCGGGCGACCGTGCACTCGACTCGCTTGACTCGCTGGTGGGGAACGACCTCGGCGACCTCGATGTAGAGTGGACGACCGGCCTCCGCGATGACGACTTCCCATCAGTGACGCTCACTGGTGATGACGCAGCTGTGGCGCGGAACGTCCTTACCGAGGAGTGGGGAGCGATTACGCCCCACCGCGACGCTGGCGAGACGTATGTTGGAACCCTCGACTCGTGGGACGAAGACGGCTTCGTCCTCGACGCCGGCGAGCCGGTCCGGGTGCCGACGGACGAGCTCGGGCTCGGAGCCGGCACACCCTCACAGATTCGCACCCGATACGGACTCGTCCAGCACATCCCGCTGCGGTTCGTCGAGGGCAAGGCTGGTGAGCCGGCGCGACTCGCCGACCCTGAACGTGACCGACTCTACGACTGGACGCGCGCTGATACCGGCCGCGTGAACGTGAACTCCGCGACGCGCGCGGAGGTGCGCGCGACGGTCAACCGTGCTGGTCACGCTGAGGACATCGTCACGGTTGAACGGCTTGGCCTGCTCGAACAGAGTATTATCTGTCGTCCGGCGACGGACCCACCGGGGCTACTGTCGGACATTGGACCGCATCTCCCCGCGGAGATGCTCTGTATCATTCAGATGAACCGACGGCTCGCACTCGGACTACTCGGTCTCGGTCTCCTCGCGCTCACCGCCGGGTGTACGAGCTTTCTCGGCCCGGGAGATCCGAACCCGGCTGACCTGACGGCCAACGAGACATACGACTGGAACACCGACGTCGACGCCAGCCTCGACGTGAACAAGCGAAATATGACTGCCGTGTTCGCCGTCGCCAACCGCACGGACGGGCTCGACGACACGGATCCGACATTCCGGTTCTACGGGCGCGGAACGCTCGCGACCGAGCAGCCACAGCAGCTTACCGCCGTCCAGTTCCAGTACGCGAACGGCACGCTCGTCTCGTTCGAGCGTATCGACGGCGAGGCGCGCTCCGTCGTCACGTACACGAATGGGACGACAGCACAGCGCTCGGTACTGAGCGTCGAACGGACGAATGATCGCGCGGTTGTCCACCTTCCGGTCAACGCGAGCGGCCAGCTCGGTGTCACTCTTCCGAAAGACGGGAAGCAGGTCTCGTTACCCGCCTACGTCCAGGGAAGCTACCGGATGCGACTTCCGGAGAACGCCCGCGTCGGCGTACCGCTGCTCTCGCAGGTTCGCCCTCGCACCAGCAACCGGACGATGACGGACGGCCAACTGGTGCTTTCGTGGGAGGATGTAGACACGCCGACTCTCGTCGTGCGCTACTACCTCCAGCGTGACTTCCTGCTGTTCGGCGGGCTTGCAGTCGGAGCGGTTGTCATCGGAATTGGTGGCACGCTCTACTACTACCGACAGATGCGCGCAACTCAGAAGAAGCGCGAGGAGGTCGGGCTCGATATGGACATCGAGGACGACGACCGGAACCGACCGCCCCCGGGAATGGGGTAGCGGCGAAGACTGAAGCCGGCGGCTGTCGAATGGATGGGTATGCGCGTTGGGATTCTCACCGTCGGCGACGAACTACTCGCCGGCGATATCGTCAATACGAATGCGACGTGGCTCGCAACGGAGCTGACAGGTCGGGGTGTCGATATTGAGCGAATCACTACTATTCCCGATCGCACGGAGATTATCGCCGAACTCGTCGCTGAGTATAGCGACCGCTACGACGCCGTCATCGTCACCGGTGGACTCGGTCCGACACACGACGACGTGACACTGGCCGGGGTGGCCAGCGCGTTCGGACGCGAGCTCCGAGCCGACGAACAGGCGCTCGACTGGCTCGAAGCAGACGGCTACAGTCGCGGCGACCTCGCGACCGGTACCGCCGATCTACCAGCTGGGAGTGAACCACTCCACAACGAGACGGGGGTCGCTCCGGGCTGTGTGCTGGAGAACGTCTACGTGCTGCCGGGCGTCCCCGACGAGATGGAGGCGATGTTCGAATCGGTCGCTGATCGATTCACCGGCACGATTCTGCACGTTGAGCACGTCACGATCGACGAGCCGGAGAGCGCCCTCATCGAGCGATTTGCACAGCTCCGTGAACAGTTCGGTGTCAAGATTGGCTCGTATCCCGGTGATGCCGTCCGGGTAAAGATCGAGCACGAGGACGAGACAGTCGTTCGCGAGGCTGCTGCGTGGCTGGAGGCGAACGCCGTCGTCAGTTGACGAGGTTGTAGTACCAGCCGCCGACGAGTGCGAGTCCGCTGAGCGCGACGATCCAGCCAGCCGCGTTGATAACACCAGTGTTGACTGTCTCCTGAAGCAGTGTAAGCATATCCGAGGGAACGACTCCGTCCATCTTAATCAGTTCGGAGTTTCTTTTCGGTTCCGGCGAATCTCTCGAACTGTTTATCTGGCCGCGGTCGAACAGTCGGGTATGTCTGGTCCAATCGAGCGCCCGAGTATGGAGTTCGACCTGCCGAGCGAACACCGGATGATTCGCGACACGGTTCGGGAGTTCTGCGAGGCGGAGATCGAACCGATTGCACAGGAGATCGAGGACGAACACCGGTTCCCACAGGAGATTTTCGACCAGCTCGCCGATCTCGATCTGATGGGCGTGCCCGTCGCCGAGGAGTATGGTGGCGCGGGCGGTGACTACCTGATGTACGCGGCCGTCGCCGAGGAGATCGGCCGCGTCTCGGGCGCAATCGGGCTCTCCTACGTTGCACACACCTCGCTGGGGCTGATGCCAATCGTGAAGTTCGGAACGGAGGCCCAGAAGGAGCAGTGGGCGAAGCCACTGGCCCGCGGCGAGGGAATCGGTGCGTGGGCGCTGACTGAGCCCTCTTCAGGGTCCGACGCCAGCGATATGGACACGATGGCGGAAAAGCACGGTGACGAGTACGTAATCAACGGCACGAAACAGTTCATCACGAACGCGAACGTCGCCAACTCCGTCCTCGTGAAGGCCGTCACTGACCCCGACGCCGGCTACGGTGGTATCTCCACGTTCATCGTAGATCCCGAACAGGACGGATTCGAGGTCGTCGAGGTGTGGGACAAGATGGGATTGAACGCCTCACCCACCTGCGAGCTGAAGTTCGACGACCTACACGTACCCGAGGACCGACTGCTCGGCGATGAGGGTGACGGCTGGGAGCAGACGAAGGCCACACTCGACGGTGGTCGCATCTCTATTGCCGCGCTCTCGACGGGGCTGGCACAGGGTGCCTTCGAGGCAGCTCGCGACTACTCGACCGACCGTGAGCAGTTCGGTTCACCAATATCGAAGTTCGATGCCGTCCGCGATATGGTCGTGGATATGGACCGGAAGATCGAGCGCTCGCGACTGCTCACGCAGAAAGCTGCGACGATGTACGACAACGGCGAGGACGTGACTCGGATGTCCGCGCTCGCGAAGCTCGATGCCTCCGAGGCGGCCCGCGAAGTCGCAGAAGACGCCGTGCAGGTCCACGGCGGCTACGGCTACACGACCGACTTCGCCCCGCAGCGATTCTACCGTGACGCGAAGCTGATGGAGATCGGCGAAGGGACCAGCGAGATACAGCATCTCGTTATCGGGCGCGAACTCGGCCTCTGATACGGATTACGCTAGGTCATTTCCGTATTGACCGCACGCAGTCGTGCGGTCGTAGCGGTAAACAGTTACGTAATCCGTATGAGACCGACGGGTCTTACTTTTCTACACGCGACGTTCGGATATGGGAACACAGCTCGATCCACGAACGGAACAGGCCGAGGAGGTGCTTGACCGGCTCTACACCGAGTATCCGGAGCCGACTATCTCGCTCAACTTCGATTCGCGGCTCGAACTGCTCGTCGCGGTCGTGCTCTCGGCACAGTGTACCGACGAGCGCGTCAACCAGGTGACCGAGGAGCTGTTCGAGAAATACCGGTCCGCCGAGGAGTTCGCCGCCGCGAGCGAAGAACAGCTGGCCGAAGATATCTACGGCATCACCTTCCACAACAGCAAGGGCGGCTATCTGAAGGGAATCGGCGAGCAGCTAGTCGAAAACCACGACGGTGAGGTTCCCGATACGATGTCGGCGCTGACGGACCTGCCCGGCGTCGGTCGCAAGACGGCGAACGTCGTGCTCCAGCACGGCCACGACCTGACAGAGGGAATCGTTGTCGACACGCACGTCCAGCGCATCTCGCGTCGGCTCGGACTCACCGAAGAGAAGTCGCCGGCGAACATCGAACAGGAGCTGATGGATCTCATTCCGAAGTCGGAGTGGAAGGAGTGTACACACCTGTTCATCGAGTTCGGTCGCGACACGTGCACGGCGCGCAATCCGGACTGCGACGGCTGTCTGCTCGCGGATATCTGCCCGTCCGAGCAAGGTGACTCGGATGTCGACCTCGCGAGCGGTGAACCGTGGTGAGCAAGAACTGGCGCGACGTTCGGCCACAGGTGCTTGGAATCGTTCGTCGTGGGAACGAGCTACTGGTCGAGTACTACGAAGGCCCCAGCGAGCAGTTTTATCGGCCACTGGGCGGTGGTCTCGAGTTTGGTGAATCGAGCGATGAGGCTGTCGTCCGAGAGTTCGCCGAGGAGATCGGCGCACGCGTCGAGCCGGGGGCCGTCCTCGGAACGATCGAAAATCAGTTCCGGTGGGACGGAGAATCGTTTCACGAGCTGACGGTGGTTCGCGAAGTGCGCTTTCGTGACGACGGCCTCTACGAGCGCGAGCAGTTCACCGCTACGGAGCCGGACGGGTCACGACGACAGGCGACGTGGGAACCCCTCGACTCGTTCGACGAGACAAAACAACTGCTCCCTGCAGGTATCAAGGGGCTAATTGACGGCGAGCAGACGCATCTCGTCTCGCCGGCTACAGATACCGAATTGCATAGCGCGTAAGCCCGGTGAGCCACGCGAGAATCCAGAAGAGCGTGTAACCAAAGACGCCGATTCGGAGCCGGGTCCGCCAGTGGTCCATCCGGTCGCCGCCGATTTCGTCCAGCAACACGTCCTCGTTGTAGTCGTGATAGAGGTCGTGTCTCCACTTGGCGCGGAAGATGCGGACGATACCGGTGAAGCCGAACGCGAGGAAGGCGTACGCGGTCAGGCCGACGAACGCGTGGACGACGGCGTAGCCGCCAAACTGCGTGCCGTAGTCGCCGAGTCCGAATAGCCGGGGAGCCATCCAGAACAGCAACGGGACCGTGGTGAGAGTGAGGCCCGTGACGATGTACTTCAGATGCCACGTCAGAATCCCCCACGTAATCGGGTCGTTGTCGAGCATAATCCACGCGCCGTAGAGAAAGCACGGAAGACTCACCGTCACGGCGAGCGCGACGACAGTGGCGATAGTCCCGGTCGCGACCATATTGGAACGAGGGGCGGGCCGCGCTTAAGCGGTCGCGTTCGGGAATCCCGACAAGGGTTTACCGACCAAGGCCGAATATCGGGCAATGAGTGACGCCCGTCCCGACTCGGGCGACGAACCGGTCGAGTCGGCGGTCCGCCGGGTCGACAACGAAGAGCGCGAGGAGCGAGAGGACGACTCGCTCTCGACCGAGGAGCTCCGCGAGCAGGTCGAAGCCGAGTACGACTTCGATGACTTCACGCCGAGCGACATGGCGCGGATGTCACCCCGAGGAGTGGGACGCCGTCTTCGACCTCGATTCGTGGATCACGGGTGACGAACTGCTCGAACGGCTGGAGGCCGACTTGAAGAACCGCGTCGCCTCGCGGGACGTGTTTGCACGTATCGAGCGCCTCGAGAATCCAGACAGACTCGTCGCGTACTCCGACGAGGGGTACGCGGTCGTCTACGGCGACGGGAGCATCGAGGGAGAGGGAACTGTCCTCCGGGACGTGAAGCCGTCGGTGGCCCTCTGTTCGATGGACGACTACACCGTCACGGAGCCACCGGAAGACGCTGAACTGCCGGAGCCAGCGACCGTTCCAGAGGGATCGGGCGAGTTTGGGAATTTGATGGTACAGCTTATCGCAGGTGCGATGTTCCTCTCGGGGCTTATCCTCGCTGGAGGAGCAGCACTCTCCAGCGGGCTGGGAATCATCAGTGGCACCATCGGTCTGCTGTTCCTCGTTAGTGGGTTCCTCCTCTTTTTCACCGTCGCGAACGCACGGCTCTCGGATCGGTTCCGCGCGGAGGAGTACCGAAACCGACTTCGTGCCGTCGGTGTCGGCGAAGGGGAGCTCCCAGAGTTCCTCCCAGAGAGTGCTCGCGGGACGAGTGCAATGGAAGAAGATGCGACCGAGCCCGAGGCCGGTGAGACAGCGGCTGCAGAGACAGAGACCGGATCTGAGAAGTAGGGATCGAACGCACGAAAGCCGTCGGATGAGCCGTACCTTCGGAGAATTTATACGCCGACAGGCCCGATACTTCTACGTTCATGAATAGACGGCAGTTTCTGCGAACTGCGGGTGGCGCGACGGCCGTAACGGGTGCGGTCGCCGCGTCGGGCACCGTAGCAGCGCAGTCACAACAGCCCGACTTCGGCGGGTGGCTCGGTGGCATCGACGGTGGCTACACCGATGCTCGCGGACAGAGCGAAGTGACCGTCGAAGTCGGTGCATCCGGCAACGGTGGGAATCTCGCCTTCTCCCCGGCTGGCTTGTGGATCGATCCCGGGACGACGGTCACGTTTGAGTGGACCGGGCAGGGCGGAGACCACAACGTAGTCGCACAGGAAGGACCCGCAGCACTCGACAGTGGATCACCCATTGGCGAGGCCGGCGCTACGTACGAGCACACCTTCGAGGAAGGTGGTATCACGAAGTACGTGTGTATTCCCCACCAGTCGCTTGGAATGCAGGGCGCAGTCGCCGTCGGCGGCGACGTGCCGACAGTGTCGACTGGTGGTGGCGGCGAGGCTGATCCGGAACACATGGGTGTTCCAATTCAGGCCCATTACGTCGGTATCGCGACGATTCTCGCGATTCTCGTGTCCATTATGTTCACCTTCTTCCAGCTCAAGTACGGCGAGTCACCGAACGCGAGTGGAGGGAACTAACAGATGAGCTCTGGAAACAACACCTACGGCGATATCCACCGATACGAGCCAGCGCGTGAGTCGACAGCAGCGGCGATTGCAATCGTCTTGCTGACGGTGCTCGAAGTGCTGTTCATTGGACTGTTCACCTACGGACTCACGGCCGGTGGTTGGGGACAGTCAGAGTTCGGCAATATGTTCCTCGGCGGGCTATTGGCGCTCACGCTCATCGACTTGGCGTTCATCCTCCTGTTGTACCGCAAGGAGTTCCTCCCGGACGTGATGATCGTCAAGAAGCGTCGTCGAAAGTGGGAAGACCTCTACATCCGCGAGGAAGACGTGGACGGTGAGCTCGCTCGGCGGTGACGCCATGGGACAGCGTCAAACGCGCGGTGTACCCATACTACAAGAAATAACAATGCCACTCGACGAAGACAAATATCCGACCGAATCGGGGCGACGACGGTTCGTGAAAGGCGTCGTCGGCAGCTGCCGCGCTCGCTGGCGTCGGTACCGGCTGCGCGATGGCGCTCGGTGCGACGACCGAACTCCAGCGGTGTCGGCGGTGGGACGACGATGGTCGATGGCGATCGAGAACACTGATGGGCCCGCACCGCGCGGGATGCCGATCATCCCGCTCGACGATCGAGAACGGCGAGCTGAAGGGCGTCTGGCCTGAGGTGAGTGAGGTGACGCGGGCTGGACAGACGAGTCAATATCGCGGAGACCGAACTGGGTGGTGTGACGTACTCCTCTCAGTGGTTCCAGTACTGCGGCGTCCAGACGTATCCGGGCACACAGCCCGCTGCCGACGCAGGACAACTTCTTCCGCGTCGGGTCCGAGTGCTGGCTACGACTGGCATGAGCGATCGTCGAGCCTGGCGACGAAGCTCACCGTCGACATGTTCGACGACTACGAGGAGTGGGGCAACGGCATCGGACGGACCGGGCTCGGCAAGCCGGCGACCGCGTCGGTGGCGATCTCAGGACGTGCGATCAGACGCATGCCCGATCCAGGTGCTCCGGATCCGACCGCGATGATCGAAGAGCAGGCGCAGGACACAGCACGAGCTGGATTCCTGAGCGCCGCGACAGAGCAGGGCTTCATCGCGTGGCTCAACAAGTGCACGCACTTCTGCTGTGTTCCGGGCTTCAAACAGCTCGAAGGAGCGCGAACTTCGGCGCCGAAGACAGGGTGTACTGTCAGTGCCACCAGTCGGTGTACGATCCCTTCAGCGCGGTCCAAGCGACGTTCGTGGCGCTTCCACGACCGGAGGATAACGTAGCTGCGACCAGTCTATGAGTATACGACAAACGGGCGACAATGAGCTTAGAACGAAAAGACGAACACGATCACGCAGGCGTGGATGGAAGAGCGGGATCTGACTCGCCGATCGAGATCGATCTACCTGACGGTCGCTGATGTGGCTCGACAGGCGGCTCCGCATCGTCGACTACCTGGAGATCCTCGAGGATCTCTACTACAAGGTCAACATGCAGATGCCCAAGAGCCACACCGAACAGTACAACCTCGACAACAAGTTCTGGTACTGGTATCCGCTGTACGCGCTGGGGAGCTCTCAGTACCATCGCGTACGTCGTCGCAGCGATCTCCGGTGCGCTACTCGGCTTCTACTACGCGTCCGGCCGCCGCAGGCGCATCGGCTCGCCGACCGTCGGCGTACGACGCCGATCACGTTCATCATGACCGACCTGAACTTCGGCTTCTTCCTCCGGAGCCTCCACCGCTGGTCGGCACAGGTGATGGTGGCGGCCGTGTTCCTCCACATGCTCCGTGTCTACTTCACGGGCGCGTACAAGGAACCCCGCGAGCTCAACTGGATCATCGGCATCGTGCTCATCTCGCTGACGATGGTCTTCGGCTACACCGGCTACCTGCTCCCGTGGGACCAGCTCGCCTTCTGGGCGGGCCAGATCGGCGTCGAGATGGCCCTGTCGGTCCCGCTCGCCGGCGAGTGGGCAGCACAGCTGATGTTCGGCGGGTTCACGCTGACACAGTCCACGCTCCAGCGGATGTACATCCTGCACGTGTTCTTCCTCCCGTTCATCGCGACCGCGATAATCGCGATCCACATCGGCATCGTCTGGATGCAGGGCATCGCGGAACCACACTGATACCATGAGCGACAACGACACACACGACGAACGAGCGTAGCCGCACGGACGGCACCGGCATCGTCGCGCCGGACGACGAGACGCCGACCTGGCGCGAGCGCAAGGAGCGAACCGAGGGGCTCTCCCGGCTCACCTACGAGTACTTCGAGCGTGCACGCCGCGAGGACCAGGACCTGCGCCATCGAGTCCGACTACGTCGAGCGCGACGTGCTCGCGTTCCCGACCTGGCCCCACGAGATGATCCGGAACCTCGCGCTGACGAGCTTCTTCGTCGGGATGATCATCTTCCTGTCGGCGGCGCTGCCGCCCCACATCGGTGCACCGGCGAACTCGACACAGACGCCGGCGGTCATCCTGCCCGACTGGTATCTCTACTGGTCGTTCGGCCTGCTGAAGCTCGGCCCGCTCAACCCCGAGCTGTCGCTGCTCGGCGGGTCGAAGCTGATGGCCGACCGCGCGTACGGTGTCGTTGCGAACATCGTCGTGGTCGGTTTCATCTCCATCGTGCCGTTCCTCAACAAGGGTGCGGCGCGGCGACCAGTCGAGCAGCCGTTCTGGGCGGCACTCGGGGTCGGCGGCGTCGTCTTCGCCTTCACCATCTCGGCGCTTGCAGTGAAGAACCTCGTTCCGATGGACAGCAATCTGCTGTTCGATCTGGCGTTCTTCGCGCCGATTGTAGCGACGTGTCTCACGTACGCTGTGTTGAAGTCGATGCGCGAGGGATATATGTTCGAGCTGAACCGTCGCTACTACCGACTTCGACCGCCGAAGTAAACAAGACTCAAACCGTTCCGTCCCGTCCTTTTGTGTATGACTGACGACCCAAACAGCGATGCTGCCAGCGAACGTGGGGGTCGTGATATCGCCGTCCCGATGGAAATCTACAAGTCGATTACGGTGTTCTCGACGCTGTTTGCCGTCGCATTCGTTCTGCTCGCATTCGTGATGTTCGACGCAGCGACGCTGGGCCGGAGCTTCGTCCGCGAACTGGTTCAGGACGCGTTCGGCGCTATCGGCCTCGGCGTCGGTGGCCAGTCGTTGACGATCGCGTTCGCGCTGATCGGCTTTGCGTTTTTGATCACTGGCTCGGGTATCTACATTCTCGGATCACGGTTCCGTGCCGAAGAGATGGGAAACGCTAAAAACGACGCTGACGAAGAGTAGATAATGGCCGACGAATTCGCCAAGGGGTTCACGATACTCGTCAGTGCTGGACTGGCATGGATGACGCTCGCCGGCTGGTACAACACGCCCACCTTCGAGGGTGCACAGCTACTCGCGCCGAATCCGACCTCCGGGGTGACCGTGTATACGCAGGTCGGCTTGGTCGTGAAGGAGGCGATGTTGTGGTTTGCCATCCTCGGATTCTTGACATTTATAGTCGTGATTCCCGTCGCACGAAAGATTCAGGAGGTGTACAACGGTACGCCAGAGATTCCGGAGTAACCCGGCAATCGGACGGCTTTTTTCTTCGCCGACTGACCACAGGATATGCAGCGACCGACGGTCGGTATTCTCGGTGACCAAACGGTAGCGACAGCGGTGACCGCGGCGGGTGGTGAGCCCCTCACCGGATCACCGACCGAGGTCGCGATGGCCGACACCGACGTGGTCGTCGGCGTCGGCGAGACTGCGATGTTGGCCGCGGCGAATGCCGGTATCGATACGACGATTCTTCCAGTCGACGCCGGCTCCCCCTTCCGGTCGGTCGCGCGCGACGGACTAGCACGAGCACTCACGGAGGTGCTCGAACAGCGCCACGAGACAGTCAATTTTCCGGTCGCAACCGCACGGACGCCGTTTGGCGAAGCCTACGCACTCACGGACTTTATGCTCGTCACCGGCGAGCCGGCGCGCATCTCCGAGTATACCGTCGTGAGCCAGACCGAGCGGGTAGCGACGTTCCGCGCCGATGGCGTCGTGGTCGCGACGCCGATCGGCTCGAACGGGTATACGCGGCGTGCCGACGGACCGATTGTCGCTCCCGGTATCGATGCGTTCGCTGTCGTGCCGATTGCGCCGTTCTCGACGGACGAGGATATGTGGGTGTTACCGATGGAAGAACTCGATCTCCACGTTGAGCGGGACGAGACGCCCGTAGATCTGCTCGCGGACGACCGGACGATCGGATCAGTTGTCCCCGGAGAGTCCGTGCGTATCGGCGTCGAGTCAGCGCTATCGGTCGCGGTAGTGTCGGAGACTCCCGGTCGGTTCCAGTGACCCGTCCCACGATTGGAAAGGGCTTAATGTAGCCCGTACCGAGCCTCGCATATGGAGAACTTCGTCGTATGGTTCGGGCCGGTGGACAATATTCTAGCACAGAACGTGCTCTCTGCACCGCTTATCGCGTATTTGCTGCTTGGGTTAGTCGTACTCAATATGGTCGGTCGCGCGCTGGAGTACAGACGAAATCAGTCGCAGGCGTCATCCGGCGGTTGGAAAGATGTGACCCGTCACCCGCTCCGCGTCGGGACGAACTTCCTGCTCGTGGTCGGTGCATTCTACTATATGACGATCGCTCACCACGCCGGACTGGTCTTCTCGATGTTCGTCGCGACGGTATTCGTAACTGACCTCTTTGAGTTTGAATCCCGACAAGTAGAGGTCCGTAACGACCGCGATCTCACGCCGCCGAAGGGTGCGGTGGCTGCGTCTATTCTTATGCTGGCGTATATCTCCTTCCAGACGTTCTTCTTCGTCGTCGCACCGTTCTGGAGTCAGGTCGTCTAATTCTCGAATTCTATTTTCTCGCCGACTGCGCGAACGGCGATGCCACCGACTGCATCTGCCTCGTCACTTTGGCGTGAACTCCAAGTGCGTCTCTGCGCTGTTGACCGTGACTTGTATCCGGTGTCTGTCGGCTGTGAGGGCTCGCTGGACGCTGATACGAGCCACCTCTCCCGGTGTCCAGTCACCGCCACCGATGACGGTTATCGACTGTGAGTCGGTCGGGACGAACGTGCCGTCGACGGTCACTGTCACCGCACGTGCATACGACGAGAGCGTCCGCTCACCCACGTTCTTGACGAGGAGCGTCACCTCTTCCGTCTCGTTGTTGTAGATTGCGCCCGAGTTTACATCGCTGACGATAGTGATCTGTGAGTCGATGCGCGTTACCTCGCGATCCGTCTGTCCGTCGAGACTCTCCGCGAGCGCTCCGCTCGTGTCGATACTCATCGACGCCACGCCTCCTGCGACGGCGAGCGCCGCGATGAAGATGACGACGTGGGAGGCGGATGTCGAAACCACGCTACCGTCGCCTCTCGGTCTGGCGTCGTCGCTCGAGCAGTCGGCGCTTCACAGCGACTAACAGAGACGCGTCCGAATGACTGTTGTGGTCGTTACCGGGCGTTGAACGGCCAGTCTCCGGTCCGTTTCATTCCCGTCGCAAGATCCTGCGCTTCGAGTTCGGCCGCGATGTCAGCAGTGTCGCGCCGTTCGGTGTCCGTCGTCTCGCGGGCGAGTTCGACGGCTAGCTCGGTGAGCACGATGGCCTGCTCGCGCAGGTCGCGCGGAGCGAGCTTGTCGAGCGTGTCGGCGCGGGTGTGTCCCCAACCGCGACCCTCGTCGCCGGTCTCGGCGTAGACGTGGAGTCCCGGCACCCCTCGCTCAACGAACGGCCAGTGGTCGCTATGGGGGCCGTGATTCGGATTCGCGGTGAACGGCTGTTTGAGTCGGTCGCTCACCCGATTGACAGCGGCATTGAGCGCGTCGAAACCGTGGGTGTGCGCGGCGAGATTCCGCCCCTGCACGACACCGTCGAGATTGAGAACGGCCTTCACCGTCTCGAGGTCGCGCTCGCTTGCGAGATGGCTGGAGCCGACTAATCCCACCTCTTCCGCGCCGAAACAGACGAATTCGACGCGCGTGTCGAGTTCAGCCTCGCGCTCGGCGAGCGTTCGGGCAAGCTCGACCACCATTGCCGTGCCAGCGCCGTTGTCCACCGCCCCTTCCGCGATATCGTGCGCGTCGACGTGGCTGGTGACGAGAAGTGTTTCATCGCTGTCTGGGCCGAGTGTCGCGTGGACGTTCTGACTCACGGCCTCACCTGTTTCGGCACTCGTTGTGACGGTCACCATCTCTCTCTCGTGTTCACGGACGAGTCGGCTTCCGGCCTCCTTCGAGATGCCGATTGCGGGTATCTCACCGAGCGGCGCTTCAGCCGTGCCGACGCTGCCGGTCGGCGCGAGACACCCCTCGACGTGGTTCCGGAAAATGAACGCAGCTGCCCCGTGTTCGACGGCGTCGTAGTACTTCTCGCGGCGATGGATGAGCCGCCCGTACCACGACGGAACGTTGCTCGCACAGACGACGACTTTCCCCTCGACATCAGCCCGTTCGAAATCCTCGGGGAGCCCGTAGCCGAGATCGAGTAGCTCGCCGGTCGTCTCGGCGGTGGGTGACCGCGGGAGCGCGAGGCAGTCGAACGCGGTGTCGCCAGCCCGAACACTCGACTCGTCCCGATTCCACCCCTGAATATCGAACTCGTCGAGAGTGGTGTCGTTCGTATGCGTCGCGAGCGCGTCGCGCGTCGCGAGCGCCGCTTCTCGCTCTCCGTCTGAGCCGGCCATCCGGTTGCCGATTGCGACGAGCGATTCGAGATGGTCCCAGCCGACTTCGGAGGTGAACGTTTCACCGATCCACTGTGTCATACCACAGCCCCTGTCGTCCGCGGCGTTAGTCGTTGGCATCGACCCCGAACCACCACCGCTTAGACACTGCTTCTCATACGGCACGTATGGCACACGAGGAGCTATCGTTCGATTTCGAACTGCTTCGGGAGCTAACGGAGACCAACGGCGTCCCTGGCTACGAAGACCGAATCCGCGATATCGTCCGCCGAGAGCTGACCGACGAGGTGGATACCCTCGAGGGCGACGGGATGGGAAATCTCGTCGGCACTATCGAGGGGACGGGCGACCAACACGTCGTTGTCGCGGCCCATATGGACGAAATCGGGTTTATGATACGTCATATCACCGACGACGGCTATCTCAAGCTAGACGCGCTCGGCGGCTGGGACGCCCGTATCCTCAAGGCACAGCGTGTCACCGTCCACACCGACGACGACGATATCACGGGTGTCATCGGCAGCCCGCCGCCGCACACACTCGATGAGAGCGACCTCGAGAGCGACGACGAGGTGGACGACGTGTACGTCGACCTCGGTCGCGACGGCGACGAGGTGGCCGAGCTCGTGAGTATCGGCGACCTCGTGACGACACGACAGACGACGACGGTGATGGGCGAGCACGTCACGGGGAAGGCGCTCGACAACCGTGTGTCGGTGTTCGCTCTCATCGAGGCAGCCCGCCGAATCGAGTCGCCGACCGCGACGCTCCATCTTGCTGCAACGGTTCAAGAGGAGGTCGGGTTACGCGGTGCACAGGCGCTCGGCGTTGATATCGACGCCGACGTGGCCTACGGGTTGGACACGACGGTTGCGAACGACGGACCGAACTTCTCCGATGAGGACCGCGTGACCGAACTCGGTGGCGGCGCGGGCATCAAGCTGAAGGACAGCTCTGCAATCACCAATCCGACTGTCCACCGGCGGCTGACGGCGCTGGCCGAGGAGCGCGACATCTCACACCAACCGGAGATTCTCCCTGCTGGTGGGACAGACACGGCAGGGCTCCAGTTCGCAGGTGGTGCGACGCCCGCGGGCGCAATCTCGTTCCCAACGCGATATCTCCACACCGTGACTGAGAGCATCCATATCGAGGATATCGAGGCGGTTATCGACCTGTTGGTCGCTGCGCTGGAAACCGAAGACGGGTCGACCGACTACCGGCTGTAGGCGACTCGGCGTCGTCGAACGACGCCGCACAAACAGACCGAAGCGGAACCTTCAGGAGTGAGTGTTTCTAACGCAACGTATGAGCAGCGACGAGCGCTCCGTCAGCCGGCGTGGATTCCTGCGCGCCTCGACCGGTGCGGCAGCCGCGAGCGGGCTTGTCGGCACCGCAGCAGCACAGGAGGATGGCAACGAGACGGGCACCGGAACCGGCTCCGGCGGCGGTGAACTCCCGGGATCTGGAACGACCGAGACGGTCGCCGTCGGCCCTGGCGCCGAGAATATCTTCGACCCCGCGGAGCTACAGGTACTCCCGGGGACGACTGTGAACTTCACGTGGGGCTCTGACGGCCACAACGTTGTCCCCGAGTCGATTCCCGAGGGGGCGACGTGGGAAGGGAAAGGCGAAGCCGGCGTTATTTTTCCGGAGGGAACCGAGTACAGCCACACCTTCGAGACGCTCGGCACCTACGACTACGTCTGCACGCCCCACAAGAGCCTCGGAATGGTCGGCGCCATCGAGGTCGTCGAGGAGATCTCGACGCCGGAGCCGGCCCAGGGACCACCGTCGATTCCGGACCCAGCGAAGGTGCTCGGACTCGCCGGCACCATCGGTATCGGCGCGACGCTTGGGCTGGCGTACTTCATTATGCGCTTTGGCGGCGGCTACGACAACGAGTAGCTACACCGAGTCCGGGCGGGTCGTAATCTCCAGTTCGACCGGACGGCTCGTTCCCTCTAAATCTCTGACTGCACGGCGGACGACGCGTTCAGCCTCCGACTGAATCTTCGGTTTCGCCTTCTCGATGACCCAGTCCCACGAGACGAGTCTGGGAAGCGGGATAACGCTCGTATCGGCTGACTCCGGTTCGAAGGCGGCCCGGAAGGTGACGACTGTGGCGTGGTCGCGGTCTTCTGGTGGGGTGGTGTCTCCGAGCTCCCAGTAGCCGTTGGCGTCGAGGTCTTTCCTCAGCTCCCATGCGATACGCGTCGGCGAGTCGATCTCGGTGACGCGCGAGCGCGCCGTGTACGAGAGCTTCCACCACGAGAAGGTGAGTTCGTACTCGGTCCCCTCACGACCGTCACCGAACCCCTCGACGCTGTCGAGATGCTTGGAGTAGCGGGCGTAGTGGGTGAAGTCGACGAGGAAGTCGAACACCTCCTCTCTGGGCGCGTACACGACGGTCTGGAGTTCGACAGCGTCCACAGCCGGAGTAGTAGACACAGCCTCCTAAGCACTCCGGGCGTGACCGACCGTGACATTCACGCTCGCCGGCTCGTGCTCTCGGATATGAGTACCGACGCAGTCATCCTCGGCGGCGGTGTTACGGACTGGGGGGCGGCGACGCACTCGTCGGTCGTCGTCACACGCAACAGCGCGAGCGACGGCGAACACTAATGTGGCCGCCTGCCGGAGCCGAGATATGAGCGTACTCGCCGACAGGAACGTCGTCCTCGGCGTCTCGGGATCGATAGCCGCCGTCAAGACGGTCGAGTTAGCCCACGAACTGCGACGCGAGGGGGCGAACGTCAGAGCCGTTATGACCGACAGCGCCTGCAGTATCATCCATCCGTGGGCGCTGGAGTTCGCGACCGAGAACGAGGTCGTGACCGAAATCACCGGAAAGGTCGAACACGTCGATCTGTTCGGCGCGGACGGCTGGGCGGACGTGTTTCTGCTCGCGCCGGCGACGGCGAACACCGTCGGCAAAATCGCGGCGGGTATCGACGACACGACGGTCACGACCTGCGCGACGACCGCCCTCGGTCAGGGCATCCCGCTGGTCGTCGCACCGGCAATGCACGAGCCGATGTACGACCACCCGGGCGTGCTCGATTCACTCGACACACTCGAATCGTGGGGCGTCACCTTCGTCGACCCTCGGCTGGAGGAAGGGAAGGCGAAAATTGCCACGGAAACGGCTATCGTCGCGACGACGGCCCGTGTCGCGGGTGACGGGTCGCTCACCGACCGTCACGTCGTCATCACGAGCGGGCCGACGAGCGAAACAATCGATCCCGTTCGCGTACTGACGAACCGCGCCTCGGGGAAGACAGGTCGCGCACTCGCGCGCGCCTGCTACGTTCGCGGCGCGGATGTGACCCTCCTTCACGACGGTGCCGACGTTCCCTACGCGACCGTCGAACAGGTTGAGTCGGCCGCAGAGATGACCGAGGCGGCCGTCGAGACGGTTGCAGCCGGCGCTGACGCGCTGATCTCAGCGGCGGCCATCTCGGATTACACCATCGAGGCGAGCGACGAGAAGATTCGCTCGGGTGGCGAACTCACGCTGGAACTGGAGCCGACGCCGAAGCTGCTCGATACGGTCCGGGAGAGTGCGCCAGAGCTCACGATGATCGGTTTCAAGCTCGAAACGTCAGGTGACGACGACGCGCTCATCACGATGGCCCGCGAGCAGTTAGAGCGCGTCGGTCTTTCCTTCGTCGTCGCGAACCGTGCGGATGCGCTTGCCGGCGACGAGACACGGGTCATCATCGTCCGCGACGAGAAGACGACGAGCTATACCGGAACGAAGGCCGATGTCGCGAACGATATCGCGAAAGAACTCGCGAGCGAATTCGACGGATAGCGTGGTCAGATGACGGCTGCGAGGACGACGACCGCCGCGACCAGTACGACGAGAATAATGCCAGAGCTGATACCCCCTTCGAGCGGGACGCGGTCGCGGCCGACAGCCCGACCTACTGCGCGGTCGGGCTCGGCGACGACGCCCTGGACACGACCGGTGAGTTGGACGACGACGCGGTCGGTCGCAGCGTACAGTTCAGTTACTCCGACGACGAGTGCACGCGTGCCGTAGAAGCTCAGTGGATTGTACAGCCGATCTATGTCGGGAATACGACCGACCTTCGACAGCGGCTTCTTCACCAACGCGAATCCGACGAGTCCGGCGACAGCGAGCGCGATGCCCTCGACGATATGGTCCACGGTGTATGTGGTGTACACGTGCGAGACGACGCTTCCGTCGGTCACGTCGAATGGGAGCAGGCTGAACAGCGAGCCGTCAGCGAGCCCGAAGAACACACACAGCGCGGCGACAGCCACCATCGCAACCGATTGGCCGCGGTTGGCGTCTTTCACTTCGCTGTCGTACTCGCCGTGGAAGAAGGCGTAGTAGCCGAACTTGATGAACGACATAAAGGTGCCGACGCCACCGATGAGCAGCAGCCACTCAAGTCCGGTACGCCCGCCGATATGGACGAGGGCATTGGGAAGGTCGTAGTGGCTCGCCGAGATGATGATTCCCTTGCTGACGAAGCCGTTGAATCCGGGGAAGCCGGCGATGGAGAGCGCGGCGACGGTGAACGCGCCTGCGGTGAGGGGCATCTGTCGCGCGAGCCCGCCGAGTTTCTTCAGACTCTCCTCGCCGGTTCGGTAGATGACGACGCCGGCCGTCATGAACAACAGCCCCTTGTAGAGGATGTGGTTGAACACGTGGGCGAACGCGCCGGCTTGTGCGAGCGCGGAGCCGATCCCCACGCCAGCGACCATATAACCCACCTGTGACTGGATGTGGTACGAGAGCAGCCGGCGCATATCGTTCTGGAACAGCGCCATCGTCGCGCCGAAGACGGCCATCAGTCCACCCATATAAGCGATGGCGAGATTTCCGTCTTCGGGGAAGACGCGGTACATTCCGTACACGCCGGTCTTCGTCGTGTAGACACAGAGGAAGACGCTCGCGGCGATATGTGGGCGCGGGTAGGTGTCCGGCAGCCACGCGTGCAGGCCGATGAAGCCGACGTTAACGCCGACACCGAGCGCGGCGAGCACCGGGGCAACCGAGCCGGCCAGTCCAGCCGTCTCGGGTCCACCGGGAACGCTCGCGAACAGGAAGGTTCCCGTTTCGGCGAAGTGCCAGATAACGGCTCCGAGGAACAGCGTCCCACCGATGCCGTGGAGGACAGCGTACCGGAAGCCAGCACGGATGGCCTTCCCGCCGTAGTGCCAGACGAGTAGCGTGCTGGTGACGGCCATCAGCTCCCAGAAGAAGATGAGCGTGAGCCAGTCACCGCCGAAGACGGCACCGAGACTGCTTGCCACGTAGCTGAGCGCGAAGGCCGTCTGGATGGCCTCGGCATCGCTGTAGTACGAGTAGAGGACGCCGATGCCCCCGATGAACGCGAAGATGAGCCCCATCAGCGTCGAGAACGGATCGACGTTGAAGATGACTGTCTCGAAGCCGAACAGGTCGACGTTCGTGAAGTGTGCGCCCGACTCGACGAGCCAGACGTACGGCACAACGGCGAACGTCGCGACGCCGGCGACGGCGTGGCCCAGCTTCCGACCGAGAAGCGGTAGCAGTATCGCTGCGAGGATGACCGGGACGAACGGCGGAACAATTGGCTCCATCAGATCGCCACCCCCGTCACGGCCTGCACCACGTCACGGACGAGCTGGAGGAATATCGCGGCGTCCGGGACGATACCGAGGACGACCGAGCCGGCTACAGCAAACAGGATTGGCGCGAGCATCAGCCACGTCGACTCGCCACCGCGCCAGCCGACTGATTCCCAGCCGCTACCGTGCCCGTGGCTGTCTCCATCTCCATCGTGACCGTCTGTTTCGTGACCACCGTCGGTCGCTACGTCTCTGTCGCCGCCGAATGGCGACTCCAGCAGCGGCTTCGAGTTGCCGTCTTCGGGCGACTCGAAGAAGGCCGTGTAGACGACGGGCCAGAAGTAGGCGATGTTGAGCACGCCCGACACGAGCAGCGCGCCGGTGAACAGCAGCTGTCCCGACGAGACCGTTCCGACGAGGATGAAGTACTTGCTGACGAATCCGGCGACGAGTGGGATGCCGGCCATCCCGAGCGAGGCGATGCCGAAGGCGGTCATCGTGAGCGGCATCCGCCGGCCGATCCCCGCCATCTCGCTGATGTCGTCTGTGTGGGTTTCGACGTGGATCGCGCCTGCACAGAAGAACAGGGTGAGCTTCATAAACGCGTGTGCGGGAATGTGGAGCAGGCCCCCAGCGAGTGCGTACGCGGCGGCGCGCTCGGGGTCGACACTCACCCCGACGGCCAGCCCGAGCACGATGTACGAGAGTTGGCTCACCGTCGAGAAGGCGAGCCGGCGCTTGAGATTGTCCTGTCTGAGTGCGATGACACTCGCGATGAGGAGCGTCGCCGCGGCGACGGCAGCGAGCGCGAAGCCGACGCCGAGTGCGGCGACAGCGTCCGGGCCGAACACGTCGAGCGTGACGCGGGCGATGCCGAACACGCCGGACTTGACGACTGCGACCGCGTGGAGTAGTCCGGAGACGGGTGTCGGCGCGACCATCGCGTCCGGAAGCCACGAGTGCAGCGGCATCAGCGCCGCCTTCACGCCGAAGCCGACCACGAGCAGCCCGAAGGCGACGCGTGCAAGCATCGGGTCAGCTGCCGCGAGGTTGGCGATACCGCCAGGGGTGAACGCCGTCGTCCCAGCGAGCACGTAGACGAGTACCGTTCCCGCGAGGACGGCGACGCCACCCCCGAAGGTGTACGTGAGGTACTTCCGGCCGGCCGCACGCGCCTCCGCCGTCTGGTCGTGGGTGACGAGCGGATACGTCGCTACGGTCAACAGCTCGTAGAAGACGAACAGCACGAGCAGATTGCTGGCGAAGGCGATGCCGATGGCGGCTGACACGCTCCCCGCGAAAGAGGCGAAGTAGCGGGTCTGATGTCCCTCGTCGAGCCCGCGCATATAGCCGATGCTGTAGAAGCTGGTCACTACCCACAGCAGGCTCGCGAGGAGACCGAAGAGGAGTCCCAGCGCGTCAGCACGCAGCGTGAACTCGATGCCTGGAACGAACGCTCCGAGATTACTCACGTACACGTCGCCGGCGAGGACGCCGGGTACCATGCTGGCGACGAGACCGAACTTCGTCACCGCCGCGAGCACGGTCCACGCCTCCCGAAGGTTCGGTCGCCCGCGGGACGCGAGGATCGGTACGACGGCGACGGCCGAGACGAGCACTGCAAACAGCGGTCTGAGAGATGTGATGTCAGTCATGCGAGAAGCCCCTCTATCGTTGGTTCGAGCATATCACCGTAGCCGACGGCAACAGCACCGAGTGCGACGGCGACGATGGCTGCTGCGACAATCGTCGCTCGCATCCCGAAGGACACGGTCGGCTCCGGGGGTGACGAGTCGTCTTCACCCCCGTCGGTCGCGGTCGGTGCGAGCCCGGTCGTCTCCGTCGGGTCACGGAAGTAGATGCGTTCGACGACCCGCGCGAAGTACGCCAGCGTGAGCAGCGTGCTCGCGAAGATGACGACTGCGAGCGGCCACGCTTCCGCCTCGATGGCACCCAGAACAATGTACCACTTGCCGACGAAGCCGACGGCAGGTGGAACGCCGACCATCGCAATGGCGAGCACGCTGAACGCCGCCGCGCCGACGGGCGACCGCTTTGCGAGCCCGGCGTATTCGTCGATCCGGCGCGCACCCGTGGCCTCGTTCACGAGCCCCACTGTCAGGAACAGCCCACCTTTCATAATTGCGTGGCCGACGAGGTGGATGGCTGCGCCGGTGAGCGCGAGTACGTTACCGATGGCGACCGCGCCGACGATGAGCCCGAACTGCGAGACGGACGAGTATGCAAGCATACGTTTGAGTTCGTCCTGTGAGACAGCAAGCAGGCTCCCGACGACGATACTGACGACTGCCCCCGCGACGAGGACAGTCCGGGCGAGCGGCGTCGTCGTGAGAAAGTCAACCGTGAAGACGGTGAAGACGATACGAATCAGCGCGTACGCGGCCACCGTCGAGACGAGCGCGGAGATGAGCGCACTCACGGAGTCGGGCGAGCCGGCGTAGGCGGCCGGCTGCCACGTGTGCAGCGGGAAGACAGCAATCTTGACGAATAGCCCGACAACGAGCAGGCCGAACGCCGCGAGCACGAGCGGCGAGTCGTAGCCGACCGCTGCCAGCTGCGACGAGAGGTCACCCATATTTAGCGTCCCCGTCGCGATGTAGGCGAAGCCGATACCGAGCAGGAACAGCGACGCACCGACGGTCCCGACGAGCAGGTACTTCAGGGCTGCAATCGCGGAGCGGCCGCCGTCGCCGCTCGCGACGAGCGCGTACGCCGTCAGCCCCGTGATTTCGAGAAAGACGTACATGTTGAATACATCGGCTGTGATTGACATTCCCGATAACCCCGCCACGAGCAGCAGATAGATGATGTAGAAGGCGTTCGAGCGCGGGCCGGCTCGGCGCGCATATGCGAGCACGCCCAGCGCTACGACCGAGATAAGGAGCGCGATGCTCGCGGAGAGCCCGTCGACGAGGAGTTCGATACCGATGGGGACGGTGAAGCCACCGACGACGTATTGAATCGCCTCGCCACCGAGCACGTCAGCGGCCAGAGTCCCGGCGACGGCGGTCTGCACGAGGAGGGTGAGTGTAGCGATCGGCCAGCCGACGCGGTCGCGTGCGAGGCCGGCAAGCAGTGCGACGACGGACCCGAATACCGGTAGCGCGACCAGAAGCGGGACGAGGTCACTCATCGGCCTGCACCTCCCGGAGGGTCTCCTCGTTGAGCGTCCCGTACTCGTCGTAGATGCGGACGATGAGTCCAAGCGCCACAGCGGTGAGACTTACGCCGACGACGATAGCCGTCAGAATGAGCACGTGAGGCAGTGGGGAGACGTACGGTGCCGGTGCGGTCAACAGCGGTGGGCTTGCGCCGGCGATGAATGCGCTCGCGATGAAGAACAGGAAGAGACCTGTCTGGAAGACGTTCATCCCGATGACCTTTTTGACGAGGTTCTCACTCCCGATGAGCGTGTAGGTGCCGATACCGAGGAGGAGAAACGCCACCAGATAGTAGAGCCGATCGGCGAGCGCTTCGAATCCCGTCATTGGCTCACCTCCTCATCGTCCGTAGTGCCGGAGGCGATGACGAAGAACAGTCCCGTCACCACGCCAGCGACGATGAGCCCGATGGCGAGCTCGACGAACTCCATACCGTACTTCGCGGCGTGGTAGATGGGGTACACGTCGTACTCAAGGAATGCCCCGCCGAGCAGTATCGAGCCGACGCCGATGAGGAAGAATGCGAGCACACCGAGCCCGACGAGTCCGACCGGTATCGTCGTGCCGATCCAGTCGCGGGTCGTCTCGATACCGAACGCGATGCCCAACATCAGGACGACCGTACCGACGATGACACCGCCCTGGAAGCCGCCCCCAGAGGAGTCAGCGCCGTGGAACATGATAAACAGGCCGAGTGTGAACACGAACGGTGTGATGACTCGGACGGTCGTCATGATGATGGGACTCTCAACGTAGGGGGCCTGTGGCTCCTCAACTGAATCGGTGCTCATCCCAACACCTCCCGTCTGAGGACGACGATAAGGCCGATTCCGGCCGAATAGACGACGACCGCCTCACCGAAGGTGTCGAAGCCACGGTAGGAGGCGAGCACCGCCGTCACGACATTCTTGACGTGTGATTCTTCGTAGGCGTTTTCGATGTAGTAGTTGGTCACGTTGTCGGTCGCCACCGGGGAGCCGCTTGCACCGACCGCCGGCAGCGCGAACACTGTCGTCGACAGCGAGACCACGAGCAGTCCCGCGACCACGAGCGCCGGAACGTTCACGCGCTCGAAGGTGCGGTCGTCCGGCGGACGAGTCGTCTTCGCGATCGTGAGCAACAGCAGGACGGTCATCACGCCGGCACCGACTGAGGCCTCCGTCAGACCCACGTCAGGGGCACGCAAGAACACCCAAATAATGGCGATGCCGAGGCTGTACGCCCCGAAGGCGATAATGGCCGCCAGCACGTCGCGCAGTAGCGCAGTCGCGACTGCACAACAGAGGACAAACACCAGCAGCGCGACCTCAACGGGCGTAATCATACCTCATCCTCCTCATCCTTCGTCCACGGTTCGATACCCTGTTCGGCTGCCGCACGTACGATTGCGTGTGCGGCGGTTGGATTGGTGATGAACATAAACAGCAGTAGTAGTACGGTCTTGACCGTCGTGAGTGTCCCGTCGAATGCGAGCGCGACGGCACCGAGCGTTAACAGGGCACCGAGTGTTTCGCTCTTCGAGGTGCTGTGTGCGCGAGTGTAGAGATCGGGGAGGCGAATCAGTCCCACGACAGCGACGATGGCAAAGAAGATACCGCCGATAGCCATCACGAGGATGGCGATTTCGCGAGGCGTCACAGCACACCACCTCGCTCGACGGTAAACTTCGAGATGGCGATGCTCAACAGGAAGTTCAACAGTGCGTACACGAGTGCAATGTCGAGTGCGCCCGGTTCACCGATGGCTGCAGCGAGCAGGGCTATAACGATGACGACATTCGACCCGAAGACGTTGACCGCGATGACGCGGTCGGGCATCGTCGGTCCGCGGATGACCCGGTAGAGACCACCGAAAGACACGACAGTGAACGCCGCCGCCGTCGCGAGCAGAATGTCCGTCGTGAGCGTCATCGATCAACCTCCGTCTCGTCTTCATCGGTATCTCGGCGTTCGAGTGGGCTCGGAATCCGGGCGGCTGCGCGACCGTAGAAGACGAACCTGACGGCGCGTTCGAGCGAGCCACCGAGCAGCCCGGCCTTCGAGTCTTTTGTGAGCGCGTGGACGGTGAAATGTCGCCGCGTCACGTCGACACTGACGGTTCCCGGCGTCAGCGTGATACTGTTCGCCAGCATCGTAACCGGGAGCGCGGACCAGACCGCAGCATCGAACTCCACCACTTCGGGATCGATTGGCAGGTCAGGGTGGAGCACGACGTAGGCAATCTTCAGATTTGCCACCACGACCTGCCAGACCAGATATGGGATGTACAGGAGCAGTCGCCCGACTCGACCGAAAGTCTGGCGCGGCTGTATCGGCGTCGTCAGCGAGATGCCCCACAGCGCCGTGGCAACGACGAGCCCAGAGATTGCTCCGGTCGCGAGCTCGAAGGGGGCAAGAGAGCCAGCCAACAGTAGATAAAACAGCGATGAGATGGTGGCGAGTCCGAGGAACTGTGCAATAGTGCCGCGACGGACGAGTAGCGTCCCGCGTCGCGGACGCGATACCGGTGCCTCCTGCACGTCGAGGCCGGCACGCCGGAGTTCGTTCTCCAGTGGTGGTAACAGCGGTGTCGTTCCGAGTGGGTCAAAGTCAGGATCGAATACGACTACGCTAATATCGTTATCGCGGGCGTAGCGAGATAGCACGTCTGCGTAGTCACTGGGGCTGAACAGATACTCGCGTGTCCCGATCAGCGAGGTGTACACTTCGACGGTGGTATTCGGCTGCTCGCCGAGGTCCTCCTTCGCCCACGCCTCGACGCGGTCGAGAAGCGAGCGTGCCTCCTCGGCTTCGCCAGTGTTCTCGTCGAAGAACAGTCGCTTCGAAAGCGGATAGACGAACCGGATGACGGCAGAGTCGCCACTCTCTGCGATGTGATCGGTCGCCTGTTCGACCGCGTATCTCACCGTGTTCCGGACACTTCGAGATTCCGAGATCGGCACGAGAAACCCGGTCCCAGTCACCGGTACCACCCGGGCGACTGCGAGTCCGAACGGACAGAAGTGAGTGCCATCGTTTTCGTAGAGCGATTGAGTCTCACGTGCTAAATCACTTGCTTTTGACGCGCTCTCAGCAGTGATTTTCACCGATAAACTGGACGCACAAGCATATATTCGTTCGTTCGCGCTATCGATGTCCAATCGGTTCGGATGGCCTCGCGCGACGGCGCGTCGTCACCGAATCGAACCGATTCATAGCCTTTTACCGCGCCGCTCTCCCACGCCGAGTATGGACCAGCTCGCCGAGTCGCTCCACGAAGCTCCTATCATCGAGAAGGACGGCTACCACTACTTCGTCCATCCGATATCGGACGGCGTTCCGATGTTGGAACCCTCGCTGTTGCGCAAGATCGTCATCCGTATCCTCCGGAAGGCGAACCTCGAGGATGTCGACAAAATCGTCACACCCGCCGCGATGGGTATCCACATTTCGACAGCCGTCTCGCTGATGACGGATATCCCGCTCGTCGTGATCCGAAAGCGCGAGTACGGACTGGAGGGTGAGAAGCCGCTGTTCCAACAGACCGGCTACTCCGAGTCGCAGATGTACATCAACGATGTGGACCCCGGTGATCGCGTGCTCGTCCTCGACGACGTGCTCTCGACCGGTGGCACGCTCGCAGCTATCTGTGGTGCACTCGACGATATCGGTGCCGAGGTGCAGGATGTCGTGGCTGTCATCAAGAAAGTCGGCGGCGAGAACAAAGTCGATGAGTCGCCGTACCACGTCAAGACGCTCATCAATGTCGACGTGGTTGACGGCGAGGTCGTCATCGTCGACGAAGACGGCGACGACTGAACTGTAGTGCGAACGAATTGCGTTTTCTGACGTACCGACACGCATCTATCGTTTGACTCTCACAGTCGAATAGTCGGTGAAAACGACACGCAGCAGCCAAAATCGAACGAAGCGCCGCAATCAGGCTTCGATGCTGTCGAACTTCTCCAGATCGATCATCTCGTCCAGCAGAAGCTCCTTCTGGTCGGAGACGTCGACCTGATTGCGCGCGAGCTGCTTGAGCTTCGACTGGGGCGCGAGGTTGCCGATGAGAACACCACCGACGATCTTGCCGTCTTTGAGGGCCACACGCCGCCACTCTGTATCGGAGTATTTCCTCTCCACGTCGTCGTCGCCCAGCGTCGGGTGACCGAAGGAGAGGAACGGGAAGTCGAAGTGGGTGATGGAGTACGAGGAGACCCACTCGAACGTCTCGGAGGGTTCGCCCCACTCACCGAGCATGTTCTGTGCGGCGATGGACCCCTGCTCTTTCGCCGAGCCCCACGCGCCGTTCTGCGCGCGCTCGCCGAGCAGCACGTCGTGGAACTGCGTGATGTCGCCCGCGGCGTACACGTCCTCGATATTCGTCTGCATGTGCTCGTCCGTGACGACACCCCAGTCGAGCTCGATGTCGGTGTCGCGCAGGAACTCCGTATTGAAGTCCAGCCCGATAGCTGCGCCGACGAAGTCGGCTTCGAAGCGCTCGCCGTTCGGGTCGATTGCCGCGCTGACGTGGCCGTCGTCATCCGTCTCGAAGTGGTCGACACCCGAATCGAAGACCGGCGTGACGTTCTTCTCGCGCAGGGCGTCGTGGATGATCTCGGCCCCGTCCGGAGAGAGCGCGTAGCGCCACCAGCACTCGCCGCGCATCAGGTAGTTTGCCTCTACGTCCTGTGCACCACAGATGGCCGCGAGGTCGATACCGAGCAGACCAGCACCGACGACGACGCCCTTCTCGGCCGCCTCGGCGTTCTTCTTGATAGCGCGGGCGTCCTCGAAGGTCCAGAAGTGCTCGATTCCCTCGGCGTCCGACCCGTCGACGGGAAGTTGGGTCGGCGTGCCGCCCGTCGCGACGAGTAGCTTGTCGTACTCGTAGCTCTCCCCAGAGTGAGTCTCGACGCTGTGGCCATCGGTGTCCACGGTCGTGACATGTGTGTTCAACTGGAGGTCGATGTCCCGCTCCTCGTACCAGTCGGGATCGTGGATCGAGATGGGTGCTTCCGGCATCCGTCCCTTGGCGAACTCCTTGATGAGGATGCGGTTGTACAACGCCTCTCCCTCGTCGGTGATGACGGTGATGTCGGCGTCCGGTTCCGAATCGTGCAATGTCTCCGCCGCGGAGCTGCCGGCGATACCGTCGCCGATGATGACGTACGACGAACTCATACTGAACACTTGGCATCCGCACTAATGGGGATTGCTATCTCCGCGCGCTGGAAGCCGTTCCGGCGCTGGATTCAAACGCGCGCAAGGCCAAATGAGGGTATGAAGCTCCGACAGAACGTCCGCCACTGGGCCGCGAAGAAGGCGCTGACGACACCGATCGTCGGCGAGAAAGCACGAGAGAAGCTGGTCGATTTACATACGCGCATCTTCCTCGACAAGGCCGATGAGGCCAACCGCGACGAGCGTGAGGCGCACCTCGACGACTTCTTCGCCGCGACGATGGACAGCTACGTCGCCGCGCTGGAGGCCGGCTTCACCGAGGCCGAGGCGCGGGAGGTCACCCATATCCAGGCGAACTTCGACTTCTTCAACCACGGCTGGGCGGAGATGATGGAGATTCCCGCCGACGAACTCGAAGAACATTACCGCCGCTACGACGATTTCTTCGCCGCTCACAACATTACTATCGACGACCCGCTCGGCGACTTCCGACCCGTGGACGGGATTACCGACGCGCCCGCCACGCCCGAGGCGATGGAGGAGGGCGTCTTCGAGAACGCCGTCGCCGGCTTCGCGGACGACGTGTATCTCGACGACGGTGGAGCCGTCCACAGAGGTGGCGACACGGAGGAGCCCGACGACGTACCGCTCGATGAATCTCCGGGCGTCTCCGAGGAGGACGCGCCCGCAGACGACTGATTACTCCGACAGCGCGTCCGCTGCCGCGTATCCCGCCTCGATTCCACCGTTGAGCGACCGTTCGGGATACTGCGCGCGAGAGGCCATCCCCGCGTAGTAGAGCCCATCGGCGATATCGTCGCCGAGGTCGTAGGGAACGACCATGTCGAGATAGCCGCGCTCGTAGATAGGGGCAGTGCGCGGATTGCGCGCGATTTCCATCCAGTTGACCGAGTCCCGGTCGAACTCCGGGAACATGTCCTCGATGCCGGCGAGCCATCGCTCGCGCACCTCGTCGTCGTCCAACTGCCACAGCTCTTCCTCCTGACTCTGGATGTAGCTCGCGCAGTAGAGCAGATGCTCGCCGCCGTAGCGGTCGGGCGAGACGAAGTTCGTGTGCTCGATGAGCGCGCCGAAGGGAGCCTCGTCGGCGATGTTGAGCCAGTAGGTGTCGGTCAGCGAGTCGTCCATCCCGATGACGGCACACACCGACCCCTGGAACTCGATATCGCACGGCGTAGCCGGTCAGGTCTTCGAGCGACGTTCGGCATCGTCGCGACGACGGCGCCGTCGACGTCGTCGTTGGCGTCGTCGTCCCGACTGTCTCGACGGTCAGCGAGTCGACGGCACCGTCGCCGAAGTCGATGTCCTGTACGCGCGCGCCGGTCTCGATGTTCTCGCGACCGACGGCCTCCACGAGTGCGTCGACGAGGACAGCGAAGCTGCCGTCGAAGTAGCCGAGCTTCTCGCCTTTCAGGAGATTGCGCTCGCCGCGGAACTGGATGCGACCGAGCAGCCACGCCGCGGATACGTCCTCCTTTCGGGAGCCGAACTTCGCGCGCAGCAGTGGCTCGAAGAAGAAGTCGTAGACGCCCTGTGTCGTGTGTTCGAGCAGGAACTCCTTGATCGGGACGTGCTCGTAGGCTTCGAGGTCGTCGTAGCTGTCGAAGCTTGGCACGCCGCCGCGCACGTCGACACCGAGCGTTAACATCCCGAGCCGGAACTTGTCGTAGAAGCTGAGATGTGGGTAGGCAGCGATCTCCCACGCCGTGTTGAGTGGGTGGACGACGCCGTCGACGTAGTAGGAGTCGTGGCCCCACAGCCACTTCAGCCGGTCGCCGACGCCCAGCTCCTCGGCGAGTTCGACGATGGTCTCCTCGGTCGCGGAGAGGTGGTGATAGTACGCCTCGATGGGGTCGCCGTCCGTCTCGTAGGTGGCAGCCAGTCCGCCGACGGTGTCGGACGCCTCGAAGACGATCGGGTCGTGGCCGGCCTGCTGGAGGCGGTACGCCGCGGCGAGTCCGGCGACACCACCGCCGACGACAGCAATCATACCCATACTTCGGAGTCCGGGGTATGGGTCTTTCCATCGTACTGGCGTCCGTACTTGAAACGCTTATACCGCTGGCTGTGTGACTGCGGAGATATGAGCACCGACGAGAGCGCCGAGGGCGATCGAGAGCTACCAGAGGAGTTCTACAGCGAGGAGCGCTGGAACAACTGGCTCAGCCGGCTCGAGGCCGAGGACATCGACCCGGAGAACGAGGAGTCCGCTCGCCTGCTGTTGAATCTGCAGGACGACGCCGCCATCGCTGTCGCGAAGATCATCACCGCCTATCAGGACGGGCTGCTCAGCGAGGACGAGGCGCTCGACGAGCTCGAAGCGTTCGCGGAGGTCGTTCTCGACGACGTGGCTATCGAGGACGAGGACAAGGCGATGCTCGTCGACTCCGTCCAGATGGCGCTCCACTGCGTCGCCGCCTCCGCCGAGGCGTTCGTCGTCAACGGCACTCCTGATGAGGGGACCGTCGCGGCCAACATCCAGGCGGCTGTCGACGCCGAGGCCGACGAGGAGTTCGACACCGCGTTCAACTACTGCGCACAGGCCGGCACGCTCGTTATCGACGGCACGGATACGGACGTGAGCGGTATCGCCGCCGACCTCGAGTACGGCTACGTCGCCGAGTGGGTCAACGGACTCGACTCCCTGCAGGACGCGCTCTCGGACCCCGAACTCGTCGAGGAAGCCTGAGCCGGTCGCTTTTTTGACGGCTTTCGACCCCACGAGGCTTATACGTCCGTACCGCGAATCGGACGTATCTCTATGTTCCGGGGTGATACGCGTGGGCAGTCGGTGCAGGTCGGCGTTATCATCCTGTTCGCCTTCGCAATTATCGCTTTTACATCTTATCAGGCGGTCGTCGTTCCCCAGCAGAATCAGCAGGTCGAGTTCGACCACAATCAGGAGGTACAGAGTGATATGGTGTGAGCTGCGCAACAGCGATCGTCCGAGCAGGGAATGGCGAGCAGAGTGGTGCAGCCACAGTGACTCTTGGCACAGAGTATCCAGCACGACTCTTTGCCATCAACGCGCCGCCGCCTTCGGGACGACTCTCAACGACCGATCCGAGGCGGTATGCCCAGATAACTGGCGGCAACGCAAATCTCGACTCCATCCGTCCTGGAGATCCCCAGGCTAAAACCGTCGGTGTGGAGTACGAACCGTCGCAGAGCTGACTGACCACAATGCACCTACGACAGTCTGACGAGCATACCACCGTGTACAATCAATTTGGTGACGAGCCTGACAGCCAGGTCACTGTCTGAATCGGCACCACGACTCCTTATCGGTCTGAGCGACTGGGAGCCCAGACAATAACAGACATAAACCTGATAAAAACAAAAGGAGACATTGGAGCATCGCGAACCGGTGCAGTCACTGTCGACACGTACAGCGGGAAACGCGGCTGATAGCAGTCCGCTCCGTTAAGTGGGCTTCAGCTTCCTACGTCGCTCCAGTCACAGGACCAGGTGGATGACACGTGGGGGGATGCCTACGACAGCAGCAATATTGATGTCTCCTTTGATAGTGCGGAGAGTGAAGTTGTGTTTAGTTTCGCTACAGATACGACCTTCACGGTCGTCTGCTCGGGTGTCGGCTTGGACCAGTCTCTTCGAGGCGGTTTTACGATTCCTGTTATTGATACTACTCCAAATCCCAGCCCAGTTCTGATAACTCGTGTATAACGAAGTAGTATTCGAGGCTGCTGACGGCAGTGGTGGAGATACCGGCGCGAGATCCACTGAAATGACTCCAACGATTATGACCAGCAGTTAACGATTAATGAGGTTACTGTCAACCCCGATCTGAACGGTAACCCAAGGCTGAGTGACCCGGAGATCGGTACCGGACAGTGGGAAAGCGAACTACATATTGATTCGACACCCACATCGGGTGTTGCAGATCTCCCCGGCGGGCAGTCAATACCAGACGGTGGGCTGACAATTGATCTCAGCAACTCGGATCAAAGTAGTAACGCCAACGCTAGAAGCCGTCGCTTGACCCGCGACGTCCCCACGTTCTACATCTTACGAATTCACTAATAATGGTGGGAACGAAATTAGTATGTCTGGTAAGTCGATTGTGATAACGGTTGACTATACGCTTGAGGATGGGACCATAGGGACGACAGAAATCGATACTACCATCGCATAAGAGCATTCTAACGAAGTATTAGCGCGTTCATCTGACTCTTCAACAAATACATCGCAGTATATCCGTGCTCAATCCACATCAACCTGGCGCAGTCGCTCGCGGCGATGCTCCACTGCTGGCTGTGCTCGTTGGCGGAACAGCGCTTCAGCGAGTGGACGGTGATCCGCAGGCCGTTAATGAATCTTGATATCTACGTTGAGCAGTCCGAGCTATACGTCGTACATCGAAGGCGTGACCGGATTCTCTGGTCATTCTTTTGCCTGCTGACCCCACGAAGCTTATACCTCCGTACCGCGAATCAGCAGTGTCTCGATGTTTCGGCGTATGATACACGCGGTCAGTCGATACAGATCGGCGTCATCATCCTGTTCGCCTTCGCAATCATCGCCTTTACCGCTTATCAGGCCGTCATCGTTCCCCAGCAGAACCAGCAGGTGGAGTTCGACCACAATCAGGAGGTGCAGCGCGATATAGTGGACACGCGCAACGCGATCGTCCGAGCTGCCAATGCCGGACAGAACGGTGCCGCGTCGATTCAGCTGGGACAGAGCTTCCCCGCCCGAATCTTCGCGCTCAACGCCCCGACGGCGAACGGCCGGTTCGCGACGACCGAACCCGGCAGCATCAGTATCGGGCCCGACTTCGACGATGACGGCACTATCGACGACCCCTCAACCGTTTGTCCGGCCAGTCAAGACACAGTCCGCGCGAGCTATACGCCAAACTACAGCTACTACAACAACGCTCCCACGACGAAGTACGAGAACACCTTCGTGTTCAACGAGTTCGACTACGGGACCGAACTCGTACGGACGCAAGCGCGACTGCTGTTCGGTGAAGCCGACGGAGAGGGCGGTACCGGTGACTCTGGTCGTGCTGTTTGGCGATACCCAGCAGTCGAGCACCGAGACGATTTCCGGTCGACCTTCTACACGGACGGCGAACAGCCAGACCGTCACCGACCCTGTGGTTGCTCTTCCGACGAGTGGTAGAGGCATCGACGTGGGCGAAGGCGCTCGGCTACGATTCGGTCGATGACCTCGAAAATACGGACGGCGTGCACAGCCTCTCAGTCGCCGATGATGAGGTTACTATCGACCTTGTCGGCGACTACAACATCGCCTGTACGGTCGAGGTCGGCACGGATGAGGAGCCACCAAGTGGCCTCTCCGCCATCGCACCGCTTCCGGGTAACAGTAATGCTGGGGCAGGGCAACCGCTCTTCCAGCAGGAAAAGTGGCGTACATCGACGCGGACGGTAACGGACAGTACGAATAAGGGTGAAGACACCTACTCCGTGGATGAGACGGCAACCAGTACAACAACCCAAACGATCCACTCACCATCGAGAAAGACTTAGATTCGGTCCCGGGCAATTCGATATCAAGGCTTCGACGATCACGGTCAACTCCGACGTTACCATCGAATCAACGGACGGCAAGGTAAAGTTGGAAAGTACACAGAACGGAATCAACGCAGACGGCGCGACACTGCGCAGCAACGACGGCGACAACGTCGAAATAAAGACAAACGAGGATGCCGAGGGTGATATTTTCCTTGTCGGAACGACAGTGGAGGCCGGTTCAGAGCTCAAAGTGGAGAGTGACGATGGAGCAATCAACGCAGATGGCGCGACACCGCGCGAGCAACGACGGCGAGAAGATCAACATAGGAAACCGGCGAGGGTGATATTTCCCTTGATGGAACGACAGTGGTGGCCGGTTCAGAGCTCAAAGTGGAGAGTGACGATGGAGCAATCAACGCAGATGGCGCGACACTACGCAGTGGCGACGGTGAGGATATCAAAATAAAAACAGACGAGGGTGATATTTCCCTTGACGGAACGACAGCAGAAGCCGATTCAAAGCTTGATATAAAGAGTGAGGACGGGGGAAAATCACGGCTGAGGATGGTAGTTTCACTGCAAAAAAACAAATCAAAATAGAGTCAAAAGGCGATGGCGGCATGACATCTCCCTCGTCGGTAGCACGCTAATCGAAACCGAGGCAGGAGAGATGATGAGGGAATAGAACTGAAGACCGAGGGCGGCTCTATCGATCTTACTGACACATACCTCGCATCCGAATGGTGCGAAATCAAAGCCAAGGGCCCGTCAGACGAGAACGTAATTTTAAACAACAATTCTGATCCAGCAAACTACGACAACGGTGGAACGCATATCGTAACTGCAGACGGTACTCCCAGAATCTGAATGATAATTCGGCGGCTACGCTCAAAATCGAAGAATTGGACGACGAAGCAATAGGGACGTCCGGGAGCCCGAGAAGGGGTCGGTGCAGACGCCCTGAGAACAAGTTGGTGGCTATCGAAGAGGTCGTCTCGAACAAGAACGGGAACGGGAACAACTAATTTTCGACGACTGACGAAACACTCGTCGTCAGACCCTTATACTTGCTCTCCGACCGACGGATATGATGGAAGTCGGTATCGACGCGGCGGAGATCTGGACAGGAAAGCTGAAACTCGACTTAGCGGAGACGTTCGCGCCTGAGAAGGGCGATGACCCCGGAAAGTACACGAAGGGGCTCGGGCTCTACGAGTCCTCATTCCCGGACACGTACGAGGATATCGTCACGATGGGCGCGAACGCCTCGAAACGGCTGATGGAGCGTAACGACCTCAAGCCGGAGGATATCGGGCGTATCGACGTCGCGACGGAATCGTCGTTCGACAACTCCAAGCCGATTTCGACGTATATCGCAGGCTGTCTCGAACAGACGTTCGACGGCGACTTCCATCACGCCAACAAAGGGGAACGGAAGTTCGCCTGTGTGGCCGGCACGCAGGCTGTCGACGACGCGTACAACTGGATTCGCGCGGGGCGGAATCGCGGTCGGGCAGCAATCGTCGTCGCGACGGACACGGCGCTGTACGCGCGTGGTGATCCGGGCGAGGCGACACAGGGTGCCGGCGCGGTCGCAATGTTAGTCTCCAAGGACCCGTCGCTCGTGACGATCTCCGACGAGCAGGGGTACGGGAGCGCCGACGAGACGGATTTCTTGAAGCCGAATCAGCAGTTCCCCAGCGTCGACGGCAAACGGTCGGTACAGGTGTATCTCGCGCGGATGCGCGAGGCCGTAGAGGATTACGAGTCCGTCGCGGGGGAGATTCACCCAGACGACTTCGTCTACGCGCCGTTCCACACCCCGTTCCCGGGGATGGTTCGGAAGGCCGCGCTGCTGGCGTACCGTCACATCACCCGCGACACCGAAATCGAGGAGATGCTGGCCGAGCAGATCGGACGACAGCCGCGCGAGGCCGATTTCGACGGCGAAGATGCGTTCCTCGATGCCGTCAGCGACTACACCGACGAGCTGAAAGAGACCACACGGTACAAAGAGTGGTACGAGGCGACGATCGATCCGACACTCGATATCGCGCGCTATGTCGGCAACTGGTACACCGGATCGGTCCACGTCGCGCGACTGGCTGCGCTCAAGCGCGCGTACGAGGCGGACCGCGAGATGACCGGCGAGCGACTGCTCGTCGCCTCTTATGGTTCGGGCGCGCAGGCGGAGGTCCACCACGAAACCGTCCAGGACGGCTGGAAAGAAGAGATTGCACAGCTCAATATCGACGAGCAGACCGAGGCGCGCTACGACCTCGACTTCTCCGAGTACGAGACCGTCCACGACGCGCACGACCACTCCAAAGGCCGTGACTACGAGGAGTTCACCGCACCCGACGGGGAGTTCGTCTTCGACGGCTGGGGTCGGATGGGCGAGCGGAAGTATCGCTACGTCGAGTAGGGCGTAGAACTATATTCTCCCGGTCGCATCTCCGGGTATGAACGACGCAGAGTACGAGGAATTCATCTCGTCGGTCACGCCAATCGAATCCGCAGACGGAGTCGATAGCTACCGGAACACCGTCGCGATGGCCTGTCCGGCCTGCGGCGACCCGTTCGACGATGCTGTCATCTGCCGGGACGAGTACAACAGCTTGGAGCTCTCACTCGAACTGAATCTGTGTGTGACGACCCACGAGGGTGACGCCGTCATCTTCACGCACAAACCATAGCGCTCTAGGGGAGACCCCGGAGCGTCTCCAACACGTCATCGAGCGGGTCGTCAGTCACTGCGAGCGAGTAGCCGTCGGTACGCGCGAGTTCGGGCGCGTGCTCCCACAGCCCTTCTTCGGACACCCCGTGAAGCACGACGGCGGTCGGCGTCGGCGTGACGACCCGCTGTGCGACCAGTGGCCCCTCGCCGCGGGTCACATCAGAGAAGACGAGTGCGCGGTTCGTGGACTGGCCGTAGAGTCGGTAGAACTCCTCGCTGGAGAGCCGCGAGATGGCCGCGATAGAGTTGATGACCGTGTGTCCGGCGACAGTACGGTCGCTGCCGCTCACCACCTCGATCGCGCCGATAGCGGAGTAAAATCGTCGGAGCGGCACCGTCGTCGGATACTCCCGAAGGTCGTGGACGATATCGGAGTCGAAGCCGGCAGAGAGTACGCGGGTGAACTGCCGGAGTCGGTCGCCGCCGCGTGCGGCGTCGATATCTAACAGCCCTTCGACGAACCGCCGGACGATACCGATACCCGGAGAGTCACGACGCCCGGACTCGTAGTCAGAGACGACTGACGGCGACACGTCGAGTTCGCCGGCGAGCGTCGAACCGGTCACGTCGAACTCCTCGCGCCACTTCCGAAGTGTCGCGCCCGGCTCGTCGCTCATCGTCACCTCGCCAGCGATGTGGGTCGCGAGCTGCTGGCGCGTCGTGTCGTCCATACCTTCCTCTCCGCCCGGACGCTTATTGTGGTTCCGCACCCACTCGGGTCAATGGTGACTACGCTCGTCGCCGTCGCGACTGGCCTTCTGTTGGCGACGACGATGCTCGACAACCTGTCGCTTCGCGCGGTCGCGCTGGTGGGACTCGCCGCTGCGCTTCCGGATCTCGATGCCGTACTCGCGATGCTCCACCCTGGACTCCACAACGCTGCACTCCACAACGTCTGGATTCCACTTCTCGCCGGGGGACTGCTCGTCAGCCGTCGCGGTGTCCTCCGTGAACGACTCACGGTCGAGCACGTCCGACTCGCGTGGGCGCTGGTGCTCGCATATTCGATTGCGGTCGCGTTCGACCTGTTCAACGTCGAGAGTGCCGCGGTGTTGTGGCCGGTTCACGGTCGCTTCTTCGCCGTCTACGGCCAGCTTGCGTACAGCACCACGGACGGGCTTCTATTCACCTTCTTCGAACCGAATATCGGTGGCGGTGAACTCCTCCCGAAGGCCGGACAGGGGACCGTCGCCAGCGGCTACGCCGTCCCCTCGCCGTTCGTCGGCGGGGACGGGCAGACGATGCGTGCGGTTCTCGTCAACGCCGGCTGGGAGCTACTGGTCGCACTCACGGCGACTGTCGTAGTGGCAATCCGACTCACCGAGCGCGACGGAGGTGTGACCTGATGCCCTCGACCGTCGTCCACGTCGCGTTTGGCTTGCTATGCGGCGCTGCACTCCTGGGTGCGCGGTTCGACCGTCGGGCCGCGCTCGTCGTCATCGCGGCCTGCATCATCCCCGACCTCGATACGTTCACCTCGCTCGTGATAGCCTCGACCCACCGCGCGATGTTGCACACGCTGCTCGTGCCGGGAGCGCTCGCCCTCGTTCTGTGGCACGGGACGGTTCACTCAGGATGGCTTCGAGGTCGACTCGCTCAGGGTGATACCGCGCGACTCTGGACCGGCCTGTTCGCATACGTCGCGGCCGGTATCGGTCTCGATATGTTCACCGCACTCGGCGTGAACCCGCTCTATCCGGTTATAGACCAGTTCGTCGCCATCGACGGCAGGGTCGGCTACGAATCTGGTCGGGGACTGTTCCAGAGCTTCGTCGAGGTTTCCGAGCCGACGACGAACGGGGGTGGCGGCGTCGACATCGGCCAGCGCGGCTCGACCGAGACGGTCCACGTCGCCAGCGGTATCGACCCCTCGCGGGGCGTCGAAGAGCCGAACACTGAGCGCATCTTCCCGGTCGTCTTCCGCGGCTGGCACGTCACGCTCGTCCTCGCGGGAGTGCTCGCGACGTGGCTCGGACTCCGGGACACTGAAGCCGACACGTAGCTCTGTTCTCGTGTGATTCGACCGTACGAACCCGATGACGCCACGGCGCTCTGGAAGCTCAAGCAGCGCTTCGAGACAGCGATGGGTGACACCGACGACGACGCAAAGGCTGCGGCATACGACGCGAAGCTCACGGACGACTACCGCGAGGGCTGGCTCGCGTGGGTCCACCGCTGTACCGACGACGAGGACTGTCTGTTCGTCGCCGAGCACGACGGCGAACTCGTCGGCTATCTCTTCTTGCTTCCCGAACGGCTTGCGTTCGTTTGGGATGCAGCTGTCCTGAACGAGGTGTACGTCACGCCGGCGTTTCGGGGGACGGGTGTCGCCGACGACCTGATGGAGCGGGGGCTTGACCACGCCCGCGAGCAGTCGCTCCCGCTCGACCGACTCGTTCTCGATGTTGATGGAAAAAACAAGCGTGCAAAGGCGTTCTACGAGCGATACGACTTCACGCGCTGGGGAGAGATGGTCGCGCGCGAACTCTAGCTGTACTCCCGCCAGCGGTGGCCACACTCCTTGCACTTGAAGAAGCGCGTCGGTGGCTCGTCGGCGCTGCCGGTCTGCTTGATTGTGTACCACGCGATCCCGTGACCACAGCCATCACACCGGACGGTGTCGTCCGTCGGCTTCCCCTCGAAGTTGGCGTCCTCGGTCGTCTCGATGACGTCGCTGTCGTCCTGTGCTTCCGTCGAGCGGTAGTCGTCTGACAGCGACTCGTCCTTGGCGGTCGCGTAGCCACAAGCGGCACAGACCATTCGGTCCCCGTCAGTATGCATCATCGAGCCGCACTCGTCACAGAACTGCATACCCCGGCCTCGGGTACGAACGCCGAAAAGTCTCCGGTCACGTCAGTCGCGGTCGCGTGATGCCATCTGTGTCCGCTTGGTTACGATTGGGCAGCTGGTAACGCGAACGTGGTCGAGGTCGGTCAGCTCGTGGATCTCCGTGCCGGGATTCTCACACGCCATCTCCGGTGGCGCGCTGAAGTATTCACACTTCTCACAGTACTGGCTCTTGGGGATGATAGCACCCTCATCAGCCGCTTCGACTTCCTGTAGTTCGAGCAGGTCGGCTTCGGTCTCGACGGCAACCTCCTCCTCGTCGAGAAAGTCAAACACGTCCTCGTCGTCGAACACCGACTCCGTTTCCATCTGTGCGAAGATATCCTCGTCGGGGAGCTCGTCATCCTCCTCGTCGAACACTGTCAGTGGATCTTCCTCGGAAGGAGTAGACTCTGCCGCGTGGTCGTCGCTCCGGGACGGCTCGGCATCGCTGGCTATTTCGAGGTCGTCGGCCTGCTCCCCGTCGGTCTCGACCGCCTCGTCGAACGCGTCGAACTCATCCCCATTCTCGAACTCTCCGTCAACCTCGTCGTCCCTCGACTGATTGGTATCGTCGTCCCCCGACTGATCGGTATCATCGTCGCTCACTGCTCGCTGCTCCCGCCGACCAGTTTCGGCGTGGAGAAGAAGCCGTCCTTGCCGGTAATGTCGGCGAACTCGGTCGAACAGTGCGGACAGACCGGCTCGGAAAGCAGACTGATCTTGACGGAGTTGCCACAAGCCTGGCAGGTGGCTGTCTCGAAGCCGCGCTGTGCTGCGATATCGCGGAGCTTCGTCAGACGCTCCTCGTCGTCGCCGTGCGTCTCTCGTTGCATCCGAACGACGGCGGCGGCGACGCGACGCAGTCTCGCCTGTGTGGTTTCGAGCGTCTCGTCGTGCGTCTCGACCGCCGTCGCCAGCTCCTCGATATCGGCTTCCAAATCCGATACGGTCGTCGCGATCTGCGTTAGCTGGTCTTCGAGACCGTCGAATTGGTCGAACTCGTCGTGGTCGTGGTCCGCAGGGGCCTTCGACTCGGTCTGTCGCTTGAGCTGGAGCATTCGCGAGCGGATATCTTCGATCTTCTCGTTGAAGTCGTCTTCGAGCCCGTCGACCTGGGTCGAGAGCGTCTCCCCCTCGGGTTCCTCACGGAGCGCGCGTTGGTTCGCCTCCAGCAGTCGCTCCAGTAGCCGATCGCGGTCCATCCCGCGTTCGTCGGCCAACTCCTCCAACCACGATTCGAGGTCCGGAGGGAGCCGAACGGATAGTTGGCTACTTTCAGACTCTGTGGCCATCTTGCGTCCGCTTGGAACCGGCAAGCAAAAAGGATTCGGCTAAACGAGACGCTCCGAGACCAGTTATCGAATCTTGCGCACGTCGCTGATGTCGAAGCCTGCATCGCCGATCTCCGTTTCAAACTCGACGATATCCTCATCCTCGATAGCCGATAGGATGCCGCGAAACTGCTGAACGATGAGCGTTCGCGCTCGCGTTGAACCGCCCGACTCCCACTCGAAAATAAAAGAGCCGTCGGAGGCATCGACAAGCTGGCCGTGGTGCTCACTCGACAGCGTCTCGTGGTTCAACAGGACGAGCACCAGTCCACCCCACTTGTAGGCGGCGCGCGTGATCCCCTTTACGAGCTTCGGGATATCCGACCACGTCATATCCTCGCCGGCGGCGCTGATGAGATCCGTCAGCGAATCGATGATGACCAGGTTCTCGCTCGCGTGTGCAGACAACACGTCGCCGAGCGCCTCGGGGACGGTTGAGCGGTTCCCGTCGCCACCGAGATTCGTGATGCTCGCGGTCCGATTCGAGTACCAGTCGCGTGGCACCGGTGACACACGGAAATACTCTGTCGAGAGGTCGTGAAAGGTGATGTCTCCGGTCGCAGCGTCGGTAATCTCGTCGTCGAGGACGAACTCCATCTCCCGGCGGAGCCGCGCCCCCTCAGCCGTGAAGGAGACGTAGTGGACGTTTGGTGCCGGCCTCGCTCCTCCAGTTATCTCGCCGTAGTAGAGGTCGAACAGCTCCTCGTCGACCGTCTGAAGAGCGTTCATTGCCGCCGAGGTATAGGCGAACTCGCGCGCGCCTGCCCCCGCCTCCCCCGAGAGCATCACCAGACTACCGGCCGGTGCACCCCCACCGATAGTGGTGTCGAGCCGGTGAATACCGAACGGGATACGTCTCATAGCGTGGCGTACAGTTCGTCCACGGTTAAAGATACGCGACTCACTCGATGCGAGCGCCGGCGTTTGCGAGCGCGACCGTCTCGACGCTTCCCGAGACGCCGACCGCGTCGAGTGCAGCTTCGCCGGCCGTACGCGCCGCCTGTTCACGGCTCGTGTCGGTGATACCGTACACAGCTGGCCCCCACGAAGACTGTCCGACACCGCTGAGTGCCGCACTCGCATCGAGTTCGTCGATGAGTGCGCCCGCGGGTGGCCGATAGACGCCTCCCTGTGCGTCCGTGTACCACGTTCCGTTGCGCCGGTCGAAGGCGGTGACGGCCTGTCCGAACGATTCGCACTCGCCGGCCACGACCGCTGGGAGGAGTCGCCGTGTCAGAACTCCCGCTAATCCATCGGCGAGGGCGGGATCGGCTCGCTCGACAGCTGCGCGCATCGACGCGTCCTCCGTCTCGCCCGATCGGCCGGACTCGGCGTCCGGATACACGAGTAAGACGCGCCACGACTCCGGCAGGTCACGCCGGACGACGACCGGCGGAACGGTCCAAGAGCCGTCTTCGGGTGTGTCGGTCGTGAACCGCGTCGTCGGATGGCCGGCGTCGACGACGAAACCGCCTCGCTCGAAGGTGGCGACACCGATGCCAGAGCGACCGCCACGGCCGAGTGCGGGGGCGCGCTCACGCACCCGTGGCTCGCGATCGTACGTTTCGGCGACTGCACTCAGGGTAGCGAGCGCGATTTGGGTTCCCGAGCCGAGTCCGACGTGGCGCGGAAGTCGCTCCGTGACGGTCAGTTCGACGCCGGATACGTCGAGCAGATCACAGGCCGCAGCCGCGTACTCGGCGACGAGCGTGTCGCCACATCGAACGCTGTCGGCGCGGCTGGCCTCGATGGTCACGCGGGGAGCGTCGAGCGCGAAGCCGACACCCCCGTAAAGTCGATCGTGGGCCAGCGAGAGGTTCTGAAAGCCGATGTGGATGCGCGCACCGGCCGAGACGCGAGTCATACGATCCGGTTTGTGAGCCACGGTGTTCGGCGTTTCGACGCCGGTAACGCTCGCAGCCAAGACCGGAGATTGAAGCCCGAGCCGGCTGACCATCGGATATGAAACATCTCCCGAAACATCTCCGCCAGCGGTGGCGGTATCTCGCCGTTGCCATCGAGAGCTGGCCGGATGCCGAGCTCTCGCGCGGGGCGTTTCAGCGCGACCTCTGGTACGCCGCCCAGAGACTCCTCGGAGATACGGGGAGCGCCGACGCCGATCTGACGGTGTACGGGTTTGCGTTCGAGGCCGGTCGGGGCCACGCTGTCGTCCGGGTGCGCCGCGGCGAGGTAGAGCGCGGGCGGGCCGCCCTCGCCTGCGTGACCGAGGTAGACGGCCATCCGGTCGGGGTGCGCGTCACCGGTGTTTCGGGGACCGTGCGTGCTTGTGAGGAAAGGTATATCAAGCGTCCGCAGGTACATCGGACAACGAGACAGGTCACCCTCGACGGTGTGGATCGTCGAGCAGTTGTCTGCCCGCCGCGTGTCGATGCGCGGGTCGGCGACGGCTATTTGGGGGCGACTGACCTCGATTGCGAGTAACTATGCAGGGTCAATCTCAACAGCAGGCGTACGACCGGGGAATCACCATCTTCTCGCCGGACGGCCGCCTCTACCAAGTCGAGTACGCACGTGAGGCAGTCAAACGCGGCTCCGCCAGTATCGGTGTCCGAACCGCAGATGGAGTCGTCCTCGTCGTCGATAAGCGGTCGCGCTCGCCGCTGATGGAGCCGTCATCCGTCGAGAAGATTCACAAGGTGGACGACCACATCGGAGTTGCGAGCGCCGGTCACGTCGCCGACGCCCGCCAACTCATCGACTTCGCGCGCCGACAGGCGCAGGTGAGCCGGCTGCGCTACGGCGAGCCGGCCGGTGTCGAGCAGCTGACGAAGAATATCACCGACCACATCCAGCAGTACACGCAGATCGGCGGCGCGCGCCCGTTCGGCGTCGCGCTCATCGTCGGCGGTATCGAGAACGGCGAGCCGCGACTGTTCGAGACCGACCCCTCGGGGACCCCGTACGAGTGGCAGGCGCTCGCCGTCGGCGAGGACCGCGGCGAGCTCAACGACTATCTCGAAGCCAACTACGTCGACGACCTTTCGCTCGAAGACGGCGTCGAACTCGGGCTGGCCGCGCTCGCGTCGGTTAACGACGACGGCCTCGACCCCGAGGGCGTCGGTGTCGCGACTATCGATGTCGACACCGAGCAGTACGTCGACCTCACTGACGACGAAATCGAGCGTCACCTCTCGGAGCACGACCTGCTCGCGACCGACGACGACGAGACCGACGAGTAACAGTCGCCGAACGACTTTTCTTGACTCCCCTCACAGGGAGCATATGGACTACAAGGATCTCGTCACTGTCTCGCTGGCCGCTCTCTGTGGTGTTGGTGGCGGTATCGTCGCCGGCGGGCTCGGCGTCTTTCTCGGCATCGTCGTCGGGTCGGGACTGGGCGCAACGTGGGCCTACCAGACCGACCTCCGAACGGCGACCCTCGCGAATCAAGCCGAGTAGCGAACACACCTTTTAGACATCCACCCCCGTATCATCGGATATGATATCACTCGACGATGCGGTGACAGCACAGTTAGAGTCCCACGGCGAGCGGTTCGAGGTGCTCGTCGACCCCGACGCCGCCCTCGCAATCAAGCGCGGGAGCTTCGACGAGGAGTTCGAGGGCAAGGACCTCGAAGATGTCATCGCGGCCGAAGACGTGTTCGAGGACGCCGCCTCGGGTGACCGCCCGTCCGAGTCCGCCCTTGAGGAGGTGTTCGGAACGACCGACCCGCTCGAAATCATCCCCGAGATTATCAAGCGCGGCGAGATTCAGATTACGGCCGAACAGCGCCGCGAGATGCAGGAGCAGAAGCGCAAACGGCTCATCAATATCATCGCGCGCAACGGTATCAATCCACAGCAGAACGACACGCCTCACCCGCCGGAGCGTATCGATCGCGCGCTGGAGGAGGCCGGCTACACTGTCGACCCGATGACGCCCGCCCAACAGCAGGTGGACGACGCACTCGAGGCGCTCCGGCCCGTGATTCCGATTCGATTCGAGGAGATCACGATTGCCGCACAGTTGCCAGCGGATTACGCAGGGTCCGGACAGGCGAAGGTTCGAGAGTTCGGCGATCTCGAACGCGAGGAGTGGCAGAACGACGGCTCGTGGGTCGGCGTCGTCACGTTCCCGGCCGGAATGCAAAACGAGTTCTACGAGCTGGTGAATGAAGTTTCGTCGGGCGAGGCCGAGACGCACGTCGTGAAGGACAAGGACGAACTGGCGACGCGGTGATTATCCTTTCCGAAAGCCGACAAAAAAGCCGCCGGTGAAGCCGGCGGAGATGGACAGCGTCGAGAGGATGGTGTTCACCCACGACGGAGGCGCACCGGAGGCGGCGTTCTGACTCGCCTTCATAAAGCCACCGGACAGCTTCTCCCAGTCGACGGTGATGATGTCGCGGGATTCGAGGAACTTGAACAGCGCAAGCTCGATCCCGACGAGAATGGCAATGAGCTTGGCGACCTTCTTGGCCGCGAAGCCGATGATGCCGCCGATGACGGCTCCCGACCCGAGCTCCAACCCGAGCTGTTGTGGATTGATATCGATCATATATCCTACGGCAACAGCGACAGCTATGAGTCTTGTGGGGACGGGGCGGGACTTTTGTACTCGTGTACCTAACTCCGGTGTAAGTGAGCGGTAATCCACACAACGGTCGAGCCGTCGTCGCGAAGCGCGGTGACGCCCCCAGCCCAGACACTGATGAGATTCGCGAGCTTGCCGGAGCCGCCGGTTACCACGTCGTCGGCGAACTCACCCAACAGCGCAAGGAAGATCCCGCCTTCTGTCTCGGCGAGGGAAAGGTGGAAGAGCTCGCGGCGTTCGTCCGCGAGACCGACGCTGAGACCGTCATCTTCGACAACCGACTTGGCCCGTATCAGACGTACAACATCGGTAACAAGCTCCCCGAGTCGGTCGAGGTGCTCGACCGGTTCCGGCTGATTCTCGAAATATTCGGCCAGCGCGCCCAAACGAAGAAGGCGCAGCTACAGGTCGAACTCGCGGAGCTCCGGTACGAACTTCCGCGCGCCACAGCGAAGAGTTCACTCGCCAAGCGCGACGAGCATCCCGGATTTATGGGGCTCGGCGAGTACGACGAGTCCCGCGAGCAGGACATCAAGGCGCGGATCTCTCGCATCAGCGACGAACTCGAGACCATCGAGGAAACCGAGGCCCACCGACGCGAGCAGCGCCGTGAGTCTGGTTTCGATCTCGTGGCGCTGGCCGGCTACACCAACGCCGGCAAGTCCACCCTCCTACGCCAGCTCGCGACCGATCTCGACGTGGATGAAAACGAGGATATGCACCCCGACCTCGACACGACTGCCGAGAGCGAAAACCGCCTGTTCACGACGCTCGGGACGACGACCCGCCGCGCCGAGATGGGGGATCACGATGCGCTCGTCACCGACACTGTCGGCTTCATCTCTGATTTGCCCCACTGGCTCGTCGAGTCGTTCAAGTCCACGCTCTCGGAGGTGTACCGCGCCGATCTCGTCCTGCTCGTCGTCGATGTTTCCGACGACGTGGAGGAGATTCGCGAAAAGCTGGTCACCTGCCACGACACGCTGTACGAGCGCAACGAAGCCCCGATCGTTACCGTCCTGAACAAGATTGACAAGGTGAGCGACGAGGAGCTGGCGCGCAAGAAGGAGGCGCTTTCCCCGTTGGCTCCCAACCCCATCGCCGTCTCCGGGAAGGACGGTATCAACATCGACGCGCTGCGCGAGCGTGTCGGCGACGACCTCCCCGACTACCAGCACGAACGGCTCGTGCTTCCGATAACCGACGACGCGATGAGTCTCATCTCGTGGGTTCACGACCACGCCAGCGTGGAAGACGTGGACTACGGTGAGCAGGTGATTATCGAGTTCGACGCCCGCCCGAGCGTCGTGGAGCGGTCGCGCGCGAAAGCCGCCGACCTCACTGTCGAGTCTTAATCGAGTCGCCGCTTCTCCTTCGACGCCACTTCGATGTCCGAGATGCGCGTTTCGGGATACTGGCCGTCGTCGTCCTTCTCTGCTGACTTCACCATATCCCAGACGACATTCAGCCCGGTCGTCACGCCTTCGAGGGCCTCCATCTCGCAGCCGGTCTTCCCGGTCGTTTCGACGACCACGCGGAGATCGATGCGGTCGTCGGTGAACGTGAACTCAGTTTCGACGTTCGAGACGGGAATCTGATGGCATAGGGGAATCGACTCCCACGTGTGTTTGACGGCCTGTATCGCCCCGACGCGGGCAACGGCTAGCACGTCTCCCTTCGCGAGGTCGTTTTGTCTGACTGCTTCGACGGTTGAGGGCCGGAGGTGAATGCTCCCGGTCGCGACAGCACGGCGGTAGCTCTCCGGCTTCTCGCCGACGTTCACCATCTCCGTGGCTCCCGACTCGTCCGTGTGCGTGAGGTCGTCGTCGCCGTCGCTCATTTGTCCTCCAGTCGCACCCCCGGCTCGATGAACGACTCGGAGAGCCGTTCGCGGTTACGCTCGGCGAGTCGACCCCACGCGTGCAGCCCCTCGCGAGTCCACTCTGGGTCGAAGCCGGCCTGTTTTGCAACAGCGACTACCTCTCGCGGTGCACGAACCGCGAGATGCGACTCGGGGTTCAGACTCACGACGTAGGGCGTGTCGTAGTAGTCGACGATGTCGCGGAGCTTCCGGAGGTCGCGCAGCGCCTGCACGCGCCTTCCGCCGTCGACGGTAAACACCGGCGAGAGGTCAAACTCGAGGTGAACGTGGTTCTGTTTGGCTGCCTTTGCGAGCACGTGGTTCACGTCGCCATCGCCGACCATCGGATGCGTGAGCACGTCGACCATCGGCTCCTCGCAGGCGAACCGATTGATGTCGTCGTCCCCGCCGTGAACTGCGAGAATCGTGCGCTCGTTGCGGTACTGAGAGACGAGTCCTGACAGCTGTGCCCGGTCGTCACTCCGGAGTTCGATACCGTCGACCACGTCGATACCCGTCTCGGACGCGACGGTTTCGGGGTCGTACTCGGTCTGGCGGTCGCCGTGGTTCCGGATGACGATGCCGTCGTAGCCGTATTCGGCGGCGGTCAGGGCGTGGCGGGCGACCGTGGCTTCGCCGTCGGGATGTGCGTGGACGCCCTCGTACATACCTGAAGGTCGCCCGCCGGGGACAAGAGCGTTCGGAGATTACAGCCCGTCGAGGAATCTCCGGAGTGCATCGTTTGTCGCCTCGGGATTCTCCAGGTTCGAGGAGTGGCCGGCTTCGGGAATTCGGACGAGTTCGGCTCCGAGCGCCTCGGCTGTCGCCTTACCCTTCTCCATCTCGATGCTCACGTCCTCCTCGCCGTGGGTGACGAGCGCCGGTACGTCGAGGTCGCGCGCGGTGTCGGTGAAATCCTCGCGGTGGAGCCACGACGCCATCTCGTTGTGGACGGCGAGCCCGGGATACGTCGCCCACTTGCGCGCCCATCGGTCCACGAGGTCGGGCTGCTGTGCGCGCGTCGTCTCGCCGAACAGCTGGTGGCGTGCGACCTCGATGCTCGCGTCAGTGGTGTGGCCCACGTCTTTCAGCTGTTCGATGAGCTGCTGATACTGCTCGCGGTCGGCCTCGGAGTGAGTGCCGGCGTCCGAATCAACGAGCACAATACCGTCCACGCGGTCCGGATGGCGCTCGGCCGCGCGGAGTGCGGTGAACCCGCCCATCGACATTCCGACGAGCACAGCCGATTCGATGCCAACACCGTCGAGCAGGGCGGCGTAGTCGTCCGCGAGATCGTCGAGGTCGTACTCGTCGGCGTACCGGTCGGTCCGCGCACGGAGATCGTACGCGATACACCGGTACTCGTCGGTTAGTGCCGCGAGCTGCGGGTCGAACATCGTCCGATCCATCAGCGTCCCGTGGGCGAATACGACCGCCGGCCCCTCGCCGCGGTCGGTTGCGACCGTCGCCGTCCGTTCACGATAGAGCGCTCGTCCACGATCAGTGTCACTTTCTACCATAGGAGATGCTGCCGAGACTGGAACAAAAAGTTACGGGTGGTGTGTCCGTCAGACGGAAAGCAGCCGAACAGCTGACGCCGGCCCGCAATTCTTTTTTCGACAGACTGAGACTCTCAGGTAATGAGCGACCTTCGTGACCTGTTGGACGAAATTGTTGACGATGTGGACGCGGTGTGTCTGTTCTCTCCCACCGGGAGCTACTACGAGACGGCCATCGAGAGTGATCTCCCGGTCATCGTTATCGCTCCGGAGAACGACGTAGGCGCGGAGACGTACGTAGAGCTCCCAATCGACTTCGCCGACGTGAAAGAGCGCATCCGATTCGGGCTGGAGGGTGCTCTCAACAACGGTCACATCAAGGAGGAACACGTCGTCTGCTGTGTCACCTCCGTCTTCGACGGCGTCGATACGGTCACGCGGGTCAAAGCTGACGCCTTCGAGCACTCCGGTGCTTACACGTTGTTCACGGGGTCGCGTGCGGACCCGAGCGTCATTCGGGATGTGTTCGAGGTCGCAATCGAACTCGGGAAGAAAGGTCAGAAGGGCAAGCAAGTGGGGGCGCTGTTCGTCGTCGGTGACGCCGGCAAGGTAATGAACAAGTCCCGACCGCTCTCGTACAACCCCTTCGAGAAGTCACATGTCCACGTCGGCGACCCCATCGTGAATGTGATGTTAAAGGAGTTCACCCGACTGGACGGCGCGTTCGTTATCTCAGATTCCGGCAAGCTGGTGAGTGCCTACCGCTATCTCGAACCCTCTGCTGAGGGAACCGATATCCCGAAGGGGCTCGGTGCGCGCCACATGGCCGCCGCCGGAATCACTCGCGAGACAAACGCGGTCTCCATTGCGCTCTCGGAGTCTGACGGCCTGATTCGCGCCTTCCAAGGCGGCGAACTCATTCTCGAACTCGATCCGGAGGCCTACTGAGATGCCACACGGTTCTGGCGGCAGTGGCTTCACCGCAGGGCTTCACTATCTGCTCTCGGAGCGGTTCGATCTCTTTATCGGCATCATCGCTCTCGTGCTCGGCGTGTTTGCCGGCATCCTCACGCGCCGATACGTCTGGCGACTGCTCCGCCGGTTCGACGTGCCTCCCGCCGTCGAGGGGACACCGTTCGATCGCACCGCGCGCAACTTCGGCACCTCGACGGTCGGGGTACTCGCGAACCTCTGTGGGCTGTTCGTCCTCGTGCTCGGGACTATCATCGCGCTCCAGCTCGTCAACGCTCCGACACAGAGCATTCTCACCGACCGGCTGAGTCGCTTCTTCCGGCAGCTGTTCATCGCGGCGATCGTCCTCATCGCGGGCGTTATCGCCGGCGACAAGCTGGAGCTGTATCTCCGCGAGCAGCTCCGCTCCATCAAGCTGCCCGAGGTTAATTTGCTCCCCGCCGCCGTCAAGTACAGCGTCTTCTACGTCGCCGGCCTCATCGCACTCGCACAGGTGGGGGTCGCGACGCTCCCGCTGTTAATTCTGCTCGGTGCGTACGCGTTCGGCGTCGTCTTCATCGGCGGGCTCGCGACGAAGCCCCTGCTCGCGGCGGGGACTGCCGGTATCTATCTTCTGCTCACGGAGCCATACGCCATCGGTGACGAGGTCGAACTCAGCGGCAGACGCGGTATCGTCCAAGAGGTAGATCTGTTCGTCACGCGCCTCGACGCCGAGAGCGAGGAATTCACGATCCCGAACAATCAGGTGTTCGCCGGCAGTATCGTCGTCGTCCGGGATTAATCAAGTCGCCCGACCACTACGAGAACGAACAGTATGCTCGCCCCAATGACGAGGGCCGACGCCACTGCTTCTGGTACGAGATTGAATACGTCGAGCAGTAGCCCACCGGCCAACAGCAGTGTGATAGCGGCTGTCTGGATCGGCCGCGCGCGAAGCTGGCGCGCGTTCGCCCGCATCGACCAGTAACCGACCGACAGCCCCGCTCGAGCCGACTCGGCGAGCGATCTCTGACGTGTCGGCGGGTCAGCCGACTCGAACGCGTCGAGTGCCGTCTGATCGACGGCCGATACCACCTGTCCGGTGTGGATGCGTCTTGCTCCCTCGTCACCTACCAAGAGCAGCGTTACCCGCTGGTCGCCGACGCCGACGACCCGGTAGACGCCACTCTGGATGTCGGCGTGCTCGATCGCGAGATGGTCGCCGACCGTCGGGGCGTCGCTTGCCATCGGCGCTTACGCTCCGCGCTCGATCGGTTCGGCTGGTACCCCGGCAACGGTCGCTCCCGGCGGAACGTCCTCGGACACCAGCGAGTTCGCTGCGACCTGCGCGTCGGCACCGATTTCGACGCCCGGTAACACCGTTGCCTTCGCGCCGATCATCGCCCGGTCACCGATGACGATATCGCCGACGCGGTACTCCTCCTGCAGGTACTCGTGACACAGCAGGACGGCGTCGTAGCCCACGATACAGTCGTCACCGAGCGTGATTCGCTCCGGGAAGAACACGTCCGCTGTCGCCTCCAGTCCCCAGCCGACGCCGTCGCCGACAGTCGCGCCGAGCCGACGCAGTGCCCACGAACGCAGTCGCAGCGACGGTATCAGCCGCGCGACGACGACCAGTAGATAGTTGTAGACGAGCTGAAACAGCGACTTCTCCCGCCGCCAACTCGCCCACATCGAGTTCCGCGGCCCGTCGGTCGGCCGACGCTCCAGTCGGTCGTGGCGTCGCCCCCCTCGTGTTTCGTCGCTCATACTGGCGTCTTATCGCGGGCCGACTTGACTCTACTCGCTCTCGTCGGTCGCGGTTTCGGCTCCGCGCTCCTGCACGCGAATTCCTTTCCCCTGAAGATGGCGGGTCCGCGAGCGCGCGAACTCCTCCTCCTTGCTCGCTCGGGTCGCGAGCACGTACATCCGGGCCTTCCCGACTGGGCGCATCGTCCGTCCGGCCCGCTGTGCACCCTGTCGACGACTCCCGCCCAATCCAGAGGCCGCAATCGCGATTTCCGCGCCGGGCAGGTCGATTCCCTCGTCGGCGACCCGTGAGACGACGAGCACGTCACGCGCTCCGTGGCGGAACTCGTCGAACAGCTTGCGACGGCGCGCGTGCCGCATCTCGCCGGATACGAACGGGACGGATAGCGCCTCTGCAATCTGCTCGCCCTGCTCGATATACTCGACGAAGACGAGCGCCTTCCCGCCCCGATGCTCGCGCAAAATCGCCTCGATTTCGGGCAGTTTCGCGGGATTCTCGGCGGCGGCCTGCCGCTTGTCGTGGCCGATCGCCGCGTCGTACTCGCGTCGCGCCTCGTCGTCTGCCCACGGAACGAGCCGAATCTCGATTTCGGGTTCGGCGACGTAGCCGGCATCGAACAGCGCCGTCCAGTTCGTCCCGATTGGGGGGCCGATGAGCGTGTAAATATCTTGTTGTTTATCATCTTCCCGAACCGGCGACGCTGACAGCCCAAGCCGGTGTTTTGCCTGCAGATCTGCGCTTCGTCGATATATCGGCGCGCTTATGTGGTGAACTTCGTCGTAGATGATGAGTCCCCACTTCCGGTCGTCGAACAGGTAGCGGTGGCGGTCCATCCCCGCGGTCTGGTAGGTGGCGATGGTGACGGGGCGAATCTCCTTTGTGCCACCGTGGTACTCTCCGATCTGATCCGCAGCCAGCGAGGTGTGCTCGAGGATGGTCTCCTTCCACTGGGCCGCGAGTTCGCGACCGGGGACGAGGACGAGCGTCTCGCCCTCGATAGCCGACATAACGCCCATTGCGGCGACGGTCTTTCCCGACCCAGGTGGGCCGACGAGGATCCCCGACCGCTTCTCGGTAAACCGATTCACCCACTCGTTCTGGTACTCACGGAGATCCACGTCGAGGTCAACTGGGAGTTCGTCGCCGGTGTCGAGATGACGCGTATCGAGGACGGGATAGCCCGCCTCGTACAGCGTGCGTTTCACGTCGGCAACAGCGTCGTCTGCGATCCACGCCTCGGTGTCGGAGATGAGCGCACGTAGATCGCCCTCGTCGAGTTCCTGCTCGGCGATGTTCCCCATCAGGTCGGCGCTCTTGGCCTCCAGCACGGTGTAGCCGTCTTCGTGGCTGTAGAGCCGGAACTTCCGGGCGCGCTCCCACTGCGTCTCTACCCACGATTCGAGGGCGTCGGTTCGCTGGCCGAGCGCCTGTCGCATCGTCCGCTGAAGCCCCTCGAACTCGTCGTAGGGAGCGCTCCACACGTCTTCCTCGCGCACCTCGTAGATGTAGCCAGCGTCGCGGTTCGCGTCCTCCAGGTGGGCGAACTGCGAGAGCTGTGCGCGGGTGAACTGCGATGGGCCGTCCACGACGATCTGGCGTCGACCGGGAAAGACGACCACGCGCTCGCGGTCTGCCGTCTCCTTGTAGTCGCTGGGGAACCAGACGCGAGGGTCTGACTCCACATCGGCGGTATCGATGCGCCCCGTCTCGACGAGCGATTCGAGCGCGTTGAGCGCGACGGTCTGGGACACGTCGAGTTCACGGGCGAGTTCGCTCGCAGTGGCGAGCGGGCGGCCAACCGACTGAAGGGCGTCGTAGAAGCTGTCGAGCGTCAGATCCACATCGACTCGGCGGATTGCCGGCTCGGGCGGCGTGTCGGCGTCGTCTGTCACTACGATGGATAGGTGAAGCGCGGGGAAAAGGAGTGCGTGTCGCTACTCGCGTAGTTCGGCCATATGGTCGATACGTCGTTGCACGAGGTCGGCGGTGCCGATGTCGTGGCGGGCGCGAAGCCCGTCGTCGCCAGCCCGCTGGAGCGCGCGCTCGGCGACGGCCTCGGCGTCTGCAATCGTCTCACCTGTTCCGACGACGGCGAACGAGCGCGAGGTGGTCGTGTAGATACCGTCCTCGCGAGCGTCGACGCTGGCGTAGAAGAGCAGCGCGTCGCCAGCACTCTCGGCGTCGATAGCGACGAGCGCGCCGGCCTCGGGGTCGGTCGGGTAGCCGGCCGGGGCCGCGTACTTGCAGACGGTCGCGCGCGGCGCGAACTCCAGTTCGGGAAGTGACTCACCGTCGCGAGCTGCCGTCAGCACATCGAGGAACGGCGTTTCGAGTACGGGAAGCGTGTTCATCGCCTCCGGATCGCCGAAGCGCGCGTTGAACTCGACGATTTTCGGTCCGTCGCGCGTCAGCATAAACTGGCCGTAGAGGATTCCTTTATACTCCGGCAGCGCCTCGACCACCGATTCGATGATGTCGGCGGCTGCCTCGTAGTCGCTATCGTTCATAAACGGAAGTGTCGGGGTCGCGTCGGTGTAGCTTCCCATTCCGCCGGTGTTCGGTCCCTCGTCCCCCTCGTATGCGCGCTTGTGGTCCTGCACGGCGGGGGTGAGCCGCACGTCACCGTTCGCGACGAGCGCCTGTACGGTGAACTCCTCACCGATGAGTCGCTCTTCGAGAACGACGCGGTCGTAGTCGCTGTCGCGGAGATACTGTTTCGCCTCGTCCTTCGTCACCTGATCGCCAGTGACGCGCACGCCTTTCCCGCCGGTAAGTCCCGCGGGCTTGACCGCGAGGTCGCCGTCGTAGTCGTCGATATACGCGCAGGCCTCTTCCGTCGACTCGAAGACGGCGTAGTCTGGATTGCCGACGATGTCGTGTTCGTCGAGAAACTCTCGTTGGAAGCTTTTGTCCGTCTCGATGCGCGCCTCGGCCTGCTGGGGTGCGAACGCGTAGATACCGGCGTCGTCGAGCGCGTCGGCCACGCCCACGGCAAGTGGCGCCTCCGGACCGACGACGGCCAGCGTCGCATCAACCGAGTCGGCGTACGCGACGACCGCGTCCGGGTCGGTCTCGTCGAGTATCTCTACTTCGGCAGCGAGCGTCTCGATACCGGGATTCCGGTTCGACGCGCAGGCGAACAGTACGGCGTCGCTCGCCGCGACCGCTCGCGCAATCGCATGTTCGCGCCCGCCCCCGCCGACTAACAGTACTCGCTCAGTGTCCTCCATACCGAGTCGAGGATTGCACAGAAGTGTAAGCGTTACTCTCCTCGATCGGGCGTGTATACACGTTCGCGTATCACAGCCACATCACTCACGGCGATGTATTTTGTCCGTCGCCCGCCAACTCCGGGTATGACCGATATCCCCGACGCGCTCCGACGGAACCGACTCGACGAGGAGGCGTCACCGTATCTCCAACAGCACGCCGATAACCCAGTCAACTGGCAGCCGTGGGACGAGACCGCCCTCGACGCCGCCCGCGAACTCGACCGGCCCATCTTCCTCTCCATCGGCTACTCGTCGTGCCACTGGTGTCACGTGATGGCCGAAGAGAGCTTTACTGACCCCGAGATCGCTCGCGAGGTGAACGAGAACTTCGTCCCCATCAAGGTCGACAGAGAAGAGCGCCCTGACCTCGATTCTCTCTACATCACGGTCTGTCAGCTCGTTCGCGGCCACGCCGGCTGGCCGTTGACGGTGTTCTGTACCCCTGAAGGAAACCCGTTCTTCGTCGGCACCTACTTCCCGAAGGAGGCGACCCAGCGACAGCCCGGCTTCAGACAGCTGGTGCACGATGTGGCCGACGCGTGGGCTGACCCCGACGACCGCGCCGAGACCGAGGACCGCGCCGAGCAGTGGACCGCTGCCGCACGCGGCGAACTGGAGGAGATTCCCGACTCCCCCGGTGAGCTGTCCGACACGCTCCTCGACGAGGCCGCGACCCACGCTGTCGGGCAGGCTGACCGCGAGTACGGCGGCTTCGGGCGCGGCCAGAAGTTTCCCAGCCCCGCACGGGTCGAGCTTCTTGTGCGGGCTTCTGCCCGCGGGCACGAGGAAGCCGGCGCAGTCGCCCGCGAGACCCTCGACGCGATGGCCGACGGCGGACTCTACGATCACGTCGGCGGCGGCTTCCACCGCTACTGCACCGATCGTGAGTGGGTCGTCCCGCACTTCGAAAAGATGCTCTACGATCAGGCCGGACTCGCGCGGAGTTTCCTCGCCGGCAGCCAGCGCTTCGGAAGCGACCGCTACGCGCGCATCGCCCGCGAGACTCTGGAGTTTCTCGATCGCGAGCTTCGCCACGAGGACGGCGGCTTCTTCTCTACGCTCGATGCCCGATCAGCGTACGACGGAGAACAGGTCGAGGGAGCTTACTATGTCTGGACACCAGCACGCGTCCACGAGGCAATCGACGATCAGACCGACGCCGACCTGTTTGCCGCTCGTTACGGCGTCGACGAGACGGGAAACTTCTCGGAGGGGGCAGAGCCGGACTGGACGGTGTTGACCGAGACCACGTCGATAGCCGACCTCGCCGCGTCGTTCGATCTCTCCGAATCCGACATCGATGAGCGGCTGGCTCGCGCCCGCGAGCAGGCCCGCACCGCCCGTGACGATCGCCCGCGCCCAACCCGTGACGAGAAAGTGCTCGCCGGCTGGAACGGACTCGCAATCGAGGCGTTCGCGGAGGCCGGGCTCGTGCTCGACGAGTCGTACGCCGACACCGCAGCTGCGGCCCTCGAGTTCGTCCGCGAGCGACTGTGGGACGGCGAACGACTTACCCGCCGCTGGAAGGACGGCGACGCGGCCGGTGACGGCTATCTCGAAGATTACGCCTTCCTCACAGCGGGTGCACTCGCGACCTACGAGGCGACCGGTGACGTGCGACACCTCGACTTCGCTTGCTCACTTGCCGACGCGCTCGTCGCGGCGTTCTACGACGACGCGGCGCAAACGCTCTACTTCACGCCTGCCGACGGAGAGACGCTTATCGCCCGGCCACAGGAGTTGGACGACAGCTCCACGCCGTCGAGTACCGGTGTCGCGGTGGACGTGCTGGACGCACTCGCGCAGTTCCGCCCCCACAGCGAGTTCGGCACCGTCGCGCGCCGGGTCGCGGAGACGCACGCGGATACCGTCGAAGCGACGCCGCTCAATCACGCCGCACTCGTGCTCGCGACAGATGCGCTTGAGACGGGCCGAGACGAACTCACGGTCGCGGCTGATTCACTCCCCGATGCGTGGCGTGAGACGCTCGCAGACAGCTATCTCCCGCTCCGTCTGCTCTCAGTTCGCCCGCCAACCGATGACGGGCTATCGACATGGCTCGACGTGCTCGGACTTGACGCCCCACCCGCAATCTGGGCTGGGCGCGAGGCGCGCGACGGTGAGCCCACGGTCTACGCCTGCCGGAACCGTGTCTGCTCGCCGCCGACACACGACCTTGCGAGCGCGCTCGACTGGTCGCCGTAATCAGAAATCGATCGCTACTTCGGCACGCGCGCCAGCCACGCCGTCGGATTGTCCAGCTCCTCGTCGTCTGGGAGATACTCCGGTGACTCCCAGACGCGGCTCGCACCGTGGACGCCGCGCTCGTCGGCGACGGCGTCGAAGAACGCCTTGCCGCGCTCGTACTGCTCGCGTTTCATCCCCAGTCCGAGGAGCCGACGGACGAGCTTCCCGACGGGAGTGGAACCGCCGCGTCGCTCGTCCAGCTTCCGTCGCAGGTCGTCGTACTCGTCGTCGAACGCGCGGTCCATCACGAGCTCGGCGTACCCCTCGACGGCGGTCATCGCGACGTTCACCTCGGCCAGCGCTTCGCGTTCGAGTGTCCCCTCGGAGAGCGACTCGATGCCGTCGAGCATCGCGTCTTCGAGATACCCCGAGAGCCACGGTGCAGCCCCGAACTCGGCGGCGTGGGTCACCTCGTGGAAAGCGATCCAGCGGCGAAAGCGGTCGCGATCCACGTCCAAGAGGTCAGCCACCTTCTCGATGTTCGGGTGGACGAAGTAGAGCGCGTGCGGCTCGTCGGCGAGCAGCAGCGGGTCGTACTGTCCGAGGACGTTGTTGCCGAGGAAGGCCAACATCCCGCCCGTGGTCGCGGTGTTGAGCGAGCGGGCGAAGCCCGGGACAGGGCCGCCAGCGAACTCCTCGACGACCGGCTCCATCACCCGCCGGAACGTCGGCGTGTTCGCGTCGATCCAGTGGTGGCGGTTCTGCACCTCGATGGTGTTCGGTACGTCGAACTCCACCTCAGCAACCTCGCGGATGCGCGAGCGGGCGGCGCGCACGTCATCTGCGTAGCCACTCTCTTCCGCTTCCGTGAGCGAGAGCTCGCCAGGGTCGATAGTGGCCTTCGCCACCTCACCCGCGGCGTCCCAGTCGATGGGGGCGTCGCCCTCGCTCTCGGTCACAGCTCGGACAGCTCGAAACAGAGTCATACAATATGTACCGGCGGCGCGCGCATAGGCCTTCTCCCCGGGGACAGCGTCGGGAAGCTACTGCAGACAAACGTGCAGAAAACCGTGAAGAATTTCGGACAGTGGGCGGGCTACTCTGCGAGTAGCGACTGCTCGCCTTCGGGGTCGAGCCAGTCGCCGGCCCACTCCTCGATGGCCTCGAACACTGGGCCGAGCGACTCCCCCTTGTCGGTCAGCGAGTAGTAAGTCGCGACGGGGGCGTCCTCTTCGAGTCGCCGATTCACGAAGTCCATCTCGCCGAGGTCGTCAAGAACGCGAGAGAGCGTCCGCGAGGATGCACTCGTCGAGCGCTTGAGCTCGTTGAACCGCTTCTCGCCCTCCTGCAGGTCGTGGAGGACGATGAGCCGCCACTGCGAGCCGATCTGTTCCAGGGAGTCGATGACGACACACGCCTCCTCGCTGTAGCGTTCTTGTGATGACATCGTTGTTACCTACTATCCACAGTGTCCGGGAGCGTATAAGTAGTTACGGGACACTATCAGGTAACATGGGGAAAGCACCGATTCAGGGACTCCACCACGTGACGAGTATGGCGAGTGACCCGGACGAGACGGTCCGGTTCTTCCGAAACGAACTCCGCAGAACTCCCGCGGAGGTGCGGTAGGATGGTCCACGAGAACGGACCGGCACGCGCGGGTGCAGACCCGACGGACGCCGAGGTCGGCGTCATCCTGACCCACGGCCGCGGCGCGACCGCACCCTCCATCCTCGCGATGGCGCAGGAGTTCCCGCGCGAGGACACCGCCTACGCCGCCCCGCAGGCGACGAACAACACGTGGTATCCTCACTCGTTCCTCGAACCGGTGGAGAAGAACGAGCCGGGGCGCACCGACGGGCTGGCCGCCATTGACCGACTCGTCTCCGAGTTCGTCGAGGCCGGAATTCCACGCGAGCGTATCCTCCTCCTCGGCTTCTCGCAGGGGGGCTGTCTCACGACCGAGTACGCCGCCAGAAATCCAACAGAGTACGGCGGTGTCGCCGCGCTCTCGGGCGGAGTCATCGGTGACGAGCTCGGCGGTTACGAGGGCGATATGAACGGGACCGAGGTCTTCCTCGGCTGCTCGGATGTCGACCCGCATATCCCCGTTCAGCGTGTCGAGGATACGAAGGATATCTTCGAGTCGCTGAATGCGACGGTGGAAAAGCGGCTCTACGAGGGAATGGGCCACGGCATTAACGAGGACGAACTCGACTACCTTCGCGAGACCGTCGCCGACCTCTAGTCGCGCCGGCGATTCGCAAGAACGGCCAGTACCGCGAGGAAGAACAGGCCGACGAGCGCGGCCAGCCACGCGCGATTGCCCGATTCTTCGGACTCGTCTTCGCCGGTCGTTGTCTCAATCGTGGGCTCACCACTGCCAGTCGTCACCGATACGTCGCCGAAGTCGAGTCGAAGGAAAGTGAACTCTGCCATACCGATACGTCGTCGCGGAGGCACCTAACAATTCGGGGTGATCGGGATTCAGGATGGTCGGGATTCAGTACACTCTTGCGCGCGGCCGCCACAGCGCGGGTATGAAGCAAGCTCACCGGGAGTTTCTCGATTCGCTGCTCGAAACCGCGACGCCGACTGGATTCGAAACCGCCGGCCAGCGAGTCTTTCTTGACTACGTCGAGCCGTACGCCGACGAAATTCAAACCGACACCTACGGCAACGTCGTCGCCGTTCACGAGGGTGACCCCGACGTTGACTGTTCGGTCGCGCTCGCCGGCCACGGCGACGAAATCGGCCTGATGGTCCGCGATGTGACCGACGACGGCTTCCTGAAGCTCACCCGCATCGGCGGCTCCGATAAGACCGTCACACAGGGGCAGTACGTGCTCGTCCACGGCCGTGACGGCCCAGTCTCTGGTGTCGTCGGGCAGACCGCCATCCATCTGCGCGAGGGAGATGAGGAGACCCCCGATATCTCCGAGATGCACGTCGATATCGGTGCTGCGGACGACGACGAGGCGCGAGAGCTCGTCGAGACCGGCGATCCCATTACCTTCGACACGCAGGTGCGGGACCTCCAGGGCTCGCTCGTCGCCGCGCGCGGGATGGACAATCGAACGGGCGTCTGGACCGCGGCCGAGGGATTCCGGCGCGCGGTCGAGGCCGACGCCGACGCGACCGTTTACGCCGTCTCGACCGTCCAGGAAGAGATTGGACGCAAGGGCGCAGCGATGATCGCCTACGACCTCGACCCGGACGTGGTGCTCGCGTCCGATGTTGGGCACGCGACCGACTCACCGAATGCGCCTGATAAAGGGGCGAATCTCGAACTCGGCTCCGGACCAGGTATCGGCCGTGGCGCGGCCAATCATCCCGTCGTCGCCGACGCCGTCCGCGAGGTGGCCGACGACGAGGATATCGACGTGCAGCTGACGGCTGCGGGTATTGACACCGGAACCGACGCAGAGAGCTTCTCGACTGCCCGTGGCGGACAGGCAGCGCTCAACATCTCGATTCCGAATCGCTATATGCACACGCCGGTCGAGGTTATCGACACCGACGACCTCGACAACGTGGGCGAACTTATGGGTCGCTTCGCCGCTCGCGCAGCGGAGTTCGCACCCTTCGCAGTCGACATCTGAGCCGGCGACTGCGTCTCGGTGTGTTTAACCGTGGTCGTCTACCCGTTAGGGTATGGCCGACCGACCGCTTGACGTACTGGAGGCAACCCTCGGTGAGGAAGTGACGGTAACGCTGAAAGGCGGAGAGACGTTCGACGGTGAACTCACCGGGTACGACCAGCATATGAATCTCGTTCTCGACGACGAGAACACAACGATTATCCGCGGCGACAACGTTGTCTCGATTCAACCATGACCGGCGCAGGTACCCCGTCTCAAGGAAAGAAGAATAAGACGACACACGTGAAGTGCCGCCGCTGTGGCGAGAAGTCATACCACTCCCGGAAGAAGATCTGCTCGTCGTGTGGCTTCGGCAACAGTGCCAGCCGCCGCTCGTACGAGTGGAAAGGCAAGACCGGCGACAACTGAACGCGTCTTCTCATCTCGACGCGCACGACACCGAGCAATGGGTATCCTCGACACCGGGCCGACCCGCGCCGGCGTCTTCTTTATCGCCGGTCTGTTCGTCTCCACCGCCTTCGGCATCTCCATCGGTGAGCCACGGCTCGGTGTCACGACCGGGTTGGTAGCCGGCCTCGCGCTCGCCGCCTTCGGCTGGCTGTTCGTCCGCCCGGCCTGACAACGCTGAAGTCACCGCGACGCCAGTTCCACGTATGCAGGAGACGCGCGCACTGATTCTCGACCGGCTGGCCGACGGACCAGTCTCTGGGCCGACGCTCGCCGAGGAACTCGATATCTCGCGAGCCGCCGTCTGGAGCCACGTCGAGACGCTCCGCGACGAGGGGTTCGAGATTCGCGACACCGACGACGGCTACACGCTCGCCGGCGTTCCAGAGTTCGGTGGCGCGGCGACCGAGCACGAACTGGATGTCGACTTCGATGTTGAGTTCCACGACGAACTCGCCTCGACGAACGCGACGGCTCGCGACCGCGCGGCCGAGGGTGCCGAGAACCTCGTGGTGGTCGCGGAGAGACAGACCGGCGGACGGGGGCGACTCGACCGTGAGTGGTCGTCTCCCGACGGGGGCATCTACGCGTCCCTCCTTGTCCGACCTGACCTCCCACCGGCACAGGCCCCAATCTACACGCTCGCAGCCGCGGTCGCCGTGGCCGACGCCGCGCGCGCGGCCGGCGTCGACGCCGGCATCAAATGGCCGAACGACGTGGAGGTCGATGACCGGAAGCTCGCCGGTATCCTCACCGAGATGGAAGGAGAAGCCGACCGCGTCTCGTGGCTCGTCGCTGGCATCGGCGTGAACGCCAACGTCGAGGCCGCTGACCTCCCGCGCGGGACGAGTATCCAGGCCGAAACTGGGCCGGTAACGCGCCGGGAGTTTCTCGCGAGTATCGTCGATCGCTTCGCTGAACTCACCGACGATGTGGAGTCCATCGTACCGGCGTGGCGCGAGCGCGCTGTCACCCTCGGCCAGCAGGTGCGCGTGGAAACGCCCCGCGAGCAGATCGAGGGTGAGGCAATCGACATCGAATTCCCTGGGACGCTCCTCGTAGAGACCGACGAGGGTATTCGTCGCGTCACTGCCGGCGACTGTGAGCATCTCCGCCCGCGCGAGTAGTCACGCTACAGAATTACCTCGCGAACGTCGTTCACGCCGGCTCGTCGTACGACCGCGCGGACAGGGTCGCGCGCCCCGGCGAGATTATGGCTGTCACCGTCGAGACGTTGGAGTTTCGCAGGCCGTCCTTCTTCTACGAGCCCGTACGCCTTGTTGGCGATTTCTGCGCCGTTTCGTGTCGCCATTCGGAGAATATCTGGGGCGGAAAGCTCGGAATGTTTCGCGGTGAACTCCATCTCGCGGAACATGCTCGGGGAGTTGAGCATCACGTTGTCGGTTCCAAGCGCGAGTGTCGCCGTCTCCGCCAGCGTCTCGAAATCCGGCAGACCGACCTTCGTGACGAGATTCGATCGAGGACAACAGACGATGGGAATATCACTCTCGGCGACGCGCTCGCGCTGGTCGGGCGTCGTGTACACCATGTGGACGAGGAAATCAGGGTCGTAGTCGAGTGCGGCATCCACGTCGTGACTGTCTCGCTCGCCCGCGTGAATACCGAACAGCTTGCCGGCGTCGCGGGTTGCCTCGCGCTCCGGCCCGAACTCGTTGTCGCGCGCGCCGCTGGCTCCAAAGCCGTCGCCAGCCTCCATCGCGGCGATTTCTTCCCGTCCGAAGATAACCGGCTCGACGGGGCTGTCACGCGCCGCATCGTGGAGCCGGGATACACCCTCTTCGCCACCTTCGCGGAATTCGAGAAACGACGCTGTCCCCGACTCGCGCATAAATGCGATGGACCGACGCATCGCTGCGACCATCTCCTCGCGGGGCGTCTCGCGCAGCAGTCGGTGTTTGAGCCCGTCCGGCGGCGCGACTAACTCGTCGAGCGAGAGCCCGCGACCGGCCTCCTTCGCGATAGAGTCGCCGATGTGGGTGTGGGCGTTCACGAACGCGGGCAGAATCCAGTCGTCGCTCTCGACGCTAGCCTCCTCGATGCTCGCGATGGTGCCGTCCTCGACGACGACGCGTCCCTCCATCGGCTCGAAGTCGGGCCCGCGGAAGACGAGCCCCTCGTGTGTCCCTCTCATGCGCCGTACTCGTCGAGCGTCTGGTGAATTCCCTGTCGCACGTCGAGCACGAGCGCGTCCAAATCAAGCCCGAGCACGTCTTCCGTGGCGACGCCGACGGCGTCCGTCTCGTCGGCGGGGGCGTAGACGCCGAGTCGCCACTGTTCGCGCTGGACCGTCTGGAGTGCGCCTACGAGCGTCGACTGCGTGCCGAGTTCGCGCACTTCACCGTTGACGACGACCTGGGTGCTCGACTCCTCCATACTCGGCTCACCGGGTACGTCGAGAATTACGTTGTCGGGCGACACGTCGGCCGCTGCAGCGATATCGCGTTCCCACTCTCGGCGCTGATCGAAGTCAGCAGTGATGTACTCGTCGGGGACGTCGGCGTACTCGGCCCACACCGCGCGCTTGAACAGGTCGCGGTCGTCGAGCCGGCGAGCGTACTCGCTCGTCTCGGAGTGCTCGCGCAGCGCCACCATCAGCTCGTAGTCGTCCCAGCGACGGAACGTCTCGATCGGGACTCCTGAGACGAGCTGATCGGTCGCTCGGCGCAACATCGCCTTCGAGATGCGGGCGACGTGGTGAGAGTAGACGGTCGGATTCATCAGCGCTCGGGCGAGCAGTAGCGACTCCGCGGACTGGACGTTCCCTTCTGCGAGTACGAGTTCGCCGCCGACGACCCGGAGTTCCCGCACCAGTCGGCCGTGGTCAATCGTGCCGTACGGAACTCCCGTGTGGTGGGCGTCCCGGACGAGATAGTCCATCCGGTCTACGTCGAGCTCGCCGGAGATGAGCTGGCCGAGTTCGCCGTCGCCGGCGATAAGGTCGGCCACGCGGTCGGGGTCGATATCGTGGTCCACGAGGACGCGCTCGACAGGACTCTTCCGAATGAGGTCGTGCACGTCATCGTGTGATTTGTCGGCCTCGCGTTCGAGTACGCCCTCAGTGTTGTGCGAAAACGGGGTGTGGCCGATGTCGTGCAGCAGCGCCGCGGCCCTGACCCGTTCAGCCTGTGGCCCCTCGATGCCGAGGTGCGAGAGCGCCTCGTCGGCGAGATGATAGACGCCGAGTGAGTGTTCGAAACGAGTGTGGTTCGCACTCGGGTAGACGAGCGAGGCAGTGCCGAGCTGCGCGATACGGCGGAGTCGCTGGAGAGAAGGCGTATCGAGGAGATCCTCTGCAACCCCCTCGACGGCGATGTGGTCGTGGACGGAGTCCTTGATGGTACTCATCGGACTCCCTCCGTGTTGGTTGCGGTCATTGCCCGCAGTTCGTGCGGCTTCAGGTAAAAATCGTCGTCTCAGACCGGAAACTCGGCATCTGGATCGACGACGCGATCCGGCTCGGCCGGCTGTCGCCACTCCGTCACGAGTTCGAGAAACTGGACGAGCATCCAGCCGGTCGCGCCCCACACGGTGTAGCCGTTGACGTGGAAGAAGTGGAGCCGTATGTCTCCGCGCTGTGGGTGGTCGCGCTGTTCGCTCTCGTAGTTGTCGAAGTCGACGAGCGCGTCGATTGGGAGCGGAACGATTTCGGCCACCTCACGGTCATCTGGTACCCATATCTGATCGGGAACGCGAACCACGAACGGGCGAACAGCGTAGCCGGAGACGGTCGCGATGTCGTCCAGTCGCCCGATACACTCGGTGTCCTCGGTGTGCATCCCGACCTCCTCGCGCGCTTCACGGAGTGCGGTCGCGTAGAGGTCCGCGTCGGACGGCTCGCGTCCACCGCCCGGAAACGACATCTGCCCAGCGTGGTCGCCGAGGTGGTCGGCCTTCTTGATGAACAGCAGATGCTCGCGTCCCTCGCGCTCGACGATCGGAACCACGACAGCAGCCTCTCGCGCTTCTGTCATCGCCGTCACGGGAGTGTGATCGGCGACTGTATCGAGCGCGAGCTCCATACACCCCGGTCGTGTGGCCGGGATATAAGTCACCCGGCAGGAGCGAGCGTTTCACTTTTGCTCCGGTCGCGATACCCCTATACCGCACGAGCCAGAACCCCGAGTTATGACACGGGTGATACACACAGGAGACACCCATCTCGGCTACCGGCAGTACCATCTGCCGGAGCGACGGCAGGACTTTCTCGACGCGTTTCAGCGCGTCGCCGACGACGCCGTCGCAGACGAGGTGGACGCGGTCGTTCACGCCGGCGACCTGTTCCACGACCGGAAGCCGGGACTGGCTGACCTTCTCGGTACGATCGACGTACTCCGGACGCTGGACGACGCAGATATCCCCTTCCTCGCTATCGTCGGCAATCACGAGACCACGCGCGACGGTCAGTGGCTCGACCTGTTCGGCTCGATGGGGCTTATTACCCGGCTCGACGACTCCCCCACAGTCGTCGGTGATACGGCTTTCTACGGACTCGACTTCGTTCCCCGCGCGAAACGAGACGACCTCGACTACCAGTTCGACTCCCACGACGCCGACCACGCCGCCCTCGTCTCACACGGCCTGTTCGAGCCGCTCGTTCCCGACTACGGCAACGTCGACTGGGACGCCGAGGAGGTGCTCGATGCGGCCAATCTCGACTTCGACGCCTTCCTGCTCGGTGACGAGCACACTCCCGAACGCGTCGAGATTGACGGCTGCTGGGTCACCTACTGCGGCTCGACCGAGCGAGCCTCCGCCAGCGAGAAGAACGAGCGCGGCTACAATATCGTCGAGTTCGCCGACGGCGAGGCCCGTATCTCGCGGCGCGGGATTCCCACTCGCAAATTCGTCTTCGTCACCGTCGATCTCGGTCCCGGTGAAGGCCTTGATCGAGTACGCGAGCAGGTCGCACAACACGAGCTCGAAGACGCGGTCGTCATCGTCTCTATCGAGGGCGAGGGCGAGGAGATTGCACCCGCCCGCGTCGAATCGTTCATTGCTGAACGCGGTGCGCTCACCGGTCGCGTCCACGACCGCCGCGAGTACGCCACGGAGACGACTGATCTCGACGTGTCCTTCGCCGACCCCGACGACGCCGTTGAGGAACGGCTTCGCGAGATGGAGCTATCTGGGGCGGCCCGCGACATCGACGAGACCGTTCGTACCTCGAAGCTTGCGGACTCGAACGTCGCGGATACGGTGGAATCGCGCGTGAGCGACCTCGTCGCCGACGGCGACCGCGACACGCTCCCCGGCGCGAGCGAGCAGTCGGCAGACGACGCGGGAAGCGACACCGAAGACGAAACAACGGCATCGACGGAGCCGGCAAAAACGGACGGTCAGGCCTCGATGGGTGAGTACCGGTGAGATTCGAACGACTCCGACTGGTGAATTTCAAATGCTACGCCGACACGGACCTCGAACTATCTTCGGGTGTGACTGTCATTCACGGGCTGAACGGTTCGGGAAAATCGTCGCTGTTGGAGGCGTGCTTCTTCGCGCTGTACGGCGCGCGGGCACTCGATCAGACGCTCGATGAGCTGGTCACCATCGGAGCAGAGGAAGCGTCAGTCGATCTCTGGTTCGCCCACGACGGCGGCCACTATCACATCGAGCGCGAACTCAAACAGCGGGGCGACAGCGTCCAGACGACGACCTGTATCCTCGACGGCGACGGCGAGACCATCGAGGGGGCACGCGACGTGCGCAGCGCCGTCACCGACCTGCTTCGGATGGACGCCTCGGCGTTCGTCAACTGCGCGTACGTCCGGCAGGGCGAGGTGAACAAGCTCATCAACGCCTCGCCGAGCCAGCGACAGGACATGATCGACGACCTGCTCCAGCTCGGGAAGCTGGAGGAGTACCGTGAGCGCGCCTCCGACGCCCGCGTCGGGGTCGGGCGCGTCCGTGACAGCAAGCGCGGCGCGCTCGACGATCTCGCCAGCCAAATTGAACAGAAGGAGGACGAGGAGTACCACGAGCAGTTGAACGCGCTCAAGAGCGACCTCGCCGACGTGCGCGAGCAAATCGAACGGTACGAGAAGAGCCGTGACCGCGCGCAGACAGAGCGTGACGCCGCACAGGAGGTTCTCGACGACTACGAACAGCGCCGCACGGAGCTCGCCGAAATCGAGGCCGAAATCGAGTCGTTGACCGAGGAGATTCGCAAGACTGAACAGCAGCGCGGCGACCTCAGCGACCGCGTGACGGAGACGCGTGAGGAGCGCGAACAGCAGCGCGAGGCCGCAGCCGACCTGCTCGCCGAAACCGACATTTCCGAACCGCTCGACACGCTCGACGACGAGACGCTGTCGGCTCGCCTCGACAGTCTGCGCGAGGAGCGCGAAGAGCTACAGGAACAGATCAACGACCAGCGGCTCGAAATTCAGCAGTACGACACCGAGGCCGAGACGGCCCGCAAGCGCGCCTCCGAGTTCGAATCAGAGGCCGAACAGCGACGAGAGACGGCCGTCGATCTCGAAGCCGACCTCGAATCGACCCGCGAGCGCGTCGCGAAGACGCGTGAGAAAATCGAGACGCTGGACGAACAGATGAGAGAGATGGAGGCTCGATTCGAGGATCGGTCGGTCGGACCCGACGACGCAGACGCCCACCGGGAATCCGTCGCGGAGGAGCTTGCCGCGTGTCGTGAGGAGATTGCGACGACCGAGACGAAGCTTCAGAACGCCCGCGAGACGTTGGCCGAGACGGAGGAACTGCTCGACGCGGGGAAATGTCCCGAGTGCGGTCAGTCGGTTGAGGGCGCGCCCCACGTCGAGACGCTGGACGAGGAGCGCGAGGCGGTCGCGGCGCTGGAAGCCGAAATCGAGTCGCTGCGTGAGACGCGCGACGAGCTCGAAGCCGATCTCGAACGAGCGTCGTCGCTGGCTGACGCCGCTGACGAACTCGACCGACTGCGCGAGGAGCGCGATCAGCTGGAGACGCTGGTCGAAGAGCGTGAAAGCGGCGTGACTGAGACGGAGACGCGTATCGAGTCGCTGCGTGAGGAGGCTACCGAGCTTGAATCCGAGGCAGAGACCAAGCGTGAGACGGCGAGCGAGGCCGACGAGCAGGCCGCTGCTGCCCGCGAACAGATGGGCGAACTCAACGCCGAGGCCGCGGAGCTGAAACAGCAGATCGAACGGGTCGAGTCGCTCGCTGAGACGCTCGACAGCGTCGAGTCGCTGACGGACGAACTGGAGACGCTGCGCGAGCGCCGACAGAATCTCGCCGACCAGAACGAACTCCGAAATGAGCGACTCGCCGAGAAGCGCGACCAGCGCGACGACCTCGAATCGCAGGTAGATGACGACGCCATCGAGAATGCGAAGAGCCGGAAAGAGGAGGCTGAGAGGTATCTCGAAGACGTGGAGCCCGAACTAGAGCGACTCGAGGAAAAACGCGACGAGGTACAGGCGAAGATCGGCGCAGTCGAGAACAGCATCGAGGAACTGGCGTCGCTACGTGACCGCCGCGAGCAGTTGGCCGAGACGGTCGCCCGGCTGGACGAGCTCTACGAAGAGACGGAGACGCTCCAGACGACGTACGCTGACCTTCGGACGGAGCTTCGCCAACAGAATGTCCAGAAACTCGAACGAATGTTGAACGAGACGTTCGAGTTGGTGTACGAGAACGACGCCTACTCGCATATCGAGCTCGACGGCGAGTACGCGCTGACGGTGTACCAGAAGGACGGCGACCCGCTGAACCCCGAACAGCTGTCGGGTGGGGAGCGTGCGATCTTCAATCTCTCCTTACGATGTGCCATCTACCGGCTGCTGGCGGAAGGTATCGACGGAGCTGCCCCGCTCCCGCCGCTCATTCTCGACGAGCCGACGGTGTTCCTCGATTCCGGTCACGTCGGGAGACTCGTGGACCTCATCGAGTCGATGACGGAACTCGGCGTGGCACAGATTCTCGTTGTCAGCCACGACGACGAGCTGGTCACGGCGGCGGACGAACTTCTCACGGTGAAGAAGAACTCGACGACGAATCGGTCGTCGGTCGAGCGACGAGACGCGGCCGACGCGAGCGCGCTCGCCGCGTTCAACTGAGCAACGACTCGACGGCAGCTTCTCCATCGTCGGTGAGTCGGTAGCCGCGCTCGCCGGCGACGGTCGTCTCCTCGACGAGTCCCGCCGCCCGAAGTTCGGTGACGAGTCCGAGTGCGTCTGATTCACAGAGGCTGTACGCGTCCATCAGCTCACGCGCTGGCCGCGGCTTCGCCCGGAGTTCGAGCACGAGTCCGAGCGTCTGGTCGTCGTGGACCGCACGGACGAGTCGTCGAACGGGGTCGGGAACCGCACTCGCGGCTGTCTCTAGTGGATCGGCGTCGAGCATCGTCAGCTCGTCGGTCGGGAGGTACCGCTGGTCGCCCGTCTCGGGGTCGCGAACGCGCGAGGAGTCGCCCGATTTTGTCAGGAGGAGATACCGCTTTCCCTCGTGTTCGACGGCTCTCATCCGTCTTCTCCTCGCTTTTGAACGAGTCGGTAGGTGCGGGCGAGCGCACTTATACCGACTAGTAACACGACACCGCCGAAGACAAACTGCCCGCGAACGGACGCCAACAGCGCGCCCAGCGTGACCCCGAACAAGCCGACGTTCGCGAGGAGGACGGCGGAGTAGAAGTCGCGAGCGAGCGCTTCGTCGACATCGGCGGCGATCTCGTCGGCGTCACCCGCGGTCACACCGCTCGACTCTCCGGTTCCGACGGAGGGAATCTCGGGGCCGAGACTGGCGGGGTCGAACTCCTCGGGCTCGAACTCGGAGGTGTGGGACTCGCCGAACTCCTCGACCCGCTGTTCGAGTGCATCTCGCTCGTCGCTCACGACTCCGTGAAGGACTCCAACGGCGAAAAATCTGGTCGTCGGGGCTAGAGCATCTCTTCGAGGTCGAGGGTGTCCTCCGCTTGGAGCCACGCCGCCGGCTCCGCTGCATCGTAGAAGACGACCCCGTCGTCTGTCTCGTAGGCCTCGACGGTGAGGTCCGTCGGTTCTGGGGTCGGTTCGGCCGCATCCGTCGTGGTCGGCAGTTCAGTCATCATCTATGGTACATCGTGACACGGTATATGCTTTCCGGCAACAGAGATTTCCGTTCGACGGCCCACCGATGTCTTTAGAGGCACGGGGAAATAACCGCTCACAATGAGTTCTACCGGGACGACACTCGCCGATTTCGGCGGTGGCGACGAGGTCGAGGAAGCTCGCCACGTCGCTGAGGGCGACGAAGTCGGTGAGCTAGTCGACCTCTCCGAGTATCAGTTTCCTGACGCTGACGGCGTCGTCGAGGTGAGCGTCACGCAGGTGGACTACACCGTCGAAGGGTTCGGCGACGATGAGTACCCCGTTCTCCACGTCTTCGGTCGCACTGCCGACGAGACGACCGAACATATCCGCGTCTTCGACTTCCAGCCGTACTTCTACACTCCGATTTCTGCTCTCGATCACGAATCCCCCGACTCCGATCGTGATCTCCGTGAGTCGGACTTCGAGGACGACCGCCTGATGGAAGAGCGCATCATCGGCCTGGAGACGAAGGGACAGCACGACCCGTCGCTTGACGACTCTGTAGCCGACGAAGTCGCCGTTTACGAGTCGATTCGTGGCGACCGGCTGGTGAAAGTGCTCGGACAGACTCCGCGGGATGTGGGGCAGCTCCGGGACCGGTTCGACCACTACGAGGCAGATATCCTCTTTCCCAATCGGCTGCTCATCGATAAGGACATTACTGCCGGCGTTCGCGTCCCCGACCAGCGCGCCGAGGACGGGAGCATCAAGATTCACCACGAGCAGATCGAACCGACCGACCTGAGCGTCGACCCCTGCGTCCACACGTTCGATATCGAGGTGGACGACCGCTCGGGATTCCCGGAAGACGGCGAGGAGCAGATTATCTGTATGACGGGTCACGATTCCTACCGCGACGAGTACGTCGTGTGGCTCTATGACGCCCCCGATGCGACGGTTCCCGCCCCGGAAGCGCTGGAGTTCGACTTCTTCGACGATGAGTCCGATATCGACCTCCGCGTGTTCGACACGGAGGAGGCGATGCACGAGGACTACCTCACATATCTCAACGAAACCGACCCAGACATACTGACGGGGTGGAACTTCGATGATTTCGACGCGCCCTACTACGTCGCCCGGCTGGAGGAGCTGGGGCTGGATTCGAACCGCCTCTCTCGCGTGAACGAAGTGTGGGACTCCGGATGGGGTGGGCCGAACATCAAGGGCCGAGTCGTCTTCGACCTGCTGTACGCCTACGAGCGCCGACAGTACTCCGAACTCGACTCCTACCGGCTCGACGCCGTCGCCGAAGAGGAGCTCGGCGTCGGGAAGGAGCGCTACACCGGCGATATCGGCGATCTCTGGGAACAGGACCCCGAGCAACTGCTTGAGTACAATCTCCGGGACGTGGAGCTGTGTGTCGAAATCGACGAGAAGGTCGACCTCATCTCCTTCTGGAGCGAGGTCGCAACGTTCGTCGGCTGTAAGCTGGAGGACGCCACGACGCCCGGCGATGCGGTTGACCTCTACATTTTGCATAAGGTCCACGGTGACTTCGCGCTCCCCTCGAAGGGGACCGTCGAGTCCGAGGACTACGAGGGCGGTGCAGTGTTCGACCCGATTTCGGGGATTCGCGAGAACGTCACTGTGCTCGACCTGAAGTCGCTGTATCCGATGTGTATGGTGACGACGAACGCGAGTCCCGAGACGAAAGTCGATCCCAGCGAGTACGACGGAGAGACGTATCGTGCACCGAACGGGACGCACTTCCGGAAGGAGCCGGACGGTATCATCCGAGAGATGGTTGATGAGCTGCTGACAGAACGCGAGAACAAGAAAGCTGCCCGAGACGAATACGACCCTAACGACGCCGAGTATACGCGATACGACAGCCAGCAAGCAGCTGTCAAAGTGATTATGAATTCCCTATACGGGGTGCTCGGATGGGACCGATTCCGGCTCTACGACAAGGAGATGGGCGCAGCCGTCACTGCGACCGGTCGAGAGGTCCTCGAGCATACGGAGCAGTCCGCAAGCGAACTCGGCTACGATATTGCGTACGGTGACAGCATCACGGGCAATCGACCAGTCGTCGTCAGAGATCCACGAGGAAATCTCCGTATTATCCCAATCGAGACGCTGTTCGAGTGCTCGGAGCCGAGCGCGGAGGCTGATATCTTGATCACAGCTGATGGTGGAGTGGAGCGAACAGTCGGTGTTGAAAAAGAGCGTGGTGAACTCGATGGGTGGGAAGCCCTCTCAGTGAACACAGACGGGGAGTCCGAGTGGAAACCTATCGAGGAGATCATTCGCCACCAGACGGACAAAGATGTTGTTACGCTCCAACATAAGCTTGGAGAGTCGACGACGACTCGCGACCACTCGTACGTCGTCGAAGATGGTGAGACGCTCGTCGAGACAAAGCCCGAAGATGTCTCCGAACCGCTCCGGGTTCCCGATATTCCAGACGTGAAGTCGGTCGAACGGATCGATGTGTTCGACGTGTTGGACGGCTACAACCGGACGTACAAAGATGGCCGAATGGTGGGTAGCGAACACGCGACCGAGAAGACGAAGCGAGTCTGTGCAAACGAGGAACGTGTCTGGTTCGGACACGAGCACCACGGCGAACTCGATTCGACGGTCACAGTTCAGCGATACATCGACATCGACAGTGATGATGGGGCTGCCCTACTCCGACTACTAGCGGCATACGTCACGGAGGGGAGCGCGTCAACTATCGAAACGACGGAGTCTCGATTCGGTGCTAGTATCGCCGAATCACGCCGCGACTGGCTCGAGGGATTACAAACCGACTACCACCGGCTGTTCGAGCACACGACAGCCAGCATCATCACGAGTGACACGAGGACCGAACGGACTGTCAAATACGAGACGATCGACGAGACACGGGAAACCAACTACGACGATACGACGCAGAAGCTACAGATGATGAACGAGCTCGCGGCTGTGTTCTTCCGTGCGTTCGCCGGGCAAACTTCTCGGAAAAAACGGCTTCCATCGTTCGTGTACCATCTTCCGCGGGAGCACCAGTCGCTGTTTCTCGATGTGCTCATCGAGGGCGACGGCTCTCGAGCGTTTCCGCGATACTCAGAGGAGTATGCCGAGCGAAACTTCGACTTCGAAACGACGAGTCGAGAACTCGCGGCTGGCCTCTCAACGCTGCTCACCCAACGTGACAAGAAACACTCGCTGAAATACCGTGAGAGCAAACAGTCGTACACGATTCGAACATGCGATTACTACCGGTCCGGTCGTGACCCGGTCGTAACCGAGAGTGAGCACGACGGGTACGTGTACGACTTGAGTGTCGCTGATAACGAGAACTTCGTGGATGGGGTCGGTGGCATCGTTCTCCACAATACGGACTCCGTTATGTTGGAACTGGGAGAGGAGTACTCCAAGCAGGACGCCATCGACACCTCGTTCGAAATCGAGGAATACATCAACAAGTCGTACGACGAGTTCGCGCTCGAACAGCTCAACGCGGAGTTCCACCGCTTCCAAATCGAGTTCGAGAAGCTCTATCGACGGTTCTTCCAAGCTGGCAAGAAGAAACGCTACGCCGGTCACATCATCTGGAAGGAAGGGAAAGATGTTGACGATATCGACATTACCGGCTTCGAGTACAAGCGCTCGGACATTGCCCCGGTCACGAAGGAAGTCCAGAAGAACGTCCTCGATATGATCGTCACCGAGGGCGATGTGGAAGGGGTCAAAGAGTACGTCCACGACACCATCGAAGAGTTCCAGAAAGGTGAGCGTCCGCTGGACGATATTGGTATTCCAGGCGGTATCGGCAAACGGCTCGACTCGTACGACACGGATACCGCCCATGTGCGTGGCGCGAAGTACGCCAATCTCCTGTTGGGGACGAACTTCCAGCGTGGCTCGAAGCCGAAACGGCTGTATCTCAAGAAGATACACCCAGACTTCTGGACGTACGCGGAAGAAGAGCTTGGATTGGACCCACAGCGCGACCCGCTGTACGGTGAGTTCAAACGGGATCCCGACGTTATTTGCTTCGAGTATATGGACGAAATCCCCGATGAGTTCGAAGTGCACTGGGACAAAATGCTCGAAAAGACGCTTCGCGGGCCTATCGAGCGGATTTTGGAATCTCTCGATGTCTCGTGGGAAGAGGTCAGAGATGGCCAAGAGCAAACTGGACTCAGCAGTTTCATGTGACTGATTTTCGAAACACAAACTAAATTTCTTCAATACAGAATATCTGCGCACGCACCCGTAAGCATTAACCCCGTCTCTCCCTTCTTTACTGTTGTTCTACCAATGGCAACACTCGAACTCAACAACCTCCACGCAGAAGTGGCCGAGGAGGATGGCGAGACCATCCTTCGCGGCGTCGACTTGGAAGTGTCCTCCGGCGAGATTCACGCGCTTATGGGACCCAACGGCTCCGGAAAGTCTACGACAGCGAAGATAATCGCCGGCCACCCGGCCTACCGTGTCACCGACGGCGAAGTGCTGCTCCACCTCGACGAGGAGGAGTACGAAGACGACGGTATCGAGATCGACGACGAGGCGGACCTGACGTGGGATCTGCTCGAGCTCGAACCGAACGAGCGCGCCGCGCTCGGCATCTTCCTCGCCTTCCAGTACCCTGCAGAAATCGAGGGCGTGACGATGATAAACTTCCTGCGAACGGCACTCAACGCCAAGATCGAAGAGCGCGAGGAGCTGTTCGAGGACGACGACGGTGAGGAGGAGGAAGAAGAGGAAGCCGGCTACGATACGTCCCCAATGGAGGGCGACGTAGACGGCGGCGAGGTCGGCGTTGCCGAGTTCCAGCAGCTCCTGCAGGAGAAGATGGCGCTGCTCGACATGGACGAGAAGTTCGCCCAGCGATACCTCAACGCTGGTTTCTCCGGCGGCGAAAAGAAGCAGAATGAGGTGCTACAAGCCGCCATTCTTGAACCGTCGATTGCGGTGCTCGACGAGATTGACTCCGGACTGGATATCGATCGCCTGCAGGACGTAGCGAACGGTATCAACGCCCTGCGCGACGAGGTCGGTACGGGTGTCCTCCAGATCACTCACTACCAGCGCATCCTCGACTACGTTGAGCCGGACTACGTCCACATTATGCTCGACGGGAAGGTCGTGAAGGAGGGCGGTGCCGATCTCGCAAAGAAACTGGAGGAGAAGGGATACGACTGGGTCCGCGACGACGTGTACGAGACGGCCTAACACACAAACGTGTTCGCCACTACTATCAAACCATGAGTTCAGATCAAGACCACATCAAGGAGACCGAGACTGAGGCCCGCTTCGAGTTCAAGAAGGAGGAGTCGTCCGCCTTCAAGACTGAGAAGGGGCTGACCGAGGAGACGATTCGCGTCATCTCGGAGGACAAAGACGAACCCGAGTGGATGCTGGAGCGCCGACTGCGCGCGCTCAAGCACTTCCAGCAGATGCCGATGCCAACCGACTGGCCCGGGCAGCCGGATCTGTCTGAGGTCGATATCGCGGACATCGTTCCGTATATCCGCCCGGACATCGAGACGCGCGGCGGTGCCGAGAACTGGGAAGACCTCCCCGAAGAGATTCAGGACACGTTCGACAAACTGGGTATTCCCGAGGCCGAAAAGAACGCTCTCTCCGGTGTGGGAGCCCAGTACGAGTCCGAAATTGTCTATCAGAATATGCAGGAGCAGTGGGAGGAGAAGGGCGTCATCTTCTGTGATATGGACAAGGCCGTCCGGGATCACGAAGAGCTCGTCAAGGAGCACTTTATGACGAAGAACGTTCCCCCCAGCGACAATAAGTTCGCCGCGCTCCACGGCGCGATCTGGTCGGGCGGCTCGTTCGTCTACATCCCCGAGGACGTGACGGTGCAGATGCCGATTCAGGCGTACTTCCGTATGAACTCCGAAGGGATGGGTCAGTTCGAACACACGCTCATCATCGCCGAAGAGAACTCCGAGGTTCACTACATCGAGGGCTGTTCGGCTCCGAAGTACAGCCACTTTAACCTCCACTCCGGCGGCGTCGAGGTGTTCGTTGGTGAGGGAGCACACGTCCAGTACTCCACGGTGCAGAACTGGTCGAAGAACACGTACAACCTGAACACGAAGCGCGCCATCGCCGAGAAGGACGGAACGATGGAGTGGATCTCCGGCTCGATGGGCTCGAAGGCCACGATGCTGTACCCCTCGACGATCCTGAAGGGTCCGGGCGCGACAGACAACCACATCACCATCGCGATGGCTGGCGAAGGACAGAACATCGACACCGGTGCGAAGGTGTACCACAACGCGCCGAACACGAAGTCCACCATCGAATCGAAGTCCATCTCGAAGGACGGCGGCCGCACGAACTACCGCGGGCTCGTCCACATCGCTGACGGCGCGGAGAACTCCTCCACGTCCGTCGAGTGTGACGCGCTGATGTTCGACAACGAATCTACCTCGGACACGATGCCGTACATGGAGATCCAGGAGTCGAAGGTCGACGTGGCCCACGAGGCCACCGTCGGCAAGATCGGCGACGAGGACGTCTTCTACCTCCAGTCACGTGGACTGGACGACGACGACGCAAAACAGATGATCGTCGCCGGCTTCATCGAGCCGATTACGGAGGAACTCCCCATCGAGTACGCCGTCGAGCTGAATCGACTTATCGAACTGGAGATGGAGGGATCGCTCGGATGAGCGCGCAGATTCACGCCTCGATCGATGAGGCCACCGTTCGGCAGCTCTCGGAAGAGCTGGGCGAGCCGGAGTGGCTGCTGGAGACGCGACTCGATGCGCTCGATGCGCTCGACACGCTTGATTTCCCGAGCGTCATCCAGACGCCCGGCCGACAGTGGACGGATCTCACCAATCTCGACTACGACTCGCTGGTCGACCCGCTCAACGCGGCCGAGGAGAAGGACCAGGTCGGTCCCGACAACGTCGAGGTACTCTCATTTGCCGAGGCCGTCGACGAGCACGAGGAGCTCCTCAAGGAGCACTTCGGTTCCGTCCTCGACCCACAGACGAACTACCTGACTGCGCTGTCGACAGCGTTGTTCTCGACGGGGACAGTCGTCTACGTCCCAGAGAAAGTTGACGCCGAGGACGTGACGGTTCGCACGAAGATGAACAGCCGGTCGCTGTTCAACTACACGCTCGTCGTCGCCGAGGAATCGTCGTCGGTGACGCTGCTCGAACGCCAGGACAGCGGAGAGGATGTCGACGGCGACCGCTACTACAGCGGGCTCGTCGAGGTGTCGGCGGGCGAGAACGCGTACGTCCAGTACGGCTCGCTCCAGAACCTCGACCAGACGACGTACAACTACCAGCTGAAGGAGGGTGTCGCCGACACCTACGGACAGGTGGACTTCATCGACTGCAACGCCGGCTCTCGGCTGTCGAAGTCCAGCGTCGAGACCCACCTCGAAGGCGACGGCTCCGAGACGAAAATCGTCGGTGCCTTCTACGGCCACGAGAATCAGCACTTCGACATCGACGCGCGTGTTTGGCATCGAAATGAGAACACGACCGCAGACCTCGTCACCCGCGGTGTCATCGACGACGAGGCACGGACTGTTTACGAGGGCGTCCAGGATGTCGGTCGCGAGGCGTGGAACACCTCCTCGTACCAGCGAGAGAACACGCTGATGTTGAGCGACGAGAGCGAGGCAGACGCCTCCCCGAAGCTCATCATCAACAACCACGACACCGAAGCGTCCCACTCGGCGACGGTCGGGCAGGTGGACGACGAGGACATGTTCTATATGGCCTCGCGTGCCGTGCCGGAACGAACTGCGAAGAACATGCTCGTCGAGGGATTCTACGTCCCCGTCCTCGAAGAGATCGAGGTCGACGAGCTGCGCGATGATTTCCAGGCGCTCGTCAGTGAGCGACTCGCGAACCGGGACTGACGTCGATACTTTTTGATGTTTTCACCCCTCCGGAGTCGTCGTTACAGGCTGTCTCCGTATCGAGATGCCTCGCAGGTGCAAGGGCTTATTGTGGCTCCTCTCGCATCCGACAGTATGCACGTGGTATCGCTATCGTGGGCGAGTGGCAGTCGGAGGGGCTGGCTGTGAGTCTCTCCTATCCGGTCGCCAACGATCACCAGCTCGCCAGACTCCTCCAGATTGGTATGGTGCTCGAGGAGGTCATCGAGGCGCGAGCGGGCAAGCACTACGAGACGCTCGACGACGACGAGCGCGACGACGAAATCGAGACGCTGCTGGAGCACGCGGCGACGGAGTCGGCACGCCACCGCGGTGCGCTCGAGACGCTCATCGACGCGCTCGATGCCGACCCCGTCGCCTACGAGGAGATCGAACAGCTCGTCGCGGCTCGATACGAGTCAGACACCGACACGGACGGCGTGTTGTACGACCAGCTTGCGAGTGAGGAGACAGCTTACAAGTTCTATGACGACCTCATCGAGGCCATCGAGGGATCGAGCGTGGAGTTCGGCATCGAGCGTGCCGAGCTACTCGACACGCTCCGAGAGATTCGCGCGGACGAGAAAACCGGCGTCGAAGACGTGACCCAACTGATGGAGACACGATGAACACACAGCGACAGTATCTGAAAGCGGTGTATCTGATTCAGGAAGCGACCGATGGCCCGGCCTCGACGGGAGCGATTGCTGACGCCGTCGACGTGTCGCCGGCCAGCGCGAACGAGATGATCGGCAAGCTCCAAGAGCGCGGGCTCGCCGACCACGAGAAGTACAAGGGCGTCTCGCTCACCGAGGAGGGAATCCTCCGGGCGCGGGAAGCCCTCGAGACGTACTGCATCATCGAGCGGTTCCTCGTCGAGGTGCTCGAAGTCGAAGAGGACGCATTCCGGGACGAAGCGAAACAGCTGGAGTCGGTTATCGACGACACGGTCGCAGACCGGCTCGACACCATTATCGACCGCGCCGAGCAGTGTCCCGACTGCTTCGACGGTGATGCCGACATGTGCTCGCTGCTCGAATCCGAGCTACCCACCTCGGAAGCGGCCGACTGAGAAGGCAAACCACTTGTAGCCGTCACCACTACCGACGAGTGAAGTCCCGTGGTGTAGTGGCCAATCATATGGGCCTTTGGAGCCTATGACGGCAGTTCGAATCTGCCCGGGACTATGTGCTCTTTGACGAACCCGTTTGCCTGAATCTTGCTAAATCGAGAGACGACGCACTGATCACACCCAGACAGGAACTGCAACGACTACCGGGCCTGTCGTAACGCTGAATAGACGGAACCGCCTGTGTGCACGTAAGATGATTATCGTACGCTCTATTCGACGATACAGAGGTGACCAGGATGGGTGTTGAGATACAGGAGAATCCCGTTACGGACGAGGCGTTCGCTGAGATGGCCGGCTTCGTCCACGACTACCTCGCAGCGTCCGTCGAGACCGAACAGGAAGGTGGTCGAATGCGATGGTATCCGTGGCACTCCGCCGAGTACCGGTTTAACCACATTCGTAACGTGACGAAAATCGCGAGACATATCGCTCGCGAAGAGGGTGCAAACGAGGATGTGACGCGCGTCGCAGCTATCTTCCACGATGTCGCGAAGCTGGAGGCTGACCAGGACGAACACGCACAGGTCGGCGCGGATATCGCCCGACAGTATCTGGAGTCACACGGTGAGTATCCCGACTCATTCATTGAGCAGGTGTGTGCTGCAGTTCGCGACCACTCGTTTCAGGGTGACCTACGCGACGTGCCGCTCGAAGCGCGGTGTCTGATGGAAGCCGACCTGCTCGACAAGGTCGGCGCGAACGGAACGATGCTGATGCTGCTGCGGATGGGATACGAGGCCCGCACGCATATGGACGCCAACGAGATGGTCGGACGCGTGCTCGAACGCGGTGAGGATGCCGTCGCACGCATCGCCTCTGACACCGCCGAGTCAATTGCTCACCAGCGGCTCAAGCGCGTCCGGTGGTTCAAAGAGTGGCTCGAAGCCGAAATCGCTGAGATGGAGCGAATAGAAACGCCGATCGACGGCTAGAGTAGGTTCAGCGCGACCGCACCATCATAGAGGAAGTAGCAGCCGAAACCGGTGAGCACCGCCGCCGAGAGATATGCGATAACCGGTGCGAGCGTGTCGATTCGCTCTTTAGCCGCGACCAGCGCGGTCGGAAAGCCGATTACCCAGAGTCCAATACCGGCGAAGAGTCCGACGAGCAGCGCGGGCGAGCCTGTTTCAACGACGAGGATACCAGCCAGCGACTCCGACGCCTCTGCCAACACGTCGATACGGCCGGGTTCGAGGAGTCCGACGCCGACCGTGAGCCAGAACACGATCTGGTAGGGATTCGTCAATGCGAGGACAAACGCCTTCCTGAAGCCCTTTCCTTCCGCTATCGCGGTCTCTCCCGTATACGTCGCTTGAATGTCCTCGACTGCGCCGTACGCGTAGTAGAGCATAATACAGCCACCGGCGAGCACCATCGTACCTCGGAGCAGTTCGAACTGCTCAATAAATGTGACAATACCGAACAGCGCGAGCAGAAAGAATACGAAATCCGCGGTAGCAGCTCCCAGTCCCGCGCGCGCTCCGGCGAGTCGGCCACGAATGACGGCTTCCTCTGCGATGACGGCGTTCATCGGCCCGGGCGGGGCAGCGAGCGCGAAGCCGAACACCGCTCCTGCGAGCAGCGAGACGACTACATCTATCACGACATACGGATACGGGGTAGCGGTGAAAACGGTTCGTATTTTCCTCAGTACTTCGCCGCTGCGCCGGTCTTCGCGTACACGTCGTCCATAATTGCGTCGCGTTCTGTGCGCCACGACGCGATACCGGCGGGCGAGTCGGGATACGAGTCGTAGTGGTCGAGCAGTCGGTCGGCGAGCCCTTTCGTCTGGTAGAGGTCGTAGATTGTGCCGAGGTGGCTGCGTGCCTTCCACGCGGTCTTGAGTGCGAGTGGAATCGACATACCAGACGAACCGGAGTAGAGCGCGTTCGCGATCTGCTGGCCGGGGATAACGCCTGCGAGTGCCGTCAGGTCGTCGATACCGTTGGCCATTGCGAATATGTTGTACACGTCAAGGGCGGCGTAGCGCGCGCCAAAGTGGTCCATCACTTTCGTGTTGTACTCCCAGAGTGCGTCCTCATCGCCAACGGCGTCGTGCTCGATAGCGTGTATCGCCTGCTCCGCGGCGTACTTCCCGGCGTAGGCTGCGCCCGCGATTCCACCGCCAGAAATCGGATTGACGTGGGCAGCAGAGTCACCTGCGGCGATGTAGCCAGGGGCGGTCGCGGAGTCGTACGTCCGGCGGGTCGGGAGTGCCGCGCCGAGCTTATCCTTCACCGTCGCTCCCTCGAACTCTGGTCGCTGGCTGATATCCTCGCGCAGATCTTCGACTAGCTTCATCGGCTCTTCGCTCATCTGGAAGCCGAGCCCGACGTTGATTTCGGTCGGGGTGCGGGGGAAGTACCAGAGATAGCCGGCCGAGCGCTTGGTCGGCTTGAGGACGAGCGCGTCGCTCCACTCGACGGGCTCTTTCACTTCGAGCACCTCACGGTACGCGGAAGAGAACTGCGAGTAGCGAACGTTCGTGTCGAAGGTCGCCTCGGAGAAATCGGCCTTGTCCTGCAGGATGGAGAGCGCGCCTGCACCGTCGATGACCATCTCGGCCTCGTAGCTGACCGGCTCGCCCTTTCGGCGACCGGTGAAGCCGGTAACGCGGTCGTTCTCCTGGGTCACGTCCTGTACGACGGTGTCGTAGTGGAACGTAACACCGGCGTCGGCGGCTGTTTCGAGTAGGATGCGTCCGTACTTGTAGCGGTCGATAACGGCCAGCTCGCCCGGAACGGGAATGTCGAGTTCGACGCCCTGAGTTGGGGCCTCGAAGCGCCCGTGATCCACGTCGGTGTTGGTAAAGGCCGGTTCGAGCTTCGACTTTGGAATCGCCTCCGGGAACTTGTTCGCCCCTTTCAGTGCGTCGCCGCAGGCGATGTGGCCAGCTTCCTGCTCGTCTTTCCGCTCGACGATGACGGTGTCGTAGCCGGCGCGTGCGAGCGTCGTAGCGGCATAACAGCCACTCGTGCCCGCACCGACGATTGCGACATCGACGACGTGTGTACTCATTGTTTGTTGTGTCGACCCGACGGCTAAAACTCTTTTCAGCCCGGTCGAGACCCATCCGTAAAGAGTTTTCAGGTACCTCTCCATACCTCAACCATGACCGATTACGCCGTCGAGTTTATCGGCACCGGCGAGACCATCACCTGCTCGGAGAAGGAAACCATCCTCTCGCGATGCTTGGAAGAGGGCATCGCACAGGAGTACTCCTGCCGTGTCGGGATGTGTCTGGCCTGTACGGCAAAAATCATCGAGGGCGAGGTCGAACAAACTATCGTCGAGAAGCGCGGATTCACCGAGGAAGAGGCCGAGGAGTACGCGCTCACCTGTATGGCGCGCCCGAAGTCCGACCTGAAGCTCGAACGCGGCGTCTATCCGCCGAGTATTGAGAACGACGCCGCCGTCGGAGAAGCTGGCTCCGCGTTCGCAGACGACTAGCTCGCGTCCGGATACGCGTCGCCCCACGGTGACGCCCGCTCAACGGCCGCCGCCACCGCGAGCAACTGTTCTTCGGTGTAGCGGCTCCCGACGATCTGCATCCCGACAGGAAGCCCATTCTCTGTCAGGCCCGCCGGTACCGAGACGACCGGGTGACCCGTGACGTTGAACACCCACGGGAGCGACCAGTCGGTGAGTGTGCCGTTGGCTGGCTCGCCCGCAATCTCTGTTGGATCGGGCTCTGAAACCGGGAACGGCGGGACGGCGAGGGTCGGACACACCAGTGCGTCACAGTCTCCGATAGCGGCCTCGATAGCGTCGTACATCTGCGTCCGGACGACGTTCTGAGCGTTGTGTTCGACGGCCTCGTGCCCTCGTCCCATCGCGACCGTGGCCTTCAGCGAACTCGACACCTCGCAGTCGTCGGCCATCAGGTCGATTCCATAGCTCTCCTCGATCACGCGAGCGAGGGTGGCGAACTTCGCTGTCGCCTGCATCGAGAAAGCGTGGTTCAGGTCGCCCTTCTCGGGCCCGTCGACCGCAACCTCGTCGACGGTCGCCCCAGCGTCCGCGAGCGCACCGACGGCATCCTCCACGGCATCCGTTACGGCCTCCTCGACGGTGAACATATCGAGGTCGGAGGAGTATGCGACCGACAGCTCGTCAGCCGGGGTGTCGGTCGCGTCTTGGTAATCGGCGTCGGGGGCTGGGACCGAGAACGGGTCGCGGTCGTCCTGTCCGACGAGCGCATCGAGCATAACTGCGAGATCCTCGACGGCTCGGGCCATCGGGCCAACCACGCCGGTCGGTGTGTGCGAGGAGAAGGTGTCCGCCCCGCTGGCGGCAGGGACGAGACCGAACGACGGCTTCACGCTCGCGACGTGACAGCATGACGCCGGAACACGGAGTGACCCGCCTACGTCGGAACCGGTCGCGATAGTTGCGAGCCCATCAGCGAGTGCTGCTGCGGACCCACCCGAGGAGCCGCCGGCGATACGGTCAGGCGCGAACGGCGTTCCCGTCGCACCGACGAGTTTGTTGTTCGTTCGGGTCTTGTGGCCGAATGCGGGCGTATTGGCTTTGCCAATAACGATTGCCCCTGCGGATTCAAGTCGTTCGGTGATGATGGCGTCTTCCTGTGCGATATGGTCGGCGAACGGCTTCGCGCCAAACGTCGTTCGAACGCCCGCCTTGTGGGCATAGAGGTCCTTTAGCGCTAGCGGCACACCGTGTAACGGGCCGAGATCCTCGCCGTTCTCGGCTGCTGTCTCGGCGTGTTCTGCGGCCGCACGCGCATTCTCCTCGGTGACGGTAACGTACGCGTTCGTCCGGTCATTGCGCTCCTCGATACGGTCGAGCGTCTCCTCGACCAACGCGACCGGGGAGATATCGCCTGTCTTGACCCCGTCAGCAATTTCGACGGCACTTCGGATATCCATACGAGTTACTCGCAGAGGCCTCACTAAGCAGTTGTGTCGGGCGAGCAGGTGACGTAGGTCGTGAAGCGGATGTCACGCTCGGCCCCCGACGGGACCGGTGGTCTCGCGACCGTGGAACGCTCCACGCAGCTGGTTAGGACATACGTCGGCTGGCCGCGTAATCGGATAAAAACGTACGCGTCGTCAGTCGTCGGCCGGTTCGCCAGCTTCGTTGAGGTCGACCGGTGGAGCCGCGGCGTCGGCGTTGTGCTCGCGGGCGCGAGCCTGCAGCTTCTCTGAGATTCCCGGTGCGGCTGACTGCTCGATTTCGCCGCCCTGTTCGTCGATTTCGTCGAGCGACATTGGGAACGTGCGGAGATCGTAGTGATTTTGGATACCGCAGCGAGCGCCCTCTCCCATCGCAGTCGGAATCTGATTGTGACCTGGCGTGATGTCACCGACGGCGAAGACGCCCTCTGCACTGGTCGTTCCGTGGTCGTCGACGGCGATAGTGCCGTCGTCGTTGAGGTCGGCTCCGAGCTGCTCGGCGAGGGCAGTGTTGTAGTCGCTCCCGTACATCGGGAAGCCGCCGCGGTACTCACGAGTTTCGCCGTCGGCGAAGGTGAACGATTCGAGCCAGCCGTCGTCGCCTTTTTCCATCGATTCGATCTCCTCGTGGATGATGTCGATGGGATGGGCTGCGAGTTGGCGGTCGGTCTCGTCGCTCCACTCCGGCTTGTCCCCGCGGGTGAGCACGTCAACCTCGTCGGTGAAGTTCAGCATAATCATCGCGACCTTCGCCGCCGCCTCGCTGGCTCCCATCACAAAGACCGGCTGGTCGACGAACATGTAGGCGTCACAGTGAAGACACCAGTGGAGGCCGCGACCCGTTCGGGGGAGCGGCGGATCCGGCCGTACGTCGGAGAAGCCGGTCGCGAGCACGACGTGGTCAGTGATGACGGAGACGTTGCCGGCGATCACATCGAACCGGCCGTCTTCACGACGTTCGATGTCGCTCACGAAGTCCTGGTGGTAGTCGGCACCGTACGCCTCGATCTGCTCACGAGCCGTCTGGAGAAATTCGTTGCCGTTTGTCTCCTCTGGTACGCCGATAACGTTGTGGGTGTCGAGCATCATCGCGGCTCGGCCACCACCGCGGTTGATCATCGCCGTGTCGTGTCCCAGTCGCGTCGTGTACAGTGCAGTCGTGAGCCCGGCGGGACCGCCGCCGACAACCGTCACTTCGTACTCTGGTATCTCGGACATACACAAGGGATGGTCGGGAGGAATATAACTCCGATGTGAGCAGGAGGTAACCCCTGCATACTGAATCTGTTAGCTTTGAAACGGTCAATCTCGCAGATTTAAGACCGTCTTTCCTGCCCTCGCTATGTGTACTGTCAGAAAGATTTACAAGCCGAGAGATTATATGCATATAGTTCATAGTAGAGGACAGATACAGTATGAAGGAGCAGGGACTCACATTGCTGACTTATCGGGGGAATCAACGATGAACAGCCGCGTATTCCGTCTTCACTCGACGCTCGAACTGCCGTTGGACGATGTCCACGAGTTCTTCGAGGAGGTCGACCTTCCGGTCGAGATCGAAGATATCGAAATCACCCGTCGAAATAACACCCTCATTGTTAAAGCCGTCTCCGCTGAGAATAATATCTCCAAGTACACGCCGACAGCACAGCTGAAGGCTAGCGTCGCGGAGAACCGCGTGTACGAGAACGACGATGGGGAGTGGGTCGAGGAGCTTCCCGAAGAGGCACAGCCCGGCTTCGGCAGCGGGAGTAGTAGTAGCAGCGACGATGACAGCCCCTCGTGGGGATCGCTTGCCCAAGCGGAGGAGGAAGAAGAACCGGAGATTAATTCCAAGCTCCGCGAGTATGCCTGCTTCAAGGGCGATCGCGAAACCGTGCTTCAGAACACCGCGCTCCAGTATCCGATGTTCGAGGTCCTGTGTGATCTCGCTCGCTACGCCGAGCACGGCGAGTTGACGGCCATCGCCGCTGTCGACGACACGCTCGAAGCCCACCGAATCGTCGAGGGTAAGGATCGCGCTGCGACCATCGAGATCGTTGAGGATCCGCGCGAGCGTGAGGCCGAAAACACGGTGCAGTGGCGAGATAACAAGTTCATCAACTGAGCGTTCTCCCTTCTCCGATTTTTTTGCGTCCGATAGTGCTGCGATCGTCGCGACCCGAAAGAGGTTTTGGACTCTAATTAGATATAATTACCACGATGCGTAACTTCCCTGACTACCTGAACGTCGATTACACCGACGGCGAAGGCGAGGATCCCGAGAAGTATCCGAACATCGAGGACAAGCTCGAGAAGGCGCTCGATATCGTCGAGATAGGTCTGCGCGAGTACGAGAATCCGGCCGTGATGTGGACCGGCGGAAAAGACTCCACGCTCACGCTCTACTTCGTGAAAGAGGTCGTCGAGCAGTACGACGACCTCGAGATGCCGCCAGCCGTGTTTATCGACCACTTCCAGCACTTCGACGAGCTTATCGAATTCGCCGAACGGTGGGCAGATCGATGGGATATTGAGCTGAAGTACGCCCGTAACGACGACGTGGGTAGCTATGTTGACGAGAACGGGCTCACGCCCGGCGACGACATCCCGGTCGACGACCTGTCCGAGCATAATCAACACCATATCCGGAATATCCTCGAATACGAGGAGGATACGTTCCCCTTCCTGCTCGACACCTACGTCGGCAACCACCTGCTCAAGACGGTTGCACTCAATGATATGCTCGAGTCTGAGGGTATCGACGGTATCCTCTCCGGTATCCGGTGGGACGAACAGGACGCCCGCGCCGACGAGACCTTCTTTTCGCCGCGCCACGACCCAGATATCTATCCGCCGCACGACCGCATTCAGCCCATCCTGCAGTTCGAAGAAGCAGACGTGTGGCAGGCGTTCTGGTACTTCGTCGTCCCTGAGACGGTCGAAGGGTATCCGGACGACGGCTACGTGCCACAGAGCTACGACGACCTGCCGAACGACCTGACCCACGAGGATATTCCGGTATCACCCAAGTACTTCGCCGGCTTCCGCTCGCTTGGCTCGGAGATTTCGACGGACAAGTCCGCTGAGGAGCCGGCGTGGCTCCAGGATATGGAAAACACGACCGAGCGCGCAGGCCGCGCACAGGACAAGGAAGATCTGATGGGTCGACTGCGCGATCTCGGCTATATGTAACGTCGAGCTGTTCCTCTTTGCTTTTTTATTCGTACCCTGGCTTAGAGCCGGCTGGCGCGCTGTTCGCCCAGCTTCACGCCGAGTACGAGACAGATTGCCCCGAACACAAGCATCGACGGCGCGACCATCATCAGGATGGTCGAGGGTTCCATCGGAATCGGCGCGAGAATCAGCGCGATGAGTGCTACTGCCACGAGTGCGATGAACAGTCCTCCAGTTGTCGTTTCGTCGAACTCCATACCAAGTAGATAGGCGCGGTGAGGGAAAATCGTTTGCAGACCGACTACGACTCTGTCGGTCGCACGACGTTCGCCAGCGTGACGACGACCCCGAGCAGCCAGCCGAGGGGGATCGCAATCCCGAACCACATAATGACGTACGCGACACCTTCGAGATCGTACGACGCGCGGAGGGTCTCTGCGAGGGCGGGAGGTGCGACGTTGTCGAGGAAGTACACCGCGAGGTCGAAGCTCCGCGGAAACACGGCGTCGGCGATGGTCGGCGAGTAGAGCGCTGCCACGACGGGCGGGAGGAACAGCGCTGTCGTCGCAAACGGGTAGCCGAACAGCACGGTGACGACTCTGCCATCCAGTCGGCGGAAGCCGAGTGCGAGAAGGGTCGCGACGACGGCGGTGACGGAGGCAGCGGCGACGGCGTAGAATCCTTCGGCGGTCGCGCCGAATCGGTAGCGCGCGGCGACCGTCAGCCCGCCCCACAGCAGTATCGCGAGCAGGAGTATCCCCGCGCCGCCGGCTCGCGCGATACTGTTATCGAGTCGGCTCGCGTGGAATCTGACGGCAAGTCCCGCGAGAACGAACGGGTAGATGACGGCGACGAGTGGAATCCCTAGCAGCGACCACAGCTGGTATTTCAGCTTGTCACCGGTCGTCGTCGGCTCCCACTTGCCGAGGACGGAGTGTTCGCGCCCGCGCTGACGGGGGAACACCAACTGCATCCACGACTCGTGGAGCGCGACGATGTCCACCTTCAGTCCGTGGAGGATGCCGTCGCGCTCGCGTGATTTCCCGGCTGCCATACCGGTCTCTGTCACCCGGCGACCGTCAACGTTGCGACCTTCAGTCCAGTTGCTCGATGGTGCCGAAGAGCGTGTCGATGCCGATAGAGATGGTGTCCTCCTCCACATCGAACGTCGCGGTGTGGTGGCCGCCCGGATGCGAGGTGCCGACACAGACGTAGCAGGCGTCTCCGCCGTTGTCTTGGACGTACTGCATCAGATACGTCGCGTCCTCGCTCCCGCCGAGGTCACCACGGCGAACAATCGACTCGATCCCGTCCACGGAGCCGGCGACATCCGCGACGAGGTCGACGAGCGACTCGTCGCTGGTCGCACTCGGTGCGTCACCGACGACATCCACGTCGACCTCGCAGCCGTACGCCTGCGCGGAGCCTTCCAGTGCGTCCACCGCGCGTCCGTGAACGAACTCCTTCAGCTCGGTCGTCTCACCGCGCACCTCGATCTCCATCGTCGCCGACTCGGGGATGATATTTGAGGCCGTCCCGCCCTCGACGCGCCCGGCGTTTACGCGGGTTGCGCCGTCGGAGTGGCGAGGGATACCGTACAGTCCCTGTACCGCGGCAGCCATCGCCTGCACGGCGTTGCGACCTTCCTCTGGCTTCGCGCCCGCGTGGCCCGGGTGTCCGGTAAACTCGGTATGGAGTTGAGCGACCGCGAGGAAGCCGTCGATACCTGCGACGACCTCACCGGTCGGGTGGTCGAGTCCGACGTGGAGCGCGAGCAGGTGGTCGACGTCGTCGAGGTGGCCGGACTCAGCCATCGCCTTCCCGCCACCGACGACCTCCTCCGCCGGCTGGAAGAGTAGTTTGAACGTCCCCGAGAAGTCCGAGTTCTTCACGCGTTCGAGAATACCGAGGCCAATCGTGGCGTGGGCGTCGTGACCGCAGGCGTGCATATATCCCTCGTTGTCCGACCGGAATCCCTCGGCCATCGGCAGGTGGTCGGAGTGCTCCGACTCCTTCTGTGGAAGGGCATCGATGTCGACTCGGAGCGCGACGCTCGGCCCCTCGCCCTTCTGTAGAACGGCGACCGCACCCGTGTGACCGCCCGCAGCGGCCTCCAACACGTCCTCGCGGGCACCCTTCTCGCGGGCGCGATCTGCCCACGACGCGAGTTCGGCCTCGTCGGGAACGGCCATCCGCGCCTCGCTCTTGAGCGCGTCGCGGCCGAGATACAGCTCGTCGACGCCGATGCGTTCGATTTCGTCGACGATGCGGGAGGTGGTGTAGAACTCGCGCCACGCCGGCTCCGGATACCGGTGGAGTTCGCGCCGGAGAGCGACGAGCGCGTCTCGATCTGTTAGGCTCATACTCCCTCTGGATCCTCAACCGTGAAAAATCTCGCCGTCAGGTGCCGACGCCGCTTCGTTGCTCGACGTCCGCTTCGATATGGATGCTCTCTGGGTAGTCGTCCCCGGCTACCTCGCGTGCGAACTTGTCGTGGTCGTGAATCTCGATATCGCGGGTGTAGACGCTGAACTTCCACGGCTCGAAGCCGTCGCCCGGCTGGAGTCGTTTGTACTGTGGGGCGGAGACCTCGGTGGCCGGATGTGGGTGTGGTCCCTTCAGTTGGACGCCCTTGTGGGCGGCGCGCTCCTTGATATCGTTGACCACGCGGTCCAGCACTTCGCGGTCCCCGCTCTCGAAGGAGAGTTTCGTGACGAATGGCATACCCCATCGTTCGTCGGGAGGGGCAAAAACGCGCCGTTCGACCGCCGCCGGCGTGCTGATGGCACAACGCTTTTGCACAGATACACCCATTGATGTACATATATGAACGCCGACGAGATGGCTCCTGAGGTGCGCTCTATCCTCGATGCGGCCCGCGAGCGAGGTGGTAGCGACAGTCGTGTCGCCGTTGATCCGCGCTCGCTCGTGGACGCGTTTGCGAGCGCAGAGGCCGACGGCCGGGTTCCGCTCATCGCGGAGATCAAACCGACCAGCCCGACGACCGACGGTGAACGCCACGACGACCCGGTCGATCTCGCGCGGGAGATGGTCGACGGCGGTGCAGCCGCCCTCTCGGTACTCACCGAACCCGAGCACTTCGGCGGCTCCGTCGAGACGCTCGAACGAGTGCGGGAGGCCGTCGATGTGCCCGTGCTCCGGAAGGATTTCCTGTTGGACGAATCGGCGCTCGACGTGGTCGAAGCCGACGTGGTGTTACTCATCGCGCGCTTCCTCGGCGACGACCTCGAACCGCTGCTCGCTGCGGCCCGCGAGCGTGGCTTCCAGGTGCTCGTGGAGACGCACACGGCCGAGGAACTCGAACGTGCCGTCGCGGCGGGCGCGGAGTTCATCGGTATCAACAACCGTGACCTCACGAAGTTGGAGGTAGACCTCGCGACCTTCGAGTCGGTCGCGCCCGCGGCCCCGGAGAGCGTCACGCTGATAGCAGAGAGCGGCATACACACGGTAGACGACGTGCGACGGATGCGCACGGCTGGAGCCGACGCCCTGCTCGTCGGCTCGGCGATTATGGATGGAAACGTCGAGCAGAACACACACCGACTCACATATGCCAGAGACTGACACAACGTTCGGTGACTACGGCGGCCAGTACGTCCCCGAAGCACTGATGCCCGCGATCGAGGAGTTGACTGATGCCTACGAGCGGTACGTCCTCTCGAACGAGGACGGATTTATGGATGAGTTCCGCGAACGCATCCGGGACTTCGGTGGCCGACCGACGCCGCTCCAGCGCGCGGACAATCTCTCCGAGCGGTACGGCCGCGACGTGTACCTCAAGCGCGAGGACCTGCTCCACGGCGGCGCACACAAGCTGAACAACGCGCTCGGACAGGTGTTGCTCGCGAAGTATATGGGCAAAGAGCGCATTATCGCCGAGACCGGCGCGGGTCAACACGGTACCGCGACGGCGATGGCTGCTGCCCACCTCGATATGCCGTGTGAGATATACATGGGTCGCCGAGACGTGAACCGCCAGCGACCCAACGTCTTCCGAATGCGTATCAACGGTGCCGAGGTGAATCCCGTCGATATCGGGCGTGGCACCCTCAAGGAAGCCATCTCCGAGACGATGCGCGACTGGGCGACGACCGTCGAACACACCCACTACGTCATCGGCTCCATCGTCGGTCCGGCCCCGTTCCCCGCGATGGTTCGCGACTTCCAGCGCATCATCAGTGAGGAGACGCGTCGACAGACCCGCGAGCAGTACGGTCGACTCCCGGACTCTGTCGTCGCCTGCGCTGGCGGCGGCTCGAACACGATGGGAATCTTCGCTGACTTCGTCACCGACTCTCCCTTCTCGACCGCTGCCGACTCGAACACGGACGCTGACGCCGACGTGTCGCTGTTCGCCGTCGAAGCTGGCGGCTCCTCGCTCGACGTGGACGAGGAGCGCGGCGTCGCACCAAACTCCGCCTCGCTCTCGACGGGGAGTGAGGGCGTCCTTCACGGTGCCCGAACCAAGCTGCTTCAGAACACCGACGGCCAGATTATGGAGTCACACTCGATCTCTTCCGGGCTGGACTACGCCGGTGTCGGTCCGGAGCTCGCGAAGCTCGTCGACGACGACCGTGTCACGCCGGGGAACGTCGACGATGACGCCGCACTGGAGGCGTTCCACCGCTTCTCACAGGAGGAAGGTATCATTCCTGCACTGGAGACTGCCCACGCGCTCGCGTTCCTCGATACCGACGCCGATCTCGGAGAGTTCGTCGTCGTGAACGTCTCTGGGCGTGGCGACAAGGATCTCGAAGCCGCGCTCGAAGAGACGGCAAAGCGAGACCTCCCGAATGCGCCGACGATGGAGGTCTTCGATGAGTAATCCAGCTATCGACGCCGCCTTTGACGGTGAGCCGGCATTCATCCCGTATCTCGCCGCTGGCGATCCGACCTACGAGGCGTCACTCGAGTACGTCGAGGCGCTGGCCCGCGGCGGGGCAGATATCATCGAGCTCGGCCTCCCTTTCTCCGAGCCGATCGCCGAAGGGTCGACCATCCAGAACGCTATCATCCGCTCGCTACAGGGCGGGATGACGGTCGGGCGCTACTTCGAGTTCGTTGCTGACCTCGAGGTTGACGTGCCGGTCGTCTGTATGACCTACTACAACCTCATCTACCAGTACGGCGACGAGGAGGGACCGGAGCCGTTTGTCCGGAAGGCGGCCGACATCGGTATCGAGGGCTTCGTCGTCCCCGACCTCCCCGCGGAGGAGGCGGGCCCGCTGCGCGAGGCGTGTGACAAGCACGGACTCGATCTCGTCTTCATCGTCGCGCCGACGACGAACGACGAACGACTCGACCGTCTCGTCTCGCTATCGTCGGGGTATCTGTACGTGCAGGCGCGGCTTGGCGTCACCGGCGCGCGCGACGACGTGAGCACGCAGACGACGGCGAGTCTCGGACGGCTCGCGGATTACGACATCCCCAAAGCGGTCGGCTTCGGTATCAAGACCGGCGAGCACGCCAGGGATATAATTGCCGGGGGCGCCGATGGGATTATCGTCGGTAGCGCACTCGTAGATATCATCGCCGAGGGCCACGAGACGGACCGGCCGATCGACGAGATCGCGACGGAGCTAGAATCGCTCTGTGAAGAACTGAAGACCGGCGCGCTGGAGGGCGCGCGACAGAACTGAGATGCACACAGGACTCAACGCACGACTCAACCGAATTAGCACGGATGGAAACTACTTCATCGTCCCGATGGATCACGGCATCACGATGGGTGCCGTCACCGGCCTGAAGGACATCGAATCGACCATCGACGGCGTCACCCGCGGCGGTGCCGACGCCGTCCTCACACAGAAGGGAATCGCGCCGCGCGTCCACCCGAACAAGAACGAGAAGGGGTATATCATCCACCTGAACGCCTCGACCACTATCGGTCCCGACGAAGAGGACAAGCGAATGAGCGGCACCGTCGAGGAGGCCGTTCGTGCCGGCGCGGACGCCGTCTCGCTCCACGTCAACGTCGGCTCGAAGTACGAGCCGAAACAGCTGGAGGATCTCGCACAGGTGACCGACGAGGCGACTCGGCTCGGCATCCCCGTCCTCGCGATGGCGTACGCGCGCGGTGAGGGTATCGACGGCACTGACCCCGAGTCGCTCGGTCACGCCGTCCGCTTCGCCGAGGAGTTGGGAGCAGATGTGGTGAAGACGGGCTACTCGGGGGATGCCGACAGCTTCGAGCACGTCGTCGAGTCGACGCGGCTCCCCGTCGTCATCGCCGGCGGCTCGAAGGGAACGAACCGCGAGACCATCGAGGCGGTCCGCGGTACGATGGATGCCGGCGGTGCTGGTGTCTCGATGGGCCGGTCCATCTTCCAGCACGACGATCCCGAGGCAATCGCCACGGCCGTCAGCGCCGTCGTCCACGACGACGCGACGACCGACGATGCGCTCGACCGCGCCGGTCTCGAATAGTTTTATTATAACAGCGTCGTGAGGTCGGCGAGCGACTCGAACGTGTGGTCGGGTGCGTGCGTCTCTGCCCGCTGTTCCCGGTCGCGCTCTCGTGGGAACCACGCGGTCTGGAGCCCGGCTCCGCCGGCTCCGGCCACGTCGTGGTGGAGTGAGTTCCCGACGTACAGTGTCTCCGTCGGATCGGCGTTCAGGTCGGTGAGTGCGCGGTCGAACGGCTCGCGCGCCGGTTTCGGCGACGTTTCAGCCCCGGCGTAGACGGTTGTAGCGAACGCCGACTCCAAGTCGAGTGCGTCGAGCTTCTGGCGTTGCACTGCCGGACCGCCGTTCGTGATGAGCCCGATCGGACCGAGATCACGCGCTGCAGCGAGTGCCGTCTCTGCGCCCGATCGAAATCGCACGTCGGTGTGGTCGGTCGCGGCCTCGTAGGTCCGGGCGAGTGTCTCGGCGGATTCGGTCGGACCGTCGTGACGGTCGGCGGCAGCCCGAAACAGATGCGTCAGGAATCGATGGTCGCTGTCGGCGTCGGGCGTCTCGCTCGCGAGGGCCCACAGTTCATCGTTTGAACAGAAACGGCCGACACCGGCCCGGCGAAACGCGGTGTCGAGTATCTCGTCGCCGTCCTGTCGGTACTCGATGAGCGTGTCGTCGAGATCGAAACACACCGTCGATACCGACGAGCGTGGAAGATTCATACAGGAAGTGACTGCTACCCGAACAAAAGCCGTTCGCCCCTCTAGCGGAGACCGCAAGACCCGTAAGCGAGAGCGCCTCGTGGAGAATGTGAAGACGAGCCACGAGGTGCGAGTCGGTGACGCGCGCGAGCTAGCCGCCGAGCCCGTGGACCTCGTGGTCACCTCGCCCCCGTATCCGATGGTGAAGATGTGGGACGAGAGCTTCACCGCACAGGATCCAGCAATCGGAACGGCTCTCGATGCCGATGACGGTGATCGAGCCTTCGAGCTGATGCACGACGTGCTCGACGGCGTGTGGGAACGGCTCGCTGACGCGGTCAGAGACGGCGGCATCGTCGCGATCAACGTCGGCGACGCTACCCGGAGCATAGGTGAGTTCCAACAGTATCCTAACGCCGCCGAAATCACCCACCGGATGCGGCGTCACGGTTTCAGCGCGCTTCCCGATATCCTCTGGCGAAAGCCGACCAACGCGCAGAACAAGTTTATGGGCAGCGGGATGTTGCCGACGAACGCCTATCCGACGCTCGAACACGAGCACATCCTCCTGTTTCGCAACGGCGGTCCCCGCAAGTTCCCGCCCAGCGACGGGACGCGCTACGAGTCTGCGTACTTCTGGGACGAGCGAAACACGTGGTTCTCCGATGCGTGGGAGATCCGTGGCCGACGACAGACGCTCTCGGACGGTAGCCGTGATCGCTCGGGGGCGTTTCCGTTCGAGATACCGTATCGGCTCGTCTCGATGTTCTCAGTCTACGGCGACACCGTGCTCGACCCGTTCTTGGGTACCGGAACCACAGCGCTCGCTGCGCTCGTCGCCGGCCGAAACTCCGTCGGCTACGAGCGCGACGACTCGCTCGTCTCGGCGTTCGAACAGGCGATTGCGGACGCGCCCGCTCTCTCCGAGAATATCGTCACCGAACGGCTCGCCAGCCAGCGCCAGTTCGCCAGCGATCACCCGACGAGCTACGAAGCCGAACACTACGATTTTGGCGTGAAGACGCGCCGTGAGCAACAGATTCGTCTCTACAAGGTGGCCGACGTGACCCGAGACGACCAGACGTGGCACGCGACGTACGACGCCGTCTGAGCCGTGTCGCCGAGGTTTTGACGCCGCCGCTCCACGCTCGAGTATGACTGACTACGCGCTTGACTTCGAAGAGTTCCAGCTCGCCGCGTCGACGTCGACGCTGGCAGATGAACCCGAAGCTCGCGAACACGCCGATCTCGTGGAGTTCCGGATGGACCTCGCCACAGAGCCGCTGGATCAGCTCGACGACTACAACGGCGAGCTTCCGCTTCTCTGCACGAATCGCCCGACGTGGGAGGGTGGGGAAGCCGACGACGAGGGTCGACTCGACGCGCTCGAAACGGCGAGTGAACACGCCGCCGTCGCCGCCGTCGACGTAGAGGTCGCAGCCATCGAGGATGGCGCACAACCGACGCTTGATCACGCCCACGACAACGACGCTGCGATCGTCGCGAGCGTCCACGACTTCGAGGGCACTCCCGAGAGCGAGCGGTTAGCGCGGCTGCTGGCGCGGGCTGCTGGCGCGGGCGACGTCGGGAAGCTTGCTGTCACCGCCGAGACGCGCGAGGAGACGCTGCGACTGCTTTCCATTACTCACGCGATGACCCGCGAAGGAGCGACCGTCGCGACGATGGCGATGGGTGCGGTCGGCGCACACACCCGCGCTGTCGCGCCGGGCTACGGCTCGAAGCTCGGCTATGCGCCCGTCGATCCCGCTGACGCGACCGCGCCGGGTCAGTACGACCTCGAAACCCTCGCCGGGCTGGTGGAACTGCTCTCCGAGTAACGCGTCCTAGGATACGGCCCTTACTTCTCGATGATGCTCTCCTCGACCTCCTCGCCGAAGTGGCGAGCGGTGTCCTCGTAGTAGACGAGCACCTCGTCGCCGGCTTCGAGGTCGGTGACGGCTGTACGCCCCGTCTCGGTGGCGAGCTTAATCGTCTCAGCGTTCTGGAGCAGCGTCTCGATGCGGTCGCCGTTCTCGGTTTCGGCCTCGATGCGGAACATCGGGCGCTTCTCGATTTTCGCGCGCCCGACGATTGCCTCGCGTGTGGAGCCGTCGGTCGCGACGATCTGTACCTCGTCGCCGGAACTGAGCTCCGCGAGATACTTCGTGCCGCCCCCAGGTGTGCGGGCGTAGGCGTGGACCGCACCCGCGTTGACACGGAATGGGCGAGAGGCGACGTATGGCGACTCCGCGGTCTCGGCGTGGACGAAGAAGAGGCCGCGCGACATCGAGCCGACGAGCATCCCCTCGTCGTGGTCGAACATCGAGCCGGTGTCGACACAGACACGGTCGGCGCTACCGGTCTCCTCGACGGCGGTGACGGTCGCGTATTCGAGATCGAGCTGTTCGCGCTCGGACTCGTCGCGCACGTCGACCACATCGCGAATCGTCCCGACGTCGCCGCTATCGAGCAGGACGGCGTCGGCACCGAGTTCCAGCGTCTCGAAGGCGGTACGTGCCTCCTCTGCGCTCCGGACGCCGGTGACGAGCTCGGTCTCGTCGCCGATACGGGCGATAAGGTTCTCCAGCGGAATAATCTGCCAGTCCTCGCCGATGACGATGGTGTAGTCGGCCTCCGCCGCGGTCTCCTGTGCGAACGTCTCGTACTCCTGATTCAGGATGCGGACGTAGGATGCATCGGCGTTCCCCCGTCGGAGCGTCGTCAGGTCGGCGCTACCGGAGAAGTCCGAGGGGAGGTCGACGGTTGCGTCACCCTCGCCATCCTTTCCGACGACGCGGATGTCGGGTTCGCCGTCGTCGTCCTCGCTATCCATCACGTGCACGTCGTCACCGATGAAGGCGGCGACGGTCACCTGCCCGAGTTCACGGACGCGGTTGACGTCCTTCGAGTCCACGAGGACGACATCGACGCCGGCCTCCAACCCGGCGGTGATGCGCTCGCGGCGTGTCTCCCAGTCGCCGACGCTGTCGTCGGCCTTCAGCCAGACTGAGCGTGTCATACCGGAGCTTCGAGAAGCCGAATCTTGAACGTGGCGAAAGGGGTTACGCCCAGCTATCCGGTCCGAAATCCGGATTCACACACCGCTCGGTCTCTTCGATGGCGTCGATAGCCTCGATGTCTTCGTCGTCGAGTTCGAGTTCGAGACTCTCCCAGTTGTCGCGGATGTGCGCCTCACTGGTCGCTTTCGGAATCGCGGTGACGCCCTTCGCACGCAGCCACGCGAGACTCACCTGTGGCTCGCTCACGTCGTGCTTGTCAGCGATCTCGGAGATAGTCGGCATATCGAAGACGCCGCCGCGCGCTAACGGCGAGTACGCGACGAGTTCGATATCTGCGTCCTCGCAGTACGCTCGCAGCTCGGACTGCTGGAGATGTGGATGCATCTCCACTTGGTTGACGAACACGTCGTCGCCCAACACCTCCTGTGCAGCGTCGAGATGCTCCGGCTCGAAGTTCGAGACGCCGATGCGCTTCACGAGTCCCTCGGCTTTCAGCTCGGCGAACGCCGACAGCGTCTCCTCGGCGTCGTACTCGCCGGCCGGCCAGTGGACGTACAGCAGGTCCACGTAGTCGGTGTCGAGCTTCTCCAGACTCTCCTTCGTTGAGGCGACTACGTCGTCGTGTGCGAGCTTACTGATCCAGACCTTCGAGGCGAGAAAGACATCCTCACGCGGCACGTCAGCTGCCGCGATACCATCGCCGACGCCCTCCTCGTTGCCGTAGATTTGGGCGGTGTCGATATGTCGATACCCCATCTCGATCGCGGTCTCGACGGAGTCGGCGACCTGTTGTTGGTCGTCGTTCTCCCACGTTCCAAGCCCGAATACGGGCATTCCGCCGCGCGTCTCGACGGCTGTTTGATCTGTCATACTTGATACGATGCCAGTGAGCAAAAAGTCGGTTACGGTTGCGGATGTCTCACGATTGTCCTCGGAGGTCAGTACTTCCGGGCCGACACCGGTCAGAGTCGGTAGACGTCGTCCATCACCGAATCGCGTTTTGACTGCCAGTCGCTGAACTCCGACGGAGTCGTTGGATACGACTCGTATACCTCGCGCAGATCGCCCGCAACCTTGTTCACGTTACGGAGTTCGAGCAGCGTTCCCCAGTGGCCAAACGTGTTGAGCACGGTTTTCAGCTTCAGCCCGAAGCCCATCGAGGTCGTTCCCTTCGAGCCGATTGCCTCGGCGAGCTGCTGGCCCGGCAGTCGTAGGAGACTGATGTTGACGATGTGATCGACGTTGTACTCGCCACCGCAGATATTGGTAGAGGTCCATCGCGGCGAAGCGCCCGCCGAAGTCCGTCTGCACCTTGTAGTTGTACTCCACAGTGCCGCTTCCTCATCCGTGGTCCCTCGCCGATAGATTCGACTGCGACGTTCCAGCCCAGTGGCCGGCCTTCGCTGCACCCGGAATACCGCCGCCGGTGCACCGGATTGACGTGGGCGGCCGCGTCGCCGACTGCGATGTATCCCGGTGCAGTCCCCGAATCGTACGGGCGACGAGTGGGTAGCGCCGCACCCAGCTTGTCGCGCACGGTTGCCCCCTCGAACTCGGGGCGCTGGCGCACGTCTTCACGCAACGCCTGCACCAGCTTCATCGGCGACTTGTTCATCTGGAAGCCGACGCCGACGTTGATTTCGTGGGCCGAGCGCGGGAAGTACCACAGATAGCCGAGCTCCGCGGTCGGCTTGAACACGATGGCGTCCTCGTAGTCGACCGGGTCGTTCGTCTCGATAATCTCGCGATATGCCGAACAGAACTGCTGATAGTTGACGTTCGTATCGAAGGTGGCCTCGCCGAGGTCGGTCTTGTCTTGAAGAACCGAGAGAGCACCCGCTGCGTCGATGACGATCCCCGCATCGTACTTCTTCGGTGTTCCCTTCTCGACGGCCGTCACGCCGTGGACTGCTTCGTCCTGTCGTACATCGGTAACGACGGTGTCGTAGTGAATCTCCGCACCGGCGCGATCGGCCTCCTCCAGGAGCACCTCGCCGAATCGCTTGCGGTCGACGACGGCACCGGAGCCGAGATCAACGTCGAGATCCTCACCCTGTGGGTTGAGGAAGCGCGCTCGCGTGATCTTCTCGTTCGAGAACGATTCCTCGCGGAGATACTCGAGATCGATGACATCGGGAAATGTCGATGCGCCCTTGATGGCGTCACCGCAGGCGATATCGCCGGCATCTTTCGGGAGACTTTCGTTCGAGGATGACGAGCGTCCAGCCCTTCTCGGGCAACCGTTGCGGCTGCGGACGCACCTGCCGTCCCCGGCTGACGACGACTACGTCGGTAAGATTCCGCTGACATCGAACCTCGATAACGGGTCGCTATCTCGAAAACAGTCGGGATGACCACGCGAATAGAGTGAGCTCGGCGATGTTCCGCTGACAGTACGTATCACATCGCTTTCGAGGAAGCGAGTACAGCAGCGTTGCGGTGAGGGTACCGGAGGCAGAAACGGAGGCGTTCAGTAGAACTCGCGCACGAGGTCCATCGCCTCTTCAGGCGAGGACTCGTCGATGTCAGACATATTCTCGGTCGCGCCTTCGAGTTCGTTGTACGGCGTCGAGGACTCGTCCTGATAGAGGATGCCCTGATACTCGGTATCGCGGTCGAGAATCTTCTCCTTCGCGGCGTCGTAGTCGCTCGCATCGTGGTCGGAGTCCTCGACATCGACCAGCGAGTCGCGGAAGTAGTCGTACGTGTCCACGTCGTTGAACGTGACACACGGCGAGAAGACGTTCACGAAGCCGAAGCCGTCGTGTTCGACGGCCTTCTGCACGATTTCGGCGTGTCGCTGTGCATCTGAGGAGAACGACTGCGCGATGAACGTTCCGCCGGCAGCCATCGCCAGCGCGAGCGGATTGATCGGCTGCTGGTGGGTACCGTCCGGCGAGGTGGACGTCTCGAAGTCCTCGCGTGAGGTGGGCGAGAACTGTCCCTTCGTCAGCCCGTAGATGCGGTTATCCATAACGACGTACGTCATATCGACGTTGCGGCGGACGGCGTGGACGAAGTGACCGGCACCGATAGAGTAGCCGTCACCGTCCCCGCCTGCGACCATCACTTCGAGGTCGGGGTTGGCCATCTTCACGCCCGTTCCGACCGGGAGTGCGCGTCCGTGCACGCCGTGGAGCGCGTACGAGTGCATGTACGTCCCGATTTTGCCGGAACAGCCGATACCCGCGACGACGAACGTGTCGTCCGGGGTGTTGCCCGTCTGGGCGAGCGCTTTCATCATCCCGTTCATCGTCCCGAAGTCACCGCAGCCGGGACACCAAGTCGGTTGTTTGTCGGATTTGAAATCGACGAATTTGACGTTTTCTGAGCTCATACTTGCACCTCCGCCTCGTCAGCGATGTCAAGAGCTTCCTTGAGCTCGCTGGCGAGTTCGTCCGCGTTGAAACGGACACCGTTGTACTTGTTCACCCGCTTCACCCGCTGGAGCGTATCGTGCTCGAGCACGTCTGCGAACTGCCCAGTGGCGTTGCACTCCACGACGACGACCTCTTCGGCACTCTCGAACGCCTCGGTGAGATCCGGTCGTGGGAACAGATACGGTACCGAGATGACACGAATGTCCACATCTTCTTGTGTCAGTAGGTCGACTGCCTCGCGCAAGGCACCTTCGTTAGAGCCCCACGAGACGACGAGATTGTCGCTGTTTTCGTCACCGAACTCGCGCGGCGAGAGGTCCTCTTCTTCACGGGCAGTTTCGAGTTTCCGATTCCGCTTGTCCACCTGCTCGATGCGCATGTCGGTGGACTCGGTTCGACGACCGAGTTCGTCGTGTTCCAGCCCGGTACTCATGTGTGCGCCTTCTTTTGTGCCGGGGAAGGCACGTGGCGAGACGCCGTCCTCGGTGATTGCGTGGGGCTTGAAGTGACCCGACTCGTCTTGCCACTCCTCGATGGATTCCTCGTCGACGACCTTCCCGCGGTTGATCTCGACCTCGTCCATGTCGAACGCCTCGGGCGGGAACGTCCGCTCCGTGACGGCCATCGCGAGATCGGAGAGCACGTAGACGGGCGTCTGGTACTGCTCGGCGAGATTGAACGCCTCGACGGTTTTCCAGAAACACTCCGAGATAGTGGACGGCGCGAGGACGAACCGCGGAATCTCACCGTGGCCACCGTACAGCGCCATATTCAGATCGCCCTGCTCCTGCTTCGTCGGCATTCCCGTCGACGGACCAGAGCGCATCACGTCGGCGACGACGAGTGGCGTCTCCGACGTGGCGATGAGACCGAACGTCTCGGCCATCAGGTCGATACCAGGACCTGACGTCGCGGTCATCGATCGCGCGCCAGCGCGGGCGGCACCCAGCGCCATATTGATCGCAGACAGCTCGTCTTCTGCCTGCACGACGTTCCCACCGAATCGCTCGATTCGCCCCTTCAGATACGTCATCACGTCGGTCGCAGGCGTAATCGGATAGCCGGCGTAGAAGCGGCAGCCAGCGGCGATTGCGCCCATCCCGATGGCTTCGTCACCGTTGAGGAGGACGTAGTCGTTATCGGTCGTCTCCAGCTCGTACGGCGTCGTGAGGTCGTACTCCTCTCGAACGTACTCCTGTCCGAGCCGGGCAGCTTCTTTATTATTGGCGACGATGGACTCGCCCTTGCCACTGAATCGCTTTTCGAGCGACTCGTCGAGGTTCTCGATCGGAAAATCCGACACCTCACAGGCGGCACCGAGCGCGACGATGTTTCGCATAATCGCGCCGCCAGCGTCTTCGGCGAGCCGCTTGAGGGGCACATCAAGTCCCGATCATCTCGCCGGGCACTTCGAAGTCGGACATCATAGAGCGCTCGCCGTCGAAGATGATGATGGAGTCGTCGTGTAGTTCGTCCATATTCTCCTCGACGGTGCGCTCGGTCAGCGCGATGAGGATGTCGAGGCGATCGACCACGCTCTGAACGCGGTCAACGGACGTGCGAACCTTGTAGGCCGTGTAGCCACCGCGGATTCGGGAGGCGAAATCCTTCGAGGTGAAGACGTGTCGTCCCGCCCGCGAGAGAGCCTGAGCGAAGATCTTCCCCGTGGAGTCGATCCCGTCGCCGGCTTCCCCGCCGACGGCCCAGTTGAGGTCCTCTGTCATACTGTGTTGCGATTCACTCTGCCGGACGTTAAGGCTTCTGAATAGCCCACTTCGCGTGGTCACGAATTTCACGAAATGCGGACGAATACCGGCGATTTACGCCCATCTTCCCGACTCTATTTACATAGCCAGACAGAAGCGTTCGAATGTCCACTCTACCAAGCTCGAGTGCTGACCGAAAGTGCCTTTCACCGCCCGCCACTCCGCTCTGGTATGGAACCCACCGAGACGACCGTTCGTGCCGTTCGCGATGTCGGCCCGGACACCGTCGCAATCGACCTCGACACGCCCGCCGATTTCGACGGTAAGCCCGGCCAGTTCATCAAGCTCTCGACCATTCTCGACGGCGAGCAGGAGGCCCGCTTCTATACAATCTCTTCACCCGATACCGACGAGACGCTCGAACTCACCGTCGGCTACGACGCCGAGGAAGGTGGCAACTTCTCCGAGTATCTCCTCTCGCTCGATGCTGGCAACGCCGTCACCGTCAGCGGTCCCTTCGGCTCGGACTTCTACGAGGGAGAAGAGTCCTCGCTCATCCTCGCTGGTGGACCGGGTATCGGTCCCGCCGTCGGTATCGCCGAGGCCGCCGTCCGTGACGGCAACGACGTGACTGTCGTCTATTTCGACGACGAGCCGGTCCACACGGAGCGACTCGAGCGCGCTCGCAGGAGATGCCGAGATCCACGTGGTCGGAGACGAGGACTCGTTCCACGACGCCGTCGGTACGTCGCTCGCTGACCAGCAGCTCTTCGTCTACGGCTTCGGCGACTTCCTCGAACTCGCCGAATCAGCCGTCAAGCACAACGGCGGCAGCTTCGACGACGCGAAGGTCGAGAACTTCGGCTGAACTTTTTCGTCGTTCGGGTGCGCGAAGCGCACCACTCACGACAAAAACCTTCAGTAAAAAGCCGCAGCCGAGCCTCCCTTCGGTCGGCTCGGGGAAACGCTGCGCTCGCGGGGCTCGCACGGCGTACAATCGAAAAGCTTCGCCCTATTCGCTCCCCGCTACATTCCTCCTGATCGACTGTTCGCGCGTTATGCGCCGAGCCACTCGTCGTCTCTGGTCTGGTAGCCGTTCGCTCGACAGAACTTCGCCGCCCGTCGACGGACTGTCCGAGAGCCCGGAAGCGTCTGCTTCTCGTGAATCTGGTCGACGAGCCAGTCGCTGATGACCGTGATTCCCTCGTTGTCGTCGTCCCCGTCGATGATTTCGAGTTCTCGAAACGTCTTCTCGTAGGCATCGCGTTGTGACTGGCCGAATTCCACGTTCGACAGCGCCTTGCTGGCCTCGACGACTCGCTTCATCGCCACCGCGACCGTTGGTCGCTCTACGCGCATCCGGACCGCAACGGGCGACTCGAACACCACCTCGTCGGCGTCCGGAAGCAACTCTTTCACCGTGTACTGGCTCCCCTCAGCATCGAGCTCGTGAGTTCCGACCGCCGCGACGATATCGGTTGCACTCGCCGGGAACGCTACGGTCGACAGTGCTTCGGTCAATTCGTCGAGGTCCGCCGCGTCGACGGGAGGCTCCGGCTCTTCCCCGCGGTCTAGTTCTGTAGCGATATCTCTCTCCTGCTGGCGCTTTTCTTCGTCGCGCGCTTTCTTTCACGGCCCTGTTTGTCGTCTGCCATATCCCTACGTAGTTTTTCCAGAGAGATAATGCTGTGCCCGACCAATTCGGCGGAAATTCGTTCCCTACCTCGTCGGTAACTGAGCTCCGTCCCGCTCGCCCGACTTCCACAATTCTCCGATGTTCTCGATGTTCTTGCGGAGGCTCTCGATGACAACGACAGCAGAGATCCCGCGAACGCGGTGTATACCAATCACCTTGCTTGATTCCGTCAGCTTCTTGCAGTTCGCCTCGGCTCTATCTGCATCCTCGATGGTCTCTCACAACGCTGACACCGTCCAGTCGCGGCTCGCTCGGCTCACCGACGAGTACGACCCCGACGTACTCGAGGAGCGCGAGACGACAGCCGACGAGTTCTTCTCGGAGCTCGCCGGCTACGCAGCGGACGGATACACCGGCGGCGGCTACGCATGGGTCATCCGTGAGAGACCCCCCGACCTGTCGGCGTCGATGCCGGACGCCGACGAGCTGGACGAACCGTATCCGCGCGTCCTGCTCGGCTACGGTCGCGGTGACGGGGCGTGGGGACCAGCCGGTGGTGGTCGCGAAAACGGCGAGACCTACGAGGAGGCCACAGAGCGCGAGGTGTTCGAGGAGGCCGGCGTCGAGTGTACCGTCACTGACTGCCGGAGCGTCCGCCATCTCGTCAGCGAATCAGAGACTGGCGACGACACTATTCGCCGCGCTGTGGGTCGCTTTCCTCGCCGCGGAGACGGGCGGCAGTATCGACGTACAGGAGTCGGAACTTAACGGCGCAGCGTGGTTCCACGAGCTTCCCGATAGACTCCATCCCACGGTCGAAGACCAGGCCCCTCTGTGGGATGAGTGGCGTTAGTGTTCGACGAATTCCACGAGAATCCCGCCCGTCGACTTGGGGTGGAGGAAGGCTACATCGTGGCCCCACGCGCCGTCTCGGGGATCCTCGTCGATGAGGTCAACACTCTGCGTCTGCGCGCGCGGTGCGAGCGCAGCGTCGATATCATCGGTCGCGAACGCCAGATGATGAATCCCCGGTCCGTTCTGGTCCAGATACGCTCGCGATCGCTCCCTCGCTGTCGACCGGCTCGATGAGCTCGAGATACGCTCCTCCCATATCGAGGAAGGCGATTCGCATCCCGTCGAACAGCTCCTCGTGGGCGATTTCGGCGCCGAGCAAATCTTGGAAACAGAACAGCAAGGAGTCCAGGTCCGCCGTCGCGATGCCAGTGTGGTCAAGGTGCATACCGGTGTATCGACGACCGAGACCAACAGGGGTTCCGCTCCGAGTAGCCTCAGACGCCGGCGCGGTGTTCGCCGAACACGTCGCGCATCGCGTTCGCGATTTCGCCCGTCGTCGCGTACGCCTTCACCGCGTCGACGATGGCCGGCATCACGTTCTCGTCGGACTCACACACCTCACGTAACTCGTCGAGTGTCGCCTCGACTGCCTCGCTGTCACGGTCCTCGCGGAGCTGTTGGACGCGCTCGATCTGTTGCTGCTGTTCCGCCTCGCTGACGCCCTCGATGTCGTCCTGTGGCTCTTCGTCTACCTGATATTTGTTGACGCCGACGATGGTTCGTTCGCCCGTTTCGATCTCTCGCTGTCGCTCGAAGGCGACGTCCTGAATCTGGCCCTGTACCCAGCCGGATCTCGACGGCCTCCTGCATCCCGCCGCGTTCGTCCACTTCATCGATGATGTCGAACGCCTCCTGCTTCGATCTCGTCGGTGAGACTCTCCACGTAGTAGCTGCCCGCGAGCGGGTCGATCGTGTCTGCTGCCGCCCGACTCGTGCGCGAGAATCTGCTGGGTGCGCAGTGCGGTCCGGACGGACTGTTCGGTCGGCAGCGACAGCGCCTCGTCCTTCCCGTTCGTGTGGAGCGACTGCGTGCCGCCGAGGACGGCCGCGAGCGCCTGATAGCCGACGCGAACGACGTTGTTCTCGATCTGCTGCGCGGTCAGCGTCGACCCCGCCGTCTGCGTGTGGAACTTCAGCTGCTTCGAAGCGTCCTTCTGGGCGTCGAACCGCTCGTCCACGATTTTGTACCACATCCGGCGGGCGGCCCGGAACTTCGCCACCTCCTCCAAGATGTTGTTGTAGGAGGCGAAGAAGAAGCTCAACTGCGGGGCGAACTCGTCCACGTCCTGCCCGGCGTCGATTGCCCGCCTCGACGTACTCGATGCCGTCCGCGAGCGTGAACGCGATCTCCTGAGCCGCCGTCGAGCCCGCCTCACGGATGTGGTATCCCGAGATTGAGATGGTGTTGAAGTTCGGAATCTCCGCTGCGGAGAACTCGAAGATATCCGTGATGAGTCGCATCGACGGCTCCGGCGGGAAGATGTAGGTGTTGCGTGCAATGTACTCCTTCAGCACGTCGTTCTGGATGGTCCCCTCGAAGCTCTTCGCGGGGAACGCCCTGCTTATCACCGACGGCGATGTACATCGCGAGCAGAATCGAGGCGGGCGCGTTGATCGTCATCGAGGTAGAAACGTCGTCCAGTGAGATTCCGTCGAAGACTGTCTCGAAGTCGGCCAGTGAGTCGATTGCGACACCCGACTTGCCGACCTCGCCTTGTGACACCGTCGGCGTCGGAGTCGTACCCCATCTGCGTCGGGAGGTCGAACGCCATCGAGAGCCCGGAGGACCCTTCATCGATGAGATAGCGGAACCGTTCGTTTGTCTCCGTCGCGGTTCCCATCCCGGCGTACTGGCGCATCGTCCACAGTCGCCCGCGGTACATCGTGGAGTAGACGCCTCGCGTGAACGGCGCTTCTGCGGGGTAGCCGGTATCCTCCTGATACTCGTGGTCGGCGATATCGGCTGGCGTGTACAGCGGATCCACTTCGCGGCCTCCGGTGTCGGTGGTGAACGCCTCCTTCCGTTCGCCGAACCGGTCGACAGTCGGCTCGAAGGTCTCTTCGTTCCACTCCTGTTTCCCCTCGCGAATCTCGGCGAGGTCCTCGTCGTCGAACATCCTTCCATTCGGCCCCGGGGTCGCTTAACGGTTGGTGGGTCTGGACTCGCAGTCACTCCGCCAGCAGTTCGACCAACGTCTCCAGCGAGTACGATGACAGCGCGCGGGCGTCGTCGTACAGCGTCTCGATGACGTACGTCGAGTTCGTGCGCTCGACGGCCGAAATCTCCTCGAACTCGCGGAGCAACCGCCCGACTGCGTCCTCATCGGGGAGGTGTGCGACGGCTACGAAGTCCGTCTCTCCCATCGTCGAGAGCAGGGTCGTCACGCCCTCCAGCGCGGCAATGTCGTCAGCCACGTCGCCGTGTTTGCCGGCGTAGTCGGCCAATACTTCCACCAGAATTGTCACGCCTAGCCCGAGCGCGTCGAGGTCGATGTCGTAGAGGTCGTTCTCGATGATTCCCGCCTCTCGAAGATTGTTCAGTCGGTAGTGCACCGTCGACACCGGAATCTCGGTCGCCTCGTGTATCTGCTCTGGACTCCCCGTGCCGAGTTCCGCGATCGCCTTCAAGATTGCAAGGTCGCGCTCGTCCATACCGACTGTCGGACGGCTCGCCTGATAATTCCACGCCTCTATTCCATCTCTCTCTAAGATAGTATCTGATTCTTGAATTCAGTTCGAACACGAAACTGCTAATCGTCAGTTACGAATACGATAGATCAGGGATAGTTCGAATGTCTTATTATCCAAAACCACTTAGTCTGGAACAGAAACAATGAATTTAGATTCTATTTGGAGTCGACTCTCAACGGCTCCGGTGCTGTTCGTGACGGTTGCGCTGCTGTGGGGCGGCTCGTTCGTCGCCATCGAGCGTGGTGTCGAATCGTGGCCGCCGCTGTTGTTCGCCGGGGTCCGGTACGCTCTCGCTGGCCTGTTCGTGCTCGCGATTGCACGGGTCCGCAGCTCACAGCTCGCGATGCGCTCGCGCGACGACTGGCTGGCCGTCACGGTGACAGGTGTGTTCGTCATCTTCGCACACCACGCCCTGCTGTACGTCGGCCAACAGACCGTTCCGGGGGCGGTTGCGTCGGCGCTCATCGCGCTCTCGCCCGTAGTGACGGTCCTCCTCGCGCCCTTTCTCGTCGGTGACGACCGACTTACTCCGGTCGCGATGGTCGGTGTCGTCGTCGGCTTCCTCGGTGCGGTACTAATTGCCGGTCCCGGCAGTAGCGGTGACCTGCGGGGGATCGCGCTCGTCGCCGGTGCGACCGTCGCCTTCGCACTCGGCAGTCTGCTGCTCCGGCGCGTCGAGCCGACGCTCTCGCTGTCCGGGATGCAAGGGTGGGGAATGTTACTCGGAGCCGGGTTGCTGTTCGTCGGAAGTCGTGGACTGGGCGAGCCGCTCGCCGTTCCGCACTCGCCGGTCGCGCTGGCGACGCTCGCGTATCTCGTTGTCGGACCGGGCGTCGTGGCGTTCCTGCTCTACTTCCGACTGCTCGCCACTGTCGGTCCCTCGCGGGCGAACCTCGTCGGCTATCTCGAACCGGTCGCTGCGACCGGCCTCGCGATGCTCCTGCTCGGATACGAGCCTACCTCTGAGACGCTACTCGGCTTTGCGCTCGTCGCCGTCGGCTTCGCGCTCGTGGACGGTCGTCGGGTACGCGGGCTCGCCCGCACCGTCGTCGGACGTGTCCAGAACTCCGTGGCGTGAAAACAGGTGCTCTCTCATCCGGTTTCATACTGGTCGCGCCGGCTTTTATCAGTCGGTGTCGTACTTATACGTCGCCGACTCGCTGTCGATACCGAAGTCCTCTGGTGACTCCGTGGGTTCGGGGTCGGAGTCGACGTTTTCAGCCGCATTCTTGAACCGTTCGCGAAGCTCCTCGGGCATCGAGAAGCCGTCGCTGTCGATAACCATCGGGACTACCGTCTCGTGGCGCTCGCGCTTCTCGTCGAGTCGCTTCTGGAGCGCCTCAGGCAGTTCGTCCGGATCGACCGGCTCGAAGCCGAACTGCGCGAGATACTCGTGGGCCGGCGAGAGCGCATAGATGGTGTCGTACCCCTCGATACCGGCGTTACGGATGAGTCGCTCGACGATGTGTGCGCCGACGCCGTTCCCTTCCCAGCTGTCCAGGACACCGATGCTGGTCAGCTCGCAGGCGTCGTCGTCTCGGTGGACGCGGAAGCGACCGAAGCCCGTCTTCGAGCCCGAGTCGTCGTCGATGGAAATGACGTAGTCTCGGGAGCGGAACGCCGTGTCGTCGAGCCCCATCGCGTCGATGTGGTCGAGGAGCCACGCCTCGTCGCGGTTTCGTGCGTCCCTGACGTACATATCTTCGGGTAGGGCGGCGGGACTCAAAACTCCTCGCCAGAAAACGTCTCGCCAGGGACGATACCCCTATTGTGGTTCCCCCGTACGTCTCGATAATGCGTCAGTATCTCGACCTCGTGGCTGACACTCTCACCGCCGGCACGCACAAGCCGAATCGGACGGGTGTCGATACGATATCCGACTTCTCACACCACTACACAATCGACCTGCAGGACGGATTCCCGCTGCTCACGACGAAAGACCTCTCCGGCTTTCGATGGAACTCCCTGATTCACGAACTGCTCTGGTATCTCTCGGGCGAAGAGCATATCCGGACGCTCCGCGAGGAGACCGGCATCTGGGACGCGTGGGCAGACGAATCGGGTCATCTCGACACCGCATACGGTCGGTTCTGGCGGCGGTTCCCAGTTCCCGATGAGACCGACCAACTTCCCGGTGAGTCGTGGGCGGGCGCAGACGACCTCCACCGCTGGCAGAACGACGACGGCACCTTCGACCAGCTCGCGTACGCGATTGAGCAGCTGAACGAGAATCCTCACTCCCGGCGAATCGTCGTGAACGCGTGGCATCCCGGCAACGCGACGGTCTCGACGCTCCCGCCGTGCCACTACACCTTCGTGTTCAACGTTCAAGACGGGCGGCTCAACACCCATCTAACCCAGCGCTCCGGTGACATCGCGCTCGGCGTCCCGTTCAACATCGCGGCGTACTCGCTGCTCACCCACGCTGTTGCGAACCGGACCGGGCTTGAAGTCGGACAGTTCGGGCACACAATCGTGGACTCACACATCTACTGCGGGACGGGCGCGCGCGCCGACTGGTACGCCGACAACCTCGCGAATCTACAGTCGCGCGTCGCCGACGTGGACACGCGTCAAGGATACGCCGACGTGCGCGCGTGGCTCGAAGCCAACGCGCCCGCCGAGCCCGACGATGACGAGCAGACCGACCACGTCCCCGGGCTGCTCACGCAGCTGTCACGCGAACCGCGCGAGCGCCCGTCGATGACCGTCGCCGACAAGCCGCTCGACGAGCTCGAGTTCGACGATTTCCAGCTCTCCGGCTACGATCCCGCGCCGGGCCTCCCGTTCTCTGTCGCCGAATGAATCCCGATATCGACCTCACCATCGTCGCTGCTGTCGCCGCTAACGGCGTCATCGGTCGCGAGGGGGAGATGCCCTGGCACTACCCGGAGGATCTGAAACAGTTCAAGTCGCTCACGACAGGCCACCCGGTCATTATGGGTCGGAAAACGTACGAGTCCATCACGGCGCGACTCGATGGTCCGCTTCCCGACCGGACGAATATCGTCCTCTCGCGATCCGCGCTTGATCTGCCCGATGGAGCAGTCCACGCCGGCGGAATCGAGGAGGCAATCGCGCTCGCTACAGAGCGCGACGACGAAGCGTACGTCATCGGCGGAGCGACCATCTACGAGGCCTTTATGAACCGCGCCGATCGGATGGTTCTCACCGAACTGAACGAGTGCTACGACGGTGACACACAGTTTCCCGAGTTCGGCGACGAGTGGACCGAAACGGCCCGCGACGAGCGCGACGAGTTCGCGTTCGTCACCTATCGCCGGGCGCGTGGCGAGTGAGAAACCCAGACACGGAGCCGCCAAAACGCAACCGTTATACGATACACCGCGCTACCCGAAAGCACGCTACGAGGCGTGCTCTGGTGGTGTAGTCCGGCCAATCATATCACCCTCTCACGGTGATGACCAGGGTTCGAATCCCTGCCGGAGCATTCTGGTGCGACCCAACTAAGGAGCAACCGCTGGCGTGTTGCTCCGTCGGTCGCACCGACGCAACTCGTTGGATTCGAAGCAGAGAGTGGAGCAGCGTGGAACGACCGTGGTTCGAATCCCTGCCGGAGCATTCTGGCGTGACCCAACCACGGAGCAACCGCTGTGCGTGTTGCTCCGACGGGAACGCCGAAGCGACTCGCTGGATTTGAATGAGGCCGAACGCGCACAGCGGCGCGAGCACGTTCGGACGTGGTTCGAATCCCTGCCGGAGCATTCTCCGACGATCATACTTCGAGCGACCGCTGTGCGCCTCACTCGAACCGTCGATTTCTCGGTGTCGCCCGTCGAAGCAACCCTATGACAGATGCTCACGCGCTCGCCCGCCGGTGTCTCCGCGCAGGTATCGACGCCGCACATCCCGAGACAGTGATTCACGAGCGGATTACCCTCGACGGCTCGACGCTCACCATCGCCGACTCCTCGTACGATCTCGATAGCTACGACGACCTCCTCGTCGTTGGTGGTGGGAACGCAGCCGGGACAGTCGCGGCCGAACTCGAAGGCCTGCTCGGCGATCGACTCGACGGCGGTGTCGTCGTCACGGACCTACCGACCGAAACAGAGCGAATCGAGCAAATCGAAGGGACGCATCCACAGCCGAGCGAAGAGGCCGTCGCTGGAACTGAGCGCCTCCAGGAGTTGCTCGCGACCGCCACTGAGCGGACACTTGTGCTCGCCGTCGTGACCGGTGGTGCGAGCGCGCTGCTCCCGGCTCCAGCTGCGGGACTCTCGCTCGCCGACCTCCGCGCGACGACCGACGAACTGCTCGCCAGCGGCGCGAGTATCGACGAGCTGAACACCGTTCGAAAGCACCTCTCGGCGACGAAAGGTGGGCGGCTGGCGAGTGCCGCCGCGCCCGCGACGGTCGCAGTCCTGCTATTTAGCGATGTGGTCGGTGATGATACCAGCGTCATCGGGAGCGGACCGTTCACCGCTGACGAGACGACCTACGCCGAGGCGCTCGCGGTCGCTGATCGCTACGATCTCGACCTGCCGACCGCGGTTCGCAACCGACTCCGAGTCGGCCGTGACGGCGACAACGCGGAGACACCGGGAGCCGATGACCCGGTCTTCGAGCGCGTGTACGAACACCTGCTCGCGAGTAACGCGACCGCCGCGGAGGCGGCTCTCGAAACGGCGCAAGAGGCGGGATATGAGCCGCTGTTACTCTCGACGCGCGTTCGTGGTGAGGCGCGCGAGGCGGCGAAAACGGCGGTCGCTATCGGCGAGGAGATCGCAGCGACCGGCAATCCAATCGAGCCACCAGCGGTTGTCGTCACCGGCGGGGAGACGACGGTCACAGTTCGCAACGAAACACCGGGAACAGGCGGCCCGAATACGGAGTACGTGTTATCGGCTGCCCTCGAACTGGACACCGCAGGGGTGGTCGTCGCAGCTGTCGATACGGACGGTATCGACGGCCACGCATCGGTGGCTGGAGCGAGTATCCACGCCGACACCGTCACGCGAGAGGACCGCTACGCCGCGAGTCGTGCACTCGACAGTCACGACGCGGCGACGTATCTGACCGAGGTCGGTGCGACTATCGAGATGGGTGCAACGGGGACGAACGTGAACGACCTGCGTGTCGTTATCGTCACGTAGTCGTGGTCAGCGCTTGCGGGTGACGCTGCGCTCTGCCACCTTCGCGCCTGTCGCGACGGTCCGATTACGAGGCTGGCGGAACGACCGCCACAACACGACCCCGGCCCCAGCGGTGGCGAGTGCCATTCCGCCGGCGATGAGGGGGAGGCCGAACGCGACGAGCGCGCTGGTCGCCAGCCCGCCGACGCCGACACCAACACCGAGTGAGACACGCACGACCAGCTTTCGGAGGATGGTCGGGTCCTCGCGGTAGAGAAAGGTGAGCGCCGTGTCCCCACGCACGACCGTCGAAAGCGTCTCCTCGCTCTTCGTCGGGACGTGGACGAACGCCTCCGTCGTGGCCCGGACGACCGCCTCGATTTCGTCGCGCGCGATGTCGGTCGCGCCGAGGTCGTCGACTCCTTTCTCGCGCACGAGATTCGTAATCGTCTCGATGAAGTCGAACTCCTCGTCGAGCGTCCGGGTGACACCTTCGAGCACCGTCGCGACTCGGACGATGAGCGCGAGGTCCTGCGGGAGTCTGAACGGGAAGTCGCTGATGTCACCGACTGCGGCTTGAAACTCGATGATGTACTGCTGTATCTGCTCCTGCTCGAACGGCTGGCCCTCTAGCTGTTCGATCACGAGTCCGAACACCTCGCGCATCAGCTCGCGGTCGACATCCGGATCGAGTGCACCCATATCGACGAACGCGTCGATGACGCGGTCGATATCGTCGGTCGCAAGCCCGACGTAGAAGTCGAGAATCTGATCGCGACGCTCCTTCGAGAGCCGCCCCACGACGCCGAAATCGTAGAAGACGATGGAGCCGTCGTCGAGCACGGAGAGGTTTCCCGGGTGCGGGTCGGCGTGGAAGATACCGTCGTCGACGACCATCTGGAAGTAGATGCGTGCGAGCCGTTCGACCACCTCAGTCGGGTCGATACCCTTCGATTCGAGCGCCGTCACGTCCGTGATCTTGGTTCCTTCGACGTACTCCATCGTGAGTACGCGGGTCGTTGAGCGGTCGTCGACGACGGCGGGAATCGTCACCTCTGGATCGTCGCTGAAGTTGTCACGAACCTCGTTGAGTCGGGCGGCTTCGGCCTCGTAGTCCATCTCGCCGCGGATAGTGGAAGCGAACTCATCGGCCAGATTCTCCATCGTGAACTGCTGGCCCGGCGGGGCGAATCTGAGCAACAGCGGCAGGAGCGTCTCCACGACGATGAGATCGCTCTCGACCCGTTCGCGGATGTTCGGTCTGAGCACCTTCACGGCGACCGGTTCCCCCTCGTAGCTGGCGGTGTACACCTGCCCGAGCGAGGCTCCACTCATCGCCGCTCGATCGAAGTCGTCGAACGCCTCGTCGACGGGACCGAGCGCCGCCTCGAAGACGGGACGAATCGATTCCCACGGCTCCGGCGGCACCTCGTCCTGTAACGAGGAGAGCTCCTCGATATAGGCGGGCGGGAGCACGTCTGGGCGGGTGGAGAGAATCTGTCCCACCTTCACGAACGTCGGGCCGAGGTCGAGAAGCGATTCGAGCAGGTAGGTCGCGCGGCGCTGTTGGTCCTCGACCGTCACCTCGCGCCGGCGACCGAAGAGGAAAAATCGACGACGGTCGCGAGCGAACGCGAGCGCGAGCGGGAGAAAGACACGGACGACGGCGACGAACCGACGGACCGTCCGGCGTCTATTCGGCTCCGGCTCGTCGACGGTAGCGCTCGCTGACACAGCCGTCCTTCGTGCGCCCCGAGGAAATGTGTGTTCCCTACAGCTCGTCCAACTGCGCGAACGTCTCCGCCAGCGAGCCGGAGTTATCGACCACGAGGTCGGGCGCATCGAGCGGCTCGTACTGCTCGCGGAACAGCTCGTACACCTCGATATCGGCGTCGCTCTCGTCGTCGGTGCGCTCGCGAATCCGCTCGCGAACGACCGCGTCGTCACAGTCCACGCCGACGAGTCGGAAGACGGAATCGGTTTCCTCGGCGACGACGCGGGCCGCATCGCGAACTTCGCGCGTTCTGAACGTCGCGTCCACGACCACGTTCTCGGTTGCGAGTCGCTTGCGGGCTCGTTCGAGCACCTCGTCGTAGACGGTCTCGGTTTCGGTCTCGGTGTACTCGGGGTCGTCGTACAGCTCCTTTCGGACCACATCTGTCCGGAGAACAGTCGCGTCGATGCGGTCGGCGATGGCCTCCGCGACCGTCGTTTTGCCCGTCCCAGGGACTCCGGAGATGGCGACCAACGTGTTCACAGCCGCACTCACCGACGACCGATAGTAACTGTTTGGAGTGACGGCATGCAAACAGCCGCACGAGTTTAGTCCTGCGACGGTCGGACGGATTCGGAACGCCTGCAGTCTCTGCTCGCCGCAGCCGCCAGGCGACGGTTCGTGCACGACTCCGACCGATCGGCGTCACCGCGACAGCTTCGACCGTCCCGAACGGGACGACAAGTACGGCGGTCGGGTATCCGTGTTCACGCAATCGAGACGTACGGCACTGTCGAGACGGTGACTCGGTTCGGAAGCGTTCGGGCGACGGTTCCCGAGCCTCGGCAGTCGCGTCAGACCTGCTCGAGGTCGCAGTCGCTCGCGGTCGAGGCGGTCGAAACGTGGCATCGGCGATGGCGATGGAAGACGGATCAGCGTAGTGGTCGTCGTCGATTCGGTGCATGGCCAAGGTGATCATGGATGCGCAGCATGCCGGTAGCCGGACGCCTCGGCGAGTCGCGCCGTCACGGCGCGCGTCTCGTCCAGTCGCTCGCGGGTCGCTCCCTCGGGCATCAACAGCACGTCGCTGTCGCGAATTTCGCTCGCCGTGATGCCGCGAGGAGTCAGCGAATAACGGATTCGACTTCGCCGCGGCAACTCGTCGGCGACGACGAACTTCAGCTGAAACTCGTAGTCGTCGACGAGTCGACCGCCAGGTCGCCGAGATCGATGCCGGGCCTACGTCGTGTCGGCCCACTACGCCGTCACCAGCGGGGCAGCCGTTTGGCGTCGTAGGTCCAGCTCGGCAACCTCGATGAGGAGGTCGATATCGGCGTCGACATACCGTGTCCCGTTGGTTTCGACAGTAGTGTGCAGCTCCAGCCCGTCGAGTAGGTCGCTCGCGGCGTCGTGAATCAGCGGCTCGCCGCCGGTCAGAACGAGGTGCTCCGGGTCGCAGGTCGCGATCTGCTCACGAATTTCGTCGACGCCCATCCACGCCCCAGTCGGCTCCCACGAGGTGTGATACGAGTCACAGTACCAACATCGGAGGTTACAGCCCGACGTGCGGACGAACGTGGACGGGACGCCCGCGAGCTTCCCCTCGCCCTGCAGCGAGGCGAACAGCTCGTTCACGGGAAGCGCGTCGCCGTCCGGTTCGCGCGTCTGTTCGGGCGCAGTGTCGGAGACGGGCATCAGTGGGTGGTGAGTTCGGCGGTCTCTGCGACCGACACTGACACGCTTGCGACGGTGTCGGGGAGCCGATCGAGTAGCTTCTCTTCGAGCAGGACGGCCATCACCTCGGCCGTCGGCGGCTGGTCGAGCACTACCAGTGCATCGCCGTCGCCGCTCGTTTCGAACCCTTCGATCAGTGGGTCGCCACGCTCCACGAGGAACATGTGGTCCCACTCGTCGACCACGTCGGTCACTTCGCCCTTGTCGACTACCCAGCCCGTTTCGTCGAGTTCGCCGCGAATTTCGACGGTGATACGATAGTTGTGACCGTGCGGGCGCGCGCACTTGCCGTCGTGGTGGCGCAGGCGGTGGCCGGCAGAGATGCGAATCGGCCGGTCGCCACCGACGACGAGCGTCCGCTCGCCCGCTCGGTTACGCAGAGATTCTTCGAGTGCACTTCGAGACATATCCAGAGAATATACGAACGGGTACAAGAAGTTGTCTCTCGCGACCGACAGGGGTTTGCGGCTCCCGAATCGAGAGCTGGTATGCAGCTTGCGCCCGGAAGCTGGCGGCTGGCAACGCCGGTGTTCGTCGCCGCGATCCCGCTCACGCTCCTGTTCGCTCCGGTCGGCGTCCTGACGGTCGCGCTCGGGACTGCCGTGCTGTGGTTCCACCGCGACCCACCCCGGCCCGCGGGGGAGGGGGTCGTCGCACCCGCCGAAGGAACCGTCTCTGTCATTCGCGAGGAAGGGGGTCGACTCCGCGTCGGCATCTACATGTCAGCGCTTTCGGTCCACGTCAATCGGTCGCCGTTACCCGGTGGGATTCGGCGCGTCGAGCACGTTCCCGGCGCGAACAAGCCCGCCTTCTCGAAGGAGTCCGACCGAAACGAGCGCGTCAGCGTCGAGAGCGACGACTGGACACTCGTGCTCATCGCCGGCTGGTTCGCGCGCCGCATCCACCCGTACATCGCAGCCGGCGACAGCATCGGTCGCGGTGACCGTATCGCCCACATCAGTTTCGGCTCGCGGGCGGACGTGATTATGCCAGCGGACGTGACGCGTGAGGATCTGACGATCGATCTCGACGACGAGGTACGAGCCGGCGAGACAATTGCACGCCATAGCCGGGCGTAGCTATTTCCTGCTCGGGTTACACAGCCGGGTATGAGCGACGACTCCGAGCAACCCGACGGCTCCCGGGGCAACGATCGCGTGACCGAAATCTACGTGAACGGGCTCGCAGAGGTATCGCCCGACATCCCAATCGAGCCCGGCGAGCTGGAAGCTGCGGCCCTGGACGCGATGGACGAGACTGCCCGCGGCTACGTCGACGGCGGCGCGGGCAGCGGGAAGACGGCTGAATCGAACGAGACGGCCTTCGACCGCTGGCGCATCGAACCCGAGATGTTGCGCGGCGTCGCGGACCGCGACCTCTCGACTGAGGTGTTCGACCGCGAGTTCGACGTGCCCGTGATGTGTGCGCCAATCGGCTGTCAGTCGATTCTCCACGATGCTGCCGAGCGCGGGAGTGCCGAGGGGGCGGCCAATGAGGGCGTACCGCTGTGTCTCTCGACCGTCTCTAGCACGCCGATGGAAGATGTGGCTGACGCGATGGGCGACGTACCGGCGTGGTTCCAGCTCTACTGGTCTCCTGACCGCGAGCTGACGGCGTCGTTCATCGACCGTGCCGAGCAGGCGGGCTACGAGGCGCTCGTCGTCACCGTCGACACGCCAATCGTCGGCTGGCGGCCGCAGGACCTCCAGCAGGGCTATCTGCCGTATCTTCACGGAACGGGTATCGCGAACTACACTACCGACGAGGTGTTCCGGTCCTATCTCGACCACGAGCCGGAGGCAAACACTCTCTCCACGGCACAGACCTTTCTCGACCTGTTCGGCGACGCCTCGCTCACGTGGGGCGACTTGGCGTGGCTCCACGACCAGACGGACCTCCCGGTTATCGTGAAGGGTATCCTCTCGCAGGCGGATGCCCGGCGCGCAGTCGAACACGGTGCGGACGGTGTCATCGTCTCGAACCACGGCGGGCGACAGGTCGACAGGTCGGTCGCCGCGCTGGAAGCGCTCCCCGGCGTCGTGGATGAGATCGGCGACGAGGCGTTCGTCGGCTTCGACTCCGGTATTCGGACGGGCGCGGATATCCTCACTGTGCTCGCGCTCGGTGCCGACCTCGCGTTCGTCGGTCGCCCCTATATTTACGGGCTCACGCTCGACGGAGCTGACGGCGTCGCGACGGTGCTCTCGAATCTGCTCGCCGATTTCGACCTCTCGCTCGGATTGAGTGGGTACGACGATGTGGCGAAATTGGACCGAGACGCCCTCGTCCACGAATCCGAGCTGTCGTAGTTGTGTGGAATGGTACCACACCTCGACAAAAATTAATATCTCACCGCTGAACGGTTCAGGTGAACACGAACGAGGTTCCATCTATGACCCGCTATCTCCACACCATCGTGTCCGCACTCTTCGAGAGTGTGGCACGCGGCGTGGGGAACTGGATGGACTTCGACGCCGTCCCGACCCTCGCCGCGTAGGCGGGCTTCGGCCCGTCACGCGACGTGATGGGTCGGGATTTTCTCTGACTTCTCACGTCGCGTAGCGACGACTCGTGGCCGGCTCGTGGCGTGCCCTTCGGCACGTGATCGCCCATCAACTAGCGACAGCACCCTCGATAGCCACAGGTGTCCGACGGACGCGCGTTCGAATCGCGCCGGGGGAATGATGGCAGTCCAGATGACCACAACCGAGGTCGAAACCGACCTGCGGCTGCGCATTGCGCGCGGCGACGCGGGCAGCCTCGGCGACGGCGCACAGCAACTCCTCGAAGAGACCGATGCGGTCGAGCGCGTCGAGCGAGTCGATATCGACGGGATGCGTCCGGACGCGTTCGATCTCTACGTCGACGCGACGGCCCGGCTCGTCCTCGCCGACGGGGCGGATATCGAGGCGGTCCGTGACGGCTTCGGCGTCGAACGCGCCGCCCTGCCGGGGGAATCGTGAGCGATAGAACACAGACGAACACGCTTGACCCGCCCGCCCTGACCACGAATTGGCAGCTGGTCACCTTTTTATTCGCCTGTCCAGCGCACGTCTGCGAGGGTGCGCTGGACGGCCTCTTTGCCGACGGCCGCAGCTAAATGCTCGTAACCGCTGCGCTCGCCGCGGTCGGTCGCCTCTGCGACGAGACGCGAGACGATGAACTCCGGTGTCGACTTGCCAAGCTGACCGAACCGCGGCTGGTAATCCACTTCGAGTTCGAGTTCGGGGGTCAGCCCCTCAGCGAAGATGCCGTCGACACGCGCCACTTCCGGGAGTGGTTCGAGGTCCTCTGCCAGGTGAGTGACGAACGCGCCGAGCGCCTCGCGCTCGACGGTCAGCGTGACAAGCCCGTGCAGGAGGTCCGCAGCCCGGCCCGGCTCGGTGATGGCTTCGAACTCGTCGACGAGCATCAGCGTCCGGCCCTCGCGAGTCAGGGGTGGGACGACCGACCGAAGCGTCGATTCGAGGACGCCCGCGTTGAACGAGGCGTGGCGGCGGTGGAAGACTATCGAGTCTACACGGCCGACGGAAGCAGCCTCTGCGGGGACGGGCAGCCCCATCGCCGCGAGCAACTGCACCTGACAAAGCGTTTCGAGCACGGTCGTCTTTCCGCCGGAGTTCGCCCCCGTTAGTACCGCGACGCGGTCGCCCGACGGGACCCCGAGGTCGTGCTCACCGATAGCGTAGTCGATGGGCTGCACGTCGATACCCGAATCGAGCAGATCGAGATTTCGCGCCCCCTCAACGGCGAGGGTCTCCGTCTCCACGAGTGTCGGCTCGGTGAGATTGTACGCAACGGTGAAACGAGCCAGTGACACGTCGAACGCGAGGTCGTCGACGATAGCGACAGCCTCGTCGAGCTCATTCCGCGCGTCCTCGACCGTCTCGCGGAGACCGCCGGCTACGGTCGTCTCGCGTTCGTCTACGCGCGTTCGGAGCGTAGTCGCCAGCGCACGTAGCCCCTCCGTGACGAATCCCGACGCGTCGGCCGCGCTCTCGGGTGCGGTATCCCTCACCTCGCTCGAGGGTAGTCCCGTCTCGTCGGCGACGTGACGGACGAACGCCGACTGAAACTCGGCCGCATCGCGGACGCTGGAGCGGACGGCATCGAGCACGTCGTCGGGATCAGCAGCCATATCCTCGACGGTCGCAAGCGCACCGCGCAACCGATCAAGTTCGTCGTCCGCGCCCGCACCGAGCCGGTCGTCGCCGTCCAGCGCGCGCAGGGCAACTGCTGTCTCGGCCAGCTGGTCGGTATCGAGTGCGGCCACGTCGGCGAACACGCCGGAATCAGCGTCGGTTTCGGCGAGCGCGACCGCGGTCTCTGCGGCCGACAGATCTCCAACTGCGCTATCGTGGCGGTCGAACGCCGCTAGCACGGCCTCGCGGGTCCCATCGTCGAGCGCGCGCCACGATTCCGTCGCCTCCATCACATCGTCGCGTCGGGCGCGCATCTCGTCCATATCCGTGAGTGGCGTTAACACGCGGATGCGGTCGCCAGCGTGGCGGGTGACGGCGTACTCCTCGGCGAGGTCGAGCAGGCGCTTGTACACGTCGCGCGTGTCGCGGGTGGTCAACGTCTCCAGTCCCTCGCCGCCGTTAGCGTGTCGGAGAATTCGCGTCGCTCGACCGGGGGTGAGACCGGCATCGATGAGCGTGCGCGCGTCAGCTGATTCAATGGCTTCGATCGCCTGCTCTATACTCAGAGACTCCGAGAGGAGTGTGGCCGTCTTGGGACCGATCCCCCAGTACTCCTGCAGTTGCATAGCTGTCGGTCCACTGGTCGGGCAAAGAAGCTCCCGGCTAACCGTGCTACTGTGACACATTGCCAGCAGAAGTCTTAAATGTGAGTAATTTCGGATAATAAGTGTAATGCCAGGTCCCACACGGCAGCGACAACGTAACTCCGAGACGGAGTCGGAAACGGAATCGGTAGGGTGTCCCGAGTGTGAATCCGAGTCGCTCGTCCAGTCAGGGGACGGCGAACTCATCTGTGACGACTGCGGGCTGATTGTCGAGGAGTCGAACATCGACCGGGGACCGGAGTGGCGGGCGTTCAACCACTCCGAGCGACAGTCGAAATCACGCGTCGGTGCACCGACGACGAAGACGATGCACGACAAGGGGTTAACGACCCAGATTGACTGGAAGGATAAGGATGCGTACGGACGGTCGATCTCTTCGGAGAAACGGAGTCAGATGCACCGGCTCCGTAAGTGGCAGGAGCGAATCCGGACGAAGGACGCCGGCGAGCGCAATCTCCAGTTCGCACTGAGTGAAATCGACCGGATGAGTTCCGCACTCGGCGTCCCACGATCCGTCCGTGAGGTCGCCTCTGTCATCTATCGGCGCGCACTCAAAGAAGATCTCATCCGCGGCCGCTCCATCGAGGGGGTCGCCACCTCAGCGCTGTACGCCGCGTGCCGACAGGAGGGAATTCCGCGCTCGCTCGACGAAGTAGCCGAGGTCGCTCGCGTCGAACAGAAGGAAATCGGTCGGACGTATCGGTATATCGCACAGGAGCTCTCGCTCGGACTCGAACCCGTCGACCCGGTACAGTACGTCCCGCGCTTCTGTTCAGAACTCGAACTCAGCGAGGAGGTCGAACAGAAGACCCGCGAGATCATCGAGGTGACCGCCGAGAAAGGCATGCTCTCGGGAAAGTCGCCGACCGGATACGCGGCTGCAGCCATCTACGCCGCCTCGCTGCTGTGTAACGAGAAGAAGACCCAGCGCGAGGTTGCCAACGTCGCGCAGGTGACCGAGGTCACCATCCGAAATCGGTATCAGGAGCAGATCGAAGCACTCGATCTCCACTGAGCCGACACCGGGCTTTACTATCACTCCGGACCTATCTGACATATGGATAGCTTCGATTCAGAGACGCTGCTGCGTGAGGCGACCCTCACCGACCGGGACCACGAGGCGATGCCGGTGGAGGCGCCGTTCACGGGCGAGGCGTTCGCTACGCTCCCGCTCGGCGACGAGCGCGACGTGGAATGTGCCTTCGAGCGCGCTCGCGACGCCCAGTCTGACTGGGAAGCGCGCGATCCCGCCGACCGCGCCGAGATACTGCTCGAGTATCACGACCTGCTCTTGGACCACTCCGAGCCGCTGTTAGATCTGATGGTCGAGGAGTCGGGGAAGGCGCGCCGCCACGGCTACGAGGAGCTCATCGATACGGCGATGGCTTCCCGCCACTACGCCCACCGTACGGAGTCGTATCTCGCTGACGAGTCGCGCAAATCCCCGATGCCCGGGCTCGTCAGCGTCGACGTGAACTACCGCGCGAAGGGTGTCGTCGGTGTCATCTCACCGTGGAACTACCCCTTGACCTTGGCCGTCTCGGACGCGGTCGCCGCCCTGCTTGCGGGCAACACCGTCGTCCTCAAGCCGGCCGAACAGACCACCTACACCGCACTCGCGGCCGTTGCCCTCCTGCGCGAGGCCGGTGTCCCTGAGGACGTGATGCAGGTCGTCCCCGGCACCGGCCCGGATGTGGGTGAACCGCTCGTCGCGGAGAGCGACTACCTCTGTTTCACCGGCTCGTCGGCAACCGGCAGCATCGTCGCGGCGAAGGCAGGCGAACAGCTCATCGACTGCTCGCTCGAACTCGGCGGAAAGAATCCCGCGATCGTTATGCCCGACGCCGATATCGACGCCGCCGTGAACGGACTCGTCCGCGGAGCGTTCACGAACGCCGGCCAACTGTGTATCTCTATCGAGCGGCTCTACGTCCACGAGTCGGTGCGCGAAGAGTTCACCCGGAAGTTCGTCGCCGCGACCGAGTCGCTCGATATCCGCCCCAGCGACGACTGGAACGTCGAGATGGGGTCGCTGCTCTCTCAGGCCCAACTGGACAAGGTGTCGAGCCACGTCGAGGACGCCCGCGAGGCCGGCGCGACAGTGTTGACCGGCGGGGAGCCGCTCCCAGACGTTGGCCCGTACGCCTACGCTCCGACCGTCCTGACGGACGTGTCCGGCGAGGCCGACCTCGCGACACAGGAGACGTTCGGACCGGTCGTCTCGATTTACGGCTTCGAGGATACCGACGAGGCCATCGAACGCGCGAACGACTCCACCTACGGGCTGAACGCCTCCGTCTGGACCGAAGACGCAGACCGCGGTCGCGACATCGCGCGCCGTATCGACTGCGGGACGGCCAACGTGAACGAGGCGTACGCGCCGTCGTTCATCGCTCACGACGCCCCGATGGGCGGGATGAAAGAGTCCGGTGTCGGTCGCCGCCACGGTGAGGAAGGATTCTATCGATTCACCGAACAGCAGACGCTCGCAACGCAGGAACGCGGCGAAATCGACGCCCCGCCGGGCGTTCCGTACAAGTGGTACGCCGCCGGGATGAAGCAGGTCCTGAAGCTGCTGCGTGACGTACCTGGCTTCCGGTAGTCGCAAAGTCGCTCGCGCAATCACGACTGCTTTGTCGCGAGCGCTTCAATCTCAGATATGGGCGGTACCTACACGCTTCTCGTTCGACTGGCAGAGCCGACCGACATCGAAGTCGGGGCGCTCGGTACGCACCGCCTCGACGCCGGCTGGTACGGCTACACGGGATCGGCGCTCGGCTCCGGCGGCTTCGCGCGGGTCGACCGTCACGCAGAGATCGCGACCGGCGAGCGCGATACCCGCCACTGGCACGTCGACTATCTGCTCGGCCACCCCGACGCGACGCTCGTTGATGACGTGCGAACCGAAGCCGACGTTGAGTGTGCCGTTGCGAGCGCGCTCCCGAGCGGGCCAATCGACGGCTTCGGCGCATCCGACTGCGACTGCCGGAGCCATCTCACATACGCGCCTGACCGCGAAACGCTTGCGCGCGCCGTTGAGCGCGCACACACTGACGCGCGCTAGCTCCGACCACGTGCCGTGAGATAGATCCCCCCGACCACGATACCACCTCCTGCAAGCGTGAGCCCGCCGGGGACCTCACCGAGTATGACGAGCGCGAGCAGGGTCGATCCGACCGGCTCGCCGACGAACGAGACGCTGACGACGGAACTCTCGACGTGGGCCAGTGCCCAGTTCACGACCGTATGGCCGAGCAACCCCGGTCCGATTGCCATCCCGAGAAAGAGGAGCCACTCGCGGGGCGGGTACGCGAGCACGGGGTCGCCGAGCGCGAGCGAGTACGCCAGGAGACCCCCTGCACAGACGACGTAGACGACCGTAACGTAAGGGACGAGGTTTACCCGCTGGCGGACCGACCGCCCCGCGAGCACGTAGAGTCCCGCGAGGACGGCTCCGGCGAGCGCGAGCAGGTTCCCGAGTACCGGCTCGGGGGCGGTGGTTGCGCCGAGTAGTCCGTCGAGACTCATCACGGTAGAGCCGGCGAGCGCAACCCCGATACCAGCGAGCGCCCGGCGCGACAGCGACTCACCGAAGAGGAAATACGCGCCGACAGCGACGAACGCTGGCTGTGTCGTGACGAGCGTGACGCTCGCGGCGACAGTCGTCTTGTCGACAGACTCGAACCACGTCGCGAAGTGGGCCGCGAGCGCGAGTCCGGCGAGCAGTGCCGACAGCAGGTCGCGGCGGTCGAATTTCCGGAACTCCCCCCGCGACCGAAGCGCGAGCGGTGCGAGGAGTAGCCACGTCAGCGTAACGCGCCAGAACGCCATCGGCCCGCTCGGGGCGTTCGAGAACCGAATCAGAATCGCGCTCGTGGAGACGGCAACGATAGCGACGGCCAGCGCGGCCATCGGTGGCGTCCGGCGTTCGAGCGCGTGAAGCAGCGACACACCCCTGCTCGTTCGGGGCCGTAGTTACCTGTTTCTCTCGTCTTCTCTCATTCACTCGAAGTGAGCCTTCGTCGCGCGGTGACGGTGATAGAACATCGGCTCGAATCCGAGCCCGCCGAACGGCTCGGCGACCCGGCCCAACGGCCCGCCCGGCAGTCGGTAAACGACGCGGTCGTCGACCAGCGTCTCGCCGGCTTCGCTCTCGAAGAAGCGGTGGGTGTGTTCCCACTCCGGGAACGGCCCGTCCTCCATCACGTCGCGGAAGTAGGCGCGCCCGTTGTCGAGTTCAGCCTCGCGGTCAGTGATGACGGAGGTCCACGACTGGCGTGGCCCCACGTCCAAGGGCCGTAGTGACATCTCGATGCGTGCCCCCTCCGCCAGGATTTCAGGATCGGTCTCGCCGTCAGGGCCGGTGACGGTCCCGATTTCGAGATTCGCGACGCCCGGCGTGAGTTCGGTCAGCCCGGCGATTCGCGAGTGAAACTCCCAGACCTCGTCGAGCGGTGCGTCGATCCACGTGGCACGGTGGTATGTCGGCATACCGGATAAACGGGCGGCGCGGGGAAAACAGTCGCGGGCTACTTCAGTCGCTCTTGCAGGAACGATGGGTGAGCCTCCTCGACACCATCGACAGTGAGGATCTCCTCGGAGATGATGGTGCCGACGGCGTCTCCGTCCGTGCCCCGTACCTCGGCCATAAGCGTGTGGTCGCCGGAGGAGGCGTACAGCGCCTCGATGGAGTCGAGCGCGGCGAGTTCGCGGGAAGCCTCGACGTAGTTCTCGCTTGCGACCTCGATGCCGACAAGCGCAATAGAGCGGGAGGCGAGCTTCTTCGGGTCGATTTCGGCCGAGTAGCCAACGATGACACCGTCCGACTCCAGCTTGTCAACGTATTTCCGGACCGTCGGTTTCGACACGCCAGCCCGGTCCGCGATATCGGCGTAGGAGGCCTGGGCGTCCTCCTCCAGCACCGAGAGGATGCGCTCTTCGGTGGTGTCGGTACTCATACCATAGTATTTGACGCGACGAAAAAAGTATCTTCCGTATGCGAAAGTCCGAGCGACGAAACCGTGAAACCGTCGCCGTGAGTAGCAGGAGTATGACCTTAACGAAGCGAATCATCCCCTGTATCGACGTGGACCTGAACGAAGACGGTAACGCCGCGGTGTATACCGGTGTCAACTTCGAGGATCTCGAGTACACCGGCGACCCCGTCGAGATGGCGAAGAAGTACAACGAAGCGGGCGCTGACGAGTTCGTTTTCCTCGATATCACGGCCAGCGCCGAAGGGCGCGAGACGATGCTCGATACCGTCTCTGCCGTAGCCGATGAGGTTTTCATCCCGCTCACTGTCGGCGGCGGCATCCGGACGAAAGCCGATATCAAGGAGACGCTTCGAGCCGGCGCTGACAAGGTGTCGATCAACTCCGGGGCCATCGCCGAGCCGTCGCTCGTGAACGAGGGGGCTCGCGCGTTCGGCTCACAGTGTATCGTCATCTCCGTGGATGCGCGTCGGCGCTTCGACGAGCAGGGGGAGAACTACGCTGAGATCGACGGCGAGTCCTGCTGGTTCGAGTGTACAGTCAAAGGCGGCCGTGAGGGGACTGATCTCGACGTGGTTGAGTGGGCGAACGAGGTCGAGTCACGGGGCGCGGGCGAGCTGTTCGTCAACAGTATCGATTCCGACGGGACGAAGGACGGCTACGATATTCCGCTCACGAAGGCCGTCTGTGACAGCGTCTCGACGCCGGTCATCGCATCCTCGGGCTGTGGCGGTCCCGAAGACATGTACGAGGTGTTCACCGAGGCAGGTGCGGATGCCGGGCTCGCAGCCTCCATCTTCCACTTCGACGATTTCGGTATCGGCGAAGTGAAGCGGTATCTGGACGAGAAGGGCGTCCCGGTGCGGCTGTAGACGCTGACTACCGAACCGACCGACAGGAGGTTCGGCGGCGTTGCGGTTTTTGGCGCAGATTTTTGCGAGCAGTGATGCCCGCAGGCGCGCGCGGAACCGCGCCGAGGACATCTGACGTAGCAAAAAGGTGCAAGTAAAGCGGTATCTGGACGAGAAGGGCGTCCCGGTGCGGCTGTAGTTCTCAACCACTTTCACTGCGGTTGTGCGGAACTGAACAGTCGCCCCTGTCGAGGGCTAGTCAGTGGCTCTTCGATTCTGAAATCGGCGACGGCGAGACCACTTTCACTCCGCACTCCGGCAGGTATGGTGCAGTCGCTACCGGGCGTGGAAACGAGAGAAAGCGACGGTTACGCGGCGGCGTTGAACGCCTCGGTGAAGCTGTCGGAGTTCTCCTTGACGAGAGTGGTCGCTGCTTCGAGGGCGTCGAGCGGTGCGGTGCCGGGTTCGGTTTCGATATTGAGAATCGGGTCTGTCTGGCCTCCCGACTGCTCGGGGTTCATATCGTAGGTCGCGGTGGCGACGCCGTCTGTCTCCAGCAGCGCGCTCTTGAGGACGTTCATAAAGGTGTGGTCCTCGCCGGCGATTTCGATGGCGAGTTCGGTCTCCTCGTTCTCGATGACGCGCAGGTCCATACTGAGTAGAGGGAGAGGCGGTCGGAAGTACGTTTCGGGATGGTACGGATGACGCGGCACTGCGCGTCACCATCGGTTGAAAAACGGCGCTTGAGTTTACGTCAATAGGGAAACCTCGCCGAAACGCTAACATCGCTAAACGGTGGCGGTGGAGTTAAGACGAATCGCCCGCCAGATGCGTCCGTATGAACGTGGATGACATCTCTCAGGTAACGGTACTTGGGGCAGGGAATATGGGTCACGGCATCACCGAAGTCGTCGCTATCGCCGGCTACGATGTAGTGATGCGCGATATCGAACAGGAATTCGTCGACGACGGCTTCGAGTCCATCAAGTGGTCGCTGGAGAAGCTCTCAGAGAAGGGAATCGTCGACGAGGACGCTGAGACGGTGCTCGACCGCATCGACACCGAGGTCGACCTCGAAACCGCAGTCGAGGACGCTGACCTCGTCATCGAGGCCGCGCCCGAGCAGATGGAACTCAAGAAGGATATCTTCTCGGACCTCGACGAGTTCACGCCCGAGGAGGCGATTCTCGCGTCGAACACGTCCTCGCTCTCCATCACGGAGATCGCGACCGCGACCGACCGACCGGAGCAGGTCGTCGGGATGCACTTCTTCAATCCGCCGGTGAAGATGGACCTCGTCGAGGTCATCTACGGCGCGGAGACGACCGACGAGACCGCCGAGGCGACCTACGAGTTCGTCGAGTCAATCGACAAGACGCCGATCTACGTCCGGAAGGACGTGAACGGGTTCGTCGTCAACAGCGTGCTCGGGCCGTTCGGTGACGAGGCCGGCTGGATGGCGAGCGAGGGCGTCGCCACCATCGAAGAGATCGACGCCGCGATGGTCCACCGCCGGGGCTACCCGATGGGACCGTTCGAACTCGGCGATCTCACGGGTATCGACATCGGCTATCACGTCCGGAAGGAAGCCGGCCGTGACGTGCCGCCTATCGTGCAGGAGAAGGTCGACGCAGAGGAGCTCGGACAGAAGACCGGCAAGGGATACTACGACTACGAGAACGGCGAAGGTACCACCTACGAGGCCGGACAGGGCGAGGACGTTGACACCCTCCGTATCGAGGCGCGAATCATCAACGAGGCCGCGCGACTCATCGGTGATGACGTGGCGACCGCCGAGGCCATCGACACCGGGATGCGACTCGGTGCTGGCTTCCCCGAGGGGCCGTGCCGCCGCGGCGACAAGATCGGACTCGATGCCGTAATCGAGAAGCTCGAATCGCTCCACGAGGAGTACGGCCACCAGCGCTACGAGCCGTGTGAACATCTGCGCGAACTCGTCGAATCAGGCAAGACCGGCGAGGAAGCAGGCGAGGGATTCTACGACTACGGTGGCGACGATGGCGACCGTCACTACTCCACTATCGAGCACGAGCTTTCCGACGACGGCCTACTTGAGGTCACGCTCGACCGACCGGAGCGTATGAACGCGCTCAACGATGACCTCATGGACGAGGTCGTCCACCTGCTCGACAGCTCCGATCTCGATGAGGTTCGCGCTGTCACCTTCGAGGGTGCAGGCGATCGCGCCTTCTCCGCCGGTGCGGACATCACTGGATTCGCCGGTCGCGAGCCGTACGAGGCGTCTATCACGGAGTTCTTCGAGGTTGTCGCGGAGTATCCGCGCCCGACACTCGCCAAGATCGACGGCTTCTGTCTCGGCGGCGGTCACGAGCTCGCACTCGCGTGTGACCTCCGTATCGCGACGGAGGACTCCGAGTTCGGCTTCCCCGAAATCAATCTCGGGCTGCTGCCGGGTGGTGGCGGCACTCAGCGCGCGATGCGTATGATTTCGGACGCTCGCGCCAAAGAGCTCGTCTTCCGTGGCGAGCAGATCTCCGCCGAGCGCGCACAGGAGTGGGGGCTCATCAACCGCTCCGTCCCCGAATCGGAGTTCGAGGAGACGGTCGAGGAGTTCCTCGACGACCTCGTCTACGGCGCACCGATCGCGCTCCAGAAGGCGAAGCGTGTAATGAACGTCGGTCGAGACCAGGACCTCGAAGCCGGACTCGAACTGGAGTCGCAGGCGTTCGGTCACCTCCTCGCGACGGACGACATGCAGGAGGGTGCGGCGGCGTTTATGGAGGATCGCGACGCCGAGTTCGAGGGGAAGTAGAATGTCGACTGAGGGGTACGAGCCGCTGGCCGCCCAGCTATCGAACCACGGGCTGCTCTCGTGGCTCGACCTCTCTGCGGTCGAAATCGAACACGGGCGCGTCGTGTTTGAGTTACCCTTCGACGAGAAGTTCGCGAATATCTCCACCGGGAGCGTTCACGGCGGCGTGACAGCGACGGTCATCGACACCGCCTCCGGATTCGCCCTCCGGACGACGTTCGACACGCCGACCGACGTGGCGCTGACGACGACCGACCTCAACACCCGCTATGTCCGGCCGGCGACGGACGACGTGCGTGTCGAAGCCGAGGTCGTCCGCGCGGGTAGCACGATGGGCGTCACGGAGTGTGAGGTGACCTCCGTCCACGAGGGTGAACGAAAAATCGTTGCGACCGGCGGGACGACATACCGGCTGTTCCGCGACGCTAACTGACGGGGACGGGGCGGTCGCTTGACCCGTCACCCGGTGGCTTCTTCTCCCGCCCGCACGGGTAGTCTGTGTGACTCTCGCTACGGACCTGTTCTTACTTCTCGTCGGTGCCGGCGCGTTGTGGTACGGTGCCGAGCGGTTCGTTGAGGGGGCCGTTGGACTTGCCCGCCGCGCAAATATCTCCGAACTCGTTGTCGGTGTTGTTGTCGTCGGTATCGGCACGTCGATGCCGGAGGTCGTCGCCTCCAGCGCGGCGGCACTCGGCGGGCGTACGGACCTCGCAGTCGGAAACGCAGTCGGCTCGAATCTCGTCAATCTCGGCGTCGTACTCGGGGCTGTCGCGTTCGTTACACCCTTGCGTGCGCGACGCTTTATTCTCCTCCTCTTTGTGCTTGTGAGCGTCCCGATATTTATCGGCGCTGTTGCGTTCATTAATCGGTCTACGAGCAAGGTTGATGAAGACGAAGTGGAGGAACTGAAACAGCGAGTAGAAGAATTAGAATCCGAGCAGAACTGAGTTCTGTACTAATTGATCGGTCTGCTCTACGTATCCATTGAGCGGGTCCGTTTTGCCGCTAATTCTGAATAAAACAATTGTATCACCAACTACTGGTAGAGAGACGGCGCTTTCTACTCGTAGGCGAGCGTCATAACCCACTGCGTGAATTTATCCGAGTTGGCGTCGATTTCGTCGTCGCCGACGAACGGCGAGAGCATATCTCCCGCCATCAGCAGCGAGAAGTCGAGATCCTCGGGATCGACGATCGGCTCGATGTAGTAGGTCGTGTGGCCGTCGTAGACGCTTTCCTCGCGCTCGACGTGACCCTTCTCTTCGAGTGACTCGACGAGTCGGCTCCCCTTGCGGGAGCTGATATCCATCTCTTTCCAGAACTCGCTCTGGTGGATGCCACTCTCACGAGCGATGAGTTCGAGCGCCGCTTCCTCCTCCTCGGTGAGCGGTTCGGCCATACCACATTGACGACGGTCGGGCTGTTAAACTCTGCCGTCTGTCTCGTACTCCTCGAACGGCGTCTCACACGGCGGACCATCGGCGTACCGCCAGCTCGACGTCTCGTTGAGTTCGACCAGCATCGCTGACTTCGTCCCGAAGCTCTCTCCGTGAATGCAGACACCGTACTCGTGGTCACCGAGCACTGCCCCCGCCCCGTCGAGCCACTCGGTCGCCGTCTCGTGGTCGGCCTCGACAAGTGCGTCCAGCACGGCCTCGTCGCTCGTGGCCTGTTCGCGTCCACGCTTGGGGCTCTCGGCGGGAACGAAGAACGAGCGGATCCGCTGTCGTTCGCTCGCGTCGATTGGACTGCTCCGGAGGCCACACCAGCCGGCATTCCCGATGACATACGTTCCAGGGGCAAGCCGGGTCTCGGAGTCGGTCGCGTCGTGCTCGAACAGTAGGGCGCGCTCTTGATCGGCGACGAGTAAGTGGAACGGCTCGTACGCACGGGCGTCGAGTTCATCGCGGACGGAGGCAGCGGCGGACGCAGCGCTCGACTCTGCAAGCGCATCACGCACGAGCAGCCCTCGCGACCGGTCGCCCTCGGTTACGTCGCGGCTCCACCGGTTCGTAATGGCGACGAATATGCCGTCGGGATTTGTTCCCGCCCACGTGCCGCCAGCCTCCTGGTCGCGCGGCGCGAAGATATCGGGATCGGTCCACCGATGCGGCGGGCTGGAGGGGCGCGCGTACAGCTCATCGCGGTTGGCGGCGACGGCCAGCGGCGCGTCGAACTGCCGATATGCGAACGTAAGTGTGCACATACGCGGGGTACGCGAGCCGTCCTCAAAAGTGGGGAGTCACTGCGACGCCTCACCGTCAGCGTCTTCGAGCAGGCGATTCGCGGCGGCGCGATCAACGGTCCCCGATGCTGTCCGAGGGAGCGTCTCGACGAGCTGCCATTGCCGAGGTATCTTGAATCCGGCAAGCCGGTCGCGCGCGAACTGCTCGACTGAGTCGGTGGAGTCGGGGCCGACGAGTAGCGCGGCCACTCGCTGGCCGAACCGGTCGTCGGGAACGCCGGCGACGAACGCGTCCTCAACGTCGGGGTGGTCGCGCAGTACGTGGGCTACCTCGCCGGGCTCGACGTTCTCGCCCCCGGTGATAATGCGGTCGGTCAGCCGATTGAGAATCCAAAGCTTGCCGGATTCATCGCGGTAGCCGGCGTCGCCAGTGTGGAAGCCGTGTGGTCCGAACGCTTCGGCCGTCGCCTCGGAATCGCCGTAGTAACCCGGTGTGATAGTCGCGCCGCTAACGACGATCTCCCCAGCGTTGCCCGATTCGACGGGCACCCCATCGGTACCGACGATGGTCACCGTCGTGAACATCAGCGGAGAACCGACGGTGCCGAGTGCGTCTTGTGTCTGTGCGGGGCTCGCAGTCGCGATTTGTGAACTCGCCTCGGTCATCCCATAGCTTGGGTACAGTGATACGCCGGCAGCGTGGGCTCTCTCGACGAGCGAATCTGGAGTAGGTGCACCACCAACGAGGATGAATCGGAGCGATGCGAGCACGTCTTCCTCATCGGCCGCCAACAGGTCCCGACACATCGTCGGAACGAGCGAGGTCGTGGTCGATCCGACGCGGTCCATCTCCGCGAGCGATCGCTCTGGCTCGAAGCGTCCGGTCGAGACAGCGACGCTGGTCCCGTAGAGAACGCTCCGATAGACGGGGGCGAGACCGCCCATATGGTACATCGGAAGGATGCAGTACCAGCAGTCGTCAGGAAGGACGCCGAGTCGCCACGAGGAGGCTGCCGCGCTCGCGGCGAGATTCCCCATCGTCAGTTCGACTAGCTTCGGGCCGCCGGTCGTCCCCGATGTGGAGAGCAGCGCAGCGGTGCAGTCACGGGTCCACGAGCCGAGTTCGAACGATTCGGGCTTGATCGCAGATAGCTCTCGCGCTCCCTCGCTCGGCGGGTCGACAGTCGCCAGCGGGCCGTCGAACGCCTCGACGGCAGTCGCCTCTGTCGATGCCGTACAGACGAAGAAATCTACGTCCGCCGAATCGATCGCGGCGTCGAGTTCGCGCGCCGTCAGTCGGGTGTTCAGTGGCACGAGAACGGCACCGAGCCGATTCGCGGCGTGGACGAGTTTGACGAATGCAGGTCGCGTCTCCGCGAGGACGCCGAGGTTGTCGTCGACGCCGACGCCGAAGGCGGCTAGCTGACCGGCGAGGTGTTCGACCTCATCGTCGAGGTCGCCGTAGCTGGTCGACTCGCCCGACGCTGCATCGACGAGCGCGGTTCTGGCCGGCGTCGCGTGCGCTCGAATCGCCAGCCAATCACGCATAGTCTCCTGGTAACACAGCGGGGGTATTTCCATCTTTCTGTGGCACCGCAACTGACCCGTCACTGACGGGGGCTGGATCCGGAATAGAATCGGTCGCGAGTAGCGATCCGGTCGCCAGTCCGCAGGCCGATACGTCCGGTATCGCGGCAGCGACGTGAACCGCCCCAGCCCGGGCAATTGGTCCGTCGATAGTCGTCGTCACGACCGGGTCGATACCCGCACCGCGTGCGAGTCCTGCGATGTCAATCGCGATGTCTGGCCCGCCAAGCGCCATCGGCTTCAGGACGAGATGATCGATATCGGTGTCGAGTACGGCGTCGATACCGTGCTCGTAGAGCCCCTCGTCGAGCGCGACGCCCACCTCGGTGTTCGGAAGTGACGTGAGGCCACCGAGGTCGCTCGCCGGAAGTGGCTGTTCGACGTACGAGACGCCGAATTCGGCCAGGGCCTCGAACGCCCGAGCTCGCGGTGTCGCGGGTCCAGCCACCGTTCGCATCGAGCCGGATGTCGATAGCGGGAGCGACCTCGCGTGCGGCGGCGACACGCTCGATATCTGTATCGAGTGACCGGTTTGCGACTTTGAGCTTTACGCACGGATAGCCATCGCTGGCGGCGTCGGCGACGCGCTCGCGCGTCGTCTCGGGCGCGGCGTCGCCAACGGTCGCGTTCACGGGGACGGTCTCGACGCGTTCGTCGCGACCGAGATGTCGGTAGAGGGGAACTCCCTCACCTCGGGCGTCGGCGTCGAGAAGCGCGAGCGCGAGCCCGTGGCGCGCTGCTGGCGGGAGCAAGTCGAGGTCGTCCGGCGTCGCGTCTGCGAGGGCGGCTTGACACTCGTCGTAGCTCTCGGTCCACCCTGGAAGCGGACAGGCCTCACCGACGCCGTGTGGCTCTTCGTTACCGACTGTGAGGAGAAATCCCTCGCGTCTCGAGATATCGCCGGCAGCGGTCGCGAGCGGTTCGTGCAGGTCGAGCGCGAACGGCTGGAGATTCATATGGCGATTCCGATGGCGAATAGAAAGCTGTGTGCGAACAGCAGCTTTCCGGTCGTTTCGAGTGCGGGATTCAGTGCCGCGCCGGCCGTCTCCGTGAGGACCGTCCGCGCGAGATGCACAGCCAACGGGAGCGTCACCAGCGGTGCGAGTGTCGCGACTCCGTAGCCCGTCGCGGCGAAGACAATGGGAACGACGTAGGCCATCCCGAGCATAAGCAGGAACTCGACACGCGAGCCGGTGTAACCGAGCGTTACGGCCAGCGTCCGCTTGCCCGCCTCTGCGTCCGTTTCGCGGTCGCGGATGTTGTTCACGATGAGGATGCACGTGGAGAGCCCTGCGGCCGGGAGCGCGGCGATGACTGCCACGAGCGGGAGTAAGTCGGCTGGCGCGGAGAACGGTGGTACGCCCGCGATCTCGACGGCGGCAGCCTGCACGTAGTACGTTCCGGTGACGGCAACGAGCCCGAAGTAGACGAAGACGAACAGGTCACCCAACCCACGGTAGCCGTACGGTGCCGGTCCACCGGTGTACGCGATACCTGCGGCGACGGATGTGAGTCCGACTACGATGATGGCCGGACCGCCGACCCAGACGAGATACGTGCCCGACAGGATAGCTATCGCGAACGTCACGTACATCGCTCGCTTCACCGCTGACGGTTCGATGAGTCCGCCAGCAGTGACGCGAGTGAACCCCTCGCGATCCTCAGTGTCGGCTCCTCGGACGGCGTCGTAGTAGTCGTTCGCGAAGTTCGTGCCGATCTGGAGTAGGAGTGCACCGACGAGTGCGGCGACGGCTGGCAGCGGTGCGAACACGCCGCGCTGGAGCGCGATACCGACCCCGACGACGACAGGCGCGGCCCCGGCCGGAAGGGTCTGTGGTCGCGCAGCCATCAGCCACGCGCGTCGCGTCGTGATCTCGGCGTCGCTCATTGGCGGACGTTGCGTCGCGTTCGACTAAGCGACTGCGATTGGCGAACAGACGGCCCTCCGTTGACTGTGACGGGAGGGCCGTTGTGTCGCGCAGACCCGCCACAGATGCGTGTCACGTCACGTGCGCTCTGGTCGCGGTATCGCACTTGAACCTGCGGGAGTGATTCAGTTTTGAACCTGCGGGATGGATTCAGTTGATCTGAGGTCGAGATGCCGCGCGCCGTCGAATTCGACGGCGGGACGGAGGTGTTGCTCGCCGACGGAAGCCGTGGCGGTGTCGGAGTCCGTCGCTGTCTCAGTAGTAGTACGGGAACTCAGAGAAGTCCGGTTCGCGGTTCTCGTTGAACGCGTCTCTTCCCTCTTGTGCCTCGTCGGTCATATAGCCGAGTCGGGTCGCCTCGCCGGCGAACACCTGCTGACCGACGAGCCCGTCGGTGTCCATATTGAACGCGTACTTGAGCATCCGCATCGCGTTCGGCGACTTCGAGAGCATCTCCTCGGCCCACTCCAGCGCGCGGTCCTCCAACTCGGCTTGCGGGACAACCTCGTTCACCATTCCCATCTCGGCGGCCGTCTCTGCGGAGTATGTTTTGCCGAGGAAGAACACCTCTCGCGCCTTCTTCTGACCGATCTGGTGGGCGAGATACGCGCTGCCGAAGCCAGCGTCGTAGCTCCCCACGTCGGGGTCCGTCTGGAGGAACTTCGCCTCCGTCCCCGCGAGGGTCATATCACAGACGACATGCAGAGAGTGGCCGCCGCCGACGGCCCAGCCGGGAACCACCGCGACGACCGGCTTGGGCATATGGCGAATCTGGCGCTGGACCTCGAGGATATGGAGCCGTGGACCGGACGTGTTGTCGTCCAATCCGTCATCTTCGTATTCGTAGCCGGCGTCTCCACGAATCCGCTGGTCGCCGCCGGAGCAGAACGCCCAGCCGCCGTCCTTCGGCGACGGACCGTTTCCAGTGATAAAGACACAGCCCACGTCGGTCTGTCGTTTGGCGTGATCGAGCGCGGTCGAGAGTTCATCTACCGTCTCCGGGCGGAAGGCGTTACGCACCTCGGGACGGTCGAACGCGATGCGGAGCGCGCCAACGTCGGTCGCGCGGTGGTACGTCAGATCTCGGAAGTCGAACCCCTCGACCGGCTCCCAGCTGTCGGCGTCGAATAGCTCTGAGACCATACTCCGACAACGAGGGCCACGGCAAAAATCCGGCTGATTACAGAAGGTCGCGCTCGACGCGCGACTGGAGCTGCTCGCGAACCCCGTGGCTCGTATCCGAATCGATCTGTACCTCGATGAGCTGTGTGCCCGCCTGCTCGAGACTGCTCGTGTACGCGTCGCGGAATCCCTCGCGCGTGGTCGTACGAGCGAACTCGAGCGAGTGTAGCTCCGCCGTCGCGGCGAAGTCAAGCCCGTGTGGCGTCCGGAAGTACCCCTCGAACGTGTCGTGGGTCTCGATGGGGAGCAGATGGAAGATGCCACCGCCGTCGTTGTTGATGAGAACAATGGTGGCGTCGAGCCCGAACCGGTCGATGGCGAGCAGTCCGTTGGTGTCGTGGTAGTACGCCAGGTCACCGGTGACGAGTACGAGCGGGTCGTCGCTCGCGCTTTTTGCCCCGAGTGCGGTCGAGGTGATACCGTCGATCCCGGAGACGCCACGGTTTCCGAGCACGGTCAAATCGCGCGTACTCGGTCGGGCGAACCGGTCCATATCACGGACTGGCATCGAGTTCGAGACGAAGACGGTGCTCGGATCCGGCGCGTGCGCGACGGCGTCGGCCACTACCTGTCCCTCGAAGAAGCGATCCTCGTCGGCGACGAGTGGCCAGTACTCCGCGTCGAGAGCAGCGAGTCGGTCGGCATAGGGCGTCTCTGCGGGCTCGGTGAGTCGGTCAGCGAGCGATCGCGCGAGTCGAGTCGGCTCCGCGACCAGCGTATCCGTCGTTGCAAACTCCGCCTCGCGCCAGCCGCCGGTCGGATCGACGAGATACTGCCGGAGTGAGGTGTCTTTCCTTGCGAGCGCGGCCAACTGCGTGCGAACCGACTTCGAGGTGAGCGACGCGCCGAATCGAAGCACGAGGTCGGGCGCGTGGTCGCTTGCTAGCTCATCGGCCCAGCTGTCGTAGCCGCCCAGCACAGTCACGCCGTCGCGGTCAGTGTGTGGACCGAACCTGTGCCCCGAAAGCGGGTCCGTGAGCACGGGAAATCCCGTCGCGCGAGCGAGTGCGAGGAGCGCACCGCGGTCGGGAACCGGCTCGTCAGCCGGCCCACAGACGATGAGCCCGCGCTCTGCAGCTTTGATCTCCGTGACGAGGTCGGCGCGGTCGCCGGCCGCGAGTGCCGGCGTTCCCTGTGCTGTCCGAACGAACGGGCCGTCCCGTCCCGCTGCCGCGAGCGGATGCTCGTCGAGCCACGTCTCCGACACGTCGTCCGTCTCGATAGTCGGTTCCAGCGGCTTCCGGAACGGGACGTTCAGGTGGACCGGCCCGGGGTTCGTCGCGGTCGTCGTCGCGACGCCTCGCGAGATAGCCGTCCGGAGCGCTCGGAGTTTTCGGTCGTGGACCTCCGGTTCAGGGAGCGTGCGCTGGTGGCGGAGCGAGTCGCCGTAGAGGTCGTCCTGTCTCACGGTCTGGTTCGCGCCCGAGTCGTCAAGCTCGGGCGGTCGGTCGGCGGTGAGGAGGAGCATCGGTACGCGAGCGCGCCCGGCCTCCATCACCGCAGGATGGTAGTTCGCGAGCGCAGTCCCCGAGGTGCAGACGAGCGGTGTGGGTTTTCCCGTCTGCTTTGCTCGCCCGAGCGCAAAAAACGCCGCCGAGCGCTCGTCTAACTGCGAGTACGTCCGAATGTCCGGATGCTGTGCGAAGGCGACTGTCAACGGTGTCGAACGCGAGCCCGGTGAGAGCACCGCTGCGTCCACACCCGCTTTCGTGAGCTCATCGACGATGATCTCACCCCACAGCGTGTTGACGTTGGGTGGCGTCATTCGAGTTCGTCGAGCATCGGCCGATACTTGAGCTGTACTTCATCCCACTCGGCGTCCGGATCCGAGTCCTCGACGATACCGACGCCGGCAAACAGGGTGGCCGTGTCGCCGGCGGTGACAGCCGAGCGAATCGCCACCGCAAAACTGCCGTGGCCCGCGGCGTCGAACCAACCGACGGGTGCGGCGTACCAGCCACGGTCGAACGACTCCGTGTCGCGGATAGTCGCGAGCGCCCGGTCCGGCGGGAGCCCCCCGACGGCAGGGGTCGGATGGAGCGCTTCCACCAGCGTCAGAACGTGTTCGTCGTCGGCCAGTGTCGCCGTAATCGGGGTTTCGAGGTGCTGGACCGTCGCCAGCCGGCGCACGTCACGCTTACCCGTCGAGATGCTGGCCGCAACGGGAGAGAGCTGGTTGCGGATGGCGTCTACGACGATCTCGTGTTCGTGGATGTTCTTCTCGTCGCGGCGAAGCTCGTCGGCCAGCCACTCGTCCTCGGTGGGAGTGTCGCCGCGTCCGGTCGTGCCCGCGAGTGCGCCTGTGGCGAGCGTGCGCCCACGGAGCGTCGCGAGCCGTTCCGGTGTCGCACCGATGAACGCCGGAGTCGGGTCCGTGTCGCCGGTCGGCTCGAAGAGGAAACGGTAGCAGTCCGGGTAGGTGTCTGCGAGCCGGGCGGTCACCTCGTGGGCAGCGAGTGGGCCGTCCAGCCGCGCGCACAGTGCCATCGCGAGGACGACCTTCCGGAGCTCGCCGGCGGCGATGCGGTCGGTCGCGTCCGTCACCGACGCACGCCACGCCGCCTTCGTCGTCGTGCGCTCACGCTCAACGACACTGGGGGATCGTCTCGGCTCGGAGTCGGGCAGATTCGCCAGCTTCGCCGCCGTCGTGTCAACTTCGTCGCTGACGGCTTCAGCCGTGGAGCCCGGACCGACGCCGTTCACGGTCAGCCACGCTGCGTCGTCGGTGTAGGTCACTTGTCGGCGCGGGAGGACGAACTGTGCACTCGGAAATGCTCCCCACGGTCCCTCCCCCATATCGTGTTCGTCGTGAAAGGCGAAGCCGCCGAACAGCCGTGGACGGGCGGCCTCGGTGCCGGCGTGAACGTCACCCTGCGTGAACAGTCGGTCGGCAGCCTCGCGAACGTCGGCAAAGCGGTTCTCGCCAGCGGCGGTGAGCGTCGCGGCAGCACCCGACCCGATGACCGTCTGTTCACCATCTCCGCTCCAGAAGACGCGTGGAGTGGCGGCGTCGGCCAGCGCGGACCGCGGTGCTGGCGCGGGAATCTGGCGCGCACGGGAGACGACCCGCATCTCGTCGCCGAGCGGTTTCATTACCTGACGATAGGGATGCCACCGGCTTATGTATCCCGTTCGACCATCCCCGTCGCGTGGTCAGGCGTACCGTTCTTCGTTCCACGGGTTCGCCGTGTTGGAGTAGCCTCGCTTCTCCCAGTAGCCTCGCTCCGGTTCGGTCAAGAACTCGATGCCAGTGAGCCACTTCGCGCCCTTGTACGCGTAGCGGTGGGGAACGACGACACGGACCGGACCGCCGTGGTCAGCGGGGAGTCGCTCGCCGTCGTGCTCCCACGTCACAAGCAGCTCCCGGCGCGCACAGATATCGAGCGGGAGGTTCGTCGTGTAGCCGTCCGCAGCGTGGAAGAGCACGTGGACCGCCTCGTCGGTCACGCCCGCGCTCTCCATAATAGTCGGAAACGTGACGCCCGTGAACTCGTTGTCGAGCCGCGACCATCCCGTTACGCAGTGGAAGTCCTGTCGCTGCGTCTCTGTCTCGAGGTCACGAAGCGCGTCGAAGTCGAGTTCGAGTCGGTCGTCGACGGCTCCCCACACGTCGAGCGTCCACTCGCTCAGGTCGACGGACGGCGTGCCGGACTTGGAGAGGACGGGGAACTCCGTCGTCTCTCGCTGGCCCGGTGGGACGCGCTCGCCGTCGAACTCCTCGTAGAGAGAGGTGGCGTCGTACATAGCTGTACATCCCGCTCTAACGACGTTAGCCTGCCGCTCTCCGAGATTGCGAACAAACAAGAAATTTATCGGTTTCGACAGTCCAAGTTCGCGTGACATCAAATTATCCAGTAGTATTAAATACCCCAGTGCCAAATCTCGATGCGAAATGGTGAAAGCCGACATCACAGTGCCCGAGCATCTGGAGATGCAGGTCACACAGCTCGTTGAGCGGGGCGAGTTCGAGAGCCGCGAAGAGGCCATCGAGGACGTGCTCTCCGCCGGTATCCGCGCGTACAAGACGTCTGGCCCGATGGAAGACGAAGACCCGAGCTACGAGGAGGACGGGATGATGGGTCACGACGACGAGTACGTCTTCTAATCGTGTAACTGGGTTCCACACAAAGTTTATCGGCGTTTCAACGGAACTGAGAGTATGCACAAAGAGGAGCTCCTCGAACTCCACGGTCATATGGTCGAGATTATGGAGACGTTCCGCGAGATGGACGCCGTCGAGACGAACGCCTTCGACGCGTACGACGAACTCGACGTGGAACCGGACGACGTTCACAAATCGAAGAGCGAGCACAAACACGCGGTGTTCGTCCTCGGCAACGCGCTCGCGGACGTGATGAGCGAAGACGAGTTCTCCGATGCCGGGCGCATCGGCAAGCGGATGCAGGAGCTCGCAGAGGACGCACAGAACAAGCTGTAGCGACCGACCGGTTACTGATATCTCGATACGTCATTCGTATGTCACTGTACGTGGTGACAAGAATCATTACCTCCCCGGTCCAGAACCAGGTATGCCCGGAGGTCATACACAGACCCTACGACCGTTCCTGTGGCGCGCGAGCAAGCTGTATCCTGACACGGAGATTGTCTCTCGCGACCACGACGGAATTAGCCGGACGACGTACAGTGAGTACGCTGGCCGCACCGCTCAGCTGGCAAACGCGCTCGCCGACCACGGTATCGAACAGGGGGATCGCGTCGCTACCTTCTGTTGGAACACCGAACGCCACTACGAGACGTACTTCGGCATCCCGTCGATGGGCGCACAGCTCCACACCATCAATCCGCTCCTGCCGGATGAGCACGTTCGCTACATCGTCGAAAACGCCGGCGACGAGCTCATCTTCGTCGACCCGTCGCTCGCGGAGAAGCTCGCGGGCGCGGCCGACGATGCGGACGAGTTCGATGGCGTCGACTTCGTCGTGATGGGTGAGGAGGAGGTAGATGCGATCGACGCGATCGACTACGAGTCGTTCATCGGCGACCACGACACGAGCTACGACTGGCCCGACCTATCCAGCGACCAGCCCGCGGGAATGTGTTACACCTCGGGTACGACAGGCAAGCCGAAAGGCGTCGAGTACACCCAGTCGATGCTGTGGAGCCACACGATGACGACGCTCACCCCACAGGGAATTCCGATGGAGGACAACGACGTGGTGATGCCCGTTGTCCCGATGTTCCACGTCAACGCGTGGGGAATGCCGTTCACGGCGACCGCCGCCGGCTCGAAACACGTCTATCCCGGCCCTTCACCCGACCCAGCTGACATCGCGATGCTGATCGAGGAGGAGGGCGTCACCGTCACGGCCGGCGTGCCGACGGTGTGGCTCGGCCTGATGGAGTACTGCGAGGACCACGACGTGGACCTCTCCTCGCTTGACCGCATCATCGTTGGCGGCTCCGCTGCGCCCAAATCGATGATTCGCTGGTTCGACAACCGCGGCGTCGAGGTGCTCCACGCGTGGGGGATGACCGAGATGTCGCCCATCGGGAGCGTCTCCGTTCTCAAGTCCGACCTCGAGGATGTCGACTACGAGACCCAGGTCGACAAGCGGGGCAAACAGGGTATTATGGTACCCGGCATCGAGTTCAAGGTCATCGACGAGAACGACGAGGAAATCGCCTGGGACGGCGAGGAGTTCGGCGAGCTATACGTTCGCGGTCCGTGGGTCACGAAGGAGTACTTCAAGCGGCCCGAGGCCAACGAGGAGGACTTCGAGGACGGCTGGCTCAAGACCGGCGACGTCGTGAGCGTCGACGACGACGGCTACATCCAGATCGTCGACCGCGCGAAGGACGTCATCAAGTCGGGCGGCGAGTGGATCTCGTCGGTCGAACTGGAGAACGCCATCATGGCTCACGACGACGTGACCGAGGCGACTGTCGTCGGTGTCCCCCACGAGAAGTGGCAGGAGCGACCCGTCGCGTTCGTCGTTCCGGCGGGCGATGCCGACCGCGATACGCTCCAAGAAGAGATTATGGAGATGCTCCGCGACGAGTACCCGAAGTGGTGGCTACCGGACGCGATCGAGTATATCGAGGAGGTCCCGAAGACCGCGACCGGGAAGTTCTCGAAGAAGGACCTGCGAGAGCAGTACAGCGGTGACCGACTCCTCGCGGGCAACACGCCCGACGAGGCTGCGCCCGAACAGGACGACTGATCAGTAAACCCACGGGAACTGTTTACACGTTTCAGGAGGTATTTACTCTCGGGAGCCCAACGGCTCGTATGGATTTACTGGACGATACCGTCGTGCCCGAGCGTGCGCACGACATCAAGCAGGAGGCTCGCGAGTTTGCCGAGGAACATATCGATCCGAACGGCGAGGAGTATCACCGCTCCGGTGAGTATCCGTGGGAGATTCTCGAGGCCGGTATGGACGCGAATCTCATCGCACAGGATATCGGCGAGGAGTACGGCGGCCGCGGGCTCGGACTGCTTGAGGTGCTTGCCATTGCAGAAGAGTTCTACCGAGCTGACGCCGGTATTGCGCTGACACTCCAGCTTGCGAGCTTCGGTGCGGGAATCGTCGAGGAGCACGGGAGCGAAGCGCAGTGCGAGGAGTATCTGCGTCCGGTCGCCGAGAACGATCAGATTACCGGACTCGCTGTCTCCGAGCCTGAAACCGGCTCCGACCTCGCCGGTATGACGACGAGCGCCGAGAAGGACGGCGACGAGTGGGTGCTCAACGGCGAGAAGTACTGGGTCGGCAACGGCGTCGAGGCTGACTGGATGACGCTGTACGCTAAGACCGGCGACGATCCGGATAATCGCTACGGAAACTACTCGATGTTCATCGTTCCGACGGACACCGAGGGGTACGAGGCCGAGCATATCCCCGAGAAGATGGGGATGCGCGCCTCGAAGCAGGCCCATATCGTCCTCGACGATGCCCGCATTCCGGAGGAGAACCTCATCGGGGTCGAGGGAGCCGGTTTCTATATGCTCGCTGACTTCTTCAACCACGGCCGCATCGTGGTCGGAGGCCACGGACTCGGACTGGCCGCCGCGGCCATCGAGGAGGCGTGGGAGTTCGCCCACGGTCGCAACGCGTTCGGTCGCACTATCAACGAGTTCCAGTCGGTCCAGCATATCCTCGCGGATATGCGACTGGAGTTCGAGTCGGCGCGTGCGCTCAACTGGCGAGCAGCCGAGAAGGTCGAGAACAACGACCACGGCGGTTTCTGGGCGTCTATGGCGAAGGTAAAATCCACCGAGGTCGCCAACGACTGCGCCGAGCGCGGGATGCAGCTCCACGGCGGTCGCTCCGTCCTGCTGGAGAACAAGATTTCGCGCGTCTACCGTGACGTGCGCATCCCGGTTATCTATGAGGGTGCCAACGAGATTCAGCGCAACCTCATCTACCGACAGGCACCGAACTAATACTGCCGGACGTAATTTCGCGAAGATCTGAATCGTCAGTTCCGCTGTCTCGGTGGTTCAATGGTCTCTCAGTGAAACGGCAATTCAAATAGTTCCGTCCGGCAGTATAACCCGGCGCGCGTACTGTTTTTATCGTTGCCGGCCGTACGTGAACGTATGTCGTTCGACGTGCACGTGCTCGACAGGGGTCGTATCGAAGCCGACGCGAACTTCGTCGTCGACGGAGCCGTTGCCGCCACCGCCGGCAATCAGAATCCAGCGCTCCGCTACGAGGAGTTTCTCGTCTGGAACCTCGTCATCGACCACCCGGAGGCGACGATCCTCTTCGACACCGGCTCGCATCCGGCGGCGGGCGACGGCTACTGGCCCGAGCCGCTGTATCAGGCGTTTGCGCACGTCGACGCCGCCGATCACGATCTCGAAGCCGACCTCGAAACCGCGGGCTTTGCACTCTCGGATATTGACGCCGTCGTGATGTCGCACCTGCATCTCGACCACGCGGGTGGACTCTATCACTTCGACGGGACAGACGTACCCATCTACGTTCACGAGCGCGAAATCGAGTTCGCGTACCGGTCGGCCAAGACTGACTCCGGCTCCATCGCCTACTTCGCGCCCGACTTCGATCACGACCTGAACTGGACGGTCGTGGAGGGCGATCGCCAGCTCGTCTCGGGCGTCGAACTGCTCCACCTCCCGGGTCACACGCCCGGGCTGCTCGGAGCGCGCATCGACCGCGACGACGAGACGCTGCTCGTTGTCGGCGACGAGGCCTACTGGCAGGAGAACTACGAGGGGCAGTCGATGGCCGCCTCACTGCTGTGGGACAATCAGGCCTGGAAGGAGTCGCTCGCATACGTCCAGGATGTCGAGCGCCGGACAGACGCAGACGTGCTGCTCGGCCACGATATGGAGATGCTGGAGCGATTCGAGGGAGAATGGTGAACCCGCATCGAACAGAGCGGGTTCGACGGAAGATGGTGAACCCGCATCGAACAGAGCGGGTTCGACAGGCGGTCCGTCTATGAGTGAAATGGATCGGCGCTGTCCGGACTGCGGCGTGACGATGGAGTCGGTGACGCTCCAGACGAACGGCGGCTACAGGCTGCAGGCCATCTCCGAGGAGAAGCGTGGCGGGATTCTCGGCTCGCTGGGGATGAACGAGCGATTCGACCTCGAAGCCGTGGCCTGTCCGGAGTGCGGACTCGTCCGAACGTACGTCCAGGACGAGGAGTAGCTACTGGGCTACGAGCCCGTACGTCTCGTTCAGGTACTCCAGCAGCCAGTCGACGGTTTCGGGGTCGTAGGTCCAGAAGCCGTAGAACGAGCGGGGATCGCGCTCCTCGGCGACGAGCGCGCACTTGTTCACGTCGACGCCGCCGCCATCGTAGACGACGAACCACGACTCACGAATCTCGTCGGAGCGCTCGACGTGGATCGTGAGGTCGGTGTCGTGTTGTGGAACGTCCTCGTCAGGGGCTGCGTAGGCGTGGACTTCGAGGCCGTCCTTCGCGGCGAGCTGTTTGTAGATGTCCATCTGTGAGCTGAGGATAGAGAGCTTCTGGAAGCCGGCGTGAAGCTCACCCGTGCCGAGTCGCCACGCCCGATCCTCGATTTCCCGGGAGGCGGCGATCATCTGCTGGGTGTCGTAGGAGGTGAACATCGTCTCGTCGAGATAGTCGAGAATCGGACGGTAAATATCGGATTCGAGCTCCCGTTGGGTGTCGTCGCCGAGCACGTCTCCGATGCTTGCAGCGGTGACAAACTCGGATTCCTGTGAGAGGACGACGTACGAGTCCGGTCCACTCGGTGTGGTTTCACCGCGGACAGTGATATTTCGGTCGCCGAACTGTGTCCGCAACGAGTCGACGGTCTCGTCGTCACTGTTGAACGCGGTTAGCGTCTTTTCGTGGGCTTCGACGCCACGAATTAGTTCAGTGAGCGACATTTTTAGGTCGGTGGGAGATACGCACTAACCGCGTATATAACTGTGGGGTTGGCACGGTCTCCTATGGTTAATACTCCTTTATCACTATTAATCTGTACTAATACTTCACGAATGCTTTTGGTAGCGCCGACCCCATTACCTGTAAGGCGTCTCGACGCCGGCAACACTATGTCAAAAAACGAACTTATCTGGCGAATCGCGGGTGGTTCCGGGGACGGAATCGACTCGACGAGCCAGAACTTCACGAAGGCGCTATTGCGCGCTGGACTGCACGTCTTCACGCATCGCCACTACCCATCACGCATCCGTGGCGGCCACACCTACGTCGAGGTGCGCGCCCGAGACCAGCCGGTCAAGTCGCGCGGTGACGGCTACAACGTTCTCCTCTCACTTGGCGACTCCTTCGCCCGCAATCCGCAGGAGGATGCCTACTACGGCAACGAGGAGACGAAGCCGCTCACCGAGAACCTCGACGAGCTGCGGGAGGGTGGCATCATCATCTACGACTCGGGGCTTCTCGACGAGGACGATCTCCCCGCCGACTTCGAGAAGCGTGCCGAGGCGAACGACTGGCACGTCTATCCAGTCGACTTGCGTGCCATCGCCAAGGAACACGGCCGCGAAGTGATGCGCAACACCGCCGGCGTCGGTATCACCGTCGGCATCCTCGGGCTCGATCTCTCGTACTTCGAGGACCTGATGCGCGAGAGTATGCCCGACGAAATCTTCGAACCGAACCTCGCTGTCCTCGAGGACGCCCACGAGCAGGTGGCCGAGATGGACCACGACCACGACATCGAGCTTCCGGCGAACGACCACGAGAACGAGCAGGTGCTCCTCTCCGGGTCGAATGCCATCGCCTACGGCGCGCTCGACGAGGGCTGCCGGTTCATCGCCGGCTACCCGATGACGCCGTGGACCGAGGTGTTCACTCTGATGAACAAACACCTCCCGAAGTTCGGTGGCGTCGCTGAGCAGGTGGAAGACGAAATCGCCGCTGCAGCCCTCGCCATCGGTGCCTCACACGCCGGCGCGAAGGCGATGTCCGGCTCCTCGGGCGGTGGCTTCGCGCTTATGTCCGAGCCGCTCGGGCTCGCCGAGATGACCGAGACGCCGCTCGTCCTCATCGAGGCTGCACGTGCTGGTCTCTCGACCGGGATGCCGACCAAGCCCGAGCAGGGCGACCTCGAACACGTTCTGTACACGAGCCAGGGCGACTCCAACCGCGTCGTCTTCGCGCCCGCGAACGTCGAGGAGGCGTACACGCAGACGCGTAAGGCGTTCCAAATCGCGTACGGCTACCAGATTCCGGCAATCGTCCTCTACGACCAGAAGCTCTCCGGCGAACTCCGCAACGTCGATGCGGAGTTCTTCGACGAGGAGCCGAATCCGGACCTCGGAAAGACGCTTACTGAGGAGGAAATCACGGAGGCCGCACACCACGCGTCCGGGAAGTTCCAGCGGTTCCAGCACGGTACAGCCGACGACAACGGCGTCTCGGCACGCACTATCCCTGGCCAGAAGGGCGGTCGCTTCCTCGCCTCCGGTAACGAGCACACGCCGGAAGGGCACATCTCGGAGGACCCGAAAAACCGCGTCGCCCAGATGGACCGGCGGCTTCGAAAGATGAAGTCGATTCGCGCAGACCTCGATGCGAACTCCGAGCACCAGACGTACTACGGTGACGACGACGCGACGTACGGCATCATGACCTACGGCAGCCAGCAGGGTACCGTTGAGGAAGCGGTCGACCGCCTTCGGGCGGACGGCCACGACGTGAAGATGCTCGGCGTCTCCGATCTGATGCCGTACCCCGAAAACGATGTCCGGTCGTTCCTCGAATCGGTCGACGAGTGTCTCGTCGTGGAGATGAACACGACCGAGCAGTTCCGCGGACTCACCCAGAAGGAGCTGGGCGAGTTCGGCCCGAAGCTGTCGAGCCTGCTCAAGTACAACGGAAATCCATTCGAGCCGGCAGAGGTGGTGGAGGGATTCGAAGCGACGATCAACGGTACGGAGTTCGAGCGTGAGACCGCTCGCTTCCAGCCGGCAGCAGGTGATTAATTATGAGTGCATTCAACGCAATCGGACAGAATCGCGAGGTCGACCAGAACGAGTTCACGCCGGAAATCGAGCCACAGGCGACGTGGTGTCCGGGCTGTGGTGACTTCGGCGTCCTGAAGGCGCTGAAGGGTGCCGCCGCCGAACTCGGACTCGACCCCGAGGAGATACTTCTCGTCACGGGTATCGGCTGCTCCGGCAAGCTCTCCTCGTACTTCGAGAGCTACGGCTTCCACTCGATTCACGGCCGCTCGCTTCCGCTCGCACGCGGTGCGAAGCTGGCGAACCCGAAGCTGACCGTCATCGCCGCTGGGGGCGACGGTGACGGCTACGGTATCGGTGGAAACCACTTCATACACACCGCCCGCGAGAACCACGACATGACGTATATCGTGTTCAACAACGAGATTTTCGGGCTGACGAAGGGCCAGACCTCGCCGACGAGCCCGAAAGGTCACAAGTCCAAGACCCAGCTCGAAGGCTCTGCGAAGGACCCGCTCCGTCCGCTGTCGATGTCGCTGTCGGCCGGTGCGAGCTACGTCGCCCGCACCGCTGCCGTCAATCCGAATCAGGCGAAGGAGATCATCGTCGAGGCAATCGAGCACGATGGATTCTCCCATATCGACTTCCTCACGCAGTGTCCGACGTGGAACAAGGACGCCAAGCAGTACGTCCCGTACGTCGACATCCAGCAGAGCGAGGAGTACGACTTCGACATCACCAATCGCCAGGAGGCAGGTGAGGCGATGTACGAGACTGAGTCGGCGCTGTACGAGGGGAAGGTCCTAACCGGTCGCTACTACAGAGACGAGAACCGCAAGGATTACCAGACGGAAAAACTCGATCGCGGATCGATGCCGGAACAGCCGATTGCCGAGCAGTACTTCGACGAGGACCACGAGTGGAAGCGGTCCTACGACCTGCTCGACGCCCACAAGTAACCCCGACGTAGTTCTTTATCCTCCGACCGCAACGGCGAAGTATCACACCCTCTCACTCTTGCATATGAGCGACGACCACGACTCCCACGAGAGCGAGTACGCGACCGAGCGCACGACCGCCCCGCAGTCGGATTACACGAATCGAGAAGTCGCCGCCGGGGCAATCGTCGCGGCTGTCGGCATTCTCATCACGTTCGGCGTCCCGCTACTTCTCACGTAAGCTACACCGAGACGCTGACGACGCCACCGTCGGACGTTGCAGTCGCCTCCTCTGTGAATATCTCTACACCGGCCAGCCAGACGACCGTCTCCTCGCCGACGGAGACGAGCCGATAGTTGCCTCGGTCGCTGGTCCACGCTGTGCCGTCGCGCGTCGCCTGCTCATCCAGCCACACACGAGCAATTTTCTCGAACTCAGATGCGTTCGCCGCGTCGTCGAATCGGAGCACCCACGCGTAGCCGCGCCCGCCTCCGGGTGTCACGAAGTCGAGTCGCGTGTCGCTCCCCCAGCCGGCGGCCGCCCGCACGGCGGCTGATTCGTTCACCGCTGTGTCCAGCGCTGTTCGAACGAACAGCTCTCCGAATCGTTGGTTCGACGCACTCGCGAGCCACCCGCTTTGCCCGACCTCTGCCGAAAGGGAACGCGGCTCCTCGGTCACGCCCGGGTGGAGCAGCTGCTCGGTCGTCGTCGGTGGGCTTCGGTACACTTCACCGAGCCGTGCGGGGTCGTCGATTCGCGCGGCGACGTGCTCGTAGCCGAGCGCGTACGCTGCGGCGGTGAGCCGTCCACGACCGGTCGAGTTCTGGTACAACCGCGCGGCGTCATCAGCCGGCGAGACGCCCATCTCGATGTACTGCTGCCAGTAGGCGTTTGCACCGAACACCGCCGACCCCTCAATCGCGCCGGTACTCGCGAGGCGGCCGTCGAGCGTGTAGTCTGTCGCACCGCGAATCGCACCGATGGCGTTCTCACGGAACTGGACGGTGTGAACGTACTCGTGTGCGAGAATCGACTCCAGGCGCGGATCGCCGAGTATCGCCGCGTTGACGTTCACAACTGCGGGTCGGGCGACGTACGCCGCGACCGTTCCGCCGGAATCTGCACTCGCCGCCGACAGTCCGAACAGGTCGTAGAATGACCCTGTGTCGTTGACCGGCATCGTCGGCGTGGCCTGACCACCTAGCGCCTGGATACGGACGCGTTCCGGCCCCTCGGCTGTTGTCTCCAGTAGTCCAGCCATCCGATCGTAGACCGTTCCCGCGTTGACGCCCAGCCGTCCGCCCGTGACCTCGATTCCCCCGGAGTCGTACGAGGTGGGTGTTTGGGTCGGCGTAGCTGTCCCGGACACGGGTGTCGATGTCGGTGTTCCGGACTCCGTAGTCGGTGTTGTCTCGGGCGCGGGGGTCGCCGTCGGGCCGCTGTAGCCGACCGTACAGCCGGCGAGCGCGAGACAAACGACGAGAAGCAGCGTCGCCAGACGAGTTCGCATACCGAGAACAGTCGGCGATGCAACTAAAACGTTCGTTCAGTCGAGGGTCCGAGTGATGTGGCCGCGCATCTCGGCGATTGCTTCGCTCGGGTATTCGAACGTCTTCTCAGCGACGGAAAGCGAGAGCGTGCCCGAGTCGTTGCTCGTTCCGAGGGCCGTGACGGGCACGTCACCGACCGCGTTACGGACAGCCTCCGGATCGGTCGTCTCGACGACGGCCCGGCCTGGCAGCTCAGAGAAGAGCAGTTCCTCGGGGAGCGCGTCAGTATCGAGCGTGACAGCGAGCCCGGCGTCACCGGTCACCATCTCGGCGAGCGCGACGCCGAGCCCGCCGTGGCTCACGTCGTGGAGCGCGGTCGTCGTTGGGTGATTCGCAACTGTCGCAATCGCGTCGACGACAGCGTTCGGATTCTCAGGAAGGGTCGGGAACCGGTCCGTCCCGCCGTGGCTGGCGAGATACTGACTCCCGCCGAGCGTGCCCGACTGTTCGCCGACGAGCAGGAGCGTTCCCTCGCCGGAGAGGTCGGTCCCCGGTGCGTCGTACCCTGCCTTCGACCCGACAACGGCGAGCGTCGGTGTCGGTGGGATGGGACCTGCTACGGAGTCGTTGTACAGCGAGACGTTTCCGCCGACAACCGGCGTGTCGAGAGTTTCACACATGTCGGCGAGTCCGTCAACAATCGCGCGAAAGCCACCGTACACGTCGGGACTCTCGGGATTGCCGCCGTTGAGACAGTCGACGGCTGCGAGTGGTCGTGTGCCCATTGCGGCGAGGTTCGTCACGTTCTCCAGTGCAACGGCGCGGGCTCCCTCGTACGGGGCGGCATCCGTCCAGTTCGGGTCGGCTCCCGAGGAGATGGCGACTCCGCGGTCGGCGTCACGGATCGCTACGAGCGCAGCGTCGTCACCGGGACGCTTCGCCGTTCGGTTGCCGACCTCGTGGTCGTACTGGCGGTACACCCACTCCTTGGAGGCGGTGTTTGGATGTGCGAGTACGGTCTCAAGAGCCGCGCTGAGGTCGGTATCGGGGAGGTCGCGCGTCTGCGGCTCCGGCTCGACGGAACCCAGGTCGTTCATCGGTGCGCCGTCGGCCAGATACTCGGCCGGTGCGTTGACGACCGTCTCGCCCTCGAAGGTGCAGACGTAGTTTCCGTCAGTCACCTCGCCGATAACCGAACAGCCGAGATCGAATCGGTCGGCGATATCGGCAACTGCGTTGGTGTTCTCGGGGCGAACCTCGTACACCATCCGTTCTTGGCTCTCGGCCAGCAGAATTTCGAGCGCGTTCATGTTCGGCTCACGCTGATGGACGCGCCCAAGATCGATATCGGCACCCTTCCCGCCTTTCGCGACGAGTTCGGAGGAGGCTCCCCCGAGTCCAGCCGCGCCGAGGTCGCGTGCAGATTCAATCAGCGACTCGTCGACGAGTCGCTCGTTCGCCTCGATGAGCAGCTTCTCTGCGTAGGGATCGCCCACCTGCACGGCGGGGCGGTCCTCCGTCTCGGCGTCCTCAGCGAGGTCTTCGCTGGCGAAGGAGGCTCCACCCAGTCCATCACGACCGGTCGCGTTTCCGAACAGCACGAGCTTGTTTCCGGTCTCCTGTGCCTCGGCGGTGACGAGTCGGTCGTCGTCCACGACGCCGACGCAGGCGACGTTGACGAGCGGATTCCCCTCGTAGCCGTCGTGGAAGGCAACGCTCCCGGTGACCGTCGGCACACCGATGCAGTTGCCGTAGTGGCTGATCCCCTCGACAACACCCTCGAAGAGATACTGGGAGTGTTCGCGGTCGAAGTCGCCGAAGTAGAGCGAGTCGGCGAGCGCGACGGGGTAGGCACCCATCGAGAGTGTGTCGCGGACGATACCGCCAACGCCGGTGGCCGCGCCGTCGAACGGGTCGACGTAGGAGGGATGATTGTGGCTCTCGACACCGAACGTGAGATAGGTGTCGTTGTCGAGTGCGACGACAGCCGCGTCGTCACCAGGACCGATGACGACATCGTCACTCTCGCTGTCGAACGCCGACAGCAGAGGACGCGAGGAGCGGTATGCGCAGTGCTCGCTCCAGAGATTCTCGAACAGGGCGGCTTCCGCGGGCGTCGGCTCGCGACCCAGCTCCGAGACGACGAGGTCGTGGTCCGATGGCGAGAGGCTCATTCATCTGGATGCTAACTCGGCGGTGTAAAATCCCTTTCTATATGCACGAACGTGGTGTCCTGGACCGGGGCGCTTTTGCGCCCGTGTCCCCTCTCGTCGGATGTGTTACGGGCCGAACTCCACTGTCACTCTTCGCTGTCGTACGACGGGCGTGACCCGGTGGAGATGTTACTCGCACAAGCTGAGGCCGTCGGACTCGACGTCCTCGTCGTCACCGACCACGACGAAATCGACGCCAGCCTCGCAGCCGCAGAACGCGCCTCCGAGTACGGGCTCGTCGGAATTCCGGGGATGGAGATTACCAGTGAGGCGGGCCACGTCCTCGCGCTCGGCATCGAGGAGCTAGTTCCTCCCGGGCTCTCCTTCGAGGAGACGCTCGACCGCATCCGCGAACAGGGCGGGATTGCGATTGTTCCTCACCCGTTCCAGCGCTCGCGCCACGGCGTCGCACCACATATCTCAGAGGAGACGCTCGCGAGCGCCGACGCTATCGAGGTGTACAACTCACGGCTGTTTACCGGGCGCTCGAATCGGACAGCAGAGACGTTCGCCGCCAGCCGGAATCTCCCGATGACGGCCGGCTCCGACGCCCATATCGCCGAGATGGTCGGGCAAGCAGTCACGGAAATCGACGCTGACGAGCGGACGCCGGCAGCGGTGTTGGACGCGATTCGTGAGGGACGCACCTCAGTCCTCGGAAAGCGCACACCGTGGCGTATTTCGGTCAAGCAGTTCAGCGGCGGCGTCAAACGCCGTATCGTCCGCGCGTTACTCTACCCGTTCTGAACCGTCCGTATCGCCTCGATACCGACTTCCACTACGTCGGCCGGTAGCTCCGACGCTCGTGATTCAAGCTCGTCGGCGGTGAACCACTCCCACGCCTCTGCGGGCGTTTCGTCGTCGCCGGCGGGCGCGACCGTGCGCGACTCACCCTTCCCATAGTAGACGTGGTCGATGTGCTGGTGACCGACATCGTCGCTGTAAACGTTGATATCTTCGAGGAGGAACTGCTGTGGCTCCGGAAGCGAGCGGGCAGTCTCGCTCTCCAGTTCACCCGATTCGGCGACGAGGGCGGGCTCCAGCCCCGTCTCCTCGTGGCACTCGCGGAGCGCGGCTTCGTGAGGAAGTTCGTCCCGGTCGATGTGGCCGCCCGGCGGGAGCCACATATCGAGCTTCTCGTGTTCGTGCAGTAGCGTCGCGCCGTCGTTGACGACGTAGATCGTCGCGACGAAGTGGCGTGTCGTCTCCATATCAGCAGGTCGACGGCCAGCGAGAAAAGCTCCGCTACTGGAGATCGGGCAGCGAGAGGATACCCTCTTGAATCGCGACGTACACCTTCTTTTCGTTGTCCATCTCGTCCCAGTCGTCGGGACGGTCCTCCTCGGGGACTGCCTCCACCTTGTCGAGCAGGTCAGCCCGGATGTAGTGGTCGAAACCGCAGTCGTTCTCACAGGAGCGGACGATAGACGGGACACGAAAATTGCGTTCGACGGTGTTCTGACACTCCGGACAGACGTACTCGTAACTCCGGGACACACCAGTTGTATGGGACGCAACTGCAAAAACGACTCTCCTCGGCGTCATACTGCCGGACGGAACTCTTCGAATCGTCGTTCCACTGAGAGACCATCGAACCACCGAGACAGCAGAACTGACAATTCAGCTATTCGCGAAATTACGTCCGGCAGTATCAGGTCGTGATGCCGTCCTCGGCCTCTAGCAGTTCGTGATATCGGTTACGGATAGTGACCTCAGAGATGTTGGCGACCTCGCTCACATCGGACTGGGTCACCTTCTCGTTCGTCAACAGCGAGGCGGCGTAGACGGCAGCAGCGGCGAGTCCGACCGGCGACTTACCCGAGTGAATACCGGCCTGCTTCGCGCTCTTGAGCAGCTGGCGCGCGCGGCGCTCGGACTCATCAGAGAGATCGAGATCGGACGCGAAGCGGGGTACGTAGCTCTCGGGATCGGCGGGAGCGACTTCGAGCCCGAGCTCGCGAACGACGTAGCGGTACGTCCGAGCGATTTCGTCCTTCTCCACGCGGGATACCTGTGTAATCTCGTCGAGTGAGCGTGGGGTTCCGGCCTGCCGGGCCGCTGCGTAGAGACTCGATGTGGCGACGCCCTCGATGGAGCGGCCGGGCAGGAGATTCTCGTTAAGTGCGCGGCGGTAGATGACGGAGGCGGTTTCCCGGACGTTCTCCGGAAGCCCGAGCGCGCTGGCCATCCGATCGATTTCGCCGAGTGCCTGCTTCAGATTACGCTCTTTGGAATCGCGCGTCCGGAATCGCTCGTTCCACGTGCGGAGTCGTTGCATCTTCTGTCGCTGGCGGTTCGACAGGGAGTTGCCGTAGGCGTCCTTGTCCTGCCATCCGATGTTGGTCGATAGTCCCTTGTCGTGCATCATGTTCGTCGTCGGCGCGCCGACACGGGACTTCTCGTCCTTCTCGGCAGAGTCGAATGCACGCCACTCCGGCCCCCGATCGATACTGTCCTCCTCAATGACGAGTCCGCAATCTTCACAGACGGTCTCGCCGTGTTCGGTATCGGCCGCGATCGAGCCGCCACATTCCGGGCAAGTGACCTCGTCGACCGAGTCGGCTTCGGACTCTTCCTTTTCGGTAGTTTCGTCGTCCGTGCGAGCGCGCTGGAGTCTGCGTACGTTATCTGACATAATTGTGGGAAACAGCCGCGCCGGTAGAACCGATCTACTCAATGCTTATGTTCGTGTGGAAGATACATAAGTCTCTCCCCAAACCCGCTGCATTTCCGGTTTTTTGAGACGCTCCGAAACGCTTAGTGCCGGGCGTCGGAACTTTTTGATATGGTTGACCACGATGCGGTCACACACGTCGCGTCACTTGCGCGCGTGAATCTCGATGACGAGGAAATCGAGCAGTTCGCGGCCCAGTTCGATGATATCCTCTCGTACTTCGAGACGCTGGACTCCGTCCCCGAAGTCGAAGCCGACGAGGAACTGGAGAACGTCTTCCGCCCCGATGAGGTCCGAGACGAGCTCACACAGGAGGAAGCGCTCCAGAACGCACCAGAGACAGAGGACGGCTACTTCAAGGGGCCAACGGTCTCATGAGTGAACTGAACACATTTATTACGCGCACCGATCTCGAGAGCGACGAATCTGGTCCGCTGGACGGCACAACCGTTGCCGTCAAGGACAACATCTCGACTGCCGGCGTTCGCACCACCTGCGGCTCCGTGATGCTCAAGGAGTACGTCCCGCCGTACGACGCGACCGTCGTCTCGAAGCTCAAAGACGCCGGTGCGACCATCATCGGCAAGACCAATATGGACGAATTCGGGATGGGGACCACGACTGAAACGTCGGCGTTCGGTGCGACCGAGAATCCTGCTGCGCCCGGGCGGGTCCCGGGCGGCTCTTCCGGTGGCTCAGCTGCGGCCGTCGCAGCCGGCGAGGCCGACTTCGCCCTCGGCTCGGACACCGGCGGCTCGGTTCGGTGTCCGGCTGCGTTCTGTGGCGTCGTCGGCATCAAGCCCACCTACGGGCTGGTCTCGCGCTACGGGCTCATCGCGTACGCGAACTCGCTCGAACAGATTGGCCCCATCGCGCCGACCGTCGAATCGGCCGCCGAACTGCTGGAGGTCATCGCCGGTGACGACCCGCACGACGCGACCACCCGTGAGACGGACACCACCTACGCCGACGCCGCCGACGGCGACGTGGACGGACTTACCATCGGTGTACCGACCGAACTCGTCGAAGGTGCGGACGACGCCGTTGTCGAGCAGTTCGAGGCGACGCTCGACGCTCTGCGCGCACAGGGTGCGGAGACGGTCGAGGTGTCGCTTCCATCCGTCGAAACCGCCGTACAAGCGTACTACGTCATCGCGATGAGCGAGGCCTCTTCGAATCTCGCGCGCTTCGACGGAGTGCGCTACGGTCCCGACACCGAGGTTGAGGGGAACTGGAACGACTCCTTCGCGGCCGTCCGCGAGGAAGGATTCGGCGAAGAGGTCAAGCGTCGCATTCTACTGGGTACGTACGCCCTCTCGGCCGGCTACCACGACAAGTACTACAAGAAGGCACAAGACGCCCGCGCGTGGGTTCGACAGGACTTCGCAGAGGCGTTCGACTCCGCTGACGTTATCGCCTCGCCGACGATGCCCATCGCCCCGTTCAAGCGCGGCGAAAGTCTGGACGACCCACTCCAGATGTATCTCGCGGACGCGAATACGGTGCCGGCAAACCTCGCAAATCTCCCCGCTATCTCCGTCCCGGCCGGCGAGACAGACGACGGACCGGTCGGTCTCCAACTCGTCGGTGAAGCGTTCGACGAGCGGACTATCATCCGCGCGGCCAGCGCAGCAGAGTAGTTAGTCACTGTCACTACACTTCTCGCTGTGCGAGACGCCGTCGGTATCAGGTGCCGTATCGACCTGCTCGTGGGTGTGGTGATAGAACCGAACCACGGCTGTCCCGTCTCGTATCGCGGGATCGAAACACACCCGCCGATAGCGCTTGTTGTCCAGCAGGTTCACCATCAGTCCCGTCTTGTGGACGGAGACGGAATCGTAGGCGGTCGCACAGACTGGACACGCCTCAGGCGCGTCGAGTGTCGCCATACGCGAGCGAAAGGGGCGCAGGTGTATTGATGCTCGGCCCGCCGCGAGACGGTCCCTACTCGCCTTCGTGGAGGGTCGCCAGAATCTCTGGGTCGGTTCGGAACTTCAAGACGTTGTGAATAACGCTGTTTCTGATGTTGGCGATCACGTCGCCGTGATGCTTGTAACACTCGTGAATCCAGTGTGACTCGTCGGGGCGAGTCGGGAACATCATCACCGATTTCCACTGGTACTCGCCGTCTGAGAGGAAGTAGAAGAGCGTGTTCGGAGAGTCGCGGATATACTCCATCGCCTCGCGCCACCCCTCCTCGAAGTTCTCCGTGTTGAACTTGAATTCGAACAACCCGAAGACGAAGTACTCCTCGTTCGGAATGACGGCCTCGCGGAAGACGCCCTGCTCGCGCATCCCGCGAATCGACTCCGAGACGGTGACGTGGCTCACCTCGATACCGTGTTTCTCATCGAGGATGCGCGCTAAGTCGCGCGAACTCAGCTGTGTGTCGCGCGACAGCTCACGCAGGATGAGTACGTCGCGCTCCTTGAACTCCCACTCGGGTGATTCGTCGCTCATACTGTCACCTCGTCGCCAGCGTGTCTATCGGTTTCGGTCACGGTTCGAGGAACGTTCCCAGTTCACTCACGAACGTCTCCGCGCGATCCTCTGGCACCCAGTGGAAGGCCTCGTCGAGCCGAATCATCTCACCACCGATGTCCTCGACGAGCCGTTCGCCGTATTCGATCTGCTGCATCTGGTCGGCTTCGGCCCACAGACACAGCAGGTCGGCTGTGATCTCTTCGTAGGAAATCTCCGTTGTGTGGTTCGTGTTGGTCGCAACCGCGGCACGCGCGAGCGCGCGCTTGCCACCGTCCCGGTCCAGCCACGGATACTTCATCCCGGCGACGAAGTCGGGATCCGCCTCCCCATAGGCTCCGTCGGCGAAGGCGAAGTCGAGCTGCCCCTCCAGCTCATCGTCGCTCATATCGGCTGTCTTCGGAAGTCCGATAGTCGAGACGAACTCGACCGGCCACGAATCATAGCAGACGACGTTCGAGCAGACCAGTTGGTCGACTCGGTCGGGCTGGTGAGCGGCAAATCGGAGCGCTGCGCCCCCGCCGATATCGTGGGCGACGAGATGGAACGTCTCGATGTCGAGTGAGTCGAGCAGTCCGTCGAGGGCCTGTTCCTGTGCGCGGATCGAGCGGTCGAACCCCTCGCTGTTTTCGCTGTTGCCGTAGCCGACCATATCGGGGACGATAACGCGAAAATCGTCGGCGAGTTCGGGCGCGACTTTCGCCCACAGATATCCCCACGTCGGAACGCCGTGGATGAACACGACTGGCGTCGCGTCCGTTGGTCCGTCCTCGTAGTAGGCCATTTCCACGTCGTGTCCATCTACGTCGACCGTCACCGACGACTGCTCGTCGGTCCACTCGGTGTGTGTCAGTGACATACTCTGGCGTTCCAGCGGGGAGTACAAATATGCGACGCTCAGGGCGAGCGAATCGAGCGATGGCAGTCGCTCGTGATAGCTGAAAAATGGGGGAGTTGGTGGCCGAATTAGAGGAGGCGGTCGGAGATGATGTTCTTCTGAATCTCCGAGGTTCCCTCGTAGATCTTCGTGATACGGGCGTCGCGGTAGTAGCGCTCGACCGGGTGGTCGGTCACGTAGCCCGCGCCACCGTGGACCTGAATCGCGTCGTCGGCGACCTCGACGGCGTTCTCAGAGGCGAAGTACTTCGCCATAGACGCCAGCTTGACGGCCTCGTCGTCCTTGCCGGCGGCGACCTGACTCGCCGCGCGGTAGGTGAGCGAGCGTGCGGCCTCGACCTTCGTCGCCATATCGGCGATCTTGTGGCTGACTGCCTGGAACTCGCTGATTTTCTGGCCGAACTGCTCGCGCTCGCCGGCGTAGTCGATGGATGCGTCGAGCGCGGCCTGTGCTGCGCCGACGGCCTGGGACGCGACGCTCGCACGGCCGGACGCGAAGAAGTCCATCAGCTGGTAGAATCCCTTGTCCACCTCGCCGATGACGTTCTCTTCGGGGACACGCACGTCGTTGAGCTGGAGCTCCGCGAGATCGGATGCGCGGATACCGAGCTTGTTGTCGATCTTCGTCGATGAGAAGCCGTCACGGTCGCTCTCGACGAGGATCGCGGAGATGCCACGGTGACCCTCATCGGGAGTGGTCTTCGCCATTAGGACACCCACGTCGGCGACGGTGCCGTTCGTGATCCACGTCTTGTTGCCGTTGATGACGTACTCGTCGCCGTCTTTCTCTGCGGTCGTCTCGATACCGGCGACGTTCGACCCGTGTGCCGGCTCCGAAATCGCGGAGAAGGAGACGGCATCGCCCGCCGTAATCTGGGGGAGCCACTCCTCTTTCATCCACTCGTCGCCGTACTCCAGAATCATCGACGTGCCGAAGCCGGCCGATCCGATTGCGCTGCCGATACCGGGGTCGGCTCGCCACAGCTCTTCCGTCACGATCGTCCGCGAAATCGGGTCCATTCCGGCACCGCCGTACTCCTCCGGAATTGAGGGTGCGACAAAGTCGTAATCCGCTGCGAGCTTGCGCAGCTCCTCGGGATACTTCTTGTTCTCGTCGTGCTCCTGTGCAACCGGTTTGATCTCCTCCTCGCCGAACTCATGCACGGCACGGCGTACGGCCTCGTGTGCGCCGTCGAGCAGGAATCGCTCCTGACCGCTGTCAGCCATCTGTGATGCCATACATTGGCTACAGGATTACGATGTAAAAGATGTTCCGGGCGAAGCCGAACGACGTTAGCTTTCTAGCGGCCCTCGAACTCCGGCTCTCGCGACTCCATAAACGCCGTTGTTCCCTCGGCGTGGTCGTCCGTCTCGAAGACAGCAGCCTGATTCGTCGCCTCGTTGTCCTGTGCGGCCTTCAGATCTAGTGAGAATCCCTGCTCGATGGACTGCTTCGACGTTTCGAGCGCGACTGTCGGCCCCTGCGCAATACTCTCGATGAACGCCTCGGACTCCTCCTCGAAGGACTCGTAGACGTGGTTGAACAGTCCGATCTCGTTGGCTCGGGCTGCCTCTACCAGCTCGCCCGTGAAGACGAGTTCTTTGGCGACGCTCTCGCCGACGATGCGCGGGAGCAGATACGACGTGCCCGTGTCGACTGCGAGTCCGACCTGTTTGAATCCGAAGCTGATGCGTGCTCGCTCGCTCGCAACCACGCAGTCACACGCGATAGCGAGATTCGCTCCCGCACCGAAGGCGACGCCGTCGAGTTTCGCGACGGTCGGCTTTCGGAACTCGTACACGCGGCGAATCACGCGCGAGGTCTCGTCCTGGATGTGGCGGACTACGTCGTGGAGCTGCTGGTCGTCGTCCGACTGGCCGGCCATAGAGCTTACGTCCCCACCAGCACAGAAGGTCCCCTCCGCGCCCGTCAGGACGAGACACCGCACGTCGTCTCGACCTTCGAGGTCGTCGATGGCATCGATGATACCGGTCGAAACCTCGTCACTCAGAGCGTTGCGCCGCTCCGGGCGATTGAGGGTCACTGTTGCGACGCCATCCGTCACGTCTACGAGGACTGCTTTGTCACTCATACTCGCAGATGCGTGCCAGCCGTTGTAAAGTTATCCCGGCGAGGAGTTTCCACTGTTAGCGAATTTTCGAATCCGAGCTCAACTCCACTGATCTGAGCCGGTCTGTTCGAGCCGACTCAACTCCACTGATCTGACCCGGTCTGTTCGAGCCGACTCAACTCCACTGGTCCAGTCCGGTCTGGACGAGCGAGTCCTCGATGCGCTCGAAGCCGCGCGCCACCTCGTCGGCCGGCACCTCCCACGCTTCGGTGACGTACGCGCGAGCCGCATCCATATCCGGGCTGATATCGGTGTCGAACTCGGCTTCGTCGGTCACGTCTGGATGCAAGAACAGTTCGCGAATGAGTTCGGCACCCTCGATGTAGGCGTCGCGGGCGTCGAGTGCGCCCCACAGATCGCCGTGCTCGCGAACGAGCTTCACGGCCGTCTTCGGCCCGACACCGTCGACACCGTCGTTGAAGTCCGTCCCCATCAGCAGTCCCACGTCCACGAGCTGTTCCCACGTCAAGTCGTGCTCGTCGAGCGTCGCCTCGAAATCCATCAGCTCGGGGTTCCCCTTCGAGGTGAGCTGGCGGAGGGTGTATGGCGCGCCAAGCAGGAGCGTGTCGTAGTCCTCGCTCCCGACGTAGTCGACCTGCCCTTGTCGCGCCATATGGGCGGCCTGTGCCTCTCCTTCGGCGGGCGCTTCGATGACAGGCACGTCGAGCCGTTCGAGCAGGCCGCGCGTCGTCTCGTGGATCGTATCGGTCAGTCGCTGGGTACGGGATTCGAGCGTGGCAATGCGCGCCGAATCCTCATCGGACGCTTTGGCTTCCGCCAGCTCCTCTTCGTAGCGCTGGCGCTGTTCGCGTCGCTCGTCAACCTCGTCAGTTTTCAGGTCCGTCACGCCGCCGTCGAAGACAAAGACGGGAGTGATATCGTGCTCGAAGAATTTCGGAAGCCCTTGCACGACGCCGATGAGGTTCGCTACCTCTTCGCCGTTACTGGTCGTGTACGCGCCGTCGCGCGTGAACTTCACCGTCGTCGTCAGATACCGGTACAGCCAGTTGTGCGCGTCGACGGCGACGACGCTCCCCCCGAGGGTGTCGAACTCGACCTCTGAGAGCGCCGCCAGCGAGCGAAGATCCGCGTTTCCCATACTGACAGTGGGATCGCCCGCGGCTTGAAGCTGTCAGTCTCGGCCGTCCGAAGAAGTGGCCAGAGTCAGGTCGCGCGTGTGAGCGCGCTCGTCACCTGTGCGCGGCGCTCGCGGATAACGCCGAGTGCGGCGCTCGCGTCGGCGACCACGGGATCGGGGACCGGGAACGACTCGTAGAGATACGACGGGACCACGGTGGTCTCGTCGATGGTGTGGCGCGTCCGGTCGGCGACGACCTGTTCGACGTGTTGCTCGATCGTGCCGAATCGCTGCCAGCGGGCCTCAAGTGCCGGGTACGTGTCATCGAGCGGCTCAACCAGCGTGCCGGACTCAGCGACCGGTGCGACCAGTCGTCGCTCGCTCTCGCGCAACGACTCTACTTCAATATCGACCTGTTCGAGGAACTGCTCACGCTGTCTGATAGCGGCGTCCGTGCGCTCGATGAGCACCGACCGCAGTCCCGGCGTAAACGCGTCGGCCTCGACGAGCGCACCGCCAGCGTCTGGCCCCAACTCCGCGCGTGCGTGCTCGATCAGCGTCTCGTCGTAGTCGTCTTCGTAGTGATCAACGGCCATCACCGTCTCTGCGAACGCGTCTCTGACTGCCGCTAAACCGTCGTTGGACTGCTGAAGCATCGTCCGCTGTGGCGACGCCGATGTCGCCGGTGACTCCGTTGGCGTACTGGCGTCGAGATACGAGCGGAACGAGCGGAATGCTTCGAGTTCGTCGGCGACCCGACGGCGTTCGCGGCGACACAGCGTCCGTGCAGCTGCGACGTACGAGAAGAGCCCACCCGCACCCACGATACACAACGTCACCACGAACACGACCTGCAGAAGTGCCATCACGGTAATAGACCCGTACGGCGTCTGCACAGCACCGATATCCGCGATTTCCTGCACATTAAACGCGACGCCGGACCCCGTTGTGACCATACTACATTGCCACACGTTCTCCTACCACATATAGTCACCTTATGATTTAGTCGGCGGCTCGGTCCGAGTGTCGAGAAACGACCGTTCCGCCTCGGACAGATTACGATCGCGATATTGGACCAGTCCAGTCCGGTACGCTTGCAGGCCTGAGTCGTGTGGCCGCTGAAGCACCAGCTCAGCGATGCCGGTCGTCTCGCCGGTGAATTCGAACCCCGCCTTGTACAGCGCTTCGTACGCGAATGGATTATTGACGGCGATACGGACGCGGTCGTAGTTGTCGAGCAAATCGTCGCTCACGCCGCGACAGAGCCGCGCACCGATTCCCTCACCGCGACGGTCCTCGCGCACCGTGACGTAGCGGAGCCACGCGGTCCGGTCGTCAGTCCGGTCTTCGTTGAACGCCACCGCCGCCACCACGGTGTCGTCGAATTCGCTCTCATCCGACGACTTCGTCGTCGGATGTTTCCTCTCGCGACTCACCGTCACGGAAGATCGCCTTCCCGGTGTTCGTCATCACGAACTTTCCGGCGTAGCTGAAGCGTCGCCAGTTTAGCCGGAGCTTCGGACCGCCGGTCGCGTCACCGAGTGTCTCGAACTCCACAGTCGAGACAGGCACCTCGCGTCAAAAAGCACGACGCCTAAGCCGTCCCCGCCCCGACGACGGCTATGTTCCGCGCTGGCATCGAGATCGACCGCCGTGTCGGTGTCGTACTCATCGGTGATCTGCTGTGTATCGCACTGTTTGCGACGCTCGGCGCGATGCAACACCCCGAGGGCGGAAGTTTGCTCGCGCGGCTTCCCGAGATTGCCGCGCCATTCGTCGGCGGTTGGCTGCTCGTCGGACTCGCAGTCGGCACGCTTCGAACTGATGCGCTCGCCGACGCACGCACCGCTGCAGTGCGGGCCGGCGTGGGGTGGCTCGGTGCCGATCTGTTCGCGCAGGCGGCGCGAGCGACATCCGTCGTGCCGGGCGGTGCTGATCCGGCGTTCTTCGTCGTCGCGCTCCTATTCGGTGGTCTTCTCCTCGTCAGCTGGCGCGCGCTCGCGAGCCGCGTCGTCTGAGCAAAAAAGCCACCAGAGCCAAGAGCATCGCCTGTGAACGACAGGTATGTCAACGCTGTTTCTCACGAGCGAGGAGACCAGAGGACTGTCGACGATGGCCGACTACGTCGCGGTCGTGCGCGACGGCTACCGTGAAGTCGGTGGCGGGAGCCCCGCCGAACCGCGACAGAAGCTTCTGAACGAGGAGCCGCCGGGCTTTCTGACCAGCTATCTCGCCATCTTGGAGGAGACGGGTGCGATGGGCGGGTACACCTACGCGGCCGGCTTCGGCGGCGGCGATGCCCACTTCATGCTCCCGCTGTTCGATGCCGAGAGCGGGGACCCGCTCGCACTTATCGACGGCGCGGCGATGAATCCCTACAAGACTGGTGCTGTTGGCGGGGTCGCAGCCGACGCGCTCGCCCGCGAGGACGCCGACACCGTCGCCATCATCGGTTCCGGCCCGCAGGCGAAGGGTCAGCTCCGCGCGCTCGACGTGGTTCGAGATATCCAGACGGTGAACGTCTACTCGCGCACGCCGGAAAACCGCGAGAGCTTTGCCGCCAGTATGAACGACGAACTCGACGCCTCCGTCGGTGCGGTCGCCTCTTCCGATGCCGCCGTCGAAGGGTCAGATATCGTCGTCACGGCCACCTCTGCGCCGGAGCCGGTGTTCGACGGTGACCTCCTCGAACCGGGGACGCACGTCACCGCGATGGGCCAGTACGACTCCTCGGTCCGCGAGGTCGACGCCCAGACGATTGCAAACGCGAAGTACGTCCCCGACCTGCGCGAGCGCGTCTTTTCTGACTCCGGCGAGTTCCTGCAGGCCCGCGAAGAGGGTGCTATCGACGACGACCACATCCACGCGGACCTCGGCGAGATTCTCGCCAACCACGCTGCCGGCCGCGAGAACGACGAGGAGATTACGCTGTTCGACTCTGGCGGCACGGGTATCGAGACTGTTGCTGCCGGCTATATGCTGTATCAGCGAGCGAGCGAGCAGGATCTCGGACAGGAGATCGAGTTTGCCCCCGCGAGCGAGGCGTTGCGGTAGTTCACAGATATGGGGCCACGCCCAGTGCCTCGACAAGCGGGATCCCTGCGGCGAGCGCACCGAGGAGATAGCCGCCGATTGCGCCACCGTTGAGCAGTGGGAGGCCGGCGTGTGCCCGACCGGCCGCGACCATCCGCATCAACACGAGCAGCCCCGCGAGCATCCCGACTGCGGCTGTCACCGCCGGAAGTGGTGCGTCGAGTCCGGGAACGAGCGTTGGCAGGTCCGAGAAGTGGGCTGCGCTCGCGATGAGTATCGTCGGCATCACCGCATCACCCAGTCCGATGAAGAAGGCGTCGCGCTCGTCGTTCCGTTCTTCGTCTGCTGTCTCAGCGTCCTGTTCAGCGTCCTGCTCAGCGTCTTCGCTCTCCTCGTCCTCGCTCGACTCCATCGCGTCGATGAAGGAGTACGACAGCGACAGCGGCATCACGAGAATTACGGGGAGTCGGAGGTTCATCACACCATCGGCCAAGTCGAGCATGTGTTCGGTGCCATAGACGGAGATGGCGTCGTACACCGCGAGGATGGTAAGCAGGACGATAGCCGGCAGGACGCCGAAGGAGATGCCGAACAGCCCCGCCGCACCGCCACCCATCACGACGCCCGCGGCGTCGATGACGTACCACTCCGGATAGATGAGCATCGCGGCGACGAGCGCGCCGGCGACACCCAGCGCGAGCACCGGAACCCCGACGACCGTCACCGGTGGGAAGAGCACCGAGAAGACGTAATAACAGATGTACGTCGCGCTGAGCGCGATGACTCCACGCACGAGCAGGTCAGCGTCGTAGCGGAACGCGAGCAGCATCAGCCCGGTCGCGACGAGGATGCCGGCGACGTAGATGATACTGTTGAGGGGATTGTCGGTCTGTCCCTCGGGAACCGCCTGATACCCGGCCGCGTCGAACGGGGCAACGAGTGCGAGCGCGAGTACCTGTACGAGGAGGAACATAGCGACGATTCCCCCGACCGCGACGGCGGTCCGATTCATACTCCACCGTCGGCTACCAGCGTGAAGTCGATTTCGACATCTCGATAGCGAACGCGATTACTCTCGGGTCGCTTTTCCGTAGCTTTTCGTGCGCCTGTCGCTTCCCTGTAGTATGGTGAATATCACGAATCTCGCCGCGGACGAACAGGTGTTTACGAGTAACGTCTTCCTCGTCGAGGGTGAGCGGACCGTCCTCGTCGACCCCGGCGACGAGTTCGATATCGTCTCAAAAATCGAGGCGCGCACGGACGGACTCGACGCCATTGTCCTCACTCACACCCACTACGACCACATCGGGAACACCGAGGCCGTCACCGAGGCGTTCGATGTGGACGTGTGGGGCTTCGATCCGGACCACGAGCTCGTCGACCACGAAATCGCGGACGACACAACGGTCGCACTCGGCGACCACGAGTACCGGGCACTTCACACCCCTGGCCACAAAAACGACCACCTCTGTTTCCTCCGACAGGACGGAGCTCTCCTCGTCGCGGGCGACCTCGTCTTCGCCAATGGCGGCTACGGGCGGACGGACCTCGACGAGGGTGACCATCCGCGGCTCGTCGAGAGCATCGAGCGCGTGCTTGATGCGACGGACGACTCGCTCGACGCGTTCTACCCGGGCCACGGCCCGACCGTCGACCGCGAGGCGCGCCAACACATCGAGCTTGCACTCCGTAGCGCGCGGATGAGCTAGTCGCGCAGCCCGTAGAATCCAGGACTTTCCTCGTCGTCCGGCTCGGCAAAGCAGAACCGCTCTTCGTTGTCGAGCATCCACGGAATCGCCCAGTCGAGGAACACGCCTTCGGTCGCGGCATCGAGTTCGCGGTCGACATCGACACCTTGGAGCAGTCGGGCGATCTCGTAGACGGTGTACATCGTCTCGGTGTCGAGCACCTCCTCGGGCTCGCGGAACTCGAACTCGCGTACGTCGTCGAACGTCGATTTCGGTCGGGGCATACTCGCGATTGTGAGCGACGGGCTACAAGCGTGTCGTTGACGAGTCGTATGAGATTCACACCATAGGTACTATGGGGTCAGAGCCATATATCCCACGTGGATGGGCTACGAGACGCTGCTAGAGTACACCGAACGATACGAGAACGGGCACATCGAGTCCGTCACCGTTCGGAAGACAGACGCAGCGGCGTACCCATGTGGATACGACTACAGCTTCCACTACGGTACGACGAACGGAGAGACCATCCTCAGATACGATAATGCACACGAGCAGGCGAAGGGACACGAACGGCACACATCTGATGGAGTAGAGCGTATCGATTTTCCGGGTATTCGAGCGCTATACGATCGATTTCGGCGTGAAATCAAACACGAGGTGGACCGATGAGCACGACACTACACATCCGAGTTGGCGAAGGAGAACAGCTACACAAGCAGGCGCGTGAGCGACTCGAACGCGCCGAACAGGGGAAGCCAGTCGAACCAATGGAGCCGGTATTGAACTTCGAATCGCTCGCGGAATTCGAACGGCTGATGAGCGAGTCGAATCTCCGACTACTGCGCGCGATTGCACGCCACGAGCCGGAGAGTATCGCAGCGACGGCCGAGCTGGTAGACCGCGGCTACAAGGAGGTCCATACCAACCTCTCCGAACTGGAAGCGCTGAACGTCATCGAGTTCGAGGAACACGGTCGAGCGAAGCGTCCAGTACTCCGATACGACGAACTCGATATCGACGTGTCGCTCGTCGATACGGCTGATAAGACGCCAGAAGCTGCCTGATGACTCGCCAAGCCGTCGGCTACGGGGCGTAGAAAAAACTGAGAAGCGGACTGCTTACTCGACGCGCGAGACGACGTTGTCGTACTGCTGTGCGACGTTGTCCCAGTCGACGACATCGAAGAAGCTGCTGATGAAGTCGCCACGGGCAGGACCGTAGTCGTAGTAGTACGAGTGTTCCCACACGTCCAGCGCCAGAATCGGGTGTGAGCCCCAGAGCGCGCCCTGGTCGTGCTTGTCGACGACGACGTTGCGAAGCTGCTCTGCAACGGGGTCGTAGACGAGCAGCGCCCAGCCACCTGCTGCGCCTGCGGCGGCCTCGAATTCGCCCTTCCAGCCCTCGTAGGAGCCGAAGTCCTCCTCGATGCGAGCCAGAAGGTCACCCTCCGGTTCGCCACCGCCGTTGGGGTCCATATTCTCCCAGAACAGCGTGTGGAGATAATGTCCCGAGCCGTTGTGGGTGACGTTACGGATGGCGGAGCCGGACGAACCGAACTCGCCGGCCTCGCGGTTCTCTGCGAGGGTCTCTTCGGCACTTTCGAGCCCGTTTACGTATCCCTGATGGTGGGTATCGTGATGCCAGGTAAGCACCTGCTCAGAGATGGACGGTTCTAGCGCGTCGTAGTCGTACGGGAGCGGGTCAAGCTCCGGGTTGGAAAATTCACTCATTGGTATAACCTCCGTCTGTTTAGATGTCCGCCGTGGTAAAAAGAATTGAGGAGCTACCCCCGGATGCCCGGTAGTGCATTTCAGTAGGAAAAATTATACTTCTTACGCGTCCGGATCCTCGCCGCGAGCGCGTTTGAACATCGCGAGCGCCTGCTCTCTGCGCTCGCTGTGGTCGACAATCGGGGCGGGATACGCCGGTGCGGCAGCCTCCCGTTCCTCGTCGGAAAGCTCGTGCCACGAGTGGATGGTGTCGGCATCGACGTCCGAGAGTTCGGGGACGTACTCGCGAATATACTCGGCGTCGGGGTCGTGGCGTTCCCCCTGTGACATCGGGTTGAAGATGCGGAAGTACGGCTGTGCGTCCGTCCCCGTCGAGGCGGCCCACTGCCAGCCACCGTTGTCGTTGGCAGTGTTGTGGTCCGTGAGATGTGTCCGAAAATGCTCGTATCCGTGTCGCCAATCAGCCATGAGATCTTTCGTGAGGAAGGAGGCGACGATCATCCGGACGCGGTTGTGCATCCACGCCTCTGCACGAAGCTGGCGCATCCCAGCGTCCACGATGGGGTAGCCCGTCTTTCCCGTCTGCCACGCCGCGATTTCATCGGCATCGTTGCGCCAGTCGATGCCTTCCTCGTACTCGTTGTAGTTCTCCGTCACGACGTGCGGGTGGAAGTAGAGGACGTGGTGGTAGAACTCTCGCCACGCGAGCTCGCCCTGATACTCCTCGACGGCCTCAGCCGCTGCCTCGCTGGGGGCACTTGCCGCGGCGTCCTCGGTGGCGGCGTATATCTCTCGCGGGCCGATGGTTCCCCAGCGTACGTGGGCCGAGAGCTTCGAGGTCCGGTCCGCGGCCGGGTCGTCGCGCAGCTCCTCGTACTCGTAGATTGGGCCGTCGACGAAGCTGTCGAGTCGATCGCGCGCTGCCGTCATCCCCCCCGGCTCGACATCGGCGTCGGGCTCGTCAAAGCCCAACTCTGAGAGCGTCGGCAGCTTCTCGCCGGAAATATCGGCGACAGCCTCCGGCGGGTCGTGGGGGTCGTCCTTCTCGCGGTCGCGCCACTTCTTCCAGAAGTAGGTGTAGACGGAGTACGGGTCACCTGCGTTGGTACGGATCGAACCAGGTTCGTGGTGCAGGGCGTCCTCGTGGTCGACGAGTTCGACGCCGTCAGCGTCGAGCGCCTCGGCGACGGCGCTGTCCCGGTCGCGCGCCAGCCCTGAGTAGCCCGCGTTGCAGTGGACGGTATCGATGTCGTGGTCGGCCGCAAGGTCGGGGAGAACCGCCGTCGGGTCACCTCGGGCGACGTAGAGATCACCGCCCGCGTCCCGATACCACTCCCGCAGTTCGGTGAGTGCATCGAGCATAAACGCGACCCGCGGCGGGGAGCCGTGCTGGAGAATCTGTTCGTCGAAGATGAACACCGGGAGAACCTCGTCGGAGTCGCTCGCCGCGGCGAGCCCGACGTTGTCGGTCGCCCGGAGATCGTCCCGGTGCCAGTGGATATCCATACCGGGACGTGGATCGGCTCCCGTGTATAGCTGTCCGTCAGCGTCGGGCTTTTGCCTGCCTGTCGCCTCCTCCTGCTATGAACCCGACTGACGTGGAGCGACTCATCGAGGAGAATATTCCCGACGCCGAGGCGACCGTCTCACGCGCTCGCGGGAAGCACGACGATGACCACCTCGAAGCAGAGGTGCTCGCACCCGAGTTCGCGGAGCTCTCTCTGCTCGACCAGCACCAGCGCGTCTACGATGCGCTCGGCGAGCATATGACGACCGATATCCACGCGCTCGAACTGACGACGCGCGCGCCTTAACACTCCTCACGCGCCCAGTCACGTGCCCGAAGGACGGCCTCATTCCACCGCTTGTAGCGACTGCTCACGTCCTGACTCCCGTCGGGGCGAAAGACACGCTCGGTCCGGTGCTGTTCGCACAGCGAATCGAGGCCGTCCCAGTAGCCGACGGCGAGCCCGGCGGCGTAGGCCGCACCGAGCGCGGTCGTCTCGTCGACGGCTGGTCGCGCCACGGCGCAGTCAGCAATTGTCGCCTGTAGCTCACACAGCAGGTCGTTCTGGACCGCGCCGCCGTCGACGCGCAGGTGGTCGATACTCTCGCCCGTGTCGGCGGCTATCGCCTCCAGTACGTCGCGCGTCTGGAAGCCGATCGATTCGAGCGTCGCACGGGCGATATGCTCACGCCCGGTCCCGCGAGTGAGCCCGAGAATCGTTCCGCGGGCGCGGCCGTCCCAGTGGGGTGCACCAAGTCCCGAGAACGCCGGGACGACGTACACGCCGTCCGTGGAATCGACCGTCCGTGCCAGCGTCTCAGTCTCCGCCGGATTCTCGACCAGCGACACGTCCTCCAGCCACTCGATTGCTGCGCCGGTCGTGAAGATGGAGCCTTCGAGCGCGTAGTGCGGCTCCTCCCCTGCTCGCTGGAACGCAATCGTCGTGAGCAGCCCGTGATCGCTCTCGACCGGCTCCGTGCCGGTGTTGACGAGTAGGAACGACCCCGTCCCGTAGGTGTTCTTCGCAGAGCCGGCCTCGAAGCAGGTCTGTCCGAACAAGGCGGCCTGCTGGTCCCCGAGCACGCCGGCAACAGGGATTTCGGCACCGAGGAAGCCGGCTTCGCTCGTCGTCCCGTACGCATCCGGATCCGAGGAGGGAACGACTGCCGGCAACACCGCACGCGGCACGTCGAACTCCGCGAGCAGGTCGTCGTCCCACCGCAGGCCGTGGATATCGAACAGCATCGTTCGGGAGGCGTTCGTCACGTCGGTGACGTGCTCGCCCGTCAGCTTCGAGACGAGCCAGCTGTCGATGGTCCCAAATCGAAGCTCGCCGGCCTCGGCCCGTTCGCGTGCTCCGTCCACCTCGTCGAGCAGCCACTCCAGCTTGCTCGCCGAAAAGTAGGCGTCCGGCTCCAGCCCCGTCCGGTCGCGAATCCACTCGGTCTCCAGCTGTTCGATACGCTCGGTCGTTCGGCGGTCCTGCCAGACGATGGCGTCGTGAATCGGCTCACCCGTGGCGGCGTCCCACAGCACGGTCGTCTCGCGCTGATTCGTGACGCCGATAGCTGCGAGGTCGGTCGCTCCGAGACCGGCATCCGCGAGGGCGTCGGTGACGACCGTCTTGGTGTTCTCCCACAGTACCATCGGGTCGTGTTCGACCCAGCCCGGCTCCGGATACTGCTGTTCGTGCGTCTCGTAGGCCTGCCCGACGACTGCACCGTCGTGGCTGACGAGGAGACACCGCGTCCCCGTCGTCCCCTGGTCGATGGCCGCGACGTAGCTCATACCCCACGCTCGAGGGGGTGCATAACAGGTGTTGTGAACACGACAGCCGAGAGGACTAGCGTGTCAATTTATCCAAAGATTTTCCCCCCAACCGACTGATAGTTTGAGTATGAAACGGCGTGCGGTTCTCGGAAGTGTCGCTGCTGGGCTGCTGGCCGGCTGTCAGTCGGGCAACAGCGAGTCGTCGTCGTCTCGATCCCCGACACCCGCAGATACGTTCGCGACCGACAGCGGGAACCGACTCGTCGTCGAGAAAGCGACGATCGACGGGAGCAGCGCCGAGCAGACGAGCGGACCGCCGATTTCTCTCCGAGCGACCGTTACCGACGAGCGGCTGGACCAAACTGGCGCGCGGTTGCGAGTCACGGTCCATAACAAGGTGGACGACCCGGTGATTCTCGGGTCGGGTCCGCCGGCTCCGTTCGGTGTCCTCCGATATCGACCTCGCGATCGGCAGGCTGACCCCGGACGCGTGATAGCCCGACTGCTCTGGTCGCCGGCCTACCGAGAATCCGATATGGTCACGACTGACGGCCACGACGTGACGGGGTCGATGTCGCCGATTCTTCGGACGCCTATCGAACCCGACGGAATGGTTTCCCGGACGTTCACGGTCACGGACTCGCCACCGCCGGGACGATACGTCGCCACGGTCGACCTCGGCTACACAGTCGGAACTGAAGGCGACGATAGGCCATCGGGAACGGCCGCGTGCGAAGTCGGATTCCGCGTGGAACGACCGTAGTGGCTGCGCCCGACACACAGATTAAGTGCGACTGCGGCCGACACTCGGATATGCACGAGACACAGGTCGCCGTAATCGGCGGCGGCGTGACGGGTGTCGGAGTGGCGCGTGACCTCGCGCGCAGGGGCGTAGACGCGACACTGCTCGAACGCGGCGAGCTGGCCGCCGGGGCCAGCGGGTCGATGCACGGCCTGCTCCACTCGGGCGCGCGCTACGCCGTCGAGGATGCCGAATCCGCACGCAGCTGTATCACCGAGAATCGTATCCTACGCGATATCGCGCCCGACTGCATCGAGGACACCGGCGGGCTGTTCGTCTCGCTCCCCGCCGACCCCGACGACTATCTCGACAGATTGGAAGCTGCCTGCGCCGACTGCGACATCCCAACGGAGCGACTCACGGGTGCAGAGGCGCGCGAGCGCGAACCCGGGCTTGCGTCCGAAACTGAAGCTGCGCTCGCCGTCCCCGACGGCGCTATCGACCCGGTCGGTCTCGTCGCGGCGACGGCCGCTGATGCTGAGGCCAACGGCGCGACGATTCACCAGCAGACGCCCGTCTCCGATGTGCTCGTGGAGGATGATGCTGTTGTGGGCGTCGAGACGAGCGACGAGACGATTCGCGCCGACCACGTCGTCAACGCCGCGGGCGCGTGGGCCGACGGCGTAGCGCGGCTCGCGGGCGTCGACATCGAGATGCGAGCGTCTCGGGGCGCGATGTGCGTGACGGCCGACCGCTACGCCGACACGGTCGTGAACCGCTGCCGTCCCAAGTCATCCGGCGATATCGTCGTTCCGTCGGGAAGCCACTCTATCCTCGGTACGACCGACGTGACGGTCGAGGACCCCGACGACTTCCCCGAAGAGCAGTGGGAGACAGAGCTACTGTTCGAAGAGCTCACGCCCGTTCTACCGGCGCTGGCCGACGCCGAAGTGTCACATACCTACTGGGGTGTGCGCCCGCTGTACGAACCGCAGGCGACCGGCGACTCCGTCGGGTTCTCTCGTGACTACTCCGTGCTCGATCACGCAGAGCGTGACGACGTGGCCGGCCTCACAAGCGCCGTCGGTGGGAAACTCACGACGTATCGGGCGATGGCCGAGTCGGTGAGCGACGCGGTGTGTGACCGGCTCGGCGTGGCGCGCGACAGCGACACGGCGAGTGCGCCGCTTCCCGACCCGGACGCAGCTATGGAAAAATACGGCCTTTCAGACCTCGTTACTCGGACTCGCGCTTGATGAACGTCACCGGACACGGCGCGTCGAGCAAAATCTCCTGTGCTGTGGAGCCGAACACCGCCTTCCCCGTCGGAGAGCGCCGGCGACCGCCGACAGCGAGCATATCGGCGTCGGTTTCCTCGGCGAAGTCGATGACGCCCTCGGCGCGGTTGCCGATGGTCCCTCTGTGCTCGACCTCGATATCCTGGTCTTCGAACCGGTCGCGGAGCTCTCTGACGACGACGTTGCGGCCCGCGACGTTGTCCGGGGTCACCTCGGTGCCGTCCTCAAACTCCAGCCGTTCCAGCGCGTCGTCGTAGTCATCTTCCGTGAAGACGTGCCCGAGTACGATTGTCGCACCGGCGGGCTCAGCGATATCCTCTGCGAGGGTCGCCATCCGCTCGACCTGGTCGTCAGATTTTCCGCCGACAGCGAGCAGTACGGTTTCGAGTGCCATACGTGAACGCAGGTGTGCATCCGTGTTAAGCGTCATCCCTGTGGGTGCGCGAGCGAGGTTGCCCGGTTCCGATGGCTTTTCTTTCCGACCGCGCGACCCCGGAGTATGAGCGACGACTACCGAACCGAATCGGACAGCCTCGGAGAGATGCAGGTGCCGGCGGACGCCTACTGGGGCGCACAGACACAGCGCGCGGTCGAGAACTTCCCTATCTCGGGAATCACGCTCTCGCGTCGATTCATCCGCGCACTCGGCATCGTCAAGAAGTCGGCCGCACTCGCGAACAACGACCTCGGACTCGTCGACGACGAGAAGGCCGATGCAATCGTCGAGGCAGCAGACGAGGTCATCGCCGGCGAGCACGACGAGGAGTTCCCCGTCGACGTGTTCCAGACCGGCTCCGGCACGTCCTCGAATATGAACGCCAACGAGGTCATCGCCAACCGCGCGGCCGAGATTCTCGGTAAGGATATCGGTGACCGCGTCGTCCACCCGAACGACCACGTCAACTACGGCCAGTCCAGCAACGACGTGATTCCGACGGCGATGCACGTCGCAGCGCTCGAAGCCGCCGACAAGGACGTGCTGCCCGCACTGGAGACGCTCGCAGCCGAACTCGGCGTGAAGGAAGCCGACTTCGACGGCATCGTCAAGACCGGTCGCACGCACCTGCAGGACGCGACGCCGATCCGGCTCGGCCAGGAGTTTAGCGGCTACCGGGCGCAGATCGAGAAAGGAATCGCCCGCGTCGAATCTACCCGTGACCACCTCGCCGAGCTCGCGCTCGGCGGGACCGCGGTCGGGACGGGACTCAACACTCATCCTGAGTTTCCGGAGCGCGCTGCCGAGTATATCGCCGACGAGACGGACCTTCCGTTCCGCGAGGCCGACAACCACTTCGAGGCGCAGGCGGCTCACGACGCGATTGCCGAGGCTCACAGCGCGCTCTCGGTCGTCGCCGGCTCGATGAACAAGATCGCGAACGACCTCCGACTGCTCGCCTCCGGGCCTCGAAACGGCTTCGGCGAACTCGACCAGCCGGAGAATCAGCCCGGCTCCTCCATTATGCCCGGCAAAATCAATCCCGTCGTCGCCGAGGCGGTCAATCAGGTGCACAAGCAGGTCGTCGGCAACGACGCCGCCGTCTCCGCCGGCGCAGCCGAGGGGCAGGTGGATCTGAATCTCTACAAGCCGGTACTCGCCCACAACTATCTCGAATCGGCGAATATGATCGCGAACGCCGCAGAGACGTTCGGCGAGCGGTTCGTCGCGAAGCTGGAGGCTGACGAGGAGCACATGCAAGAGCGCGTCGAGCAGTCGATGGCGCTCGCGACCGCACTGAATCCGGCCATCGGCTACGATAAGGCGTCGAAGGTCGCAAAGCAGGCGCTCGCAGAGGACAAGACGATTCGCGAGGTCGTCATCGAGGAAGGGTATCTCACGGAAGCGGAAGCCGACGAGGTGCTCGACCCCGAGGCGATGACCCACCGCGTCATCCTCGGCCAGGACTGACGCCGACTGGATGGTTTTTTGCCGGCGGCTCTCCCACCTCCGGTAATGAGTACGCAGCAGTACGACTACGACGACCTCGGACTCGTCGCCGGGCTGGAAATCCACCAACAGCTCGACACCGAGACGAAGCTGTTCTGTAACTGTCCGACACACCGCCGAGAGCCGGAGGAGTCGGTTCGCTCCTTCTCGCGATATCTCCATCCGACGGCCTCCGAACTCGGCGAGATTGACGACGCCGCGCTCGAAGAGTCGCGCGTCGACAGAGAGTTCACCTACCTCGGCTACGACACGACGTGTCTGGTCGAGGAGGACGACGAACCGCCACGACGGCTGAACGAGGAAGCACTGGACACGACACTCGAAATCGCGAATCTCCTCGACGCGACGGCCGTCGACGGGCTCCACGTTATGCGGAAAATCGTCGTCGACGGGTCGAACACGTCCGGATTCCAGCGCTCTGCACTCGTCGCGACGGAGGGTGAAATCCAGACCGACGAGGGACCCGTGGGTATCGAGGACCTGATGCTCGAAGAGGAGTCGGCCGCCCGCATCGAGGAGACGGATGAGGGCGTCACCTTCGGACTCGACCGCCTCGGTATTCCGCTGGTCGAAATCGGGACGAAGCCGGACATCCGGTCGCCCGAGCAGGCGCGCGACGCTGCCGGCAGAATCGGAATGTTGCTTCGCTCGACGGGGAAGGTGAAGCGCGGGCTCGGGACGATTCGACAGGACGTGAACGTCTCTATCGCGGAGGGTGCTCGCGTCGAGCTGAAAGGCGTCCAGTCGCTCGACGATATCGAGACCCTCGTTCGTGAAGAGGTCGGCCGACAGGTCGAACTGCTCGACATCGTCGACACACTCGCTGACCGCGACGCTTCCGTTGCCGAGCCACAGGACGTGACCGAGGTGTTCGCCGACACCGACTCGGGCGTTATCGCTGGCGCGGAGTCCGTACAGGCAGTCCGACTAGAAGGGTTCGATGGGATCGTCGGTCGAGAGATCCAGCCCGACCGCCGGCTCGGAACAGAGCTGTCGGACCACGCCAAGCGCCACGGTGCGGGCGGTATCTTCCACACCGACGAACTGCCGGCGTACGGCGTCACCGAGGCCGAGGTCGACGCGCTTCGAGAGGCGGTCGATGCCGACGATGAGGACGCAGTCGCGCTCGTCGCTGCCGATGCCGATATCGCAGCGCAGGCCATCGAAGCAGCAGCTGACCGCGCACGCGATGCTATCGAGGGTGTTCCCGAGGAGACGCGCGACGCGCTCCAGGACGGGACTTCACGCTATCTCCGACCGCTCCCCGGTGCGGCGCGGATGTATCCAGAGACGGATGTCCCCGAAATCCACCCAGAGCCGAGCGACGTGGAGCAGCCGGAACTGCTGACCGAACGCGTCGAGCGCTACCGGTCCGAGGACGGACTCGGCGAAGCGCTGGCCGAACAGGTCGCATTCGGCCAGTTTATGCCGCTGTACGAGCGCGCCGTCGGTGAGGGTGTCGACCCGACGTTCGCCGCGACGACGCTGGAGTCCACACTGACCGAACTCCGCCGCGACGACGTGCCCGTCGAAGCCCTCGACGACGCGCACCTCCTCGCCGTGATGCAGTTAGTCGAGAACGGTGACCTCGCACAGGAGGGCGTGAATGAGATACTGGCGACGCTGGCGAACGACCCCGACCTCTCCGCTGAGGAAGCCGTCGAGGAGGCTGGCCTGTCGGGTGTCAGCGAGGAAGAGGTCCGCGAGGCGGTCGTCGAGGTCGTCGAGCGAAACGCCGAACAGGTCGAGGAGGAGGGGATGGCTGCCTTCTCCGGGCTAATGGGCGAGGCGATGGGTGCGCTGCGCGGGAAGGCCGACGGCGAAGTCGTCTCGGCCGTATTGCGCGAGGAGATACAGAAACGGAGCTAATTCTCGTCAGTCGAGTCCGTGCCGGGTGGCACTGCATACTCGCCGGCGCGCCGGAGAATCCCACGGAGCGTGCGCACCTCACGCGGGGTCGGATGCGCACGACCGACGACACGCCGGAACAGCCGTCGTGCTTTCGAGCGCTTGCCCTCCGGATGATTGATCGCTTCGAGCAACGTCCCGAACTGCTCGTTCAGTCCTTCTACGTCGGACTCGTCGGCTCGCTCGATAGCATCGGGATGCTGATAGGCATCGACGGTCAGCTCGCGGAGCTCGTAGAGAACGACCGTCGCGGCTTGCCCGAGATTCAAGACGGGGTACTCGTCGCTGGCCGGAATCGAGACCACTTCGTCCATCGCAGCGAGTTCGTCGTTGAGCAGCCCGACGCGCTCGCGCCCGAACACGATACAGGTGTCCGTCTCTACGTCGCGTAGCGACTCCCGAAGTTCGACGGGCGTGCGATAGGGATAGCGGACGTGACTACGGGCATCCTCATTGGTGACGGCCGTCGTGCCGACGGTGTGAAACTGCTCAGTGAGCGAATCCAGCGTCGTCTCCGTCGCGTTCGGGAGAATATCCTCGCGAGCGTGACCCGCGAAGCCGTAGGCGTCACCTTCGGGATCGAGTTCCGGTGGATCCACGAGATACAGCTCAGAGAGCCCGAAGTTCTTCATCGCGCGGGCAATCGTACCGACGTTACCGGGTGTCTCCGCGCCGACGACTGCGACCGCAATCATACGTCTAAATCACCGAGCCCGGGGTCATCGATATCGAGGTCGTCGTTATCCTCGTCATCCTCATTATCGAAGTCGAGATCTGAAAGATCAACGTCGAGCGCGTCGAGCTCCTCGTCGTCCATACGCGCGAGCTCCTCCTCTAGCGTCGGCATATCGCCCTGCTGTGGCTTGGGAATCTCCTCGGGCTCGGTGTTGATGTACTCCATACCGCCGTAATCTTCCGGTGCGCGGTTGCCGTCGTCGAACCACTCGTAGAATCCGTCCTCGAAGTCGGTTGGCTTGTTGGCGAGCGCTTTGCCATCTTCCTCGCGGAACCAGTAGAGGAAGTCCGGCTCGTGGTCGGCACACAGTAGCACCTCGTGGAGCGGTTCGCCGTAGATGACGCGGGCAACGTTGCACTGCTGGACGTTCGCACGGCCGTGTTTGAGCCAGCAGGCGTCACACGGCTGGCCCGCGGCGACGGTGAGCCGGATGATGCGCGTCCGCGTCTCGTTGTCCATGTCGCGCAGCGGGCGCATCTCGCCGTTTTCGTCGAACACCGCGTCCTCGTCGAACCGCCAGCCGCGCAGCGCGATAGAAACCTTTCCCATACCTCAAAATCGGGACGCGAAGGCAAAAGCAGCGCGAAGCTTCATATCGAAAGCCGCGGCCACGATCGCCGTGACGTAGCCGTCGTCCCGGTGGTCACGGTGACCGCGTGGAACAGCCGCCGGGCGCGCGCCGCCGGTTCCACCTGTTTGCCCGCCTTCCCTGGCTTTATCGCCCGCCAGCTCTACCATCAGGTATGCGAACAGTGGACGCCGCAGGGTTGGCCATCGGCGACGACCAGCCGACTCGTATTATGGGGGTACTCAACGTCTCGAAGGAGTCGCCGTACGACCCGAGTGTGTTCGACAACGCCGGTGAAGCTGCACAGTACGTCGACGAACAGCTCATCGACGAGGGTGCCGATATCGTCGACGTGGGGCTCGAATCCGCGAACAAGAAGTTCGAGGTGCTCGACGCCGACGGGGAGCTCGAACGGCTCGATACCGCGCTCGAAACGCTCGAATCTGTCTCGGGCAACGCCGTCTTCTCCATCGAGACGCGTTATCACGAGGTCGCCGAGGCGGCACTCGACGGCGGCTTCGATATGGTCAACGATATCTGTGGCTTCGCCGACCCGAAGATGCCCGAAGTGTGTCGCGACTACGACGTGGCCGTCGCGAAGATGGCGTCGCCGCCAGATCTCGAACGCCCCGGCGCAATCGAGGACGTGGACGACATCTACGACGCGCTCGCACAGAATGGTCTGACAGAGAAGACTATCCTTGATCCGGCTTTCGGCGGCTGGTCTGAGGCGAAGACGCTCGAAGACGACCGAGAGACGTTCGATCGGCTGCGTGAGTTCCGCGGCTACGGACTCCCCATCCTCGTCTCCATCAATCGGAAGAATTTCCTGCGGGATCTCGCCGGTCGCGATACCGACGAGGCACTCCCCGTCTCGCTGGCGGCGACGGCGATGGCAATCGAACGCGGGGCACACGTCGTCCGAACCCACGACGTGGCCGAGACAGTTGATGCCGCCCGCATTGGTGACCGGTTCACCCCGGACCGTGTGCGCGGCGATACAACTGGCGTCGAGGAACTCGATATTCGAACCTCCGGCGACGCGAGCCGGCATCTCGACCGTATCGGTGCCGACGCCGATCCCGAAACGATGGTCACCCGCGTCTTCGAGTTCACCGGGCTCGACGCCACGGAGCGCGAGGAGCTCACGTCACTGGCGACGACCGTTCCCGGTATCGAACTTGCGAGCGGCGAGGACGGACTCCTTGTCTTCGGGACCGTCGCTGCACTTCGAGCCGCGAACTGCGAGGCCGACGACCGACTCAGCGCTCGCTTCAGCGCCGTACTCGGGGGATTCGAGTGAGCTTCGTCGGCAAATCGCCAAGAGAAAGCTTATACCGAACCCGAGATTATCGCCGGACGGAAGCCCAGGGGTCACGCTGGGTAGGGGTACCTTGTGACCACTGGGCCAGCGGTCCGTTCTTTGGATGATGCGTTATGACACGTGGCGACCGGTGTACGAGTCGATTCTCGATAGCTTCGGCTACGACTCCGCCGATGACGAGCAAGCGCGTGAGGAGCTTGCTCTGCTGTGTAACCCGTTTGACCACCGGAAGCTCGCCACTATTCGGGACGCGACAGTCGCCATCTGTGGTGGGGCCGACTGCCTCGACGAGGAGCGCTCTGTCGCCCGGCGTGCAGACGTGGTCGTCGCCGCCAGCGTCGCCGCCGACACGCTTCGCGAGGCGCACATTGACATCGATCTAATGGTGACGGATCTCGACAAGAACCCCGACACTGCGAGGCAACTCACGCACGATGGGATCCCCGTCGCGGCCCACGGCCACGGCGACAACATCGACTGTATCCAGCGCGAAATACCGGAATTCGACGACGAGTTCGTACTCCCGACGGTCCAGTGTGCGCCGACCGGCCCAACGGAGAACTTCGGCGGCTTCACCGACGGTGACCGCGCAGCATTCATCGCTGACGCGTTCGGCGCAGCGGAGCTCCGGTTCGCCGGCTGGGACTTCGACGACCCCACGGTCGGTGATACGAAGCGCGCCAAGCTCGACTGGGCCGCGCGACTGCTCTACTGGCTGGAACAGCGCCGCGGCGAGCAGTTCACCGTTCTCGACGACCGACGCGAGTCACTGACGCTGCCCCCGGGCTCGTCGTAACTTCAGCAGACTTGTTAGGCCGTTATTTGATTACCGGGTATGACCACCGATAGCCACGATCACTCCATCCGGGCTATCGCGCTCGCGGTGACAGCCGGCGTCTTTCTCGGCGGCGTTGCGACCGGTGTCGCGTTCCCCACGCTTCCGCTGTTGGACCAGTATCTCGGTATCTCTGCCGCGCTGTTGGGAGTTATTCTCTCGGCGAATCGTATCGCTCGTCTGCTGGCGAATACGCCTGCCGGCAACGTCATCGACCGCGTCGGTCCGCGCCGTCCGATGATCGTCGGACTGTTCGTGCAAGGGCTCGCCCCGTTCGGCTACGTGCTCGGGCTCACTGTCCCCCGCGTGGATCTGTTCGTTCTGCCGGCCGTCGGTACCGTCTCGCTGCCGGCGCTCGTTTTTGTCGGTGCGCGAATCTTCTGGGGGCTCGGTAGCGCGTTCGTCTTCATCGGCGCGTTCGCTATCATCACCGGCGTGACCGATAAGTCGAATCGGGGCCGCTGGACGGGCTATATGCGTGCCGGCCAGTCGATGGGATTCCCAACGGGGCTCGTCGTCGGTGGTATCGTCGCCGACGTGTTCGACATCACGACCGCGTTTCTCGCGGCGGGTACCCTCGCACTGGCTGCGGGCGTCCTCGGCTGGTACGTCCTCCCGGACGTGCAGCCCAACCGCACGGACGGGCGCACACCACGGCTTCGTGATTTGCCCGAGACCATCCGGTCGCTTCCGAGTGTACTTCCTATCGGCCTCGCCAACGCCGGTGTTCGACTCCTCTTCGGCGGTGTGCTTCTCACGACCGCTGTCCAGTACGCTGACTATCTCAATCTCACGATTGGGACGCTGACGGCTGCCGGTGTCTCTGGACTCGTCACCGGACTCGGTGTCGTCGCTAGCGCGGGTGCAACAGTCGTCTCCGGGCGTGTCTCCGACAGCGTCGACTCGCGGGCCATCGTGACGTTGCCTGGCTTCGCGCTGCTCGCTGTCGGCTACGCGCTCCTCGCGCTCGTCGGCTCGCTTCCCGGAGTCACAGCGGGCATCGCGCTTATCGGAGCCGGGACCGGCGCGGTCGGCCCGGCACTGCTCGCCACGCTCGGCGATATCGCTCCCGGCGACGAACTCGGTCGGCTCGCCGGCGTCTACAACGTCTTCGGTGATATCGGTCTCTCCGTGGGACCATTGGCTGCGCTCCCGATTGCAGATGTCGTCGGCTTTAGGCCGACATATCTCGCCTGTGCTGGCGTCGCAGGAGCGTGTCTCTTGCTCGTAAACGCGACGCTACTAAAAACGTGAACAGATCCCCTTACTCGTCGCGTAGCTCGAACTTCTGGACCTTCCCGGTCGAGGTACGCGGCAGTTCGTCGACGAACTCGATCTCACGCGGATGCTTGTACGGTGCGAGATTGTCGAGACAGTACTGCTGAATCTCGTCGGCCGTCACGTCTGCGTCGGGTGTGAGCACGATGAACGCCTTAACGGTCTCGTTGCGCCGTTCGTCCGGAATACCGACGACTGCGGCGTCGGCCACGTCCGGATGCTCGAAGAGGAGCTCTTCGACCTCCCGGGGGTAGACGTTGTAGCCGCCCGTGACGATCATGTGCTTCTCGCGGTCGACGACGTAGAAGAAGCCGTCCTCGTCGTGGTAGCCGAGGTCGCCGGTGTGGAACCATCGCTTGCCATCCATCTCCGTGAACGTCTCCTCGTTCGCCTCTGGCAGTCCGTAGTAGCCCTGCATCACGTTCGGGCCGTAGATGACGAGCTCGCCGACGACATCGTCGAGTTCGGTCTCGTCGTCGACGGGACCCTTCTCGACCGGCTCCAACTCGTTGAAGTCGTGGTCGACGACCATCGACTCGATGCCGGGCAGCGTTTTGCCGATGCGAGCCGGCGCGGCGGCTCGTCCGGGCGTGTTGACGTGCGTCACCGGGCTGAGTCTCCGTCAGTCCGTACCCTTCGAACAGCTCCACGTCGAACATCGACTCGAACTGCTCCATCACCTCGATGGGGAGCGAGTCGCCGCCGGAGTTGGCGAACTCGACCGACGAGAGGTCGTACTCCTCGGCACCCGGCGTGTTAACCACGTCGTTGAACATCGCCGGCACGCCGTGAACGTGGGTAATGCCCTCACTCTCGATGAGCTCGAGTGCTGCTTCGGCGTCCCACTCTGGCATCGGCCAGTAGGAGCCACCCTGGAACAGCGTCGAAATCATCGTAATCGTCATCCCGTAGATGTGGAACAGCGGGAGGACGCCGAGGAACTTGTCGTCGATATCGATGCCGTCGTGGATTTCAGCGGAGGCGCGCGCGTCGAACGCGAGGTTGTGGTGGGTGAGCAGCACGCCCTTCGGCTGGCCGGTCGTGCCGGACGTGTACGGCTGGACCGCCACGTCGTCGTCTGCACGGTCCTGCACCGGAAGCATCTCGTCGGCGAGGAAGGAATCGAACTCCGTCGCACCCTCGGCGTCGCCCACCGAGACGACGGTGTGAACGTCGGTATCATCCTGTACCTTCTTGACTTCGGGAACGAGATCGGCGAGCGTGACGACCGCTTTTGCCCCCGAGTCAGACAGCAGATGGCTGATTTCGCGCGAGCGATACTGCGGATTCATCGGTACGACGATGCCACCGGCACGAAGCGTGCCGACGAACGAGATGACGTACTGCGGAACGTTCGGTAGATACAGCCCGACTCGGTCGCCAGGCTCGACGCCTGCATCCGCCAGTGCCTGCGCGAACTGGCCCGTCTGAGCCCAGAGCTGTTCGTAGCTGAACTCGTGGCCGTCGTAGCCAAGTGCGGTCGCATCCGGATGCTCTTCCACGGTTTCCTCGATATCCGTGACTAAGTTACTCATACGTACGGTACTCCGAACGCGCCATTGAAAAGCTTGCTATGCCAGTAAACGATGGTAACTGAAACCCACGTGATACCGCGACTGTTAGCCCAATAGCGCTCGGCAGTTACCGACTGATACACGCTGACCGACCACGACACCGACCGTGGGTAGATTTATCATGGTCGACCTATCCAATTCGGTATGAGCCACGACTGCACGTTTCTCACCGATCTGCTCCCCGACGGGCAGGTCGCGTTCACTGACGCGAGCCGCGAGTCCCACGCCGCAGATTGGGGCGCACGCGAGAGCAGCCACGCGACGGTCCCCGACGCCGTCGTCTTCCCCGAATCAACCGCCGACGTGGCTGCTGTTCTCGCTGGCGCACACGAGCGCGAGATCCCGGTGACGCCGTACGCCGCCGGCACCTCGATGGAGGGAAACGCCGTTCCGTCGTTCGCCGGTATCAGTCTCGACCTCACGCGGATGGACGCGATTCACGACGTGCGCCCGGCAGATTTCCAAATCGACGTGGGACCGGGAGTGCTCGGCTCTGCGGTCGACGACGCCGTCGCGGACGAGGGACTGTTCTTCCCGCCGCTCCCCTCCTCCGGTGACCTCTCGACGATCGGCGGGATGATCGCCAACGACGCCTCCGGGATGCAGACCGTCAAGTACGGTGAGGTGAGCGACTGGGTGCTGGAACTGGAGGCAGTCACGGCCGAGGGAGATGTATTCACCGCCGGATCGAAGGCGAAGAAGACGAGCGCCGGCTACAACCTCGCGGACCTCCTCGTCGGATCGGAAGGAACGCTCGCGGTGGTGACGCGAGCCACCCTCGAACTCGCTGGTCGTCCCGAGCAGATTCGCGGCGGTCGCGCTATCTTCCCGTCACTGGACGCGGCGACCGACGCGGTCGCCGATGCGGTCCAGTCCGGTGTCGACGTAGCGAAGATCGAACTCGTGGACGAGACGGCAGGCGCGATGGCGAACGCGTATCAGGGACTCGACCTCCCCGACTCGGCGATGCTGTTCGTCGAGTTCCACGCGAACCACGGCATCGAAGACGAGATCGCCTTCTGCCGGTCGCTGTTCGAGAGCCACGGCGTTGAGCAGTTCGACATCGCGAGCGACGAGGAGATGGACACGTTGTGGGAAGCCCGCGAGGAGCTAGCGTTCGCCGTCAGCAGCTACGACCCCGATCTCACGCCCGTCCATCCCGGAGATATCACGGTTCCCATCTCGAAGCTCGGCGAGATCATCCGATACGCCAAACAGCGTGGCCGCGAGGAGAACCTGCTCGTCCCCTGTTTCGGCCACGCCGGCGACGGGAACGTCCACTACTCCGTGCTCGCAGACCCCGAGGACTCGGAGATGCGAGCCGCCGCCGAACAGGTTTATTCGGACGTGGTGAAACGCGCCATCGAGATGGGCGGGACGGCGACCGGCGAACACGGCGTCGGACTCGGCAAACAGGAGTATCTCGAACGCGAGCACGGAGCCGTCGCCGTCGAGCTGATGCGACAGGTGAAGCGGGCGTTCGATCCGACGGATATACTCAATCCCGGGAAGATCTTCCCCGAGACGAGGGAGGAGGGCGGCCGCGTCGTATTCGACCTCCCGACGGACGACTGAGAGCGAGCACTTTTCTCTCTCGGCCGTGGCTCACTGCTATGTTCTCCGACACAGAGTTTCCCGTCGGTGCGTGGGTTTCGCTGTCCGACCCCGCCGTTGCAGAGATGGTCGCCCCCGACGCCGAGTTCGTAATGCTCGACACCGAACACGCGCCCAACAGCACCGCTACCATCGCAAACCAGATCCGCGCTATCGAGGCTGCAGACGGCGACGCCGTGCCGTTCGTCCGCGCGCTGGACAACGACACCGGCGCAATAAAACGGCTGCTCGACATCGGCGCGCACGGCGTTATGGTCCCGATGGTCGAGTCCGCAGACGAGGCGCGCGAGGCGGTCGCCGCGGCTCGCTACCCACCCGAGGGAAATCGCGGCGTCGCTGGAACACGCGCCTCCGCGTACGGCCGCGATCTCGGTGAGTACGTCGCGACCGCCAACGATGACCTCACGCTCGTCGTGCAGATCGAGACGCAGACAGGACTCAATCGCGTCGAGGAGATCGCCGCAGTCGACGGCGTAGACGCGCTGTTCGTCGGTCCCGCAGATCTCTCCGCGAACCTCGATGTCTTCGGCCAGTTCGAGAGCGACGTGTTCCGCGAGGCGGTCGAGAGGATTCTCGACGCCGGGGAGAGAGCAGCAACACCGGTCGGCACGCTCGCCACGACTCCAGCAGGAGTCGACCGCTACTGCGAGTGGGGATTCGACTATCTCATCGCGGGAACGGACGCCGGCCACATCCGCCGCGGCGTGAGCCAGATGGGCGAGCGAGCCAGACAGAACACCGAGTAAGAGTCGTTAGTCGTGGATGATACGGTCGTCAGTCGTGGACGAGGGTGTCGATAACGTCGACGCCCGGCGTGGTGAACGCCTCGTCGAGGACGGGGCCGAGTTCGTCTATCGTCTCGACGAGATGGCCACGCGCGCCGTGGCTCTCCGCGTTCATCGGAATATCGACGTGGGGATCGAAGTCCATCCCGACGAACTCGTGGTCGTCGTCGTCCCCGCCGAATATCGTGTTGGTGTTGTCCTTCAGGATGCGATAGTTCCGGTTATCGACGACGAGCACCGTCAGATCGAGCCCGTGACGGACGGCCGTGTAGATGCTCTGTGGATAGTAGAGATACGAGCCGTCGCCGATGTGTCCCAGTACGTCGCGCGGCTCATCCTGGAGCGACTCCGCGGCCGCGGCTCCAATTGCCGCCGGCAGCCCGTACCCGAGCCCGCCACCCTTGTTCGAGAAGTAACCCTCGGGTTCGAGCGGGTAGTGCGTCAGCAGCGCGTACTTCGCCGTGATACCCTCGTCGACGATGCGCGGGTCGGCGTCGGCCTCGATGATAGCCTCTACGACCTCGCGCTTCGAGGCGCGAGGGTCTTCCTCGGGGGCGTTTCCCTCACCCATCGAGTCCATTGAGGCAGCCATCGACTCCTTCATCGCGGCGACGTGTGAGAGACGCGCATCCAGGGTCTCCTCGTCCAGTCTGTCTGCGACGCGGGTCGCAATCCCACCCATAATTCGACCGGGGTCGCCGATGACGGCTACGTCGGCTGGTTCGTTCTTGCCTACCTGCCACGCGTCGTCCGAGAGGTGGATAGTGGTCGCGTCCTCGGGGACCAACGGCTCCTCGTGACGGAGCAAGGTCGTGTTGGTCGAACAGCCCGCGAAGACGATGGTATCCGTGTTCTGCAACATCGCGGCCAGATCCTCGCGAGGAGGTATGTACGAGAGCCACTGCTCGTGACTCGTCGGGAACGCCACCTCGGAGCCGAGCATCTCGCCGTGGACACGCGCGCCGGTCGCCTCCGCGAGTTCGACGGCGGCGTCGATGGCGTCGGTCCCCGCTCTGGCCACGTGGTCACCGACGACGAGCAGCGGATTGTCCGCCTCGACGAGCGCGTCGGCAGCCTCACGAATCTGTCGTGGGTCACCGCTCCCGGCATCGGGAATCGGTCCCAGCGGTTCGGGTCGGTCGTCCGTCTCGGCCATCATCACATCGACCGGCAGGCCGAGGAAGACTGGGCCGGTCGGCGGGGTGAGTGCCGTCCGGAAGGCGCGCCGCACCATCATCGCCAGCGAGTCGACGGAGGTGACCTCGGCGGAGTACTTGCAGAACTGGTCGGTGAGCGCTTCGAGGTCGCCCGTCAGAATCGGCTCCTCGTGGCGGAAGTCGAGCTCGTGGTTGCCCGCCGTGAGAACCAGCGGTGCGCCGGTCATCGACGCGCCGTAGAGATTCCCGATTCCGTGTGACAGTCCTGGCGTGATGTGGAGATTCGCGACGCCGACGGGCGTGATATCGGGGTCGCTGTCCGCGTGATAGCGGCGGGTCTGTGCGAAGCCGGCTGCGGCACCGACGGCCACGTCTTCGTGGAGCCCGAGCATATACTCGAAGTCGGCGTCGGACAGCGCCTCCATCAGGGGGAGTTCGGTCGTACCTGGGTTGCCGAACAGATAGGGAATGTCGTACTCCTCGAGCGCGTCGACGAACAGGTCAGCGCCAGTGTAGGTGTCGGGCATATGATGAGGTGTCAGGGCCATCGGCAAATAGCTGCCGGCGGACGGCGTGAGGTTCAAACCGCCACAGACCCTTTCTCGTGTATGAGCAAGCTCCAGACGGCGACGTTCGGCGGCGGCTGTTTCTGGTGTACCGACGCCGCCTTCGACGAACTGGCGGGTGTCGAGGAGACGACGGCGGGCTACGCCGGCGGCCACGTCGAGCATCCCAGCTATGAGGCGGTCTGTGCGGGAACGACCGGCCACGCCGAGGTGACCCGTATCAGCTACGATCCAGAGGAGATCAGCTACGACGAGCTGCTGCGTGTCTTCTTCACCATCCACAATCCGACGACGCTGAACAAGCAGGGTCCCGACGTGGGCGAGCAGTACCGGTCGGCAATCTTCTACGAGAGCGAGGAACAGCGAGAGGTCGCAGCCGCGTTCATCGACGGACTCGAATCGGAGAACGTCTACGAGGACGATATCGTCACCGAGCTCGAACCGCTTGACACCTTCTACGAGGCCGAGGAGTACCACCAGAACTACTACGAAAAGAATCCGGGCGACGCGTACTGTCAGTTCAACGCCGACCCGAAAATCGAGAAGGTACGCGAACAGTTCGCCGAGAAGGTGGCTGCAAAGCCAGCAGACGACTGATACTGGCGGACGGAACTCTTTGAATCGTCTTTCCACTGAGATTTCTCAGATGTTCTGAAGCGTCCGTCTCGACAAGAGGACGTATGCGACGGGCCACCGACGAGCCGCTCAGCGTCGCAACAGCACCACGACGGGGACCAACAGTAGCGCGCCGGCGATGAACGGTGACCAGTACACGAGGACGTATGCCGCCGCTGCGAGCGGTGGGCCGACAGTTCGCCCGAGACTGCCGGCTCCTTGTGTGACTCCGAACGCCGCACCCTGCGTCTCTTCGGACGCGTTTTCCGAAACGAGGGCTGCGAGCCCGACCGTGATTGCACCATTCCCGAACGAAGCGAGCGCGCCAAAGACAATCAACACCGCGAGGCCGCCGGTGAGCCACGCAGGCCCGCCGGAAACGAGCACTGAGGTCCCTGCCAGCGGGGAGACGCCGAGCAGAACGAGCGCACAAAACAGCGCCACGACACCAGCCTGGACGATACGTCGGACACCGAATCGCCGCGAGAGCCTCCCGATGAGCACGCCCTGATTGATTATGCCGAGCCCCCCAAGATACGCGAGAAAGAGGGCAGCGGTCGTGGCGTCGTAGCCGAAGAAGTCAGCTAGCAGCGGGACGAACATAACCGTCATCCCGGCGAACGCGAGTGAGGTGAGGAAGAACGCGATGACGAGTGGCCGGAGCGTCTGGTCGGCGAGCGCGGTTCTGAACTGCGTAACGAACGTCGTGCGTCGGCCCTGCGTCCGCGCCCGGTCCGGCTCCTCCAGAACCGCCGCTGTCGCGGCGAGGGCGAGAAATGAGAAGCCGGCCGCAGCGAAACTCGGCAGCGAAAACTGCGTCACCGGTACGAAGCTCGGGAGTACGTTCCGAACGGTCGTGACCACGGCGTCACTCGCGAGCAGCCCACCGACTGCTGGGCCGAACACGAAGCCTAATCCGAAGGCTGCACCGACGAGCCCGAGTGCGCCGGTCCGGTCTTCTGGCCGTGTCACGTCGGCGATATACGCTTGTGCAGTCGCGATGTTTCCGCCCGCCGCGCCGGCCAACAGCCGTGCTCCAAAGAGCACGCACAGCCCCACGGTCGTACCGACCGCCGTGCCGATTTCGGCGGCGAACCCGAAGAGAATCCACGCGACGCCTGCCACCCCGACCGAAAGCATTAGCACCGGTCGGCGACCGCGTTCGTCGGAGATGCGCCCTAAGATCGGAGCTGCGACGAACTGCGAGAACGAGTACGACGCTGCGAGCAGCCCGATGAAGACATCGCTGACGCCGAACGAACGAACGTAGAACGGAAGAACCGGAATGATAATACCGAAGCCGAGCAGGTCGATAAAGACGATTCCAACGACGACTGCGACCCGTCGCCGAGCGGTCGCCGACGTGGCCGACTCCGCTTGCTCGCTCACGGCAGCCTGACTTGATGTCACTAGAGCGTAGCGTCGCCGTGTACCGACAAAGCCGTACCGACTGGCTTCCCACCCTCCAGATGAAAATACGCCTACGGGTCGCTGATTCGGTCCATCCCGAAGTCGATGCCCGACTGCATAAAGCGGGCGAGAAGCCGACCGATACTGCTCTCGGAGGTCCACATCGCCTCCTCACCGACGGCATCGTCGGTCATGGAGAATAATCCCCTGCGTTCACCCAGACGGTCAGGGCGCAAGTGCGTCCGTCGTCGCCTCGATCTCTTCGAGCGTCGCTTCGCGCGGGAACGACACCGACACCGCGTCAACGGCATCGATTGCTTCCCACGCTTCCAGTTGTTCGCGCGCCTCCTCAGGCGTCCCGGCGACGGCTAGCGAGTCGAGCAGGTCGTCGTCGATTTCTGCGACTGCCTCACCGTGATTCCCGTCCTGCCACGCGTCGTAGACAGCGTGTGCCGTGTCCTCGTGGCCCTGTCGAGCCAGCGAGTCGCGGTAGAACGTTCCCATCGAGCCGAGATAGAACGCGGTGTGTTGTCGGACGATGTCGCGGGCGCGTTCGCGATCCTCCAGCGCCGCGCAGGTGAGCGACATCGTCGTCCGGGGAACCTCGTCCGTGTCGGCCATCTCCGCGCCGCGTTCGAGGTCGGAGTGGCGCTGCTGGATACCGTCGCGCGTGAACATAAGCGCGTGCCAGCCGTCGGCAAAGCGCCCGGCGAGTTCGACGGCCTTCGGCCCCATACCAGCAACGTCGACAGCGGGGGCAGGGTCGGGCGCGTCACATCGAAGCCGAAAGCCAGAGAGGTCGAAGTTCTCGCCGTCGTAGTCGACGGTTTCGCCCGAGAGCACCTGCTTGACGACATCGACGGTCTCTCGTGTCCGCTTCAGCGGATTGCCGTAGTCGACGCCGTGCCAGTTCTCGACGACGATTGGACCGGACGGCCCGAGTCCGAGTCGGAAGCGACCGTCCGAGACTTCCTGGAGCGTAGCAGCTGTCTGCCCGAGCAGCGCGGGCGAGCGTGAGTAGACGGGCGCGATTGAGGTGCCGATACCAATCTCATCTGTTTCGCGGGCGATACTCGTGAGTACGGTGACGGCGTCACGTCCCCACGTCTCGGGGAGCCACGCGCGCTCGTAGCCGAGGTCTTCCCCCCGTTTTGCCATATCGACGAGCGAATCCACGCTCGGCTGGGCAGCCACGGGTAAGAACAGCTCGCGGCTCGTCATACGTCGCGCCCTTCACCGATATCCGGAACGCCCTTCGTGACGATTGTCTCGCCGACGATGTAGGATGAGGCGTCGCTGCCGAGGAACTGGACGATGTCCGCCATCTCTTCGGGGACACCGATCTGTCGGTCGACGCTGTCACGGTCGACGTTGTCGGCGGTGATACCCATCTGCGACTCGACGCCAGGCGTGGCGACGAGCCCGGGGGCGATACAGTTGACCCGGATGTCGTGGGGAGCGTACTCGACGGAGAGCGTCGTCGTGAAGTTGACCACAGCGGCCTTCGCCGCGCCGTAGTGGCTCATATAGGGAGCGCCGCGCGTCCCGGCGATGGAGGCGAAGTTGATTATCTTCCCGCCGTCGCTCTGCTCCTGCATACGCTCGCCAGCAGCCTGTGCACAGTGGAAGGTACCGTGGAGATTGATGTCCACGATGGTCTTCCAGCCGTTCTCGGAGATGTCGTCGAAGCTCTCCATAAACGACGCGCCGGCGTTGTTAACGAGCGTGTCGATGCGACCGAACTCCTCGACGGTCGCGTCCATCAGCGCCTCGACGGCGTCGCGGTCGCGCACGTCACACTCGACAGCGATTGCCTCGCCGGGCACGTCCGAGTCGTTGATCTCCTCGGCGACAGCGTCGATTTTCTCCTGTGAGCGCGAGGAGACGACCACCTTCGCGCCGTCCGCCGCGAGCAGTTCTGCGGTCGTCTTTCCGATACCCTGACTCGATCCCGTAATCACTATCACGTCGCCGTCGACGCTGAATCGGTTATTCCGTGTCATATTTACAGTCGTAAGCTCGTTTGGCGACAGCGGTCGCAGCGTAAATAAACACACCGACGAACGTAGCCGTTGTTCGAAATTTCTGGTTACGAGGAGGCGAACGTTTATTCACACGGACCGTTCGGTTCGGGTATGCACGACCAACGAACGCAGTCAATCCACCGGGTGGAGTTCCCGGTCGACTGGCCCCCGGGTCACGTCGCCTGTCACCTGCTCGGTGGTGCCGAGCCGGTACTCGTGGACGCCGGTATCCCGACGACCGAGAAGTCAGAGATGCCCGCTGACGAGCGGCTCGAAGCCGGTCTCGAGTCCGCCGGCTACGAACTCTCAGATATCGAGCATCTCGTGTTGACCCATCCGCACGTCGACCATATCGGGCAGGTCCAGACCGTGCTCGACGCCGGCGATCCGACCATCTACGCACCCGCGAGCGTCCGTGAACGATTCACACAAGACGCAACAGCACTCGGCGAGCGTGTCCGCGAAAACGCCGCCACGGTGGGACTTACCGGTGATACCCTCGACAACGAAGTCGAGTCGGCCGTCGAGTCGCTGAAACGGAACCGCCGTCTGCTCCCGCTGGAGGCAGTCGACGAGTGGATCACACCCGGAGCGGTCGAAATCGGTCACCACTCGGGGACGGCTATCCACACGCCAGGCCACCAGGCAGATCATCTCGCGTACTTGCTCGAATTCGACGGGGATAGTATCCTGCTCTCAGGCGACACAGTGATGGAGCCGTTCCGTGCGGTCCTGATCCACGACGGGATGGACGACGGCCACACGGAGGCGTTCGAGGCCAGCTTCACCGCACTAGACCGGCTCGAACCGCACGACCCCGACCGCATCTTCTCCGGCCACGGCCAGCCTCACGAGCGGTTCGACGAGATTCTCGAACGCGACCGTCGCCGACTGCACAAGCGACTCGACGCCATCGAGGAACTCGTCGCAGACGGATTCGAGACGATGCCCGAGGTCGCCTCGGAGCTGGCCCGCGGGCGGAAGCCACGCTACATATTCGCCGAGACGATAAGCGGGCTGGCGCATCTCGACCAGACCGGCCGTATCGAGAGCCAGGTACGCAACGGCGTCCGGAGGTACGTATGACGCGCTACGAGGCCGTCTTCTTCGACCTCGGCGGCGTCGTCGCACATCTCCCGAGCATTCGCGAGGGGTACGCGCTGTTCATCGACCGACTCGAAGCCGAGTACGACCTGCCCGACGACGCGCTCGATCGGTGGAAATCCGCGCTCGGGAGCTACTTCAAAGACCGCGAGGGAAATGAGTACAAGACGGCCCACGAGGGGTATCGGGTCGCAACCGACCGGCTATTCGACGGCTCACCGCCTCCCGAAGACGAGTGGCGCGAGATCTTCGAGACGGCGACGAATGAGACCGCCCGCGCCGAAGCCGGCGTCGTCGAGGCTATCGAGACACTCGACGAACTAGGTGTGTATCTCGGCGTCATCAGTGATATCGACACCGATGCAGCCTACGACCTGCTCGAACGCAACGGCATCGACGACTGCTTCGACGCGGTTACGACGAGTGAGGCGGTCGGCTACACGAAGCCAGACTCACGGATGTACCAGACGGCACTCGACACCTGGGGTGGTGACCCGGTCGACGCGGTGATGGTCGGGGACCGCTACGACCACGATATCGACGGTGCTGTCGATGCAGGGCTTGACGCCGTCGCCTACGGACCGAATGCTCGCGGACCGAAGGCGACGTACGAGATTGACCACCTCTCTGAGCTTCCGGCCATCGTCCGCGGCGATACGTAGCCTTTTATCTGAATACGAGCCACCGGCTCCGTGCGTCAGTAATCTACCCGGAGTGTCACTGGTGAATGCGTGACACATCGCTCCGGGGCGAGTCGGTGTCACCTGTTCGCTACGGCAACTCAGCGACCGCGTCCTCAATCTCTTCGCGCGGGACCGGCGAAATCCAATCATCGGCCAGCCATCGGTACTGAATCTCACCTGCCGCGTCCACGACGAACACCGAACGGCGCGCGGTCCGAACTCCTGCCATTCCTTCCCGCTCGACGAGCAGGTCGTAGCTCTCGGCGGCAGCTCCTTCCACATCTGCGATAGCGTCGAACGGAACCTCGATATCGCGTAGGAAGGCGTTCACCGCGTAAGGACCGTCACGCACGACGGGGACGACGGGAACGTCGAACTCGTCCCACCCGGCTCTCGCGTACTGTTTCCACCAGTTCTCGTTGATGGCGTTGAACGCGAAGCCGGCAAAGACGAGCACGCCTCCGTCCTTGAATCGGTCGTGAGCCTCGCGCTCGCGGAACGTCTCGCCATCGCAGTACAGGGCGGTGAAATCCGGTGCGGTATCGCCGACAGCGGGTGGCATACCGGCGAATCACCCGCTCGGCACAAAAGCGTTCGCCGCGCCCGTGGGATTATGTAGCGCGGCGTCCAACGGCAGGTATGAGTGACCGCGTTCTCTACCGACTCGAAGGCTGCCCGTTCTGTGAGCTCGTCGTCGACGAACTGGACGAGCTCGGACTGGAGTACGATTCCGTCTGGACCGAAGGCCTCCACTCTAAGCGCAACGAAGTGCAGGCCATCTCTGGCCAACGCGCCGTCCCCGTCCTCATCGATCCCGAGTACGGCGTTACGATGGCCGAATCTGCAAATATCGCTGAGTATCTACACACCACCTACGGGGACGCTGACTCCCCCGAGGATGTCGACGTTTCGTTCTAGTCCAGCGAGTGCGGATCCATCCCGGGATCGTCGACGTACGGTGCACCGATGGCGAGGACGACTCCCTGCTCGTCACCCACACATCGGTGGCCGTGACCCATCTCCGGGCTCGCGACCCAGAACGTCCCCGACTCCGCGTCAACGTACTCCTCCTCGCCTGATTCACCCAGCTTCAACGAGAACTCTCCTTCGAGCACGTAGAATAGCTCCTCCTGTTCCGCGTGAGCGTGGTAACCGATCTCCTCACCCGGCTCGAAGTACCACAGCTTGACGCCGATCTGCTCGGTTCCGAGCGCGGCGTCGATGGCGCGGATATTCAGATCCGGTGGCATCTCGTTGGATTCAGAGAGGTCCTGTAACGGTACGTCGTCGGTGTCGACCACTTCGTAGTGGGGCATACACCGACACGCGCCGCCGAGTGTAAAAAGTGCTTACCCGAATCACTCGAGTTCGTCGCGAATCGCTGGCAGCACGTCAGTTACGTCCGCGTGGAAGACGAAATCGGTTCGATCGTCCACGTGCGTCTCGTCGAAATTCACGACGACGAGGTCGCTCCCGGTGTCGGCGGCGAGGTCTGGAAGCGATGCTGCCGGCTCTACGCTGAGGGATGATCCTGCGACGAGGAAGTAGTCGCTCTCGCGGGCCAGTGTTCGAGCGCGGTTCAGCGCTCTCATCGGCATCTGCTCGCCGAACAGCACCACGTCGGGCTTCAGCAGGCCGTCACAGGTCGGACAGGCCGGCGCACCGTCGATATCTCCCTCACGGACCGCCTCGTAGTACGGACCGGCGTCGAACCTGGCCTCGCAGTCCCAGCAGGCGACCCGACTCCCGGTACCGTGGATCTCGATGGGGTCGTCGCTGCCGGCCTGGCGATGAAGGCCGTCGACGTTCTGCGTAATCGTGCGGTCGAGATGGCCGGCGGCTTCGAGATCCGCCAGGGCTGCGTGCGCGCTGTTTGGCTCGTGACCGTCGTACACCTCTGCAACCATCCCCGCTCGGTCCCGCCAGAACCCGTCGGGATCGCGCTCGAACCGCCGAATGTGGAAATCCATCGGCTCGTACTGCTCCCAGATACCGCCGTCGCTCCGGAAATCGGGGATACCCGATGCAGTCGAGAGACCAGCACCGGTGAACGCGACGGCGCTGTCAGCACTCTGGAGACGGGCCGCGGCCTCGCTAACGCGGTCGTTCATATCTGGGCGTTATAGCTGGCTCCGCATAATCTATCGGTCGGAGGCGACCCGTCGTGTCACAACCCAGAGGAGACCCATCACGATCAGGCAGACGGCGGCGACAGCACCGAAGACGGGACGGGGACCGCGGCGGTCGGCGAACGCGCCGGCAGCTACTAACAGCGGGAGTCTCGCGAGCGCGTACGTCATCGATGCGGCTGAGAGCGTCGTCGCGCGGCCGGCATCGGTTACGCGGTCGTTGAGGAAGCCCGCGGTCACGCTCCTGAGGAGGGTGTCGGTCCCCTTGTACGCAAGGAAAGCTGGAATCGCGAGGGGCGGGAACAGCGTCACGATGCCGACGCCGAGAATCACAAGGGGTGTAAGGAGGAAGACTGTTTGTCGCGATCCGAGTCGTGCGTCGATAGCACCGGTGTAGTAGCCTGCGATCGCCGAGATAAGCGTGAATCCAGCGTACAGCGGCCCGAGCAGTGAGACTGGCAGCCCGACGATGTCGCGTACCATCGGCTGGACGTAGCTGTTAACGGTGTTGGTGTACGCGAAGAACACCGCGGCGACGGCGACGACGGTCTGCGTTCCGGGCGCGGTGAGTTGCTCGTGGACCACGCGAGCGGTGGCGCGCACGGAGACATCGGTGTCGCGCCCTTCGCTAAACGATGCTGCCTTTGGAAACAAGAGGAGAATCGGCACGCCGAGCGCGTGCAAGCCCGCGGAGACAGCGAACGGGAGCGCGGGCTGGACAGTGTAGAGGGCACCGCCGGCGAGCGTCGCGAGTACCGTCACCCCGAGGTTCACTGCCCGCCCGCGACCGCGAACCGTCGTGAACCGGCCCTCATTGTTGAGTCTGTCGCGAAGCGTCTCGTAGAGCCACGCATCACCGGTCCCAGATCGAAAGACGCGTGCGAGCGCCCACAGTCCGTAGAGGACGACGAACGCCGGGAACGACTCCGCAACGACGAACCCCGCAATGGAGAGCGTCATCGCCATCGTCGAGACGAGGAGACTCGCTCGTCGGCCGAGACGGTCGCCAAGATAGCCACTGGGAACCTCACCGACGACGGTGAGTACCGCGCTCTCCGTGGAAAGCAGCGCAATCTGTGTGTACGAGAGATCACGCGCCAGTAGGAAGATAGTGAACACCGGCGCGAAGAAGCCGAAGGAGAGTGTTGCCTGATACGCGTAGTACGTCACGACTACGCGCGAGGGAACCCGCGACTGGAGGGCCATCACGTCGCCACTCACACGAGCCATCCTAAGCGATTTCCTGACGTGAGTTTTTGTATATTAATTGAGTATTCTGGCTCGGTTCTCCACCAACCCGTACACTTTCCTCCTTGGGGTCGGAAAACTCGGCTAACAATGTTAGGTGTACATCCGTGAGCGAGGAAACGTACTTCGAGCGAATCGTGGACGTAGACAAGCTCGCCGCGTTCCTGGAGACAGAGCTCGGGCCCGTCGACGAGTACGAGGTCAACCACCATCAGGAAGGCCACTCCAACGAGACGCTGTTCGTCACGTGGGGCGACGACCAGCTCGTCATCCGCCGACCGCCACCGGGCGAGACCGCCGATACCGCCCACGACGTGCTCCGCGAGTACCGTGTCATCGACGCGCTGCAGGACACAGATGTCCGAGTTCCGAAGACGTACGTCGCCTCTGACGACCACGACGTGATGGGCTCAGATTTCTACGTGATGGCCCGCGTTGAGGGTGACGTGCTCCGTGAAGGGGAACCGGCCCGGTTCCAGAACGCTGATGCTCGCGAGCAGATTGGCGAGGAGCTCGTGACGAATCTCGCGCGCATCCACCAGGTCGATTACGACGCTGTCGGGCTCGAACACGGCGACTTCGGCTACCCGCCGGGGTTCACCGAGCGACAGGTAGACCGATGGTCCGAACAGCTGATGTGGGCCTTCGATGTGACCGCTCAAGAGCGCGAAGTAACCAAACTGTACGACGTGATGTCGTGGCTGAAAGACAACATCCCCGAGGACCCGCCGACCGCGCTCGTCCACGGCGACTACAAGCTCGATAACGTGATGTACGGTCCCGAAGCCGATCCCGAAATCGTTGCCGTGATGGACTGGGAGATGTCCACGCTGGGCGACCCGCTCACCGACCTCGGCTGGATGCTCTCGTACTGGTGGGACCCGAAGGATCCTGACCCGCCACGCGGTGACGACACCGCTAACGACTTTATGGCGACCGACGACTACCGTACTCGCCTTGATCTCGTCGAGCGCTACGAGGAGCTGACTGGCTTCTCCTACGACAACGACCGCTTCTACCGCGGACTCGCCGTCTACAAGCTCGCCGGTCTCGGCGAGATGTTCTTCCGCCGTTATCTCGAGGGGAACAGTGACGATGACATGTACCCGCAGATGCGCGAGGGAGTCCCGAACCTCGCTGACCGCGCGCTCCGCATTATCGAGGGCGACGAACCGCTATAATCTCGATACCGGCGCTTTTCACTCTCCCGCGTGGCTTCCACGTATGGGCTCTGACGGACTCATCGATATCGACCAGTCCTGCTGGCAACTGCTCGCGAAGTACAACCTCCTCCTCGCGACGGTGTTCGGCGCGATTACGCTCACGGCCCGGATGACTGACGCCGGGACCCTGCTCGTCGTGGAGAACGGTGTTCTCGCAATCGTCTTCGGCGCACTCCAGACGTACGCGTGGCTCTCTGCCTGAGCCACGCCGCTTTTGCCCCTCGTCGCGCTCTGCGTGAGTAGATGACCGAGGACCACACGACGCGATCACCCGGTATCGAGCCGCTGGTCCTCGTCGGCGGACTCTGGCTCGCCGCCAAGTTCGCCCGCTACAGCTTTCCCGCGCTGTTCCCCACCTTCGAGACGACGCTCTCCCTGTCGAGTAGCAAGCTCGGCATCGCTTACACCGCGATGTTGCTGCTCTACTCGCTCGTCCAGTTCCCGAGCGGCGCGCTGGCAGATGCCCTCGACGACGTGCGTATCATCACGATCGGTGCGTGTACGGCAGCACTCGGCGCTGTTACACTCCTCCTTCCAACCTCCTATCCGGTGCTCGTCGGTGGGATGCTGCTCGTCGGACTCGGAACGGGCGTCCACAAGACCGTCGCCGTCGGCCTGCTCTCGCGGCTCTATCCTGACAGAACGGGCCGGTCGCTGGGCGTCTTCGACACCCTCGGGACGGTCGGTGGAATCATCGCACCGCCGGCGGTCGTCCTCGCACTCGCCTCGGTTGGCTGGCAGGCGCTGTTCGCAGCGATCTGCGCTGTCGTAATCGGCCTCACCGTCAGGCTGCTCGTCCGCGTCCCGCGTTCCGATGGGAAGGAGTCGACAGCGACTGTGCGCGAGCAGTTGGCAATTCGCCCGTATCTCGACCCGTTCCGCGACCAAGGCTTCCTACTGTTCGTCGGCGTAACGCTCTGCTTCTCCTTCGCATACAACGGCGTTGTCGCCTTCCTCCCCACGTACCTCGTGGAGCGTGGACTCGCAGACTCGACCGCTGCCCTCCTCTATAGCAGCCTGTTCGCCGTCAGCGTCGTACAGGTGCTGACTGGTGGTCTCTCCGACCGACTTGGTCGACTCCCGCTCGTCGTAGGCGTCCTCAGCCTCGCAACTGTCTCGCTCGTTGGGCTGGTCCTCGTCGGTGGTACCGTCCTCCCGCTTACCGTCGCGACAGTCCTTCTCGGTGTCGGGAGCCACGGATTCCGCCCCGTGCGCGCGGCGTATCTCTCGGCGGCGATTCCCGACGAGATCGCCGGTGGTGGGCTTGGACTCGTCCGCACGCTGTTGATGGGTGTCGGTGCAGTCGCTCCGGCGACGGTCGGTATCATCGCCGACGCGACCAGCTTCCGGATCGCGTTCGCGCTGCTCGCCGGCGCAATGGGCTTAGCCGCGGTGTTCGCCCTCCTAACGGCACTGTCTCGCCGAGGCGAGTAGTTTTGTGGGCCGGCTGTGAAGCGGGAATATGCACGCTGCCGCGTTCACCGACCTCGTCGGCCCGGACGGCGTCGAAGTTATCGAGCAGCCCGACCCGACGGCTGGCGCAGGCGAGGCGCTCGTCGACGTGAGGGCCTGCTCGCTCAACCGCCACGACCTCTGGATTCTGGACGGTGACTCCGCGATGATTCGTGGCGAGAGCCTCCCGTTCGTCTCCGGGCTCGATCCCGCCGGCGTCGTCCGTGAGGCTCCCGCCGACGCCGATATCGACGCTGGCGACCGCGTCCTGCTCTGTCCGAACCAGACCTGTGGCACCTGCGACCGATGTCGCGAGGGGCCGGAAAACACCTGCGAGCAGTTCTCACTGTATCACGGCGGCTTCGCAGAGCAGGCCGTCGCACCCGCCCACCGACTGATTCGAATTCCCGACTCGCTCTCGTTCGTGGCGGCGAGTGCGCTCCCGACAGCGTATCTCACCGCGTGGCATATGCTCGGAAAGGCGGACGTGACGGCCGGCGACCGCGTCTTCATCCCCGGTGCGACCGGTGGAGTTGGCCTCGCCGGCGTCCAACTAGCGGGCGTTCTCGGCGCGACGACCGTCGGCACGACTACCTCCGAGTCGAAGGCCGACCGCCTCGCGCAGTTTGCCGACGAGGTCGTCGTCGGGAGCGAGGAGGACACGCTCGTCGAGCGCGCCGGTGAGTCAAGTGCCGACGCAGCGCTCAATCATCTCTCGGGACCGTTCACCGATATCTGTGGTCGAGTACTCCGGACGGGCGGGACGCAGGTGGTCTGTGGCCGGACCGCCGGCCCGACGCTGGACCAGCACGCTGCTCCCTTCTTCCTCTCACAGCAGGCGATTCTCGGTAGCACGATGGGAACACAGCCTGAGCTGGAACGGCTCGTCGCGCTGGCGGGCGAGGAGAGATTCGAGCCGCTGGTGGACGCGACGTATCCTCTCGCGGACACTGGCGCGGCCTTTGCCGATATGAAGGATCGCGATGCGTTCGGGAAGCTCGTGGTCACGCCATAGCTATACGGCTCCGTCCGTATCGCTCGATATGGACCCGCTCGTTAGTCTCTCGCGCATCCTTCTGGTCGGGACGGTCCTCCTCTCGGTCGGTATCGTCCACAGAGTCGCCCGCCCAGAAGGTGAGTGGGGTCGCAGACTTCGCTCGCGGTTTGTTCTCGGCGTGCCGTGGGGGACGCTGCTGACGATTCTGCTCGTGGTCGCGGTGTATCTGTTCGTACAGGGTGCACTCGGCAACTGGTATCGCCCCGTTGTCATTCCATTTCGGTCGTGGTCGTACTTCTATCCGCTCGGCATCCTCACCTCCGGGCTGGCACACTCCGGACCGGGCCACCTCCTCGGGAATCTGTTCGGGACTGTCCTGTTCGGTACGCTCGCTGAGTACGCGTGGAGCCACTTCCCGACGGAACGTGGCTCGTCGTCTTTCGGCTCGTGGGGCACCAATCCGTTCGTCCGCATCCTCGCTGTTCCCGTCGTGGCTGTTCTGCTCGCCGTCGTAACGGGACTGTTTGCGCTCGGTCCCGTTATCGGATTTTCGGGCGTCGTGTTCGCGTTCGCCGGCTTCGCGCTCGTGCGCTATCCCATCGTCACGCTCGTGTTCGTTGTCGCGGGTGATCTCCTGAACCTCGGCTACAGTGCACTCAACTCACCAGTCTTCACTGCCAGCGGCTCAACTCGGTACGTGACGCCCGGGTGGTCCAACATCGCCGTCCAGGGACACGCGCTCGGCATCTTCATCGGTATCGTGCTCGCGATCTTCCTCTTCCGTCGTCGTGACGAACTTCCGTCGCCGGGACGCATCTGGCTCGGAACACTCGGCTACGCCGCCGCACAGGGGCTGTGGGCGCTGTATCTCTTCGAGGGCGGTGACACGTACGTTCTCTTTCGAGCGATCGGAGTCGCCGCGGTGTTCGCCCTCGCTGCGCTCGTCACTCTCGCGGCGAAGAGTTCGAATCGACCGCTTGTTCCCCAACTCGACACTGACCTGAGTCAGCGACAAGTCGCTGTGACGGCCCTGCTCGCCGTGCTCGCCGTCATCGGCGGGATCGCCGTTCCCTACAATCTACTCGTTGTCGATGATGTGGCGACGCCCGACGAGAGCGTCGAAATCCGCGACTACACCGTCTTCTACGGTGAGGGAGTCCCCGACCAGTACGTCGGCGCGTACGATCTTCCCATCTACAACGCATCGGGCGTGACGACGAGCGGCGTCATCGTCGTCAACCCCGACAGACAGGTGTGGCAGACAGTGGTTCCCGCTCAGCGGCTCGCTAACGGTTACGAACAGTCGGTTAGAGTCGGCGGGATCGGCTGGCGCGACACCGTCGTCGCACAGCGCACCCAGTGGAACGTCGTTGGGAATCAGTCTGTCTACACCGTCCGGCTGAATCACGGTGGTGAGTCGGTGCTCGCGTACGCCTCCGACGCCTCGCGCGCCAGCCCCACAATCGATGGGCGGAACGTCTCTGTCGTCGCCACGCACGACGGATTCCAGCTCTCCGTCTCACGCGCCGGTACAGAGCTTGGTCGTATCTCGATACCGGCTCCGAACTCGACTCGAACGATCGGCGGGCTCACGATCGTAAACCAGGAGGGAACTCTCCTAGCCGTCAACGGCGAGACGCGCGTCCCCGTCGCAAGCCGCGGCAGCGCCCGCGATCGCTAGTCCCAGCGAATTCGGAATAGTTCGGTGTCGAGCGTTTTCGTCTGTTCCTCGTGGTGGTCGTACTGGCTCGGTACGTCGAACTCCGCCGCGAAGGCGTGGGTCACTTCGCCACCCTCATCGGCGGCGAACGACTCGACAAACGCATGACTCCCGGCGTTGTGGAGTGAGTAGGAGACGGTTGCGAACTTGCGAGCGGCAGCGAGAAAGTCGCGGTCGGCGTGTTCGTTCCCGTCGCGCGCGCCGAAGGGTGGATTCATGACGACCGTCGCGTCCGAGTGGACTAGCGGCGGTCGGGTGGCGTCACCCTGGAGCCACGCGATTTCGCCGTGTGCGCCGATACGCGTGTCGTTTTCTCGGGCCGTGGCGAGGGCTTCGGCGTCGAGGTCGATCCCGACCGACCGCCTCGCGCCGGCGAGCGCGCTCGCGAGCGTCAACATTCCCGTCCCGCAGCCAAGGTCAACGACCGTCTCTCCCGCGATATCGTCCTGCAGCGCGGCGACGTGGATGAGATGAGCAGCGATCTCTGGGGGAGTACAGTACTGTTCGAGGTCAAGCTGCGGGTCGTCGAAGCCGGCGACGACACCGAGCTGCTGTGCGAGTCGGCTGCGTTCGGTCACGTCACCTCACCACGTCCCGTGGAAGGTGTCGAAGGAGAGCTCGTCGAGGGGCTTCTCGCCAATAGCGATCTTGTACTCGCCGGGCGTCAACATCGGCTGCTTGAACTGCGGGCCGTCGTCAGTCGTGATACGCGGACAGCCGGTGTTGACGTAGGCATCGAAGCCGAACTGGGTGAGCCGGTCCGGCGTGACCTCGTCCATCGTCAGCATATAGGCGTTCTCGTTGTTCTCCACGATCTCGTTGGCGACGTCCCAGCGACCCTGCCCAATCTTCGTACAGAAGACGACGCCCCACGTTTCGGCGTCCATCGCGCGGTGGACCGCGCCGTAGCGCTGTTTGAGGAACTTCTCCGTGTCGGCGATGGTGACGACGTTGTTGACGGGATCGGCGATAACGACGTTCTTGTCGGGATGTTCCATCGCGAGTCCGAGCGGATGGAACTTTCCGCCGCCCACGTACAAGACCTGGTCGGCGTCGATATCGGCGGAGGCGTAGTTGCAGCCGAGCACCTGCCCCTCGTTGGTGAGTCGGTCGTCGCCGCGGCGGGTGTGAACGGTGTAGCCGCGCGCTTCGAGCCACTCGCGCATCTGCTCGAACTTGTTCATATGCTGGGCGGTCGTGACAAGCCCCACATCGGGATTTTCCTCTGGGTCGGCCAGCTCGGCCAGCGAATCCTCCATAATCGGGGTGACTTCGACGTTGGAGAACAGCGGCACGTAGATGATCTTCTCAGACTCCTTCATCGGGGAGTGACCGAAGTGGACGAACACGTCCGTTCGGCGCATCATATAGGTGTCGAGGTCGCAGGCTCCGTAACACGGCTTTCCCGAGATCATAACGGTCACGTCGTCGGGGAGGAGCGCGCGCAGGTCGTCGGCGACGTGGGGAGCGCGTCGCTTCAGTCCCTCTGGGAACTGAAGACCAATCTTCTGTGCGTTGCGCTCCTCGGCTGCCTCCACGATGCGGTCGAGTTCGTAATCCCACGTCCGCTCGTGTTTGAGGGCCATCCCCGTGTTACGGAGATCACCCTCGGTACGCGGCTCTTGGCTCATTGTACGGTGTATCGACCCGAGGCGTAAAACGGGCGCGCTTTAGCCTATTCGGCAAACCTAAACCGAAGCGACCCAAGGATGATGTATGAGCACCGAACCCACGGACGCGGACGCAGAACCTGACGCTGGGATGTCGGCAGCGGCGCGCGTGACCGAACTCGCTAGCGATCTCGGTTCGACGATCCAGGAACTCGATTCCTACCAGCGGTTCGCGGAGGCGAAGGCAGCCGTCGAGACCGACGACGAGGCACAACAGCAGATTCAGGAGTTCGAACAGCTCCGTGAGGAGTTTATGATGGCACGCCAGAGCGGCGACGCCTCGAACGAAGACCTCCGCGAGCTCCAGGCCGCACAGGAGGAACTCAACGAGATGCCCGTGATGGCCGAGTATCTCGACGCACAGGAGCAGATGGAGATGGAGCTTCAGGAGCTGAACAAGATGATCTCCGCCCCGCTGTCGGTCGACTTCGGCGAGAAGGCAGGCGGCTGCTGTCAGGACTGAACATTTTCACGCAGTTCCAGAGCGACAGGCCTCGCTAGCCGACGAAGCGCGGCGATTTTTGACACCCGAGTCCGAACCGCGGCTATGGCACACGAGTTTCCCGGCTCCGACTGGGGAGACTGGCTCCCACGTGCAGTCGTCGATAGCGACGCCGATGGGGTCGAGCTATGGTATCTCGGCTGTAACGGCTTCATCCTGAAGGCGAGTGACGGGACAACGATACTCATCGATCCGTACTGCGGTAACGGCGATCCACCCCGAACACGACGGATGATTCCCGTTCCGTTCGACCCCAACGATGTGACCGAGTGTGATGCGATTCTCGCGACACACGAACACTCTGACCACGTCCACGGCCCGACACAGCGCCCGATACTCGCAGCTACTGGCTGTCGGTATCTCGGTCCCGACGACTCCATCGCCGTGACCGACTCGGAGGGCTGGAGTGGCGATGAGGGAATCGATGCCGACCAGTTCGAGACAGCTGCCGAGGGCGACACCGTCGAGGTGGGGTCATTCACAGTACACGTCGAGCCGGCTCACGACCCCGATGCGAGCCACCCAGTCTCGTACGTCATCAAGCACGAATCTGGTACCTTCTTCCACGGTGGGGATGCCCGTTCCAGTGAGGCGTTCGACGACATCGGGGACGAGTACGAGATCGATCTCGCGGCACTCGCGTTCGGTTCGTCGGGTTATCTCCCTGATCCCGACGGCGGTATGATGTACAAGCAGTGGTACGCCGACGAAAACGAGATTACGGAGGCCGCAGCTCAACTCGCACCCGACCGGTTGCTTCCGACCCACTGGGATATCTGGAAGAACCTAACCGCCGACCCGACCGCGTTGCGCCCGCACATTCGCTCGTTCGATCGTCCCCGCACGCTCGAACTGGTCGAAATTGGCGACAGCGTCGTGCTCTGACCGCCACAGCGGCCGGCTATCCCCCGAAACTGTGGTCTGGCTGTTGGTACTCGAACCTGCTTCACTCCGGAGCGTACTTCCCGAATTGATATCTCGGTATATGGTTTATCGGTCCGAAATCTAACAGCGGCTACGGGCTCGAAATGACAATATATGAACTGTTTCTCGCCAGGGTCGGGTTCAGAGGAGCGAGTAGATGTGTTGGTCGTACGTTTCCCGGACTCGATCCCCCCAGTTGTGGGTGTACGTGTCGATAATGTCGTCTGCCACGTCGCCCCGGAGGTATTTGACGATGCCACGGTCGCCCGTCCGGTCGCGGAGATGCGTCGTGAAGAAGTGTCGAAAGTAATGTGGTGTAACGTTTTCCTCTGCACCGCCGCCGGTACGGTACCAGCCCCGCGCTGTGGCGTGTGTCTGGACGGACTGGCCGACCATCCCGATCGTGAGCCGGCGTCCCCACTCGCTCGTAGAGCAGAATAGCGGTTCGCCTGTTGCCTGTGTGTCTGGCCGAATCGCGAGCCACCGCTTGAGCACCCGCTTCAGTTCTGAATCAACGGGTATGACGGTCGCACGCCTGCGCTTGTTCGACTCCGTACGCTCTTCGCCGTTAACCACAGTGCCACGGGACGGCTCTGAAGAAACGTACAGGGAATCCGGTCGGCCCTCAAGTGCACCCCGGTGCTCGATATCGAATGCCTCTCGAACCTCCGAATCGTCGAGATAGAGGTCCCGTAAGTCGAGATTACAGAGCTCACCGACACGCATTCCAGTCTTGAGTAGCATGATGACGACCGCTCGGTCGAGCGGGTGCTCGATATCGGCGACGAACTCCCGCATTGCGGGAAGCATAATTTCACGACGTGCAGGGTCCGTATCGATGGATTCGTCCATCTCCTCTAACACGAGCGTCATCGGGTTCTGCTCGAAGATACCGACTTGCGTCATATACGCATAAAAACGGTGGAGATAGGAGGCGTACGAGGCAACGGTCGAGGGAGCGCGACCACTCCGGAGCGTATGAACCCACGCCATACAGCTACGCTGTGAGGCGTCTGCGAGTTCGACGCCCCGTTCTTCCTGAATAAAGCTCTCGAACTCTCTGAGGACGCGTTCGTAAGCCTCTCGCGTCCGTTCGGTCTTACCGTGGTAAGTGAGATCTTGCAGGAAGTAGCCCACCGGATCGGTGGGATTTTCCGACTCACTCATCGTCGGTAAGGGTGTAGCCGTCGTGGCGACCACTGTAGTGGACCTGGTTCTCTTGCTGGAGTGTCGCAAGTGCATCCTCCAACCGCTCTTCTACGTCGTTGGTCACTCCCGCGAGTAACTTATCCCACGACTGATACGAATCTTCATCGAGTAGAGCGACGAGTCGTGTTTCGAGCCCCTCTATCCCAGGAGTCATACCGTTCGAACCGCTCTCCTCCGGGTTACTCGATTCCGAACCGCTCTCTCCGTCGAAATCGAAGCTTCTGCGCCCGGCCTGCACCATCGTGCGAACGAACTCTGCTTGTGTCATTCCCAGCTGGTCGGCTTCCGCTACCCACGTCTCCTTCTGATAGTGCGGAATATACGTTCGCACGCTCGCCCGTTCGCTCGCGTCGTCACTAGCCATATCGAGGAGAAGACGCCCATTATCTTCAATCTATCCCAGATAGACGAATAACTCCACTTATCTTAATTTGTAGTTCTCTCGAACCCGCACAACAAACTGTATATCCAATAATATATACTGATTTTCTAGCCGATTATGCCACTAAACAGGATATCTAGAACTCAGTGTGGCCGACCCCTCCGGGAAGACCCCACGAAATAGTTTCGGCGCACCTAAATATTGGGGGAGTGAAGCAGAAGGTATGGAAGAGTACACCGTCGACGACCTGAGCGTCGTGATGGGGACGTACAACGAAGTAGAAGCGATCGGGACGGTACTACAAGATATCGAGCGCGTGACCGACGGGCGGGCCGAGGTAATCTGTGTCGACGGGAGCGACGACGAGACGCCCACAATTGCTCGGGAGCACGGCGCTCGCGTTATCGAGCAGGAGCCGCAGGGCTACGGCTACGCGGTAAAGAAGGCAGTGGAATCGGCCTCGCGACCGCTCATCATCACGACCGACTGTGACGACACGTATCCGATGGATGCAATTCCCCGGTTCATCGATCTCATCAACGAGGGATACGATATCGTCTCAGGTGACCGACTCTACCGTGGTGGCGACGCGATGCCGGCAACGAACCTCATTGGCAACGAACTGTTCGCGCTCGCTGGCTCTATATTAATGGGCGAGCGTGTCCACGACACGACAACCGGAATGCGTGCCTACCGGGAGGAAGTAATCAGAAATATCGAGTGGACAGAAAACACTGGCCTCTCGGCAGAGCTCCTGTTGCGACCGCTGGGACGTGGCTATGATGTCTACGAGGAACCTATCGCGTACGCGGAACGCGCTGGAGAGACGAAGCTTGACCCACTCGCCGGCGGCTACGCCATCGCAAAATCAATCGTAAAAGTCTCGCTTCAGGAACGACTTCGCTAAGCGTCGATTTACATGGTCGAACGGCTATTCCCGGGATGAGTAGAACTCGAAGCTCGTTATTACTGTAACCACTCGACGACGCGTCTTCCTGTTCGCTCCTCCTGTCGCCGGAATTCGTAAGCTTCGTGAAAATTCAAGTATTTTAATTGGTGTTTTCTCACCGAGTGCGCTGTTCGACACTCAACTCATAAACTAAATGCCGCTATATCGAATTGGAGGTCGGCGCGCTGTCGCGTGTGCCACAACGAGATTGTCGAAACCAACGCAGATAGCGGCGTAAACGGCAGTAGAGACGAGAAGCGATCGCCCGCGAATACTCACTCTAGGAGATTCACTCGGCGTCGTCGAGTGTTCCACCGTCTGCGATACGGTTCGCACCGCTCGGAAACCACGCGAGGTCGTGTGCAACATCGAGGTCGACACGGACAGGTTCGTTGAGTGGAATTTCGATATCGTGATTGTGCATACAGCCGACGGTGTCACCGGAGTCGAGTTCAATCCGATAGAGCACGGTTGGACCGAGGAACCGCCTGTGGACAGCTTTTCCGTTTGCCTCAGAGTTACTTGCGGGACGTGCGATCACGTCATCCGGGCGTAGCATAATATCCACATCCGAGCCGTCGTACTGTGTCGCAAGGCCGTCAACGTTCCTCCGGCCGATTGGACCGAGTCCGGTCTCGACGATGTCGCCGTTGACTCTGCCGGAGACGAAGCTTGCGTGTCCGAGAAAGGAGGCGACGAACCGCGATTGAGGCTGCTGAAAGACGCGTTCCGGCGTATCGACTTGTTCCAGTTGACCGTCGTACATCACGGCCACACGGTCAGAGATGGACATCGCCTCCTCCTGGTCGTGGGTAACGGAGACGGCGGTAACGCCTGCCTCCTTGAGGATACGTCGCACTTCCTCGCGCATCTCGACGCGGAGCCGCACGTCCAGATTCGAGAACGGCTCGTCGAGCAACAGTACATCCGGCTCGGGGGCGAGTGAGCGGGCGAGCGCGACCCGCTGACGCTCCCCGCCCGAGAGGTCAGTGGGAGCGCGGTCGCCGTACTCCGAGAGCCCCACGAGATCTAATAGCGACTGGACGCGCTCGGGATCGGACTCGTCTAGTCCGAAGGCGATATTCTCGGCGACGGTGAGATGTGGAAACAGCGCGAACTCCTGAAAAACGAGCCCCACGTCGCGATCCTCCGGCTTGGTGAAGCCGCCGCTGCCGGCAACAGTCCGCTCTCCGACGCGGATCGTTCCGTCGGAAGGTGCTTCGAGTCCAGCGATCATCCGGAGGGTCGTCGTCTTTCCGCAGCCGGAGGGGCCCAGCAGCGTGAGCAGCTCTCCGTCGCGAACCGTAAGATCGAGTCCGGATACGGCAGTTTCGTCACCGAACTGCTTCGTCACGTTCCGGAGCCGCAACACCGGATCACCCTGCGTTCTGTTGTATATTCGGGTGTCTTGCTCGGACCGCGGTGCATCGTCGGTCGTCAGCTGTCGGAACTGCCGTGTGTTATTGCTCATACTTGTGGCCCTCGTTGGTAGCTCTGTATCCCGCCGGGATGGCCCATCGGATTCTCGGTGCCGACCAGCTCACCGCCCGTCGGCGTGGAGTAGAGCGCGAACAGCAGGTCGTTGACGAGATAGTAACGGACCCGCTCAACCTCCGAGCCGTTGGGGTCGGGATCGGCGGCATCGGCACCCATCTGGTTGAGCGTCACCGCCTGTCGTTCCGACGAGAGATCGCGGAACAGGAGACCGTCCAACGTCTCGCTGTACGTGTCTAGATACTCGATCGCCGCCGCGACCTCGCGAGCGTGTTCGGGTCGAGCACTCGCACGCGCTTGCATAAACGGTCGCACGAACGACTCGACACCGTCAACCGCAGAGGGGTATACGACTTGGGCGACGGCGACGAGCGTCTCGAGATCCGCCTCGTCGAAGGGTCCTGGCTGGGTATCCTCGCTATTACCGCCGTCACGGAGTGATCGGAGTCCGATACCGGCCCCGAAGCCGAGGCCGACTGCTCCGAGTGCTTTCGCGAGGTCACGACGGCTGAGTTCCATCTGGCACTCGATTAGGGAAGCCGAAATTTACGTGTTTGGGTCCGCTTCGAGCGTCGTCTCGATGAAGATGCCGTCTGGTCCCTGTCCGGGGATGTAGGCCGCGGCTCCGTCACAGGCGCGGGCGTCGCGACACCACTCCAGCCTCGGCGAGAGTGCGCGCATCTCTCCGTCGATGCGGTCGGTCGGCATCTCGACGCGGTAGGTGAAGCCGGTACCGCCAGGGTAGTCGATGAACGCCGTCACGACCACGGGTCCGTCCTCGGGACGAGCGATCGAGTCGGTTCTGCCGCTCTCGCCGACGAGCGTCAGCGTCTCGTCGGTTACGTTGACGGTGAACGCGACCGAGCCATCGGTCGGCGTCGCACCGTAGTAGGCGCTCGTTCCATCTGCACCTGACAGCCGGACCGTGACGCTCGTCGCGCCAGGTGGCGTCCCCATGGTCGTATTAAGACTGAGCCGCTCGCCGCGGGCGACGGTCACCGGCTGGACGCGTGCGGCCTGGGGAGAGCCAGCGGGCGGATTCCAGAACCCACGGAACGCGTAGCGGTAGAGGTCGCGGTCGGGGTACTCGTCAGCGACGGCAAACGGCCGATTGTGGAGCGCATAGACGGTTTTACCATCGAAACCGGGGTCGTTGCGGAGCGGCTGGAACGGGTGATTGAGCCAGCCGCCGTAGGTGTCCGGAAGCAGGACGACCGCGTCGGTCGGTGGCTCCTGAATTGGCTCGTACGCGTCCTCGTATGTATCCGTGATATCGGCGTTGCGGTCGAGCCGTTCGTTCAGTGAGACAGCGGTCACACCGGCGAAGAGACCCCCCGAGACGACGAGCGCGGCGAGCAAGATAACACGAGCTCGTTCGGGCGAGAATCGGCCCGCAAGTCGGTTGCGGAGCCACCGTCCGCCGTAGAGCGCCCCAACGGCTGCGAATGCTGCCGTCGGAATCAGCAAATCAAAGTGGTAGTACGGGCCGTGGGTGGCGATGAAGCCGTCGCCTGGCCGATCAAGCGCGCCGAGGATATTGTAGCTCCCCCAGAAGTAGGCGTTTCCGACGGAGACGGAGACGAACAGCCCGGCGAGCGTGAGCTCACGCGGCGAGGGACGACGGCGGAGAACGGCGACAAGGCCGCCAGCAGCGAGCGCGGTTCCGAGGAAACCGCCGGCGACCCAGCTGGTGTAGAGCGTTGCGAGCACCTTTCGCGAGACTTCGACTGCGAGTCGAGGCGTATAGACGAGCTCGTGGTCGAGCAGTCGCCGCTGGCCGAAGCCGAGTCCGTCGAGCGGGGCGAACGCCTGATACGGGAAGACAAACGGTGACCCCGTCATCACGGCGTTGTAGGTGAGGGCCAGCCCGACGCCGGCGAGGCCGAGGGCAGCTGTCGCCGCCTGTCGCGGTAGTGCTGTGCGTGGGTCGCGATACAGCGTCCACAGGGCGTGGGCGATAAACGGCGTCGCGAACAGGACAGCCGTGAACGGCCGGGCGAAAAACGCCAGCCCGATCGCTGCGCCGGCGAGGGCTGCACTCCGAAGACTGCCGGTGCGGTCGGCGCGCAGATATCCGTACGCGAATCCGAGATTCAACAGCGTCGTCGGCGCATACGGGAGAAACACCGACGCGTCGATGACGAACAGTGGTGAGAGACCGACGAACACGGTTGCCAGCAGGCCGGCACGTGCGTCGAACACCTCACGCACCGTCGCCGCGGTGAGCGCGAGTATCCCACCGGCGATACCGACGAGCGCAACTCGGTAGCCGCCGAGCAGTTCGCCGACGGCGAACATCGCCGCCGGGACGGGAGCGTACTTCGAGTAAAGTCCGTCGGGGCTCTCGATGAAGAACCACGGTCGGAACAGGCCGTCTATCGGCGGGTGGAGCCAGAGCTTCCCCTCTAACAACATCGCGGCCTGCTGGAGATACACCCCCTCGTCGTGGTTGAGTGAGTGGTACGGAAAGATCGTGCTCGCCACGACCCAGATGCCGAGCGCGCCGAGCACGACGACAGCGACTGTCGCGGCAAACGTCGGACGTTCACGGATGAGAACTCTGGGATCGCGCATCTACGTTCGCCGCTCTTGGTGAAGGATGACTCCCATCGAGAGCGCGGAAATGGCGACGAGCACGAGAGCAGGGATCGCCGCCTGCCCGTACGCGCCTGTCTCGCGCACGCTCCAGATGTGGGTGACGAGTGTCTCGAAACCGAGCGGTCGCAACATCAGCGTCGCTGGCAGCTCCTTCATTGTCGTGAGGAAGACGAGTGCCGCGCCCGTCGCGACCCCAGGAACGATGAGCGGGAGCGTCACGGCCCGAAACGTCTGGAGCCGCGACCGGCCGAGCGTTCGGGCCGCCTCGTGGAGCCGGCTGTCTACCTGTAAGACAGAGGTACGTATCGAGCCGACCGCCTGCGAGGAAAACCGGACGACGTACGCGAAGACGAGCAATGCGATCCCGTATCGCTGGTAGACGACCGGCGCGACATCGAGCGTGAACCACAACAGCGCGAGCGCGAGGACGATACCTGGTGTGGCGTAACCGACGTACGGGGCTCGCTCCGCCAGCCGCGAGAGCCGGGAGCCGGCGTTGGCACCCCGGAGACCGATGGGGAGCGCGACTACAAGCGAGGCGACTGCTGCGAATACGGCGACCTGCACGGAGTTGGCCGCAAACACCCACTCGAACGCCATCCCTTTCGAGGCGAGACCAGTTCCGGGGCGGAACAGCCACGCGGTGAAGATGCCGAGGGGAAGTACGACCGCAAGCAGGCCAATACCGGCCGGTAGCAGCATCGCCGGATAGCGGAGCACACCGAGATCGAAGCCGAACGCGCCACGGTTGCCGCGGCTCTCGTAGGCCCCCTCGTCGTCGGCTCCGATGCGGGATTCGAGCAGGAGGATGACGCCCGTAACGGCGAGCAGTTGGAGCGAGAGCAAGGCGGCGTATCCCTGCTGGAAGGCGTCGACACGGCTGTAGATGAACTGTGTGAACACCTGCACGCGCATAAATGCGGGCGTGCCGAAGTCGGCGAGCGCGTACAGCGCGACCAGCAGCGCACCGGCCGCGATACCTGGGGCAATCTGCGGGAGAGTCACCCGGCGGAACGCCTCGAATCGACCGGCGTTGAGCGTGCGTGCAGCCTCGACGATCGAGGCGTCCAGCGAGAGCAACGAGGCGCGCGTCGTCAGGAACACGTACGGGTAGGTGTAGATGGTGAGAACAAAGACTGCGCCCCAGAAGCCGAACACAGAGGGGATTCTCTCGATGCCGAGCGGCGCGAGTAGGTCGGCGAACGCGCCACGGGGCCCAAACGCCGAGATAAACGCGAACGCCCCGAGATAGCTGGGGACGGCGAGCGGAAGCGCGGCGGCGACGGTCCAAAAGCGCTTGAACGGGAGGTTCGACTGGACGGTCAATACGGCGAGCGGGACGCCGATGAGGATGCTCGCCCCCGTCACGACCGTGACGAGCGCGATACTTCGACCGAGGACGGCGAGGGTCGTCGCGGAGGTGAGCAGCGCGGGAATTCGGTCGCCCAGCGTCGCGGTCTGGACGAACAGCCACGCGAGTGGGACGACGAGCACGAACGCGAGGACGACCGCGAGCGCAGTGACTGCCCGGCCTCCGAGGTCACTGGAGCCGTCGAATCGGTCAGTGATGGGCGCCGGCCAGTCGGGGGCGCTCATCCAGAGACGCCGGCGGCCTCCATTAGGTCGAGCGTCGCCTCGATATCCGCCAGCTCAGAGAGATCAATTTCGGGGGGATTCAGCTCGCTGACCAGCGGCAGGTCACCGACCGGCTGAACGCCGTCGATCATCGGGTACGCGAAGCTGCGGGTAGCGAAGAACTCCTGTGCCTCTGCCGAGAGGAGATGCCGGATGAACAGGTTCGCGAGCGCATCTTTGTCGGTGCCCTTGATTCGGGCCGCTCCGGCGACGTTAACGAGTGCGCCGGCGTCACCCTGCGTGAACGCGAGATCAATGGGTGCGTTCGGGCGCTGGTTCTTCACACGCAAAGCGTAGTAGTGGTTCGCGAAGCCGGCCGAGAGCGCGCCGTCTGCCACCTGCTGAGAGATGACGTACTCGTTACCGTAACGCTGGGTGCCGGCCTCGCGCATACTGGTGAGCCACTGACGAGTCGCGTCCTCGCCTCGGAGCAGTCGCATCGCCGTGACGAATGACTTGAACGCGCCGTAGGTCGGGGCCCAACCCATTGTCCCCTGCAGTGCGGGCGTCTCCGGGAAGTCGGCTACCTTGTTCGGAATATCGCTTTCGGAAAGCTCGTTCGTGTTGTACGGGACCGCGCGAGCACGGCCCGCAATACCGACCCACGAGTTGTTCGAACCGGTGAACGAGTCGGGGACCGGACTCGTCACCTCGTCAGGGAGCGCTTCGTGGGCGTCGTTCTGGACGAGATACGCGAGCGAGCTCGCGTCGATAGACCAGAACACGTCGGCACGGGAGGCACCACTCTCCACTTCCTCGACGATCTGCTGGGCGAGCGTCGAGGAGGTGTTCGTCGTCGGGAGAACTGTGAACTCCGGATACACTTGTTCGAGAATCTCGACGAACTCGCGGTAGATGCCGCCCTCACCGCCGCCGAGATACAGGCTCAGTTCGCCCGAGAGGTTCGGTAGGTCGTTGATCGACGTTCCCTGTGGCCGCGGGCGGCCCTCGACAATCGAGCCGGAGCCGCGAAGCTGAGCGAGTGCCGGCACCTGGACCTGCTGGGACGGGCTCTCCTCGTTGCTGCCACCGAGCAGACTATTACAGCCGGCGAGCCCAGCTGTTACCGCCGTACCGATACCGGCGAGATACCGGCGTCGGGTTGAATCATCCATATCTGATTTTGGCGAGCCTAAACCACAAAACCGTGTCGGTTCGCGCTCAGTCATCGGCGGTCACCTCCGGAGTGCGGCGGCCGTCGGTTTCGAGCGCGTCGAGCGCAGCCAGCCAATCGCGCATATGCTCGCCGACGAAGTTGAGGAACTCGCCGTTTGTCCACTCGTACTCCGTCGTCGCGAGTCGACTGGCCATCGCGGCGAACGCCTCGCGGTAGCTCTCGGCATCGTCGCCGACACCGTCGACTTCCTCCCAGACGTGCTCGTTCAGTTCGAGCGCCGGTACCTCGTTGTTGAGATCGTCGAAGGTCGACCGTGGGGCCTTGTTGTGTTCACACAGCGGCGTTCCAGTCAGAATGCTATCACCAAGAATATCGGCTGCGCGTTTTAAGAAGACTCCCGACCAGATATCGTCGAATCGACCTACATCCCACTCGTTATCGTCCATCGGGAGCTGGTAGAAGGCCGGAATGACGCGTCGACGGAACGCGAGATTCATCGAACAGACAGTTAGGTAGTTGTCCTGTGCGGCGACGAAGTCCTCGCCGTAGTCGTCGGCGTCGAGCCGAGTCTGTGCCAGCCCGTTGAGGTCACCGTCCATCAGGATACGGACGGCATCGAGATCCGGCACGTTCGTCCACAGCCCCTGCGAGGCGACGACTTCGCCCGCATCGAGTTCTGTCGTCGTCTCAGTGACAGTCTCATCCATCGCAGCGTAGGGATAGCCGCGCGGGTAGAGACCGTGCTCGTCGACGTTCTGATACAGCACGTTCACCCACTGCTCGTCTGAGCTGACCGCCCGAATCTCACCCGAGCGAGCGAGATTCTCGTAGTGGCCGCCGAAGAAGTCCGTCTCGTGGGGAAGCGTGTCGTCGTCGATGAAGAGTCCAAACTCGAAGTCACCCTCCCACATATATAAGAGCCCGAAGGAGGTCTCAGCGTGGGAGGCAGCCGGAACGACGTGGCCGTACTCGTCTATTCCGTGGGAATCGTACCACTGCTCACGGTCACTGCCGTCGAAGACTGCACCGTCAACGTCGAGATCGTCGAGCATCGCCTCCATCGCGTCGGTGTCACAGAACTCCTCGGTGATTAACAGGAAAAACAGGCGGTCATCGTGGCCGTGCTCACGGGCGTTCGCGACGTACTCGCGGACGCACTCGTGTTCCCGAATCGTCGGAACAATAACGCAAGTGTCCGTCATACCCAACAGCTAGTTTAGGCGCTCCTAAAGGGTATCGATGTTTAGGCTAACCTAATGTGGGTAGGCGCCGGGGACAAAACTCGCCTACAGCTTCAGAGGCTCCGAGAACTGTGTCACGATCACCGTCTTGGACGATGTGTGGCTGTTCAAACAAGTCCACAGACCCGATTAATATCGGTGACTGCGTCGAACTGACCTACACAGCGACGCTCCGCGATTCCGAGGCGGGTATCCGAGAGTCGGCGAGTGGGTCGTGGGACGGCTAGTTCTCGCCGTTGTCGTCGTCAAAGACGGTCCGTTCGTCGGCCACCTCCTCGCGAATTGTCTCCAGTTCACCTTCGACGTTGGTTTCAGTTCCGTCCTCGTTCGGCTCCGCGGTCGCGTCGGTAACGGGAATCTGTGTGCCACCGTCGGCGGTCCTCGGCTCGGACGCAGCTGTTTCGGTATCGGGAGCCGGGGCGCGCCCGTCGACACGATCGCGAATCTCGGTGCGGAGGTCGCGCACCTCTTGTAGTAGTTCGCGCGCCTCGGGATTGGTCGGATCGCCGCGAACCGCAGCGGTCACGTCCTCGACAGCACGGTCGACAGTTTCGACGGCGGCCTCGCGGCGCGCTCGTGCGCGGGTGGTCGTATCCTCGGTTCCCTGCAGCAGTCGAATCGCACCCGCGAGCGCCTCCAGCGCACGGATATTCGCTTCGAGGCTCGAAATCACGGTCGGAATCGCGTATCGCTCGGTGAACTGGAGCAGGCCATCGCTCGCGTCGGTCCGATCACGAAGCTCGCGGAGACGGTCAGCGAGCTCTGATACGGTGTGTGAGAGGTCGTCCTCAGCGTCGCTCATATCGATGTGTTGGGCGAGCAGCACCACAAAGGTCTCGCTGTTGAGCTGACTTCGAGGGATGTGTTCAGATCAGCTGAGATTGGACGAAGGTAAAGAACGCGCTATCTCACGCATCATCTAAATCCGGTGATGTCCGGAGGGAGCTACCTTTATTATTCATCCAAACAACAAGTATACGAGAATGTGCTCAGAGGGAGGTGACGCCGCTGGTCGGGTTCGGTTCACGAGCGCGCTCGCTCGCCTCAAGCACGACGGCGGATCGATTCTGGTCGTCGGAGAGACGGACGCGGCCCATATCGCCGCCTGCACACGACTGCAGGGTGATGATCGTCAGGATCGCCAGCGCGTTGTCGTACAGACCGACAACCCCGTCGTCCCGACTGCTGTACACGCACCCGACGTGACAAATCTCCGGTATCCGTCACACAATGCAGAGCAAGCGTCATACGAATCGGATGTCGACTCCTCGGTACGCCCCGCGACGACAGCCGCCCAACTGCAAGAACAGCTCTCGTATGAGATGACGCGTACGGCCAACACCCCCGGCGGAGACCGTGAGACTGGCGTTCGGATCTGCTTCGACGCGGTGACCGGGCTCCGTGACCACCACGACGAGCGCGAACTGTTTCAGCTCCTTGACGCGGTGACCACGGAGATACGGGCCGGCAAGGGGATGGGCCACTTTCATCTCTTGGAGCCGTTCGACGACGAGCTCGTCGAGATGCTGTGTCCGCTGTTCGACGCCATTCTCGACCTCCGGGAGGAAGACGACAGCATCCAGCAACGGTGGTGGCTGGCGGCGACGGAGTCGTGGACCGAGTGGCTCTCACTCTGAGCCGGCGGCGACGCCGACGAGGTCGCGCTGTGACGCCAGTACATCGCGCTCCAGCGTTCGGACTAGTGTCTCCGGCTCGTACGCGAGTTCGCCGGCGACGACGCCGTCCGGTCTGACGACCAGCGAGCGCCCGGCGTACTCGCTCACACGGGCGTCGGGGACCTCTCGCCGGCCGGTTCGACCGCAGGCGACGACCCAGCGGACACCGTCGAGCGCGCGGGCGCGAGCGAGCAGTCGCCAGTTCGCGGCGTGGGTCGCCGGCCACGCACCGGAGACGAACAGCGCGTCGACGCCGGCGTCGAGAAACGCCGCACTCTCGTGGACGAAGTTCAGGTCGTAGCAGGTGAGGAGTCCGGCCCGGCCGGCGGGTGTGTCGACGACGACGCGCTCATCACCGGGGGTGAGCCACTCCGACTCGTCGCCCCAGAGATTGCGCTTCCGATACGGTGTCAGCTCGCCGTCGGGAGTGAGGTACGCAAGCGTGTTGTGGTAGTCGCCGCCGGCCTGCTCGATACAGCCGACGAGGACAGCGGTGTCGGCGTCGGCAGCGTGTGCGCGGAGACGATCGAATAGCGATCCGTCGAAGGCGAGGGCAGCAGCCTCGGCGCGTTCGTCGGCGACGAAACCCGTGAGTGCGTACTCGGGAAAGACAGCCACGTCGACGCACTCGTCGAGGGCCGTGAGTCGATCGACGACGGTCGAGACGTTCCGCTCGGGATCGAGGTCTTCCACCTCGATCTGGCAGGCGGCGACGGTCGGATCCATAGCTCGGCTGTCGGCGGCGACGGCTTAGTCCCCGTGGAATTATGTTGCGGCTGTTCGTATGTCCGGTATGGCTGAACTGTACGCACTGGTGTGGACCGGACTGAAGTGGAGCTACGACGAGTACGGCGTGAAGGGTGCTGCGGCGTTCCTCGTCGTCGGGTTGCTCGCATATTATCTCGTGATGGAGCGGTTCCGCGAGAAGTTCGAGGACGTCGATATCGATGCTGACGCGGTCTCCGAGGCGCTGCCTGACGACGTAACCGAGTCGGTCTAACGCGCCAGTACCATCGGGTCGTAGCTGTCGAACTGCTCCTCGTCGGCGACACGGCGCGCCTGCGCGTCGTGAACCGATTGTATCGCTAATAGCTCTGTCTCTGACAGCGAGAGTTGGGTGCCGAACTCCGTCCAGATAGACGACTCGACTGCGAGCAGATAGGCGTCGGCCGTGCGTTCGATCAGCGGCTCGTACGGGAGAAACCGTCGCCATTCCATAACCAGTTCGTCGATACCCGGAACGGTGGCCGCGTGGTCGTGGTGGTCGACGAGTCGCTCGCGCAGGGTCGCTGCGTCGATGCCGGTTTCGTCGGCAACGCGCTCGATGAGGTCGTCGTCGAACGGTGCGAGTGGGTCCATATCTCTGGTAGGTCGGCCATCGGATTGTGCGTTTCGTCGCTGTCGACACCATTAGGTGCGTTACCGGAGAGGCACGTGTATGCAGTACTTCGAGGACATGACGGTCGGGGACGTGCGCGAGTTCGGCGAGTACACGATGACGCGTGAAGAGATTCTGGAGTTCGCGAACCAGTACGACCCACAGCCGTTCCACACGGACGAGGAGGCCGCAAAGCAGTCACAGTTCGGCGGGCTCATCGCATCGGGGTGGCACACGGCATCCGTCTGTATGCGGATGCTCGTGGACAATCACCTCTCGGAATCGGCCAGTGCCGGGGCTCGCGGTGTGCACGAACTGAAGTGGATTCGCCCGGTTCGACCCGGTGATACGCTCACCTGCGAGTCAGAGGTCATCGAAACCGATGCCGGTGAGGGGCCAGTCGGGACAGTGACGAGTCGGCTGACGGGATTCGTCGACGGTGAGCCGGTCGTCCAGTGGACGGCAGATGCGATGTTTGAGAAGAAGCGCCCGGGCAGCAGCAGCTGAGCGAAGCGGAGAGAGAGCGGCTGAGTGAAACGAAGCCGCCCGGAGCGGGAGCGAGCAGTACGAGCGACACGCGGAGAAGAGAGCGGCTGAGCAGTAGCGAAGGCCACGGACCTCGAACGGAGAGATACGACGGAACCGAAAGATTCGATAATCGCGGTCTGTCCAACGAGCTATGGACGACCAAGCCCGCGTCGCGAACTTCATCGAAGAACACGATCTCTCGTGTCCGCCAGCGTACCGACTACTCGATCTTTCCGCTGAGGTAGGCGAACTGGCCGCCGATGCGGCCGATTCGAGCGATTACGGTGCGAATCCGGACGCGTTGTCGGTGAAAGAGGACGAACTCGGCGACGCGCTGTTCGCGCTGCTTGCACTGTGTGAGTCGTTGGATACTGATGCACAGACAGCCCTCGACACGGCGCTCGAGAAGTACGATCGCCGACTCTCCGAGCGTGGTGACGCTGGAAGCCAGTAGCTACAAGCCGGCGGCGATGGAGCACCGTGATATGCACACTCGCGCCACGGAGTTCAGCGAAATCGCACGCGACCGGTACGACTTCGACCCACCGATCAAGGAGTTTTCCGCGGGAACAGAGACTGCGGCTGACGCTGCCGACGCGGTCGGCTGTGCAGTCGGACAGATTGCCTCTTCTATCGTCGTCGAGACGGATCGCGGACTGGCTCTCATCGTGACTAGCGGTGCGAATCGCGTAGATATGGACCGTGCAGCTGACGTGCTCGGCGTCGAGGCGGTGTCGATGGCTGACCCCGATGAAATCCACGAGACAGTCGGTTGGTCCATCGGCGGCGTACCGCCGTTCTGTCACGAGACTGACCTCCCAGTTGTCATCGACGAGACGCTGTTCGACTACGACAAAATCTGGGCCGCTGCAGGGACGCCACAGGCGGTGTTCGAACTCACGCCAGCGACTCTCGAATCGCTGTCCGGCGGGACGCGAGCTTCGATAGCCCAGCGGTAGCGCCAGTCGCTCACCCTTTCGCCCGGTGTTAAGTGGTGACGGCGTCAATCCGAGCGTATGAGCTACCGCGTCGTTTCGACAGATGCGAAAACGAGCGACGTACTCACCGCTCCCGAACTATGGGATAACCGTGAGATCACCGTCGAGGTGGTGGAGACGGAGACCGAAAGCGATCTTACGAGCGCGGCTACCGGCGCGACTGCGCTGGTCGTTGACGCCGGAACAGAGGTAACGGGACGCGTGCTCCGGGAGGCGGAGCCGGGACTCGTCGCCCGTGCCGGTATCGGCGTCGACAACATCGATCTCGAAACTGCGAGCGAGTTAGAGATCCCGGTAACGAACACGCCCGAATACTGCGTCGAGGAGGTAGCGACCCAGTCGCTGTCATTGCTGTTGGCGGCGTGGCGACAGCTCCGTCCGTACGACGCGCAGGTCCGAGCCGGCGGCTGGGAGCGACGCGAGACGAAACCGATACAGCGACTCTCGACGACGACGGTCGGGCTGGTCTCGTTCGGCGCAATCGCTCAACGGTTCGCCGGCCTGCTTTCTAGCTTCGACTGTGAACTCCTCGCGTACGATCCGTACATCGACGACTCGGTTGCCGCCGCCCACGAGGTCGAACTCGTCGAGTTCGAAGAACTGTGTCGCGAGTCGGACGTGCTGTCGGTGCACGCACCGTTGACATCGGAGACGGAGGGGCTGGTTGACGCGATGGCCTTCGAGAGGATGCCAGAGAACGGTATCGTGGTCAACACCGGGCGCGGTGGTGTCGTTGACGAATCGGCACTCGCCGCTGCACTCGACGCCGGGTCGATTGCGGGCGCGGGATTCGACGTGCTGATAGCGGAGCCACCGTCGTCGCTGCCGACCGACCACCCGAACGTCGTCTACACACCGCACGTCGGCTGGTACTCGGAGCAGGCGATTCACGAGTGTGCGGCCAGCGTCAGCGACGCAATACTCGCGTTCATCGACGGTGAGACGCCGGCGACGCATGTCGGCGACTCGCGGTAGAGGGAGAGAGAGAGAGAGAGTGAAAGAGAACAATCCGTTGTGAGTATATCAGAATAGTTCGACGGCAGCAGCCGAACTGGTGAGGGGTGTCGGGCAGACAGCCCCCTATGCCGGAGGTGTCAGAGGCATCCCGGCGTGAAATGAATCGAAAGCAGGTGTAATTACGCTACCTGCCGAGCGATTACTCAAAAACTAATACAAGTATATAAAGATACTGCTAATTGAATAGCTACCGGGACAGAATACTTTTGACCGTGTCTGCAGAGTGTCAATCTATGGCGGCCACCGACGAGTTGCTGCCGTTATTCGCTCGTCGTGAACAGCTTCTCGAGCAGCTCCAGGGTGGAACGCCTTCGAAAGCTGCACTCGCCGACCGGCTCCCCATCTCTCGATCAACGGTCGATCGGTCGATACGGTCGTTGACAACTGCCGGCATCGTACAGCGCAAACGAGGAGGATACCAGCTTACACTCACGGGCCGACTGCTGTACCAGGAGTACCGATCGTATAGACGGCGCGTAGCGGCGCTGACCCAGGCTCAACAGCTTCTCTCTGCACTCCCGACAGACACGGATATACCGCCAGAGGCAATCGTTGGCTCCTCCGTGACGTACCCTGAACCGACTGCGCCGTATCGGCCGATGGAACGACACGTAGAGATGATACAGCGCGCCGACGAGATTGACCTGCTCGCGACGACGGTTGCGCCGCGGTTCATCGACGCGTACGAGTCGCAGGTGTTGGCGGGCGAACTCGAGCTTCGGGCCGGGCTGATCTCGTCTGTTGCAGAGCGCGTCGTCACGAACTATAACGAACCGGCAACAAAGATGCTCGAATCTGGCAGACTGACGCTTCAAGAACTTAAACAGCAGCCGCCGTTCTCGTTCACGATAATTCGAGCTGGTGACCAGGAGTTTTTCTCGTTGCTTATTTACGGGTCGGAAGGGCTCAACGGTTATCTCGTCAACGAGCGACCGGCGGCGATACAGTTCGCGAGGGAGCTGTTCGACAGCTACTGGCAGGAGACGACGCCACTTCGGATGCAGGACTCCCGCGTCTCGTCGTGAGACGGCCGTCAGACACGTCGGCAGGGTTAAGGAAACGCCCCCTGTTTCTGCCGGTATGGACGAGGACGTTCCACAAGAGATCACATCGCTCGTCGGGCGCGAGGTGTACTCGAACAACGGCGTATTTGTCGGACAGGTTGAAGATCTCCGACTCGACCTCGACACCCAGACCGTCACCGGACTCGCGCTCGGGTCGCTCAACGACGATCTATTTCACGGACGCGCCGCTGGAGCCGACGGTATCATTATCCCCTACCGGTGGGTCCGGTCGGTCGGCGACGTAATTCTGGTCAACGATATCATCGAGCGTATGAAAGGGACGGACGACGACCCGCAGGCAGTCGCGTAAGCTCAGGAGCCGTTGCTTGACTCGCTGCTGGACGACTCGACGCCCATCGCCGCGAACAGTTTCGTCTTGACGGCCTCGCGAACGAGCGAGAGTAGCGTCTCCTGATTCTCCTCTGTCGTCTCGATACCAGTGAAAATGCCGAGCGGAATCTCGACAGTCGCATCCGTCGAGTGGCCGATTACGTCGCCGCTGTCGCCGAACGCATCCGCGAGGACGGAGCCGATATCCATCCGGATATCTTTCGAGCGGGCGGCAAGATAGATGGTGTCGTCGGCGATAGCGAACACCGCCGTCGTCGTGATCCCCTCCAGATTCAGGAGATGCTGTGCCGCCTCTGAGAGCGCCTCTCGGTTCCGGATGAAGCCAGCGTTGGAGACAAGATGGCTCCCCTTCACGTCGCGGTTGCGAATCGCCTCCGCGAGCACGTCTAGTGTCTCGGGACTCATCGACGGCGATTCTGCCTGTTCCAGCGTGTCGTGGTTCGCGAATGGGTAGAGATACGCCGCAGCCGTCAGGTCTGCTGGCGTCGTATCGCGCTTGAAATCCAGCGTCTCGGCACGGATACCATACAGCAGCGCCGTTGCCACGTCTTCGGAGAGATTCAGGTCGAACTCTTGGATGTACTTCGTGAGGATAGTCGAGGTAGAGGAGACGTTCGGTCGAACGTCGGTGAACGTGGCGTCGTATTCGATCTCCGGCTCGAAGCGATCGATGAATATCCCCACGTTACCCTCGATAGCCGGTTCAGAGGCCTTCGCGTGGTCGACGAGCGCGAGCGTGTCGTACGTGTCGAGCTCGACCTCCGAGAGCGCAGTCAGATCGATACCAAAGAGATTGACGAACGCGCGGTTCTCCTGGTGGCCAATTTCGCCGTCATAGAGAATATCAGCTTCGATATCGCGTGACTCTGCAATCGCCTTCAGTGCGATCGCGCTCGCGATGGAATCGGGGTCGGGCGACCGGTGGGTGAGTATCGCCATCCGGCGGTCCGTCGACTCGATAACGCGGGCGAGCTGCTCCGCCTTGTACTCCAGCTCGCCGGTCTCCAGCGCCCGGAGCGCGGAGTCAGCGATAACCGCTGACGGATTGATGACTGTATCCACGCCGAGCTCGGTGAGTTCGTCCGCGGTGACTGGATCGGATGCACGGACGACGATGAAGTGGTCGCTGCCGTGTTCGCGGATGTTCTCAACGGCGGCACGGTTGGCGTCAACGTCCGACGAGAGGATGAGAATTACGTCGCGGTCGGCGACCGTCTTGGCGGTCTTCGGCTCGGAAATATCGCCGACGCGGGCGTTGAGATCCTGGTCGCGAAGCGCCTCGACGCGTCCTTCGTCGCGGTCGAGAATCAGGACATCCTTTTCCTCGGCGACGAGCGACTCCGCGACAGCGTGGCCGACGCTCCCACAGCCCAGAATCGCATAGGTAGACATCGACGCCATCGAGATGCCGGTGCTCATACCTGCGTTCGGTCGTCCTCTCACTTAACTTCATACCTCTGTTCGAGTCGCAGAGAAACCGTGCGACTGCGCGGCTGTGGACCGAAACGCAAGGTATATCCCCCGCCCCTCGCTACGGGATGATGTCGGGGCCGATAGCTCAGCCCGGCAGAGCGACTGGCTCTTAACCAGTCGGTCAAGGGTTCAAATCCCTTTCGGCCCGTCTTCTTGTACTGTGAGCGAACGCGAACAGGCAGAGCTTCCGCTTAAAAAATTCAGCTCCACTCACACATAACAGTGCAGTATTCCCTCCATCTCAGCTTCTGTAGCCGAGATGACTGAGCTGTTCTTCAAGCCCGACTCGCGACTCCGTCGCACCCGTAATCTCTTCCCGCGGTCGGACTGTGTAAGTCATCTCTCCACCACCGGTCGCTGTTGCCCACGGCACGCGCTTGATACTCGGATGCGGGACGTACTCTGGGTGGCCGTATAGTCCCGACTCACCAATCGCGTTGCCGTGGTCCGCAGTAATCACAACGTCACCGTCAACATTCTCAACGAGTGTCTCAACCGCAGATAGCCCGATGCGGAGATTCTCGCGATAGTCTTGCCATACCGACTCCTTGTCAAACTCTCCGTGTCGGAGTCCCTTCCAGACCCGCTGTGTGCCACCGATGGTTCCGTCATGTCCATACCGTCCAGGGCAGTTCACAAATGGAGCATGTGGCTGGAGGAAATGGAAGATATAGCGGTCCGCGTCGGTGTTACGATATGTCCGAAGCGATTCGTTAAGCATCGTCTCTGGCGGCACAGTTCCGACCGTCGTATTATGACCGTACGGCCAGACCTTCTCCGTGTGTGCGAACACCGAGTCGATACGGTCGAGATACGCACTTGCCGAGACGTAGGCCGTCTCAGCCAGCTCGCTGGCTGGTGTCCGTTCTGCGAGTTTGTCCATCCATTCTTTGGTGCTACTGGCACAGGAGTAGATAGGCTCAACAGATTCGACCCACGGATACGACCCGTCATCGATTACCTCTGTAAACAGGTCATACCGGCAGGCATCCATAATAATGAGTATACCCCAATCGCGTTCATACGGTCCGATACCGTAGTTCAGATGGTGGCCAACGCGGTAGAACCCGTATCGATACAGAAGATATGGGTCCGAAAGTCCACGACGAAATAATGACATACGCTCTTGCTTCGAAAAGCATCGAGCAGTTAATAACGACTGTGAAACTCGGCTGGATATCGGTCTCTCACTAGGCAAACCTGATGGGAGACGAGTCGCCGTCCTCAGACCGTCTTGTCGAGGTCGGGATCGAACTCCAGGACGTTCTCCATATCGCTGTCGTCCACATCCTCGAAGGCGTGACGGGCGATGCTGCGGCGGTGGACCTCGTCGGCACCGTCGACGATGCGGAACGCTCTGACTGCCTCGTAGAAGTGTGCGACAGGGAGATCCTTCCCGATACCGTTGCCACCGAGACACTGGACAGCGAGGTCCATAACCTCGTTCGTCACGTTGGCGGTGAACATCTTCGACATCGCGACCTCGATACGGGCGTCGCTCTCGTCGAGTTCGCGAGCGGCGTGGCGGACCATTGTCCGCGCGCCGTGGAGTTCAGTCTCGGCGGTAGCGATGCGGTGGCGCAGCGCCTGCTTCTCCGCAAGCGGCTCGTCGAAGGCCTCGCGCTTCTGGAGATACGCCTTCGAGATTTCGAGCGCACGCTCTGCCATCCCGGAGTAGCGCATACAGTGGGTGAGTCGGCCCCCACCGAGTCGAAGCTGTGCGAGTCGGAACCCTTCGTTCACCTCACCGAGAATATTCTCCTCGGGGACGCGGACATTATCAAATTTGATCTCAGCGTGGCCGAGCGACACGTCAACGATGCCGTGTCCGCCGAGGTGCGGGATGTTGCGGACGATATCGACGCCGTCCGTGTCTGTCGGCACGAGGATGATCGATGTGCCTTCGTACGGGTGAGCATCGAGGTCGGTCCGGGCCATCACGAGCAGGAAGTCGGCGTTGTAGCCGTCCGACGACCACCACTTGTGCCCGTTGATGACGTACTCGTCGCCGTCCTTGATGGCGGTCGTGCGGAGCATCTTCGGGTCGGAGCCGCCACCGCGCGTCGGCTCCGTCATAGAGAACGCAGACTGGAGTTCGCCCTGTACGAGCGGGCGGAGATACTCCTCCTTCTGCGCTTCTGTTCCGGCCATCTCCAGCGTGTGCATGTTCCCTTCCTGTGGTGCGTTTGCGCGAATTGCGAGTGCACCCCACAGTGAGCGGCCGACTTGCTCGAAGGAGGGGAGCATATCGCTGAACTCCAGTCCTTGGCCGCCGTACTCCTCGCTCACCTGTGGTGCAAACAGATCTCGCTCTTTCGCAAGCTCCCAGGTTTCGTGCAGTTCATCCTCGGAGATGATCTCACCGGTGCGGAGCGCTTCCCGTTCGCGGGGGAGAACGACTTCTTCCATAAAATCCTCGACGCGCCCGGCCACTTCCTTCGCCTTTGTAGAGTCGTGATACTCCATATCACATCTCACAACCGGAGCTATGTAAAACTATATCTGTTCGCCTCCGACTGCAAGCTGAATCCCGACAGTGAGTTTACGCTGTACTCTCATACTGGCAAATTGGTTTCAGCTGTTATATACACGGGACCACCAAGCTGGAGAATCCAGCTGTGGGACTACTCGGTCTCGGTCTTGACGACCGTCGTCGGTCTGGTCGTCAGTCGCAACACGCGATCGGTCACGCTCCCGAGCAGAGTCTGGTACTCGTCGGTGCGACGTTTGGTTCCGAGCACAAGCAGGCTTACATCGTGCTCGTCTGCGTACGAGACGATCATCTCTGCCGGGCGGCCTTGCCGAACTGTCGTCTCGATATCGACACCCGCCTCGGCCGCACGGTCGCGGAGGGCAGCGAGGGTCTCCTCGCCAGACTCCCCGAGTCCGTGTTCGGGTCCTTCGGCCCCGTCGAGGTACTCGTCACCGCTGTAGGCGGTTATCACCTCCTCGTCAACGACGTAGAGCACGTGGAGAACGGCGTCGGTCGCGGCCGCGAGGTGGAGCGCGTGTGTTTCTGCCTCTCTGGAGGCGACCGTGCCATCTGTCGATAGGAGAATCCGGTCGTACATCACACCCGGATTCGACGAGAACAGTAATAAAGGTGCGACATAGGAGAGACCGTCCAGTGGAGATACGGTATTACTCCTGTGGCGAGTAGTTCGGGGCCTCGTCGGTGATCATCACGTCGTGCGGGTGTCCCTCGGTCTGGCCAGCAGAGGAGACACGAACGAACTCGGCGCGCTCTTTGAATTCGGGAATCGTCTCTGCACCGACGTAGCCCATTCCGGAGCGCATTCCCCCGACGAGCTGGTGGAGCTCGGATTCGAGTGACCCTTTGTACGGGGTTGCGGCCTCGACACCTTCGGGAACGAACTCTTCGTCCTCGTCGCTCTCCTTGAGATAGCGGTCGCCGCCGCCCTCGCTCATCGCGCCGACGCTGCCCATCCCGCGGTACTGCTTGTACTTCTTCCCCTGCATCGTGATGACGCGACCCGGAGCCTCATCGGTGCCGGCGAAGTAGGAGCCGAGCATAACCGCGTCCGCCCCCGCGGCAATGGCCTTGATGGCGTCACCGGAGTAGCGAATTCCACCGTCTGCGATGACCGGCACGTCCTCGCGGGCAGCCACGTCGGCTACCTCGGTGACGGCTGTAATCTGTGGAATCCCCGCCCCAGAAACAATGCGTGTGGTACAGATGGAACCGGGACCGATACCGACCTTCAGCCCGTCGGCGAAGTCGACAGCGGCCTCGGCGGCCTCGCGTGTTCCAATGTTGCCGACGACCACGTCAGCTTCTACCTCAGCCTTGATGTCGCGGGCGGAGTCGAGGACGTTCAGATTGTGCGCGTGTGCACAGTCGATGAAGACGATGTCGACGCCGGCCTCGTCGGCTGCGGTCGCACGGTCCGTCTCGAAGGGCCCGACGGCGACGCCGACCCGGAGCTTGCCGGCCTCGTCGCGGGCGGCGTTGTCGTACTCCCGTCGGGAGAGGATGCCGCGCATCGTGACGAGCCCCGTCAGGTAGTTCTCGTCGTCGACGATGGGGATGCGCTCGATTTTGTGGTCGTACATAAGCTCAAGCGCATCGCGTGCGTCGATGCCCTCGTCGGCGGTGATAACCTCGTCGGTCATCGCCTCGCGAACGCTATCGTCCTCGGCGATGCCGATGTACGGCCGGATATCGGTGCCAGAGATGACACCGAGCACCTTGTTGTGCTCGTCAACGACCGGTGCGCCTGAGACACCCGATCGACCCATCAGCCGGTCTACCTCCTCGACGGTCATTTCTGGGGAGGCGGTGACTACGTCGCGGATGATGAGCTCGTCGGCGCGTTTGACCTCGGTGACTGCCTCGACCGTCTCTTCGACGCTCATATTCCGGTGAATAACGCCGAGGCCGCCCTGTCGTGCAATCTCCGTCGCGAGTGGAGCCTCGCTGACGGTGTCCATCGCCGCTGAGAGGACGGGAACGTTCAGCTCGACGTTGCGCGAGACGCGAGTGCTGATGTCGGCTGCGTCCGGCTCGACCCGTGACTCCTTTGGTCGGAGGAGCACGTCGTCGAACGTCAGTGCCTCTGGTACGGTGAGCTTCTGCGAGAATTTGTTGTCGTCCGCCATGTAAACGGTGGGCAGTCGCGTCGGAAAAGGATTCCGAGAGATACGACAGCTGTCCCGTGTGAACACGTATCATATGAGACGATTCGACAGTGTGAACCGCTCACACCGTACAAACGGCAATTTCTGCACAATGCTTATGTGAGATAGCGTGTACTTTCCGGTATGGACGCCGTCTGTTCCAACGTGGCTCGTAGTGCCGGAGTGAGTGTGAACTCTACCGACACGACGAACACAAAGCGCACGTTCGGAACAGCGGCCTGGTTCGCGTTCGACTGGCTCGGCCTCATTCGAAACCGGCTGAGTTATCGCGACGCAGACCACCCACCGGCGACGGGGTATCGCCAGCAACTCTGAATGAGCGTCTCGAAGCATCCGATCGCAATCCGCCTTGAGCAACGGGTAGGGAAAGGAACCCGGCTGCTCGCGACGGTGATGTGTCTTCCGCTCGTCGACGGTATCTTCCCCGCACTCGTCCTGGCGGGGGGGCTTTCCACCACACTCGGCATTCTCGAAGTAGGGCTACTCGTCTTCGGTGGATCGGCCACGTTGGCTGTCGTCCTCGCGGAGATGGAAGGGACTCGCCGCGAGCAGATCCAATCGATTCTCCTCGTAGGCGTGCCTCTCGTGCTCGTTGCCGGAGCCGAGGCAGCTCTCGCGCCGACCATCGCGACGATGCTCGACATCCCGACGTTCGAGCGCTTTGCCGCGCTCGTTATCCTGGCTATCGCAGCCAAAACCGCTTCCGCGACCGTCGGCGAGTATCTCCCTTCACCGGGGGTCATCGTCGGGCTCGGACTGGTCGCCTCCTTCCAGCCGAACAGCTTCGAGCTGGCCTTCAGCGCGAACCCCGAAGTCGTCGTTCGCGGGATGGCCGCAGCGGGTGCCGGCATCACTTTCGCACTCGGCGCGGCCCTGTTCGGACCGTGGCTCCGCGGTAACGTCGACATCGACCGGTTCCGTTTCGGGAGCGCCGTCGCCCTCGGTGTGCTTCCACTGAGCATCTTGGGACTCATCGAAGCGAACGTTCCTCTCGCCCTCGCCGTGCTCGGCATCACCTCGCTGCTCTCGCTCGACCCGCAGGGTGCAGTCGAGTCGGCACCATTGGACGAGACCGAGAGCGCCGACGAGGGCGACGAGCAAGCGACCGAACCACCGACGAACGAGCAGGCGCCGTGGCTCTGACGACAACGCTTTGACCCGCGGGCCGGACGTTCACGTATGGCAGACAATCGTGTCGTCGAGGGCCGGATGGTCACGCCGAAGACACTCGCAGAACGCATCGAGGGGGAGTCCGTTATGGATGCAGAGGGCATCGAGGACGCCGACTTCGACTGTCCCGACTGCGGCGAGAACGTTCTCACCGTCGGCTATATGCCGAGCGTGGCGAGTTTTTACACCGGCTACAAGTGCCAGGAGTGTCCGTGGTCGGATATCGAAGAATAGCTACCGCGGTAACAGCTGTCCCCAGTACCGTTTCTCGATGAGTTCGACGGTCAGCGGCTCAGTCACGGACAGCTGACACGACAGTCGGGGGTAGCCGTATTGCGCGGCCAGCTCGTCGTGCCAGTGGGTCGCGTCGGGATCAGTTCCGTCCTCTCGGTGCACGCGTACTCCACAAGTTGCACAGATGCCACGTCCGCTGCAGTTGGCTACCTTCGCCGCCGGCGCGTAGACCTCGAAGCCTGCATCGAGGAGGAGTTCGCGGAGATTCTGGCCGTCACTCGCCGTGAGTTCCGTCTCGGTCCCGCTGTCCACGACCTGGACAGTGTGTTCGGTCATACCGGTCGTTCGTTCCGAGACGGTATAGTCGTCACCTGAATCGAAACCCCTTTACAGCGAATCCGTGTACCAGAGAGCGAGGGGCTGTGGCCAAGCCAGGCATGGCGACTGACTCCAGAGGCCACGCGCCCGGTGACGAGACTCCAGACTGATATACCGAGCGGGCGACTGATCATCGCTCGTGGTGACGACCCTCTGGAGGACCGAGGCGCATACCGGAGATATCAGTCGATCGGGGGTTCAAATCCCTCCGGCCCCATACTCATCTTAAACGAATGCAAACGCATCGAGAGCGCCCAGCATACCGTTCTCTGTGAATAGTGTGGCGGGGAATCGTCGAATACTACCAGCGATGTCACTTGATGTCTCGCTCCAAAGTCGTGTGGTCATCCCCGCTACGGACGACACTCGATCTCCCGACTGCTGTGAACGCTATGTAGACAACGTAATCGTGATGACGTTACCGTCGTCGTAATCGAAGTCGATATCGGCGTTCATCGCGGTGACGCTCCACTTCACGATCCACAGGCCGATGCTGCTGCCGTGTTCTAACTGCGTCTCGTCACCAGCCTGTATCGGGGCGATTTCAGTCTCGCCGATGCGGTCGTTCCGGTCGGCGACGACACACTCGACGCGCCCGTCCTGCGTCCGCGTGATGCTGACCAGCGCGTACGGATCACCGGTTCCGTGGTCGAGAGCGTTCTCGACGAGATTCGAGAGGGCGATGGTAAGCATCGCAGGGTCGACGTGTATCTGTGTCCCAGCGCGCACGTCGAGATCGATGGTGGCGTCAGGGAAGGCGTCGAGCAGTTCGTTCTGAATCTCCGCCAGCAGGTCGGCGGCATCGACTTCGACGACGCGAGGGTCGCGCTGTTTGATGCTGTCGAAGTCCTGTGCCTTCTCCGCAATGCCGAGGAGGCGCTCGCTGGAGTCGACGATCGCCTCGGCAGGGAGCTCAAGCCGTTCGTTCTCAACCCCGCTACGGATGAGATTCGCGTGACCCTTGATGACGGTCATCTCGTTGCGCATATTGTGTCGGAGGATGCGATTCAAGACCGTGAGCTGCTGTTTCTGCTGGCGTTCGTCGGTCACGTCGTAGAGGACGACCAGTCCGCCAACGACGGTGTCGTGGGTGTCGGTAAGCTCGGTGTAGGAGACGGCGAAGATACGGCTGTCGGGGCCGCCAACCGTAATCTCACCCTCCTCGCGCATCACGTCGAGTGGAGTGCCGACGAGCGACTCGACGGGGACGGGGAGCAGATCGTCGTCGGTGACGCCGAACAGGGCCTGTGCGCGGTGATTGAGATTAACAATCTGCTGTTCGGTGTCGACCGCGAACAGCGGGTCCTCGAGGTCGTCAAGCGCGCTGCGCTCTGCGGCTCGCTGCGTCGTCGGATTCGTCTCGAACATATGGGTGCCGACGAAGGCGTAGGCGTCGAGCAGCGAGTGGGGAAGCAGGAGAACGGGCGTGAAGTTCAGTCCGGGATACGGTCCGAGCCGAAGGAGCCACGTGACGAGACCGATAGCTGGAAATACGGTGCTCAACGCGATAGCGGCGGCCTCACGCCGGTAGAGTCTCCCGTACGCGAGCGTCGTCTCGACGAGCAGAAGCACGCCGACGGCGGCCGCAGCGAATGTGACCGCCATCGCGAGATACCCCCACGGCTGGATGATGTAGCGTGCGCCCGACAGCCCGAACGGAGAAAAGAGTTCGAATCCCTGCCAGAGCAGCCCGTGGTACGGGTGGGTGAGAGCGAGCGCCGTCGTCACGGTCGGAACGAGGAGAATCAGTCCGAAGCCGTAGGTGTGGACGAACCGCTCGCGCCCGGTGTACTCGAGGGCGAATCCCATAAATAGCGGCCCCATCCACGCGAGTCCGGTCCACGAGAGAGCTTCGAGGTGAGCGCGGATCGTTGGCTCGGTGGTAAGCATCGCGAGGGCGTACGCGAGCGTGACCAGCACCTGTGCGGTGAGTGTGGAAATAAACCAGTTCGCGCCGGCGTTACCTCGGTGGCGATCGAGATACCAGACAAGCCCGACAGTGGCGACTCCCGCTGCGAGCGTAGCGAAGACGAACACCGCGGCGACGAGTCCGAACACGAATAGCCCAAACACCGTCGATTAGCCCAATAACTGTTGGCCTTTTCTCGGCTATCTGTGCCAACGTAGCCGTGTCACACGGAGGGGTGCAGACAGTTAAGTCTACGAAGCTCCGAAACCGCGCTAATGCCGGGCAGTACGCTTCCCGTTCGCGACAGCGAGGAGCAGTCGCACGACCGCGTCGTCTGTCACGTCGATATGGACTGCTTCTATGTCGGCACCGCCAGCGCCCGCCGCGAGCCTTCAGCATCTCCGCTACGTCTGGCGGGTTTCCACCGTCGTGATTGACGACACGAGGGTATGAATCCACTCGGGGTGAGTGTGTTCTCTGTCTGTACGACCAACGCCGTGGTGGGCTTCACGTGCGTCGACCGTTTCGACCGTCTGAGAATCTTTCCCCAACGCCACGTGAGTAGACGTAACTGGTACCGCCTACCGGGACAAGATAAATGGAAAACCGCTCTCAATTGTTGGTATGGTAATTGACAGTATTGTGAGCGGCGTACCTCGCCACTGAGGCATTGGGGATATTCGCTATTGCCGCAGCAGTTGTAGGTGGGTTGTCCGCGGCGTCACATCCCGATAACTTGGTAATAGTTGGCGGAAGATCGGGGTAACGTTAAAAAAGCACTCGGGTTCTTATCCGAACGAGCGATGACAAAGAGCGGGCGAAATTTTCAAGATACTCCGTACCAATACGTGGTCAATTGAGTAACAGTAGAGATATATCCAGAAGTATGTAGAATTTGAGGGGGCTATGCGGCAACTGACTCATCCTATGGAGATATGAGAACCCGTCGAAGCGGACTTTGAGTCGGTAATGTGATGCAGGTGATGAGCTTCCTCCATGACTATGTCACGGACGATACTCATACATCCCGCCAGAAGTTTGCGAAACTGTTGACGCAACTTCACGAGGATAGCGCGCGAAATCGTACACAGAATGGACGGATTGCGACCCGCTGCCCGAGCTAAGCCGAGCGGGAGAGACCGACCCAGCTGAGAATGGCTAGTGAGTCTGCCGGATTAGAGGCTCGCAAAAGATGGGGGTGCCAGGGTCGCTATATACTAGACACGTTGCGGACCGCTTCCGAGCACCCCCCTGGGTTGCAAACGGACCCACCTCCCCGCCTAACCCAATTATCGACGCGCCGCCCGTGGTAAAACGGGCACCCCCGAATCCCAGTGGAGTCAACCGCGGACACCGATTCGGCTGCTGACAGTTAGCGACGGGGAGTGCGCGGCAGTACTCAGTTTCTGGATTCTGCTTGTAGACTCCCAAACTCATTAGTACCTCGCCCACATTTACTTATATACGAAGGTCTCACAAATGACCGCTACAACAGAATCCCAAACTCAGAAAGCTCGTGTATGGCTCAAGCCCGAACACAGAGACGAAATGCGAAAAACGCCACCGCGGAGAACAGCGCTGACTACCTCTCCCAACGGAACGACACGCTGATAGCACTGTTAGCGGATACGGGGCTTCGCGTTGGTGAAGCGGTCGAGCTCGACCGTGCCAGTACTGTATTCATTTCTTTGAGGATGGGGTATTGATGCTACCCGCTGACATTCAGAAGGATTACCCGAACGATAACAGTCCAAGCTATACAGAAATGACTCTGGGGGGAGATACCCTTCGGACACTTCGCACCTACCTTTCGAATCGGTGGAAAGATTCTGACGCCTTGTTTCCATCACGCCAGCTCCTACCGTATGACTACTCAGAGCGTTCGGAACGTCGTGAGAGACGCCGCTGTGCAATGACGCCGAGATAGAACCCTACACTCTCGAAGGGCTCGGGCAGCCCAGCCGGACGTCAGCTCCCAGCACTCCCGTCACAGCGTCGCCTACCGTGATGATGAACCGAGCAGACGGAATACGTCTTGACGACGTGCGGAACCGGCTACGCCACCGCTCAATTCAAACAACCGAAAGCGTATACGACCACCTCGACCGGGTGTAGGCTCGAATACCGCATCAGATATTACCACTGGTTATCTCGAGCAGCCCAACGCAGTCAGAATCTATCTGAAGGCACACAGCGGGCGCTCAGTCCATTTGAATTCTATCCGAGTGGGAAACATCGGACAGCCACTGAAGTCGCTTACAACGCCGCTCAGAGACGCACAGAGGAATCGGCGTCACGTACAGCGGTTTTCTTGCACGCGCATTGCTGTTACCACTACAGCGTGTAAGCGCTGTATACTCATACGGAGACCACTTGCTCAGTATAGCTGTTCGCTCCTCCTCACAGCAGCAAGCTGTGCTGTTCGTCCTCACACATACATTCGAAGTTTCTGGTATCGTTCAGACGCCACTGGGGCTTTTGTCGACGGAGCCAAAGAGACTGTCTGACTGGGTCAAACTGTCGTATTGGTGCAGCAGTAGTCGGAGAGAAAGAGACTTGAGAGGCGGAGACTCACTATGCTGCAACGTTCAGCAACGTTCAGCAGCAGCAGCAGTCGGGGGCAGAGAACGTACACATAACGACTCAGCAAACGTTCTATTGACACAGCAACCGTGACAGCTACAGCAGAGGCGGAGGGAGAGACTGACCAAACATTCAGCAGCAGCGGTCGTCAGTCTGTCAGTTGTCAGTCGGATCAGTCTGCCTCCGACAAGCGGGAGCGGTAGCGGGTCTAATCAGAAACGAGGATTTAACTAATCAGAAATGGGCCTAATTTACTATTGAAGCCTGATCGAGAATGTGGACTTAACCGAAGCTCTATCGGTCCATCAGCAACGTCTGTTGACATTGAGCGAAAGCCGATCCAGAGTAATTCCACAGAGGATGGATACGGAACGCTGACTACATCCTCGTGATAATGGCTCAGCCTCCCGATTTCGTCGTCTGTGAATGTTGAATCTGCGGGAAGCGTCTGGATTCCCTCACTGGGATAATAGTGTTCGGAAGTGATTTGCTGCGACAGCACAGTTCCGTGTGTCGAAATGCAACGTTGGGAAAATCGAGTACTGTTCAACGTCGCCAATATCCAATGTCAATAACGTCAGTGTTCGAGGATGGAGCCGTTCAATTTCAGACGGCCCATCTGTATACTTTTCAAATTCATCGTGCGGAATTTGTACTGAAACGTCCAGATGTCGCTGATGCTATCTCGCCTCGAACTGGACAGTATCGCTCCCGTATTGCTCTTGGAGTCGTTGAGTCTCGCGGTCTCGCTATCCTCGTGCAACCTGTACATCGCTGGAGCGATAGCCGTAGCTGCGTCAGCTATGTTCCGCTGTAGACGCTCCACGTCCGTTCCGAAGACGGCAAAGTGATGGACGTGAGGTGTTGGAACGGACTTGAGCCCCAGTCAACACAAGATAGCTCGACCACGCTCCGTTGATGTTCAGTCAGAGTCGGGACGGTGTGTCTTCATTATGAGCGAAATGGGTTGCTGATCCAATCAAAATCAGCTCCGCACAAGTCGGACATTCAAGCTCATAATTTACCAGATATATGTAACGTATTACCATTAATCAGCAGTCAATTCGGGAATAATTTGGATTTTTGCAAGAGACGCCAACACCATTTGCTCACAATCCACTGACCCAATACCACTCCATTCTTTCAATAAAATCTTGAATTGGTTGATACATTTTAATTACCTAACAAACGTTTCTCACAAACCGCACCAACCCACTGCTCAGACGACCACCGACATCGGTATCGCATCAGTGTATCTCATCTCAGAATGGTAACGCTAGTCACCGTCATCCTCCCGGTCACGACGTTTGGTTCTACGCCCAACGCCCCTTCCTACATCGATTGCTACGCACAGTGGGTTGGGGGTGGGCGGGGCAAGTCAGTCACTCGTTCAATCAGAATAGTGAAATCGGCGGCGTCAGCGACTCTGCAGGTTAACTCGTCAGTACGGTCTATGTGAGTGGGCGGTGGCGGGACACACCCTCGTTCTCTCAGACGTACGCACGAGAGGTGCCGAGGTTACGACCTTCGGCAATGGGTTGAAACTCCGTGTCTGTCAACGCCCACAAATAAAACTATGACACGAGATAAAAAGTCAGGCTGAGCGAATCGGAGAAGGAACTACTTCGCAGCACCCGGTTCTGCGTTGGGCGACGCAAATGTCCCAGACGGACTGGTTATTGAGCGAGGCTGCAAGGCGCTTCTTGCTGAAAATAACGACGAGGTGAATTTCTAATGGAAACTGACGACTCAGTGATTCGACGTTGTATCGAGAAGAAAACTGAACGTATGGATAATCCCCACCGTGATAAGGATGTTCTGTGTTTTTATTATCACGATAATAAAATGACTACCTACGACGTTGCTGATGAGTTGGGAGTCTTTCAGGGGAACTGTAAGTGTTTGGCTGAACAAGACTGGGCTTGGCGCTCGGGATCAATCTGAAGCCCAACGCGTTGAACGGGCGTCATTCAGCACTGGTAGTAGTGGATACGAGCGTTGGCAAGTTGATGACCCAGATAGAAATACTACGGTCGGTGTACATCAGCTTCTCGCTATCTCAGATGGAGCTGACCCCGAGGACGTTTTTGCCGAGGATACTGAGGTCCACCACCGCACGGGAATCCCGTGGCTCAACACCGAGGATGGTAGTCGAGGTGCTGACTCATAGTGAGCATCCGCTGACCCACAGCGCAGATGAGTGGCGTGAAGAAAACGGAATTCAATGATGAAGGCTCCTAACTAATGAAACTATTCGAGAAAACAATTCACGCAAATGGCGGTGATAGAATCATAGAAGCCGATATAGCTGAAGTCAATATTACTGGCGTCACTCAGAATGGCGTTCGTTTCAGTTATCTCGATGCGGAAGATAGTTGAAAGCGATACCGTGTTGATATTCAGTATCCGAGCTTTGGAGATTCAATAGCGTTTGCAGATGCAGAAATTATCGTGTCGGAAGAAAAGAATACCGTGTTAACATTTAGCGAGGTGGGGGAATGACAGAAATTACAAGCACAGTTATCAATTCAAATGGTGCCGAGGGAGATACGCCATCGAGCTTCCCGAATTCTGTCTGGCTAGTGGATACGTTCTACGATACTGGACAAGCTGGTGGGTCCAACTTCGAGTTAACTGTCATCGGGAGTGGGTCACTGGAAAAACACGTCCTTTTAAAAACTACAGTATGGACCCGTCTGTTGAGGACGGGTCACAGATTCTGGCGACAGATATCAGCAGTTCGGAACTTTGGTATGCAGTACCACTATCTCAGTATGGAGGTAACTAAAATGAATACAGACGAAATTCGAGAGGCAAAGACAAGGACGAGGCGGAGCAAAAGCAGACGACCGCCCCGAGGAAGTAGACGAGTTTCTTGCACCAGAGGAAGCTGTCGGATTCAAAGACGGGCTTCCACTTCCCGATAAGGATTACGAGGACTACTGTGAGAACGTTCTTGCGCCAGATGCATATGAGGATTTACGAGAGTAGCACAGCACCAACTCGTTGGCGAGATAGCTGATGTAGCTTCGGAACTGCATACCACCGTGTCAAAAATTGACAAGGCTCTTGATATCCACGATATTGAGGAACCAGAGGGTGGTGGTTCGTTCGACGTTGAACGCGAATCATACATCGAGGTACCATTGCTTGGGTATATTGATACGACACACCTTCGACACCGCTTTTACGAAGACGCTCACTTTAGCATCTATACATCCGCTGGCGGGCTTGGAGTATTTGGAGAAAAACAGTTCTCGAAAATGGAATGAACAGCGGTCGGAGTAGTGATAAGCCACCATATCGTGTGACGGAGGGTGATATTCACAACGCTCTGGAAGCTGTTTCACTCATTGAGAGCGGCGAAAAAGAGACACGATACCTCGCAATGGACATGCCAGACCGGGCGGACCTTCACCAATCGGGAATGAATATCAACGAGGATGCAGTCTCGCGTTCCAGTTCGGTCACGATAGAGCGAAGAAGACGGAGATTATATTCACTGACTAAATCAGTGGGGGGAAATATGACTGTAACAGAACAACAGATAGCGTCTGGTATTCAGTATCAGGCCAACGAGATTGAAGACGAACAACAGAAAAATGACAAATATACGACACAGCAAGAAGTAGCCGCTGAGACGACCTTCTACGGAGATAGACCCGCTGAAGGCTACAACCCGTCTGAGCGGTTGTTAGACGGACGGACTCGTAGTGAAAAATTCGGTAGTCTGTGGGCCAGAAACGCTGGCGTAGATAGCCACCGTGCTGATGGATGCAGTCCCGAGGACGTTGGCAAAGTCAACGAGAATAAACGAGATAAGCGACGGCTTGTTGAGACGTATTCACAGAACGTAGACCTTGATAGCGGACGTGTCGAAGAAGCGAGCGACCTTGCTGCTGAAATAGACGCACGGGCGTTCGGCTACCACGGAGGACGTGAAGCCCTTGCCTTCGGAATCGTGCAGCACGTTGCGAATTTCGACGTGTATGAAACAATTGACTGGTTCTCAACAGAGGTAGACGCACGGCTCACAAGTGGTATTGATTCACTGAAGTGGGCTACAACAGAATCGTCGCCCAGATAGTCGCAGAGTAGCCACCCTTTCTTTTACATAATTATGATAAAATAAAACGCGGTAGATGTTTCTCTGCCCCGACTTCGCGGTGTTGGTAGATAGGGTGCCACAAAATTCCAGCACTATTAAAACATAATAAATATGACAAACAACGAGAACGACGTAAAACGAGTTTGATTCTGGACGGAAGCCATTTCATCTCCGTCCACTCTATGTTACGCACGAGGGGTTGCGTTATTCCGGCGAGTAGTTCGTTGTCCCGCTTTTTCTCTTCCTCTAGTCCGCTCGTCGTAGTGGCGGTCCAGCGTCTTCATCGCACGCGTTAAACTCTGTCGCCGACAGCTTTCTTGGGAACGTCGTTCCGGAGCCAGTACGTGATTGACCCGCCACGAATCGCGTGAGGACGGGTGTTGTATGGACACGTCACAGAATTATCGCGGCAGTTCCCGTATGCTCACATTCTATCGGGTCTCCTATCAGCGGGACACCCACGGGATGTGTAACACGGAGCAGTCACTCGGTAGATACGTTTATTGAGTATTCTGCTTATCTCATTCGCCCAGATCCGGAGCTAAAGCAGCGGTGAGCGTCCGGTAGTCGTCATCAACGTCAACACGCTGATGTTTGATATAGTCACTAACGACACTCGCTGTTTCCGCGTCAAGCGTCACCACCCGTTCACCGACTTCCCCAACAGTCCTCCACACGGGTTCCTTCGTCGGGTCGGTGACTGACAGATAGCGTCCCGTCTTCCTGCATTGAGATCGCCCACGTCCGAGACTGATGAAATACCGCTCATTCGCATAGCAGTGGTCCACTGTAAGTTTGGAATAGAAGGTGGTCCATTGCGGCGTACTCAAACTGATTGAGATAGTCGAAGAATCGCCTCCGCTTCAGATTCGTCAATGTGGTCGTCGTTGTGGTTCTCACCACTGTCGAGATTCGGGACGTTAATTTTCTCGGGAATAGAGTGGTCAACCGCGTCAACGGACACGCAGAACCGCATAAACGAGCGTAGCCCAGAAAGGTTCGTCCGCAACGTCACCTTGTTAATGTTCTCACCATCGCCAAAGTCGCCGAACCCAGAAGTAGTCCCGCCCAGTTATTTCGTTTAAACTCTCAACTCTTGGTCCGTCAGCGTCCGCGCCTTCGCACCAGTTGACGAACTTGGAAAAGTTGATAGCCGCTTCGCGCAAACTTGACGGAGTTCGGGATAGACTCCCCGTCAACTGTCTTCACAGTACAATTCTAAGGCGTCACGTGGCGTGATGGGTTCAAGTTCTGTCATCGTTGGATTCCGAAGCCCGAACGCCGTATGGTCCAATACGTGTGTGCGCACACCGCGAGTGAACACCGTGAGTCACGCCGAGGGTTCGCTGTGAGTTTAGACGATTATGCTCACGGGCGCCAGCGAGCAGTCGCACGACCGCGTCGTCTGTCACGTCGATATGGACTGCTTCTATGCGGCCTGCGAGCGCCTCCGCGAGCCGGCGCTCGCGGGTGAGCCGGTCGTCGTCGGGATGGGGTACGAGGCAGGCGAGGATATCGGCGCTGTTGCGACAGCCTCCTACGAGGCGCGCGCGTTCGGTGTCGAGAGCGCGATGCCCATCTCCGAAGCGCTGGAACGACTCCCCCGGAAGCGGGCGGCCGCCCGCAACGATGACCTCGACGTGACCGAGGCCGGCTTCTACCGATCCGTCGATATAGCGTACTACAAATCCGTCAGCGAGGCCGTCGACGACGTTATCGAGCGCGCGGTCGCCGACGCCGACCCCGACGGCGTCATCCGGTCGGTCTCCATCGACGAGGCGTATCTGGACGTGTCAGCAGTCGGGTGGGGAGACGCTCGATCGTTCGCTACCGACCTCCGTGCGGCGATCGAGCAGGAGGTGGGAGTCACCGCCAGCGTCGGCGTCGCACCGAATATGTCGGCTGCCAAGGTCGCTTCGGACGCCGACAAGCCAGATGGGCTGGTCGTCGTCCCGCCCGACGAGGTGCGCGACGTTCCTCGCCGATAGGCCGGTCGGTGAGCTGCACGGCGTCGGCCCGGTGACCGTAGACCGGCTCGCGGAGTTGGGTATCGAGACGGCCGCCGAGCTCGCGAGCGCCGACCCCGACGAGCTCGAACGCCACCTTCGGCTCCCGCGGACGACAGATTCACCGTCATGCCAGAGGCGTCGACCGTCGCGAGGTCGAACCCGTAGGGAAACCGAAGTCCATCTCGTCGGAGAAGGCCCTCTCCGTCACCGACGACGGGACGACGAAGCGCGAGCTCGTGACGCGGCTGGCGGCCGAGGTCACAGAGCGCGCACGGTCGAAGGATGCACTCTACAAGACTATCGGCGTGAAGGTTGTCCTGCCGCCGTTCGACGTGAACACCCGTGCCCGGTCGCTCTCGGGCCCTGTCGACGATCCCGACCTCGTCGAGGAGATCGCGCTCGAACTGCTCCGTGAGTTCAGCGATGACCGGGTGCGGAAGCTCGGCGTGCGCGTCTCGAATCTGGAGTTCGCCGAGACGGATCAGCCCTCACTCGATAGTTGGGAGTCGACAGCCGGAGCCGACGAGCGGTCCCAGGCGTCGGGAATCGACCGGGAATACGACCACTCGACGCGGGGTCAGACCACGTTCGGAGATTTCGGCGACGCCGACGAGTGACCGGTGGCGCTTTGTGATTCGTCGCACGAACATCGGTATGAACAAGCTCGCATCGGCCGGCGACGGGTGCTGGCAGCTGGCCCGTCACGCCCACATCGTCATTTACGAGGCGGACGATGGCGGTGAACTGCTCACCATCTACGACTGCGGAGCGAGTCAGGCACCGCCCCGAGCGCAGCTCGTCGGCCAGCTCGTCAGGGTCGACGCCGACCACGAGCGAACACCACAGCCGACGGGTGCGATCGTCTCGATGCGTGAGCCAGCCGAACTCGTCCGCGAGAGCGACAGTCACTACGTCGTCCAAGCGTAATATGACGTGCGTCTGACGCGGCTTTATTCGAGTCGGAGCAGACGTTCCGGTAATGAGTACGGAGACAATCACTGTCGGCGAGGTGAGCGCCGGCGACTCCGAGGGTAAGTCGGTCGAGCTTCCCATCGTTGATATCCTCACCGGACGTGGGTTCATCACCGGCAAATCCGGCTCCGGGAAGTCGAACTCCGCATCCGTCATCGCGGAGAAACTGCTCGACCGCGGCTACTCGCTGATCTGCGTCGACATCGACGGAGAGTACTACGGCCTAAAAGAGGAGTACGAAATTCTCCACGTCGGCGCAGACGACGAGTGCGACCTGCAGGTGAACGTCGAACACGCCGAGAAGCTGGCCTCGCTCGCACTCGAACAGGGCGTCCCGATCATCCTCGACGTGTCGAGCTTCCTCGACGAGCGCGATGCTCGCGAGCTGCTGAAGGAGGTCGCAAAACAGCTGTTCGCGAAGGAGAAGAAGCAGAAACAACCATTCCTGATGCTGATCGAAGAGATCCACGAGTACATCCCCGAGGGAGGCGGGATGGACGAGTGCGGTCGGATGCTCGTGAAGGTGGGCAAGCGCGGCCGGAAACACGGACTGGGTGTCGTCGGCATCTCACAGCGGCCCGCCGACGTGAAGAAAGACTTCATCACGCAGTGTGACTGGCTGCTCTGGCACCGGCTCACGTGGTCGAACGACACGAAGGTCGCCGGGAGAATCCTCGGGAGCGACTACCGCGAGCGCATCGAGGGGCTCGACGACGGCGAGTGTTTCATGATGAGCGACTTCGAGGAGTCGCTCCGACAGGTGCAGATGGAGCGAAAACAGACGTTCGACGCCGGTGCGACTCCCGGACTTGACGACTTCGAGCGCCCGGAGCTCAAATCCGTCTCCGACGATTTGGTGGGCGAACTGGAGACCATCTCGGAAACCGAACAGCAGCGTGAATCCCGCGTGCAGGAGTTGGAACTGGAACTCAAGGACAAAGAGGAGGAGCTGAAGCGACTGCGTGAGGAGCTGGAGGAGGCGAAAGATCTCTCGAAGATGGCCGAGCGATTCTCGCGCGCGATGCTCGAACACGCCTCCGGACGCGCGTTCCGCGACGACATCACGGGTCGCCAGTCGGTGCTGAACGAGCACGCCGTGGCTCACGAGTCCGGCGGCACCGTCGTCACGAGCGACGATGACGAGAGTCGCGAACGCGAGGCTACCGCCGAGAGCCAGGCCGCGAGCGATGGCTTCTCGCATCTCCAGTCGGCAGATTTCGGTGCAGGCAGGATGGCCGACAAGGTCGAAAGCTCCGGCGAGTCGAATGAGACGGTCAGCGAGGGCGAGAAGAGCGGAGCGGATGCGGTCGCTGAAGTGCCGGAAACGACCGACGAACAGGCAACCGATTCGGACGAGTCGACAGAGAATAAAACCGAGTCCACGGAGCAATCTGACTCCGGAACGATCGACACGGCGGGCGATGTAGAGCCGTCCTTCACCGGCGAGACAGACCGCGCAGTGGTCACGGAGCTTCGCGAAGCAATCGAATCGTTGGACGACGTCGCGAGCGGATCGACGGTACCGTCGAACGGACCGACGCCGGGGCCGTCGCCGCGGGACGCCGACGTCCAAGCCGGCGGCGACGCCGCGACCGCACCGCAGCCGACCGGCGGCCCGGACGAACTCCGCGCCGGACCAGCCTCAGTACACGCTGGGCGCGGCGGCTACCGGGGTCGACGCCGTCGAGGAAGATGACAGACACGACCACGGCGACCGACTCGACGTAGCAAGCCGTCGAGCGAGTGGCTCGGCCGCGTGACCGGACGCCCACTGCTCTGCCCGGCGTTGCAGCGGCGAGCCGGACCACGCGCCTACGCGCACAACCGCCGCCTCAGGCTCGCCGGGGTACGTCGAGCACGTCGGCCCGACGGGCGCTACGACCTGACCGCGAGAATCGTCTGCCGACACGCCGCCTCCCGAATACGCTCGATGTCGAACTCGGATCGAGTACGACGGCGATCGACGACGACGGCGGGTCAGAATCGGCCGGACCAGGCGCAGCCGCAGACTATCGGCCGGTCACCGATGTCCGGCGACGAGGTCTTCGAGACGCAGCGCGCGGGTCGTCCGCCTCCGCGACGCCGCAGGCCAGCAGCACGCCCGCTCGCGCTCGAGGTCACGCGCGGCCGAGACAACGTCCTCGCCGGCCGAGACGCCGGCCCCACAGAGCACGTCCACCGTCCGCGTCCACCGTCACTCGGCGGCCGCGACCGTCATCCTCCGACGATCTCCGGGTCGGCAGAGGCGACGGAGACACCCGTTCCGATGAGTTCCGGAGGTTCGACAGCGACGGCGTCAGGCCCGAGTGCGGTGACGGCGGCGATCTGCTTTGGGTTGTTCGCACAGACGATGGTTTCGAGACCAGCCTCGTCGGCAGCGGCGACGCTGGCGTCGATATCGGCGAGCCGAAGCCGGCGCTCGGAGTGATTCAGGAGCGTGCCGTCGGCGTACTGTGCGACGGCGTCGGCGAGCGTCGAGCCAGTATGGCTCCCGTGGCCGTTCGGCGAGATGTGCTGGGCGAACGTCTCGACGCCCGTCTCGGCGACGGCGGCGAGGTCGACGGCCTGCGGTGCGACGGCGATGCGCGCGTCGGTCTCGGCTGCCACATCTGCAGCAGCACTGGCGATGGCGACGGCGTCACAGTCGTACGCCTTCAGATTGACGAGGACGAACATACCCCGAGACCGGGGTCCGGGCGCAAATAGCTGTTCGTTCGCAACTCAGACGCGTTCCCCATCTTCGGGAATCGTGACGTTCTCGACTTCTTCGGCGTCGAGATGCGTACGGAGGTCGTCGCGCGTGCAGAGACAGTGGTTGATACTTTCCATATGGACGGCGACGACCTCGCCGTCAGTCACATCAGCGACAGCGGCGACACCCTCACGGGACATCGTGATAGGGTCACCCTCGACGAACTGAGCTTCGCCGGTGTTGACGACGACCGTGTCGGGATCGTGCTGAGCGATAACGTCACTGACGGGACCGTACCAGACGGTGTCGCCGGCGACGTAGGTTGTCTCCTCACCCTCGAAGAGAAACCCGGTAACCGGTCCCATCTGCTCGGCGAGGTCGCCCGTGCCGTGGCGGGCAGGCGTCGCAGCGATAGTCACGTCCTCGAACTCGACGAGTCCGGAAACGGGCCGTACGTCGTCGAACGTCTCGCGCAGTTCGTCGGCGTCCTCGGGCTGGCAGAACACCGGGATACCGCCGAGTCGCTCGCGCGCCGTGTCGTCGAGATGATCTTCGTGGAGGTGGGTGATGACGACGGCATCGACGGCATCGAGGTCGAGTTCCGGCAACGGAACGAGGGGATTTCGGTCGTCCGTGGGCGTATTCGGTATCGGCGGTCGCGTGCCTTCCGCGTCGAGCATCGGGTCAACGAGAAACCGCATACCGTCGATGTCCAGTTCAAGCGTGGCGTGACGGACTAGTCTGAGGTGCATCAGTCCTTCCGCTTGACCACGTCACCGAGCGTGTACGACCCCGAAGAGGACCCTCCCTCGAACTCGTAGTCCTCATCGTCGTCGCTGCCCGACCCCTCTGTGAGCGAGATGCCGAGTTCGGACTCCAGTTTCTCTTGCACCTCGTCGGTCGGCATAATATCACCGCGCTCAAGCTTGCGGATGACGCTCGCCTTCTCGTTGAGCGTGTCAGCGAGATCCTCCTGTGCCAGCCCAGCCGACTCGCGCGCGTTGCGGATGCGATCATCGTAATCGGCAACGATCTGGTCCATCGTGTCGAACATATCGCGGCGACGGCTCGATCCGCCGGAGCCGCCCGATCCCGTCGAACTGGAGGTGCCTGAAGAAGACGAGGAGGACGATGAGGAGGTGGAGTATTTCGTCGACGCCGACGAGGCGGACTGCTGGCGCACTTCCGTGCCGAACTCCGTGCAGTCGCTGCACACGTCGAGCTCCGCGCCTTCGATCTTCACCGTCGTCGGATTTGCGACCTCACTGCCGCACATCTCACACTGTACCATACCAGCGGATTCGACAGCGTCGTCAATAAAGCACACGCCGTCGGCTACTCGTCTGTGGCCACGCGGGCAAGCGCGTGCTCGAAGCCGTCTGCCGTCAACACCACCTCGTCAGTATGGTCGTTCGCCTCGTCGGGGGTGCGTCCATCCGCGACGGCCCGAATCGCGTGCATCGCCGCTTCGCGCACGAGCGAGGCGAGTTCGGCCCCAGAAAATCCCTCCGTACTCGTCGCTATCGCGTCGAGGTCCACGTCGTCGGCAAGCGGCTTGTCGTCGGTGTGGACAGCTAAGATCGCGCGACGAGCTTGCTCGTCGGGATTCGGTACCTCAATATGCGTTTCGAGTCGTCCCGGTCGGAGCAGCGCCTCGTCCAGCGCTCCCTGTCGGTTCGTCGCCGCGAGCACCGCCAGCCGGGGGTTCGACGCCGCGTTATCCATCTCCGTCAGCAGCTGAGAGACGACCCGCTCGGTCACCTCGGAATCGCCGCTACCGCGCATCCCCGCAAGCGCGTCGATTTCGTCGAGGAAAATAATTGAAGGGGCTGCCTGTCGCGCCCGATCGAACACCTCGCGGACGGCCTTCTCGGACTCACCGACGTAGCGGTCTAACAGCTCCGGCCCGGCGACACGGATGAAGTTCACCATCGTTTCGCCGGCAAGCGCACGAGCGAGCAACGTCTTGCCCGTGCCCGGTGGGCCGTAGAGAAGTACTCCCGACGCGGGCTCGGTGTTGGCCGCTTCGAACAGCGGGGCGTACTGGACGGGCCACTCGACTGCCTCTTGGAGCGTGCTCTTCGCCTCCTCCAGTCCGCCCACATCGTCGAAATCGACTGTCGGCGTCTCGGCGACGTACTCGCGCATCGCCGAGGGGTCGACTGAGGCCATCGCGACCTCGAAGTCGGCCCGCGTCACCCGAAGCTCATCGCGGTTCTCGCGGTCGCGCAGTGCAGCTATCGCGGCCTCCTGTGTGAGCGTCTTCACGTCCGCGCCGACGAACCCGTGAGTCCGAGCCGCGAGTCGATCGAGGTTCACGTCGTCGTCGAGTGCCATCGCACGGGTGTGCACGTCGAGAATTTCGCGGCGACCCACTTCGTCGGGCGCGCCGATTTCGATTTCGCGGTCGAAGCGACCACCGCGCCGAAGCGCAGGGTCGATAGCATCCACGCGGTTCGTCGCCCCGATGACGATGACCTGCCCACGGGATTCGAGCCCGTCGAGCAGTGTCAACAGCTGGGCGACCAGTCGGTTCTCCATATCGCTCTCCTCGTCGCGCTCGCCGCCGATAGCGTCGAGTTCGTCGATAAAGATGATGGCCGGCTGATTGTCGGCGGCTTCCTCGAACATCGTCCGGAGTCGCTCCTCGCTGTCGCCCTTGTACTTGGAGACGATTTCCGGCCCGTTGATGACGCGGAAGCTGGCGTTCACCTCGTTGGCGACCGCGCGAGCAATGAGCGTCTTGCCCGTACCCGGCGGCCCGTGAAGCAGGACGCCTTTGGGTGGGTCGACACCCACTTCACGAAACAGCTCCGGCTCCGAGAGGGGAAGCTCCACCATCTCACGCACGAGGTCGAGCTCCTCATCCAGCCCGCCGATATCCTCGTAGGCGATGCCGGAGGCCGTGGTCGACTCCGTCTGTTCTTCGTGGACGGGAATGTCGGTATCCGTGTCGCTGGCATCGGTGCTCGCTGTGTTTCCGCCCTGAACCGAGAGCGAGGTGGATTCGGTCACTATTACGACGCCGCCGGGATCAGTGGCGGTGACGCGCGCCTCGATGTCGGCCGCGTCCAGATGGACTGTATCGCCGGCGCGTAGCGGGCGGTCCAGCAGCGAGCGCTTGAGAAGCGATTCGGCGTTGCCCGGAATCGAACCGCGAATGTCGAGCGTGACGCGGCTCGCGTCGCTGACGGCGACCCGGCGAATCGTCACCTCGTCGCCGACGGTGACGCCGGCGTTGGCGCGCGTGTCGGCGTCGATTCGCACCACATCGTTCTCCGTCCCGGGCCACACCTTCGCGACGGCTTGGCGGTCTCCCTCGATGACGACCGTATCGCCCGACAGAACGCCGAGTCGCGACCGCGCCGGCTCGGGGAGGCGGGCGACACCGCGCCCAGCTTCGCGCTTCTTGGCAGCGGCCACCGGGAGCCGCACCGTCTCGTCAGTCATACAGGTGAGAGGTTTGGCGCGAGTTTCAATCCCCCGGTCACGGAGAGACAGTCACAGTCGGTCGCGGTGCTCGCGGGCGAGTCGCTCGGCGTGGTCGCGATGCGCTGCGGTCTTCCAGCGTACCTGCTCGTAGCTCTCGTAGGTGAGCGCCTCCTTCAGTACGTCACGAATCATCCCTGACTCGATGGCATCGATATCACCGTCGGTGCCGAACTCGATGACACCATAGCGGTCGGGCGCGCTCCCGATGGTCGCACGCGTCAGCTCCGACCACCCCGTTCGCAGGGGCATTACTCGGCCTCGACGATTTCGTAGCTCTCCTCGCCGAGCTCGTCCTCCGCGAAGACGAAGACGCGCCCGCGGGCGGTCTCGGGATCAGCAGCAATTTCGATACGGTAGCCGGCGTTCGTCGCCTCGACGCCCGGGAAGATTGATTCGGTCTCGTCGCGGTCGATGATGACTCGTCCGACGCCCGTCGACCGGAGGATGTCGTCGTCGGTCGCACGGTCGTTCACGTAGAGCATAACGCCCTCCTCTTCGGAGGGGTCGGTGACGAGAACGTGGACGTCCTTGCCGGGCGCAGTCGTGACGGTGCCGTCTGCCTTCGCCGGGACACCGTGGTAGAAGACGCTCCGGCCGTCGGCGTAGGTCACCTCGACGCCTTCGGGTTCCAGCGAGATGTCGATGAGTTCGGGGGCGATATCGCTGCGGAAGCTCATATTTGCTGTTCGTCGGGCCGGCGGAAAAGTCGTCGTGTTCGTTGTTCCGACCGTCACGGCTTTACTCGTGCCCGGACTCTCGTGGACAATGCGAGCCACCGCACGGGCACCCGCGGCGGGGACAGTCCTCAACGCGCTCGCCACCGGTCACGGCAGCGCGTTCGCTATCGACGAGTACGTCCACGCGACGGTCGATCTCGGTGAGTCAAGCGACGTAACTGGTGAGGTGGCCGACGCCCCTGACGCCGACACGACGCTCATCGAGGCGTGCGTCGAGACGGTCGCGCGCGAACACGACCGCGACGTGGGCGGAACCGTCCGCACAGAGACGGAGATTCCGATGGCCGGCGGACTCAAGTCCTCTTCGGCGGCGGCGAACGCGACGGTTCTCGCGACGCTCGGCGCGCTCGACATCGAGATAGGTCGTGAGGACGCCTGCCGACTCGGCGTGCGTGCGGCCCGTGAGGCTGGCGTCACAATCACGGGCGCGTTCGACGACGCCAGCGCGTCGATGCTCGGTGGGGTGACGGTGACGGACAACACGAGCGACGAACTGCTGGCCCGCGAGGAGCCGGAGTGGCACGTCGCGGTGTTCACGCCCGACGAGCGCGCCTACTCCGCAGACGCCGACGTAACCCGATGTGAGCGCATCGCCGGGACGGCGAAGGTAGTCGAGGAGCTGGCTCTCGATTCGCGGTACGGCGAGGCGATGACAATCAACGGCTTCGCCTACTGTGGCGCGCTGGAGTTCGACACCGAGCCGATGCTCGACGCGCTGCCGGACGTACGCGGCGTCTCGCTGTCGGGAACGGGCCCGAGCTACGTCGCAATCGGGACGCGAGAGCAGATGGAGCAGACGCTGGAGACGTGGGAAACATACGAGGGAACAATATGGTTGACGACAACACAGACAGCAGGAGCACAGCCGAGATAAATGTCGAAGGGATGGAGCTGGACGAGCTGCGCGAGGAGATTCGCAGCATCGACCACGAGATCGTCCAACTCATCGCCCAGCGCACCTACGTCGCGGAGTCTATCGCGGCGGTCAAACGCGAGCACGACATCCCGACGACCGACGAGACACAAGAGCAGGCGGTGATGGACCGTGCGGGTGAGAACGCCGAACAGTTCGGCGTGGAGTCGAACCTCGTGAAGGCGGTGTTCCGATTGCTCATCGAACTGAACAAGGTGGAGCAGCGGGAGAGTCGGTAACTCAATCCAGTCCGAGACTCAGTTTCAGTGCTTCGTCCACCTCAGTCATGGTGGGGTCGCTCAGACTCCCGATAATCGAGTGAATCCGCTTTTTGATAGAGACGACGCGAATCTGGTCGAGGCGAACTGAGGAATCCTTCTCGAACGGTGACCCGTCCGCTTCGACCAGCACCTCGAACGGGTAGCCTCGATGGGTACCTGTCGCCGGCGCAACGATGGTCGTACTGGAGTTGCGATTTCCAATATCGTTCTGTACGACCACCGCAGGTCGAGTCTTTTTCATCTCGTGGCCTTCGGCAGGGTCGAGACGAACGACGACGACATCGCCACGCTGAACCTCGGTATCATCGCTCATTCATCAAGTCCGTTCCACGCCTCGTCAGATGCTCCCTTCCACTCCTCAGCGAGATGATCGGCGCTCTCGGAAGCCTCGCGGTACGCGGCGGCTAATTCGTCCTCGTCGGGTCGGTCAGACTCGACTTCGACGACGGCGACGGTCACGCGCTTGTTCGCGTACTCCGTCCCGAGGTAGATTCGACCTCGGTCGTCGGTCTCGTTGGTTCGCAGGTCGTGAGCATCTACTTTCGTCATATACCCGCTACGACTCACTTCTCGATAAGTCTTACCCACTATTACCCACGAGGCTTATTTTTCCGTGAACGTACTATGGATTTCACCTATTTGAACAGAGTTGAGCAACGGGAGAGCCGCTAAACAGCCAGACGTTAGTTCACGCTCTTCGAGAGTTCCGCGCCCGCCTTGAATTTCACCGCGTCAGACGCATTCCCGGCGTTCACCAAGTGAAGCACCGGCGCATCCAACGGACAATGCGTCACCACAAAGTCACCGTCGCTGCTATCATCTTCTTCATCGGTACTGGAGCCGTTTTTTCCATAATCGTTGCTTCCCCACGCGTACAACTTCCCACCGCCATCCTCAGACAGCACGCTAGCTTTGACCAGAGACCCAATCGACCCAGTCTCTACCCGTGCTCCCCGACGAGCCCGCTCACCCGACACGGCTCGCGACACCAATACATCAATTTCACCGTACTGTAATCGAAACAACACTCAATACCGACCACCTGCGTCTCCCCAGCCAACGTCAACGCAGTCACCGAGTCCTCGTACAACCCCGCCGTATCGAGAACCCATCCACCCGTGTACACGAGCTGGTCGTCACTCCGACACCGCTTCACGTACAACAACGCCCGAACCGGAACCGGACACTCCGGCGGCTGAACCATCACCTGACACACGACAGTTGGCGTCTCCGAACTCGACCCCGACTCCGAGCCCCACTCGCTCAAATCAGACGGCTCGTACGCCTCACCATCCACAGGACACACGAGCACAGACGCGCCCTGTAGCCTCGATGCCGTTCGGCGGAGTCATTCACCACAGTGACATGTCACGCATCAGCTCGAGCCGACCGGAGCCCACCACCCGTGTCAAATGGCCCAGTTAAATTGGCCTCTAAGTGCTCGACTTACAGAGGATTTCGTTACTGCCGGACCCGACCGATTCAGAGCACTCATCATCATCATCGTCATCATCGTCACCAGCTACTGTCCGACCATCCCCCCACGCGTACAGCTTCCCCTCACTATCAGACCGACCCGTGATGTAGTCAATGAATCGCTGTGGAGTCACTTCCTCCACGAGACTTCCGTTCCCACCGGGTACTTCCGCATCAGGCAAACACACGATGAACCGCTCACCAACCATCGGCGACCCAGACAGGTACTCAACAAGTTCTGCCCGTTCCGCATCAGTAAGCGGGTCGTTACCCGGCGGCACGAGAGAATCTCGGTTCAGTGCGTTTTCGCCCCCGACTTCTTCACCCTCGTAGATTGGACTCCCGTTACCGTTTTCCAGACGCTCGATGTCACCCTCAACGATGTCACGAACCTCATCAACGGCCGCCGCTGCATCGTCCCACTCACCGTTCTCAACGTGACCCTGTGCCTGCTGGACGAGCTTCTCTCGAACGTCTGCGTTCTCTCGGACGGTCACGCACACGTCGTCAGAGCACCTCTCTAACGTCGCCTGTACCTCGTCGATAGTCTCTCCCATATCCGAGAGTTGACTTCGCCCAGTCCGCGCAGAACGCTTACTGATAGATTCCGCTGCAGCCTTCGTCTGCGAGAGAAGCGTATGCTCCAAGTCTAACGCAGCCGCAAGAACGTCGTTGTAGTCGCGGTCGCCTAATCCGTCGTCATCCGAATCGTCATCGAATCCACGTCTGGATTAGCAATCGACCGGTTACTCCGGGGAGAGTTGTAATCCTCTAGAGTGACGGCCGTAACCCATGCTTCGAGTTCGACCTCACCAGAGAGCAGACCCGACCCACCAGATAACGTCGGAGTCAGGCGACTCACGTGCGGCTCACCGACGGAGTCGTCTTCACCTGCGAACACTGCCGCTGGAGACGCACCCGTATTCGTCACCTGCGACGCCACTCGGCTCGCACAGCCGCTTAGCCCACCGGCCGCGACGACGCCGGTCATTGCGAGAAGATGGCGACGACTAATGCTACCGTGTGACATTCGACGTGCGCCACCGTCCGGTCTTCGTGAGTCCATAATCATATTCTAAAAGCGAGATGAAAATATAAGTCTTCTTATAATATAGATTCGGTGGCGTCCGACGGGCGTACTCTGGACTTCGTCGCTATATTTGATTCCTACCGTCTAAGTTGCTATGCAGAGCGAAATAGCGGCTATTATGAAAACCGATTAACGTTAGTATGTTTTTACCGTGAGTAGAGTGAGTATTCCGTCGTCACGCGCCGTTTCACCGGTCATCGGGACAATCATAATCGTCGCGATAGTGGTTGTGCTGGCCGCAACCGTCTCGATATTCGCGCTTGGATTTACCGATGATATAAATCAGCCTGGCCCCCTCGTCACACAGTCGAGCGGCGAACTCGTCTCTGGTGGATCGGATCAAATCGTCCGTCTTACCGCATATCGCCGGAGACACGCTTGACTGTTTCAGATCTGGAAATTGTCGTTGATGCCCAGACGCTTGTCGGAGGAAACAATCTCGAATCGTAAATCTTCCGACGAATGACTATTGGGTACACGTAACGATGATAAAGGCCTAGACTCCGATAATATTCGACTACTAGCAGTCCAAACGGAGGACAACTCGATACGAGCGCAGACGGTCGTTGGGCTGCTGGTGAAACTGCTATGTTCCGGCTCACAAGCGGAGAGTGTCCACTGAGCAGCGGTGAGACAATTACCGTTCGCGTCGTCCACACACCAACGAACTCGGTCGTAATCAAGCAAACACTGACCGCGACGTAGGAAATCATAGAGTCTGCAGTTATATTATCTCGGGTTCCATCGTTCCAGGACAAGAAACATCAACTCAAACGCTGCCAACCATCACCGACTCGCTGGTAAGCAAATCACGAAGCACATAGTCGCTCGACTATCGGCCACGGAGCGGGAACCAACGAGCAAGGTGCTGTCAGTTGTGCCGTGGTGTACCAACGTGTCGGGAACCCCCCGATTAGCTTCAACCCTCGTCGGGTGGAGAGAGCGTCCGACCGAACTCATCGAACTCTTCCACCGACTCGGGGTACTCACTGGGGAGTGCTCGTTGCTCGCGGTTGTCGGTGAGCGGACCGATTTCCTCGGCGACGGATTCCCAGCCGGGTTTTATTTTCACGCTCTTGGCCGGAGAGCCGGTCGCAATGTGGTTGGCCGGAACGTCACCGAGCGTGGTTGAGCCGGAGCCGACCATCGCATTCTCGCCGATTCGACAGCCAACGGTAATCATCGCACCGTAGCCGAGCCGTACGTCGTCTTCGAGAATTGTCTCGTAGTTCGTCACATCGGTCTGGTCGACGGTGTCGTGGGCGTGTGTGTGAATATGTGCTTTATCAGCAATCGAGACGCGGTCGCCGATGCTGAGGGTGCCCCGGTCGTCGAGCAACACGTCGTTGTGAACAACGGTATTGTCACCCATCTCGATGTTGTGCCCGCACTGAATCTTGATACCACCGAAGAGCCGAAGCCCGTCACCGGCCTCCGCGAAGAGGTGGTTAAGAGAGATTCTCCCCGATTACGGAGTCAACAGTGCGTATCAGAGGAGTTTTACCGCGGCGACGGAGAAATATATGTGGACGGCACGGTCGGGCAGCTACCTTTCAGCCCGCGTTTTTACGTGGGTTGCCGCTGTCCCACCTACCCTGTCTTTCCCAACACCGACGAGCGGCGCGACTGTTTCGCCGTCGAAGCGTTGAAACGCATCTCGCAACTGGATAGTAGATACGATGGGAACGCTCGCTCTGGATATTGAGACCGCGACGCCGTTCGATTCGACGTTCGACGGCAGTCGGACGGAGACGCTCGGCTGGGTCGCAATCGCGCTCGCCTACGACAGCGGAGACGAATCACCCGAATCGACCGTCTTCCTCCGGCGCGGCGACTGGAGCGATGAGCACACTGCGGACCTGTTCGATCGCTTCCTCGACTGGTGTGACGGGCGGGCTATCGACACAATGCTCACCTACAACGGCGCTGCGTTCGACCTACTCCACCTACGGAACTGGGCACGACAGGTCGCTAGCGCCGACCTGTCGCCGGATGCACCACAGCGACTGGAACAACTCGCCGAGCACCACGTCGATATCGCACTCGCAGCTGCCGACACGTACGCCACCGAGCTGCGACCATCACAATCGATTCTTCCAGATTTCAAGGCGTATCAGCTTGCGGATATCGACAACAAGACGATACGCTACGCAGCGTACGAGCTACCGTCAGCGTATCTGACCGCTGCCGGCATTGACAGCGATTTCGTGCAGGGAAAACACGTCGGGATGGCACTCGGTGAGCGGTACGTCGAGGGGGTCGTTGCCGGACTGGAGGGGACGAAGACGCACGGCGAACTAGAGTCGCTGCTCGTCGACTACTGCTACAGCGATATTCTCGATCTGTTCACGCTGTACGAGCGCCTCGGCGGGGCGACGCTCAAGCCCGAATACACGGTGCCACTCGCGGCGATTGAGCGATAGGGCGCGGGCTACACGTCGAAAACGGCGGTTTCAGTGCTCATCGGCGTTGTTCCCAGTGTAGTCAGCGAGCGCGACCGTTCCACCGACCGCGCGCAGTCGCCGTCGCGAGAACTGTTCGGGCACTACCTCAGTAGTCCCACAGCCGGTTCACGCGGGCTGCAATCTCGGGGTGGCGGTCGCGGAGCGTCTCGGGGTCGCGCTCGCCCCCGACGTTGATAACGTAGACTTCGCCGCGGTCGCCTCCATAGCGGTCCTGAAAGTCGTAGATACAGCCGGCGAGCGTCACGTCGTCGGGGACGTGGTCGCTGTCGGCCAGTGCGGAAATCTGTGCGTCGACGTTGTATTCGACGAGATGGTCGATAGCGGCCGCGCGGTCGAGGTCGTCGGGGAGTCGCCCGATACCATCTTCGAGCCGCGGGGCCAGCAGAGCGATGCAGTGTTCGATACCCGGCGGCTCGGACACGTCGCCGGTGCGTGCATCGTAGGTCGCGGTGACGGCCCCACAGCCGGTATGGCCGAGGACGATGGCGGTCTTCGTGTCAGTGTGTAAAAGCGGATACAGCACGTCACCGGAGACGACTGTTTCGTCGTCGCTGACCTGTACGACGCGGTTGCCGATGTTGCCCACGGTGAAGGCCTCTCCCGGCTGATCCGTGCCGAAGGCGTCGTCCTGCAACACTCGCGAGTCGGAACAGCAGACGGTGACGGCCCCGGGCTGTTGGCCGTCCTGCAGATCGTTGAACGCGCCGGCGAGTCGTGCCGTGTGGTCGCGATTCCCGTCGAGAAGTGAAACGAGCGTATCCATATCGCCGCCACGAGGGGAGAGTAGTTGGCTCTCGTAGAACCGGCAAAATCAACCGTCGAACGCGGCGGCAAGCGCGTCGAGACCGCTGTGTGTCTCCGTCGTGTGCGGGGCGGTGAGCGGGGAGACGGAGACGTTCCCATCCACGACGGTGCGTCGGTCCGTCCCCTCGCTGTCGGGGATGTCACCCTCAGCCATACGCGCCCAAATCCGGTCCTTGATGTGGATGGTGTCGCCGTCGCGTTCGGCGTCCATATCGTAGGCGTGGCTCGGACGGGTGACGACCATTTCCGTGGGAGCCTGCTCGGCGACGGGGCAGTTCACGTTGAGGTAGTCTGCGTGCTCGAATACGCCGGATTCGACCGCATTGGCGACGAGATGTTCGGTCGCGGCAGCGGCGACGGCGTAGGCGCTCGCCGGCGTGTCAGTGTTGGCGAACTCGAAGTCTTCCGAAAGCGGGACGTACAGCGAGACGGCGATAGCGGGCACATCAAAGAAAGCGGCCTCGACAGCGGCCGAGACGGTGCCCGAGCGCCCGAGAACGTATTCGCCGAGGTTCGCCCCGCGGTTGCAGCCGGAGACGACGAGATCAGGGCTGATATCGAGTGTTCCCACCGCGGCGATGACGCAGTCGGTCGGCGTTCCCTCGACGGCGTAGCCGTACTCGTGGGTTCGGATGTCGATCTCGTGATTCATTGCACGGCCGACTGCCGACTGGTCGTTGGCGGGCGCGACGACCGTGACGGCTACGTCGTCCATCGCGTCAAGCGTCCGATAGAGCACGCTCAGCCCGGCGGCATCGATTCCATCGTCGTTCGTGAGAAGTACGTCCACACCGGGAGTTCGGGGCCAGAGGCAAAAGGATATCCGACTATCCGGCGCGGTCGACGACCGTCTCGTCGTCCACAACCAGATTGTACGACTCCTCGTCGTCGTTCCACAACAGGAGTACGTTCTCGAAGACGAGCGGGTCACCATAGTCGGCCCGCGAAAGGTCGACGTTCAGCATCGATTCGCGCGTGAGGACGGCGTAGTGGTCGGTCGATTCGGAGCCGTCACTCATCTTGAACAGCGGATTGCCGCCGTCGCTCAGGTCGTGTGAGAGCTTGAGCGCGACGCAGTCGACGCGGTTGGAGACGTGAGACTCGCTGTCGGCAAAGCGGGCGAATCTCTCGGTGTCGAGTGAGATATTCACCATCTGTGCATCGTCGTGACGGATCACGGAGAAGGCGTACTGCACGTCAACGTTGACGAACTCGCCTTCGCGGCCAGCTGCCGCGTCGAGCGCCTGTTGGAACGCCGGCACGTCGAGGTCCGATCGCACGTCGAAGCTCCAGCCGCGGTCCGTCGGGTGGGTATGCTCCCAGAGTCTGACCTGCGGTCCCCAGACACCGTAGCCCTCGCGTTCGAGCGCGCGCTCGGTCTCACGGAGCCCGATAGCCGCCTCGCGGTCGGCGGGGGCGATACCCACGAGCGAACCGTCTGGGGCGACCGACGGCATATAGCGAGCGGCGACGGCATCAGGATTGGCGAGTTCCGAGAGTACGTTCGCGAATAGAACCACGTCGAACACACCGTCGGGAGTGAACGCTTCGGCAGTCTCGCGGTGGAGCGTCGTCTCGAAGCCGGTGCGAGTCTCATCGGCGAAGGTCTCGAACACGTCAGCGGCGGCGGACGACGGCTCAACGGCGTGGTACTCCACGAGTACATCGTCGGGGAGGAGGTCGTGGAGACCGAGCATCGGGCCGCCGACGCCAGCGCCTACATCCAGTATCCGAAGCTGCGTCGGGAGTAGCTCATCCTCGGCGAGCAGCGAGAGTACATACTGGACGACGGCGTAGTTGTCAGGGAGGTGGTACAGCGCGTACGCAAGAGCCATCTCGCGGTCATACTCGACGGTCTCTCCGGCGAAATACTCAGTCTTCATCCCACGAATCGTCTCGCGGAGGGAGTCGCCACTCTCGCCGTCGGGCCAGCCGCGCCCGTACGCCTCGACGAGGAGTTCCTCCAGCACGGTACCGTACTCGAAGGGGAACGACTCGACGCCGGCAAATGTGACCGAAAGCGGCTCCTCGTCGACGGGAACGAAGGTGCCGTCGTCGCGCTCGCGGACGCCGAGCTCGACGACCGATTCACGGAGAATTTGTCTGACGACGGCCGGATGAGGTTGGCCGTCGACGTACTCCCAAATCTCCTCAGGGTCGATAGGCCGCACTTCGCGCAGATAGCGGGCATTGTCGCAGACTGACTGGCGACGGTCGGTCATTCGGCCACCTCTTCGAAGAGGTCAGCCAGCGAGTCGGGATCGGTGGCGACCCGCTCGGCGGCAGCGGCCACCTCGTCGGCCCCGTCGAATCGTCGCTGAATCTCGCCGTAGACGCTCGGGTTCCCCGTCGTAACCGTGTCGGCCAGCTCTGTAAGCGGGCCCGAAACGGGCGTGTGAAACGGCTCGGGCACGTCCTCGGCGGCGAGCGCGAACGCGAGGATCGCAGCGTGGGTCTTCGCCTGCACCGTCTCCATCGCCTCGTCGTGTTCTGTCGCGGTCGTCTCGTAGAGATCGTTGCCGACAGCCACGAGCGCGTCGAGGGCCGCCGTCGTCAGATCACTGGGCGAATCCTCGACGACAGCGATGGTACCGGGTTCGTTGTCGGGCGCGAACAGTGGATGCGTGGAGACGCGCGCCGCATCGGGGAACGAATCGCGGAGCGCGGCGAGTGTGTCGCGCATCTCGCCGGTCACGTCGATGACGGCATCGGCGCGGCCGGCGTGCTCACGAGCCGCGGACTCGATTGCCGACATCGGCACGGCGAAGGCGATGAGGTCGTAGTCGCCGCCGGCATCCACCTCGACGCCGAGATCGGCGGCGACGGCGGCGGTGGAGTCAGCGTCAGTGTCGGTGACGGTGACGGTGTGCGCCGTGGAGAGTCGTTCCGCGAGCCACTGGCCCATCGACCCGGCTCCGACGATGAGAACGTTCATACACGGGATTGCGCCGAGTCGCGCAAAAGCCGTTCGTTCGCTACAGGACGAGTTGCTCCTCGTAGTCGGTGTAGTTCTCGTAGCCGTCCTCCCGGACGATCACGATATCCTCGATGCGGACGCCGCCGAACTCGGGATCGTAGACGCCCGGCTCGATGGTAACGACCATTCCGGCTTCGAGTTCGTTCTCGGTTGTGGAGATGCGCGGGAACTCGTGGATGTCGAGACCGACGCCGTGACCGGTTGTATGAATAAATCCCGTGCTCGTCTCGGGGTCGTCACGCAGCGTCGGAATATCGTACGATTGGTACACGTCACAGACGGCGTCGTGCACGTCGCTACCCGAGACGCCGGCTTCGAGCGTGTCGAGGGCGGCCTCCTTCGCTTCCTGCGTGATGTCGTACCACTCCTGGATGGTGTCCGAGGGGTCGCCTTTCACGAAGGTACGGGTCATATCGGCGTAGTAGCCGGTGGCCTTCGAGCGAGGGAAGATGTCGACGACGATTGATTCGTTCGCGCGCAGTGGCCCGGAGCCGCGATCGTGTGGGTCGGCTGCGTCGGCACCACAGGCGACGATCGTCGTGTCGAGCGCGTGGCCGTCGCGGATGAGCGACACCTCGATCTCCTCGGTGACGCGCTCGCTGGTAAGCGTTTCACCGTCGTGGACGAGCGTGCCGTCGTCGGCAACCTCCGCGTCAGCGATGAGTTGCTCTGCGGTCGCCATCGCGCGCTCGTTCGCGCGCTGGGCCGTACGCATATTCTCCAGTTCTTCTTCGTGTTTGACCGCGCGAATCTCTTGGATTACGTCGTCCTCGTCCGGAGTTACGGAGATACCCTGCTTGCGAAGCCCGTCGGCCAGCCCGACGGGAAAGTCAGAAGGTGTCGCGACGGCGTCTACGTCGTAGGTGTCACAGAACTCCGTCCGGATGCGGTGGCCGGCTTCGGAGGCACCGTACTCCTGGACCTTCCCGCGATAGTCGTAGCTCGCGGTGCGTTCGACGGTAGCGGCGCGAGCCTCGCGCTCGGCACGTCCAAACTCGAGCGCGTTGACGAGAAGGTGAACATCGCCGTCGTACAGCGTTGTAAACGGATCGGGAGCGGTGAATCCCGAGAGATACCGCTGATTCGCGTCGCTCTCGTCAGCCACGATGAGATAGCCATCGAGGTCGTGCTCGTCGAGATACTCGTCGAGTTTGTCGAAATCGGGGTCCATATCCGGAATCGGACGCCCCGAGTCAAAGGCCTACCGCCAGCCAGTTCGGGGCCGGCAGGCTGATTAACACGCCCGAGCGAGATGGGGTATGCAATGCACGATTTACCCGTCGACCGTCGACGGGGTCGTCCGCGCGCCGCCATCGAAGAGCTACACCCACCGTGCGATACTGGCCGCCGGCTACGCGACCGAGACAACCGTCACGAATCCACTCGACTCGGCTGACACGCGTGCCACGGCGCGTGCAGTCGAGGCATACGGCGGCACCGTCGTGCACGAAGACGCACAGATCACTGTCGCGGGATTCGACGGTCGTCCCGACGTTCCTACCGACGTTATCGACTGTGCGAACTCCGGGACGACGATGCGGCTGACGACAGCGACCGCAGCGCTAGCCGACGGGCTGACCATCTTAACCGGTGACGAGTCGCTCCGCTCACGGCCACAGGGACCGCTGCTCGACGCGCTCACTGACCTCGGTGGACGAGCGGAATCGACCCGTGCGAACGGGCAGGCACCGCTCGTCGTCGGAGGAAATATCGACGGTGGAACCGTCGCGATTCCCGGCGACGTCTCTTCGCAGTACATCACCGCGCTGTTGATGGCGGGTGCGGTGACCGAGACGGGTATCGACATCGAGCTGACGACGACGCTGAAGTCCGCACCGTACGTCGACATAACGCTGGAACTGCTGGAGGCGTTCGGTATCGAGACTCACCGGACGAACGACGGCTTCCGCGTGCCCGGCGGTCAGCAGTACGTGCCCGACGATGGAACGTACACCGTTCCGGGTGACTTCTCGTCGATGTCGTATCTGCTCGCGGCGGGTGTGGTGGCTGCCGAAGACGACGGGCTCCTTGTAGAGGGAGCCGAGCCGAGCGCGCAGGGAGACTCGGCTATCGTCTCGATTCTCGATCGGATGGGCGCGGCGCTGGACTGGAATCACGACGCGGGTGAGATTCGCATCGAACAGTCGTCGCTGTCGGGAATCGAGGTTGACGTGGGCGACACGCCGGATCTGTTACCGACGATTGCGGTGCTGGGGGCAGTCGCAGATGGGACGACCCGCATCGTGAACTGCGAGCACGTTCGCTACAAGGAGACCGACCGCGTGAGCGCGATGGCTGACGAACTCACCACGCTGGGCGCGACCGTCGAGGAGGAGCAGGACGTGCTGACGGTCCACGGCGGCAAGTCGTCTCTAACCGGCGGAACGGTCGCCGGCCACAACGACCACCGCATCATTATGGCGCTATCGCTTGTCGGGCTCGTCGCCGGACCTGTAACAATCGAAGGAGCCGACCACGTGGACGTGTCGTTCCCGGGTTACTTCGAGACGCTGCAGTCGCTGGGCGTCGACGTACGGGAGTAGGGGGCTGACAGGTGACGGTCGCTGTCCCGGCCGAGTCGTCACGCACCCGCCTCGGTCGACCGGGGTGAATCCTCAGAGCATAGGGTCGGTGGACTCGCTCTCGTATTTGAACGCTCGCCTCTATTGCAAGGTTCAAATGCACGCACGCCCGACTGCGTGGTAATGAACGGCAATCGCTTCGGTCGGCTCTTTCAGTTCGTGACGTACGGTGAGAGCCACGGAGACGCGATGGGCGTGACCGTCTCTGGCTGTCCCGCCGGCGTCGAACTCGACGAGACGCAGATTCAGGAAGACCTCGACCGCCGCAAACCCGGCCAGTCGATGATTACCACCTCGCGCGGCGAACCAGACGAGGTGACAATTAACTCCGGAACGCTGGAGGGGTACACGACGGGGACGCCAATCGGAATGGTCATCGAGAACAAAGACGCCCGATCGGGAAAGTACGAGCCATTCGTGACGGCCCCACGCCCGAGCCACGGCGACTACACCTACTCGTCGAAATTCGGCACGCGGAACTGGGGCGGCGGCGGGCGCTCGTCCGCGCGAGAGACGGTGAACTGGGTTGCGGCGGGCGCGGTCGCGAAGGCCGTTCTCGGGCAGTCAGAGTACGACATCGAAATCAAGGCGCACGTCAACCGCATCGGCGACATCGAAGCACCCGAAGTGAGCTTCGAACAGATTCTCGAACACAGCGAGGAGAACGAAGTTCGGTGTGCCGACCCCGAGACGGCCGATGAGATGCGCGACGCCATCGACCGCTACCAACAGGAGGGAGACTCCATCGGCGGCTCCATCTACTTCGAGGCGCGCGGTGTCCCGCGTGGACTCGGTGCACCGCGATTCGATTCGTTCCCCGCCCGGCTTGGACAGGCGATGTTTGCGATTCCGGCCGCGACAGCCGTCGAGTACGGACAGGGGAAGGAAACTGCGAGCGTTCGCGGGAGCGACCGCAACGAGAACTGGGAGTTCGACGACGGAACGCGCGATGACGTGGTGAGCGAAGAGGGAGACCCCGTTCCGGTCGGCAACGACCACGGTGGACTTCAGGGCGGCATCACGACGGGCGAACCGATCTATGGCGAGGTGACGTGGCACGCGCCGACCTCGATTCCGAAGACACAACGCACCGTCGACTGGGAGACCCGCGAGGAGAAGGAAGTGCAGGTCGTCGGTCGCCACGATCCCTCGCTCCCGCCGCGTGCGGTTCCAGTCGTCGAAGCGATGCTCTACTGCACGGTACTCGACTTTATGCTCCTCGGCGGGCGCATCAACCCCGACCGACTGGATGGTGCGCCGGGTGAGTACGATACCGAGTATCACCCATCGTCGCCACAGGCGGATCCGGACGAGGCCGCGACGAGCGCTGAATCAGTCGACGAGTAGTTCGAGTCTACCAGTAGCCCGGATTGCGGAGCCACTCCCGTCCCTTCATGCCGAGCACGGAGCCGACGAGCAGCAACACGATGAGCAGTCCGACGACGGCACCGGCCTGCGTCGGATACATCCCGAGTGTGTTGCGAGCGAGTCCGGTGAGCGAGCCGACAACGAGGATGACAATACCGACCCCGAGCAGTGCGATAAGCTGGCGTTCTCCCTTCATACACATCTCTCTGGTCGCCCCCGAGATAAAAAGCTCAAGGTGCCGCCGCACCACCTGTCGGTATGACTGTCATCGCCGTCCTCGTTGACCCGCCACGACCGGGCCTCGTCCTCTCTGAGTTGGCCGAGACGACACCGCTGTCCGACCAGCAGTGTGCCGATCTCTATGCGGCGATGACGCGCGACGTACTCCGGACCGTGACGACCAGCGGCGGCGACCTGCTCGTGAATTTTCGTCCGGACGAGTCGCTTCCAGAGACGCACAGCCGCGGTGAGGGGACCGCTGAGGCCGAGATTCGCGAGATCGTCTCGTCGGTGGTCGACGATGCCCGCTTCGAGCAACAGGTGGGCGAGACGTTCGCCGGCCGCGCGGGTAACACCGCGAGTCACCTGCTCGACACCGAGGAAGTGCAGTCAGTCGGCATCCTCACGCCTGAGGCGGTGTTCACCGCACGCCAGCAGGTTGACGCCGCGGCGATGAAGATTCGCACGACAGAGACGGTACTCGGCCCGACGACCGACGGGCGCGTCTACTACGCTGCCTTCCGCGAGGGAATCGATTTCCAAGACGCGTACGACGCGCCAGCGGTCGAGTCACTCACCGACCGTACGCTCGATATGGGTAACGAGGTCGCATTCCTCCCGTATCTTCCCGTTGTGGAGACGACTACCGACCTCGTGGACGCCGTCACCGGGATTCGGACGCGTCAACACGCAGACACTCGTGTCCCCGAAGCGACCGCCGCGTGGCTGAACGATGTGGGCCTGTTCGTCGACGCCGACGGCGAACTTCAGCTGGACAGGTAATCGAAAGGTCGAAACCCCCTCATCGGATAACGATGGGTGTGGTGGGATGGCAGAGCGGCCTATTGCGCCGGTCTTGAAAACCGGTATCCTCACGGATTCCTGGGTTCAAATCCCAGTCCCACCGTTCTGCGGCCGAGTAACTGCGAGGAGCAGATAGTATCGACTTGGATTTGAAGCCGGCGGGTCGCAGCCCGCACAGCGGTGCGAGCAGGATCGTCCCGACTTGGTTCAAATCCCAGTCCCACCGTTTCCTCTTCTCACTCTGGCTCTGGTACTGTATCGACGCGCTCGCGGAGCCATACGACCGTGCGCTCGATTTCGTCTTGGTCCTCACCGACAATCTTCAGCCGGTTTGGGGTATCCGGGTCAGCGGGGTAGCTCCCGACCTCTGTGTCGAATCGTTCGCGAACCTCGGTAAGCACGTCACCCATCGCCCCTTCGGGTGTCGGCGTGTACAGCGTCTGGGAGTCGGTTTTTCCGTCGAATTCGTCGGCGACGAGCGCGAACATCGCCTTCATCTCGTCAGGGATTCCCGGCAGGACGTAGACGCCGTCGACGGCACAGCCCGGTGCCCAACCGGCGTCGGTAACGAGCGGGCGTGCGCCCGCCGGGAGTGAGGCGCTGTCATCGAACTCCATATCGAACTCGTACTCGCTGGCGAGATCAGGATTGGCGTCGCGAAACGCCTCACTCTTTGCGATGAGACCGTCGCGAACGTCCGCGAACAGTTCGCGTTCGCGACCGAGACCGTCAGCGACGGCAGCCATCGTCACGTCGTCAGGAGTGCCACCGAGCCCGCCGGTGACGACGACCGCATCGTAAGCGTCGTGAAAGCGTGCGGTCCAGCGGGCGATCGTGTCGTGATCGTCGGGGATGGTGAGAATGCGTCGGACGGTCGCGCCACGGGCCGTGATTTCGCTCGCGAGCCACGTGGCGTTCGTATTCGTCGTATCGCCGGCGAGTAGTTCGTCACCGACGGTGAGTAGGGCTACGTCCATAGCCTCACTCGCGGTGGCAGAGACAAAAGCGGTGGTCTCCTGGGTTCGGGGTGGACGAAAACGCTTTTGCGACCGCTGGCCCCAGTTTCCGTATGGACTGGCCGCACGACCCCGATGGGGAAGAAGGAAGCGAAGGGATGCGAAAGTTCGGACACGCCGTCATCGTCAAGAAGATAGACGAAGACGAGTCGTTCCCGCTCGACAAATCGGAGTTCGTCGAGCAGTACGGCAACGACCCGGTTCGGATGGACCACGAGACCGTCGTCTCGCTGTCTGACGTGTTCGACTACGTCGAGGAGGACACCTTCGACGATCTCCTTCACTTCCACAAGTGCATCGGACAGGGGTTGCGCAACTCGCCACACTGGAAGTACAATCCGTTCGTCGGTGAGGACCAGACCGCTTAAAACGGTCGCTCGTCGCCGGTAACGACGCCGTGGACCTGCTCGCGAAGGAGTCTGACCGCCGTGTCGTTGGCTCCCTCGGGGATGATGAGTTCGGCTTCCTTCTTCGTTGGCTCGACAAACTGCTCGTGCATCGGCTTCACCGTCGAGATATACTGCGAGATAACACCGTCGAGTTCGCGCCCGCGTTCGATAACATCACGCCGGATACGACGGATGATTCGAACGTCTGCATCGGTTTCGACGTAGAGATTGATGTCCAGTAGCTCCCGGACTGTCTCGTCGTGGAGCGTCAGAATTCCCTCGACCATCACCACGTCGCCCGGCTCGACCGTCGTCGTCTCCTCCGTGCGATTGTGGACGGTAAAGTCGTACTCCGGCATCTCGATTGGTCGTCCCTCACACAGCGCGAGCAGGTGCTCGCGCAGCAGTTCCCAGTCGAAGGCGTCGGGGTGGTCGTAGTTGATCTGCTCGCGTTCGGTCATCGGCGTGTCTGACCGGTCGGCGTAGTAGTTGTCGAGCGGGACGAGCGTGACGGAGTCGACACCGGACGTGATTTCGCGGGCGACAGTTGTCTTTCCCGCGCCGGTCCCCCCGGCGATACCGATGACGAGTGACGGCACTGGCATTAGTCGGTATTCTACATTGGGCGTGATGAGCGTGTGGATTTCCCTTGCTCCTATTCGTACGCTGACGAGGAGACGTTAGCTCGATTTCTTATTATATTTTTGAGGATTATGACAGCTTTCTTTTATAACGTCCGTCTCCGACTCTGCTCCGGCTTCGGCAGCACCGATACCGCTACTATTGCTTGGCTCAGGATTCAGCACCGCAGCCGCAGACGGTCAGGTCGCGCCACGTGGGCGCGACGGACCGCGTGCTCACGTGTCGCTTCGCTCCCGATCACTGGGGCGCGGCCATCCGGTCGCTCTCCCAACCTCCACACGACGCACACGGCTGCGCCGGGGTATCAGGCCACAGCCACAGCTGCCTGTGTGAGGGCGTGGCCCAAGTGCTTAGCACTCGGCAAAAACCGAACCAATCAGAGTCGAGTGCTGACGTACGGACCGTCCTGATAGTAGCCCAGCTTTTCACGGTAATACTGGCGCACACCAATCCCCGAAATCACGGAAAGCTTGTCGTAGCCGGCGTCACGAGCCAGCCGTTCAGCACGAGCCAGCAGCTGCTTCCCGTAGCCGCTGTGCTGGTGGGTGTCGTCGCTCTCGGCTTTGCCGACGCCGACCTCACTCCCGTAGACGTGAAGTTCGCGGACGATAGCCCCGTCCTGTAGCTCGCGACGGACAGGGTCGTTCGGGAAGCGAAGCCGGCAGAAGCCGACGAGAAGGTCCTTCTCGAAGTCCTCGAACAGAGATGAAGTGCTCCGTGCCGCCGCCGGCCTCGTACGTCTGGACGCGAAGTTCGACGTTCTCGGGCGTCTCGTCGTTCATCCCGGCCTCTCGACACCGGATACACTCACACTCCCAGCCGTGTTTCTCCATCTCCTTTCCACGCGAGCTGGCGGAGATTCGACTTCCAGACGCCGCCCTCGATGAAGTCGGCCGGGATGTCCCGCTGGACGCGCTGGAGGCGGGTGTAGCGGGGGATCATCGACTTGATCTCCGCGACGAGTTCGGCGGCCTCGTCGTTCGTGAGGGGTTCGTACTCGCCGCGTCGCCACATGTCGTAGATGCGCGTGCCCTCGACGACGAGCGTCGGGTAGATCTTCAGGTAATCCGGCCGCCACTCGGCGTGTTCGAAGATGCGCCGGAAGTCCTCCAGGCACATCTCCTTGGACATACCGGGCTGGCCGGGCATCATGTGGAAGCCGACTTTGAAGCCGGCGTCTCGGAGCCGGCGATTGGCGTCGATACTCGCCTGTACGCCGTGACCGCGGTGCATCTCGCGATTGACACGCTCGTAGGTCGTCTGGACGCCGACTTCGACCTTCGTCCCACCCAAATCGAGCATCCGGTCGATCTGTTCGGAGTCACACCAGTCGGGCTTCGTCTCGAACGTCGTGCCGATGTTGCGGACCGTCGCGGTCTCATTCTCGGCAATTACGTCCTCCAGATACGCGGAACTCGTACTCGTCGGGATCCTGCGCGAAGACTCGCGTCCTCGGCGGGATCGGGTTCGCCGTCGAGGTCGTAGTCGTTCATCGCCTGCAGACACCGCTTCACGAACCACTCCTGGTAGTCGTGGCTGCGGGCGGTCATCGTCCCGCCCATCACGATGAGCTCCACCTTGTCGACGGGATGGCCGATCTTCCGGAGCTGATTCAGCCGGAGTGTCACCATCCCGTACGGATCGTAGTCGTTCTGGACACCGCGCGCTGCTGCCGGCTCGTGGCCGGTGTACGACTGCGAGGAGTCGAACTCCGAAGCCGGCCCACCCGGACAGTAGAGACATTTGCCGTGTGGACAGGTGTGTGGAGAGGTCATCACCGCGACCGGAGAGACGCCCGACGCTGTGCGAACGGGCTTGCGCTGGAGGACAGATTCGAGGTCCTCGCGCGTCCCGTCGGGGGCAGCATCGAGGATGTCAGCGTGTTTCGGCACAGAGTCTGCGCCGAACTTCGAGCAGGCGTCGAGCTTCGCGCTCTCGATATCGTCTTTCTCCAGTTCACCCGCGAGCACGCGCTCGGCGAGGTGGCGACACACCTGCTCGAACGGTTCCGCCTCGGTACTCATTGCCCACGCTTTGCTATCCAACGGCAAGTGTCACACGGTTCTGCAATCGAGAGAAAGAAGAGAGATTACAGTTGGTCGACGATTGCGTCGAGGACGGCGTCGACGCTCTCCTCGCGGCGACCCGAGAGGAACGAGAGCTTGCCGACGCGCAGCGCCGTCACGTCGATACCAGCGTCACCGACATTCTCGGCTGCGTCCTCGGCGACATCGGTGAGATCCACATCTCCCGTCGTGCGGACGTACAGTTCGTCCTTCCCGTAGCCGACGACGACTGGCGTGTCATCGCGGTGGCGTCGGTGGAGCGTGTCGAGCAGGAGGAATTTCGGCGGGAAGTCGTAGCGGTGGGTGTACGCGTCCATATCGAGGACGGATACCTCGGTGCCGGCGACAGTCCGCGTCTCCAGATTCTCCTCGGCGGTCCGCAACTCGGCGTCGAGCTTCTCCGTGAACTGCTCGGCGACGTTCGCTGCGAGTCCGACCTCTTGATCGAACAGCAGGTCGATGATAAGCTCGCGTTTGTCTTCGTAGCTCTGGTAAAACGCCTCCAGTGCGATGGCCTCACGGAGCTGACGTGCGGCCTCAGTGTCGATACCGGCGTTAGACGCGAGGTCGGCGTACGCCTCGGGCGTCGCCTCCCAGAACGTCACGGCGGGCAGGTGGCCGAGGTCAGAGCGCACGTCCTCGTTGACGGCGGCGGCGACGTTCGCGCCGACGGTGCCAGCGGTTCGGTCCGGGACGGTCGCCGTCGCGGCCGCGAGTTCGTCCGTGCGGTCGGCGGTCGCAAGCGCATCCACGACGACAGACTCGACGCCGTAGATGTCGAGCAGTTCCAGCCCGTCGAGCGAGTCCGTGGTCGAGCCCGCAGCCGCGAAGACGAACAGCGGGAGCTTCTCGTCGTGACGCTCCTTGTTATCCAGCATCCGGCTGGTGTCCTTCGTCGCGTCTGCCATTCCGTAGCTTCCCTCTTCGAGCGGACGGCGGTCGAAGTAGTGGTAGGCGGCGTCGGAGCTGGCGTGCTCCTCGCGCACGAGCGGGAGGACGGCGCGTTCGATTGCAGCTCCTGCCACGTAGCCGTCCGTCGTCGCCGCGTGGCGCACGACGACCGGGCGAGAGGCGAAGACTGCGCGGCGAATTGCGGTCGCAACCGACTCGATATCCTCGCTTGCGGCGACAACGGGCTCGTCGTCCACCAGCGGCTCGAAGGCGTCGGGAGCGGCCTCGGCGTCGAGCGCCTCCTGCATACGAGATTCGACGGCTGCCTTCTCGTCGCCGTTCAGTTCGACGAGACCCTCGGTCTCGACCTGGAGCTCGTCACGGCGGACGCGTACCTCGCCATCGAGTCGAGCGATGTCGCCCGTCTCGATATCTGGATATGCACGAACGCCGGCCTCGACGAAGGCTGCACAGTCGACAACCCCCGACTCGTCGCCGAGTTCGAACACGGTCGGCCCGGAGGTTTGACGCACGGAGACGACCTCCCCCTCCAGTCGCACGTTGGAACCGACGTGTTCGCGGAGCGAGTCGACAGCGACGCGAGCGGACGCCTCGGATTCGTCGGTCACTTCGACCGCTTCAGCTTCGGCGGTTTCCTCGGATGGTGTGATCTCCTCGGATGGTGTGGTCTCCTCAGACTCACCGACCGTTTCGGAGTCGTCTGTCGCTACGTCGGCTTCGACCTGCACGATACCGGTTTCGCTCACCTGCTCGGCTGACGCGTCCGGTTCGGCCTCTGTCGGCTCCTCACTCACGTCGTCGGCATCGGGGTCGGCGGCAACCGCGGCGTCGGGGTCGGTGGCGACGCGCGATTCCTGTTGCGTCTCCGCCGGCTCGGTTGCCTCACTCGCGTTTCCCGAATCGGCCTCCGGCTCCTCGTCGTCCGCGTCGGCGAGTCGGTCACCGTCGGGGTCGTCGATGAGGGTACCACGGAACTCGCGGTTGGTCTGTCGGATGGACCAGCCGAGGTCTACGTCGCCGTTGTCGCGCACGTTCGTCACCTGCACGCAGACGGCGTCGCCCGGCTCCCAGTTCAGCGATTCGAGTCGCTTGTCCAGCTTCGAACGGTGGAGCAGCCCGGTCACGCGCGGCGAGAGGTCGATGAAGACGCCGAAGTCAGCGTAGCCATCGACGATGCCGCGGTAGAAACGACCCTCGGTGAGCTGATTCGCGGTGTCACCGTGGAAATCGAACAGTACATCTTCTTGGTGGGTGTCACAGATCGGCCCGTCAGTCGACGTGCCGCAGACAATACAGGTTCCCATTATCGGATTGTGTAGTCGGGGGGTAAAACTGTTGTCGGAATCCGCGCGGATCTCGACGCGTAGCCTCCCGTCCACCGCATCCGGGGCTCTCATAAGCCCCCGTCGCGAACGACCGGTAGATGCGCGTCGAGCAACTGGGCGACGGGACACCGGAGATTGCAGTCGTCGGATCCATTCACGGCGACGAACCCTGCGGAGCACGCGCAATCGAGCGATTGCTCGCCGACCGCCCCGAGCTGGATCGTCCCGTCAAGTTCGTCATCGCGAACGAGCGCGCGCTTGTCGAGAACGTCCGCTACGTCGACGAAGATCTCAACCGCGCGTTTCCCGGTGACCCCGACGCCGACACCCACGAGGGTAGACTCGCACACGAACTCAGACAGGAGCTGCGCGACTGCACCATCTTCTCGATGCACTCCACGCAGTCGTACGCCGCGCCCTTCGCGCTCGTCAATAAGCTCGACCCGCTGGCTGCCTCTATCGTCCCGTATCTCACCGTCGAGGCGCTCATAGAGACCGCGAAGTTCTCCGAGGGTCGCCTCATCGAGGCACAAGAAGTCACCGAGGTAGAGTGCGGGATACAGGGAAGTGAACGAGCTGCAGAGAACGCATACGATCTTACTCGAGAGTTTCTCGGTGCCGTCGGCGCGCTCAACCCGCCGACCGAGCCGCACGATGACATCCCTGTCTTCCGGATGGATCGGATGCTTCCGAAGCCGCCCGCCGAGGAGTACGAGACGTTCGCGACCAACTTCGAGCGCGTCGCGGAGGGGGAGACGTACGCCCGCGCCGACGACGAGCTGTTCGTCGCTGACCGACCCTTTTACCCGATTCTCCTCTCCCCGTACGGCTACGAGACGGAGTTCGGCTATACCGGCGAGCTCGTCGGGCTACTTGACGAGCAGGCCATTCCCGGCCCGGAGCCGACACCGGAGCGCTAGTACCAGGTCGCGCCGCCGTCGACGCCAATCTCCTGTGCCGTGATGCGGCGCGCGTTCGGCCCCGCAAGGAACGCGACCTGTTCAGCTACCTCTTCCTTGCTCGCGGTGTACTCCGGCAGCGCGAAGTCGTCTGGCCCGATACGGAACGGTTCCGCGTCCTCCACGTCGGCGAGCCGTTCCTGTTTCGCGATGACGTCCTCGATGCGGTCGCCTGCGACGGGACCGGGCAGTACCGTGTTGACCGTCACGTCGTCGCGACCGAGTTCACGCGAGAGGGTTCGTGTCACCCCGATGAGTCCCATCTTCGAGACCGCGTAGGGGAGCCGGTTCGGATACGGCTGTTTGCCGCCGATGGAGCCGATGTTGATGATACTCGCCTGCTCGCTCGCGCGGAGGTGGTCACTCGCGTGTTTGGCACACATCGCCGCGCCGGTCGTGTTGACCGCAACTGTTTCCTGAATATCTGCAGGGTCGAGTCGGTCGAACGGCTGTGTCGGGCCGGCGACACCCGCATTGTTGACGAGACAGTCGAGACCGCCGAACGTCTCGACAGTCTCCGCGACCGCCGTCTCGATGCTCGACTCGTCGGTTACGTCCGTCTCGACGGCCAACCCCTGCTCGCCGAGAGCGTCTGCCGTCTCATAGATACCGTCACTTCTGGCCGCACACGCGACGGACGCGCCGTGGTCCGCGAACGTGTGGGCGATCTGTCGGCCGATACCGCCGCTCGCGCCGGTGACAAATGCTGTGATATTGTCTAGCACGGAAGGTCACGCACCGGCGAGAAATAAAAACGTATCTCCGCCGGCGACGGTCGTTGTCGATTGTCTTAGTATGTGATAATCTCGTAGTCGTCGTCGACGAGCGAACGGATACTCGGGTGGCCGTCGTTCTCGTCGATTTGGACGACGCCGGCATCACCGACTGCCTCTTCGACGCCGAACGCGCCCGCACAGTGGTCACAGGCCGCGGCGTCGTCCTTGACGCTCTGATACAGCTCGTGGGAGTCGTGGCTCTCGTCTTCGAGTTCGGGAATCCACTGCGTGCCCGCGCCGTCGAAGATGAGTTCGAGGTCGTCCTCGTCGCGGTCGGCGAACTCCTTTGCGGCTTCTAGACCGTTAACGAGTCGACCGAGATTCGTATGTCCGTCTGTGCCTGCCAGAATGACGACTGCTGCTTTTACCATCGTATGTATAAGGACGACAGAGCGTACAAAAACAACACTAGTCGCGGAACCCCAGTATGGTGCGGGTAACCGCGATCTGTCTGGTAACCAGGCGGTGACCGGACATTCATACTCGCGGCCCGTAATCGACACGTATGGAGGAAGTGGACTTTCTCACTACTGGCCCCGGCTCCGGACTGGACGTGTCGAGCGCCGCCGCGAGTCGCGGGCGTCGGTGCGACGGAATCTGACCTCGACGACGAGGCGTATGTCGTCCGAACCTACGAGTACGGCGACACCGCCCGCGGCGACGCGATACACGCGGACGGCTTCGTGAAGGTCATCATCGACCTGGAGGGCGAGATTCTCGGCTGTCACATTATCGGCCCGGAGGCATCGAACCTGATTCAGGAGGTCGTCGTCGCGATGACCATCGGGTCGGGGACGGTGCGCGATATTCGTGAGGCGATCCACACTCACCCGGCACTGTCGGAGGTCATCCAGCGGGCGTTTTCGGGGTCGTTCTCACACCCCTGATTACTCCTCTGCGGCGGCGAACTCCACGAGTGTCAGGTCGCGGTCGAGCATACAGTAGTCGTGTGGCGGTTCGCCCTCCACCTCGGTGATGCGGTACTCGGCGTCGAACGCTGCACCGGCCGGCTCACAGAACTCGTGGCTCGGACAGCCCGTATAGGGGCAGGGGCCTGCGAGTTCGGCTGTCGAGCCGGCATACGCCGACTTCGAGAGCACGTTCGCCCGGATCGGTGCGGGCGTCACCTCGACTGCTTGCACGCCCCCGTCGTGGACGGCACAGTCGAGCGTCTGTGTGTTTTCCCGCACCGTCTCGACGGTGTAGCGGCGACCCTCCGTCAGATTGAGACACTGGTCGCGGTAGGGACACCCTTCACACGCAGCGGCCTCGCCGCCGTAGACGAACTCGGTCCCCGGCTCTGCGAGCCGTGATCCGATGAGCGTGACCGTAGTCATAGCTAACGGGAGGCGGTCCGCGACCCTAAACTTCCCGTTCCAGAGCATCCCGGTGATACCGCCGGATGTACGTTCGGAATATCTGAGCCGTCAGCTCCGCGGTGTCGGCGGTCCGATGGTCTCTCAGTGGAACGACGAGTCAAATCGGAACGCCAGGCAGTATGAGTCAGTCGCGTCCCGTCAGCTCGTCCAGCTTCGCGAAGTACGCCTCACGAGGGACCTGATACAGCCCGCGGTAGTCGATGTGGCCGTCGGTGAAGCGGGCGGCGAGTTCCCGTGCGCCGGCGATCGCGCGGTCGCGCGACACGAACTCGTCGTCGGCGCGGGCAACCTCCGGCTCCATATAGAGAGTGACGTACCACGGCGTGTCCGGAGTCGGATCGCGCTCGGCCCCGGGCCGGCGCGTCCGTTTACCCTGCGTGATGTAGATGGTCGGGAGACAGGGCGCTGGGAACGTGCTCCCGTTGAACACGTCGGGACGGTATGCCCACACGAGCTTGGTCGCCGCCTCGTTCCAGCGATCCCACCCGTCGGGGAGGTCGTCCATACCGAGCGTTCACCGGCCGGAACAATCAGTACGGCGGTCCCGAGAGATGCTTCTTACAGGTGCGAGTGTCGGCCTACGTATGCGATTCGAAGCCGATATCGCGGGGTTCATCCGTAGGATTGCTCCCGGCGTTGACCGGCATCACGACGAAATCGACGACAACGCACGGACACACCTCGACTCGATTGTCTTCGGTCGGGATATGACGGTCTCCGTTACGGGCGACGCGCTCGGCGTCGGCTGTTCCCAGTCCGCCGGCTCTGTTGAAAGCCCATTCCTCAGATATATTCTCGTCTGGAACAGCCGGTTGACCGCTAAGAGTTCTATAATTGACTAATGTTTTGTCGTCTTCCGATGAAGTGTTTGGTATGAGTGAGCAAGAAATCGATACAGTCGAGCAACTTCGGCGGGTCGGATTCGGACTGGTACTGGGTGGCATCGCCTTCGGCGGGCTGTCGTTCGGTGCTGATGCGGTTGTGAGTGGTATCGTGCTGGTGGGTGCTGGTATCATCGTCTGGTGGACTGAATATCGACGGGAGTTGACTGTCGGAATCGGTCCCGGAATTGGGGTGGCTGGACTGGTCGCTCTTATCGAAGCAGGAACTGGCACCGGCTTCAGCGGACTCCGGCTGGCGGGATTCATTATTGTGCTCGGCGTAGCAGATTACGTGCTTGCGCCTGCCTACGGCAAAATCCAAGATGCCGGTGAACGGATTGGTGGAAAATAGCTAATCTGCTCTTGTGAGATTCTATCCTTTAGACAACTCCGGGGAGTATCGAGAGACTGCTCGGCGTGCCAGATGGATCGCCTCTCGGTAAAACGAAAAATCTGCGACTTCGGGAGGGCCTTCATCTCGTGGAATTCGGGGGCGAATATATAATTATTTGAGGTAAAACAGCCGGTAAATGAGGTTGCGAATCTATCGAGAACTTCCGGAGTACTGTTCGATAGTGAATGTTTCAGTACGGTCTTCGCTCACGCCATGGAGCAATGGTTCGAACTCACTGGCTTCGGTCGGGTCGACTAGGACGTCTTCCATCATCGCGTCCTCGACGTCGTGGGAGTGGGTGCGTTGACGCTTCGCTACTCGACCAAGCTGCTCATTCATTCAGCCTCAGATACCACACGAAGTAATTCGCATCAGCGGTATGCTCGATGAACAGGGAGATCGTCTGCAGCGACTCCTCCGCCCAAATCTCCTCTACACCGTCCTCGTCGGTCTCCGCCTCGCCGCGGTAGTTCGTCAATCCACTTCCGGAGTTCGTCCGTCTGGCTGAATCTCCTGTTTTCGAACGAAAATATCAGTCATTAGCCGCCGGTTTCCAACCTGATCCTTAGAGAACTTGTGCCCTAAAGCTGATACGAAAGGATGCTTTACGAGCAGAATCGAGAGAGAAGAATTATTGACTCAATAGGCGTTTAACAGAGCCGATAATTGCTATTTCGATATATCTATTGACTAGACTACTGTATGTATCGAAACAGCTGTAATACAAGAGAGTATTAGCTGAGAGCAAGCCGGAGCTTGGGGTAAACCTCTCTCGTGACGTCAATGCGCTCATCGAGAGGGGGTTGCTCATAGAAGCTGGTGACCAGGACGGCACCACAGCGTACCAGATGACGTTGACGGGTGAAGAACGTGTTACGCGGACGCTCGGCGTGGAGGATGCTCTCTAATCATAGTTACCAATTCATGAACTACGAACTGACATACGAACGTGGGCCACTTTCGGCCACGTCCAACTGCTCCCCATCTACGAGCTAAACCAGCTCGTCAATCGCTGCATCTGTCGACAACGAGTCGACGCTGCTTCCATCAGAGACTGTGGGCGGAGCACCGTCGGAGGGAGAGCCATCGACAGATCGGTCATCTTGCTTCGAGTGAGTCGGAAGAGTCGTCACAACGTGCGACAACGACGCCAGCTGACCGGTTGGCCCCGCTTGCCACCGTTTGCGACGTCCAAGCTGAGGATCTGCAAGCTCTTGTCGTCCTACCCGAGGATATCGAGGAAGATCTGCCTATGTTGCGGTTATCAGCGCTGCCCGATGGCAGAGGGCATCTTGGACAGCATCGCAACCGTCGACAGGCAATCGCGAGCTTGATGTTACTGGCAGTCTGGCGAGAATGCTATGATACTGAGACGGTCGATATCGACCGCCTCAAGCGTGCACTAGAGTACTCATATCGATACAGCCCAGCACGACAACATGGATAGCGCGCTTGCCGGTGATGCAGATGTATTTCAAGCGCGGCAGTGGCCAAGTTGGGTTGACGACTCGCGGTGGATGAAGGAAGCCCGGAAGTCACGCGCGCGCACTTACCGAGACGATGAAATATGACGCTTGAAGATCGTATCGCGGACGAGATGGTTCAGGACCGAGAAGCTGCATTAGAGGCGGCCTTCGACGATATCAACCAGATGCGCGGCTTGACGATGCTGTCGTGGCTGAGCTTGAAACCGATCGAGCTTCGACTGAAGCTCCTTGGAACGGCATTCCTCAATTATCTCGTTGCCCGCCGGGGATGACTGTGGAAGCGTATGCTGCTGATCGGAGACGATGAGGAGGTTTCCAGTGCTCGGATACTCAGCGTATAGTTCGTTAATATCAGCTTGGATATAGACGCAGTGATGAGGAGCTTGCCGATTTACCGGCCGAGGATATCAATATAGATTGATACGCGGTCGGCAGGCGATATTTATCGGCAATCGACCTAACGGAGGCTCATGGAGAGCGACCCGGTCGTCTTCTTGGTCGTCACCAGATCATCCCGTTGGTGTGCGGTACCTGACATTGTAGATAGGCGAGGCAAGGCCGATCGCGAGAACTGCGAGCACATCACCGACGACATCCTCCTAGACGCCGCCGAGGATGCTCGGGCCCAAATCAAACATACACCCGCTGAATCCAACCAACTTACTGACCCACGATTGAAGTCGTGGGCTTCCGCCTCTCTGTGAATTCCGGAAATCGTTCCAGAGGTAGCGGATCACAGACAAACGGCCAGAAGCACTGAAGAAATTCTCCACGCCCTGAGCGAACTGACCCCGTCGACCAGAACGGACGGTCATACTTTGTGCTGGGCAACTACGACCGTAGCCGATTCGCCGGCTAAACCTCGTGGTCAACGCGGCGGACTTGCAGCCGGCTTTAGATGAGTGCTGCTGCCAGTCGGGATGTCGATTATCTCGTCGATGACAGGCTTCGTGCGTGGTTCGAGGTCATCCTGTGGCTGTGCTGGTCGCTATGTCGAGCCTATCTTTCACTCGTCGGTCTGGATGTAGCCGGTACATAGCCACACCGGTAACGGCAGTCAGGAATCCGACCCTGACGGTAATTAACGACAACGCCTCGGTGAACAGATTGGCACTCGACAGGGTCAGATACAGCGTCAAGAGAACGGCGATTCCGATCAGCGTGACTCCAGCGAAGAGACCCAACCGCGATAGCGCCCGGGACCAATCGGAAGTCATCGTGGAATATAATGTTCAATGGAGATATATTAAATATTCTGTAATATTACAGTGTTCAGGAGTGGAATTGAAGAATATCGAACACACACTCAACGGCGTAGGTGGACGCCAAGGGGCCAATCTGTCGGCTGCTACGAACGGGAACCGAACGTGTCCCAGTACGGGTGAGCGAACAGCTCGCCGATCGTCTGGTCTCGAAAGCGCACAAACTGTTCTCGCTCGGCGTGGCCGTGCCGGCGATCCCGCGAAGCGGTCCCGGGATCGCCCCGGAGAACGGCTGCATAAAGTCACGCCACGCCACGCCAGCAGGCCATCGCCCCGTCTTGAGTAGCCCCGCATCGAGCAGCTCAGAGGTCGGCATCTCTCCGAAACCTTGGCTGAGGGCAGGTGGACGCCTCGTCCGGTGACGACGCCGTGGCCGAAACCGGAGGGAGTCCGGGGTAGGGAGCGTGCCAATGAGTTCCCGGAAGCAGCGGGACGCCGGTACTCGCGAGCGTATGGACGGGATAGTCTGCGTGTGTCGCCCGCGTGCGAGTGCGTTCAACGCGGCCCGGGAAGCCGAGTCGCTATCCCGAGAGCGACGTCGAACGGCTCGGCCTCAGCGCGTTCCAGAAAGCGTCGGAGCCGCGCTCGTCGGGAAATCCCATCTTCGGGAACCGCGGATGGGCTGGGGCGCAACCCAGGCGGCCTCACGGCTGAGCTCACAGAGCTCATCGAGCGAGCACGCCCGGGCCGGCGGACGCTCCTCGATGGGAAGCCCACAGACGGTCACGTGACTGTTGTCTGTCTCCAAGGATGTCTCAATCCCGTTAATCACCGCGCCACGGCTACCGGCCACGCTGAAGAACGACGCTGCGCGCTCGGATCGCTCGACGCGGCCCGTCGCGCGCGACCACGCGCTCCGTCAACCGGTCGAAACGGTCAGGATCGGCCAACCAGTGTCCTGTTCGGGTGAAGATCACGTCGATATCCGGTGGAGCCGCCCCAACCATTGAGACGTAGTCCGCGTGGTGGAATCCCGTCAGCGCGACCTCGGACCGCTTGGTCGGCCCGGTTCGAGTCCGCCGCGCGCGTGCTACTGCACAGGATTGTTTGCACGGCTGTTTCCCCGCTTGCCAGCGACGCCGACTCCGGCAGATAGACATAACACCGCCTCGCAGCAGAACGTTTTTCAGCGGTTACTCTCGCGCTAAACGGCGGGATTCTCTCCTCGACGAAAGGTGGCCGAAACTGAGTACCCCCGATCAAGCCGATCAACTAATTCGTCGGCTCTCGTTTTGCTGAGGGAAATATCCGAGCAACGATACGGTCGCTCCCGAGCGCGTAGAGGAGCCTGCCGGCGAGCGAGCCGAGTCGTTCCCAGCGGACGTGTCGGGTCGAGCCCTGCCCGCCGAACTCCGACTTGAACGAGAACGTTCCGTCGTCGAAGGCGGGCGTCGTCTCTCCGAAGTTACAGGTCGCGTAGCCGGCGTCGATCCCCCACGTGATAGCCGCCCGGTACAGCACCTCCGACGGGTACTGGTCGAAGTTCGTCGGGTCGTAGGCCGGGAACAGCAGGAACAGCGAGTCTCGCTCGTCGTCACAGACCGCCAGCAGTTCGCCCGCCGGCTCCCCGTCGACCGTCGTCCGGAACAGCTTGAGTCGGTCGCCGAGCGCGCGTCGAGCAGCGCCTCGCAGCAGTGCCGGCGACGCGCCGTCGCCGTCGAGTCGCGTCCATATGGGTCGGCGTGGCGCTCACCGAACGACCGCGATCGAGTCGGCCGTCACGGGCACGTCAGTCGCAGCGACGCCCGACTCGTCGGCCTTCCGGAGGTTCCGGCGCTTCTTCTGGGAGAGGTCCGCTGACACCTCGGTCCACGGGCGGTCGGTGTCGAGGACGAACTGGCAGTCCCGTGATCGACGGGACGTAGCCTCGGTCGCGGAGCCGCGTTCGCGTAGCGGAGCGACCGACCCGAGGCGGGTCTGAGCAGGTGGCCGATCGGTCCGCCGCCGTGTCAGCGCCGACATCTCGTCGGCGATCGCATCGAAGACGGCCGCCTCGTCGGTCGCGATCGCCACCCCGTTTGTACCAGGCTTCGCCGGGCCTAGGAACCGGAACGGCGTTCCCGGCAGCGGGCGGACGAACCGCCGGGTGGACGCCGACGAGCGTCCCGTTCTCCCGGACCTGCGACGTGGCGGGCGTCAGCGCTCGGTCGCGGCCTCGTAGGCGGCCGAGCCACTCGTAGCGCTCGAAGACGCTCCCGGTTCGGGATTGCTGGGCGACGACGGCGTTCCACTCACCCCGTTTGACCTCAGTAATCGACCGGTGGACCGATGTCGTGAGTTCGCTCATCGACTGCGTCAGTCCGCTGGCAGTGAGCCTAACTCTATGGTCTCCAGCCGGGAGCTGAGTTGGTAACGGAGTCGCAGTAGATGGGTTTATCCCGGTGACTGAACACTGAGAGTGTATGACCGAACTCGCCGTCGGGGTGGTCGGGGCCGGCTGGATGGCCACCGACTACCACGTCCCGGCGTTCACCTCGCACCCGCGGACCCGTGTCGTCGCCTTCGCCGAACGCGACGACGACCGACGGGCGACCGTCGAAGCCGAGCTGTCGCTGCCGGGCTACGCCGACGCCGAGGCGATGCTCTCGGCCCACGACCTCGACATCGTGAGCATCTGTACGCCGCCGAGCACCCACGAGGAGATCTTCGTCGCCGCCGTCGAGGCGGGCTGTCACGTCCTCTGTGAGAAGCCGCTGGCGCTGACCGCCGAGAGCGCGAGGCGGATGGCCGCGGCGGCCGACGAGGCCGGCGTCGTCACCCAGGTCGGCTATCTCCACCGCTACTACCGGAACTACGAGCGGGCGATGAGCATCCTGTCGAACGACCTGCTCGGCGAACTTGTCGAGATCACCGTCGCCCACCACTCGGCCCCGCCCTCTCAGGGCTGGTACTACAACCCTACGCTCTCGGGTGGGGGTGTCGCCCGTGACCTGTTTCCCCACTCACTGGACGTGCTGTTCGAACTGTTCGACGAGCACGCCGACGGTGACCGACGCGCAGCGTTCGCGTCACCTCCGGGATCGGGCCGGTCGAAGACGCCGGCCCGCGTCTCGCTCGGCGTTCGACGGCGTCCCGGTCGAGCTCTCGGCGACGTGGACACAGACCGACGGCGTCAGCCGCGTCCTCGTCGTCGGCACCGAGGGCTGGCTGGAACTCGATTCCGAGACGCTTCAGGGCGACGTCCACGGCCGCCCCTTCGAGTTCCAGCACGGCGAGCTCCCGCTCGTCGACGTCGGCATCGCGAATCTCTTCGGCGCCAGCGACGAGGACGCCCACACCGCGCGGCTCCACGACTTCGCGGACCACGCCGCCGCTGGCGACCGTGACACGGCGGCCCCGGCCCCGCGCGGTGTCGCCGTCGCCGAGGTCATCGACGCGGTGTACGACCGCTGCGGCGTCGACTGGAGGGCCGACCGATGAGCGGTGCTCGTCGACCGGCGCGACGGGCTTCATCGGCCTGAATCTCCTGGCCGCGCTCGACGATGCCGACCGCGACGCCGGTCGCGATGGTCCGCCCGGCTTCCTCGACCGCGCGGCTGCCCGAGGGCGTCGCGACCGTCGAGGGCGACCTCTCGGACCCCGACTCGCTGGCCGCGGCGATGGACGGCGTCGACAGCGTCGTCCACCTCGCGGCCGCCGTCTACGACGCCGCGGCGATGGCGGCGACGAACGTCGCCGGTACCGAGCGGCTCGTCGAGGCGGCAGCCGACGCCGACGTCGACCGGTTCGTCTTCCTCGAGCACCATCGGCGCCCACCCGGAGGTCCCGGCGGACGCGCGACTCGACGTACCAGCAGTCGAAGGTCGCCTCCGAGGAGCTGCTGTTCGGCCGGGACCACCCCTTCGAGGTGGCGGCCATCTACCCGACGTACATCTTCGGCCCGCGCGACTACCGGCTGACGCGGTACGAACACGTCCGGCCCATCGCGGCCAACCGCGTGCTGGTCCCGCCGCTGTACACCGACGCGAAGTACAACATCGTCCACGTCGACGACGTCGTCGCGAGCATCGTTCACTGTCTGGACGGGGCGCCGGCCGGCGACAGCTCGTGACCGGGCCGAACCTCACGAACAGACAGGTGCTCGAACACGATCGCCCGCCACACGCCGGGGAACTGTCGCGTGCGTGACCGTTCCCTACGGCGTGATTCGGTGGGGTGTCAAGCCCGCGATGGACCTCCTGTACCGTGTCGGGCGTCTCGCCGGTCCCGGGCGAGGGGTTCACTCGAACGCGGGGACTTCGGGACCGTCCGCGAGGATCTCGACCGAGCGGGCGCCGGTCGACCAGCGGCCGTGGGAGGACGCGATCCGCGAGACGATCGAGTGGTACGAGACGGTGGGTCTGCTGTAGCATGCGCGGGCGTGGGCCACGCGGGACGCTCGCACCGCCGCCGCTGCGTCGGACGATGAACCTCGCCCGAGCGAGCTCGCTGCTGTTCGTCGTCGAGCTGCTGAACACGGCCATCGGCTTCTTCGGGACGGTCTACTTCGCCCGGGAGCTGGGCGCGACGCTGCTCGGCGTCTTCTTCCTCTTCGAGGCGACGCTGTACACGATGGCGACCGTCGTCGACTTCGGGCTTCGCGGGGCCGTCGAGAAGCGCATCAGCGCCGGCGAGGACCCGGCCGGATGTTCGGCGCGGCGGTCGTCCTGAAACTGGTGCTCATCGTCGTCGTCTCGACGCTGGTGCTCGCGATCCGGGAGCCGCTCGCGGCCTACGTCGGCGCGGACCTCGCGCTGGAGCTGGTCGGTGTCGTCATCGCCTTCGAGCTGTCGATGCTCGTCGTCCACGTCCTCCAGGGCGAACTCCGGGTCGCCCAGACCGCGGTCCTGCCACTTCCTGCGAAGTCTCGACGTTCGTCGTCGTCGCCGTCGGCTCGCTCCAGTACGGCTACGGCGTCCGGGCGCTGGTCTACGCGCTGCTTGTCAGCTACACCGTCCTGCTCGTCGGCCGGAAGCCTTCGACTGTCGACGCCGCTGGCCCGCCCGGGAAGTACGACACCTTCAGGTCGCTGTACGACTACGCGAAGTTCAACGGTATCTGGGGGCTGGGCGGGCACGTCTACAACTGGATGGACGTCATCGTCATCGGCTTCTTCCTCTCGCAGGCCGCCGTCGGCGCCTACGAACTGGCGTGGCGGCTGACGACGACGGCGATCATGTTCAGCACCGTCTTCGCCCGCGTCCTCTTCCCGCAGCTCTCGGCGTGGCAGGCCGACGGCGCGATCGAGAAGGTCACGAGACCTCGTCGTCGGAGGCGATGACCACCTCGCTGTTGCTCATCGTCCCCTCCGTCGTCGGCGTCGCGCTCATCGGCCGTGAGATTCTGGGCGTCATCTTCGGGCCGGAGTACACCATCGCCGCCGCCGCCTTCCTCGTGTTGATGGTCGAGAAGCTCCCGCAGGCGGTGAACCTCGTCTTCGACAAGGCGATCCAGGCGTTCGACCGGCCCAAGTACGGCGCCATCGCCACCGTCGTCTCGCTGTCGATGAACATCGGATTGAACGTGCTGCTCGTCCCCCGATACGGCCTCGTCGGTGCGGCTGCCGCGACGCTGCTGTCGGTGGTGGTCAACACGGCGATGCTCGGCTACTACCTCCGCCGGCTCACCACCGTCCGGTTCCCCGTTCGCGACATCGGCTGGTTGGTCGTCGCCGCCCTCGTGATGGGCGTCGCGCTCGTCGGCCTCACCCGCGTCATTGCCCGTCGACACGCCGGCGACGCTGGCGGCCGCGATCGCGCTCTCCGCGGTCGGTCTACGGTGCCGGCGTGCTGGCCGCGCCGCCGCTCCGCGTGAAGATCCTCGAGAACGTCGCGGAACGTCGCGGGTTAGGCTCACTCGTCAGACGGTAGACGACGCCCTCGTCCTGGCTGCGAGAGCGGGTCCTCGTTGAGAGCGGCCCGCGTCCCGAGCACGTAGCTGTCCGACCCGTCCTGGCCCAGCGAGAGCACCTGGATGTCGAGGCCGCCGTCGACCTGGAGCTCCTCGACCGGCCACTCGCCCTGACTCCTGCGGTGTCGCAGCGAGCAGCGCGCCCGGCCGGCGCGAGTGAACGAGCTGGTGAAGACGCCGAAGAGGTACGAGTCGCTCGATCGCGTCGACCGGGCCGGTGTGAACGTGACCGCCGATGACCGCGAAGCCGACGGGGTCGCCCTGCCTCGTCGAAGTGCGGGAACTCGACGACCGGGTCCACGAGCGGCTCGCCGCGGTCCGAGACGTCGACACAGCTCGCCGTCGGTGGCTGGTACCGAGCTGTGGGTCGTGACAGTGTGTCCCCTCCTTGAGCGGCCAGCCGTAGTTGTTCCCGGCTTCGATGACGTTGATCTCCTCCCACGTGGCCTGTCCCACGTCGCCGACGATGAGCCGGTCGCCGCTGAAGGCCATCTTCCAGGGGTTCCGCAGCCCCCACGCGTACAGCTCGTCGCGGCCCTCGCCGCCGACGAGCGGGTTGTCCTCCGGGATGCCGTAGGAGAGGTCGCCGGTGCGGCTGTCCACATCGATGCCGGATGATGCTCCCCTTGAGGTGTCGTGAGGTCCTGGCCGTTGAAGGGATTGAGGCCGTCGCCGAGCGCAGCCGTACAGGTAGCCGTCGGGGCCGAACTCGAGCGTGCCGGCCTGGTGGATCGGGCGCTCCCAGGGCAGGTCCAAGCAGGATCCGCTCGCTGTCGGGGTCGCCCGCGAGTACCATCCTCGGTGGTCGGTGAACTCCGAGAGCACGTTCGCGGTGGTCCAGTTCGCCGCGATCGTCGGTCGGCGCGCTGTAGCGGACGTAGAACCGCCCGTTGGTCGGCGAAATCGGGATGGAACGCCAGCCCCAGCAAGCCCCGCTCGTCGTAGGCGACCCAGTTCGGGCAGGTCCTCGCCCGACGGCGACGAGCCGGTCGGTGAGGTCGAGGAACGGCGTCGACCGGAGCCCGTCGTCGCCGAGGACGTGGACCGTCCCGATCTGGTCGAGCACGAACCGCCTGTCAGTGCCGTCGTCGGCGGTCACGAGCGCGTTCGGCGAGGTCGAATCCGCGTCGCGACCTCGGTTATACCGACCGTCTCTCCCTGCTCGAAGTAGTTCGGCTCCTCCGTTTCCACCGGCGGTTCGTCGGTCCCGCTCGGCGTCTCATCGGTGCCGTCAGGCGGCCCGCTCGCGTGGCGCAGATTCGTGTCGAGCAGCATCCGCGAGACGCAGCCGGTCAAGCCGACTGGCACCGATGGCACGCAGTAAATTTTCGACGGCTGGCAGACCGGTTACGGATGATGAGTCCTCGTCGAATGCATTGCAGTGAAGCGCGAAGAGCACGTATAGCTGATTCTACCTCTGCCGTTATGTATCAGACAACCACACAGTAGACGCTATATATTCAGTACCGCTAAGCATCCAATCCAGTAACTGGAATGTTTCGCACGGTGATGAGATGGACGCAGTAATCCTCGCAGCCGGCGAGGGGCAACGTCTTAGACCTTTGACTGAGGGGCGGCCGAAGCCGATGGTCCCGGTCGGCAACCGCCGATTCTCGAATCGCGTGCTGGAGGCGGCGGTCGAGGCCGGTGTCGACGAGGTCGTCTTCGTCGTCGGCCACGCCAGCGAGCGAATCCAGAGCTACTTCGGCGACGGCGACGACTGGGACGTCCCGATTCGATACGTCGCACAGGACCACCGGCTCGGGGCGGCCCACGCGCTCTCACAGGTCGAATCCGATCGTCGAAGGTCCTTTTCTGACGCTACACGGCGACCAGCTCGTCGACGAGACACTGATCGAGCGACTCATCGACCGCTGGACTGAGACGGAGCAGCCAACGATGGCGGCCGTCCAGTCGGATCGACCGACCGAGTACGGCGCGGTCAAGGTCGATGGCGAGCGGCCGTTCGGAGCGTCTCGCAGGTCCCGACCGACGATCCGCCGTTCCTCGTCAACGGCGGCGCCTACGTCTTCGACGACCGCGTCTTCGACGTCGATCCGGGAGATGCGAAGACCGACGCGGGCGACTTCGGTATGGCCGACAGCGCTCCAGCGACTCGCCGACGACGGCGCGCTGTCGGCCGTGCTTCACCGCGGCTCCTGGCAGAGATCTCACCTACCCGTGGGATCTGCTGTCGACGAACGCGCATGTTGCTCCGCGGACGCGATCGTGGCGTCCGCACGCACGGCGTCCACGATACGGCTGCCGTCTCCGATCGCTGTCGCGCTCGATACCGGCGTGTCCGTCGGTCCGAACGCGACGCTGTTGCCGGGCACGTCGCTGGGGCGGAACGCCAGCGTCGGCGCGAACGCGACGCTGTCGAACTGCGTCGTCCTACCAGGCGCCCGGATCGGTGAGGGTGCCGTCCTCAAGGACTGTATTCGTCGGAGAAGCGGCGTCGATCGGCCCGAACGTCACCGTCGAAGGGGGACCCGCCCGGGTCGTCGTCGACGACACCGTTCACCGCGACGTCCCGCTTGGGGGCGTGGTCGGCTGACCGGACCACGCTCGGCGGGAACGTGACGCTGGAGCCGGGAACGATCGTGGGACGGGACGTACTGGTCGACTGCGGCACGCGTCCTCGAGGGACGAATCGAGTCGGGCGAGACGGTACGGAGGGGCTAATCATGTGTGGAATCATCGGCTACGTCGGCGAACAGCCGGCCCGGCCACGGCTCGTGGCGGGGCTGCAGCAACTGGAGTACCGCGGGTACGACTCGGCGGGCATCGCGCTCGTCGACGACGCGCTCACGGTGTTCAAACAGGTCGGTCTGATCGGCGATCTCGACCTACCCAGCGACGACGCCGCAGACGTGTGGCATCGGCCACACGCGCTGGAGCACGCACGGAAAACCGACGGACGCAAACGCCCATCCCCACACCGACTGTACGGGGCAGATCGCGGTCGTCCACAACGGGATTATCGGCAACTACGACGAGCTCACGCGCCGAACTCCCCAACCACGAGTTCACCAGCCAGACCGACACCGAGGTCGTCGCCCATCTGATCGAAGACGAACTCGAAGCGACACCCGACCTTCGGGAGGCGGTCGCAGCCGTCATCGACCGGATCGAGGGCAGCTACGCACTCGGCGTCGTCGCTGCCGGCTACGACGGCATCGTCGCTGCCCGTCGGAACAGCCCGCTCGTCGTCGGCTACGGCGACGACGGGAACTTCATCGCCAGCGACGTGACGCCGCTGCTCGAACACACGCCGGTCGGTCTCGTACCTCGAAGACGGCGACGTGGCGCACCTCACCCGCGATGGCGATCGCCATCTGGAACGACGGCGCAGCCGGTCGACCGGCGAGATCCACACCATCGAGTGGGACGCCGACGCGGCCGAGAAGGGCGGCTACGACCACTACATGCTCAAGGAGATCCACGAGCAGCCGACGGCGCTCCGGCAGGCCATCGCCGGCCGGATCGACCCGATCGAGGGACGCGTCGACCTGGACGCTCGATCTCCTCGACGAGCCTTCCTCGACGGCGTCGACGAGATCCAGCTCGTCGCCTGTGGGACCTCCTATCACGCCTGTCTGTACGGCAAGCAACTGCTGGAGACAGTTCACGCGACGTGCGCGCGACCGTCGAATTCGCCAGCGAGTACGACGTCGGCAGCGGCCGCGATCCCGAACGGACGCTCGTCGTCGGCGTCAGCCAGAGCGGCGAGACGGCCGACACGCTCCGCGCACTGCGGATGGCCGGACGGACCGGAATCCGGACATTGGGCGTGACAAACACCGTCGGGAGCACCGATGGCTCGCGAGTGCGACGATGCGCTCTACATTCAGGCCGGCCCCGAGATCGGTGTCGCAGCGACCAAAACGTTCGGCTCGCAGGTCGTCATGCTCGCGCTGTTCGCCATCACCGTCGCGGACACGCCGGGACGAACTCGATCCAGCAGCCGGCCGGCAACTGCGTCGAAAACCTCCAGGACTCTCCCGGGCGCAGTCCAGCAGGTCCTCGATCAGCGAGGACGACGATCGACGGAGGTCGCCACGCGACTACGCCGACGGCGAGGCGTTCTTCTTCATCGGCCGGCGGCTGGGCAACCCGGTCGCACTGGAGGGCGCGCTCAAACTCAAGGAGATCTCCTACGACCACGCCGAAGGGTTCCCGGCGGGCGAACTCAAACACGGCCCGCTGGCGCTGGTCACGGAGGACACGCCGGTACTCGCGCTCCTCACCGACGGGCACGCGACCCGAGGAGACGCGGAACAACGTCAAGGAGGTCCAGTCACGCGGCGCGCCGGTCATCGCCATCACGCACCGAGGACCAGCGGAGCGACCACGACGTCGCGCTTCGACGTGCCCGACCTCGGCCTGCTGGAACCGCTCGTCGCGAACGTCTACCTCCAGCTGTTCGCCTACCACGTCGCGAACAGACAAAGGCCGACCTATCGACAGACCGCGAAACCTCGCCGAAGAGCGTTACTGTCGAGTAGTATAACTTATTCGCCGAGCCACTCGAACGAATACCGTTGTTCGACGAACACATTCTGGTCTCGTATTCTGATGAATATGCCGACAATTGTGGTAGAAAGCGATATATTTGCTGGTCACCATAATCGGTATTCAGATGGTAACGGACCCGCCACCCGACGAGAACGACAGCGGCATGTTACACGACGGACGATGCTCAAACTGACGGGACGTCACGACCGTCGGAGTCGGCCTCGTCGCCGGCTGTCTACGGCGGATTGCGGACGCACGACGTCCTCTGGATACCTCGGATACGGCGGCGTTGTCCGCGACTCTCGCAGGAGCGTCCTCGTCACTGTTGCGCGGATCCGCTCTCGCTGGTCGGACCGAGCGACGGACTCGTGGCCCACTGGCCACTCGACGGGACCGGTCGGACGGCGACGGACGTGGCTGGCGGCAACGACGGCGTCGTCCGCGGGAACCCCGACACAGGGCGTTCCCGGGCGTCTACGACTCGACGGCCTACGCGCTTCGGGTCGAGCGCCGACGAGTACGTCGAAGTCGCGGACGCGGGCGTCCTCGAGCCGGCCGAACTCGAGCTTCGGCGGGTGGTTCCGGACCGACGAGCGGCGAAACGAACAGACCATCGTCCAGAAGGCGGACGCTCGCTACGGCGAGACGGGCTACGCCGTCGACGTCCAGACCGCCGAACAGCATCCGGGCCCACGTCGGCGTCGAGAGCGGCCGGGCGTACGGTCAATCCCTGGGGCGTCGCCGACCGACGACGGACGAGTGGCACCACGCTCGTCTGCACGTGGGACGGCGCGGCGCTCGTGCCTGTACCTCGACGGCGAGGAAGTCGCGCCGCGACAGCTCCCAGTCGGGCGCCGTCGTCCACAGCGACCGGCCGCTGTACGTCGGCTACGGCGACAACGGCTACACCAGCTACTACGACATGGACGGGGCCATCGACGACGTTCGCGTGTACGAGCCGCGCACTCGACCCGCGACGAGGTGGCGCTGCGCTGTACGAGGCGCACACGCGTCGAGCGACTCCGACGGACCGAACGGACGCGACACCGCGACGCCGACGCCAACCGACACGACGACACCGACACCGACGACCCACGCGACACGACGACGCCGACACCGACACCGCAACGCGACCCGTCGTCTCCAGCCGCGCACCGGCCGGCGCCGCTGGGCGTTCGCGGAGACGGGCGGGACGACGGTGGCCGACAGCGCCGGGGGCAACGACGGCTTCGTTCGCGGCTCGCCGACGCTCGACGCTGGCGGGGTGTTCGACACGCTCCGGCATCGCGTTCGGAGCGAGCGCCGACGACTACGTGGAGGTCCCCGATGCTGCGGTCGCTGACGCCGACGGCGGCGCTGTCGTTCGGCGGCTGGTACCGGACGTCAAGCGGCGACGATCGAGCAGACGGTCCTCCAGAAGGCCGATCGCCGGTACGGCGACGACGGGTACGCTGTCGACGTCCAGACGACCAGCAGCATACGCGCCCATATCGGCGTCGAGAGCGGGCAGGCGCAGCGTGAACTCGTTCGGCAGTCGACCACGCACGACGGCGAGTGGCACCACCTCGCCTGCACGTGGGACGGCGACGCGCTCGTCCTGTACCTCGACGGCGAGGAAGTCGCCCGCGACGACTCCCAGTCGGGCGCCGTCGTCCACAGCGACCGGTCGCTGTACGTCGGCTACGGCGACAACGGCTACACCAGCTACTACGACATGAACGGCGCCATCGACGACGTCCGCGTCTACGACGTCGCGCTGACCGCCGACCAGGTCGCGGCGCGTCGTCGACGGCGACACGACGGAGACCGAACCGACGCCGACACCGACTGACGAACCGACGCCGACACCGACTGAACGAACCGACGCCAACACGACTGAACACCGACGCCGACGCGACGGATGCCACTCCGAACGACGAGTTCGGCGAAGTAGGCTACGGCGCCTACGGTTTCGGCGGCGCGGAGGGGAGCTAACCAATGACAGACAACCACCAATACGAGACCCCGGCCGCGGGAACGCTGGACTGGGACGAACCGCTGAACCGCAACTTCGAACGCATCGACACGGACGTCGAGATCCGCGACACCGACGCCAGTCGGTCGAACTACGTCGCCAAAGCCGGCGCGAAGTTCCTCGCGACCGACACCGGGAACGTCTATCTCGGGCGACGGCGGCGCGTGGAGCCAGCTCGGAACGATCGGCGCCGGGAGCGGCACGTCGGGCGACGGCGACGGCGTGTCCTCGCTCATTCTCGAGGGGTACGTCGTCGCCCTCGGTCGGAACAACTCCGCGCCCCGGTCCGTGGACCCGGCGACCACGTCGACGCCGATCCAGGACGCGCTGGACATCGTCGACGCCGCCGGCGGCGGCGAGGTCCGCCTCCCGGCGGGCGTCGTCGAGGAGACGGGGCCGATCCGGCCCTACGAGGAGACCCAGATCATCGGGCTCGGCGTCGAGCTCTCGAAGATCTCGATCACCGACCGGGACGCCGACGGCATCCTGTTCGACCGCGACTCCGGCGTGAGCCGCGTGAAACTCGACGGCTTCGCGCTGAACGGCCCGGCCGGCACCGAGCCGACCGGGGTCGCGATCCACCACACCAACAGGGACACGCAGGACCTCTTCGTGGGCCGGCTGCTGTTCTGGGGCTGGAACAACTCGGTCTACCGCGTCGACGAGGGCGTCGGCCCGTTCCAGTGTCGCCACGACCAGCTCACCATCTACGAGTGCGACGCCGGCGACCAGGACGGCCTCTTCGAGTTCCGCTCGTGGTACGGCCCGGCCAACTGGTTCGGGACCATCGCGGCCTACCCGAGCGCGACCGTCAGCGGGCAGAACACCACCGTGTTCTTCTCGCGTGGCGGCACCCAGACCGTCGACTACCTCACGATGGGCGGGTCGGCGGGTATCGCCGTCGACCAGACGTGGGACAGCCTCATCGAGTTCGGGAACGTCCACTGGGAGCCGACGACGAACCCGACGAACCCGCCGGCGATCGTCCGCCTCTCCGGCCACGGCACGGCCGTCATCGGCTCGGTCAAACACGTCACCGGCGTCGCCGACTACGTCTACGAGCTGGGCTACGACGAGCTACAACGGCAACGGGCCGAACCGGAAGATCCTCGGTCCCTACATCGAACTGGGCGCCGAGGCCGACATCACGAACACGCTCGTCAACCTCGCCGCCCCCGTCGACCCCGCGGAACCGTCGCTGTATCAGGGGTCGCCCGACGACGTGACGGTCACCCACAGCGAGGGATCGACCGGCGGCTTCCGGGCGCTCGGAACCGCCGGTACCGGGTTCTGATCCCGGCTCGGCGATCCTGTCGGGAGTCGTTAAGTACCGACCACGCCACAGTGACAGGACATCCGCTATGACCGATGACCATCGGAGCACTACGGTGCTGCTCGCCCACGCCCGCTACCGACGCGAGCCGTCGGCGGGCACGCTCCGGACGCGCCTCGCCAGATCGACGCTCGTCGAGCGGCGTGGCGTGGCACGCCGGCGAGGCCGCTCCACATGCGACACGCCACGGAATCCGCGAGCCGGCCCGCCCCGGCCGACGTGCGCGGCCGATACGACGGCGAGACGGTCCCGGCGTACCCCGTCGACGCCGAACAGACCGCCGTCGCGCTTCGATCCGGTCGGTGACATCAACCCCGTCCTGACGGCCGCCGACGTGACCGACTTCGGCCGGACCGACTGCGTGGCCGACCCGTTCCTGTTCGTCACCGACGACGGCGACTGGCACATGTTCTTCGAGGTGTACACGCACAACCGCGACCCGACGGCGGCCATCGCCCACGCCGAGAGCGACGACGGCTACGACTGGACGTACGACCGGGTCGTCCTCGAGACCGACGAACACCTCTCCTACCCCTACGTCTTCCGGTGGGAGGGCGAGCACTACATGGTCCCCGACCGCTGGGCGAAGGAACGCGGACCGGCGCCGGTCACGCTGTACCGCGCCGACTCGTTCCCCACGAGTGGACGGCTGGTCGCGACCTCGTCGCAGCCAGCGACGCCGCTCCACGATTTCAGCCCGTTCCGCTGGGAGGGGCGATGGTGGGCGCTCGTCGGCGACGGCACCGACCTCTACGCCTACTACAGCGACGACCTCGAAGCGCCCGACTGGACGCCCCACGAGGCGAACCCCGTCGTCGAGGGCCGGCCGACGGCGGCCCGCCCCGGCGGTCGCCCGCTCGTCTTCGACGACCGCGTGCTGGCGTTCTACCAGGACTGTTCGGGCCGCTACGGCGAGCGCATCCACGCCTACGAGATCACCGAACTCACGCCCTCGACGCTACGACGGACCGCGAGCGGGCCGACTCGCCGTGCGTCGAACCCGCCCGGCGGACTCGGGTGGAACAGCGGCGCGATGCACCAGGTCGACCCGTGGTTCGACGGCGAGGGCTGGCACTGTGCGGTCGACGGCAACCTCGGACTGGGGTATCAGCTGCTGGGCGAACACCACTGGGCCATCGGCATCTACCGGGCGTAGGGCGCCGAGTCAGCCGGTGGAACGGTCCGATGGCGCTACGGGAGTTCCTGCGGGACCGGGTTCGGCGCGGCCAGCCCCTCGAGGAAGCCGATGCCGTAGCAGACGTACTGGGCCGCGAGCAGGACCGGGACGAGCAGCGCCAGCGGCTCCGACGGTCGCGGTACACTTGGAGCGTCGCGTACGCGCTGACGAGCAGGAAGCCGAGCGCCAACAGCGGGACGTACCGGGGCTTTCGAGCTCGCGAGGTCGGTCGAGTGCCGCCAGCGCGCCGCCACCGAGCGCAAGCGACGGCAGCGCGGAGTACCACCGGATCAGGGTCCCGTGGCGGCGCTGGATGCGGGCCATCGCGTAGCCGTACGAGCGGCTTTTCTTGCAGAAGGAGCCGAAGTCGGCGGAGAGGTGATGGGAGACGGCGATCGCCGGGTCGAAGAGGAACCGGTAGCCGTCCTCCGCGAGCCGGTAGTGGAACTCGGCGTCCTCGCCGACGTTGACGGTGTCGTCGTAACGGTGCGACTCGAAGACCGCGGCGTCGTAGACGACGTTACACGCCGCGACCGAGCGGACCGTCCGTACCTCGTCGATCGCGTGCGACTGCGGCGACCCGCCCGACCCGAAGACGGTCCCCTGGAGGCTGCCGACCAGCTTGGCGAACGGCGGGTCGTCGGGGAACGGTCGGTTCGGGCCGCCGACGCCGACGATGCTCTCGTCCTCCCGCGTCGCGAGTCGGTCGACGTGGGCGGCGAGCCACGTCGCCGGGACCGCACAGTCCGAGTCGGTGAAGGCGACGTACTCGCCGGTTGCGAGGTCGACGCCGTGGTTCCGGCAGGCACCGATGGTGCCGCCGTCGACGACGTGGAACGCCGCATCGTACTCCGAGACGACGGCTTCGGTGCCGTCGCTGCTCCCGCCGTCGACGACGATGATCTCGTATCGGTCGCTGGGGTACGTCTGCGCGGCAAGCGAGGCGAGCGTCTCGCCGACCGTCGCGCTCGGAGTTGTAGGTGACGACGACGACCGACGCCATAGACGGGTCGTCGCGCGTCGGCGGCTGGCTCGACACGGTTCGGACTCGGGGCCGCCCTGAATAACGCTATCGGTGGCCTCACTCCAGTTACGGGCTCGTTCGTCGACAGCTCCTCAGTCCATCCCCCGCCCCGCGGTTCCCAGCACGCGGAGGCTCCGGGTCCGCGAGGAGCCGGTCACGTACACGTCGCCCGGGGTACCGAAGTACCACGAGAGCTGCTCGGGATCGCCGCCCGGCGTTCGCTCCGGAAAGGATATGACGCTTCCAGGAGATGAATCGTACGCAGTAAGCTGAGACGCTCGTCCGTGGTCGGTGCCACATTATGGTAGACGAACAGTCCCCCACTGTCGGCGGGAAGCGGGCTCGAATTCGGACACGAGCTACCGCGTCCTCGGCTGTGCGACCGAACACCCGAACCACGTCTTTCAGGGACGAACTCCCTTCAACCACCGTTCGTTCGACGCGCTCAACGGCACCGGGGTGGACCTCGACGTGGTGTCGCCGACACCGTTCGCCCCACCGATCGGCCCGTATTCGGAGTACCGACACGTTCCGAAAACCGAACAGTGGGGGTCCTACCGGGTCCACTACCCGCGGTTCCTCTACTTGTTGCCCAAGCGGTATCTCTACCACGTCTCGGGAAACTCCGCCCAGAAGCGAGTCAGGGAGTACGTCGAGCGGACCTTCGAGACGCCCCACGACGTGGTCCAGACGTGTAGCATCTATCTCGACGGCTACGCCGCGCTCTCGTACTGCCGGGCCCGCGACATCCCGTTGGTGGCGCTCTCGCACGCCGGCGACCTGAAGAACTTCGATCGGTTCAACGAAACCGTCCAGTCACAGATTCGCGAGACGATCGACTACTGTTCGGCCGTGTTGACGGTCAGCGACGAGCTCGCAGAGGTCGCCAAACGCTTCGCGCCCGCGAGCAAGGTCACGACTCTCCCCATCGGCGAGGATCCCGAGAAGTACCCGACCGACCGCCGCGAGGCCATCCGTCGGGAGCTCGGCATCGACCCGGAGACGAAGCTGCTGCTGTTCGTCGGCCGCTTCGAGAAGGAGAAAGGCGTTCGCGAGCTGGCGGCCGCCCTCGACGCGCTGGACCGCGACGACGTCGCCGTCGCCGCCGTCGGCCACGGCGGGGCATTGCGGTGGTGGTTCCTCAATCGACTCGGCGAGCTGTCCCATCCCTCTCACGCCTACTGGGAGCTGGATCCGATCGCGGTCCGCCGGCTCCACGTGGCTGCCGACCTGCTCGTCCTCCCGAGCCACTTCGAGGCCCGCCCGACGGTGATCTACGAGGCGATGGCGGCGAAGACGCCGGTGCTGGCGTCGAACGTGGGCGGAATCCCGGAGATGGTCGTCGACGGCGAGACCGGGACGCTGATCGCTCCGACACGACCCGGAGGTACTGACGGGGACGCTCGACTACCTCCTCGACGACCCCGAACGGCTGCGGGAGATGGGCGCGGCGGGCCACCGACGCCTGCTCGAGCAGGGGTGGACGTGGCAGCGCCACGCCGAGCGCCTCGACCAAGATCCACCGGGAGGTAATGGATGAGTCGAGCTACCCACGGATCCCCGTGTCAGCGTCGTCATACCGGCGTACGAGCGGGCCGATCTCGTCGGCCGCGCGGTCGACAGCGCGCTCGCCCAGACGGTCGACGACCTCGAAGTTGGTCGTTGTCGACGACGGCAGCACCGACGGGACGCGAGAGGTAATCGAGGCCGTCGCGGACCCGCGGGTCCGGTACCTCGCTCACGAGACCAACCGCGGCGTGAGCGCCGCCCGCAACACCGGCGTCGAGGCCGCCGCCGGCGAGTACGTCGCCTTCCTCGACTCGGACGACGAGTGGCTGCCGCGGAAGCTGGAACGCCAGCTAGCGGCGCTCGACGACCGCGGAGGCGGGTGGGTCGGCGCGTACTGCGACGTGGCGGCTGCCGGCCTCTCGGCGCGGGCCAGGCTCGCCGCCGCCGTCTCGGAGACGGCTCTTCCGGTCGTCCGCACCCCGCGGAGGGCGGTCGAGAACTGGCGGAGTCGCTGTTGGCGATGCGGGTGTTCATGGGTCCGGGTCGACGCTGCTCGTCGAACGCGACGCCGTGACCGCGGCCGGCGGCTTCGACGAGGGGCTCTCCATTCTCGAGGACTGGGACCTCGTGCTCCGGGTGTTGTCGATCGGGAAGATAACGTACGTCGACGAACCGCTCGCGGTGACGCACTTCACCGGCGACGCCCCGGCGGAGGCGGTACGTCAAGAACGACCGACGGTACCTCGAACGGAACGCCGACCTGGTCGCCGACCTCGAAGCCCGCGGCGTCCCGATCCGGCGCGTCCACCGGATGGGGCTCGTCGGGCACTTCCTCGCAGAGGGTCGCTTCAGCGAGGCGAGCGAGTACGTGGACATCGGGACGCTCGTCCGACCGAAGGACATCGCCCGGCTCGCGTTCTGGTCGGTGCTAGGGCTGCGGGCGCTCGCCGCCGGGAGGGAGCGATGACCGACGAGGACGAGTACCGCGTGTTGGGGTGTTGCATCCACCACCAGAGCCACCCGCTCCCGGTCCGGTCACCGTTCAACCATCGTTCGTTCGACGCCCTGAACCGCACTGCCGCGGATCTCGACCTCGTCGTGCCGACGCCGTACGCCCCGCCCATCGGCCCGCACTCGGAGTACGCACGCGTCCCGAAGACCGAGCGGTGGGGAACCTACGTGGCCCACTACCCGCGCTTTTTCTATCTGGTCCCCAAGAAGTACTTCTACCACCGCTCGGGCGACTCGATCCAGAAGCGTGTCACGCCCTACATCGAGGAGACGTTCGAGACGCCACACGATGTCGTCCACGCCTCGGACATCTATCTCGACGGCTACGGCATGCTCCGGTACTGCCGGCGACACGGCGTCCCGCTCGTCGTCAACAGCCACGCGGTCGACCTCCACAACTACGAGCACTTCAACCGTGAGGCCCAAGCGCGAATCCGCGAGACGATCGAGTACGCCTCGCGCGTCCTCGTCGTCAGCGAGGAACTGGCGGCTATCGCTCGGCGGTTCGCGCCCGACGAGAAGGTGCTGACCGTGCCCATCGGCGAGGACCCGACGAAGTTCCCGACCGACCGCCGCGATCGGATCCGCGACGAGCTCGGGATCGACCCCGAGACGAAGGTGGTGCTGTCGGTCGGGGCCTACACCGAGGAGAAGGGGCTCCGGGAGCTGGTCGAGGCCGTCGACGCGCTCGATCGCGACGACGTGCTGTTGGTGACGGTCGGCCACGAGGGTGACCTCCGCTGGTGGCTGCTCGACCAGTTGGGCGAGCTTTCACACCCCTCTCGCTCGTTCTGGCAGCTCGATCCAGTCGCCCTGCGTCGCTGGCACGTCGCCGCCGACCTGCTCGTCCACCCGAGCTGGATCGAGGGGCGCCCGACGGTGATCTACGAGGCGATGGCGGCGAAGACGCCGGTGCTGGCGTCGAACGTTGGCGGCATCCCGGAGATGGTCGTCGACGGCGAAACCGGGGTTCTCGTCCCGCCACGCGACCCCGAGCGGCTGAGTGAGATGCTCGACTCCCTCCTCGACGACCCCGAACGGCTGCGCGAGATGGGCGCGGCAGGCCACCAGCGCCTGCTCGATCAGGGATGGACGTGGCAGCGCCACGCCGAGCGGCTCGACGAAGATCCACCGGGAGGTGATGGCCGAATGGTGAGCGAGCCCGTCGTCGGTCGTCGATCCCCTACAGCCCGAAGTACACGCCCGAGTCGATGCTCGCGGAGGCCGAACGGACCGTCGAGCGAGCAGACCGTCCCGACGGCAGCTCGTCGTCGTCGACGACGTGGATACCGGCCCGGCGGACGCCCGGAACGCCGGGCTCGACCGCGCATCGACCCGGCACGTGGCCTTCCTCGACGCCGACGACCTCTGGGTTCCCGACAAGCTCGAACGACAGCTCGACCGGATGGCTGAGACGGGTGCGGGCCTCTGCGTCCAGGGGTCGCCGACGACGCTCGACGACTTCGTCTATGATGTGTTCGTCGGCGACCTTTCGGAGGTAACCTCGGCGATCCTCGTCGACACCGATCGGGTCGATATCCGTTTCGAGACCGGGCTGGACAGGGCGAGGACCTGCTGTACGTCCTCGAAGCCGCCACCGCGGCCGGCGTCTGTTGCTGTCCTGACCTCTTCTCGCGCCGCCGGCACGAGGGGAGTATGATGGCGACGGGAATAGATGTCGACACGTACCGCGACCACGCGAAGCGCTTCGGCTACCTCGTCAGCCAGCGCGTTCCGGCCGCTGAGCCGTATCTCCCGATCTACTACACGCAGCTGTACACCGACCTCGGACGGGCCTGTCACGCGGCCGGCGAGTACGACCGCGCGGTCGAGTTCCTCTCGCGGGGCGGTCCGAATCTCGCCACACCCGTACGCGCTCGCCGCCCTGCTCCGGAGTCTCGTCTACCGGGCGGTACCGATTCGTCCCGTAGATATCCTCGAAGCCATCCTCACTCCGGTAGACTCGGACGTGGCCGGTGGTGTACACCTTATCACGCATCCGGTCGGCAGTCTCGAACCGGTCCTGGAAGAGCGTAAATCTGTTCAGATCGCCGCTCCTGAGTCCCTGTCCGAGCGCGACGATATGATCTGTCCAGCGCTCCCGAACAACGAGGTACGTCGCGTCCGTCCGCAACCCGGATGGCCGGGCTCGGAGCGGGCGCGTGGCGTTGAATCCCACCGGCTCGAAGGCACGGTTCGTCACCTGGTCGGTGGCGGCCGCCCCGTCGCCGTACGCTTGGAGGAACGCCGCTGCCGTCCCGATCGATCGATACTCGGCGTCCGTCATCGTCACCTGCTCTCTGGGCTCGTCGATGTACGTCTCGGACATATCGTCAGCCGCGAGCACGGTGAACGTCGTCGCCCCGCCGAAGACGGCGACGACGACGAGCGCGACAACGGCGTACCGACGGTCGACCGACAGCGCCCGCTTCAGACCGATGCTTAGCGGGAACAGCACGACGAGCGTCACAACGAACTTCAGCCGCTCGATCTGCGGAATGGGGATCGGCAGCGGAAGCAGGAGGGGAGACAGCACCAGCCCGGTCGTCGCGAGCGTGAACCCACGCCGGTACCAGCTGGAACTCGGCGAGTAGCTCGTACCCCGCGAGCAGCAACAGGGCCGTCAGCCCGGTGGCGTACACTCCCGTCGGCGTCAGCAGCCACTCGACAGCCCGGCCCACGGTGTCGGCTGGGAGCGGTGCGCCGTAGGTATACAGCTGTCGGGGTCGGCAACGCCGCCACATCCAGCAGCAGTCCGGCAGTCAGCTCAACGATGCCGACCGTGATGAGGCTCGGTGAGTACGCCCAGTACGCGAGCAGGAACACCGCGCCGACCAGCCCGGGGAACAGCCAGCGGTACCGAAACGCGCCGGTGACGGTCGGCAGTTCCCGATCGAACAGGATCGGTCGAACGAGCGCGATTGGGACGGCGACAGCCTGGCGACGACGGCCAAGAGGATATACGTGAGATGGTGAGTGACCGTCATCGTCGCCACGAGCGCGATAACGAACACCGAAAGCCGACGGAAGGTTCGCTCGTCGGCGGCCTGCCGGAGCTGACTGTTGACGTAGAGCGCCGACGCAGACTAGAATGAGGACGCTCGCCAGCGCCTGCGGGTAGAAGTACAGCGCGTGGTAGGCGAAGAACTCCAAGAGGGTGACCGACAGCGCAGCCAACAACCCGAGCCGTGTCGAGCCGAGCACGGACCACCCGAGGAGATATGCGATCGGGACGATGAGCGTCATCGACACGACGCCGGCCAACACCAGCGCGTCGTACGACGGGAGCCCCGTGACGTGTTCGACCGCACCGACGACGAAGTGGAAGACGGGATAGAGGTCGTATCCGTGTGGGATAGCCGTCGTGTAGCGTGCCTGCGATCAGCGCATCGACGGCCGCCACGTGGGCGAACGTGTCGGTCCCTCCGAAGTAGAAGCCTGTCGTGACGTACTTACCGAGCCGCGCAGCCAGGAACAGCGCTCCCAGCTGTGTCAGTACCGCCGGCACGGACGGGGTCGGTTCCGCAACTGCAGCGCGACCACGAACAGCCCGATCGGAAGAAGGACGAGCGAAACGCGACCAACCGCGAGTCCAGACGGGCGGCAGCGACGACCGCCGCTCCCGAAAGGGCAACGACGAGCCTTCGTCGCGAGGGCAGGCGAGAGGCGGCGGACGGGGCCGCCGCCGGAGGACGTGTCGCGGGAAGCGACGAACAGCACGAGTGCGACGATGGCGCCAGCCAACACGAACCCCGCTCGCAACACCGTCGGGCGGGGAAACACGTTGAGCGTGTCCAGCGCAAGCAGTCCGGCGGCCGACAGGACGACAGACAACGACAGGCGATCGCCGGCGATGCGACAAACGCGGGTGAAAGAGACCATCAGGAGCGTTCGGTGAACCGCCTCTTTCACCGGTGTGCTCAAAAGTGTTTGCAGCTGGGATGGTACGCCTTAACTCGCGGGGTATCCCTGTCATTGAAACCATGTATGTGCGACAGACGGGCGGTACTCGGCGGGCTGGCGTCGCGCTGGCCGTCGGCGTGGCCGGCTGTAGCGGTTCGCCGGACGACGGCAACGGCGACGACGATTCGCCGACCGATGGCGACGACGAACCGGAAGAGGTCCGCGTCGAGATGACTGACGGCCTCGGTGTTCGACCCCGAAGGTGACCGTCGCTGTCGGCGACACCGTCGTCTGGGAGACGACCGGCGCGGTCGCTCACAGCGTGACCGCCTACGAGGATGACCTGCCCGACGGCGCGACCTACTTCGCGTCCGGGGAGTTCGACACTGAGGCCGCCGCGCGAAAGGCATACCCCGAGGGCGGAAGTATCGGGGAGGGCGAGACGTACAGCCACACGTTCGAGACGTCGGGAGAGTTCCCGTACTTCTGTATCCCCCACGAGTCCGGGATGCGCGGGACCGTTGTCGTCGAGAGACGCTAGCCGAGGATACGCGATCCAGTCCGTCGGCCAGCGAGACGGCCGGCTCGTATCCCAACTGCTCGCGGGCCTTTCCGATGTCCGCGACGCTATCGCGAATGTCGCCCGCACGCGGGACTCGCGTGTGCCGTATCTCCGCCGACCGGCAGCGACGTCGTCACGGACGGTCTCGGCGATGTCGAGGATCGTCGTCCGCGACGCCGGTACCGATGTTGAACGCCTCGCCGGCGGCGTCGGTCGTGGCCGCGAGGAGGTTCGCCCGCACGACGTCGGCGACGTTGACGAAGTCTCGGGTCTGGGCGCCGTCACCGTGTATCCGTAACGGTCCGCCAGCCGCGGGCCTGCTCAGCGAACGCGGTGATCGCGCCGGCGTAGTCGCCACCAGACTGGCGGGGGCCGTAAACGTTGAAGTACCGTAGGGCGACCGTTTCCAGGCCGTAGAGGTCGGCGTACAGCCGACAGTAGTGGTCGCCGGAGAGCTTCTCGAGGCCGTACGGCGAGGTAGGCTCTTTCGGCGCCGTCTCGTTCACCGGCAGCGACTCGCGGCCCCGTAGATGGCCGCACTCGACGCGAACACCACGCGGGCGTCCTCCCGGCGGGCGGCTTCGAGGACAGCCGAGCGTTCCGTCGACGTTGATCGCGTGGCTCGTCTCGGGGTGCCTCGACCGACCTGGCGACGCTGACGACTGCGGCCTCGTGGAAGACGATATCGACGCCGTCGATAGCGGTCGCCAGGCGTCCGCTCGTCGCGCGATGTCCCCCTCGATGACCGTCGCCTCCTCAGGACAGTTCGCCGGGTCGCCGCCGGCGAAGTTGTCGAGAATCCGGACCTCGTTGTCCAGGCAGAGCGCGTCGGCGATGTGGCTCCCGATGAACCCCGCGCCGCCGGTCACGAGGACCGTGCTGTCGACAAGGATCGGCCGCGCTGTCGGCGGGGGGCGGTGACTCGTGAAATCGCTCGTGGGACGACGCTGAATACGCCGCTGGTCGGAGCGGCGATCACTCCGGACGAGGTAGCGTACCACGGAGCGCGAGCGAAGTGGACGAGGAACGCGACGCCCACCGCGCCGGCGACGAGGAAGAAAACGAGAAGCTCCCGGGTGACCGTCAGCCGGAGCAGGAAGTCGGTGAACCCGACGAAGTCGTCGTACGGATAGGCGGGCAGCAGCGGCCACAGGAGGTAGGTGAATTCCTCGGGCCGCCGGTGAGGACGGCCACGTACACGTCGCCGAGCAAGTGACTGGCGTAGCCCAAGCCGAAGGCGAACCCCACTTCTGGATGGGTACGACGCCAGGCGTACGCGAGGACGACCGACAACGGGTACGGCCACGAGGCAGGCGAGTGGGCGCAACGACCGGCCGGAAGGGAGCACGTCGAACCACCACGCGAGCGGTTTATCGACGAGGTCCGGGAAGCTGCGTCCCGACGATCACGGCGGCCAGTTCGGCCCGCGAGAGGCGCTGTCCGAGGAACCCGGCCACGAGGAGCAGCAGCAGGTAGCCGAACGCCGCGTGAGTCCACGGTAACATCTACGCTGTCAAATGCGAAGCGTGGGCTTGAATCCAGTGACCGTCGTGTGCGGTCTCAGAAGCCGCATTAGCCGAGTGTCGGCGTTGGCGGACGACTTCGACGCGGAGCCCGACCGTCAGTGGGATTATGACCCGTGACTGCCTATCCCTCGGCGTGACGACACCGCGCCAGCGACGGTTCCTGTTCGGACAGACCGCGTGGACGCTGGGGGAACCGCCGTCTTAGCGAGCGTCGGGGCCCTCACGCTCGAGTACGCCTTCGTCGTCTCGTTCCGTCGGGCTCGTGGTCACGACCGCACTGACGTCGCCGGTCCACGTCGCCGTCGAGTGGCGACGCCGCCTCCGGTGGCCGCTACTCATCGGCGCAGTCGTGTTCGTTCTCCTGGTCGGGGGGCGGACCGTCGAGAAGTTCATCGGGACGCTGTAGGCGTCGCGGTGACCACGAGCTTCCCGTTTTCGACGGCCGTCTCGATGGTGACCGGCGCGTCACGTTCCCGGGCGAGTCCGACGCCGACGACCGAGGCCACGGGGTGATCGAACAGTTCGGTCGTCCCGACGCGGCTCCCGATGACGGTCACCGTCGTGGTGTCGCCGTCCGTCGACGCACGCACGCGGCTCGCCAGCTCGAGGTCGTTAACTATCACATCGGCGAGGGAGCCGAGTAGCCGGTCGTCGATGCGTCGGCCCAGTCGGAGCCTCCCTCGTCCATTTCGAGCGCGCCACTCGTCGCCAGCAGTCGCGCTCGCCAGCGGCGTCGAAGGTGCCGTCCCCGACGACGAGCGCGACACCGTCGTCGTCGGGAACGTATCGGTGGCTCCCCGCCTGGCAGGCCCCTACGAACGTTGCCGGCGGTCGCGGTGTAGATATCCGTCGCGACGGCTGACGACACCGTGTCACCGGTCACGACGAACCGGAGCAACAGTGCAACGAACAGCGCGGTTCCGCCCCAGACGAAAAGCAGCTGTCGAAGGCCGGTACGAACACTCCGCGCGGCGACGAGGACAACGCCGAGCACGCCGGAACACCGACGCACGCGATCGCGACTGCCGAAAGCGGTCCTGGGGGCGTCCGCCCAGCTGCGACGTCACGTCCCACGATCGGGTCACCGCTGGAGGACGTGGTCGGTCATACTGCGGTACAGCCGGCCCAGCCGACTACTTCGTTTTCGGTGTAATCGTCGGAGAATCGCTTCATCGTCGGGTGGCTGTTCAGCACGTGCATCATCACCGACGCGATCACCGAGTAATCGTCCCCGATCACGTAGAGCCTCGAGGGCTGATTATCTGACCGGGGACGAGCGCTCCCGTCTGCTGAAGAACCGCGTGAACAGCAGTACCGGAGGTGATCGTCCCGATCGGCGTTATGATCACGCCGGGGAAGCCCGAGGACGAGCAGCGGCCGACCGTACTCCGCAGTCCAGAGGATACTCCCGGAGCAAAGTCGATACCGTGGGAAACCTGACCCCTGCCAGCTCGCGTTCTACGACCTCGTCAGGAGATCGTTGTCGTCCGCCTCAGAGATGCTGAGGCGCTTCCGGTCGGCGTAGATACAGAATATCCGGACAACTTGCCCCGATTGTTGCCGATCGACCGGTCGTTCGCGAGCGACTTGGTCGCGTACCGGCTGTACGCCCGATAGCCGCTCTGGGTGTCGCGGATGAATCCGCTGGGTCGGAGGGTACCGAGACTGACGTTTGTGAGGTGGTTTATAACCCCCAGTCCGAGTGATCGAACAAACGGGATCTTCGTCGTCCGCTTGCCGATGTAGCGGCTCCCGATGACGATATCGGTCTCCTCCTGCCGCTGCGTTTCGACGAGCCTCGGGATATCCGCCGGGTCGTGTTGCCCGTCGGCGTCGATCACGACGAGGTGAGCGGCCTTCCGCTTCCCCGGCCTCGCGGAAGGGCGTCTTGAGCGCCCCGCCGTACCACGCGGTTCCGCTTCGTGGATCGCGACCGTCGCACCGGCCTACGCCGGCACGCTATCCGCTGTGCTGCGTCGGCGCTCCCGTCATCGACGACAACGACCTCATCGGCGTAGGCGGCAGTGTCTGGTTCTGCCCACCTCGGCGATGCTGCCGGCGGCGTTGTACGCCGGGATCCCGACGACGATAGCCGGAGATTCCGGCGATTCACCCCAGCTTTCGGGGATCACGACAACCTCGTAGTCCGCGCTCTCGAGCGCCGCAGCCGTCCGCTCGTAGTCGATCCGCCGGACAGCCTGGCGGCGTCGGTAACACCATGCCGGCAAACCCTCGGCTTCCTCGCGGTCGCCGAGAGCGTCCGATCAGAACTCTCCCTGCGTCGCTGATTTCGAGGGGGAGTCGATTACAACCGCACCGATCTCTTCGAGCAGTTCGATCGTCTCCGCGTCCGGGTCGCCGCCGGCGACAGTCACGAACACCGGGTGGCCACGCCGCCGCGCTCGCAGGGACCGGTTCGGAACGCAGCGTCTTCGTTTTTTCTCGCGGGCACGACGCCAATCGCCACGTCCCGGAGCGCGGTAGCGGTGGCCGCGATCTCGGACGCGGCGAGCACCGACATCACTCCCTGATCGGTCCGTACAGCCAACTCTTGCGCCTCCCGTCCGCGCCCTCCCAAGTGACGCGTGTCGAGATCGTCGGGGTGGGGCGGAAGGCGGCAAGACGCCCTCGACGGTCGGCTGCGGAAGCGACCGATCCACGGGACCGTCGAGCCGGCAGTACGACCTCAGTCGCTGATCGCCGGACCGGATCAACTCCGCTCAACGACGACTTTCCCGTCCGAGTCAAGACGCCGTCGGCGCCGTTCTGGGTCGGAAGAACCGGTTTCGACGCCCGCGCGTAGTGTGTGCGTGGCGGGGACGGTATCGGCGAGCGTCACGTCGGCCGAACAGGGAACGCCTCCGTGCGTGCCGACAGCTGGTCACAGCATCGCTGGCTGTCCGGGTCCGATCCTGGTGAAATCGTCGATTTCGTCACCGAAATGTTCTCCTCCCCCGTGTCGTGTTGCTGGAGGATCTCTTCCATCTTGTCGTCTGTCGCCCACGCCGCGGTATGGTTGTTACATTCATACGATATGAGAGGCCTTAAACAATATCACACGCCCGTCGGAGCGAGCGGACGCCCGTTTCACGACGGCTGGACGGTGATCCAGACGTGGACTCGTCGGATCGGCGAATCGGCCCCGTGCCGCAGAAGGCGCGGCTGTGCCAGCCGGCAGCTGGTCGCCGGTCATCGACGGTCTGGACTGTCTGTCGAAGTCGCGCTCGTTTCAGCCTGCCGGTACACGGACGCTCAAACCGACCAATTTCCCGCGGATTCCAGAGCACGAGCCGTGTCCCCGTCGACCGTGGCCGCTCAAGGCCTGATGACCACGTACCGTGGTCGAAGTCGGTACCTCGGCATCGTCTCCAACGCCGACACCGACGGTCGCCGGCCTCGCCCGCCAGTCGGGTTCGAGGGGTAGCTCCCGGCGACGAGATTCCCGGACTCGTCCTCGCCGAGGATGTAGAATTCGGTCACTGAGCCGGTGCTTGTCGACTCGTTGGCGACGACGCCGACCGCACCGGCGACAGCGACGAGAACGACGAGGGTCAACACAACGTCGGCGACCCCATCGCCGAGCGCGACCGAACGGACGCGGGCCCGGACGGCGTCGAACTCCGTGCCCGCCTGCGCCGTCACCGGGAGACGCGGCCGTCGGTACCAGCGCGACGGCCGCTGGCACCCGAGACCTGCGCGACCGACAGCCCGACGATGACGGCCGTCCGTTCGAACCCCCAGATAGTGAAGTCGAGCGCCCCGCCAACGAGAGCGACTGCGATACAACTCGCGGCGACGCTCAGGCCGAGCCGAGCAGTCCACGACGTCGTCTCAGACCTCGGGAGCGGTCTCGCCGGCACGCGGGAATACCGCTGACACGATCGCGTACCCCGGCACCGAGCAACACGAAGGGAAGGCCGATCACGACGACGACCGAGCGCCACTCACCCAGCGGCGTGAACGCGACGGCGACAGCCAGTAGCACACTCGCGACGACGGCAAAGAGGTCCGCCGTACGCGCTTGACTACCCTCCCCAGCGTTCGACATAACTCTCGGTACAGGAGAGAGCATAAAAAAGACGCTGGATGCCGGAGCTCGCGGCTGATGACGGAATAAAACTACTTTTTATCTTATATACTGCCAAAATCCCCGGAAACCAGACCGCTTACGCTTCCGAGAAGGAATTCAAACCCCAATATGGGAATTCTCTGGCTTGACGACCTGTCGCGGACGCGATGCTGGTAATCGGCGCGGAATCCGACCCGGCCTGTGCCACCGCCTGATAGATATCTCCATCACGACGATCGTGACCAGCGTCTCTCCACAAGCGTTCCCGGCGGTCCCTGTCCGTCGGCCGGAGACCGGTTTTAGCCGTGTCACGTACGCACCGACCCCATATGGGACGAGAAGTAGAATTCAAACATATTTCGTACAGGCGCTTGACGGCCTGGATTATCCAGATTCACCCAGAGCGACGGCGGCAGAACGATGTCTCGGATGTGACGGTTCGGTGTTCAGCTGACGGCGAAGCAACTCTTGGCACGCTGCCGAGCAGACGACTGGTCGAGAACATTATCAGGACAGGTCCGATATCGAGTCAGAACGACCACACAACGCTCCCGCGGGAGGCTGTCGAGCGAAGCCCGACCAATCGGAAGGTGACGCGTAGCGCATCAGCTCCAGCCGCAGTAGACAGCTACCGAAGATCATTCGCTACCAGTCTGTATTGCTTCTCCGGCTACTCAGGACAATGGAGCCTGAATCCGCTCTTCTCCGAACACAGCAGCGAGGGACCCACGTGTGAAAATGAGGCAATATACAGCGCCAGCAGAGATCTTGGTGTATGTGACCATTTACCGATATACGTGACTTTTTCTCTGTATAACCAGTTCATATACGAACCATATGCCCACCTTCGACGCTAGACCACCTACCGAGGCCCAACGTCTGTTGGTTCGCCTCGATCTCAATTCACCGGTCGAACTTGGACGCAACCCGAGACGGCGACGGCTCTGAACGCGCCGACCTCGACGCCCAACGAACTCGCAACGTCTGGTCATCTCAAGTTGAATGTCCCGCCGGACAGAGCGAAAGTTCAGGACAACCGCCGGTTCGAACGCCACGCGAAAACGGTTCGAGAACTCGCCGAGGCGCGGCCACCGGGTCGTCCTGATGGCCCATCAGGGTCGACCCGGCGATGACACGTTCGTCGTCTCTGCGTCAGCATGCCGATATCCTCGCCGTCTCACGTCGGTCGCGAGGTCAGATTCGTTGCCTGATACCTACGGAGAAGAAGCTCTCTCGTCGATCCGGAATCTCACCGACGGCGACGATACTGTTGCTGGAAAACGTCCGGATGTGCGACGGAGGAACTCCCTGAAGAAACGCCACAAGTCAAAGCTCAGACGGAGTTCGTCAAAACACTCGCGCCGGAATTCGATGGGTACGTCAACGATGCCTACTCCTCGGCCCACCGTGCACACGCCTCGATCGTTGGCTTTCCGCTCGTTCTCCCGGGCTACGCCGGGCGTGTTATGCAGGCAGAGTACGAGGCAAACACGGCGATCGCCAATCAGGAGTTCGAAGGGCAAGTGACGATGGTCGTCAGGCGGGACAAAGGCCACTGACGTCATCGACGTGATGACCCAGCCTTGGCGAGAAGGTCGACTCGGTTTCTGGTCGGCGGAGTCACCAGGCCAGTTGTTCCTCCGAGCGGCCGGCCATCCGTGATCAGGTACGACACCGACGACGATGGCACCTGTTTGGTCGCCAGTGGGACGAAGACCACGTTCTCATTGAGGATATCGTCGACAATCACGGAGACCGACTACTGCTTGCCTCCGACGTGGCCTACGAAGGGGAAGACGGCCAGCGCGCTGAAATCGATATCGCGGACATAGAAGAGAAGCAGAGCGCATTTTTCGACATCGGGACCGACACCAGCGAGAGATTCGCCGATGTCGTACGTGACTCCGAAGCAGTCTTCGTCAAGGGTGCGCTGGGTGTCTTCGAGGACGCGCGCTTTTCACACGGGACCGTCACGGTTCTCGAAGCAATTGCCGAGACTGACTGTTTCTCTGTCGTCGGCGGCGGCGACACCTCGAGAGCGATCGAAATGTACGGGATGAGTGAAGACGACTTCAGCCACGTCTCCATTGCCGGTGGTGCCTACATCCGTGCACTCACTGGTGCTCAGTTGGTTGGTATTGAGGTCCTTACACAGAAGGAGAAACTCACGACAGAAGAGCTAACCACTGATTGACCCCGATCTCTTGTTCCGTATCCGACTGACGTCATTGTAGCGATACCTGGGGTGCTCGACCGCCCGAAATTGACTTTTGTGAGGTTTCACGAGGATGTCTTCTATGCGCATCGTGGCGAGCAGGAAGCCACAGACGAGATGGACAGCATCGTGGCTGAATCCAGCTCTCCAGACGCACTGATCGTGCTGTCAGGTACTCGCCACACTTGCTGACGCCGACCTCAAGAGCCGGGGAAATCTGCTCGTCGCGAACGGCGGTGCGCGGTCAAGGTGTGCGCCTCGGTGTGACAGAGATGTGCGACCGAACGCTGTCGCAGTGAGAGACCGACCTTCCTAGCGGGTTAATATGTCAATGAACCCGTTGATAGTGGGTGGTGTTGTGGGGTAGATATGCCGATGGTAGATCATAGCGGGGTGGAAATCGCCTACGAAGTTCGTGGGCAGGAGAACGCTCCGACCGTCATCTTATGCGAAGGCCTTGGTTACGGGCGCTGGATGTGGCAGTGGCAGGTCGAGGCGCTCACGGACGAGTATCGAGTGGTGCTGTGGGATAATCGTGGAACGGGCGAATCGGCTGTGCCTGACGCGCCGTACAGTATCGCCGAGATGGCAGACGACTTGGAAGCAGTACTCGATGTGACCGAGACAGCAGCTGCACACATCGTTGGTGCCTCGATGGGTGGAATGGTTGCACTCCAGTACGCAGTTGAGTACGACCGCGCGGCGTCGCTCACGCTTATGTGTACATCGCCGGGGGGAGAAGACGCCGTCCCGACGCCGAGGAGACGATGGCACGAATGTTCTCTGTCCCAGAGGATGCGAGTGAACGCGAAGCGATCCGGTTCAAGATGGCCCCTGCGATGACAGATGGGTTTCTGAATGACCGCATCCAGACCTCATCGACTCCATCATCGATGCTCGACTCGATTCGAGCACACCCCGCACGCGAGAGAAGCACAGGCGGGTGCTGTGGCTGCGTTCGATGTGGCAGACCGACTGGATGAGCTTGATGTGCGGACGCTCGTGATGCACGGTACTGCCGACCGAGTGCTCCCAATCGAGAACAGCGAGCTTCTTCTCGATGGAATCGAAGGCGCCGACTCGATGATTATCGAGGAGGGGTCACATCTCTTTTTCATCGAAGAGGCTGACCGGGTAAACGAGCGACTGAACGCATTCCTCGCTGATGGCTGAGTTCACCTCCGATTGGGTCGGCGATTGGAGTGGCCGTCGCGCATCGCTCTCGCCCGACCACATCGGGCTCGTCGACGCGACGACGGACACGGAGTACACCTACGCAGAGCTTGACGAACGAGCCGACGAGACGGCAGCAGCACTCACTGCAGCCGGCGTAGAAGCCGGCGATCACATTCTGGTTGTCTCGCGAAATCGGCCTGCGCTGGTGGATCTCTTCTTTGCGACCGGCAAGCTCGGAGGCGGTGCTTGCTCCCGTCTCACAGTCCGGCTTAGCTCCTCCCGAATTAGAGGCACTGGCAGCTCGGGTCGATCCCGTCGCCCTCATCATTGAGGAGTCACTCGCAGAGCTCACCGATTCACTACTAGCGGGCGCAAACGACCCAGAAATCTTCGTTGTTGGTGATCAGAATCTCGACCAACAGGCAGGAACAGTTGGTGGGACATCACTCGATACTGCCCGAGCGAGGGCGTCGGAGACGACCACAGCGTCATCGGTCGAGCTCTCAGACCCACATCTGCTCCTTCACACCGGTGGATCCACTGGGACACCGAAAGAGACCGTTATCCCTCACAGAGCAATCTACTGGAACTCGATGACGACGATTTCTGCGTGGGGACTCGGTCAGACCGACACGACGCCGATGCCGTTCCCGATGTTCCACACCGGTGGCTGGAATGTATTGACTGTTCCACTCTTCCACGTTGGCGGGACCGTGATTATCGCCCGGGAGTTCGACCCTGGTGAGGTACTGCAGCTACTCGCGGAACGGGATGCAACCGTTCTGGTTGCTGTACCGGCCGTGTTGCGGATGATGGCTACCCACGATGGGTGGGACGCGACCGACCTGTCGTCACTGCGGTTCGCCAAGTCCGGCGGCGGTCCCTGCCGACGTGGCGTACTCGAAGCGTGGTGGGAGCGAGGCGTCGATCTTTCGCAGGGATACGGACTCACCGAATGTGGCCCGAACAATTTCGCGATGCCAGACAACTGGCCGCGAGAGAAAGCAGCTGCTGTCGGGGTGCCAGGGCCACACGTCAGTGCGCGTATCGTGGACGACGAGGGGAACAGCGTGCCAACGAGCGATGTTGGTGAACTAGAGCTATCCAGCCCGGCTGCGGCCGATAGTTATCTTGCTTCGCCGGCGGAGTCAGATGCGACGTTCGGCGGGGGCTGGGTGTCGACGGGTGATCTGGCCCGCGTCGACGCTGACGGCTACTACTATATCGAGGGACGCAAGAAGTATGTTCGTGAGCGGCGGTGAGAACGTGTATCCTGCCGAAGTCGAAGATGCGCTTACCGACCATCCCGATATCGAGGAAGCGATCGTCATTGGAATTCCAGACGAGACCTGGGGCACGGTCGGACGGGCAGTTATCAAGGGCAACCAGTCGCTCACCATCGAGACACTCGAAGCGTTTCTCGACGGCCAACTGGCACGGTTCAAGCATCCGAAGACGCTCGCGTTTGTCGACGAGTTTCCATACGCCGGGCCGTCGAAAATCGACCGAGAGGCCATCGAATCCCGATTCGGCGAATCAGCGTAGATATCAAACATAATAGTTCGGTAAGATTTATGTTCTGTCCTGCAAGTATTACCGGAAACGGGGAGAAATATGATTGATCTCACACTGGATATGGAGCAGTACGACTGCCCGTTAGTAGGTGAGCAGAAGAGCACGAACTCGCATTTTCGGCAGTTCACTGGGAGTTCGATACAGCGGACAGCGTCTCCAAACTCGGATGGCAGTTGAGGCAAGTGACCCGTTCGTGCTTGATGAAGGGCTCTCTACGCTTCACGAGCACGAATCCCTCCATGACTACAATCTTCTCTCGAAGACTGATGGCGTCGCCCACATCAGAACAACAATTGATGAAACGGCTGCGATGGGGACGATTCGAGAGGGCGGGGGCTATATCACTGGACCGTTCTACATCGCGGACGGCTCTGAGGTGTGGCACGTCGGCTTCGACGACTCCGGTGAGGCAGATGGCACGCTCTCGCGGCTCGACAGAAACAACGAGTACACTGTGCCTAGAGCGGACGACACCGGAGATGCCAGACTTACAGGGCTTCGTCCAGAACGCTGGCGCGGCGATGAAGCTCATCGAAGGCTGTCAGGACCTCTCAGATGTTGAGCGACAGACGCTGGAGACAGCCGCCAACGAAGGGTACTTCGAGAGCCCTCGCTCAGCGCACGCTGAGCACACTTGCTGATGAGTTTGATGTCTCGAAGCCTGCAGTGTCGAAGAACCTTCGCCGTCGCCAGCGGAAGATGCTCTCGCGAGTGGTCGATGTGATAACTGAACTTGACGAGTGATGAGTTGAGCTGGGCACCAGCGTCGTATCTGGGCCGACACCATTGTCCACTATCCAGTGTGTCAGTCGCAGCACGTCTGACGCGTGCCGTGGTCAATGTTCACATATTAACGATACAGTTGATGGGGATATCCAATGTGAGTAGTTTTGTATGAGCCCAGGTATCACACGACGACGTGCACTGGCGACAGTTGGGGCGGCAGGCCTCGCTGGCTTAGCTGGCTGTTCCAGCAGTAACACCGACAATAACGGCGGTGGCGGAACAGACACTGACACAACGCCAACGGGAACGACAATGGGAGAACCAAACGCATCAGGAACGGTCAAAATCGGCGTACTACAACCAATCTCGGGCGATCTCCAGTACTACGGGCAACAAGGAGTCTGGGGATTCTCGTCCGGGCTGCGCATCAAAGCAGGTGAAGAGCCAAGCGTCACTGCAGAATCTGGTTCACAGACGGTCACAGTCGGCGACGTTGATTACGAGCTGTACATTCGAGATACTCAGTTCTCGGCTGATAACGCACAGTCACTGGCAACAAATCTCGTCACCGGTGAGGACGTCGATATGTTGTTCGGGTGTGCATCCTCGGGAGCAGCGACCCGAGTTGTTGAGACTGTGGCCAAGCAGGCAGGAGTGCCGTATATGATGGGTCCTGCTGCGTCTGCATCGGCAACCGCAACGGCACAGACGTGTGGAGAACAGATTTTCCGAGCGTCGGAGAACACGGCGATGGACGCGCGATCTGGCGGCAAGTACGTGGCACGTGAATCCGACGTCTCGCGAGTCTTCCTGTTCGGTGCCGACTTGCTCATTCGGACGCGCAGTCGTCAACAACTACGAGTCAGTCCTACGGAACGAGGGTGTCGAAATCGTTGGCAAGCCGTTTGTTCCACAGGGCTACCGGCGGGATGGGAGGGACTGCTGGACAACGCTGTTGAGGCTGGTGCAGAGGGGATCGTTGGCGGATTCACCGTCGCGACGCTGCCAGCGCTGTTCACCTCGTATCTCCGAAGGTGACTACGACTTCACCGTCTTCAGGTGGCTTTGCGACCGAGATTACCAACTCCAGTTCGTCGGGGGACTGCTCCAGAATCAGCTGGGGAACGCCACTGACTCAGGAGAAGTTAGCACGGACTGCGGCGTTGGACCGTTCGCGACCCCGGTACCACTGGAATCAGTACGATAACGAGATTAACAACGCGTTCGTCGACGGCTCTGCTCAGCGCCTACGGCCGGGTTCCCGACCTGTTCACATCCGGAACGTTCACCAGCAGCCTCCGCAATCGTGCCAGGTGTCGAGGAGAGCGGTTCGACGGACGGAGCAGATATCACCAGCGCGATGCGCGAGATGACCGTCACTGACACCCCGAAGGGTGAGGGCGGCTACACCTACCAAGGATACGACGATCAGGCGCCGTCCGAGATGACTGTCGCGAACGTCGCGCCGACAGCAGACGAGTGGAGCGACGCGTGGTGCGGCTATCCAGCCAAGTGAGCCGGTTGCACGTGTCTGCCCGATAAACGACAATCCCGGCTGACCGGTGTCGACAAGATGGACTGCTCATGTAGATGCTCCGGACCGACGGACTTACGGAACGGTTCGGTGGTGTAGCCGTCGATAGCGTCGACTTTGAGCTCGCAGAGAATGAACTCTGCTCGCTCATCGGGCCTAACGGAGCGGGAAGACGACGTTCTTCAATCTCCTCACCGGAGCCCTCTCACCGACCGACGGTGACATCGAGTTCACGCCCCACGACGGGGACCATCGATCACTCGTCGGCGCTGAGCCACACGAAATCGCAGCGATGGGGATATCCGGTCGTACCAGGTGACGAACGTCTTCCCCGGTGCAACCGTATACCTGTGAAATGCTCGCGTCGCTGCTCAAGCGGCAGGCCCAGCGGCTCAATATCTTCGGCCGAACGCTGGTTCCCTTGACTTCCTGGGCAGCATACGCAATCCTGGATCAAGTCGGGCTAGCCAGGAGCAGCCGACACGCCTGCAAGCGCGCTCTCACACGGGGCAAAGCGCCAGCTCGAAGTGGGAATCGCACTTGCCGGCGACCCCGATGTCCTCCTGCTTGACGAACCGAACGCAGGTGTCTCCTCGGAAGGTGTTGGCCGTATCATCGACCTGATTGAGGATGTCGCGACCCGATTCATACAGTGCTTCTTGTGGAGCATAATATCGATATCGTGATGGAGGTGTCCGACCGCATCGTCGTTCTCAATCAGGAGCAGTAATCGCCGATGATGAACCCGAGGCTGTTCGGGGGCGATCCGGCTGTGCAAGAGGCGTATCTCGAAGGGTACGACCCGACGGAAGGTGAATCAGCCACCGATGGTGAGCCAGTAGTAACGGCGAGACACCACTGCTGGAGCTGGAGAACGTCCACAGCTACTACGGTAGCCGCCATCTCTCGAGGGCGTCGACCTCGAAGTACGAAGGCGAGGTTGTGGCTTTAGTGGGGCGAAACGGTGTCGGCGGAACGACGACGCTTCGCTCTGTGCTCCAGCTCACGCAGCCGCGAGACGGCGCTGTGCGATATCGAGAGCGAAGACCTGGTGAACTGGCGCGAACGAGGTTGCCGAACGCGGGATCGGGTGGATTCCAGAAGACCGACGATGTTTTCACAACTTACAGTCACCAGATCTCCGGGCCGCCGTCCCAGACGCGGCAGCAGTCGACGAACTGGCCCTCGCATTTCAGACGTTTTCCGGCACTTGACGAGCGGCAGAATGCCGCGCTGGGGCGCTGTCGGCCAACAGCAGATGGTCGCAATTGCTCGTGGACTCGTCGGCGAAAACGAGTTACTGTTGATTGATGAGCCGAGCGAAGGGCTCGCGCCGAAGATTGTCGAGACTGTCGCCAACACGCTCGCAGAAACAGCAGCAAAGCGACGATTCTCCTTGTTCAGCAGAACCTTCCGTTAGCCCTCGATGTGGCTGACCGATTCTATATTCTCTCGACCACGGAGCAGTCGTCGACATGGCGAAACGGCAGAAGTCGGTACTGACTGGGACCAACTGCAGAGGTATATTCTCCATGATGTCGCTCCTGTTCATCGATGCACTCATCAGTTTATATTGCCAGGGAATTTGCTCAATGTGTTGTGCGGGGTCTCGCCGAAGCTGGGCTGTATGTGATGATCGCCTCTGGGCTGACGCTTGTCTTCGGGCTTATGGGCGTATTGATTTCGCCCACGGCTCGATTACGATGATCGGTGCGTATCTCGGTGGGCTTGTGCTCGTAACACTGGCTGCTGGCGGCACCACTGTGAGCGGGCTGTTGGGCTTTGCCGTCGCGATTATCGTCGCATTCGGTGCGCTCGCAGCCTTGGGGCAGGGAAGTCGACACAGCTGGTCCGGCGTATCTACGACCGACCACCGCTGTATCAGATTCTACTGGTTCGGTATCGCCCTCGTCTTGGATGAACTCGCCATTATAGTAATTTTGTTCTACGGGCTGCAGCCGTCGACCGTTTGGCAGGCTGTCCTTGGGACGAAGCCGACGATATTACGAGAATCGGCCGATATCTTGGGCGCATCAGTCGATGGGCTCGAACTGTTCAGGATTCTCTGGGGTGTTGACTGTCGCCGGTGTGCATCTTTCCCTACGCGGACACGCTACGGACTCTCGTCCGGGGCGGGAGCAAGGATCGTGAGATGCTGTCGGCACTCGGTGTTGATGTCCGTCGTGTCTTCACCGTCGTGTTCGCGCTGGGAACAGGAATTGCCGGTGCAGCTGGCGTGCTGCTCGCGTGGGACCGATCGGTTGCCTCGGTTCCTCTCGCTGCAGAGACACTCTTGCCAGCCTTCGTCGTTGTCATCGTCGGTGGCTTCAGGAACGTTCCGCGGAACGGTGTAGCAGCGCTCTGGTCGGTTTTGTCGACTCAACTATGACGTGGTGGTTCCAGAACTCTACATCAACTTCACAGGGCTGCCTGAGTGATGGTGTTCCTGGTACTCGTCGTTGTGCTCATCGTGAAGCAGCGGGGGCTTTACCAGGTGTGTCGAAGGTGGGGGGCCATTAGCTCCTCTGACGCTGCGCGCGCCCGATGCTACCGGCGAGCAGTCTCAGCTACCGGGCGATCGAATCGGCTCCATCTCGGCGCATCGCCACTGCAGGGTCGCACCCAACCACTTGGTGCATCTCGCGGTCGTCGTTGTCTTCGCTGTCTATCCGGGCGTCTCACGCTGGCAATCAACTCACCGCTGTCTGCAAGTTTCACGGCACTGCTGCCAGAATCGAGACGCTCGTAGTCGTGCTGTTCTTCGCTCTGTTCGCTATGTCGTTCGACTTCATCAGCGGCTACACCGGCTATGCTCTCGCCGTGCTGCGTTCTTCAGGGACTGGTGCCTCTGGTCGTTCTCGCGGCGAACGGGAAACTCCCACTCCTCGGTCCAGAGACGCCGTTTATGCTCCTGCTGGTGATTGTCGTTGCAGCAGCCGTCGTTGCACTGCTTATCGGGAGCGTCTCATTCCGACTTTCGGGCGTGTACTTCGCGATGATCACGCTCGGCTTCTCGCAGGTGCTGTACGTGTTCATCCGTGACTGGGACTTCGTCGGCACAGCGTCACTGGGACAACCGAGGGATTCAGGAATCGGAGTTCCTGGGGTCAAGTCGCTCAGCGTTGCGATTGGCCAGCTCACTGGCGACTCACCCGAGGGCTTCCTTGGATTCATCTCGCTGTCGCCAACCGAGGTCTCCTTCTACGCCGTCGGTGCGGTCGTCCTCGTCTGTCATCTGCTTCTGCAGCGGCTCATCCACTCACCGTTTGGTCGCGTCCTGATTGCGATTCGTAGAAAACGAGGAACGCGCCCGTGCAGTCGGCTACAACACGTACGCGTAGCCGGGCTGGCATGCGTCCGTGATGTCCGGCTTCTTCGCCGGCGTTGCTGGTGCGCTATTCGCTGGCTTCTGGCGGTCTGTTACACCTGAAAACGGGTTCTACTTCCTCGTTGCCGGTGATGCACTACTCGCATCGATTCTGGGTGGGTTCGGAACGCTCGCAGGGCCACTATACGGACGACTGTTCGACCAAGGTGCTCGTGAGTTCCTCTCGAAGGAAGGCGGTGGAGGTGGCCTCCTGCCGTACCTTCGTGCCAACCTCGGTGAGGGGACACTGTCGACGGAACTGTTCAACGGTGTCACTGTCTCTGAGGCCATCGACACGTTCCTGAACGGACACGCTGCACTATTCATCGGTATTCTGTTCGTGCTCTTTGTGTTGTACGTCCCCAATGGAGTCCTCGGAACGCTCCGGGATGCGATACGGCGGCGTGCTCGCGAAAGCAATCCCTCGGCCGGGTTCCAGCAGTGGTGGCAACGCTGACCACACAGCTCTGCTCAGCTACCGCGGGACGTTCAGGGACTGAACGGCTCGCGCGGAGGAAGAGCGAATTCCCGTGGCGACCGACTCATCTCGACTGGCGCTTTCGAAGCCGACCGCGGACGAATGGCCAGACGGGCGTTAGCCCGACATCGAGCCGTTCGATTCCCAGACGTCGACCGACGGCTGACGCAGTCAAGCCAGCGACGCGGTTTGTCGGTTGAGATGGCGTCCTTATAGGCCACGAGGTCCTCGCCAGACCGGCGCAGCGAGATCCTGCACCCGACCACGCCAGCCGTCAGCGTGGACGTGCTCAAAGAATCTGAACTCGCCACCTGGTTTCAACGCTCGTGACGCCTCCGAGAAGTGCGGTGTCGACATCTGGAATCGTCCAGAAGACCATCGAGGCAAGTACGGTATCGAACTGACTGTCGGCATACCGAAGCGACTCAGCATTTGCCTCACTGATTTCGACGCCGAGTTGCAGTTCGTCCGCTTTTTCGATCGCCTGTTTTGCGCATATGTGAATCTGGCTCGATGGCATAGAGCTTTGTTTTCCCCTGTGGCGGGAAAGTATGGAAATATCTGCACCGGTTCCGGCGCCAAGATCGAAGACACGGTCTCCCCAGAGATTATCGACGAGTATACTCTCGGCGGGGCTGCAGAACGGTCCGCTCAGCAACCGCAGTCGCTGGGTCGGACGATTGCTGCCGAAGAGACCACGTTTTCTGGGCCGTCGTCTACCACATCTCGACACATACCCATAGGAAGATTGCTCGGGATACACCCCTCGCTGTTGTCGAACCCGCTCCACTCCAGAACATTGCCCAGCAGTAGGGTACACACTCATTCGACGGTCCCGATCAATGAAGTCCCTGCGAAGCCGCAGCAGGTCCTCACTCAGTGCAGACATGCAATCGGACTCGCGTCAGGGAGGGGCCAATTTACTTGTCCTCCAGCAAGTACAACCGACAGCCAGGGTCACGCAGTGCCGTTTTGAAATTACGCCGTTTCAGCCTTAACTGACCAAAGCGACCGTGTGGCAATGGCCATCTGCTCCTTGACAGACATCCACATATACTCCCGAACAGTAGTGACTCTATGAACCTCACTATCGACCACGTCACAATCGCTGGAACTGACCTCGAACAGCTACAAACCGCGGCGATGGAGGTCGGTTTACCGACCGAGTACGGGGGACAACACTCGAACGAAGTCACTCATATGGCTGTCACTGGATTTCCCGATGGTAGCTATATTGAGTATATCTCTGCATTTGATGAGGAAGCAATCTCACCGTGGTGGCATACGCCGATAGGTAGACATGAGCTACCGCGTGCTCGTGGGCGATATCGCGTCGACGACATCGACACAGTCTCGGCACAACTTCGTGAGCGAGACATTATCGTTGATGGGCCGGACAGCTACCAGCGTGTAAACGGCTGAGGATGAACTCGAATCAAGTGGCAGCTATCGTCTCTTGGTGGCGGAGATCCCGGTGGAACCCTTCCATTCCTCATTGAGGATGAAACTTCGCGTAGCGATCGAATCTCTCCGACGGCAGATATCACAGAGCATCCGGTCACAGGTATTGAACGGGTTATTCTCGCTGTTCCCAACCTTCAGCACGCCACGACGCCGTTCCAGGATTGCGTTTGAGCTTGGATGCGCCACGGTACATCGACGAGTGAGCTTCCCGCAAATGTGGCGGAATTTCCAGATACACCGGTCGTGCTCGCTAGAACCTGATAGAAGTGGCTGGCTCCGAGAACGGCTTCATGCGTTCGGACCCTCGCCAGTGGCATATCTACTCGGGGGTCACAAGGTCTGACATCCATCCCGGTCTAGGAGACGCAGTCACGTGTCGCCACCCACACAGTCGACTTGGCTCACACTGGAGCACCAATTGGGCGCCCCTACGTCGGGCTTGTTCGGACGACTGGGTCTAGAAATCGACTGTTCAGTGCCGATATTTCGATCGAGCGCGCGTTCATACAGGTGGCTGGCCGTCGTCGCCGCGTCGAAGACGGCACTCGCCGAGCGCTCTCGACCACGAGCAATTCATCTGGATCGCGCGCCGAGCCGCAGTTCCATCGAGAGCTGTTGGGACGAACGGCAGGTCTGCTTCTTCGGAATAGCTCGGTTGCAGCCAGATCTTCCAATTTCGATGACCTCTTCGGGTACATCAGGCGAAGTACCGGTCAGCCCTGCCTCGAACGTCTCCTGGTTCGAGCTCCTGCACATTCGCCTGATACGAGCCGAACAGCGATTACGAGCGTGCCGGAGGAGAGTGCATCTGTCGGCAGCACTGGAGTGGCACTCGTGGTCGCGCCGTCACGACAATATCTGCTTCGTTTCACCAGCCGTCTCGGAGAACCTGCTGCTGTCGCATCGATACCCGCGCGCCGCGAGATCGTCCACGCCAGTCGCGTTTCGACGCGCTCGGTGCGTAGCTGCGTACTCCGTTCAGTTTCGACGAGTGCGTCGACAGCGGGACCTGCCGCCGGGCCTGTTGTCCAGCTCCGATGACGGCGACAGTTGCGGGTGTGTTCGCCAACGTACGAGCTGCGAGCCCGCCGATACTCCCTGTCCGTGCGTTCGTGATGCGAGTCGCATTCATCATCGAGCCAGGTACTTCCGGTTCCAGAGCTTCGTCGAGAACAAGCTGTGCGTGAATGGTAGGCAGTCCACGAGCAGGATTATCGTCATCACACCCCACCAACTTCTGTACCGCCAAGCAACTCCTCGACCCGTGGACAGACGCAGGGCATCAGTAGACCCGCCGGCAAGTGGGTCCTGGCAGTCAAGCCCAAGCCTCCCGATATCGTAATGCGGTCGAGGAGGACGTTCGACCCGATCGGCCGCCTGCTCGAAGTGCGTCCGCGACAACGTCGGCGACTCTGCTTCCGAGGCCGATGAGCCACGGCGAGAGCCCATCGGAGAGCGGTAAGACCATCGATAATTAACACTACAGCTCGGTATAGATATTCTTAGCGTCCTCGCTCTCAACACGCTGAAACATAAGGTCAGGGCCTTGACTTCAAGGAACCGCCGTGCCAACCTCGTCGTCTCGTGGAGTAACTCGTACGCCGGGCCCTTCGTCACGGTTCTGGCCGTTTGCAAGGACATATCCTCGGTCACACCGTTGTAAGCGCTTCCTTCGCGTTCTGTTCGACCATCAAAATGGTCGTTCCAGCGCTCGTTAATCTCGTCGATCCGGTCGAACATATCGTCGACTGCGTACCCGGGGCCAATCCAGCCGACGGCTCATCAAGCAACAGGCGGGGATTCGGATCGAGCATCAGTGCACAGCCCATCGCTAGCATCTGCCGTTGGCCACCTGAAAGCGACCCTGCCTGTTGATCCCGACGCTCAGAAAGCGGTGGAAATCGGTCGTAAATTGTCTGCTGGCGCTCGGTCGGTACCTCGTCAAGCACGTACGCACCGAGGCGCAGATTCTCGTCGAGTACTCAATGATGGGAAAGATATTCTCAGTCCCCCGCCGGCAACATATGCAATCCCTTCACCAAGTGATCTCCTTCTGGCGGATTTTTACTTACGTCTTTTTTATTATATGATATATTTTGCCACCCATATGCGAGAGCTACTCCAACGACAGTCTTCGTCACTGTCGACTTACCGGCACCGTTCGGACCGACGATAGAGACATATTCCCCGTCTGCGACCGAGAGGTCAACGTTGGTCAGAATTTGCAAATCACCGTAGCCAGCGTCAAGACTCTGGATGTCAAGCAGACTCATTCGCCACCACCTAGATCACGCCTCAATGACCCGCTCATCCGAGAGAACTTCCTCAGGTGCGCCGTCAACGAGCAAGCTCCCCTGTTGGAGAACGATGAGCCGGTCGACCAGTTCTGCGAGCGTTTCGAGTTCGTGTTCAATGACGATGACGGTCATTCCCTCATTATTTAACTGCTCGATATTTGATCTGCAATCTTGTTTGTCAGCGTTCGGTTCACTCGCGGCGAACGGCTCATCCTACGCGATAAGCAGTGTTGGATCAAGCATAAGCGTACGCGCAGGCTCAGCAAGCAGTTTACGCTCGCCACCAGAGAGATTACGACTATACTCATCGGCCAGATGGTCTATCTCGAAGGAAGTGATAAGCCCGTCCGCCTGCTCGCGTACGTCAGTCTCCCGATTAGTCATAGATTCACCTCGAAGTAGCGCTGGGATCGTCTCCGCTCGCCGGGATGATTCGGTGCAGCCAGACCAACGTTCTCACGGACAGTCATCGTCTGTAGCTCCCGAGTGTCTTGGAACGTTCGGACCATTCCCTTGCGGGCAAGTGCCTCAGGCTCAGCTCCTGTCACATCCTCGCCCTCAAAACGAACTGTCCCGTCATCAGGAGTGATGACGCCACTAACACAATTGAACAACGTGGACTGACCGGCCCCATTCGGGCCGATGACTCCAACCATTTTACCCTCATCAATGCTAATTGAAAACATCTTCTAGGGCCTTGGAGGCCTCCCAATCGCTTTCCAAGTCCGTCGACATTGAGTCACGTCATGTGTCCACCCCCAGCTCCTTTGCATCACCAAAGAGTCCCGCCGGCCGGAACCGGATAATCGCAACTAAAATGAGACCGATGAGAATCAGTCGGACAGTAGGCGAATGCACTCTGCTGAAATCGGCGTGATATCGAGAGCAAACCGTGAGAGCCAGCCGCAACGACATAATAATTGCGAGACCGACAAGCAGCAGCTCGGTGTTTGGCCTGCACCACCCAAGAGCGTCCCAATCGCAAATTGCGACCTGTTCCTTGAACTGCGAAGCAGCCAGGAGCGACTGCACCGTTGTACAGCGCGAAGAGTCCTCCAGCTAACCCGGCGAGGGCTGCGCCGTAAACGAATGACTGCATTTTGTCAGGAAAAGACCCCACTTTCCAACGGAACGCGTTACCAGCTCGTCAGCCCGGATTCGCGCGAAGCAGCACGTCCGTACGGAGCACTCGTCAGGCGGGCAAACTCCACCTAACACGATGAGAGCGATACCACCGAACAACAGGAGATGTTGCGGTCATCGCTGTTTCGGTGTTCTGTGCGAGATTCGCGATCGGTTGTGGGATGCCGAGAATGCCTACGTTCCCACCGAAGATCCCCTTGAGATTGACCGTAACCGAGTGGAATATCTCCGCAGTTGCGAGTGTCACGATAGCGAGGAAGTCACCACGCAACCGGAGTGACGTCATCGCAACAATCGCACCTAGAAGCGCGGCAGTCCCGATGCCGGCTGCAACAACTGCGACCGGCCACCCTAACCCAGACCGATACCAGCGAACGTATTCCCGCGCGCTGAAGAGGATTGCGACGGTGTACGCTCCGAGCAGCGAAGAAGACAGACATAGGCCAAAGTTCAGTCCGTCCGGTGAAAACCATACTGAAGAGTTCAGCCCTAGAATTCGGCGGTCCGTGCAAAATAACGAATGTCGTTGCCACTTCGACAAAGACGTACATTGAGCCTGGTAGAGACGAACAAGCGTGGCGAGACATACTCACGTCGCACCCTGCAAGGACGGCTGCGACGACGCCAGCGAATAGCGAGACCTTCCCGGGACCTGTTCGAAGCCAATTGACACGGCTCACGCTTTACGCACCTTTGTTCCAGTGAGACCGCTCGGCTTGACCAGTAGGACTACAATGAGAACGATAAATCCCACTGCCGACGAGAGGCCGACCATTCCGGATGGTAGCAGTGCAGTCGAGAAGGCTAACACGAGGCCGATGATGTACGCACCGACGATAGCTCCGTATGGACTACCCGCACCGCCCAAGATGGCGGCGGCAAGAATCTGTAGAATATAGCTGTAGCCGGTTGTGGCACTCGCACTAGTCTGAACGGCAAGAAGCACGCCAGCGAGCCCAGCTAGAATGCCGGCGAGCGCCCAAAACGCTGTCACGAATTTGCTGCGCGTCGATACCACGGACACGGGCGAGTTTCGCATCATCGCCCATCGCCCGCATTGCGAGCCCGATGTCCGTCCAGTGTCGATAGGAGACTGGACGATAGAGGCGAATACGGTAAGCGCACACCCAACGACGACGAAGCTGCTTGAGCACGTGACGAAGAAGTTTCCAAGCAGATCTGCCGGGCCGACGGAGATTGCCTGGAAGTCCTTCGAAACGGAAATGTCGTGGTCTGTGTTCTTCGAAATACTTGGCATTGCGGCCAGCGAGGAGTCGAACCACGTTTCGGAGTGCCAACCCCAATCCAATCGAGGTAGAGCAACATTCGGAATCGGGCCCGTCTCGTTAATCGGCGTGAAGAACATCTAAGTGCGAGGACGAGACCGAGGATTTTGCCTCCGCCGATCATCGCGACGCTAACGGTCGCCCCAGCTAGCGGAATGGGGAGCGTCCTGAGCGGCGATAAGCCGATCACCAGCCGAGCAGCGAGATACTCACCGTATGCGAAATTGATCAGCATTACCGCGATACCGTAGATGAGCGCGAAACCGACCGCTGCGATTGCGATAAGATCCCGTTACGAGCCCAAATATCGCATTTTGGGGTCAATCCCATCGATTCGTGTTCTCCTCTCCGCGAACCGAGTCACTGATATCCGCGGCCGCAACTTCGTCAGTCTGGACGAACTCGCCGTCCTGTGCAGTACTAATTGTGACCGAGCCGAAGACATTGCCGTGTTGGGTGAAGTTTGTCGGTGTCGCAGCACCCTCGTAGGAGATCTCGTCACCGTTCGCTAGCGCTTCCTTCCCTTCTGCGAACGTCGAGACCGTCGTTCCACCACTGCGTGTGACCTGGCCGATGTTCTGTTGGATTGCCTCGTGTGATGTTTCACCTGCGCGCTCAATTGCGAGTGCAACAACTTGTGTTGCGTCCCACGACGGCGGCGTCCACCCGTCGATTTCTGCATCGCCAGCCCCGCCGGCACACTGCCTCGAAAGTGCTGGGCGACTTGGGCCGGACTGCCCGGAAAATGGCAGCCCACGCGCCGTTAAGTTCACTGCCGACTTGGTCAATGACCGCTTGTTGAGCGAGGGTATCAGAAAGAACCGGCTGACCGCCGTAGCCACCGGCCGCCCAATCACTCAGCGCTGTAATGGCAGACTCTTGCGGGAAGCTAACTAGGAATGCTTCGAAGTCCGCTTGGAACAAACGGTTGAGTGCGGACTGGTAACTTGACTGACCGAGGCTAACTTCAACGCGGTTTGCGACCGTGCCACCGTTTGCCTCAAAGGTGTTGAGGAAGCCTTCCACGTAGCTCCGTTCGCCTTCGGTGTTGCCGGTGATAATACCAATGTTGTCGTAGCCCTGCTCAAGAGTGTAGGTGGCGTTTCCGGATGTGTGGACCGTATCACCGACAATCGGTCGCCACACCCATTCGTCATCACTCACATCATTCGGTGTCATCTTGTCCCCTCCACGGGTGTCAAGGAACGTTGTTGACCGGGCCACGGCGTGACGATTGGTGCCTGCCGACCCCGGAGGAAGTCCCAGAGTGGATTAATCTCACTGGAGAATAGTCCGAGAATTGCGGCCGCATTGTCATTTTCCAACAGCTGAGCAACGACGGTACGCGCCTCCTGCGGACTAACTGCGGTATCTCGGCGTCATACACTGACCTCGGCTCCCAGCGGGCCCCCTGCTTCATCCACATGCTGAACTGGCCGGCATCAGTTGCCTGCTGTAAACTCCTGGCTGGAGGAAATCCCACTGGTCCAGTAAGTGCTGCCGGCCGACCCAGCTGTAACCCGTCTCTGGGCCACCCCATCCCAGCCACCCCACCGTTTGACTCTGTCGCGGTTCCATATCCTCCTGCACCCCTGATGCAGCCGGCGAGATCCCGACAATCCCGGCCGCACCAACCGTTTCGATAACGCTTCGGCTGATTCGATCCGTTGGCAATCTCAACCATACTGACTTCGTAAGTGAAATACACGAGATCGAATGACAGCAGTCCAGACCAGGCCGCCAGGGGATTCGATTACAACCTGCCTCAGCTCACCTGACTGAAACTGAGGAGATACATAAAGGTAGGCGGAAGCCCTCGCTATTCTCTTCACAAGTCAAGCAGTACCGACTCTGGCTCGCCGGAGATGTCCGAGGAACGTCGTTTTTGCCACACCGAATTCATACTGCGCGAGTTCGCGGGTCGAGACTCCACGCGGCCACTCAGAGTAGCCCTCTTGCCCTGCGACGCGCAAATGCCTCACGCTGCCTGGATGTAAGTGTGTCGAGAAGCTGGGCTCGTATATCTTCTTGTCCACCACTGGAGATACTGGCAATTTCGATATCTGCGTCTGTGCGCTCGCGAATAATACTCAGTTCCGGGGTACTCTCTGAGCGCTCACCTGCATAACAGACATGCCATAATTCACGCCCATTCTCAATCCGACCAGGTGCATTGTGGACGAATCCCCACGCTCGAGTAACTGGGGGCAAACCATGTCGTTGGGGTCGTGTTCCAGGAAGAACTGGTGTGAGACAGATCCGGAAGCGACACGATGGGTGTCAAAACGGGTTTCGACCTCTCGTAAGCTCCCCCCGTTAGCGATGACGATCTCGATATGCGCAAGCAGGTCTGTGACCTCTGATTCGGACTCGCCATATGCTGTGAAGATACCGTTTGCCTAGTGCCGAACCGGCGGTCGGAGTGTCGTAAATCGCGTGAGCCAGCACTCCCCCCGGCAGTTCATTGGTCGCCTGAACGGCCCAACATCGTGGATGCCACAAGTCCAGAGTCAGGTGTGTACCCATCTCACGCTGTGGTACCATATGAACGTACACACCAGCACAATTTATCATAAGACCATCTCACTCGCGTTATTAGCCGATATCTATTGTGTAAAGTACACGAGCAAAATTACGAGCAGTACGTATATTAAACTCCACCTCCTTGAACCTCTTTAAATCGGAATCGAGAAGATAGCGATAAAATGGGGATGTAGAGGGTTTCCCGATAAGCCGCGGCGTGTCGCTTCCGCGTTTCAGGGAACTCGACTTGATCCCCTCCAATCCCGGTACAGTCCCGAGTAGTCTCCGTTTGGATCCTGTTTCCGAGAATAGTTCCTGAATCCAGCGTTCTTCGTGTTAACCAACATCCGCCCGTATTGACGGCGGCGTGTTGGTTAAACCTACACAGCTGCAGTCTCGAGCCTGACTGCTCGGAATGTTAATGCTCAACGCCACGTTGGAAGAGGTGCTCTATGAGCTACCCACGAACCCACGTCGACCACCGAAACCCCGATCACCACGAGTCAATGCACCCAACTCGAAATATCGTGAACGCCCACGTTGTTGCCGGGGAATTCCTCACTTCACGGTACCACGATGCGCTTCAAACTGTTCTCCATCCCCTCGGCGAGTCTCTGGACACCAAAGACCAACATGCGCTCAACGACCTTGGCATCGTCCACGCCGACTGGTTCCCTAAACCAAGATGTCTCCTATCGTCCGTACATACGTCATTTCGCGGCTACGAGTTCGCTGACCACGAAGATACCGTGATGGATGCTGTTGAGGAGCGCCTCGACGGCGATGTGTATCTCACCGACCTCCGCTAAGGCAGCACCGTTGCGACCGCTGACCCGACGCTATCGCGTAAAAATAACTACGTGAATGGGGACAATAATCAAGGCCAACGCAATCAGTTGTTGGATACGAATCAAAACTGATTTGGCTGATAGTGATGTCTTGCCGGAGTTTATAGACTGGACTGGTTATGCATATATCTCATTAGCGAGGTTCCGGGAATTGAGCATTTAACGCGCTATCACGTTTTCCGAACGGATCTCCCGTCCGCCATCTTCATCGGCAGTGAGCTGTCGAATGGCTCGATCTCGTCAGAGCTGACACAATCGGTCAAACGCATTTGAAAATCCTCTAGACAGCGAATCATCGATCACCGGAGGCCACTAATCGGGTTGTTCCTTGTAGGACTGCGGTTCTTTCATCCGTTTCTTCTTTCCTGAAATCGCAGTACGAAGCGGGAACTACCGCTCTATACGAGTATATAGGTGAACCAGCACCATCTAGGACACGTGACCCGTACCTGTGGCTCCTGACGCGGATATATCACTCATATTAAAGGTCATAAAGGTACTCTGCCCGCATTCAGTCGATGGCGCAAGACTCAGGGCGTCTGTCCGATCTGGCATCGCGGCGGAAATTCCTCGTCTCTTCCGGTGCCGTCGCCGCGACGGCACTCGCCGGTTGCACCGGTGGGGTGAGTGGCCTGGGAGCGATGGCGGTGGCTCCAGCGGCTCCGGCGAGTCGACGACCACGGGCTCGGAGGGCGATCCCATGCTGGCCGACGCCAGCAGCTTCGATCCCGCGAACCCGGCGTGGAAAGAGAACAACTACCTGGCGACCCCGCTGATCGACGCGGACTACCAGCGCGGGTCGACGGTCGACCTGAAGAACATGCGGAACCGGGAGGTCGACGAGATCCCGCACGGCCAGCCGGTTCGGGAGACCCCCGACGACCCGAGCAAGCAGCTCGACCCCGACACCCTCGTGTTCACCGAGAGCCCCAGCGAGGACGTCCAGGGCCGGTTCGAGGAGGACTTCCAGGTCGTCTTCGACCGCATCGAGGAGGAAACCGGCAAGCCGGTCGAGTTCAGCAAGGTCAGCAGCTACGCCGCGTCCGTCGAGGCGATGCGCTCCGAGCGGGCCCACATCGCGAACTTCGCGACCGGAGCGACGCCGTTCGCGGTCAACCTCGCCGGCGCGGTCCCGTTCGCGGGGGGCCTCACGCCCGACAACCTCTTCGGCTACCGGCTGTTCGCGACGACCCGGGCCGACGCCCACGACATCCGGAGCGTCAAGGACTTCGCCCGCGACGACGTGAAGGTGGGCCACTCCGAGCCGTCGTCGAACTCCGGCCACCAGGCGCCGTCGGCGCTGTTCGACCAGTACTTCGACGTGACCGCCGGGGAGGACTACAAGGTCAACTTCTCCGGCGGCCACAGCAACACGACCCGCGGGATCGCGAACGGCGACTACGACGCCGGGCCGATCTGTTCGACCTGTTTCAAAGATACCGTCGAGGGGACGAGCAGCCTCAGCTTCGACGACTTCAAAGTGGTCTGGGCGTCGGCGCCCTTCCCGAACGGCCCGGTCACGTACCGGTACAACCTCAAACCGGAGATCCAGGATGGGATCAAGCGGGCGTACCTCGAATCCGACTTCTCGGGTACGGCCTTCGCAGAGCGGACCGATTACGACCACTACGTCCCGATCGACTACCGCACGGTGTTCAAGGACATCATGGTCATCCAGGGGTACAACGACGTCAAGTACGAACAGGGCGCTCTCAGCGAGTAATGCTACAAGTCACCGACCTCCGGAAGACCTACCCCACCGGCGACGAGGCGCTGAAGGGCGTCACGGCCTCGGTCGAGGGCAGCGAGACCGTCGCGATGATCGGCCCCAGCGGGGCCGGCAAGAGCACGTTCATCCGGTGTGTCAACCGGCTGACCGAGCCCAGCAGCGGCGAAGTCTACCTCGACGACACCGAACTGACCGCGCTCGGCGACGACGCGCTCCGGTCGGCCCGCCGCGACATCGGGATGATCTTCCAGGAGTACAACCTCGTCGAGCGGCTGACCGTGATGGAGAACGTCCTCACGGGCCGGCTGGGATACGTCTCGGCGTGGCAGGCGTTCCGGCGGTCGTTCCCACCCGAGGACATCGAGCGGGCCTACGAGATCCTCGATCAGGTCGGGCTGGGCGATATGGAGAACAAGCGCGTCGACGAACTCTCCGGCGGCCAGCGCCAGCGGGTCGGGATCGCCCGGGCAGTGATCCAGCAGCCGAAGATCCTGCTCGTCGACGAGCCGACGAGCAGCCTCGACCCGGAGACGTCCGGCACGGTGATGCGGCTCCTGACCGAGATCGCCGCCGAGCGCGAAGTGCCGGTCCTGATCAACATCCACGAGGTCGATCTCGCGATAGAGCACGCCGACCGCATCGTCGGGCTCCACGACGGCGAGGTCGTGTTCGAGGGCCCGTCGTCGGAACTCGACCAGCAGGGGCTGGACCAGGTGTACCGTGGCGCGGCGGTCCCGGAGAACACCGAAAAGAAGCAGGCAGCACCGGAAGCGGACGGGGACATCCTGGCGGATACGGACCGTCCACTCGCGGGGGAGACGTAGCGTGGCCGCCGGCAACCGCACCTGGAAACGCCCGACCGTATTCCCGAACCGAGGCGTGAAGTGGGCGGTGTACGCCGGCCTCGTCGGGTTCTTCGTCTGGTCGGGGTTCGGGGTCGGCGCCGACCCGGCACGGATCGCCCAGGGGCTCGGAAACGCCACCTCGCTGATCGGCGACTTCCTGCCCCCGTCGGCGACTCCGAGACAGGCCCAGCGGATCCTGGACAAGATGCTCGAAAGCGTCGCGATAGCGATGGTCTCGACGCTCACCGGCATCCTGCTCAGCGTCCCGATCGCGTTCATGGCCGCGGAGAACCTCTCGCCGAAGCCGCTGTACGCGGTCAACCGGGGGTTCATCTCCATCTCCCGGGCGTTCAACGCCATCATCATCGCCATCCTCGCGGTCAAGGCCGTCGGGTTCGGACCGCTCGCGGGCATCCTCACGATCACGTTCAAGACGGTCGGCTTCTTCTCGAAGCTGCTGGCCGAGGACATCGAGGACATCGATATGGGATCGGTCGACGCGGTGCGGGCGTCCGGCGCCTCGTCGATCCAGACGCTCCTGTACGGGGTCGTCCCGCAGATCATCCCGCGGTTCGCCGGCCTGTCGGTGTACCGGTGGGACATCAACATCCGCACCTCGACCATCATCGGCATCGTCGGCGCGGGCGGGATCGGATCGGTCCTCCTGACCGCGTTCAACCGCTACGACTACCAGTACGTCACGGCCGATCCTGCTCGCGATCATCGCCGTCGTCCTCGTCGCCGAGGGCGTGAGCGCGGTCGTCGACGGAGGTACAACTGATGGCGGCCGAAACAACGCAGCTGGGAACGGTTCGACCGACGCCGCCGGATCAGCCGGTTCGTGCTCACTGCTCGTCGCCGCCGTCACCGTGATCGGCTCCTGGCAGTTTATGGACATCGGCATCGTCAGACCGGAGACGATCCCGCGGGAGATCGCGGACCTCCTCACCCGGATGTACCCGCCTGACGTGGCCTACACGGGCCAGATCGTCGCGCCGCTGATCGAGACGATCCACATCGCCGCGCTCGGGACCCTCGGCGCGTTCGTCATCGCGATCCCGGTCGCGCTGCTGGCGGCGGAGAACACGACGCCGAACGCCGCGACGTACTGGCTGGGGAAGGTGATCGTGACCGCGAGCCGGTCGGTCAACACCATCATCTGGGCGCTGTTCTTCGTCGTGCTGTTCGGGTCCGGCCCGCTCGCGGGCGCCGTCGCCATCGCCTTCCGGTCGGTCGGCTTCCTCGGGAAGCTCCTCGGCGAGGAGATCGAGGAGATCGACTTCGGGCAGGTCGAGGCCGTCCGGGCCGCCGGCGCCTCCCAGCTACAGATCCTGCTGTACGGCATCCTGCCGCAGGTCAAGCCCGCGATCGTCGGGCTCGGGATCTACCGGTGGGACATCAACGTCCGGGACTCGACGGTCCTCGGGTTCGTCGGCGCCGGCGGCATCGGCATCCAGCTGTTCCGGGCGGTCAACGCCTTCGCCTGGCGATCGGTGGCGACGATTCTGCTCGCTATCCTCGGTGTCGTGATTATCAGCGAGCTGATCTCCGCGTACACCCGGGCGATGGTTCGATGATCGCATCCGACGTCCGCGGATCGGCGGACGGCTCCGGAAGCGGCGACACGCCGGCGGTGCTGTTCGATATGGACGGTGTCCTCCTGGACGGATACGGAACCCCGACTCGGTCCACAGCGCCGCGCTGGACGACGCGCTCGACGAGTACGGCCTCGACCCGTCGGACGAGCTCTATCGGGCGCTCGACGGGCACGCGTACACCGACGCGTTCGCGGACGCCTGTCGGGAACTCGGCGTCGACCCGGTCGATTTCTACGCCGCCAGGGAGCAGCGGAGCGCTGTTCGCAGCATCGAACATCTGAAGGCCGGGTCCCGAACGCTGTATCCCGACGTGGACGCCCTTGAGGCCCTCGCCGAGCGCCACGACCTCGCGCTCGTCAGTAACAACTACGACCCGACGGTGGCGTTCGTCGTCGACCACTTTCGGCTCGACCACTTCGAGTTCGCACGCGGTCGGGACCTGGGCGTTGAGGGCTTCTCTCGGCGGAAGCCCGACCCGTACTACCTACAGGAGGCGCTCGACCACTTCGGAGTCTCCGACGCCGTCTACGTCGGAGACCGCGAGACGGACGTCAGAGCCGCAGCGAGGGCCGGGCTTGACGGCATCTACCTCCGGCGAGACCACAACGTCAACGCGGAGTTAGCCGTCGAGCCAGTCGCCGAGATCGAGAGTCTCCACGAACTGTCGCCGCTGCTGGGTGGAACTGACCGAGAGCCGACGCTGTAAAGATTTTCGTTCCACCGTCGTTCGATGGGTGATAGAATCGGCTTCGCCTTGCCCTTCGGTAAAGGCATCACTCTCCCCTCCAAGCGTAATTGTCGCTCTATTCGGATCAACTGCCACTCAACGACGTGAGTGGCAGTTGATCAGCTGTCTATCGCGGGAAAATACGTCGATTTGCCCGAAGTTTGCTCCCATTCTACGCATAGAACTGATCCCATTCGTAACTTCCACAACCTCGGAGGATAGAATTGATGTGTTCCTTCTTTTCCACCCCAATTTACCTGTTAAAACCCAGCTTCCGTTCTCAGTCTTACAGCGAGAGAAGCAGACGACTCAGAACATCTCAGTAATCGGTTACGTAGTGCCACTCAAACACTAAGCGGTAATCTATCGAGATCGCCCCTATGTATACTGATAGACCGTCGTGAAATACAAATCGTGTTTTAGGTAGTACGAAAAATTGTTTGTTAATTGAAAAGTTTGAAGTAGGTGGGACGCCTCTCTATTGTTGTGATGAGTACACAGAAGACAGTTCGTCAAGAAGCGGGCACCGTCGAAGAGAACGCACTCCGGCTCGAAACGGGCAAGGCCGAGCAGATCATCGAGGCGCTGAACGCGGATCTCGCGAACGCGTACGTCCTCTACCATCAACTGCACAAACACCACTGGAACGTCGAAGGCGCGGAGTTCCTCGACATCCACGTGTTCCTCCAGGAGGTCTACGAGGACGTCGAAGACGCGGCCGACGAACTCGCGGAGCGGCTCCAGGCGCTCGGCGGCGTCCCGCACGCGAGTATGACGACGCTCGCGGAGCACGCGACCGTCGAGCCCGAAGACGAGGACGTCTACGACATCCGCACGTCGCTGTCGAACGACCTCGAGATGATGGGCGACATCATCGAGAGCTACCGCGAACACGTCGAGCTGGCCGAGAACCTCGGCGACTACGCGACCGGCGAGATGCTTCGCGAACAGCTCGAAACGCTCGAAGAACACACCCACCACATCGAGCACTACCTCGAAGACGACACCCTCGTGCTCGAATCGGCGACCCAGTAGACTACTTGACTTCGGGGCCACTCTCGTCGGTCCGCCCCGGGAGTTCGAGCTCGATTTCGAGTTCCGGCTCGTCGACGCCTTCGTACTCGACTTCCAGTTCGACCGGCTCCCCGAACGCGAAGGGCAGTTCCCAGTCGTCGCCGACGATCGTCAGTTCGTCGTCGTCGCGGAGTTGTTCGCCGAGCGCGATCAGGAACTCGCCCGCCTCGCTGGCGTCCAGCCGGAAGGTTTCCTCGAAGTTTCGTCCCGATTGAATGATCGTTCGCTCCTCGTCGCCGTCGGACATCTAGCGAGTCACCTCGACGGGCTCGTCGATCGCGATCCAGCCGTCGCTGTTTTCGATTCGATGAATACCGCCTTGCCGGGAGCGCTCTCACAGACAGAAAGCTCCGGTCGATCTTCGGAGGCTGATTCGACGGCTCGCCCCGTTCTCCGACTGCATACCCGTTGACATACAGCTCTTTAGGCTGAACCTAAAATAAAACAGTTCTGATTTCGATGCGGGCTCGACAGACGGTCTCACTGACTCGTCGGAAGAAGATGTGTCGCGCCTCGTTCGTGCACCTCATCAGTCGGACATGAGCGTCTCGGCGAGTCGATCGGCGACCGTCGGACTGACCAATCCGGCCATGTCGCATCGCCTCGCGTTCGTACGTCTCGAGGTCCAAGTACCGCTCGGAAGAACCACGAGAGCGTCACGTAGGTCTCGTGTAACGCTTCCGCCTGCTCGCGACCCGACGGCGTCAGGGACGCCCCCTCGTACGGTTCGTAGCTGACCAGATCCTTCGCCTCGAGTCGCTGGATCATCTCCGTCGTCGCGGCCGGTGACCGATCGAGGAACGTCGCAAGTCGACCCGACGACACCGGTGGAGACGACCGCTGTTCGAGAATGTACAGGGCGAGAAGGTACTCCGATTCCGCCGTCGTTCGGACTCATCCTCCGGCGGCTCGGGGGTCTGTCGAGTCTGTCACCGCAGGAGATGTCTCGGAATCGTCGTCTTCGGTGTCATCAGGCGTTCCGAACAGTTGGACGTACAGCCACGCCCAGAGCTGCGCTCGTTGAGAGCGCGGTGTCTTTCGCATACGTCACACTCTCCGGGTTAGATGGTCGCGAACGGTTCGCTGACAGTCCCTGCTGGCGAGCGTCTCGATGTGGGTCCTGATTTCTGCAAGCGTCATCCCGACCATGCGCGACTGTCACCTCCATCTATCGGACCGGCCCTGTCGGAAGTCCAGCAACACTCACCTGCGGTGCTCCGGACAGCACCTGAGAGGCGTGAAATGGCAGCGTCGATCACAGCCTCTCGGACCGGCGTTTCGATGCGACGGGCCGGCTGTCGGGCAGTCCACGGCGGCGTCGACGACGGCGTACATCGCATGTAGCCGGAACGCAGCTGTGGCTCGCCGGTCAGTAGTTCCGCCCCGGCGAGCTCGTGTACAGCATCTCGGTCGTGACAGGAACTCGTGGACTGCATACTGTCAGTTACTCGACGGTCACGGAGCCGACCATCCCCGCGGCCTCGTGAGGGATACAGAAGTACTCGTGCGTCCCTGTCGTCTCGAAGGTGTGGACGTAGGCCTGACCTGACTGGACGGCACCCTGCCCGTTCTCCCAGCCGGTTCGTGCGGCCTCCTCCGACTCGAAGCCGCCGGACGCCCAGTACGTTGCATCCGCAGGGATCCCGTCCTGATAGGCAGTCACCGAGTGTGGTTCCCCGGCGGCGTGGGTCCACGCGACGGTGTCGCCCTGTGACACCGTGAGCTCGTCCGGATCGAACGCGACGGCGTTCATGTCGACAACATGGTCGGCGTCGTCCGGAACACCCTCGACGACGTTTGGGCCGCCCTGGAGGCTGGATTCGCTGCCGCCGCTCTCGCCCGACCCAGACCCGTTGCCGTCCGTTCCGGCGAGGGTCAGATCCAGCGGGAGCTCCTCGACGCTATCGACCAGAGCGAACTGCGCGTACTGGGCTCCCCGAGCGAAGGATTCGGCGGCCGCGGAGATGTCGCCCCCGTCCTGGAGGGCGGTTATATAGGCGTCCAGCTGAGCCTCGAAGGTCTCGTAGGCGTTGTGGTCGGCCTCTTCGAGCAATTCGTGGACGCGGGCCTCCTCGAAGTGGGCAAACACGTCCTGCATAACCGTTGTTGCAGCCTGCACGTGCGAGCCACCCCCGCTGCCGACGATGGCGTAGATCGACGCCAGCGCCTCGGCGTTGAACTGCTTCGCGACCGGATACACATCGTCACCATTACTGGCTGCCGAGGCGATGGCTCCCAGCTGTTCCTCGAAGGCCTCGTAGATCGACTCGTCGGCCTCCTCGAGGGCCTCGTGGTAGCCACCAGCACCGGCCTCGAAGTGCTCGAATGCGTCCTGCGCGATGGTCTCTGCCCGACTGTCCTTCCCGAGTGCGTCGAGAACGGCAGCGTCGAAGCCTCTGGCGGCCATGAATGCACCCTCGGCGCCGCTGACTGTGGCCGTCGTCCCGGCCATCGTCTCGAATTCGAGCAGCGTCGACTGGACGCCATCGTAGTGGGTCTGGACCCCCGAGTCGTCCGTGTTCTCGAAGGCGTCGATCAGTCCGCTGAGGTGTTCTTCCTCGAACTGGGTGTAGAGTTCCTCGCTCGTCGACTCGACCGTCTCGTGGAAGTCGAGTTCGTTTTCCTCGAAGCGCTGGAACAGCCCCTCGGCGATCGACGCGGCAACGTTGTTCTGACCGAGTCGGTAGAGTTCGCGGGCGTCGGCGAAGCGAGCCCGGAAGAACGCGGCTTCCAGAAGGGGTGCGTTCGCTCCAGCAAGTGCCTCGATGCCGGCGACGAGGTTCGAATCGATCGCCGCGACTGCGTCGTCGATGCCCGACGAATTTCCGTTTTCGATGGCGGACTGGAGGTCCGAGAGACCGGCCTCGAAGCCCTCGTATGCTTCCCCACTGGCCTCCTCCAGCGCTTCGTGTGCTCGGGCTCCCTCGAAGTGGGCGAAGATGTCGCTCGCCATCGTCGCTGCCCGGTCGGTTTCGCCCCGCGCGGCGAGCCAGTGGGCGTCGTACGCGCGTGCCCGATAGATCGTCAACGCGGCGGCGTGGGCGAACGCCGTCGACGGACCGCCCATCGACGCGAGCGCAGCGGCGTCCCACCCGCGGGCTTGCAGTGTCGCGATGTGTCCGGCACCCGCCGCGTGTTCGGCGTCCGCAAGCGTGTAGCTCCCGTCGATAGCTGCCTGAAACGCGTCGTCGGCACCCGTCCGAACAGCCTCGGCGTTCTCGTTTTCAGCGGCGGAGATGACCGATTCGATGGCCCCTTCGAACGCTTCGTACGCCTCGCTGTCCGCTGACTCGAGGGTATCGTGAACCGTTGCCTCCTCGAAGCGATTCAACGCGGACTCGGCCGTGGTTCGCGCCGCCTCGAAGTTCCCCGCGGCAGCGAGGAAGGCCGCGTTTTGCACCGTCACGCCGAGGAGTTGGAGGTCGAGTAGCTGAGCCGTGGTCTCCCCGACGAGTGACTGTTGTGCCTCGGCGAGCTGGGTGCTGGCGATCGTCGCTTCTTCCCGCGCGCGAGAGAGGTCCTCGGCTTGAAGGCCGGCAGTCCGAAGTTCGCCGAGCGCTTCCTCGAACTCCTCGTAGTTCGCTTGGCTCGTCTCCTCGAGCATCTCGTGGGCGCCGTACTCCCCGGAGGCTTGCTCGAAGCGGGCGAAGGTCTCTTGAGCGACGGCCGCGCCGCCACTCATATCACCTGCAACGCCGAGCGAGAGGGCATCCCACACCCGCGCACGCATCGCGTTCCACTCGGCAGCGACGGCCGTCTCGACTGTAGCGGTCGTCCCAGTTGTATCGGGTTCCGATGATTGTTCCCCGCCTGATGAGGATGTCTCCGTAGCCGTCTCGGTCGAGGTGTTCGTCGTGCTTCCGCCGAATGCGCTACATCCGGCAAGACCGGTTGTGAGTGCGGATCCACTGACTGCGAGCAACTGCCGTCTGGTCGGTCGCAGGACGTTCTAGGCTCGCCTAAACAGTATAAAGCCTTCCGAATTTTAGGCCAGCCAAACTCTTCGGTCAGCGCGGCGCGCCACACCGCGGACACATCGGTGGCCCGCCTTCCGGAACCGCGAGTCCACAGTGCGGACACTCGTCGCCATCGGGCGTCGTCATCGCCTCGACGACCGCCTCGGTTCCACTCCGAAGCGAGTCGAGCGTCCCCACGCCATCAGTTCTGTCGACCGATTGCTCCGTCTGTGCGGCCCGGAGAAACGCGAGTCGCGAGCGAACGAACTCGGCGGCCTCGTCCCCATCTGCACCGATCTCGTCGGGCACGGTCACGCCCTCACCGTCGACGCACGCCAGTAGCCCCAGCGCTTCGGCGGCCCGACCGCGGATGTACGGGTTCTCGTCCGCATCCGAGAGCCGGCCTACAAGGGCATCACGACCGTCCGCGAGCTTCGCCGGGTGCTCACAGCCCACCGCCGCCAGTGCCGTACAGAGGTGATACCGGACCAGCTCTTCGTCGTCGTCGAGGTGATCCGCGAGCGACTCGACCTGATGGCGAAGCCGGCTCGGGTCGCCCAGCGCGACACACTCCAGCGCCTTCGCGAGTTTCTCCTTGACCTCCGGTTCGTCGAACGAGAGGCCGATACGGAAGTCCGCGAGGATCGCCGGGTCGCTGACCGCTTCGGGGTGCTCGCGACCGATGTAGCCGAGGGCCTCCGCGCACCGCGCCCGGACGTAGTAGAACTCCTCGTCGTCGGCCAGCCGGTCAGCGAGCGCGTCAATAGCCGGGAGGACAACCTCGGGTTCGACCTCGGCGAGCGTGACGAACAGTTTCGCGGTCGTCAGCCTGACGGCTCGGTCCTCGTCGGTCAGGAACGTCGAAAGCGGGTCAATGAGTTCCTCGACGGAGCGTGGCCGTTCTGTAGCGACGTCCCGAACTGCCCGCAGCGCACGCTTGCGAGTCTCAGTCTCAGCCGCGCCGAGCCGGTCGAGAGACGCCACGATCTCCTCGTGCGTCCCCTGCTTGAGGAGTTCGGGCAAGCGGTCGGGCGTTGGCGGCTGGTCCGGTTCAGTCATCGGGTCAGTTTTGGTATGTGAGTGGCTTTCAGGACTATTCGCTTCAATCCAGTGATTCCGCACTGGATTGTGAAGCTTCTCGTGAGCAGTTCTATCGATGAACGACGTCTGTGCTGACGAGACCACGGCCACTTCTATCCCGCCGATACAATCGAGAACCAATCCCGGAGGCGTTGGACCCGCTATCGGACCGTGCCTGCCGGATGACTCACGCCTACAAGACCGGAATCGAGCTCACAGAGACGGTGCGTGATGGAGCGTGCCTCCGGGCAGCTGTCGAGCGAGGTCACTACCGTGACCCCGGTCGACATCACCCTCGCCGCCGTCATCGCTGCCCGGTATCCTCACCGTCGCCTACACCCTCTACGAACACCTCGCCGAAGCGGTCGCGTCTCCAGGTTGATCATCGCGTGAAGGTCCAGAATGCCCAGATACGAGCGTCTTTTCGAGCCGCGGCCACAGATCGAGGCCGAGATGGTCGACGGACGGCCCGTCATCCCACTCAAAGAAACCGTGGCGTTCGCAAACGAGCACTACGCGCACTTCCAGTCGGCGCTCGACATGCTCGGCCGCATGTACGACAGCGTCGACACTGACGCGAACTACCGTCCAAACTAGCTTGGAGTTCTGACAAGGAATTTCTTCGACCGGGAGTGGCCTGGCCGCTGTTTATTATCGCCTTGAGAGAGCGGAGGCGAACAAAAATGAGCGACTCGTCGAATCTCTCCGTCGAATCAGACGGTCTCACACCGGAACAGCGTCTTGAACCACCAAACACCCGACTCATCAACGCTGGTATCGCGACGATTCACGACATGGAGACGCTCCGAGCCTGCGTCGCCTACGAGAACGCGAATCAGCAGCGCATCCAGATCCTCCGCCGGCTTGAACAGCGGGCCAGCGAAATCCGCTCACAGGACGACTGACGGAACATTCGGGGATGTCTGTCGGAGCCTTAGTGGGTGAATGTTCGAATGATTGACCCACCGTATTAGAGATTAGGATATTATAGTTCAGACTATTATAGTCTAGTCCTAACTTCGGAGCGCATATGTACCTCCCGCCACGACTGGAGGTATGGACCAGTTCGTCAATCGTCTCGATGAACTCGATCGGTTGCAGACCCTCTATGAGAGTGACGCTGCAGAACTCGCAATCATCTATGGGCGCCGCCAGATCGGCAAGAGCGAACTCGTCCGCCAATCGATTGCCGACCGCGACGATGCCGTGTACTATCAGGCAGTCCAAGGAACAGCGACGACACAGCTCAGGCGATTCGTCGAGGCAGCAGCGACGACCTATCCAGACATCACGGCCGTCAAAGAGGAATGGGAACCGCTCTTAACGTACCTCACCGACAGAGACGCCATCATCGTCATCGACGAATTCCCGTACCTCATCGAATCGAACGAGGGGCTTCCCTCGGTCATTCAACACCTGTGGGATACAGCCGTCGACGAGAGTCAGGCGACGCTCGTACTCACAGGCTCTGCAATCGGCATGATTCATACCCACGTCCTCGATGGCGGTGCGCCACTCTACGGCCGGGTATCCCAGACACCGAATGGCCGCCTCGAACTCACCCAGCTGCCGTTTCGCTCCATCCAAGAGTTCGTGCCGACGTACGATCCCGAAGAACGGGTGTTCGTCTATGGCGTCTTCGGCGGCACACCCCGATATCTCAGCCCGCTCGATCCATCACAGAGCCTCGGAGAGAACATCACGCGGCTGCTGTGCGACCCGGATGGCCCACTCCACGACGAGCCCGAAACCGTCCTCCAGATGGAGCTCAACGAGGTGAACACGTATTTTTCGGTTCTGGAGTCGATGGCCAGCGGGAACCGCAGTCGAAACGAGATCGCTCAGGGAGCCGGCATCGAGAGCACCAACACGTCGTACTACTTCGACCGGCTGGAAACGCTCCAGATCATCGAGAAACACCATCCGGCACTCGCCGACCCGGCACGCAGCAAGCGGACGCGATACCAGATTCGAGATCCCGTATTCCGGTTTTACTTCCGGTATCTCTACGGCCGCGAGGGACAGTACGAACTCTACGGCGAGAACGCCTACGCGGATCTCATCGAACCGGAATTGCCCGACTTCGTCAGCGAAACGTTCGAATCGCTCTGTCACCAGGCGGTGCCGGCGCTCTATGCAGACTACCAGCTCACACAGGTGCCAAGCCAGTGGTGGTACAAGGGCCAGGAGGTAGATGTCGTCGCACCAACTGACGAGTCAACGCTGATCGCTGGCGAAGCGAAATTCACCAGCGCCCCCCTCGGCTATGACGTGCTCGCGGACCTCGAAGACGACGTGGAGCACATCGATTGGACACCCACCGGAGGTGGTGAGCCGACGTATGAATTCGCCTTGTTCAGCCGCTCTGGGTTCAAACGCTCCGTCGAGGAAGCTGCAGACGAGCGTGATGACCTCCGCCTCTTCGATCTCTCCGATATCGTTGCCGTTCTCGAGCGTGGAACCACCCATTAACGCCGGAGGGGCGGGGATTCAGTTCGGCCAAGATACCGAGTATCAAATTATGCTTTCCGAATGAGGGTAGTTCCGCATAAACGGGGGCAAAAGAAACACGCAAAGACGATTTTATCACACTCCCTCACTTGTTAGCGGCTTTCAATCTCGTCAATTGCAATCGACGACGCTTGCCGTACTTCTTCATTCTCGTCTGTCTCTTTAATTTCTCGTAACCGCTCCAGTGCGTCTTCGGCTGCGAGATAACCGAGCGCCCAGCAGGCATTAGATCGGGCGTACGCGAAGTCCTCGTCTAATGCGTCGATCAACGACTCAATTGCGGGTTTGACGGCGTCCGGATCTGCTTCGGCGACTCGTGCGAGAATCGATGTCGCGTTGTACCGTGCCTTCTCATCAGAGTCGTCCAACAACTCGATTGCTCGTGGTACCACTGGCTTGATTCGGTCGGGGTATGCCTCAGCTAAATCTGCCAACAAACCGGCTGCATTCGCGCGGATTTTGTAGTGATCCGCGTCAAGCAATTCGATTGCTGTCGGGATCGTGTCTTCAGCGACGTTCGGGTAGTCCTTCGAGAGTGTTCCGAGGATGGCGAGCGCACCGATCCGGTGTGACTCATCACTCTCACCGAGGTACGCGGTGAGCTGCGGAGTGATCGGAACGACAGCGTCTGGATATGCTTCTGCGACACGTTGAATTGCCGTGATTGCTGTCGCGTCAGCGGGCGAGCCATCTTGGAGGATTGCCGCGAGTTTCGGTACTGCGTCGACGACAGCACCGGCGGTTTCGAATCGGCGATCTCCGCGACGATGGTAATCGCGTCAGCAAGAACGTCAGGATCTGCCTCCGGAGTGAGAAATTCGGTGATATCCGCCGCAGCGGGGGTTACCTCTTCGGGATACTCTTGAGCGACATACGAGAGTACTGTCACTGCTTCAGCCTGGATAGCCGGGTCTGATCCCTGCAATTCCGTCGTTAGTGCGGGCACGGCCGTGAGACCGGCATTGGGGTCTGCTTCTGCGAGTCGTGCGAGCTTGAATATGGCCAGTCGCTGCGCTTTACTCTCCCCCGTTTGGATAGTATCAACTATCCCATCGACATCAGTCGTGTCTACGGCTTCCAAAGGATCTTGGAGGTCGTCGTGGTCGTAGGCGTGACCGTACTGGTCGTACACTACGTAATCTTCGAATTCGGTTGCTGGAGGTATCGTGATGCTGGAGAGTGCGAGGTGGTGGCTGACCACTGAGAGTGCCTCACCTGGTGGTCGCATCAGATTAATCTCGACAAGAGTGTAGCCTACGTCCGGATAGTGGGCTTCGAGCTCGTCGCGGCCGCTGTCGAAAGTGCGGTCAGAGTTGTCTTCCATCCCGTCACTCGACGGTTCATCGTTGCCAGTCATACTTGTTCGTGGAGACTGCGTTGACCCGGTGCCGCAGTTCAACGTGGGCTCTGCTATACTCTTTGAAATATTAGATAGTTAATTCTGAGGGAGATTCTGGCTTGCGTCGGTTCAGACGGGTGCTCGTTTGGTCCCCGCTGCGGCGTACCAGGATTACGAAAATTTCATTCACGAAACTGCGAAGAGACGGATCACCGATCACGACAATGGGGTTAGAAGCTCGTCGACGTGAGCAAATCTACGACGAACTCGCGACTGAGTAGGACTATCTTCTATTTGCGGGTACCAATTACGCCGGCAATTCAGGTCCGGCCTTCCGTCCTCTCAGCGAATTGCCTCTACTGTCGACGGGATTTACTGTAGTCACACACTCGTTCGCGAGCGGCTTCGACATCCGAGTAGAGTGCCAACGCGTGCTTGATGGTTGGGAGCGTAGCCGTTCGGACATTGAAAAGTGAAGCCGACAGAACCTATGAGTTAGCCGATGCACAACCAATATTCTGACTTTGCGGAACTGCGGCCGACTGGCGAGGCGTCCTATGTTCCGGACACGAGGTTGGACGACGGGTGTGAAGGTGATCCCCGGCGGCAACGCGTCGCGACGAGTGCTGGTGGCTACCCTGATGCGCCGACGACCACCGACGGTCGCTGTGGGTCTGTCAGTCCCCGACGGCCAGACGAAATGCCGGTTCTGTTTCAGCAACCATCTCGGAAGTGACGCGCACTAGCACGGACGAGACAGCGTCGGCGACGTTCCTCGGCATCGTCCACCTGGTCGTCGAGTCGACCACGTTCTACGGCGCCGTCGCGAAGGGCGGCGCCGCAGCGAATCTCCTCTCTGCCAACGAGGCGGAGCCGGCCGTCGACGACTACACGCTCATCCACGATCTCGCTGAGGACGCCCGACAAATCCAGTTCGCAGAAGAAAATAGGTAGACGAGTACTGTTTTTCGTCGCCTCAGCAGTAGCGGAGGCGATTATCAGTGAGCGATCCAGATGTTCAATCGACAGGCTCTGTTGAGATCCTCAGAGAGTTACAGGATCGAGCAGTAGTTTGACCGAATGCAGGCCCTCCCGAAGTCGCGGTTACTCCGGTTCGTTGAGCAGGCGTATTACTTAGCGCAGAAGGCTCATATGAGGCGGCAATAATGGCTAAACAATGACCGAAGACACGCTTGTACCGTGGAAGACACTCATCAATATGATTGGATTAGGACTGATAGCTGCGCTGGTGGCAGTTCTCCTCATTATGTTCATTCCACTTCCAAGTCTTCCGTCATGGGCTCCAATTCTACTGGGACTACTCGTCGCATTTCTGTATTATTCCTATGAGGAATTTGGGCAGGACGAAGTGACAGCGTCGTAATTCGCAGAGACACTATTTGCTATGCATTCGTGTCTATCAAAGGAGAGTTCGACAGAGCCGATGAAATCTAAAATAGCTACAAATTGTGATGTTTTCTCTTCTACTGCGCCAGTAATCCACCGTCGATAACTATCGGTTGTCCCATTACGTACGAGGCATCCTCGGAACAGAGCCAGACGACGGCGTCCGCTATCTCTTGTGGGTCACCAAGACGCCCTGCAGGAATACCCGCAGTGATACGGTCCATCTCCTCAGTGTTGTCCTCGCCCGCCTGTTGGACCATCGGTGTGTCGATGACGCCCGGACAGACGGCGTTGAAGCGAATTCCGTCTTCGGCGTAGTCAACAGTCGCCCGGCGAGTCAGTCCGATAACACCGTGTTTACTGGCGGCGTAGTGTGCACTCCCGTTCGCGCTCACGCCAGCCACCGACGACGTGTTGACGATGGCTCCGCCACCGCGTTCGATCATCTCCGGGATCTCAGCTTTCAGACACCGCCAGACGCCCTTCAAGTTCACGTCGATCATCTGATCCCAGTCGGCCTCGTTGTAATCCGCGAGACGAGTCCCCTCATCCGCGATGCCAGCGTTGTTGTGTGCGAAGTCCAGCCCACCATACTCGTCAAGCGCCGTCTCTACCATCGCGGCTACATCATCGGAGTCGGTGACATCTGTCTTGACGAACGTCGCTTCACCGCCGTTATTCTCGATCATCTCGACCGTCTCGTGGCCGCCATCCTCGTCGATATCGGCGACAACGACTTTCGCTCCCGCCTCGGCGAACCGAAGCGACGACTGTCGACCGATCCCCGACCCACCACCAGTAACGACCGCGACTCCGTCTTGTATTCCGTTCATAATATGATTCGACACGCCCTTAGACGTGACATAATAACTATACACTACTTCTCATCATAAATGTATCGTCGCTTATTCATAGAGGTCAATTCTCGCTATTCAGGCCGAATGCGTCGTAGAAAATCGCCATTGGGATATCCATTTCGACTGGTCCGAAACGTCCATCTGCCGGCATCAGACTTCTAACAAGAAATACGCACAGAGCAGAGACAAGGCGAATAAGAAGAGCGTACGACACACGGGATAGACCTCGTACTCGGTTATCGACCAGTGTAACGCAGCGTGTTGTTTTTCACGCGCCCGGAAAGGGTGAGGGCTGCTTCAAGAGTCCCCGAGAAGGTGATTTCCAGTGAGTCAACAACAAAGTGCTGACAACGTCTCCACTGACGTCCCCGACGAGATCCGCAAGGAGGTCGTCGCCGATGAGTAGTACGCGCATCGAGGCCCTCATCGACGAGGTGCAAGCAGCATTTGACCGCTGTCCGGCGGACATCGAAGCCGGGCTCGATGTCGAGGACGCCGCCCTGCTCCAGCTACGGAAGGCCTGTCGCTTGCTCGACGGCGCCGACGCCCTCCGGGATGCCAGCTACTATACGCTCGTCATCGAGGTGCTCAAAAGCGCTCTGCGTTTTTGCCATCACGGAAATCAGAGATTTCCGTAGACGTCCTTCGTCGCAATTGAACGCACCGTCGAATTTCGGCTCCTCGAGCGCGGCACGATGCAGCCAGATGATCTCCCGGACGACGTTACTCAAAGGCCATAATCACGGCAAAGGAGATCAACGACAACCGCTACTACTACTGTCAGTGGCGGGAGGGGGATTCGATGACATCGAAGTACAAGAGCAGTTCGCCCAGATGAGTGAAGCTTGATGAGGAAACCGTCTATACCGTTGTCAAGCAGGAATCTCAGCGCTGAAGAACTACGTTGCGCGGCGCAGGACTTCGTCGAGGATGGTCGTTGTCGCTGCCTTGTGCAGTGGGGCGTTGTTGTTCCCGCATTGCGAGGACATCAGACACGATGGCATCCCATCGGCTCATTACAGTCACAGTGTTTCACGCGAGCATACGTCTTCCCCGCTACCCCAGTCAGGTGCTCGTAAATACTGTGTGAGAACCCGACTCCGCCTTCCACCGCGTCGTGGATGAACCAGTGCCGGGCGTTTTGTTTCCGGGTGCATTGGGGTACTCAACCCGCCCATATCCGAGTTATCGAGCCGGAGTTCGAGCGGAGCCATTTTGATCATTCCGTGTTCTGCGCCGTGCAATCCGCCCATAAACGTCCATCGTTCCCCCGGTGACCCGACGTGTTCGGGCGGGATATCACACGGGTCCTCGTTCTCCCGGATCAGGACGTCATCCTCCCCAAAGTGCGTTGATAACCTGTCGTTCCATATCCTCGGGAAGTTCGATCCACATAATCTGCGTTCGGAGGGACACGGGCGGCAAGTCGATCGGGTACGGGCCGTCGATACGACCGTCGCTGATGGAGTGGCGCCGGTAGTCCGTGTAGTGAATATCAACTGTGCCCATTCCAGCGTGTACCGAGTACCCGTCTCCAAGGTCACGCGACCGGGTACCTTCGATATCGTGAATCCTCTTGTGATAGTTGGTAGTCGTGTACTCGTTCGTGTACACGCGCTCCACTTCGATATACGGTTGATGACGGTCTTCGACGAGGTCCGTCACCTCGTACTGGGCACCGTCGTACATCGACGCAGCGCCCCGGGTGGAAGTCCCGGTACGCCCGTTCTTTCTGCACCGGTTCCATATCGATCTCCCCGTCGACGCACCGGACGTCGTACTGGATATCCGTCGTCGCGTACATAGAGACCGGTGTTCGCCGGGCGCGGCGGGCCGGCGTACTGCGCGCCGCGTTCCAGGTCCCCGATGAGCTTCCCGGCGTCGTTCCACACGTCTACCGCGCGTTCTAACCGGTCACGTGGCCCGAACCACTCTGCGTCTTCCGCAGTCAGTGCCAACTCATTCGCCGCGCACAACACGTGACGGGCGTACACTGGATTGTTTGAGATATCAATAACAGCGTCCTCGATGTTGTCCCCGAGCAGATAGTCCGGGTCGTCGAGAATGTACTGGTCGATAGCGTCCGCCTGCGGGATAAATACGGAGAGTGCGTCTGTCGTTCCCCGTCCCGCACGACCGACCTGCTGCCAGAACGATTGGCGTGTCCCGGGGTAGCCGGTGAGGACGGTCGCGTCGACGCCGCCGATATCGATTCCGAGTTCGAGCGCACTCGTCGTAAACACGGCGTCCAGTTGCCCGCTCTTCAGGTTGTTCTCGACCGCTTGCCGTTTCTTCTTGCTCAGTCCTGCGTGATACGGTTTTACGTCGATTCGCTTGGGCCGCGGGTGTTCGCTCACGGCATCCACTGCTTGTTTCGCGGCGATCTCTGTCCCTTGCCGAGACTTCACGAAACTCAGCGTCTGCACGTCGTTCAACCCGAGGTGCGCTGTCACGGACGCTGCTTCAATACCTGCTCGCTTTCGAACATCCGGCATCGATGCGTCAGCGCCTTGCACCTCCGGGTTTTTGTCGTCCTCTTCGAGCTGCGGTAACCAGAACGCGATGTCACGCTGGCCGCTCGGGCTTCCGTCGGAGTCAATGACAGTGACATCCTCGCCGGTCAACGCCTCGGAGTGTTCCTTCGGGTTCCCGATCGTCGCTGTCGAGCAGACGAGTTGCGGGTCCGATCCGTAGTGGTTGATCACGCGCTGGAGGCGACGGAGGACCCACGAGACGTGCATTCCGTGGACACCGGTGTACGTGTGCGCACTCGTCAATGACAACCAACTCAAGGTTATCGTAGAAGTCCGTCCACTTCGTGTGATTGGACAGATAGTGGTTGATACCGGCGAAGTTCGAGATAACGATGTCCTGCCGGTCACGGATAACGGGCTTCCGGTCGTTCTTCGTGTCTCCGTCGTAGGTTTCCGCGGTCGCGTCGACACCCACGTCCGTGAGCAGGCTGTTCACGGCGAACTCCTGGTCGCTGGAGAGAGCTTTCGTCGGATAGAGGAACAACGCCCGGGCATCCGGGTTCTGGTGTTTCTGCAGCGCGAAGTACAGTGTGTATATCCACGTCTTCCCAGACGATGTAGAGGTGGCGACCGTGACGTTCTCGTCGTTCTGCAGGGCGGTGAGTGCCTCCGCTTGATGCGAGTACAACTCGTGTGGTAACTCGTCCGCGATCTCGTCGGGTAATACGCTCCCCGCTGGAACGGTGTCAGCGTCTTCTGCCGGGACGGTCGTCTTGTGGACGAGTTGACCGTCATCGTACGTAGGATATGTTTCTGCGAGCGTTTCCGGGGTTAGATCGCGTGCGAGTCGCGTAGAGGGGGATGTATCACTCATCGTTAGAAGTCACCGAAGGTTCCCTGCGCAGTCGTGGGCTCTTGGGAGTCCTTTGGCCCACCGGTCGTCCCAACACCCTCGATGGGGTCTGCCTCACGGAGTTTGTCGAAGACGTACGCGAGCGACCTCACGTCGTCCTCACAGTACGTTTCGTGGCGCTCCCATTCCAGTTCAGTCGCGTCACACGGGTTCTCCATATAGCGCTGGAACCGCTGGCCGACGACCGCACCGCTAAGCCCGGTGTCGTCCGTCTCCCAGCCGAGAGCTTCTGCGACATCCTTCAGTTTGTTTGTCGGACCGGGAAGGATAGCGTTGTTCTGCTTGACCGCCCACCAGTACGGGTCAAACGTCCACGCGCCTCGCCACGCGGCGCTGTGCTCGGGCGCGTACCGGTTGATATGGTCGTGAAGATGGGGGAAGTCGAATCCTTCGCCGTGGTACGCGACGATAGGTCGACCCGCAGCGTTGGCGGCAAACCACATCGCGAACGCGGATACAGCCTCACCTCTGTCATCCGGATCGGTGGCGAGAAACGACATATACTGGTCGTTGCGAGAGTCGTACACCCCGATCAGCCAGATCATCTGCGGGCTGAGCCCGTCAGTCTCGATGTCGATGAACACCGGGTCGTTCCCGGGGAGGCTATCCGTGGAGGTCCGGTACGCTTCATTGGTGGCGAGGGCCTTCGCACTGTACAGGATTTTCTGCCCGGTTTTCCTTCCGATTCGGTCGAGTTGCTGGAGTTCTGCGATCGAACTCTCAGCGACCTCGTCTGTTGTCGTGAGCCCGGCTTCACTGAGCGTATCAGCTTTTCTCGGGCCCACTTGCGTGAGTGCTTGTAGCCCGAACATACCGGGGTCGTACGTATCAGAAGCAACCGTGCCGTCCGGGTAGAGTGAGAACGATGCGATAGCAGTAGTCTGTTGAACGTCAGTATCGCCGCCGCCGGGAAGATCCCCTGTACTGGCACAGCTCCGTCCCAGTTGTTTCGGTAGTCGGGGTTGGCTTTGGAAGTGAGGTGTGTGTACGACCCGTCCAATGCCGCGTCCTCGAATGCCGGTTCGTACGTGTCTCTCCCTTCGAGGCGGGTCATAAGGTCCGTGAGGTTGATATCGACGGACAGTTCATCAGCTAGCACATACGTTTCGGCGTCTGTGTCCACGTGTCCTCCCTGTTCGCGTTCACGGAGGATCTCAAAGTCGCTCGGACCACTGACCGCGGCGAGTTGCGGGCCAGGTGCGTCAGTAAGAAGGAATGTCGTCCAGTTGTGCAGGTGAACGACCTCAATACGGTTTCCGAGGGTTGTGAGTCGGGCTTCCTGGAACGGCTCCTCGACGACGACCACATCTGGATCGAAGTAGGTGAGCGACTCCCGGAGTTGGTTCCCGCTGAGCCGACCGAACGCGGCATCAGGGTAAACGACCAAATCGACCGTCCGTTCCATAATATAGGGTTCGGTGGGTGTCAATTTCAACCCTTCGTGAAGTGGGAGACTTCATTCGGTCGAGGAACATCTCCACGAGCGACTCAGTGGCCCTGCGGAAGCCGTCGCTCCGGACGGTAGCCGAACGGGCGACGTTCGCGATCGGCTGGTCGTCGACGATGACCCACAGCCACATAACTTCGGAATGGAACGAACCGACGATTTCTGAATGACACTCGTCATCAGATACCGCGGTGACAGCTACTGTAAACCAGTCATCGAACAGAGCCCCGGGTAAGTGGTACAGCTGTCGTCCTCGGTGTGACAGCACCTCGTCCAACTCCGAGGTGGCATCGGTGTAACCATCTGATCATCGGCGTCCGCGAGTGCTTATTGGCCTCTCCGTCCTATCGAAAATCGCGACGGAACTACCGTACACCCAACACGTCTCAAGACAGAAATCGTGACTACGTCGACGACGCTGATATGGACGCAACGCTTGATGAACTGCCGGAGTGAGGAGACGATTGAGCGCAACTGTGGCACAACCTCGAGGCCAACGGGTTCGAGGTCGTTAGTCGCCGACTCCGCCGACGAGGCTCTGGAGACGCTGCAGTCGCACATCCCTGCTGACGTCTCGGTTATGAACGGCCACTCAACTACTCTCGAAGAAATCGGATTCATTGACTATCTGACCGAGGGTGACCACGAGTGGGACGCACTCCCGAACAAAATTTGGAGCATTGACGACGACGCCGAACGGCAGGCGAGCTCGCCGCGCACTCCCAGACGGCCGACTACTTCCTTGGCGGCATCAACGCGATCGCCCAGACGGGTGAACTCGTCGCCGCTGACCGCTCGGGCAGTCGGATCGGCGCCTATCCCTTCGCTGCCAGCAACGTCGTCATCGTCAGTGGCGTCAACAAGATTGTCCCAACCCTTGATGCTGCACTCGACCGGCTCGAGTCCGTTGCCTATCCGCTCGAGAACGAGCGTGCACAGGAAGCATATGGAGTTGAGTCGGAAATTGCCAAACAACTCATCTTCCGTCAGGAGCTCGAGGACGGATCGAACGACTGATCGTCCTGATCCGGGGAGCAACTGGGCTACTAAACGCCTCTCGCGCCCGTTAGAACCGGGCATCGTAATTTCTACCAAACCGCTGGACGGAGCGACGATTCGGGTGGCGAATTGAGTTTGACGACCGACTCCAACAGCCAACCAGGAGGTACCCCTCCCGTCGTACGGACGCTTGCAACTGTGACAGCGAAACGAGTAGTCGGCAGAAACCATCTTGGTTGACTCGATCATACCTCCCAGCAATGTATCCCGGCGACATTTCGGCTTGATCCCGAGAATACCATGCCGCCGTTTCACGACCTGAATGCTCGCGTCCAGGCAGTTGCCGACAGTATGGACGGCTGATCTTTAAGGCAAGCGAACGAAATCCGCCGTTCACGGCGGGCGAGAATCGCGTCACTCGACGACGCAATCGCAGTCTAACAGCAGTCCGAATACCGAACGGAATTTATTAGTACCAAAGAAACGTACAAGGAATTGTGCGGACTTAAAATCGATATGGAGCAGCGTAAAGCGACCTCCACCAAACGGTGAAAGAAGCGCGCCCGCGAAAATGGCATCCGACACCCTCGCGCATACGCTGAACTAATCGAGAAAGGATTAGACACCATGACGAACGAGAACGAAGACGCTAAAAGCGACGTTCGCCCCACCGACAGCCCACAGCAGTCGAAACTCAACGACCTACTCGAAACGTACCGTGCGGTCTGCAAGGCGTCGACGCAGCAGTACCATGGCGGCGGTGAGCGACATCGTGACGCCCTACGACCTGCCGTATAGGCCAAAGCTTCGCGCTGCGACTACGTCCCGAAACTCCGGAAGACGTACGACGCCAAGGAATTTTGAACAGACGGCCACCCGATAAGCTTCACGAATCCAAGCCGCGACGTTCGACCACTCAGAGGAAACGCGACTACGAGTTTACGTGGTGGGTTCCGCGCCCCGGTCGTGGAACGAACTTCTGGATACCGCTCCGCATCAACCCCGAACAGGAAGACCTCTGGCACGACCTCGTATCGGAGGAGGCGCGAAGGCGGGCGAGATACGGCTTCAGAAGCACCGGAAGAACTGGGTACTGCACGTCACCGTCGAGTACCCGGTCGAAGAGACCAGCGACGGACGGTGACGCCACGCACAGTCGGCTTAGACATCGGAGAACCGCCCTCATCACGGGCTGTGCCCTCAAGGACGGTTCTCCGACTGACCCGTTCGTGTGTAGCGGAAGCAGAGCGAAGCATCTCCGCAAAGAGATGCACACGACCCTGAAACGACTCCAAAGCGCGACGCATCCGAGTGGCGTACCGACGAGACGGTTCGACCACTACCAGAACGCGCTCACCGATATCGTCGAGAAGGCGTCTCGGCAGGCCGTCGAGTACGCCACAGCAGTTCGAGAATCCGGTGTTGGTGATGGAGAGGACTCTGAGTACATCCGAGCGACTCGACTACGGGAATACATGAACCGTCGGCTTCACTCGTGGGCGTTCGCCCGACTGCAAGGGCGCATCGAGGACAAGGCGACGGAAGCGGGCATCCCCGTGCGAGTACGTGAATCCGGCGTACACCTCGCAGAGCGTGCCACTCGTGCCACCACATCGGTCGGCGGACTCCCAGGCCGAGTTCCGGTGTCCGAACGACGACTGCCACGTTTCGACGTTTCAGGCGGACATCAACGCTTCCGCGAACATCGCACGACGGGTTGACCCGTGGGGAGAGAGCGTCCCGCTTGACAAGGCGGAACGCGATGACTCGCCTCGGGATGGGAGCGGTCGTGACACCGCCACGACTCACCGTGAACAGAGCGTCCCAGCGCAGATGACGCTCACGAGCGCTCCAGGAGTCGGAACCGCCCAGCGTTCACGGTAGCAGGCCGCGTCGCGAGCCAACCAGAACCGAAGGTTCTGGTGAATGACGGATGACTGGTATCCCGATGCGTGGAGGCCTCGCCGTTTACGCCGAGGAGGATGTCACGGAAGCGGGTTTGGTGACGTACACCAGACCCACCGATGTAGCCGGGCGGTACAGCAGCAACATGGTCCTCACTTTTGTCGAGCAACGTTTCCAGAATGGGCTTATCGAAGTGTGGGTCTTAGTGACCGAGAATACAATATCGATCAAAGAAGCTTCGGCATCCTGATTTATGCCGGCGGATGACTTGACAGTGGTCCAAAAATGAAAACCAAGTATAACAAACTAACTTGCAGAAAGTAAAACCGAGTGGTATAAGATGGGCATCTCCCGTTGCCCATCGCACGTCGAGGCAAGATCCAGTGGGCCGGGAAACCACATTACAAGATTCATACACTGAAACGAGCGAGATCCTGATGCCGAACGACACAAATAATCTCGATAACGCGCCCTCGGCGGCTCTCTGCTCCACTGGATGGATATTTGTGGGGCGATTTCTGCACGCCGCTTCTCTAATCGCCAGGTAGTCACTGCTGCAATGGACCACTTGTCGATTTTATCGCTCCAATCGATCTGGGTGATGTTGTGACCATTACCGGCTGACGTTTTCGATACTGGTCAGACGAGTATGGATTATCAAAGTCAACGTACAAGCCGAGCGGCCGACGGAGGATAAAACGGAGGAAGCGGCTACTTCGTTCTTTAGCTTCGTCGCGCTTGACGCAAGTGAAACCCCGACAAACGTCCCGACGCTTCAATGTCCAACAGAAGCCCAGAAAGAGCTGCGCGATATCGCGTTAGAGCAACGTCAAGAGAGCCGACAAGAGCTCGCAGAGATGCTCGAAGAATAAATATTTTCCAGAGATGGGTGATCATTTATTCTCGCTGAGCGGACCGCATCCCATCTATTCTGTTCCCGACCTAGTACAAGCTTATTTGATATACATCAAATCTAACTGGGGAAGATTTATGTGAGTGCCGCTGGCACCATATGTTGCGGCTGAAAAACAATAGCCCCTGCATATGGGGTTAAGCGGCTGGAGAGACAAGCAGTGACAACTATGAACTGCCCGGACTGCGGGAACGAGCGAACACGCGTCATCGATACAGAGACCAGTGCCGACGGAACCTCCGTCCGACGACGCCGCGAGTGTCAACGCTGTTCGTTCCGCTTTACGACCTACGAACGTCCGGAGTGGGACTCCCTCCAAGTGAAAAAACGCGACGGAACCATCGAATCGTTCGACCGACAGAAACTCCGCGCAGGGATCGAGCGAGCCGTTGAGAAGCGAGATGTAACCGAGACAACAGTGACGGCTCTCGTCGACGATATCGAGAGCGAACTACAAGGTCGAGAGGCACGTATCGTCGCTTCGAGTCTCATCGGCGAACTCGTCTCTGAGAACCTCCGCACACTCGATAAGGTAGCCTACATTCGATTTGTCTCCGTTTACAAAGCATTCTCTGAGCCGCAGGAATTCCTGAGAGAACTTGATGCAGTGTTGGATGCAGAACTCGATGACTTCGAAGCCTCAAACAGCTCACAATGACACAAACACACGCAGATCAAACGAATGTTCGGTCAATTCTTGACCGGGCGAGCGTGGACCACGTCCAAGTACAGAGACCGACGGAGACAGAAACCAACCAACGGAGGACGATTCCTCCGAGAGTGCGTGCCAATGACTGAAAACAAAACCACAGGCGGAGATCCGGAGACCGACATCTTCTCCGAACGAACGCAGCTCAAACCGTACGAGTACCCCGACGTCCTCGAGTACAAAGACGCGATACGGAACAGCTACTGGGTTCACACGGAGTTCAACTTCTCGGGAGACGTCCAAGACTTCAAGGTCAACACGACTCCCGCCGAGCAGACCGTCATCAAGCGGACGATGTTGGCTATCGCGCAGATCGAGGTACAGGTGAAGACGTTCTGGTCGGATATCTACGAGGAGATGCCCAAAGCCGAGGTCGGGAACGTGGGTATGACCTTCGCGGAAAGCGAGGTGCGGCACATGGACGCCTACAGTCACCTACTCGACGTTTTGGGAATCACGGACGATTTCGAACAGGTGACCGAGGAGCCGGCGATCGAAGAACGGATCGAGTATCTCGACGAGTATCTCGAGAAGAGCGAGAGCGACGACGAACGGGAGTACGTGATGAGCATCCTGCTGTTCAGTACGTTCGTCGAGCACGTCTCGCTGTTCAGCCAGTTCCTCATAATGACGAGCTTCGACAAGCACGAAAAGAAGTTCAAGGGAATCGCGAACGCCGTCGAAGCAACCAGCAAGGAGGAGCAGATCCACGGTCTGTTCGGGATCGAACTGGTGGAGACGATCAGAGAGGAGAACCCGAACCTCTTCGATGACGACTTCGAGGAAGACGTCCAAGAAGCCTGTCAGCAGGCCTACGAGGCAGAGACGGAGATCCTGAACTGGATATTCGATGACGGCGAGCTGGAGTTCCTTCCCAGGGCGCACGTCGACGCGTTCCTGCGAGACCGGTTCAATCAGAGTCTGGAAAACGTCGGCGTGGAACCGATATTCGAGACGGACGATGACCTGCTCGAAGAGACGCGCTGGTTCGATGAGGACATCATGATGACGAAAGATAACGACTTCTTCAGCAAGCGGTCGACCACGTACAACAAACACACGCAGAGCGTTACCGCCGAGGACATGTTCTAACGATGGCACAAACAGCACTCGACAGCGTCGCAGAACAGCACAACGAACCGTTCTACTGGCTGAACGAGGACAGCAGGGAGTTTCTCAGAGAGGGATACCTGCTTGAGGGCGTCGAGGCGGAAGAGAGAGTCAGACAGATAGCGGAGCGCGCCGAAGAGATCCTGGGTGAGGAGGGGTTCGCGGACAAGTTCTACGAGTACATGAGCCGCGGCTTCTACAGTCTCGCGAGCCCGGTGTGGTCCAACTTCGGACTCGACAGAGGCCTTCCTATCAGTTGCTTCGGCAGCTACATGGAGGACGACATAGAGAGCATTCTCTACACCCAAGCCGAAGTGGGAGAGATGACCAAGCAGGGTGGGGGCACGAGCGGATACTTCGGCGAGCTGCGGCCGCGGGGCAGTCCGATAACGAACAACGGCAAGAGCAACGGAAGTTACAGCTTCACAGAGCTGTTCGACACGATCATCAACGTCATCAGCCAGGGCGAAACCCGCCGAGGGCAGTTCGCCGGCTACATCGACGTCGAACACGACGACCTGGAAGAGTGGCTCAATATCAAAACCGAGGGCGACCCGGTACAGGACATCTACTACGGCGTCATCGTCGGTGACGACTGGTTCCAGGCGATGATCGACGGCGACGAAGAGAAGCGAGAGACGTGGGCGGATATCATCGAGACCCGGATCAATATCGGCGTCCCGTATATCATCTTCCGGGGGAACATGAACGAGGGGAAGCCGCAGGTCTACAAGGACAAGGGGTACCAGATAAACGCCTCCAACCTGTGTACCGAGATCGCGCTGCCGGCCACGGCGGACGAGAGCTTCGTCTGCTGTCTTTCGAGCATGAACGCGCTCCACTACGACGACTGGAAGGATACCGACGCAGTGGAGACGCTGACGCGGTTCCTGGACGCAGTGATGGAGGAGTTCATCCAGCGCACGGAGGGCGTACAGTTCATGGAGCGGGCCGTGCGGTTTGCGAAGCGACACAGAGCGATCGGGATCGGCGTCCTCGGGTGGCACAGCTATCTCCAGAGCAACATGATCCCCTTCGACAGCATGGAGGCGATGGAGAAGAACGAAGAGATATTCCGGACGATCAAAGAGCGGAGCTACGAGGCGAGTGAAGCGCTCGCCGACGAGTTCGGGGAGCCGGAGGTCCTCGAGGGCTACGGCAGGCGGAACACGACGACGATGAGCGTGGCTCCGACGAAATCGAGCAGCGTCATTCTGGGGCAGGTCAGTCCGAGCATCGAGCCGCTGAAATCGAACTACTTCGTGCGAGACGGTGCGAAGCTAAAGTCGACGCAGAAGAACAGATTCCTTCAGGCGATACTGGCGGAGCGGGGCAAAGACACCCGCGAGGTCTGGGACAGCATCGCAAATAAAGACGGGAGCGTTCAACATCTCGACTGCCTGACGGACGAAGAGAAAGAGGTGTTCAAGACCTTCGCCGAGATACCACAGATGGCGATCATCAACCAGGCGGCACAGCGACAGAAGCACATCGACCAATCACAGAGCGTGAACGTCTCGATCGACCCGAGCGAAGTGAGCGTCAGGGAGATCAATCAGCTCTACATAGAAGCGTGGAAGAAAGGCGTCAAGAGCCTCTACTATCAGCACAGCGTGAATGCCGCACAGAAGTTCAGCCGAGATATCCTCGAGTGTCGGGCCTGTGAGAGCTGATATTCATATTGGAAGTTTTATATTATAGTCGCGTATAAAATTTTTTAGATTTCATTCATTCGTTGGCTATTTTTTGATACAAAATGTGTATTTCAGCGTTATGCCGGATATTCGTATTAAACAGGAGTGATGTGTAAATGCGAATAATAGTTTGTTAAGTTCAATCCATTTTGTTTTTGTACGGTAGTTTTGCTATGTTGTCGACGGCTTGTGTATGAGAGGAAGACCCAAGTACTATCGATCAAACATATGTATATGGCATCATCACTTGCCGAGGAACCGTGTGAGGCCTGCACGTCAAATGACGAACCACTCACAAAAGACGAGTATACTGAGTACCTCAATAAAGTTGATAATGTCTGGGAGGTTGTAGAATAACTCATCATCATCTGGAAGGAAAGTATTCGTTTGAGGATTTTCGCGATGCACTTGAGTTCACGTACGAAATCGGAGAACTTGCCGAAAAAGAGTGGCATCACCCAGACATACAGCTTCAATGGGGAGAAGTAAAAGTTGAAATGTGGACCCACAAAATTGACGGACTTCATAAGACTGACTTCGTGATGGCAGTCGAATGGATTAGATTCACGAAGAATACGCTCCAGATTGACATCCTCTCCGCCCTGAAGGGCGAGGATTCCCACGGCACCGCACCGCTGGGTTGGGATGTTTACGGTTTGTAGCCGCCTCGATGACGGCTACTGGCTGTGCCAACCAGCCGTTACTCCTATCCCGGCATGGGATTCAGAGATACTTTTGTTGACTGCACCCCGTGTTCCGGCACAGAAGGGGTGTCTTCTGCTTGGAATCGGAGAATCCCGATATTGTCCGATTAGGTTGGCGGACAGGCCGCCTCGGTTAGCCGTCGCTAATAGTCGGATAGCATGCTATAAAACATCCGTCTAGGGCCTCTAGCGTTGTTTGTGTCGGTGTTGTCGGATTCATCTCCGTCCCCAGAAGTCCGCGACTTCTGGTGTGCCAGCAAATCGCTATGCGATTTGCGACCGCGCTGAAGCGCGAGGCTTTCTCCTTGAGTCTCCGTAACCTTGGTCACGCACAGATATATTTGCCCAAAATACTAAAGATAGAGATAAATATCCGCTACTATTATTGATTCAGATACTAAGTACCATATAAAATCGATAAGCTGCCTATACTAGAGATATCGCAGGCCACAACTAAAGCGCTAGCACACCGAAGCCGATCAAATAGAGGAATTGGTGGGTCCGTCCTCGATAGCCTGCCGAAAGGCAGTCAAAATCAATTCCGCACACCGGCGAATCGAACGACGATGTCAAATCCATACCAACATGTTCTTCAATATATTCGGAGTCCCACTCAACGACCTCGGAGACGGAGGCACCAATCATCTGCTCAGACAGTAGCGAGGCACCGGCCTGTGACAATGTACATCCGTCACCGGTGAAGCGTACTGTTTCGACCGTAGTGCCATCATCACTGAGAACTACCTGAAGCCTGACTCGGTCTCCTTCAGGGTGGGTTGGGCCGACACACTGTGGGTTCGTCATTACTGCCTCAACATCGGGCGAGGGAAGCTCACCGTAATTCCGGGGATTCTGTGAGTGATCTGCGAGTAACTCCCGGACAAACTTGTTGTTCATAGTGACACTAAGGACTCTTATGGATAAGATTGTTCGGCTGGTCAGTAAGCCTTGGTCCGTTGAATAATGATATCGTCTGTGGATTGTATCGCTGATTTCAGTTCTGTCTCCTGCCGGTAAGATACTAAAATTTTTTAAGTATTACAGTACGTTGTGTACTCTGTATCGAATTCTTCTGGGGGTGGTTGTTGAAATTGTGAATTTGTCACGTTCGGCTCGTAAGGATTTTTTAACACAGCCAGCAAGTTATTAAATTTGGACATATCCTCTTTTTCTAGATATTCATTTAGTGCTTCTTCTACCAGGTAGTTGCGGGGAATATACCGAGGGTTCATCTGCTTCATCATTTTCTTATCTAGTCCGATACCAGATAATTCACTTCGAATATCTTTGAAACCTTCCGACGAATAAACTGCGTCATCAAAGGAACCAGGACTTTCTAATTCTATGAACGTATTCGTGTAATCTGCTCTAGACTTACGAAGCCAGTCTAAAAACTGATTTACTATTTTCTCCTCTCCGTCTGAGTTGATCCCGAGTTTTTTCTTCATCATATTGTAGTATTTAGTATCGAATATTTCCTCGAAATTGTCTAGCTTGGCTTCTAGTTCATCAAAAGCACGAGATGATTCCTCAAAGAGCGGTCTTAGAGATTCTGCAAAACGGCTGAGATTCCATTTCAAGATGTTTCTTTGGCTCCCGAAAGAATATCTACCTGTTCTATCTACAGAGCTGAAGACAGTGTCTTCGTCATAGTAATTCATGAATGCACACGGTCCGTAATCGAACGTCTCTCCATCTATACTCATGTTGTCTGTATTCATGACTCCATGTATGAACCCCACACGCATCCAGTCAATAACCATCTCTATAGAAGATGTCATAACTTCATCGAAGAACTTTACGTATCTTCTTGTTTGTGCTGGCCAGATACGGATAGTGCCTGTCAATTACGTAATCAGTAAAATCGCTTTAGTTCATCGGTTGCTTTGTCTGCAACATATTGGAATGTACCGTATCGTAATGTGGCTGTTCATCACTCTTACGAGGATGGCACGCAGTGCTTTGCACTACGCCTTCGAACCGATTCTTCGGTTTCAATTACTGCAAGGCTTCTGAGATGTTTTTATTCCAAGGTTTTGCATTGCATATGAGTAGATATACTCTCTGAGCACTGGAGCTAACAGTTGCGTTTCCATCACCTCTTCCTGAATAAGTAGTTCTACCAGAACCTTTTAATTGAATATCATATCTGCTGCCGATTGTGTATACATGTTTTCGCCTAAAATCATCGCCCTTCCATCCCCAAGCACAGTATACGTTCCGAATTGTATGTCCTGCATATGCTTGGGCAATCGGTTTCTTCTAAAGGTTCTCGTCCTGAAAGAATTTGACTGGTTAATTCCTCTTTATTTAATCCGACGTCGTTACACGAATTCTCATTAACGACTAGAACCTCCGGATTATCAACGTCTTTGGGTCTTCGCCTGCTCAATAGAGTCTGGAGTCCAGATCTTTGTAGCTCGTGTCAAATGAAAAGGTCATGTGCGATGATACCGTTTTATTGTTTCCGTTTCAATAGCCTATTTCGCTACTGAACTGACCATCTCCGCTCGCACTGACGCGCTTCCGCTGAATGAGTGCCCCATAGCTGTGACGATTCACCTCGATATTTAATAACGTGATCAGTCAATCACGCTGTGGTTGTACGTCCTCGGCGTCCACTGCGGCCAAGACCTCCGGGTATCGGTTTCGTATCGTCATCTCGCTTACGTCTGCTACACGGGCAATGTCGGCCTGCCGGAGAGACTCACCGCAGCGTTTCGCGGCCGCATACAGTGCCCCTGCAGCGATGCCCATCGGATGTTTTCCGCTGTGAACGCCGTTTTCAACCGCCGTTTCGGCGAGTCGTCGTGCCTCCCGCTCTGTCGCGTCCGCACACTCCACGTCCGACGCGATCCGTCCGATGAACGAGCGGGGATCCGTCGGAGCGATCTCCAACCCGAGTTCACGTGACACGTGTCGATATGCCCGCTCAATGCGGATTTGTTCGACGCGGCTCACTGTCGATACCTCGTCGATAGAGCGCGGGATACCATCCATGCGACTCGCCGCGTACAACGCCGCAGTGGCGACGCTTTCAACAGCTCGACCCGGAAGTAATCCGTCATCGAGTGCTCGTCGTGGACGACGCCTGCCGTCTCTCGGGTGCTGTTGGGAACGCCGAGCGCGGAAGCCATACGATTTATTTCACCGAGCGCATGCATGAGGTTCGTATCCGACGAGGAGCGGTGTCGGAATGCGCTCATCCCGCTTCCAGCGACGTACCTGTTGTCGTCGTTCTCCCGATAGCGCGTTCCCCTTCGCGTCGGCGCTCTTGCCACCGAATTGTCGTCCACAATCCTTTGTCGTGTAAGAGGTTCGTACTCGATGGCCCGACGCGAGATTCCGGATCATCGGTTCCGTTCGGCGTGTACAACGCGACACTTGTATTAAGCGCCGTATCTGGAACAACGAGCCCACAGTCTTCACAGACCGCGTCCACGTCATCATCGGCTCGACGAAGTCGCCCGCGACATTCCGGGCACGTGGTTCGATTTTGAGACTGTCTGTCCGTGTTCTCCTCCGAAACGGAGTCGGTAACAGACCGTCTGTCCCTGGCTTCGCTTGATGAGAACCCGTCAGTCCCGTTTTTGCGAGAAACGGTGTCCGGTCGCTTTCTATTAGTGCGCTCGTTCATCATGTAGCATTACCACTCGTGACCGGGGCAGCACAGACGCAACTGACCGCGTGTATAGCCTGTACTGTTCATCATGGGCTCTGAGCTGGCGTCGAGTCACTGATCCTGATCCCGTGTGCGGTAACTCTCGTAGCGACGGCGGACGGAACCGACCACACCGTATCGGTAGGTACCTCTGTCCCGTCGATCGCGAGACAGACGAGTTCCCCTCGCCCGCGACGCGCCGCAACGACAAACTCGAAGCGACGCGCTCGTCTGTCGGTCGCCGTCACGTGGATCGTCGAGAGACCAGCGGCACTCTCCCACGCTGTCGTGTCGACGACGCTGAGCTCGCCTGCTGGCGTAACGGCCGACGAGCCGCAGGCTGGACAGGACCCTTCGTGCGGCGTCGTCCCCAAGTACCCATAGTCGGTGTCGCACGCGAAGCAGTGTTCCATAGTTCGCTGTCAGCGACGGTCTAAGACCGTTTCCGCGATGTTCGCTTGACTGGAACACGCTGGGCAGGCGACTACGTCACCGCCGTCTAGGCCGAACACGGTCACGAATCGCTGTGAGACGTGTCCCCCGCAATGTGCACACTCCGGCATCAGATCACCCGAGCGAGCCCTCCATCTCGAGCTCGACGAGCCGGTTGAGTTCGACCGCGTACTCGATGGGCAGCTCCTCCGTGATCGGCTCGATGAACCCCGAGACGATCATCTGTTTCGCGTCGTCGTCGTCGAGACCGCGCGACTGGAGGTAGAAGATGTCCTCGTCGCCGATCTTCCCGACGGTCGCCTCGTGGGCGACGTCGACCTTCGACTCGTTGATCTCCATGTACGGCATCGTGTCCGAGGTCGACTCGTTGTCGAACATCAGCGCGTCGCACTCGACGGCCGTCGAGGAGTTCTCGGCGCCGTCGGCGATGTGGACGAGGCCGCGGTAGTTCGTGCGGCCGCCGTCCTTCGCGATCGACTTCGACTCGACGGTGGACTTCGTCTCCGGCGCGTTGTGGTACACCTTCGCGCCGGTGTCGATGTCCTGGCCCTCGCCGGCCATCGCGATGGTGATGTGGTTGTCGGAGGCGCCGCGACCCTTCAGGATCGTCGAGGGGTACAGCATCGTCGCCTTCGACCCCATCGACCCGGAGATCCACTCCATGCGCCCGCCCTTCTCGGCGATGGCGCGCTTGGTGTTGAGGTTGTAGGTGTTCTTCGACCAGTTCTGGACGGTCGAGTACTGGACGTGTGCGTCCTCGTCGACGAACACCTCGACGCCGCCACAGTGGAGATTGAACTTCGAGTACTTCGGGGCGGAACAGCCCTCGATGTAGTGGACTTCCGAGCCCTCCTCGGCGATGATGAGCGTGTGCTCGAACTGGCCCATCCCCTCGCTAGTTCATCCGGAAGTACGCCTGGACCGGCATGTCGACGGTGGTGTCCTCGGGGACGTAGACGAACGAGCCGCCGGACCAGATGGCGCCGTGGAGCGCCGCGAACTTGTTGTCGCTCGGGGGGACGCACTTCGTCATGAAGTGCTCGCGGACGATCTCTTCGTGCTCCCGGACGGCCTCGTCCATGTTACAGAAGATGACGCCCTTCTCCTCCCACCGCTCCTGCATGTTCTGGTAGACGACCTCCGACTCGTACTGGGCGCCGACGCCGGAGAGCGCGTTCTTCTCGGCCTCCGGAATCCCCAGCTTGTCGAAGGTGTCTTGATCTCGTCCGGGAGTTCGGTCCAGTCGTCGACGCCGGCACGGACGTCGACGTCCGGCCGGATGTACGGGACGATCTCGTCGACGTCGACCTCACTGAGGTCCGGCTGGCCGGGCCAGTCGGTCGGCATCGGCATCTCCTGGAACTGCTCGAGCGCGCGCAGGCGGCGCTCTAGCATCCACTCCGGCTCGTCCTTGTCCTCGGAGATGACACGGACTGTCTCCTCGGTGAGGCCCTTCTCGCTTTTGAAGGCGGACTTCTCCTCCTTCTTGAACTCGAAGCGGGCCTCGGTGTTCGTCTCCTTGAGATCGTCTTGTTTTGAACTCATCAAACTATTCTTCAGAGACTACGAACATAAGTGTGATGCGCTGGAACACTCTTTTGTAACTTATATTAGTTTCTTTAACGAAAGAGAATAACTTAGTGAGGTTTAATTTGGTTTCCTCACAAATTAGAATTTAATTGGTGAGCGGAGGTGATCTGCGTAGATCAGGATCACAATCACTCGTCAGCGAGAACGACTCGACAGCACTCAATCGCCGCTTCGATGTGGCGATCGGCGACCGCGTCGTCCGTTTTGTCAGCCGACTCAAGCAGTGTGGCGACCTGTCGAACGCGTTTCCGTCTGGTTGGGGTGTCGAGGTCGTCGCTGGTAGCATCGCGGGCGACAGCTTCGGCTTCACCGAGCCAACGGTTGGTCGCTGGCGGAACTGGACGGTCTGCGGTCGCAGTTAGATGGTTGGCCAGTGCGCTCGACCGCAGCCTGCCGGTTCGGTCGGGATGTCTATATCGTCAGTCATCGTTGGTGTATCGGAACACTGTGATAAGAACCGTTGCGCCAAGCTACGCCCAGGATACTTGCGAACGTTTCCAGCCGAGGGCGACCTCTTATCACCCTACGGACATCCCGGTATCTGTCTGGGCTCGTTCGACAAATATACACGATACGACACAAACCCGTACGCAACTAACAACACCTATGAACGAATCGCTCCTCCGGATCGACGTCGCCAACTCC
>JAXHLZ010000003.1:0-465384 GCA_034521675.1 Halobacteriales archaeon | reverse complement strand
GAGAAACCGCCTTCTACGGGCTGTGCCCTCACGGACGGTTCTCCGACTAACCGGTGCGTGTGTAGCGGAAGCAACGAAGCGGCCTCCGCAAAGAGATGCACACGACCCTGAAACGACTGCAAGAGCGTGACGCCTCGGAGTGGCGTACCGACAAACGATTCGACCACTACCAGAACGCGCTCACGGACATCGTGGAGAAGGCGTCTCGGGAAGCCGTCGAGTACGCCGCGGTCCTTGACGAACCCGGTGTTGTCGTTCTGGAGGACCTGTCGTACATCCGCGGAACGTCTCGACTACGGTACGTAGGCATGAACACGTCGGCTTCACGCGTGGGCGTTCGCCCGACTTCACAGGGCGCATCGAGGACAAGGCCCGTCGAAGCCGGGTATCCCGGGTCGAGTTCGTGAATCCGCGCGTACACGAGCCAGACGTGCCACGCGTGCGGCACGCATCGGTCGTCACGGGTCGCAGGCGGCGTTCCGGTGTACGAACGCGGACTGTTGCGGTGTACGGAGTACCAGGCAAACATCAACGCGGCCGCGAACATCGCCGGCCGCGTTGACCCGTGGGAGAGAGCGTCCCGCTTGACAAGGCGGAGCGCGATCAGCTCGCCGCGGGATGGGAGCGGTTGTGTACACCGCCACGACCCACGCGTGAGACGAGCGAGACACCCGCGCAGATGACGCTCACCGCGGCGTTTCGAGAGTCAGAAACCCTCTGCCTAGCGACGACTGACTGGTACTCCCCAGCGTGGGAAGCCTCGCCGTTTACGCCGAGGAGGATGTCACCTCGTGATCGTTGCCTACGACTTTGTCGAAGTAGCGCTTCCGTTTCTCACGCCATACTACCCGATTGCATTCCCCCTGTTCCTGTACGCGCTCGCCATCGGTGGAGCAGCCATCACTCGAAAATTTCGTGCTACCGATAGTCAACAGTCAGCATGGTTGCAGACACTCGGTCGGGTCTGTCTCATCATCGGAATCCTCTCACTCGGATTTGGCGCGTTCGTCGGTGGCCCTCTCGTCTCTCCGACAGACAACCCGACACCGCTGGTGATTACTGGTGCGACGGGGATCGTGTTTCTCGGGATGGCATGGTGGTTGCTCGGCCGGCCAACGATACAATTCACCACCCCTGCCTGAGCGAACACGACTACCTCTCGAAAGAACTCTTCAGATTTCGTGCAGATACCCAAGCGAACGACACAGTTCGGTGTGAATATCCTCAACTCGACTCCTTGTCCGTTCCTCGTATCATAAGTCGAACCGTTGCGACATCTTGTTCTGAGGCTCTGAGAAACCCCTCCGTGAAACCCGCTCCGAACGTTGCGTCAACCGGGGAATCACCCGACTGCAGTAGCTCGTCACGATCCACGATGGTGACGAAGCGAAGGGTGCGAGAGTCTCCCGTTGCGACATTAAACGTTAGCTGCCACCGGTGCTGTCCAGTCGACCGCTCAGTACCTAAATAGAGATTCGAATCAGCGTCGCCGTCGTCAGCGGGAACGACATCCCCGACGTAGGAGACGAGCGATCCGGAACGCCAGGCGTGTTCGACTGTCAGAGAATTCGTTTTCCACCGGCTCGTCGCATCGTAGTTCGAACCGGGGATGAGTCGATACCGTGTGATGAGGGCGTACCGACCAGTCGATTCGAGATCGAGAATCGACGCGTGCTGTCTGACGGTACCGTACCTTTCGTTTCCCGCTGTCGTCGTGTCGGTGGCCACGATGGGATCGGGCCAGTCCCGTACTTGGGATACCGGCTCCTCGGCATACTTGGCTGGTGGAGCGGAGGGTTCGTCAGGGACCCCACCTGCACCTGCCAGGACGCCAACGACTCCCGCGCTGGCAGCTAGTCCGAGAAGCGTGCGACGTTGCATCGGGTCGAGAGAGTCTCGCTGAGATCGAATATCTGTTGGAAACGCCCAGAGAGAGCACTGCATTAACGGAACGGTCGATACACGGTCTCGCGAAGGAATGAGATGCTATCTGCATCTAAACCAGACCAACTTTCTTGGGTAAAACTGCGTTTGTGCTGACCCGCTCTAACCCTGCTTTCCAATCGCATGGAGAGAGGAAACAAACCAGTGCGCTGAATGCGGTTCCGACGGTCAGTAGCCACACCAGTAATTCGTACGGGGTTCGAACGACCAGGGGCTTGCCCAATAGCAACAGATACTGACGGTACAACGCACTATCGAACGAGAAGACCACGATGAACCCGGTGAGATTCAGGGTTCCAACCCCGAGAGTCCACGCAACTTTCGTTCGAACTGGGAGCTCTCGGCGATGCGTATCACCGAAGACAACAGCCATCGTGAGAAGCACGATTGGCGGTGCCAAGAGTATCGGATGGAGGGCCATGTTCGAGAGTGTGGGCGGAAATGAAGATAAATCCAGGGTCACGGCTTAACGTTATTCCGTCTGGGACTCACCGCCGGAGAGAAGCGGTTGCGGGTGATCCAAAGGAATTTACCGACCCTACGGCACACAGAGGCACGTAATATGGATAATTCCACTATCATTCAGTTAACGACCCTCTGGTTCGTCATTCTGATATTCATACAAACCGGATCTGGTGGGTCAGGGGCGCTACTCAACACAATCAGGGGACCTATTGAACCCTCGCCTACATCGTTAACCAATCCTTGGCCTCCTCGCAGTTCGGCTGCTCGAAGAGTAATAGATCACACCACGGATTACGCATTCACTGCCAGCAGCAAATGAACCGGTTGTTTCAATTCCTCATTTGGAAGCCGAGGATTGCCGTTCCCCGTCGGAATCGAGAGCGAGACGCCATCAAGGCAATCTCGCTCCCATACGTTTACGGAGATCAGTCGCCTGGATGGCGATATCGTCCGTTGTGGAGGGCATAATGTCCCCGTGTTCGAAGGGCTATCGCCTAATCGTTGCGAACTCGTATCAGAGTGGTCTGCAAACGTGGAGTGTTCTCCTTCCCAGCCGATCACCGTCCGATCGTGAGGAAACAGTTCGGTACGGCCAGGACAGTACTTGTCGTACTGCTGTTCACCAAGCGTTCGGGCCTGCTCTATGATGGCCGTGGCCGTCGATCCCGCCTCGATATCGCTCTTCCAGTCTGTCTTGTTCCGTTCGGAGGTCGATTCATAGCGGCGAGCTCCCCGGATCATCCGGACGGCGATGGCACCGACGGCGATCGCCGAACACGATCCAGTACCGCTCGCTGTCGACCGTCGACGACCGGAGTTCCAGAACGCCGACACAGACCGTCAGGACTGCAACGTAGAGCACGTTCGTGCCGATGAAGTCAGCCGAGTACCCTCCTCGTCTGCAACTTCTCGGGGTCGTATCCGGCGATCAGGTCCATCACGCCGACGTACTTGATTAGTACACCGAGGATACCGACGAAAATGCCTGCTCCGATCGCGGAAAGTGCGTGTTCAGTCATGGGACTACTGAGACACCACTTTCCCTCGGAGTCGTTCGATACTCGATCGGCCGAGAGATCCGATACCGTATCCGACGGTACCGATGACGAGGGTAGCGACGCCGAGCACAGCAAGTCCGACTGGGTCAAAGAGGAATGCGAGCTTCCCGCCAAGCGCGTGACTCGAAAGCCCCAGAACGCCCAGTCGGCCCGAAAGCCGATGTAGGCCGCAAATTGGCCGAGCCACGCGACGAGCAGTCCACCACGTCGAACGCCGACGCCAACGGCGACGACGAATCCGACGAGTGTCGCCGCTGCCGGCAGAACGATCACACCCCCAGACACCTGAAAGAGGCCGAGCGCGTACGCACCGAACGTCCCGACGAGGATCGAGAGGGAAACGAATACATCGAGCGCCCACCGAAAGCGACTGCGGGGACGACCGACGAGTACTGTACGGAGGGCTGGGACCATATTCCCTGTTCCAGAGCGAACGGGAAAAGTGCTGTCTCGTTACTGCAGGGAGTTACTTGTTCATCTGGCTGCCGACCTCCTGCGGTGACCAGTGCGATCCCGAAGACGAATAACCCGTAGCCCGCGATTCCCGCCGCGAACGACTGTTGGATCAGGCCAACCGTACTTCCCGCACCGATGCCCCCGCCGAGCATTCCGACCGTCCGTGACGTGCCCTCCCCGGACATAGTTCGGATTGTCTCTACGTTGTTGAGCGCAAACGCTGTTGTCGTCCCGTATATGAGCGGAATCATCGCCACGAGACTGAGGGTACTGTCGTCGACGACGACTGTCAGCGCCGTCACTCCAAGACCGACAACCGTCGAGAGGGCGTATCGAATGGACCGTCGCATACCGGCGTGTTGTCCACGCCTCACTTCACTATCCGGGGTTGTATCTTGTACGCCATTCCTATCAGATTTTGAGTATTTCAACAGAGCCCACCCTCTGTCCATAACTCACCACAAATTGCTTGTCAGTTCCCGAGTGACTACTCCGTATGGCCCTCCCCGCCTTGCTCGGGCGCTCGCGATTCGACACCTCGGTATGGTTCTTGCGAGTCGCCCGGTTGGTCGTTCTTGGGATCGCCGTGTATCAATACGTGAGCGGCAATCGGTCGCGTGAACAGTTCTATATGGTGGCGTGTATGGGTTCGTTCTGGCTGGCGTACAGCCTGTTACAGGTTTCAAATACTGTCTCGGGGACAGCAGAGATCGGTGTCGTGATTCTCGCTTCTGGAGTGTTCCTTGTCGGACTCGGTGCAGGTCTTCGATGGCGAGAAAGCCGCAGGTCTGATACAGAGAAAAACGCAGCCGGATGAGAGTTGGCGATTTCGGAGTATATGATCCACAGCCAGCAGTGAGTACGGATATCTACTCATTAGCGAATATTCGATCAGATCTAACGGATTCTATTGACGACAAGTAATACGGCAATTCCGGCAACGGCTATGCCGATAATCGTCGGAACTGGTTGTCCCGATCCCCACTCCCAGTCCAAGAACTGCGTTCCCACGATCGCGACTAATGCAACAAGGAGGCCGAGTGCAGTGACCCAGGAGGACTGCTCTCCGCATCCGGGACCCATACCATCGTGTTTGTTGTTGAAGAGGTATGAACTTGTTCTGTACCGCATCCACGGTATGACGGACAGCTCATCTCTCACTGTCGTATCCGCCCGGTATCGATAAATGAGATAACCTTCAAACAGCCGGATATGCGTGACGCCCTCCACCGAGCAGCCATCGGGTTGTATGTCCTGTGGCTTCTGTTCGTCGTACTGCTCATACTCGGACGGTATACCCCGTTCCCGTTGTTGGATATCGTTCACTCGGGAGTCGTGTTTGGTGCGGCTGTTTTGACGGTCGTCGGGAGTGGGAAACTGCTCCGAAGTGGATACAGACGAGTCACGGGGTGAGATATCCATACACTTCACGAACGGCAGTCTCACCGACTCGATCTCGAACTATAGGGTCGGGAGATAGGGTACCATAGAATGGTTCGCATACTCTCTTTGCCACTGCCCGACGAACGGTAAGTACAGGTGACTCACAAATCGCCCAGTACAATAGCTTTATTTGATATCTGGCGAGATCGGGGAATATGCATCGGCTTGTTCGTGGTCTTGTATCTCTCTTACTTGGATTGTTTGTCGGATTTTCCGGTGCGTTTATATTCAGCCCAGACCCGACAGGTATGTTCCCAATTATCATAGGATTGATTCTGACTATCGTCTTAACAGCAGTTTTCTACGTTGGAATTAGTAGGATATCTTCTGCCGAACCAGAGTAACTGCCGTTACACTCGCACGCAAGTTCTCACGGTTCTCTCTCGGGCCTTCGCTCAACCGAAATCACAGTTGTCCTCGTTCCCTGCGGACCTGGTCACTCGCCGTATCGGTCGCGCGTCGCTCACGATGCTCGTCAGCGGATTCATCGTCCTTCTCGCGGTCATAATCGGATTCGCGTTCCTGTTCCTGCCGGGACTGTTCCTCTCTGCATATTTCTTCTTCGTCATCTTCACTATCGGTGTCGAGGACCAGGGCGTTATCGGATCGCTCAAGCGGAGTTGGGGTCTCTCTCAGGGGAACCGTGTCCGGTTGGTGGCGATCGTCGTTATTATTGGGATCAGCAGTACCGCGGTTAGTTTCGCACCAACACTCCTGCGTATAGTTGACGCGCCTCTTCTCGGTGATGTCGCCACGATCCTCCTCAACAGCGTCCTGTTCATCTTCGTCTACGGGATCATGGCCGAGGCGTATCTACAGGTCAGTGAGGAGGATAATGGCCTCAGCGGTACCAACACCTCTACGACCGTCGACACTAGGAGTTCCCCAGATATCTGACCCAGTACCGACTGACGCTTACAGGAGCCAACGTCAACTTCATACGATAGCCCAGTATGGAAAACATCCTCATTGCGGTCCTCAAAGCGAGTGAACTGATCGTCGAACTGTGTTCGACGCTTTGCGAGAAATTGCGCTCCGATGACGACACGAGCGAAGACGGACGGGAACAGTCTCCGAACGGCGAAGGTCCATAGGCAGCCTTCACCAGCCCTGTGTCACACCGAAATATCCCTGTAGTATAGGATTCACCGGCGCCCTTCAACTGAAACTCACGTCGAAATCCGCCCGTGTATCCGACGGTCAACTCGCCACCCCACGCCGAGGCTGCCGAGTATCGCGACTAGACCGACCCACGAGAGGACCGCCTGGTCGGTGAGGGACAACGGAATTCCGATCGCGAACAACCCCCACTGTAGGGATTCACGCTGTTCTCCCTCTCGGTAATGCGAGACGATTGCGGGGAGGAGAAACAGTCCGCTGAGCACCCCGACGGCGGAGCCCGTCGGAACTGTATAGCCACCAATCGACACCGTTGGGGCACTGGAAATCACGAGCACTCCTCCGCCGATAAGTACGACGAAGATGCCAAGACGGACGAAAAGGTCACGGGAGGGCATAACATCTCGAAGAGACGTGGCTCTTGACAAAAAAGTACTTCAGCGAGATCAATATCTACAGTCGCCGTTCCGTCCCTACTGAGGCGATTCTCGTGGTGTCGTCTGTGCGAACGCGTAGCCGTATCCGAACGGAATGACGCCGGTAACGATTCCGATGAATACGACTAGAGGTCCGAAAAAGAGGCCGACGGGACCGAGGATCGCCGAAATTAACGCCGTTGTGAGCAAGCCGATCCCGATTGTCACTCCAGCCAGCGAAAGCCACCGCCGCTGGGCTGTGAGAACACCCGCAACGACACCGGACGCGACGATGGTTGCACTCGCGGGACCGGTAACGAAGCGGGTGGGAGAGCCACTTTCGAAGAGCGACGTTCCGACGAGCGCGATCGGAATCGCGAGTGCGGCGATCGCAGTGGCTCGACGGACGGTCAACAGGCGATCACGTGTCGGTTCGCGGTAGCGATATCCCAGCAGCCCCAGCGCAACTGCGACGTACCCACGTCCGACTGGTGTGAGTACGAATCCGATAAAGGTGCCTGCAAGCTGGGTGGCCAGCGCATCTTCGTTTTCAGGTGCGACGACGTAGTACGTCCCGTCCTGACGGTACAACCCCGACTCCACGATAGGGCCGGTCGTCGTTCCTGTTTCGATCGCTGTTTGGACTTCGGGTGGCGCTTCTGACACCGGGCGAGCAACGGAGGTGAATACCGTTTCGGGATCGGTCTGTCGCATCTGGATCGTCGCGTTCGTCGTCTCTCCGTGCGTCGACAGCGCCCAGGCGTAGTAGCTTCCGTCGTACCGAACGTACGGTGTCTCGACGTCGTCGATCACGATGTGCAATTCCGGCGAAAGCGTTCCGTTGTAAGTGCCTGTTTCGGCGGCGGTTCGGATCGGTTGCTGATATCGGCTGGGCGTATCCGAGAGCCGTTCGTCGAGGTCGGTCACGTTGCTCGTCGCGCGTGTGACCAGTTCCGGATTCTCGCCAGGTTCGACTGTCGTGGCCTCGTAGGTGATCGTTGCACCACCTGCCGTTGCGTGGAAGGCGAAACTGAGAGTACTGCCGACGACGAGCAGGAGGAGGATTGCGATGGTACGGATGGAAGGGACAGAGGGGGACACATATAGACGGTGGATGAAGATCGGTTGAAAATTGTGGTTCACGAGTCGTGGTATTTCGTATGAGACGGAACGAGGGGCGGTCCGAGTGATACCCTGCCCAGTGGTCGCGTTTCCTCCTACGTAATCTATTACATCTACGACATTATATCCGAGGGGGGCACTGTCTAGTTAACGGCCTCAGCTGGCGTCTGATCATCTAGCGCTTGATGCGGTCGCTGAAAGTTATAGTAGTACACGAACTGTGCAAGCCATTGGGCGACGACAGGCCGACTGCCGACCCAGGAGTGATGGAAGCGGTCGATCCTCATTTTGAGGGTGTGAAACCACTTTTCGATGAGGTTTCGGTCTACGTAGTCGAGATGACCGCTCAGATCAACTCGAAAGAGGGCAGTCAGATAGCCATAGCCATCGACGAGAAACTCGGCGTTCGAGAGATCGTGTTTCTCGGTGAGTTGCTCAAGAAATTTAGTCGCTGGATCGGTGCCTCGTCGGTCAAAGAGCTCAACGCCAAGTAGTAACTTTGAGTCAAGGTCTATTGCAGCATACACCCAAGACAGCTCGCCATTGATCCGGACAGCGGTCTCGTCAACAGCGACCCGCGTCGGCTGCGCCGACGGCGGGTCGGAGACGCTGTCAGCCAGCCGATGTACCCACTGCCAAATCGCCTGATGCGACCGTTCCACGCCGAGGAGACGAAGAATCGCTTCTGTCTCCCTGAGTGAAAGTCCGGCAGCGTGGAGACGGACGGCGAACGCCCTGACGGGCGTCGCCGTCCGCTCCCGCTGCCAACATTCAAGCGTAGCCGTCTCTAAGTTCTCTTTGAGCAGGTCTGAGAGTAGCATGATCACTAACTCTTCGACCTGCTGGTCCTTACTGACGGTGCCCAACTTTCTGATCTGTCGTTCAAGCACGTTTCACTGCTATTCGCGGGGCAACAGACGTATGGAATAGCGCGACCTATTAGATAACGGAACGATGTATGACTCTGACTGGGTTCCAGCGCGACCTCCTGTACGTGATTGCCGGCCTTGAGGAGCCGGGCCACGGGCTTAGCCATCAAGGAGGAACTGGGAGACCTGCTACGAGACGGAGATCCACCACGGACGCCTCTACCCGAATCTCGACACCCTCGTCGACGAGGGCCTCGTCGAGAGGGGCGAGAAGGACCGCCGGACGAACGTCTATACGCTCACTCGTCGTGGCCGCCGTGGACCGCGTTAAGTGTCCGGGAGCACCAGTATGTCGAACCTGAAGAATCTGCGACTGCGTGGGCGCTTGCGGGTATACCGAACCGTTGGATGAATAATCTATTTTCGTTTTGAAAACTCATCGGTCTTGCGTTCATCAGAATAGGGAGTCGACCCTCCTTGAGATCGAAAATTCAGTTTCCTCGACTGAACCACTTCACGAGCCCGGCACTCGTCGCCATCTCGACGACGCCGAAGGCGACTGCCGGAAGCGACGCGATCGTCGGGAGCCCCGCCGCGATCACGAGTGCGGCTGCGACGGCGAAGTCTCGCATCCCGACCGAGAGGATCGAGGCGATCCGCGTCGGTCTCGCCCCCTGACGCCCGACGAGGAACCCGACCGCGTACCCGAGTCCGTTCAGCGTGACGACGCCGGCGCCGACCCCGGCCAGTAGCGACAGGTTCGAACGAACCGACGGTTCGCGGCAGTCACGCCACCGATGATGAGGATCACCATCAGCGCCGAAATCGCCGGATAGTAGGCATCGTAGCGGCCGACGCGATCCGGCTGGTACGCCCGTGCGCCGACCGCGATCAGCATCGGCGCGACGACCGCGACGACCAGCTGTTCGACGATGGGCATCGTCGGGACGTCCATCCCCCCAACGAGGAGGGCGACGACAGCCGGAATGAACCCCACGCTGCCGACGCCGATGACGACCAGTGCCGGTCGTCGAGAGGGCCGTGTCGCCGCCGGCGAGTTCGGTCATCACCGGCGTCACGAGTTCGGGCGTGACTGCACCGAGGACGACGAATCCGACCGTCAGTTCCGGCGACAACCCGAATCCCCGGGCCACGCCGAAGGCGAGAAACGGCATCGTGACGTGTCCCGCGAGGACGAGGCCGAGCATCCGGGCGTCGATCCTACGGAACTGCTCGATCGAGAGCGTCAGCGAGATGCTGCCAATCATCACCGCAAGGATGAGCGTCGAGGCGCGCGTCACGACCGCCAATGGCGGGAGAGCGATCCCCAGCCCGACCGAGAGCAGAATCCATAATAAGAGGTAGTCTTCAATCACCTCGGTCAGTGACAGTCCCTGCATCGGCGTGTGGATATCGAAGTCATCGTACCGCGTTATTACGCCGTCGATTCGTGGGTCTGTCCCGTTCGCTCTTCGATAATCTGCTCCTGCATGTCTTCGATTTTGACGAAGTGACAGAGTGGGTTCCCGGGATAGACAACCGGATTTTCGAGTACCCCGACGAGTAACCCCGTGAACGGCGCCTCGACGACTGTCGCATCGGATTTGAACGGATTCGTGATCCGGCAGATCGTCTCCCCTTCGTGGACGAGATCGCCCCGTTCGTAGCGCATCTCGACGATGCCGCCGGCGTCGGCCCGGAGCCACGTCTTCTCGCTCCACCCCTCGATGACCGTTCGCCACCCCGGCCAGCGGACCGTCTCCTGCTGATAGATTCCATATTCGGCGAAGACACTCCGGACGCCGTCGAGGGCGTGGTCGATGAGCTCCCGCTCGAAGCGGTGGGCCTCGCCCATCTCGAGGGTAATCGTGGGAATCCCGTCCTCGGTCGCTTCCCGGCGGAGCATCCCCGAGGACCCCTCGCCGGCCATGATGAGGTTCGTCCCGAACGCCCGAGCGAGCCTGGCAGCATCCTCGTCGTCCATGTCGGCACGGACGTGGAACATGTTGGTCCGACCGCGCGTCGAGGTGTGAAAGTCGAGGCCGAAGTCACACGGCGCGATGAAGTTGTGATAGATGCTGTGGGCGATTCGGTTCGAACTCGTACTGTTCTGTTTCCCCGGAAACGCCCGGTTGAGGTCCCGCTCGTAGATCGGCAGATAGCGTTCCTGCGTAGTGAATCCCTGAACGTTCAACACGGGAAGACAGACGATAGTCCCGCAGACGTCCGTGTGATTCCACTCCTGAGCGACCTCACGCACGACCTCGATCCCGTTCAGTTCGTCTCCGTGGATGGCTGCCGAGAGAAATGCTGTCGGGCCAGGACGTGGCCCGTTGATAATCGTCACGGGAATCCGAACCGGGTCGCCGAGATACGTCTCGCTCACCGAGTAGCGCAACTGCTGGGTCTCCCCCGATTCGACCCGCCCACCGTCGTACGTGAACGGCTCCGGCTGATCGCTCATCGGCCCAGAACTCGGACTGCCTACAAATTAAATGAAAAGAACGGGTGTAACTGTCTTGCACGCCCGCCGAACCAGTAATAGCGGACATCGATTATATAGACGGGAGGCAACTCCCATGACAAGCACTTCTCCCGACTCATCACAGTCGGACGGGATGACGGGGACGACGCGGTCTACGAGCGTCGATTGTGCCCAGACTGCAACGGGAGTGTGCCGTGTCGGTGTGTTGAGTCCGCACAACAGCAAGGAGACCAAAGCGATCCTGAACGCCGTTCGCGTACTCGGGCACGAACCGGTCTGGATTCGCGATGAGAACGTTCGCTCGTGGATCGAGAACGGCAGCGTCCAACTTTCGCCGCAGGTCGACGTGCTCGTCAACCGATTGTTGCTCACGAAAAGCGACCAACAGCTCGAGGACCTCCAGCTGGCCGCACTCTACGCCGACACCACACCCGTTGTGAACCCACCGCAGGCAGTCGTAAACACGCTCCACAAATACCGGGCGGGGACGAAACTCGCCGAAGCAGGGCTCCCGGTACCCGACGCCTACTTTGGCCGCTCACCGCGAACGTTCGAGGAGTGGCCGGAGCATCTACCCGACGAGGCCGCACACAAACACACGATCGGAACCAACGGACAGCGAATGTCCGTGGTCTCCCAGAACGATCCAGTCGGTCCGACGATCGACGACGAGCAATCGTTCGTTCAGGAGTTTCTCGAGGAACGTGGCGACCGTCCCTCCGATGTCCGGGTGTACGTCGTCGGTGACGAGATCGTCGGCGCCATGCGACGCCACGCTCCGGAAGGTGACTGGCGGACGAACGTGGCTCTGGGCGGTGAGGTCGAAGGCGTAACGGATGAACTCGGGTCGGAACCCCGCCGACTCGCGCGTGAAGCGACACAGGTGCTCGGATTAGATATCGCCGGCGTCGACCTGATGTCGATCGATGGATCGTGGTATATCCTGGAAGTGAACGCCACAGCAGGGTTCAAGGGCCTCTTTTCGGCGACTGGAATCTCTGCGGCACCGCACATCGCCCGACTGGCGATCGAACGCCTCGGCGGGTCCGTCGAGAAGTCCGAGATCAGCGACCTCGAATCGACCCTCGACGATTCCGTTCCGGAGTGCAAGCCACCACTCGTCGAGGACCAGGGAGACGGGGACGTCCTCGGGTACACCACCCGAATCAGGATCCACGGCCGGGACGGAACAGAGCAGGCAGTCGCCAAGTCAGACACCGGTGCGAAGCGAACGAGCATCGATACCGACCTTGCCGGGCAAATCGGGGCCGGCCCGATGGTCGGGACGACAGAAGTGCGTTCGGGAACCGTCAGTGGGACCGAAACACGGCCACTCGTCGACGTGGATCTGTGTCTGAACGGGAGCTGGCGGACTGTCACGGCCAGCATCACCGATCGGTCCGAGATGACCTATCCAGTTCTTCTCGGACGTGACGTCCTCGAAGCGTACACGCTCGATATCAGCCAGACGGTCGAGGAATAACCACATGCAGAGAAATCGATCCGTCGATGGACATCGAAGCGATGAACCACCTCCGGAGCGAACCCTCGGTCCCAACTCGCTACGACCGGTACAGCCGCCCGTATCGACCCGTGCGGGACACACGGACGCCCTTCAACGATGTCCGTAACGAGACGAGCCGTCCTGGAACAACTCGCCAGAGCGAGCGACGCGGAACAGCGAGAGACGACGACAAAGCCGGCGCTCGCAGCGACGCTCGACACCGACGAAGGGACGATCGAATCCCATCTGAATGGACTCGCAGCGTGCGAACTGGTCCGAACGTACCCGGACGGTCGAGTCAGAATAACGATTACCGGCGAAGAGCTACTGGCTCTCGATACCGATGAGCTGGTGATCGTCGATTCGGAGTAGGGGTTTCCAGCCGATTGAGAGGCCAGTATTTATCGGCTCCCCACATAACAGTCGACATAAATGGAGGTACACACCGTCGATGTCTGATCGAAGCACAACCCAATCCGACGACGAGAGTGACGAGGTCCAGTACGATCCGAATTCAGGTCGGTACGATATCTACGAATGCGCCGTCTCCGATTGTGACAACGTCGTTCTCGTGGTTGGAAACGACGATCCGCCGATGTCCTGTCACGAGGAACCGATGGAGCGGGTTACAGAGTTGGATATGAGTGTGAAACCCCCGGACGTGAGACAGGTTCTCCTCCAGGCGTTCGGTCTTCCGAAGGCCGGACTGGATATCTGTCTGTGCGTTATCGGTGAGGGGCCCCTCTCGGCGAACGAAGTCGCCGAGCAGCTCGGGTACGACCGAAGTACGGTCACGCGGTATCTCAACAAACTCGTCGAACTGGGATTGCTCAGACGGTCTGAACTCAATCGAGAGGGTGGCGGCGTCGTCAAGGTGTATCACTCGGTCGACCTCGAACGAATGCGCCGTGAGACGCTCATCGGCTTCTACGTCTGGGCTGGCGAGGCCGCCTCACTGATAGAAGACGCGAATCTGACGAAACAGGACTACCTCGAAGCGAACTCCGATAGCGAACTTACCGACGTATTCTGGGAGTCCTTCTCGGGTGAGTAACTGTTCGAGAGAATAACCCGGGACATCTACGCCAAAGTACGACGAACTATCGTGCTATTGACTACTTCCGACCAATGATTCGACGTCGAACGGTGATGACAGCCAGTAGTGGGGCCCTGCTGTGGCTCGCGGGCTGTGGAGGCCGTGGGTCCGATCCGACTCCCACGGTCGAGTCGAATCCGGCGCCAGCTACCGACATCCCCTCTGGTCCATACTGGTACACCCATCCCCAGCCGACTGGCAATCGGTTCATCTCCGGGGCCGCGGATCTCCGAAACACCGACCCCGTTCGGTTCTCCGTCGACGGTCGGCCAGTGTGGCTGGTCGCCCATCCGGCACCGCAGGGAAGTTATTGGACCGTCGTCACGGCGGAGGGTACCGCTACCCGATGGCAGGTCTACGACGGGGCGATCTCCGATGAGACGCGCCTGCAGCAACAGGCGCCCGGACGCCCGCCAGTAGTAGCAGAGTGGTGAATCCGAGCCGAGACTTCTCGACCACCCTTCAATCATGAGCCGGAGCGCGGGCCAGATGATGGCGTCTGGGGAAGGGACTTCGCGCCGGCTGTTCGTTGCAGCGAACGGCGATCTCGTCATCGACGGCGACGACCGCTTTCGTCTTCCCATCGACGCACCGACCGACGCCAGACCGGCCGCGGTCGGGAACGGCACGTACGTCGTCTACGGTGACGTGACGGACCGCTACCGGCACGGTGCGCTCGGCGACACACTGGAACCGTCGTCCCTCGTCGTGGTCGACCCGACGGATCCGGAGGTGGTCGCTCGAACAGTACTCGATGCTCCCCTTGTCTTCGAGGGGTTGCAACCGCTCGTCGCGGACCTCGACGGCGATGGCGAGCCGGAGATCGTCACCACGATTGCCGACTCCGAGAACGGGGCACGCATCGCTATCTACTCGCCGGCTGGCGAGCGCATCGCAACGGGACCCGTGTACGGTCCCGGCTGGCGGCACCAGCTCGCAGCCGCACCGTTCGGTCCCGATGGCACCACGGAACTCGCCGTCGTGCTGAAACCGCACGTCACCCACACGCTGGAGTATTACCGGCTCGAAGACGGTGATCTGAGTGTTCAAGCCACCGTGGACGGGGTTTCGTCGCACACGTACGGTTCTCGCAATCTCGACGGGGCCGTCGCAGCCGATCTCGATGCCGACGGGACTGTGGAACTCCTCGTTCCGACAACTGACCGTCGCCGACTCGTGGCCGTTTCCCGCACGTCTAGCGACGCACGGATTCAATGGGAATGGGAATTAGGTGGCCAGCTGACGAGTAATCTAACCGGTGTGGGTCTTGATGATGGTGGTGTCGCAGTGGGCGCCGCCACCGCCAACGACGTTTTTGTCTGGTCGACGTGATTCTGCAGGGGGTTCAGGCCTGCGAGAACGAGTCTGATAGCAACTCCTGAACGGTCACCGCAGCGATTTTTCCCGTGTCGGAAGCGTCCGTGCAATCGAACCGAACCGCCGGGAGAGTTTCTTTGTCGTCGGTGTTGTCGAGATAGATATGGCCGACTTCGATGTCCTCGTGATCGGCGGCGGAACTGGCAACAACGTGGCAGCGGCGGCAGCTGATGCCGGACTGGAGACGGCGTTGGTCGAACCCGGACCACTTGGCGGGACGTGTCTCAATCGGGGGTGCAACCCCTCGAAGATGCTGATCCAGGCCGCTAACGCGGTGAATCACGTTCGCGACGCCGAGCGATTTCACGTCGACGCCACACTCGACGGCGTCGACCACGCGGCTGTCGTGGACGAGATGGACGACTTGCTCGGCGGCATCGCCGAGGACATGGAGGCACGCTACCGTGAGAAGGAGAACCTCACGCTGTTCAAAGAACGCACGGAGTTCGTCGACGAGCGGACGGTCCGTCTCGGTGGCGAGGCCGTCACGGCCGAGAAAGTGGTCGTCGCAGCTGGGAGCCGCCCGATCGTGCCACCGATCGACGGTCTCGAAGACGTGGACTACCTCACGAGCCAGGATGCCCTGTACCTCCGAGAGACGCCCGAGAGTCTCGTGATCCTCGGAGGCGGATACATCGCCGTCGAACTGGGGTACTTCTTCGACGCGATGGGAACGGACGTGACCATCGTCGAGATGATGGACTCGCTGGTCCACCGCGAGGACGGCGACGTCGCCAAGGAATTCACCGACATCGCGGCCGACCGCCACGACGTGTACACCGGCCACCGGGTGACGGCCGTCGAGGAAGCGGGTGAGGGATACGCCGTCCGCGCGGAGACCGAAGCCGGCGACGAGACGACCGTCGAAGGCAGCGAGGTGCTGGTCGCTCTCGGACGCCGCCCCAACAGCGACACGCTCAACCTCGAGACTGCAGGCATCGATGTCGACGACCGAGGGTTCATCGAAACCGACCCGTACCTGCAGACCACCGCCGAGAACGTCTGGGCGCAGGGCGACATCGCGGGCAATGCCCTGTTCAAACACTCCGGCGACTACGAAACCCAGCACACGGTCGCGAACGTCGTCCACGGGGAGTCGCGGGCTATCGACCTCTCGGCGATGCCCCACACGATCTTCACCGAACCACAGATCGCCGGCGTCGGGGCGACCGAGGAGGAGCTCGACGACGAGGGCACTGAGTACGTCGTCGGACGGGCCGATTACGCCGACTCGGCGATGGGTCGGGCGAAGAAACTCGACCACGGCTTCGTGAAGGTGATCGCCGCCCCCGACGGCGAGATTCTGGGTGCCCACGCTATCGGCTACGAGGCCTCGACGCTACTGCACGAGGCCGTCCTCGCGATGCGGACGGGGGTCACCGTCGAGGAGGTCGCCGGGACGATTCACGCTCACCCGACGCTGAGTAAGGTGGTCGAGGCGGCGTTCCAGGATGTGCCTCTCTGAACAGCCCCGTCAAAAGACCCCATCTCGGAACCACTCGTAGGTGATACTATGCCATACTCGATCGATGACTGAATGACGTTGAAGGTGTTCGACGAGCAGTTGGATTCGTTATTCGAACTCCAAACGAATCTTCGAGCCGCAGCCGTCGACCTGTTCTCCCAGGAGTTCTCCTTTTCGACGGGGTATTTCGCTACGATACTGAACGGCTGTTTGTTCGCGCCGTCGTTGCTCACGTTCTGGTTCGTCAACGGGCTCATCGACTTCTCCACTGCCATCTCCATCGGTGCGGTCGCCACTTCGGGGAGTTGAGACTGGCACTCTCAATGCACACGCATTCAGCTTGAGAGTACCAAAGAACTTTTTCACACAGTAGTGATCACGGTTGTCGGATTATTTTTGCCTCCGTAGTTGGTGATTGCGACGAGGATGCGAAGGTTCAGAGCGAAAAATCGATATCAGGAACTGGCTGGTGTCGATATTGAACTACTGGACTGTCGCACATTTCGACGACTCGCCCGTGGTCGCACACTCGCTCCCATCAGAGCACTCCGCGAGATCGACCATTCCTTCCATCTCTTCGAGGAGTCCGACGAATGCGTCTCCACTCTCGGTCAGTTCGTACGCCGTCGAGGGTGGCGTCGTCGGTTCGACGTGTTTCTCGATGAAGCCGTGACACTGTAGCTCTTTCAGTCGCCGCGAGAGCATCGTCGCCGTCACGCCGTCGATGGAGCGCTGCATCTCGTTGAATCCGTATTGCCCATCCGAAAGCACACGCAGGACGTGAAACGCCCACTTCGAACCGAGGATCTCCCGCAGCTGATGCCACGACTCCTGCCAATCAGACACGTCCGTCGGCTTCATACACTCTCTCGGGCGTGAAGACACTAAAGTATCGTCAATGGGATAGCCGCCGCCAGCTATCGCTCTCACTTGTCGTGGATCTGTAGGCGAGGACACGCATCGGGTGCGAGATTCACCCGCTCTAGATTCACGAGCGGACAGCCACAGTGTTCACATTTGAACTGTTCGGCACCCGTCACAGTTTCGAGTGCTTTCGTCTCGAGTCGAGCGAGTCGATCAACGACTGTACGACCCGTTTCGTCCTGGCCGTCTACAAGGTGTGGACACGGGGTTTCGACATCCGGGTGGGTTCCCCGGCAAATAGCTTGGTCGAAGTCGCTAACACGAGTCTTGCTCATCTGTAGAGAGCTGACTCAGCAACACCCCGGACTGCAATCAGTCGAGTCAGTGTCCTCGCCGACGAGTTCGCTGGGGTCACAGTCACACGCAGAGAGCTGTCCACACACACCCTCCATAATCGTCGTGAGGTCGTACTCGATTTCGTCGACGTCGAAGACGACAGTGTCGTCGACGCGAACCTCGAAGACGCCGTCCTCGCCGGGGACGAGTTCGACGCCGTCTACTGTTCCGCCACACGACTCAAGAATCTGCGTCTGCGTTTCGGTTGCGCGATCGATGAAGCCACACGGGTCACAGTATTCAATTTCGACGCTCGTCATTGGAGTATCACGAGAACTATTACGGAGACAACCCTCATAAGATTCCAGTACCCCCGAAGAAAGCACCTTTCAGCGCTGAAACCTTCTGTCGGATACTTTCGCACGACTAGCGCTTGGGCTAAGTCGACTCGGCGAGCTGACCCGATAGTCGCACGTACCAAGGTCTGACACTAGTTGAGACTGGTCGTCTCAATGCATACGGTACTGTCCAGACAAGTTCAGTCGATTCGGTTACTGTCTATCATAGTTCGACTTCGCGGTGAAACGGTTTTACCACCCAGAGCAGATCCAGGACCGAACGAGACATAGCCGCTTTCGGGCGTGATGTAGGTTACATCAACGGTAAGCGGGCGGTCCTGAACGTTCTGATTATTGGTCGTCGCGGCGGCAGCCGGACAAATCGTGCGATTGCCGTGAGAACCGGCTTACGAGAGCCATCGAGAAGTAACGAGAACCCCAGTATCCACACCTTCACGGGGACGTTCCCGGCCTGTCCTTGTCGAGCATCGATTACACCTCGGCCCGGAACTCCTGCGCGCGCTGCTCACCGAGGTCCATCAGCTCCTGGAGGAACGAAGGGCTCCGGTCGACCTTCGTCGAGCAGTGATACGCCCGTCCCATCTCGATTCGGCGAACCCTGGTCTTCGAAAAGTCGCTCTCGGGGAGATGACCGGCGTCGATCCAGTCGTTGACGCGCTCGATCACCCGCAGTTCCTGGTTCAGCGAGATGTTGCCCGCGAGTTCGTTGCGGCGATCGGCGATCTCCTCGAGCGACGTGGGTTCGCCCTCGCGTTCTTGCGGGTTGATCTGGATCACCCACAGTTCGTCGGGCTTGCGGTCTGCGCCGACCGTCATCAGATCGTCGACGGGGGGATTTTGCGAGAAGAGTCCGTCCCAGTGGTAGTGGCCGTCGATCTCGACGGCTTCGAACATGGCTGGAACGGCTGCGGACGCGAGGATGGCCTCGGGTGTCACTTCTTCGTTCACGAACGTCTCGAAGATGCCAGCGTTGATATTGACCGTTCCGACGACGAGTTCGGGCGTGTTCCGGCCACAGAGGTCCGGAACTGCGTCGAAATCGATGTGTCGTTCGAGCGTCTCCCGGATCTCGTCCTTGCCCACTTCCGGGCCGGGGATATCGTACGGGCTGACCTGAAGCATCGGCACGCCAGCGCTCCCAAGCCGCGACAGGCCGACGACGAAATCGTTCATGAACCGATCGGAGAAACCGGACGCTGACAGATCCTCCCAGATCGCGTCGAGGAGTTCTATGGCCCTGTCCTCGTCGGCCGTGACCAGCCCGTACCATGCTGCAAGGGCGTTGAAGGCGCCGCCGGAGGTTCCGCTGATGCCGACCAGTTCGTACTCGTCGTCCCACTCTCGGAGGAGCTCTTTCAGTACGCCGGCAGTGAACGCCGTGTGGCTGCCACCGCCCTGGCACGCGATGGCGACCTTCGTGGGGTCTTGCTCACTCATAGGTCGTGGTGTAGCCGCCGTCCCAGAGCAGATCGCCACCATTGAGGTGTTTGCCGTGTCCCGAGAAGCCGAACACGAAGAGGTTCGCCACCTCGACGGGAGTCATCATCTCTTTCGTCCGGGCCTGTCCAAGCATCACGTCCTCGACCACCTCCTGCTCAGAGATACCACGCTCCTCGGCGGTGTCCTCGATCTGGTTCACCATCAGCGGCGTGAGGACGTACCCGACGCTCACCGAGAACCCCCGGAGCGTCCCCTCGCCCTCGGCGGCGATCGAGCGAGTGAGCCCGTTGAGACCGTGCTTGGCGGTGATGTAGGCGGGTTTGTCCTGCGTTGCGTAATGGCCGTGGACTGACGACATGTTGCCGATCGCACCGACCCCGTCGTCGGTCTCCCGAATGTGAGGCATCGCGAGTTTGGCGGTCAGGAACGGGGCCCGAAGCATGATATCGAGAAGCAGGTCGTACTTCTCCATCGGGAACTCGGGGATCGACGCGATGTGTTGCATCCCGGCGATGTTCGCAACGTACCGCAGTTCTCCGTGGTCGGCTGCAGTATCGATCATCGCCTCGACGTCTTCGTCGTCGGTGAGGTCGGTCGGAACAGGGTGTATCGTGCCAGGTGCATCGAGACCGTCGGCGAGGTCAACCGTCTCTCCGAGACCGTCTTCGTCGATGTCGGCCCCGACGACCGAGAGTCCATTAGCCGCCAGTGCAACCGCCGTCGTTTGACCGATTCCGGAGGCGGCGCCCGTGACGACCGCGACGGTTTCCGAACCGAAATGTGGATCATCCAGCACGAGGAGGTCGTCGGCGGTCACCTCCGGTTCTGAGAGGTCGAACGTATTGGTAGACATACTCACACGGGAGTACGTCGGCAGCGCGTAAAGAGGTGTGTCGAGCGTGTAACGCAGGAGCAACGCCGGTCGGCGTTCCCTCGAGTTAACGGGTTGTCTGCCCCTACGCGAGGAATTCGCTCGCGAGCACGATCACGCCAACGATGGCGAAGACGACTCCGAGCGCCGGCTCCATGATCTCGCTGGGGACGTACTTCCCGACTCGGGTGCCGATCGTTCCGCCGATCAGGACGCCAGGGATCGACCACGCGACGACGTACCAGACCGGCGTCGCGGCGAGTGCATGGACGGCTGCGCCGGCGATCGCGGCGATTGCGAGCACGAACACACTCGTCGCGATGGCCACCCGAGGCGGCAACCGACACCGGACGATCAGCTGGGTAGTCGTGATCTCGGGGAGGCCAGCGCTGATTAGCCCCGTGATGAACCCGCCGGCGGTCGCCAGGCCGAGGCCGGGTGGGCGCCAGCAGGTGTCGTACGTGTACGTCTCGCCGTCGGTCGTCTCGATGGTCGTCGTTCCACGTCCGGTGTTCTTCCGCTTCAGGAACGCCCCCTCGCGTTCGCCCGGCACGTGCTGTTCGGGCGGATCGTAGTAGACCAAGAACGCACCCAGGAGGAGGAGTCCGGCACCGAACGCGATCGTGAGCACCGTCGTCGGGACGACGTGGGCGGCGAGCGCTCCGACCACGACGGCCGGAACCGCACCGAGCAGGAGCCACTTCGCCGTGGCGTAGTCGACGGTCCGCTGCCGGACGTAGTTCAGCAGGCCGTTCCCCATCCCGAACACTTCCGTCAGGAGCCCGGCACCGATCGCCTGCGACGGGGACAGCCCGACGAGCAACATGAAGAACGGACTGAAGAACAGCGCCCCGGAGACACCCGAGGCGAGCGCGACCATCGAGAAGACGATGGAGGCCGGGAACACCCACCAGTGCGCCAGGAACTGGTCGACGGGGAACCCAGCTGGAACGGGAAGCGATTGTACTGCGACCGTCCCGACATCGACACCAGTCCCGGTCCCGAGCATCGGCAGCGCGATCACTCCCGACAGGCCGACGACCCCACCGAATGCGAGAATCTTTGACCGGGTCATACTCGCAGACTCCCTGCGTGTGAGTCGTTCCGTTCGGACACACGGTCAGCCCCGCATCACTCGGCGAGTCTGACCCCAGGATTCGGCGTCTCCAGTCAGTTCTACTGGTATCTCCCGTCCGTCTCCATCTATTCGAAGAGTTCCGTGACAGTCTCTTCGTCGGGGATCCAGCCGACGAACTCGCCGCCTTCGAACGGAAGATCGACGGAGGCAATGTAGTTACACAGCCCGACGTAGAAGTCCACCAGCAGGCCGATGGCGACGATCTCGCCGGACGAGTAGTGACGGGTCAGGGCGTCGTGAATCTGGTCGGTGACGGTTCCCGACTCGACGGCGCGGGCGTACTGGAGCAGGACGAACTCGGCGTCGTCGAACACGGAGAGGTCGCCACCGCCGATGGCTTGCATCTCCTCGATCGTGACCCCCTTGTCGCGGGCGATGTCGACGTGCTGGTGCCACTCGTAGCGAGCCCCACGGGCGCGGGCCACGGTCAGGATGACCAGCTCCTTGCGTCGCTGGCCGAGCTGGTCGTACAGGACGTTCAGGTACTCCAGCGTCGCCTCGAGGACCTCCGGGTTGTGTGCCCACGCCCGGAAGATGTGGCGGTCGCCGAGGTACTCGTCGGTGAACAGGTGGTGGTACTCCTCTGGGATGTCGTCTAACTCGAGTAACGGAAGTCGGGACATGTGTGTCTGTATAGTATGATTGGTGGAATCGTGGGTCTTGCGGGGATAGTCGCTTCGGGTCGCGACTCGGAGTCTTCTTAGGCGATGATGCCAGCTCCGAGGAAGGCGCCGAGAACGACGCCGTAGATGACGTGGACGGTGCCGAACATCATCATCATGCTTCTATCGGGCTCCATCCCGATGATCATCCGCATCCAGAACATCATCCCCCCGATCATGAGGACGACACCGTAGACGAGCCCGAGACCGATGGCGACGCCGATGGAATCGAGACTGAGCCCGAGCACCGGAACGCCGACTGCGAAGACCGCGCCGGCAACGATGCCGTAGATCAGGTGTAACACCATCCCCGGCATCGCGTAGTCCTCGGGCTCACCGCCGGCGAACTTCGCGACGAGCGCCGCCGTCGGCGGCGGGCTGTCATCACCCATCATCATCATCGCGATGGTCATAACGATCGTTGCAACCACGCCGCCAGCGAGTCCGGCAATAACTGATGCCATGAGTTCAGTTCTATCAGACGCAAGGTATCTACTAAACCACGATGCGGCCGTTGAACAGAGACGCACACTCGCGAAAGCGTCTGGAAACGTCGACACGGAGAGTCTAATAGGATTCTATGGAGAGACAGAACGAAACAGATAATAATGGCAATCGAGGGCTGATCTGCCTGCACTCGCGTGGCCGATCAGTACCGGTATCTCGGTCGGAGTTGACTATTACGCTCGGAGTGAATGGCTAAACATGACTGGAGAGGATACAGATCCCGTGCTCTATCCAAATCGAGGAGATTCGCCCACCTCAGCGGAGGGCGTGTTACGTCGACACGTGCTCGCCGGGAGCGCAACTGCTGGAGCCGTCGCGACGGCGGGATGCCTCGGTGGAGATGGTGGCAGCGACCCCGCCGAACAGCCGACCGTGTTCGTGTTCAATACTGGCGACGGCACGGTGAGTCTGATCGATCCTGAGCGTGACGAACTCGTCGAGACGCGTGCGATCGACCTCTCGTCGTCGTTTCCCTCGAATCAGTACACGCCTGGGCTGACCGACGATGCAGACGACTCGCTGTGGCTCAACGTCGGCCGCGGGGTTCGGGGCCTTGCGGTCGGATCGCTTTCGGAGACGGCGGCCGTCGAGACGGGCTCCGGCGCGAACTGGCTCGAACAGACGCCCGACGGGAGCCACGTCATCGTCAGCGCCAGAGAACCCAGTCACAGACAGTTCCGGCTCGACGCCGATAGAGCGTCTGAAACGTTCGGTGAAGTGACCGCCGAAATCGATAGGAAACCGGAGGGCGGGCGCGGTGACAGAGACGGTCCCGGCCCGTGTGACGTCACGATACACCCTGACGGTGACTATGCGTACGTCCCGGATCTCTTCGGCGATACGCTGACCGTCCTGTCGATCGATCCGTTCGAGATCGTCACTCAAGTGGACGTAGAACCGGTCGGAGACGGTCCTGCCCGACCGTGGATGGGGACTGTCGCACCGGACGGCCGAACCCTGCTCGTCGAACACAACGAGGCCAACGGGGGCAGCGAGAGTATCTGGACGCTCGACGATCCAGCCGAACCGACTGAAACAGCGAGACTGACGAGTGAAGACGGACTCGGCAGCCGACCGCTGACCAGTGAGATCGGTCCGGACTCCGAGACGGGATACGTGTTCACGCCGGGCTCGAACGACGTGACCGTCGTCAACCTCACCGACGGGACTGTGACCACGCGACTCGACCTTGGTGGATCAGCGTTCGTCGGGACGTGGAACCCCTCACGGACGAAGCTCTACGTACCCGTCCAGACCGCCGACGAGGTGGCGGTGATCGATCACGAGCGAAGGGAGGTAATCGAGCGGATCGGCGTCGGGCCGAGTCCGTACGGGGCGACATCGGCCCAAGTCCGGCCGCAGAGCGATCCGTCCGCTTCAATGGCTCTCGCAATGGCTCGACTCGGCATTTCGGCCGAGCAACCTGAGACGACCTACTGTATCGGGAACTGCGCGTGCGGCCATCGGTTGTGAGGGCACCGACGATTCCCGAGTGCGACGGGCGACGCGGGACTTTTGATATTCGACTGAGACAGCCTACATATGGCGTCAGATTCCACAGAGCAGCACGAGTACGAAGTCGTCGTGGTCGGCGGAGGCCCCGCTGGAATGACGGCAGCCCTGTACAGCACGCGACTCGGACACGATACGGCCGTCGTCAACCGTGGTGGCGGACGGGCGGCGATGATGCAGGAGGTCCACAATCTCCTCGGCGTGAAAGAGGAGACGAGTGGGGCGGAGTTTCTCGGCATCGGGCAAGAACAGCTCGAAGCGTACGGGTGCGAGATTCACCGCGACATGGTCACGACCTGTTCGCGGACCGATTCGGACGGCATCCGACTCTCCGGTAACAGCGCGGAGTACGAGGCGGACCGTGTCGTGCTCGCGACCGGGTTCAACGACGTTCGGCCGGAGCCGCCGCTCCCGCGGACCGGCCGGGGCCTCCACTACTGTCTGCACTGTGACGCCCACATGTTCGTCGACGAGTCGGTGTACGTGATGGGACACGCCGAGAGCGCCGCCCACGTCGCGGCCATCATGCTGAATTTCACCGACGAGGTCGACCTGCTCACTCGCGGGAACGACCCCGAGTGGAGCGAGGAGACCGCCGAGATGCTCGAAAAGCATCCGATCGACGTCATCCACGACGACGTTTCGGGCGTCCAGAACGGCGAGGACGGCTGGCTGAAAGCCCTCGAGTTCGAGGACGGAAGCGTTCGGGAGTACAAGGGCGGATTCGCGATGTACGGCGCCGAGTACAACAACGGGCTCGCCAGGGAACTCGGGTGTGACATCAACGACGACGGCACGATCGAGGTGGACGACCACGGACGGACGTCGGTCGACGACGTCTACGCCGTCGGCGACTGTACGCCGGGCCACAATCAGATCCCGGTCGCGCTCGGCCAGGGTGCAAAAGCCGGTATCGACGTCCACTTCCAGCTCCGGGACTTCCCACGGGATCCCGACCTCCTCGAAGAGCAGGGACCGGTGCGTTCTGAAGAGGTCCCGGGGATTCCCGACGAACTGCTCGAACAGGCCGTCGACTTCCACACCTACGGAAAGTGAACCCCGCTCTGGCGGCTTGCTACTCGCTCAGGGCGACTCGCCGGATTCGTCGACGGCACACTGACCGTCTCGGCAGTTCGTCGCCTTCCGCAGCGCATCGAGATCCGGCTGTTCATCCGGACTGCGGGCTGACCACGCGAACTGGACGACCCGATCAGGGTCAACGACGAACGTCGCACGACCGGGAACGTCGCGATGCCCCTCGAACTCCTCAGCCAATACGCCGTACGCTTGACTCACCTGGCCGTCGGTATCCGACAGGAGCGGAAACTGAATGTTGTGCTTGTCCGCGTACTGACGATGGGCGTACGCGCCGTCTGCACCCACACCGAGGACGACGACATCATCAAGGAGCGTGAGCCAGTCGGCGTCGCGTAGTGAACACCACTGGTCAGTACACGCCGGGTGGAAGTCGAAGGGGTAGAATACGAGAACAACGGCCCACCCCCGATCAGTGTACTCGGAGAGGCTGTGCGTGTCGACCGTCCCCGCAGCGGCTCCGGGGAGCGTGAAATCCGGTGCCTCCTGTCCGACGCGTATCATGTGAACAAGTTGCACGACGAGCGACTTCAACAAGCGGGGGGCGTGCAGCTGAATCACACAGAAGCAGATATCGCCTCACTGTTCGAGCCGGATCCAGTCATCGTCCCCGAACGGGCGGTCGTACGCGATATCAAGCCGGTCGTAGACAGTCGAGGGGATACTGATATCCGCGAGGTAAAGGGAACCCGTGGTGGCATCGAGCCCCGTTTTCGGGAGTGCAAGGGTAACCGTCCGATCCGGGACAACTGCCGCGCCGAGCGACTCGCCAGTCGTCGCGTCCACACCCGAAGGAACATCGAGTGAGATAGTCGGCCCCGATAGGTCATTCATCCGATCGATGAACGTTGTCGCTGGTGGTCGCACAGCGCCGCTGAGTCCGTAGCCGATCAGCGCGTCTACGAGTGGTCGTCTCGTCCGTCGATGTCGGCGAGTGAGTCGATACCAGAACTAATCGAGATCCCCATTTTGTCGAGGATAGTGTACTGGTTACCGGCAGCACCACTCAATTCAGCAGCTGGTCTGTCCAGAACCACTTGCACGGGTATCCCTCGATTGGCGAGGTGTCGTGCACAGGCGAGCCCGCCGCCGCCGTTCCCGCCGTTTCCAGCGACAACTACCACGTCGCCATCTCGAACGTCGCGCACGTGCCAGGCGAGTATCCGACCCGCGTTCTCCATCATCTGGAGCACCTGTAAGCCGACTTCCTCGACGGCGATACGGTCGACGTCTCGCATCTCGTCGGCGGTCACCGCGGTGACGGACCGACCCGTCGACGTGCGAAACGAGTTCCGAGACATGTCTCATTCATGGCGGAGCAGCATACAAATACCTCGCCAGTGGCGTCGCGAAGCGGTCGAAGCGCGCACGGTCTCCGACGTGGCTGTTCACAGTTGTTATTGGTCGTGCCTACCCTCCTGTCGTGTATGCACATCCAGGACGTTCTGCCCCGGACGCGATGCCAAGTATCGACGATCCGGCTTTCGGTACGGAATACATCGGAGACGAGTGACGACGAGGTAATCGTCGTCGAAACCACCCCTGCACGAGCGTATCCGGTACGGATTCTCAGCTATCACGAGATCGTCAACGACGTACTCGGGGATAGACGACGGTTCGGGAACCGGGAAGGCAATCGCCCGGGTGGCTTATACTGTCGGACGTAACTTCGTCGAAGATATCGCACCACCCGGTCGGCTATATTCTTGAAAGGTAATACGTCCGACAGCATTAGTCGACGAATCGCGCCGGGTCGCAGTCGCGTCGTGTCGCGAATCTGTGCGAGCGCAGGTCGTGTTCGACAGACGGGTCGACATGGCCGTGTGCGTCTTGTTCGGAACCACTAGCTGACCCAGTCGGAATACCGGGATTTACATCTGCGAAGGGTGTTGACCAGTCGCCAACGCCGACACTAAACGGAGCTGCGAACATCTGAACAGAGGGTACGTCCGGGGCTCGCCCGTGATCAGAAAGGATAGGGGCACCCACTGAACGGAACAGCCAGCGGTGCGTCTGGTCGGAGAATCTACGGACCAAGTGCGCCCCGAAGGTAAGCGAGACACGAAGCATGCCCCCTTGTGACTCAATCAATCGTGCCATTCAGGGTTCGGAGGAGGTCATTCGACACAGCAGCTCATCGTCGACGTGTCCCGGCGGAACGCCTGACAGGCGTGTTTGAACGCCTCGCTGAACGTCGGGAACGGGTGGACGGTGTCGATGATGTCGTCGACGGTCAGGCCGAACTTCACGGCCAGCGTCGCCTCCATGATCATGTCCGCGGCACGCGGGCCGACCATGTGGACGCCGACGATCTCGTCGGTCTCGTGGTGTTTGACCACCTGAACGAGCCCGTCCGTGTTCTTGACTGCCTTCGCCCGCGGCACGTCCTCCATCTGGACAGTCCGGCACGAACAGGTGCCGTGTTCGTCCATGTACTCCAGTTCGGTCGTTCCGACCGCGGCGACCTCCGGGCTGGTGAACACGACCGCCGGGACGGCGTCGTAGTCGATGGTGACGCCCTCCTCACCGAAGGCGTTCTTGACGGCGTGGTTGCCCTCCTTGGCGGCGACCGTTTCGAGTTCGGGCTCGCCGATCACGTCGCCAGCGGCGTACACGTCCGGGTTCGTCGTCTGGAAGTGCTCGTCGACGCGGATCGTCCCGTCGTCGTTCGTCTCGACGCCGACAGCGTCGAGGCCGATGTTCTCGCTGTTCGGTTTCACGCCGGTCGCGACGAACAGCGCGTCGGCGGTGAACGCCCGCGAGTCGCCATCGACGGCTGTCTCGACCGTGACGCCCTGCTGGACGGCTTCGGCGCCGCCGTCGGTCGCCGGCGACCGAACCTGCTGGAAGTCGTTGCCGGTCACCACGTCGATGCCCTCCTCGCGGAAGGCCCGCTGCATCTCCCGGCCGAGCTGGCCCTCCATCCCCGAGAGGACGCGCTCGGAGCGCTGGAGGATCGTCACGTCGACGCCGACGCGGTGGAGGATCTGGCCCCATTCGAGCGCGATGTACCCGCCGCCGATCATGACGATGCTCTCGGGGAGGTCGCGCTCCTCGAGGATGGTCTCGCTGGTGTAGTAGTCGATGTCGTCGAGCCCGTCGATGGGCGGTGCCCACGGGGAACTGCCGGTCGCGACGAGCGCCTTCTCGCCGGTGATGTGCGTGCCTTCGTCGGGGCCGTCGACGACCTCGATGGTCGTGTCCTCGACCAGCTCGCCGTACCCTTCGTAGATGTCGGTCTCGAAGTGCTCGGCGACGTCGACGTAGTTTGACTGTCGAAACCGTTCGACGAGGTCGTCGGTACCGTCGAGCGCTTCGGCCCAGTCGACGGTCGGCTCGGCCTCGCCGTACGTGACGGCGTCGAAGGGATTGTCCGACGCTGCGGCGCCGTGCTCAGCGACCGCCAGGAGATGCTTGCTCGGGACACAGCCGACGTTCACGCAGGTCCCGCCGATCGGCAGGCCGGTGTTCACCATCGCCGTCGAGAGGTCCCGCCGGCTCGCTTCGGTGATGGCGGCGAAGGCTGCAGCCCCGCCGCCAAGAATCACGAGATCATAATCAGATGTCCTGGTCATTTGTATCTATACTTTATGACGGGAAGTTCTTATACTTCGAAGTCCAAAGCTATGGAGTACGTTCGAGGCCACAAAGTTATGGCAGATACCACCGCAGAAGCGCCTGTTTGCGACGTCGACGGAACGTGCTACTGTCCGCTCACAGGAGTCATCGATACACTGAGCCGGAAATACGCGATGCAGCTTGTCAGCATCATCGGGGCGCACGACTCACTCCGGTTCGCGGAGATCGAAGAGCACCTGCCGACAGCGAGCACCTCGACGATCTCGAAGCGGCTCGATGAATTCGAGGAGGCCGGACTGATCTCTCGAACCCAGTATAACGAGATTCCGCCCCGTGTCGAGTACTCGCTGACCACCGATGGGGATGAAGTGAAAACCCGACTCGAACCACTCTTGGAGTGGGCTTCGATGGCCGAGTGACTACCGACGGGTGACCGGCTGTGTAATGTAATTGCACTATCGATAGCCTGTTAAGATGGTTCCGTGCCCTTCTGATAACTATGCCTGACCAGCCGTCTCTGACATCTCAGGAAACTTCTGGTAGCCTTCACGATCTCCCGCCGAGTGCCAAACTCGTCGCGAAAACGCTCGAATACGAGGGTGATAGTACGCAGTCGGAGCTAGCTGAGTCAACACTTCTTCCGGCTCGAACCGTGCGCTATGCCCTCACGGAGCTCGAAGAGAACGGATTGTCACCTCCCGTATCTCGTTCATGGATGCTAGACAGCGGATTTATTCTCTCGAATCGGGTGACGACTAACGTATTGGCACCGACGGCTAGATCAGCCCCAATCCACCGCCGACGAGACGGAATCCGACGACAGTGAGGAGCCCCAAGACGACAAGTCTGCGCGCACGCTCGCTGGCGGTAACTCGCAGGCGCTTCCCGACTGCGACTCCGATGACGGCCGGGACGGCAGCGACGACGGATGCGAGCAGGAGTATCCGGCTCGGATACAGCCCCAACAGACCCGCCACACCAACGCGGATCCCGTTGAGTCCCAGGAATACGAGCGCGACGACGCCGACGAATAATCCGTGTGAGAGGTCGAAGCTCCGAAGATACGCGATGAGCTGTACCCCGACGTTCGTCCCGCCGAACAGCAGTCCCGAGATGCCGCCGACACCGAGCATCCCAACTCGCGTTTGAGCGAACGTACCGATCCCACCCGACGACCATTCCGGGAGGGGAATCCGTCGCTGGGCAGTCGCGACGAACCCGAGCGTCAACAGTCCGAGGCCGACACGCAGGGGGCCGCTGGGAATGCTACTGAGGACGGCCATCCCGACGACCGTACCGACCAGCGCTGCACCGATGAGTGGTCCGAACCGTCGACTACAGGTTCGAAGCTCTTCCCGGGAGAGATCACGTACCAGCGAGAGATTCACCGCGAGAATGGGGATGATCATGAAGACGACTGCCGTCGCCGGATCGATCACCGTTGCAAGCGCCATCGTCCCGACGAGGGCGAACCCGAAGCCAGCAAGTCCGTTCATCGTCCCGGCGATCAGAATAACGAGCGTCATCAGCGCGACTGTCGTTCCCCCAATAGCTGAAATCATTCGTCAGCGCTCGTGAGTTGCTCGTAGAGGACTGGGAGTGTTCCGTAGCTGATGGCGTTTCGAACCAGGGCCTCGGTCGTTGTGTATTCGTCAGTTCCATGTGCCGTCTGGGTGCCGAAGCCGAACTCGACCGTCGGAATCCCGTTGTGTCGGAGCACCTTGGCGTCGCCACCACCGGTCGCGCTCCGTCGGTAGACCTGGTCGTCGACGACGTGTTCGGCTGCCCGGGCGCTCGCTTCGACGATCGGACTCCCGAGCGGTTCGTACGACCCACGGGTCCACGAGATGTCCGTGATCTCGATGCCGTCCATCCCGGTCAAGCAGTTCCGTATCCCGCCGAGTGCCTCCCTGGTATCGACACCGGCGGTCAGTCGGATATCGACTCTCGCACACGCCGAGGCCGGTACCGTGTTGATCGCCGTTCCGCCCTCGATGACGCCGAGATTGATGGTGGGATAGCGGTACAGACGACGGGTCGAATCGGCACCGGCCTCCGGTTCGTAGAAGTCGACGGACTCCTCGATGATCTCGTCCATCGACGAATCGACGGACAGTTCCTGCTGTCCGAAGTCGTTACGCAACTGCTCGATCGCCTCCGTCAGCCGGTCGATGGCGTTCTCCCCGATCATCGGCCGCGAGCCGTGGGCGGCAGTGCCCGACGCCTCGAGCGTCAGCCAGATGTTCCCGCGATCGGCGACCGAGACGGAATAGCGCCCGTTCCGAGCGGTCGTTTCGCCGACGACGCAGGCGTCCGGGTCGAACTCCGTGGTCTCCAGCAGCGTCGTGAGGCCGGCGTCACCGCCCGTCTCCTCGTCGCTCACGAACGCGAACTGGAGTGTTACCGGCGGCTCGGTCTCCGTGCGAGCGTAGGCGAGCGCGACCTGCACCATCGCGGCGACGGCTCCCTTCATATCGGTCGCTCCACGCCCGTAGATGCGCTCGTCGTCCCGCTCACCCAGCGGATCGTACGTCCAATCGCTCTCGTCGAACGGGACGGTGTCGAGATGGCCGTTGAAACACAGCGTGTGGTCGTTCCGTCCGGGGAGCGTGGCGATGAGGTTCGGCTTCTCGGGATCGACCTCACAGCGCTCGACGGACAGCGCCGGCTCGTCGAGCGTGGTTTCGAGCCACTCGACGATATCGACCGTTCGCCCGGGTGGGTTCTGCGTCTCGTAGCCGACGAGCGTCTCCGTGATCTCGAACAGTTCCTGGCGATTGGTAGAGAGGTACTCCGCGACGGCCGTCGGCAGATCGGATGTGTCCATGATTGGGTGAGATTAGCTCCGTTCTCGCACCCACTCCTCGAGGGTGAAGTCGTCGTAGGGGGTGCGGTCGACGACGGTCCACTCCGTCCGATCCCAGTCGGGGAAGTACGCATCGCCGTCGTATTCGCCTGGAATCCGGCTGAGCACCATTCGGTCGACGACGGGCTGGAACAGGTCGTAGATACCTGCCCCGCCGATGACGTAGGCGCGGTCGTACCCGAGCGATTCGACGGTCTCGACCGCGTCGTCGATTCCACCTGCGTGGTGTGCTGATTCGATGTCGTACTCCGATTTCGACCGACTCAACACGATCTGGGCAGTCCCAGGAAGGTCCTCGCGCATCGAGTCGAACGTTCGCCGGCCGAGGATGACGGGCCAGTCCGCGATCCGGTTTCGGTACTGTCGTTTGTCGGCCGGAATGCTCGGCCACGGTAGTTCGCCGTCCCGGCCGATGACGCCGTTCTCTGCCACTGCAGCGACCGTGATCAGTTCTGTTGTCGTATTCATTGTGTCTCACTCGCAGTCCAGTTCACAGCTGTACTCCCGGCTGTACATCCAGTATCCGTCTTCGGTCGGCGCCATCGGTTTCGCGTACTCCAGCGAGAGCCGTGGCTCGTCATCGAGCGCGAGCGTCTCGACGGTGGTCCACTCCCCGTCGGGGCTGGAGACGGTGACGCGGTACTGCCAGACGCTGATCTGCTCGTCAGTCACGTGTATCGCGAACGTCTCCGGAGGAACGTCAGTTCGTTCCGGTGTGGCAGTCGATGCTGTCGTTTCGGTATCCATATGTATATTTCACGTGTCGAGGGGGTTTGATAGTGGGTCTATCGTGTCGTTCCGGTACTACTCGCCGATAGATTTTTAATCGGACTGTCGGCCCTCGGTCGACGCGACGCCGGCGTATTCGACACCGGTCAGGTCGGCGATGTCCTTCTTCCAGGTCGTCAGATCGCGGCGCTCGAACCCGGAGAGGCTCTCGTGCCCGCAGGCGCGAGCCATCACCTTCATCAGTTCGACCGTCGCCTCGAAGAAGTTCTGCAGGCCGTCGGCGGCCGAGTCGATCACGAGTCGGTTTCTGAGATCTTCCCGTTGCGTGGCGATTCCGACCGGACAGTTGTTCGAGTCACACGCACGCATCCCGAGACAGCCGATGGCTTGCATCGCCGAGTTCGCGACTGCAACTCCGTCGGCGCCGAGCGCCATCGCCTTGATGAAGTCCGACTCCGTCCGGAGCCCGCCCGTCGCGATGAGCGTTACGTCCGACCGGTCGCGTGCGTCTAAGTGACGGCGTGCCCGGGCGAGAGCTGCCATCGTCGGGACGGAGATGTTGTCCTTGAAGACGTCCGGTGCCGCCCCGGTCCCGCCGCCCCGACCGTCGAGGATGAGGTAGTCCGCGCCGGCCTCCAGGGCGAAGTCGATGTCGTCCTCGACGTGCTGGGCGGAGAGCTTGAACCCGATCGGGATGCCGCCACCGACGTCCCGCACTCGATCGGCCATCTCGGCGAAGTCCTCAGGCGTCTCGAGGTCCGGAAATCGGGACGGACTCACGGCATCGGTTCCCGGTTCGAGGTCACGAACCTCGGCGATCCGGCCCTGTACCTTCTCCCCGGGGAGGTGGCCGCCGGTCCCAGTCTTCGCACCTTGGCCCGCCTTGAAATGGAACGCTTGCACTTCTTCGACGAGATCGATGTCCCAGCCGAACTTCCCCGTCGCGTACTCGTAGAAGTACCGGGAGTTGGCTTCCTGCTCTTCGTGGAGCATCCCGCCCTCACCGGAGCAGACGCCCGTGCCGGCCTGGTCTGCGCCCTTGGAGATCGCGATCTTGGCTTCCTCGCTGAGCGCGCCGAAGCTCATGTCGCTCACGAAGATCGGGATGTCCAGCCGGAGGGGATTCTCCGCGTTCGGCCCGATCACCAGGTCCGTGTCGACGGGGCCTCGTCGTCGAGGGGTGTTCGGGCGAGCTGGGCCGTCAGAATCTGCAGGTCGTCCCAGCTCGGCAACTCGGTCCGTGGGACGCCCATCGCCGAGATGCTCCCGTGCTCGCCGATCCCCTCGGGCCCCTTCTGAGCCAGGGACTGGATGTAGTGGGAGTACGGCTCCGTCTCGTCGTCGGGCTCGCCGTAGAACTCGGGGTCGACCGCGCCACCGTCGACGCCGTCGGCCGACCCCCGCATCGCCCCGTCGCTCTCCTCGCCGGGCTCGGGGTCGTCGTACGGCTGCGGGTTCTCGTCGGCCCACGCCGCCACCTCGTCGGCGTCGACGTAGACGGCGTCCTCGTCCTCGTCGACCCACGCGGTGAACTTCTCGAGGACCTCCGAGTTGTCGTACTCGCTGATGCCGGTGTCGACCCGGTAGTCCCAGCCGTGAACGCCACAGATGAGGTCGTCACCTTCGACGTGGCCGTCCCCGAGGAGTACGCCGCGGTGGAGACACCGTCCGTACAGGACCGACACCTCGTCGTCGTACCGGATGACGACGAGGTCGACGCCGTCGACGCGGGCGTGTGTGGGTTCACGGTCGGGGAGGTCGCTCCAGGTGGCGACTGCGCGTGGCGTCTCGACGTCTGTCGGACGCGTCGAGGTCATCGATTACCCGTCCCGATCGGATTCGTCGGTGCCGTTCGTCGCCCTGTCCCGCTGCGATGCCCTCGTGCGTCGGACGTTCTGAATGATGTCATGATCAGTCTGCTTCGATGGATAGAATCGGCGTGTCTCGTGTGATGTCGCTCGTATAACACGGACTGGTGTCGTCCAGGTGACCGTCGATAGCGTTCGACGACGACCGATAAACCGCTCCGACACTCCGCGTGAGTGCCGTCGCCACCGCCTCGATAGCACACTGTTCCGACCACAGGTACGTAATTTCCCTCGGACAATAGAAGGTTCGGCCGGACGTGCAATCCGCTTCAACACCCGAGGGGCCATTATATCCTGATAGACGAGACGGTATGGCATGGCATCCGAATACCCGGACCGCCTGTCCATCGACGAAATCGAATCGACCGTCGGAACGATCAAGAAGATGCTCAAGGTCGGTGCCGCTTTCGCCGTCGTCGGCTACCTGCTGGCCGGCTCGGCGCTGTTCTTCGAGCTGACCGAGTTCCACCCGCTGCTCGAGAGCTTCTTCTCGACGTACCCCGACACGAGCCTTGCTGGCGGGAGTGGCGGCACTCGCGGCGCCGCGGTCAACGGGGCGCTGACCCAGATCCACAAGTGGCCCTCGACGCTGCTGTGGCTCAAGCTCGGCGGCGTCGCCCACATCCTGCTGGGCATCTTCGTCTCGCTGGCGGCCATCGTCCAGCGCCCTGAGCGTCATGCCCCACCGGCTGAGCTACGAGATGGAGCGCGCCCAGGAGTAACGCAGAACTGAGACGGCCGAGGTGATGGCACTGAACGCTCCAGCGCGTGACCGCGTTCCGGAGCGTGTCGTCCGTGACTCGCTCTCGACCGCATACGAGGCGGGTGGCGGCGCGCTCGTTGTCGGCTACGTCCTCGTGCTCGCCCTGATCTTTCGCGACCCGGAGAGCGCGCTGGCGGCTGCCACCGCGGGGCCCGAGGCTGCGGCGTACTTCCTCGTGCTCCCGACACTCGGCGTCGTCGCGGGGATCTACGCGTCCCTCGACGGGCCGCTCGCCTCCGTCGCGCTGTTCGCGTTCGGGAGCTACCTCGGCATCTTCGGGCTCGCACTCACGTTCAGGTCCCTCCTCTCCTCGACCCCGGTCGGCCTCCTCCTCGGCGTCGGCCTCGTCGCACTGGCGCTGGCCGTCGTCGCGCTGGTGACGAGCGTCGTCACGTGGGCGAGTGCACTCAGTATCCCGACTCCCGAACTGGGTGTCGACTGAGCGACGCCGAACGTATGAATACCGGCCCAGACGCGACTACTCGACAATCCGCGGCGCCGCCGGAGACAGCGGCGCGGCCGTCTCGAGTCGGGGGTGACAGTCGCCCGTGACCGAGTGCGGTATCCGCTACCGGGTCGCCGACGCCGAGCGGACTTGTTCGCGTCCGAGCGCGGCCGGCGAGGAACGATGCGTGTTCCATCTTACGCCGGACGAGCGCCGGACGGCCGACATCACGTCGGCGACGCTGCGGGCGGCCTTCCTCGCGGACGTCGACGCGGACGATCCCTCCCGGCAGGAGTACGTCGACGTCCACCTGGAGGAGTTGGATCTCTCCCAACTCGTCGTCGATGGAAGCGACGTCGCCCACGTTACGTTCCGCGAGGTGACCATCGACGGGACGCTCGACCTCTCGGAATCGGTGGTCGGCCATCCGGTGACCATCGAGGAGTGTCAGATCGACAGTATGGACGTGACCGATGCGGTCTTCGAGCGGCAGGTCGCAATCAAGGGGACGGTCTTCGGGACGCCCGCCGCATCGACGACGTGTCTTCGCGCTCGCCGTGGATCGTTCGAGCGAAGTCTCCGAATCAGCGACACCCGGTTCGACGGGAGCGTGGAATTCGCCCAGTGTAGCGTCCAGGGGTGGCTGAACTTCGATAGCGTTACTGTCGAGGGACGGGCGCATTTCCCGAACGTTTCGTTCGGAACGGCGCAGTTCGTGTCCACGACGTTCCGGGACGACGTCGAGTTCGTCGGTGCTGCCGGCGAATACGCGACCTTCGACGATACCGGCGTCGACGAGAGCGTGACGGAAATCGATCTCTCCGAGGGATCGTTTGACCGTCTCCGAATCTATCCAGCGACCGATCTCGAGTGTCGTCTCAGAGACGCGACTATCTCGGCGGGCGATCTCGACCAACCCGACACGGGCGTTGCGACGTACGATCTCACGGATGCGACTGTCGGTGACGTCGACCTCGAGTGTGAACCGGAGACGTTCGACCGGTACCGATTCTACCGAACGCGATTCGACGGCTTCCACTTCGCGGCCTACCGCGACCTGTTGCGATCGAATCGCTGGCGGCTCCACGAGTATATCGGCGATTCCGACGAGTCCGATAGCATCGAGGGGCTCGAACACACGTATCTGGAGGCGAAGCAGGGTGCATCGGACGCCGGCGATAGCGAGACGGCGTCGATGTTCTTCGTCCGGGAGCTGCGATACCGGCGGCGACGCTACGCCGCCCACGCCAGATCGGCGGACCACTCGCTGACACACCGTATCGATGCGACGGTGCGCTGGATGACGAACGGCTTTCTCGATGCGATCGCGGGATACGGCGAGCGACCGGGCCGGACCGCCGCGCTGGCGCTGGCCGTCATGGTCGGCAGTGCGTTCGTCTATCCAGCGTCGGGCGGCCTCAGCACCGGCGGTGAAGTCGTGAGCTACGGCAGTCACGGCGCTGACGCCGTGTTGAACGGCCTCTATTTCAGCGTCGTGACGTTCGCGACGCTCGGCCTCGGGGACGTGCACCCAGTCAGCGACGTCGGCCGGTTCGTCGCCGCGTCGGAAGGGCTTGCGGGCGCGTTTCTGACTGCCGTCTTCGTCTTCTCGCTGGCCCGACGCGTGACGCGGTGATTGAGGCCCCTCTCGGGATGGGTGTGACACTCGTAGGGAACACTGTCTTTTTTATTCTGCGAGACTAGCGCTCATCGCGTTAGTCGTGAACCCGAGAACTGCACCGAGAAGCATCGATAGTACGGCTGCGACTGTCTCTCCCGGAAGTCCAGTCACACCGAACGCAGTCGCGTTCGCAGCGTGGACACTGAACATCGTCGCGTAGCCGAAGAACCCGCCCGACGTGAACGACAGCAGCGGAACGAACTCGTGGAGACTGGCGAGGAACATAAACGCCCCCACGGTGACACTGAGGGCAACGACTCCACCACCGAGGTAGGTATCTACCACCGCGAGCGTCAGGACAGCATAGACGATACCGACGACGTTGCTCGAGTAGCCCCGAACGAGGCCGCTGAGGTCACCACCCGCGGCGTAGAACGTCGCGGATGCGATGAATGACGGCCACAACGGAATGTGTAACCCGGCCACGAATACGTACGTCCACGGAACTGAAGCCAATCCAAACACGACCGCCAGTGCCAACGTTTCGTTCCGATTGATGATTCGATCCCACGCGATACGGGTCATCATTCGTATTTTCATAGGGAATAGTCAGCTACCGTTCGCAGCACCGATTCCCAGTCGGGTCAGTACCCCCGGCAGCAATAGTCCCTGAACCACGATACTGATGATAGCCACGCCGAACACCATCACCTGTAGTTCCTCTCGGAACGGGAACTGTGCGGGGAGCGACAGCGCCAGTGCGACGGGGACGACGGTGTGGAGGCCTCCCCAGACCATGACGTGCTGGCAATACACGGGAACCGGCCGTCCACTGGCGAGGTTCGTGGCCGAAACCAGCGGGTAGATCGTCACCGCACGGGCGACGAGGACCAGCACTGCGGCTCCGATCACCAGGTCGGCGTACTGGAGGAACGCTCCGATCCGAACCTCGGCGCCGATGAGGAGGTACAGGATCGTCGAGACGAGAAACGCCGCCATCGTCCAGAGCTCCTGGACGTGGGCCTCATTCGTACTCATTTTGTGGTGCGTTTCCTCGTGTGCGCCCATCAACAGCCCGGCGCCGACCACAGCGAGGATCCCACTCAGGCCGAGGGCGTGTTCTGCGAGTAGGAAGCTCCCGTACGCCACGAGGACTGTGAGCAGCAGGATGCTCATCTCGTCTTCGAGGCGTCGCATCACGACGTGTGCGAGGTATCCGATGACTCCCCCCAGCGACGAGACCACCGCCGCCGACGAGTGCGATATCACCCGCAATAGCGAGCAGTCCGTTTGGTGTCCCGAGTGACGCCGCCGATCCGGACGACTCGTAGGCAGCCATGAGCGTCGAAAAGATCACGACTGCGACGCCGTCGGTCATGAGGCTCTCCCCTTCGATCGTGATCGCGAGCCGCTCCGCGACGTCCAGTTCCTCGAAGATGGACAGTACCGCGGCGGGATCGGTCGGGAGGATGATCGCGGCGAAGACCAGTGCCACGATCAGGGGAAAATCGAACGCGACCGTTCCGACGACCCCGAGGAGGACGATCGAGAGCGGTAAGCCGATACCCGTGAGGACCGCGATCAGGCCGACGTTCCGCCACAGTCGACGGACATTGAGGGTCGTCGTCCCGTGGAAGATGATGGTCGGCAGGAACACCAGCAGAATCAGGTCACTCGTCAGTCCGAGACCGAAGGAGAGCCCGAGCGCCGAGACGGCGACGCCGATAGCCACGAGGACGCTCGCGAACGCGAGGCGATCCCGGTTTCGGACGAGGAGCCGAACGACCAGCGCCAGGGCGAACACTCCGAGGAGACTCGTCAACAGTGCGGTGAGATCTGTCATCGACTCGTATCGAGACGCTGTGAGGGTGGTATGGTCGTGGTCGTCGTCGCGGTCTGCGACCGGAGCGATTCAGATCGGGTCGGAGTCGGTGCTGATCTCGACGAGCGCCGGGCCGTCGTGGGCGATGGCCGCTTCGAGTTCGTCCTCGAGGTCCGTCGAATCGTCGACGTAGGCCCCGTAGCCGCCGCAGTTCTCCGCGAAGTCGGCAAATTGCGGGTTGACGAGGTCGGTCTGCCAGACGTCCCAGCCGCCGGTGCGCTGTTCCTTGCTGATCTTCCCGAGTTCGTCGTCGTTGAGCAGGACGTGCGTGAGGTCCATGTCGTACTTGACGGCGGTCGTGAACTCGCTCATGTACTGGCCGAAGCCGCCGTCGCTGGACACCGAGACGACGGGGCGGCCCGCAAAGCGTGACTCCGGTTCCTGCGTAGCGGCCCAGGCGCCGAGTGCCGCCGGGAAGGCGAACCCGATCGAGCCGAGATAGCCCGACATCAGCACCGACTGGTGCTCGGGCTCGAAGTACCGGCCGAACGCGTAGGTGTTGTTCCCGACGTCGACCGGGACGATGGCGTCGTCGGGGACGAGGCGACTCATCGCCTCGAACACTGTCGCGTAGTTGACGCCGCGTTCGGGCGTCTGTGCCCGCCGGGTCGCCTTCTCGTCACGCCAGATCTCCCAGCGCTCGGCGAGTTCCTCGCGCTGACTCTCGGCGGCGAGGTCGGCCTCCTCGGGGAGCCTGTCGAGCAGGTCGTCGACGGTGACGCCGATCTCGCCCCACACTGGAACGTCGATACTGTGGAACTTCCCCAGCGTCATCGCGTCGTAATCGACGTGAATCGTCGGCTTGTACTCGGCAATCCCCGTGTGGTTCGAGAAGCTCGCGCCGAACACCGCCAGCAGGTCCGACTCGTTCATGAAGTGGCTCGCGATGGGCGTGCCCGCTCCGGCCGAGGACGCCCCCCGCGAGCGGGTGAGAGTCGGGGATCTGGCCCTTCGCCTTGAACGTCGTCAGCACCGGGCAGTCCAGCCGTTCGGCGAGGTCGACGATGCCGTCCATCTCGAAGCGCGCGCCGTGGCCGACGACGATGACCGGCCGTTCCGCACTCTCGCCAGCAGCTCGACGGCGTCCGTCCAGCGTCGTCCGTCGGGCGGGCTGATGTCACGGTCGGTGATGCGGCCCTCCGGATCGCCCGGGTCGACGCCCTCGGCAGACTGGGTCTGTATCTCGTCGGGGAAGACCAGGTGTGAGACGCCGCGTTCGAGGATAGCAGTCTTCGCGGCCCGCGTTGCGAGTTCGGCAGAGTCCGAGTCGTGGAGCACCGTCGCCTCGAACTCCGCGACGTCACCGTAGGCGGCCTCGAGGTCGACCTCCTGGAAGTTCCCCGTCCCGAGCACCTGTGAGTCGACCTGCCCGGTGAGTGCGATCGTCGGCGAGCGGTCGACGTTCGCGTCCCACAGGCCGGTGAGCATGTTCGTCGCACCGGGGCCCGCGATGGAGAAACACGCCGCCGGACGGCCGGTGAGCTTCCCGTAGGCCGAGGCCGCGAAGGCGGCGGCCCCCTCGTGGCGGACGCCGTAGTAGGTGAGATTCCCACCCTCGGCCTCTCGGCGGAGTGCGTCGGCCAGTCCCAGGTTCGAGTGGCCGACGATGCCCCAGACCTGCCGGACCCCCCAGTTGACAAGCGTCTCGGCGATCACGTCCGAGACGGTCCGCTCGTGGGGTTCGTCCTCGGGGAAGCCGACGTAGATCCCGTCCTCGCGCTCCTCGACCGGGAACGTCTCTACGGAGTCGTCGTGTGGGCCGGGCGTCTCGCCGGTCAGCGGGTCGAAGTCCCAGCCGTGCCACGGACACCGAAGGCAGCCGGTCTCGATCGATCCCTCGCCGAGTGGCCCTCCTTGGTGGGGACAGCTGTTGTCGAGTGCAGCGTACTCCCCGTCGTAGTGGGTCACAGCGACGGTGGTATCACCACAGCTCACGGCTGTAACCCGGCCCTCAGGTAATTCATCCTGGCGAGAGCGCCTTGTACCACGTAATACCCTCTGTCGATGAATCGGAGGACTCGTCTATTCCCATAGGTTTCGACCCACAGGGAACGGCCTTAATTACACGGCGGCCGTGGAATTCCGTCTCGCGTCCCCGCTGTTTTTATATGCCGGTGACAATGCTGACCGCGGCTATTCGATCAGGAAGAGTTACAATCCGGTGATTTCGACTCGGGTTCCGCCCGTCTCGGATGCGCAGATATCGATTTCCCATCCGTGAGCGGCCACGATTTCGGCGACAATCGCCAGACCGAAGCCAGTCCCGTCGGCAGTCGATGTCTGCCCCCATTCGAAAACAGTGTCCCGTTCCTCTGGTGGGATGCCTACGCCGTTGTCTTCGATATAAAATCCGGATTGATCCGCGGTTTCGATCGTTCCGACACGGATGGTCACATCTTCCCCCGCGTGCTCGAGTGCATTTTCGAAGAGGTTCTCGAACAGTTCGCACATCCGATCGGGGTCTGCAGTGATCGTCCTCGAAGCGTGTATTTCGAGCGTTCCTGCCGTGGAGTTTCTGTCGGTCCACGCCCGGCGTGCCAATGCCTCGACCTCGACGGTCGTCCTGTCTCCAATAATGTCTCCCTCACGGGTGAGTTGCAGAAGATCCGAAAGCATGTCGTCCATCCGGTCGACTGCCTCCTCGATCGTTTCGAAATGTTCGGGCTTTCCAGTCTCTTTCGCGAGTGTCGCGTGTCCCCTGATGATCGAGAGTGGGTTGCGGAGGTCGTGAGAGATGACGCTCGCGAACCGATCCAGGCGTTCGATTTTCTCTTCGAGCTCCCGGCGGTGTTCGACACGATCGGAGATATCGCGGAGCATCGCGATCATCTGTGTCGGTTCAGTTCCGTCGTCGCGTGGATCGAGCGCAGCACCGGAGATCTCGGTCGGGATTTCCTCCCCGTCTTTGGTGAGACAGGTCAGGTCGTCTGTGAACCCCGCACCCTCTTTGTACACCTGAGAGATGAATTCCTCTCGAACGCGTTCGACGTCATTTGGATGAATATCTTCCGGATGCATCGAGAGGAGCTCATCGCGGGAGTATCCGAGTAGGTCACAGGCGGCGGGATTGACATCGAGAAAGGATTCGGTCTCCAGATCGACGACCATCACTGCGTCGTTGTTGTATTGGAAAATCTTGCGATACCGCTCTTCAGGAGACGGATCCGTAGTGATGGACGAACCCGCCGAAAGATTGTCGTCGCGGTCCCGATTCCCGGTCATTTTCTTCGCGTAGGTACGGATGTCTTCTGCATATATAATACGCGTGGCGGTGTGCAATACACTCGAACCTCCTCGTGAGTTTTTATTTGATTTGATTAGTACACCATCGTGATGGATACGGAGCTACACACAGAATTGACAATTCGAAATCATATATGAAGCAGGAACCGACGAAAGCGAGTCGCTACCGTGTCCTCCTCGTTCTCGCTGTTGCCGAACTGCTGGCGATGACGCTCTGGTTCAGTGCCTCGGCGGTCGGGCCGGAACTCGCGGCGCTCTGGGATCTCTCGAGCGCTGAGACTGCCTGGCTGACGAACGCGGTACAACTCGGATTCGTCGTCGGCGCCGTCCTTTCTGCGACGCTCACTCTCGCGGATACGATTCCGCCGCGGTACCTGTTTGCTGTCTCAGCTGCCATCGGTGCAGGGGCGACAGCACTTATTGCTCTCGTCGTGTCGTCGTTCCTTCCGGCCGTTCTGTTGCGATTTCTGACTGGTGTCGCACTGGCCGGTGTGTATCCGACCGGTATGAAAATCATGGCTGGCTGGTTTCGGGAGGGACGCGGGTTCGCTATCGGCACGCTTGTCGGTGCACTCACGATCGGATCGGCAATGCCGCATCTGCTTCGGGCGATCGGTGGCGTCGGCCGTCCGCGTCTCGTCTTACTGGGTGCGGCTGGGCTCGCTGCCGTCAGTGGTGTGCTTGTTCTCTTCGTGCGTCCGGGTCCACACCAGGCTCCGGCAGCACCATTCGATCCCGGAGCGGTTCGCCGGATGCTCGGTGACCGCGGGACGATGCTCGCCAACCTCGGATACTTCGGTCACATGTGGGAATTATACGCCGTCTGGGCGTGGATTCCCGTCTATCTGGCTGCGAGCTTCGCTGCCAGCGGCGACCCGGCACCGACACTCGCTGCGCTGCTCGCGTTCGGAACCATTGCAGTGGGGGGTATCGGCGCCCTCGTCGCCGGTGTGTTCGCAGACCGGATCGGACGGACGACCGTTACGAGCGTCAGTATGATCGTCAGCGGCACTGCCTGTATTGGTGCTGGCTTCGTGTTTGGTGGTCCGCTTCTCGTTCTCGTCCCGTTCCTATTGATCTGGGGGTTCGTCATCGTCGCCGACTCCGCGCAGTTCTCGGCGGCCGTCTCCGAACTCGCCGAGGACAGTTACGTTGGATCAGCCCTGACGCTGCAGACTGCCATCGGATTTCTACTCACGGTGGGCTCGATCCAAATCACGCCGATTATTGCCGGTGTCGTCGGCTGGCAGTGGGCATTTGCGCCACTGGTTATCGGACCGTTCGTCGGGACAGTCGCGATGCTGTGGCTCCGACGGCTTCCCGAGGCAAACGCACTGGCTGGCGGTCGCGGGTGACCCCTCCCGCTCTCGTGCTGAGAGAATATTCCATCAATCGACCTCTGTTGGCAGTATGAAGACGAGCATGCCGATCAGAGCGCCCCAGACTGTATGACCAATGAGGGACACGACGCCAAGATTCGGCACTGCTGCCGGTATCCCCACGAGATTCAACCACACGCCCATGATGACACCGGCAGCGACGAGCCACAGGAACGAACCGTACAGGATACCTAATGTGACAGTCCCAGTGAGGCTCTCAGTGTACTGCTTGAGACTATCGACAGTTACTGCAGCGACGAACACAGTTGCGAATACGACGCTGTGGAACAGGTGGGTGACCCAGCCGACAGCGAGCGTCTGAATGCCGTAGAGTGCTCCGATAATCCCAATCTGACCTGCGACGAACTGGAGAATCAGTCCCATCGCGACTCCAGCCACGAGACCAGCAACTGTTGCGTTCCGAATGCTCTCCCCACTAACTCCCGGTTGATCACTCTCTGGCGCTTGCTCGGTGGTTCGGAGGAGTGTGACGACGACTGAGGTATTCATCTCGTCCTCGACGACGTCGATCGTTCCGCCGTACTGTGCCACAAGCAGTTTGATGATCGGTATCTCGTAGTTGACGTCCGGCTCGTCGTACTCCGGCAGTCCCTCGAGGAGTACGTCGCGAGCGGTCTCGCTGAGCCACTGTCCGGGGGCTGAAACCGAAACATCAACCGTGGTTTCTCTAGGGACCACTGCAACCGAGACCTCGGATTTTGAAGCCCGTTCGAGTGCTTCTCTGACCAGTTTCGTGACCATCGTCTCGAGGTGTTCATCCGCACGAACCTGGACGGAGTGGGGCGATTCCACGGTTACCGTTGCGGAATCCGGAATCTGCGTGGAACTCTCCCGGACGACGGCGGCAAGATCGACTGGAGTAAGTGTTCTCGCAGTCTCGTCGACAGTTCGGATGAGGAACCCCACCTGATCTACCGTCCGTTCGATTCGTTCGACTCCGTCACTGATTGCATTGAAACTACGATCGGTCCCTTGGCCGTCGTGTAGCAGTTCCGCGTGTCCTCGTATCGCCGTGATTGCGTTCAGGATTTCGTGACGGAGAAGCCGATTCAACAAAACGACCTGGTCAGACTGTCTCGAGAGCAACTGCCGGCGTCGCTGGTCTCTCGCGGACCGTCGGCCGAAGAGGATACCTCCTGCTCCCCCACCCAATACTGCATTAGCGATGACGGTATTCGATGAAACCGTTCTCAATAGGCCGGAACTCTCGATGGTGCCAAGACCGACCATCGCAAAGATTCCGAAACTGCCGACGAGGAACCAGATCGCGACGGTGCGGGCGTAGGTTCTGTCGTGGGTACTGACGGCCAGATTGACGCCGTAGATTACCAGTCCCAGTCCGATTATGAGTGGTACCAGTTGCAATATTGTCGCTACAATTGAGGACTCTGAACCACTGTAGACCACTCCAATCAAGAGGGTTCGTGTAAGGACAAATGCAGCTACAGCGATCAGGATTCCTCCAGGCTTAATTCGGAGTTCGTCACCTGCAGATGGAAACATAGGTGGTGTATCGTCTGTTCATATTACCTGCTCAGGGAGTCAGTGAGCTCCAATAAGAATGATTGGTTCATTGATTGTATTCTGCCACGTGTGTGCAGAGAGAGACGGGAATATCCGCCTCGAATATCAGAACGTGATGACTTCGTAGTCGTCGTCGACGAGCGACCGGATGCTGGGGTGTCCGTCGTGGTCATCGAGACGGACCACGCCCGAATCGTTCACTGCGTCGTCGACGCCGAATGCGCCGGAGCAGTAGTCACAGGCCGACGCGTCGTCCTTGACTGCCTGGTAGAGTTCGTGTGGATCGCTGTCCGGATCTTCGAGTTCAGGAATCCACTGGGTGCCGGCGCCATCGAAAATGAGTTCTAGCTCATCACCCTCGGTTTCGGCGAATTCCTTGGCTGTTTCAAGCCCGTTCACGATACGACCGAGATTTTCGTGCCCTTCCGTTCCCGCGAGAATCACGACTGCTGCTTTTGCCATTGCACTCTGTCGTATGCATCTGTCGGATATAATCGAAGTGCGGCTGTGCAACCGAGATGCGGGTCCGATACACCGTTATATGAGCCTGGGCTGGCTGGATGGACAAATCGTTCTTGCTTCTCTTCGTTCTGATTACGACATCCCACGAAGGGTTTGGAGAATGTGCTCTCAGTTCAGTCTATGACGTGGTAGCTCCCGTCAGTCAGTTACTTATATAATCCCGGTAGAGGCGCCAACTTAGTGCGAGTGGCCGTGGTCGTGTCCTCCACCACCTCGAGAAAACTGCCCGGAGAACGCGCGCTGGACGACTTCGGAGAGCGCTGGGTGGATGTGGACCGACTCTCGAATGTCTTGCACCGTCCCCGAGCCCGCCTTCATCGCCACGACGACCTCCTGAATGAGGTCGGACGCTTCGGGACCGATGATGTGACAGCCGAGAATCTCGCCATCGAGGTCGATGAGCACCTTCACGAAGCCGTCGGCCTTCATCGCGTCGCCCCGCGCAGTGTCTTCGTAGCGATATGTGTTGACTGCGTACTCTCGACCTGCCTCCTGAAGCTCTTGCTCGCGGGCGCCGACGCCGGCGACTTCTGGGGATGCGAAGACGGCAGACGGCATCGCCGTGTAGTCGACGGGCTGTAATTCGTCTCCAAATATATTGCGTGCGACTGCCTGCGCCTCGTGGTTCGCGCTGTGTTTCAGGAGGTACTCGCCGACGATGTCGCCGAGCGCCCACACGCCGTCGGCAGTGGTTCGGAGGTAGTCGTCGGTTTCGACGAACCCTCGGTCGTCCGTTTCGACTCCCGTCGCATCGAGATTGAGCAGGTCCGTATTCGGCCTGCGACCTGCGGCCACGAGCAGCTCGTCCCCCGTTACGGTCACAGACTCCTCGTCGCTGACGCCGCCGTCGGGGCCGTATTCGTACGGGTGTGCCTCGACAGTGACTGTTCCACCGGACTCCGAAACTGCGGTGGCTGCGTGACCTGTGTGGACGGTAAATCTCTCGTTGTAGTGCTCGGTAAATGCTTCTGCAACCTCCTTATCGGCTTCAGGCAGTAGATTTGGACGCCGTCCGATAATCGTCACATCACTCCCGAACGTCCCGAAGAAGTGCCCGAGTTCGGCAGCGATGTATCCCCCGCCAACTATAACCAGGTGATCGGGGGGTGTCTCGAGTTGAAGCGCCTCCGTACTCGTGAGGTAGTTCACGTCCTCGATACCGTCGATATTCGGGATCGACGGCCGGGTACCGGCGGCGATGAGAACCGTCTCTGCTCGAAGCTGTGCTCCTTCATCGTCGCCGTCGACTAGTTCGACTGTCCGTTCGTCCACGAACCGCCCCGTGCCCTCGAACAGCGTATGCTGGGAGGACGACCGCAGACCGCGACGAATCGATCCCGCGTCTGCGGCCACCTCTTCGTTCACCTCGCTAACGATGTCGGCGAACGCAACATCGGACACATCCGCGTCGATATGGAACTCGCCGGCGCGTTCGATCGTTTCGAGCACGTCGGCGTGATACAGCAGCATCTTCGAGGGAATGCAACCCCGGTTGAGACATGTCCCGCCGAGTGGGCCTTTTTCAACGATGGCGACGGACTGGCCTTGATTCGCCGCGACGTTCGCGACATCTAGCCCGGACCCTGAACCGATAACCAGAAAGTCAAACTCGTCCATACGAGTAATATCCGGCCCTGTCTTATGAAATCCCAGTTACGGGTGAGTGAACTCACGCATCTCGAGGCGTCACCTATCGGATAGATCGATATACTGGTGTTCCCAGTTACGGCGGGCTTCCAGCTCTTGTTTCCCCCGACGGGTCAGCGTGTAGGAATTCGTTCGATCGTCTAATCGTCCTTTATCTACGAGGCCTTTCTCGACGAGCGTATCGAGGTTCGGGTAGAGGCGACCGTGGTTGATCTCGTCTTCGTAGTAGCTCTCAAGTTCGCGCTTTACTGCAAGCCCGTAGAGCTCATCGGATCCACCAATAACGTAGAGGAGATCGCGCTGAAATGCTGTGAGATCGTGCATCTCTTATTACATAATCGATAGCAAATGTCTTTAATTTCCGGTAACGTAGTGGTAACTCTCCAGTCCCCCGGCTTCGGCTGTCTCGGTTACCAGGTTGCCCTCACAGTCTGCCCGCACAGAAATATATGTCCATAACCGTTCTTCGAGAGTATGAGTTCGTCCCCATTTCGAACGCCCGCTGGTGTTCGAGTTCCTGCTGTAACTGCGGAGGAGATGCGGGAGGTGGATCGTGTCGCAGTCGACGATGTCGGTCTCGAACTGCTGCAGATGATGGAAAACGCCGGTCGAACGCTCGCTTCTCACGTGTTCGATGCTGGCGCTGGTTCGGCCCTCGTGGTTGCCGGGAACGGTGGAAACGGTGGTGGCGGATTGGCGTGTGCCCGCCACCTGACCAATCGTGAGGTGTCCGTTAGCGTCGTATTAGATCGCGAACCAGATGAACTGACGGAGGCGGCGGCGACACAGTACGGAATCCTCGACGAAATAGGAATCCCCACTGGTGTTGGAATGGGCGCTTTCGAGAGAAATTCTGATCCAGATGTCATCGTCGATGCACTCATCGGCTATGGACTCAGCGGCGATGTCCGAGAACCTGCCCGGCAGCTGATCGAGGGGATGAATCGCCAAGCGGCGTCGATCGTATCGTTGGATGTGCCGTCAGGTATCGATGCAACGACTGGGGAGGCACTTGGCATCGCTGCCGAACCAGAACGTGTCGTCACCCTCGCGCTGCCGAAAACGGGCCTTACTGCTGTTACAGGGTCGCTGTATCTCGCTGATATCGGCATCCCACGGACGGTATACGACCGTCTAGATATCGATTACGAGATGCCCTTCGGGACGCAGGAGTGGGTCGAGCTCCGGGTGAGCGGAACGTAACCCAGTAACGAACTCCTCAGAGTATCTTCAATACGTGGGCGCTTCTCCTTGGTATCGCATAGCGCACGATCACGACCGCGACGGGGAGTTCGAACGTCAAAAGTGCGGACAGACCTTCGAAACGGTAGTGTTCACATAAGCGGTTTACAGCGGTAGAGTTGATGGGAACAGCTGAAAGGGCGAGACGCCTCGCCCTTTCAATCCACCAGGAATGTCAGCTGCAACGCCGAGCGCGGCCAGTCAGTTTCAGTTCTTATTTGAACACCGCCCGTAGAATCGTACGGAGCTTTATTTTCGTGCCCTTCCTACTATCGGTGTGACACTCGACGTACCCATCCCAGAGCCACCCGATCTCTCGAACCGGGGACGACCGAGCGGTTTCGACTGGGAAGAATCGGAAACCCTCGGATCCGAGGACTTCTACCGCGAGGACCTCGAGAACCTCCTCCAAGAGGGCGCGTGGCGTGAGGCATTCGAGGAGTGGGCGGAGTACACGGATCTCGACGAGGAGACAGTTCGAGCCGTCGACGAACTCGGTCTGTTCCACGCCTTTGACTTCTACCGTGATCCAACAGATGATCACCTCCGCTTCGACGCCCCGACGATGCCTGAGGACTGGCGTGAGCGCGACGTGACCGAATCGATCGATTCGGATTCGGTCTCGGCCATCAACAGTGAGTTACATGGTCTCGGCCGGACCGTCCACGAGACACTTCAGAACTACCTCCAGCGGACCCGGGGCGCCTCCGACTGGGGCGAGGAACGTTTTGGTGAGCGCGGAGAGTAGTGCGAGGTAACGGAGGAACGCAGGCGGTGGATTGACGAAGGTATCGTCCATCTCTGAACTAAGTAGCAGGAAGTAGTAGCACGGGAATACATTGAAACTCTGTTTTTGAACATATTATAGTTTGGAACAACCGTTAGGCAAGTCTCAACTTTCGGGGATGGTACAGCGAGAGTGGGACCTACCGCTGTAACTCGCAGAGGATGAGCGGATCGATCGCGAGGGTTCGCAGTGGAGATGTTGGTGTCGCCGGAGGTCTCGATGTCCGTGTCCACCCTGCCTCCGCGTCGACCTCGGTGCTTGGATCGACACTTATCTATCGGCCGGCCGCTTGAACACGAGGTACTTCGTCCCGCCGCCGACGTAGTCGATGGTGTCGACGAGCTCCCATCCCTTTTTGCCGAGGTCGTTCAGCTCGTCTTTCGGGTCGACCGCCTCTTTCTGTGTCGTCCCGCGCGGCGGCTGTAGGGTCTCGTATTCCCAGGTTTCGAGAGACGCGAACCCACCTTGCGGGTTTCAAATATAAAGACCGTTCGTGTTTAGTGTACTCTTCGGTTGCCGGAATCAAAGCATATCATCAAGAAGGGACACCAGCATTATGCCATTTGGTGTCATAGAATAAAAGATGGGAGATGATAGACGGGGTCGAGAGGAGCAAGAAGATAACGAGGAGCGACGCCAGCGAGACCGAGACCTTCAACAGGCGCGTGACCGCGCTGATGAGCCTGCACCTGGCAAGCAGCTCAGAGATCTCCATAACGCGCTCAAAACCGAGGAGTATCCAATCACGACGGAGGAACTCATCGAGGACTATGGCGACTACGAGGTCGAAACACAGGGTGGAAGGAAATCCATCGATAAAGTGCTCACTCCGGTTGACGACGAAACCTATGACTCCGCAGATGACGTTCGCAACCGGATCCAGCGATTGATAACAACGGGATCCAGCGATTGATAAATCGCAGACGAGTACGTCTCTAGCAATCACCGTCGTATCTATATTTCAGAAACCCCCATACCAAAGCGTATACCTCTGCATTGAGCGATAAGTAGGTAGATTTACTGAGCATCTGATCTTTCCAAATTTGGAATTTCGCATAGTATTTCTTCCACTCGGCATTTTTTATGGGGGGTGTGCGACTGTGTTCAACGACCGCGTCGCGATTTAATACCCTCCCTGCATCTGGTAGGACAGAACATATGGCATCAATTATCGCCGGACTAGCGGGTGGACTCGTTGCAACGATCGGTATGACTGCTGTGATGATGGTGATGGGTGATGACAGCCCGCCGCCGACGGCGGGACTCGTCGCGAAGTTCGCCGGAGGTGAGCCCGAGGACTATGCGATGCCGGGGATGATGCTGCACCTTATTTACGGCATCGTTGCCGGCGCGGTCTTCGCAATCGGCGTTCCGGTGCTCGGGCCCAGTCTCGACTCCATCGGAGTGGCGACCGGTCTCGGACTCGTTTACGGGGTCGTACTTATGATCGGTGGGATGATGTTTTGGATGCGGATGGTCCTCGGGATGGAACCCGACCGCGACATGATGATGATGTTTGGGACAGCACACGTTGTGTATGGTATCGTCCTGGGCGCATTCCTCGGAGCAGGTATCCTCGCGTAACCATCTATCAGACTAGATTTCGAGTAAACTGCAGGCTCAACAGATTGCGTACTACACATATGTCGGAAATTCTATATCGAGCTAGTGGTGCTTGTTAATAGCTACCGATGAGTGAACGCCGGACCGTCGTGCACAGCGGTATTGTATTGAGCCTCGCGATTCTCGTCGGTCTCCTCACGGATTTCAGTCGCATTGACTCCATCGCGCTCGCGGCCCAACAGCTTCCCATCGTGGCCGGATTTCCACTTGAGCAGTTTCTCGCCCACTGGTGGGTGTTTCCAGCGTCAGTTTTGTTCTCGCTGGTCGCGCTCGCGTCCGGCGTCTCGGGGGCGCTGTTCTTCAGCCCGTTCTTCATGCTGGTCGTCGGTCTTTCGCCGTCGCAGGCGATCGGTGCTGGCTTGCTAACTGAAGTGTTTGGAATGGGGAACGGCTTGGTGAACTACGTTCGCCAGCGGGTCGTGGATTACCAGACCGCAAAGTGGCTCCTTCTCGGTGCGGTTCCGGCTGTCGTCTTGGGCGCACTCGTCGCCCATCGCGTGCCAACGACACTGCTCAAACTCGCCTTCGGTGCTGGACTCCTCCTGCTCGGCGGGTTCCTCGTCTACTACGACCCGCCTGAAGAACACGAGCCAGGCGAACGCGAAGGAGAGTATCTCAAACAGAAGAACAGCAACCGGGGAGAGCGGACCATCGAGGCCGCGGACGGTGAACGGTACACGTATGATATCTGCTGGCGACCGCCCGGTGTCGGGCTCGCGACCGTTGGCGGGTTCATCACGGGCCTCATCAGTGCTGGGCTCCCCGAGGTGACGACCACGCAACTGATCGTCCGGTGTCGACTCCCGCCGCGCGTTGCGGTCGCGACGAGCGTGTTCGTGCTTGCGATCGCAGCCATCGCGGGGGCGATCGTTCACGCGCTCGCGGCGACTCCTGTGTGGTACATCGTCGCGTGGTCGATCCCCGGTGTCGTGATCGGTGGGACCGTCGGCACGCGCGTCGGCAAGTACGTGCCGAGCGAGATTATGGAACCGGCCCTCGGGATCGTGTTCGCAGTTGTCGGTGGTATCGTTCTCACGACGGAACTACTCGGGTAGTCAGCTCCGCGACACCACGACGTCCTTCCACTAGCGGTGGAATCTTCAGGGAACGACGGTCAGGTGACCGGTTGCGGCTCTGACGACGAGCAGATAGAACGCCGTCCCGAACGCGGCGCTGGTGATGACGACAACGTCTGGATCCCGGCGAGGAAGCGCACGACGAACGACGGGAATGTCGGTCAGTTCTGGTCGCGTCAAGATGTGATTCATCGTGATCCCGAACAGCCCTACAGCGAGCGGACCGATGACGATACTGTTGACTAGCCGGAACAGCCAGCGAGTGGTATCGTCTCCGAGCGTGGTCGTTGCGACCGGGCCGAGAACGGTGGCCGGATGCGGAAGCCACGACACCATCCCACCGTAACTCGCGTAGAGGAACACAACACCCCCAAGCAGGAGCGCGAGACCCTTGACGTGATTCCGGCGCGCGGCCGGCAGCAGCCTCGGTGCGAGAAACACACCGACGAGGAAGACCAGGTTCATTCCGGCCCACGGTCCGATGTTCTGTATCGCGAGCGGAAGGCCCGTCGTCAGTATCCCCACGCTGAACCAGTCAAGGCTCATCAGTCGCGTGTTCGGACACGATCCCGAGAGAACCTGCTTCCGATGTACTGGGTGGAGCAGGTGCACGGCGATCCTCGTGAGGAGGAACGTCGGTACGACCAAAAGATACGCGAGCAGGCGTACCTGAAGGCCCGCAGGCGTTGCGACCGCACCGATGGCGATCGCGGTCGAAAAATCGAGGACGCCGTTCACGAACCAGAACGCGAGCAGAGATGGGGCGAACAGACAGCCATTGAGTATCGCCGTCACATGGCCCGTCGAGTAGGAAAACTCCTGTGAGAGGAGGTCCCGCAGCGCCCCTCGAACGCCGTTCCCGATGTCGAGAAGGCGTGTGCGCAGGGCGTGTGTCCGGTGTCGACTCACTTGTCGCGAAACGACTCCCAGAACAGCTCGGGGAGCTCCTGATCCGGGTTCTCGTCGAGATAGTCCTGTTTGGTCACGTTTGCATCCTCGATGAGGGCAGCCGCCTCGCCCGCCCAGACGTAGAACCCAATCAGCGTGTCGCGTCGCATTCGTTCGAGGTCGACCGAGTGATAGACGTTGACCACACCACCCTCTTCGCGGTTCAGTTCGGATCGCCGAAGCAGTCCTAGCTCGACAAGCGTATTGAGGTATCGCGTGATTGTACTCCGATCGTAGCCGAGTGACTCGGCGACCTCGTTCGCTGAGAGGGGGCCTTCACCGATGACACACAGACAGATATCGAGTCCCGCCTTCGGCAGCCCGAAGGCCTGAAGCAGTACCTGCTTGACGTCCGGCGGCTTGATGCTCATCTCTACGTCAGTTACGCGCTCCATCGGTTCGTCGTGACAGGACATCGGGGGTTCGTCCCGCCCCAGCGCGAGGACGATATTATCACAGTCGGGGCATTCGAAGAGATCGTAGCGGCTGGATGTCGGATCGTACTGTACTTCGTCGGGCCGTTCCTCCTCGGATCGACTCGTCTCGTGGTCTGACATTAGTTATTCATCTCCATTTGGGTGCCAATTACGCGGAATGCGGTTAAATATCATCCCTCTCTGTATTCTTGCTGTGGTGTGGAGGCGTCGACAATCACCGCCTCGTCGGTATCGAGTTCGAGGAGTTGCTCGCCCGTGATTGTCACTCTCACGCGCCCACCGGCCTCCCTTCGAGCCAGTTCACAGGCTTCCAATCCGTTCAGGTGTGCTTCGATGGTGGACGTATTTGCCCCGAGGGCCGCTGCAAGTGCTTCGATAGATATCGTTTCGTTCCGCTCTGCGTCACTCTCGGCGGCCAGTCGCGTTAGAACGGCCCGTCTCGTGATGCTCATTTTACGTGCCCTATTCCTCCACAGTGTCACTGATGTCGAGCGTATAGGCTTCCAGGACGTCCCGACCGAGCAGGACGAGATATGTCATCTCCGTCCGATCCGTGATACTGGCTGTGACAGTCTTCCATCGCCCGTTCAGACACAGATCCACGTCGACCAGCGGGCGGGTTTCCGTCTCGCTTCCCGTCCCCGACCGAACCTGTGTCGTTCCGACGAGCGGCCCAGCACCGATTCGACCGGCGAGGGCCGTGTCGATACTAGTTCGTTTGGCTCCGGTATCCGACTTCGCGACTACTTGTTCCGCTCCGTCACGACCACTGATTCGGATTCGAGACGTGCAACCGAGCATACCGTCGTCGCCGCCCTCCTGCACGAGCGGTGGTTTGCAATCCGGCACCGAATCATCTAATGTCGATTCTAGCTCGACAACCTGGGACCGCTCGACGTGACCGCCAGCTCGCTCGATAGCCAGGCGGGCGATATGCGGGGCCGCAGAGACTCCGGTCGCCGAAAACAGGCCTTTGAACCCTGCCGTCGCATTGACCTCGAGAATGAACCACTCGCCGTCGACGGGCATCAGATCGACGCCAGCCAGATCCAGACCCAGAACGTTCGTTGCCTCTTTCGCTATCTGTCGAGGCCGTACACCGAGTTCGTTCGTAATTCCTTCGACCTCACCGCCGAGGGCGACGTTGGTTCGCCAGTCCCCCTCGGGGGCGTGGCGTCGCATCGCGCCGACGATCTCCCCACCGACCACATAGACACGCACGTCGGACGGCCGGGTGTCACTGTCTTCCAGAAATTCCTGGACGAACGACTGTTCGTCGTCGATCTTGGGGCCGATCGGATCCGTCGGCGAGACGACTGACATCTGCTGGCCGTTCGTCCCGATCGTGTGCTTGTGTGCGGCCTTGGCGGGAAGATACTCGGGCCACTCCTCGAAGGTTCGCGGGGACCGTCCGAAGTAGGCGTCCGGAACTGGGAGGCCGGCCGCCGCGAGTTTCGCCCCCGCTCGATACTTATGCAGCGTGTTCGCCACCGCCTGCGGAGCGTTGACGACGGGTGTCGTCTCCTCATAGAGCGCGGCCAGCTGGAGGTCCTCGAGTTGATGGTCGCTCTTCGTGAACAGCATCCGATTCACGAGGATGTCAACGTGCGGCGAGAGATGGACTGTCCCGTCCTCGATCCACGACGTGACGTTCTCGTTCCGGATCCAGACGGGCTCGTGTCCCAGCATCCGAACGGCGTTGAGAATCGCTTTCGTCTCCTTGCTGTTGTGGGTGCTCAAGACGCCGACGCGCTGTGTCCCGCTGGTGGCCTGTGACTTGTCGGCGCTCACGGATCGACTCGCTTCGGTCGCACCCTCTCGTCCGGATGAATTTGAGGAGGCAGTCATGTGAGGCGCTTACATCTCTATTGAGGATGTTGGTCATTACGGGTTCTGGGAGCGTGTAACACGATTACACGCCCTCTCTAGGTTTACCCGAGACGGAGTCGCTATCTCGGCGATGATGACCGACCAAGAGGCTGAAGCGTTCACGTTCGATGGTGGTCGCGTCGATCCGGGCGAAACCGAGGAATTCCGCTATCCGGTAAGCGAAACGTATCTCGGTGAGCGGGCAAGCAGCGTGACGGGAGAAAGGTAGACACCTAAATGCGGCCGCATCACTCCTCGCCGAGTTCTGAAAGCCGAGATTGAATTTCATCAGCATCGGCCTCAGAGAGCGCCTCAACACCGAATTGCACGAGAAGCGGATAGAAATGGCGGTTCTTCTTGAACTCGTTCTGGCCCGCCTTACGGAGCTTCAGCTGGGACTCGAGGTAGATATCTTCCATCTCGTCGAGGACATCATCTGGGATATAGATTGTTCGCCCGTTCCACTCGTCCTTGATATTCGTATTCGTTTTGTTCGTTTTACTCGTTTCGTTCGTTTGGTCTGTTTTACTCGTTGAGGCCGATTCGGTCGTTTTGTTCGTTTCGGTCGATGAACTGGTTTCTGCCGTTTCGCTCACTTCAGTCGTTTCGCTGGAATCGACCGTATCGCCCTCATCTTCGTAGTTGCCCTCGATGCCGGAAGCATCTCCCCAGCCGTCGGTCATGCTTCCACCTCCTCAGGCGCGGTCTTCTCGAACGTCTCATCGAACAGATCGGCGATCTCGTTGAAAAGGTCGCGCGCATCCTCAACGCGCTGGTTCTCCTTGCCGAAACCGAAGACGGACACACCTTCGCCGATCGACTGGGAGAGGTCGGTCCGCTTCGGGATCTCGAAGACGGGGAGCGAGTACGCTGATTTGATCTCCTTGATGGTGTCTCGGTGTTCGGAGTTCTGCTCGACACGGTTACAGACGATGGCGAGCCGATTGATGTCTCCATACGCCTGTTCGAGAGAACTCAGCTGCTTCGCGAAAATCTGGAGACTGTTGGCGTTGAGTTTCTCTGGAATGACGGGGATGACGACGTTATTGGTCGCGACAAGGGCGTTGTCGGTGAGAACGTTCAGGGATGGCGGCGTGTCGACGATAATGTAGTCGTAATCCCGATCGAGTTCGTCGAGAGTCATCTCCAGTCGTTCTCGGCTCTTCGGCGCTTCAAGCAACGTCTGGATGTTCTTGTTGTTCGCGAGCTTCTCGCTCGCAGGGAGGATATCGAATTCCTCGTGCTCGACAATAATGTCGTTCACCGACTCCATCTGGTCGAAATCGAGGACGTCGAAGAGTGTCGTGCGGTCGGTGTCATAGTACAGGTCGTTGTAGCCCAGCGAGCAGGTGAGCCCTCCGTGATAATCGATATCGACCAGGAGGACGTTATGGCCCCGGGCAGCGAGTGCCCCGCCTGTGTGAATGACGTCAGTCGTCTTCCCCGCGCCTCCCTTCTGATTCGCTACGGTAACTCGTGCAGTGTTGGTATCAGTCATTTCCTTCGTTTACTTCGTTTCGTTCGTTGTGTTCATTCTGTTCATTTTGATCAATTAATTCAGTGCGTTCAGTGAGCGGAGTACGGTTGGTACGGGACCTACTGCAATGTTAAAACCACTGTTCGTTTTATTCGTTGAATGAGTTTCACTCATACTGACCACCGCGTTCGTTCCATTCATTCTATTCATTACATTCGTTTTGTTTCGTCACTAGAGGATCTTGCCAAATTATCTCGCCAGAGCAGTATTTGTCTCGCCAGTCTTCTTCGGACCAATCCGTTGTTCGATGGGGGGAGTTCGGAGCTCAGCAGTTGTCACCGTTGTGGGAGCGATCGGGCGCATCGCCACGCGTCGTATAGCCGAATGAGATGACCACCCCAACTCAGATATACTGAAATATTGCCGCAAGTAGTGTGTTTAGTCTTCTACACAAACGGTTGTATAACGAATGAAAAAACAGTTACTCGTGACTGACTTCTTAGACCGGGCTCGAACGTACTACGGCGACTACGAGGCCATCGTCGGGACCAACGGTGAGCGGTTCACATACACCGAATTCGGTGAACGAGTCGACCGATTCTCTGCAGCTCTGCAGTCTCGTGGCGTCGAGAAGGGCGACCGTATCGCGGTGCTCGATCCGAACACACACTATCATCTCGAGGCGGCCTTCGGTGCGATGCAGTGCGGTGCCATCCACGCGCCGCTGAACTACCGCCTCACCTCGGACGACTACGAGTACCTGCTGTCTGACTTGGATGCCAGCGTCGTCTACGCGGACTACGAGTACGCCGACAAGATAGAGGCGATCCGTGATGATGTGCCCGCAGAAATCTTCGTCACCAACGACACCGCCGCAGTCGACGGAGATTGGCTCGACTTCGAGGCGTTTCTCGAGGAGGCAAATCCCGATATCTACGAACGTCCAGAGATGTCTGAAGACGAGATAATATCTATCAACTACACCTCAGGAACGACCGGCGACCCGAAGGGTGTCTGTCGCACGCACCGCACGGAGTCACTGCACGCCCAACTGGTCACCGTGCATCACCACATCACCGACGACGATATCTACCTCTGGACGCTTCCGATGTTCCACGTCAACGGGTGGGGCCACATCTACGCTATCACCGGCCGCGGCGCGAAGCACGTCTGTACCCGCGGTGTCGATGCTGGACAGGTGTTCAATGCAATCTCCGAAGAGGACGTGTCGTTCTTCTGTTGTGCGCCGACAGTTCTGTCCATCCTGCGGGAGTACGCCGAAGAGAATGACCCAGCGTACACCGGCAGCAACTCGATTCGCGTCACTGCCGCCGGGAGCGCCGCGCCCAGTGCGACCATCCGACACACCGAAGAGGAGTTCGGATGGGAGTTCATACAACTGTACGGCGCAACTGAGACCGGTCCACTCATCGCGACATCTGATGCACAGCGTCTAATTCCCGAAGACGGTGATCTCCGCTTCTCGATGAAACAGCGACAGGGCGTCGCGCCCCTCGGAACCGAACTCCGCGTCGTCGACGAAGACGGCGAGGAGGTGCCCCGCGACGACAGTTCTATGGGTGAAGTCGTCGTCCGCGGCAACCAGGTTATGGAGAAGTACTGGGAGAAGCCCGAAGCGACCGAGCAGGCGTTCAACGATCGACTCGAAGGCTGGTACCACACAGGTGATCTCGCCGTCGTCAACGAAGACGGTATGCTCTCCATCCAAGATCGCAAGAAGGACATCATCATCTCCGGCGGCGAGAACATCTCGTCAGTCGAACTCGAAGACACGCTCTTCGGTCACGACGCCGTCGGCGATGTCGCCGTCATCCCCGCACCGTCCGAGAAGTGGGGCGAGACGCCAAAGGCATTTATTGTCCCCGGAAACGGCGACATAGAGGACCCCGAGATCACCACCGAGGAACTTACCGATTACACGAAGGAACAACTGGCGGGCTACAAGGTCGTCCGGGAGTTCGAATTCGTCGAAGAGATTCCCAAAACGACCACCGGGAAGATTCAGAAATACGAACTCCGCAAGCGCGAGTGGGATGACGAAGAGCAGGCAATCGGGCAGGGGTAACTCCGAGTCCCACGACGGGATAGGAGCAACAGCGGTGTGGCTCCGCCCTCAGAAATCGAAGATTCCTGATGGGCTACACGAGAACTCCGTTCTCGTGAACGCCATCGACTCGTCATACCGACGAGCCGTAAACCACAGTATCTCAACCCAGCGGTGCGGTGCCGTGGAAATTCTCACCCTTCAGGCGGGGAGGATGTCACTCGTCGGCGAGCGCTTGTTCTCGGAGTCGTTCACCCTCTTCAGTCGAGACGGTTAGCTCGGGGACTGACACCGGATTGCGTTCCTCGTCAACGGCGACGAACACGAAATACGACTCTGTCGTGACCTCGCTGTTCCCGTTGAGTGGGTCTTCGCTGTAGGCCCGGACGCGAACCCTGATGCTCGTCCGGCCCGCCGCGTAGGTATATGCCTCGATGAGTGCGATATCACCGAGTTCGAGGGCCCTCTCAAAATCGACGGAGTTGATGTGTGCTGTCACGCAGGATTGGCCAGCGAATCGCATCGCACTCATCGCCCCGACCTCATCCATCCACCGAAGAACGTTCCCTCCGTGGGCGGTACCGAGGTTATTCGCGTGATTCGGTTGAATCCGATTCCGATCTTCGATGAATGTGTCTATCAGGTTCACCATACGAGCGCGTCACAGGCAACCGTGTTAGGGTCTTCTGACTCACCTGCTCTCTGCGCAGATACTCCAAGCATATCGGATTTTGTGGGGTGATTGGGTGGACACCGTTAGATTCGGTCGAAATAGTTAGATCATATCGACCGTGCGTTCGAACGTCTGTATCGCATCGTCGCTGCCTGCGACGAACACCTCGTCCGCTTGGCGAACCCTCGTCTTCTCGTCAGTGAGGATTTCGCCCGCTCGTGTGACACCGACCACCGTCCAGTCACGATTCGGGTCCTGACGAATTGTTGCTAACTGTTCACCGACGAACGACTCTCCCGATGCGCGGACGAGTCGAATCTGGCTCACGGGAGACATCACACGTTCGCCGTGGGCCTCAGCGGCGACTAATCTGGCACACACGCGCTGGATAGAGAGCGTGTAGTCCGCGCCGGCTCGGACGGCTGCGCTCGCCTTCTCTGCAGCAGTGACCCGGGCGAGAATCTCCACATCTGGCGACAGCGCCCGAGCCATCGCCACGGTCAGGAGAGCTGCCGCGTCGTTGCTGACGGTGACAATAAGTGCAGTCGCCTCTTCGATGCCCGCCTCGCGGAGTGTCTCCGGCTCAGTCGTGTCACCGACGACATCGGGAGCGGCGTCCGGTTCCTGATCAATGGTGGTTACGGTCGTCTCTGTAGGAAGGGTGTCTGCGGCGGCAGACCCACCCTCCCCGAATCCGGCGATAACGATGTCGGAATGCGTCGTCTTACTCGGGTGCTGCACTCCGGCGACTTCCCTGGTGAGATCTGTGATCTCTGACACCGGACCAGCGACGAGGAGAACTGTGTTCGGTGTAAGTCGGTCCTCCGGTTCAGGAGGAACCCGAAGTTCTCCGTCGAACCAGCCGGCGACGAGCGTCAGATTTGGATGATCAGCCACCGGCGAGTCGCCGACTCGGATGCCGTGTAAGGTGCTGTCGCGACGAACCAGAATCTCTCGGATGCCCATCTCGTCGCTTTCGACGCCCGGATCGACCGCAATGGGTGTGGTCGCCTTTTCAGCCAACTGTTGCCCGATGAGAGCGTTGGGAGCGACACTTCTGTCGACGCCAATCTCCATTAGTGCTGCCTTGCGCCGGGTGGAGGCAGTAAAGCTGACGACGTCAAGGGTTTCGTTCGCTTCTAACGCCGTGAGAACGATACTTGCGGTACGGTCTCCTGCGTCGGTAATGAGCACCGCTGCGTGCTCGATATTGGCCCGGCCGAGATCCTCCCGGTCCTCAGGATCACCGTGGATGACTTGGTAGCCATCGTCCGAGAGTTGCTTCGCCTCATCCTCCTCGGATTCGATGAGGATGTATTGAACGTCCATCTCTTCGAGTTCGTCGAGCATAACCTCGGTGTTGCGCTGGTACTCCGCGAGGACGATGTGGTCGTTCTTGGCGGACAGCCGGTCGTCGAGTTCGAGCGGTGCCCGCTCGAACAAGGGGATAACGAGTATCCGAAGGGTAACGAAGCCGATACCGATCCCCGTGACCTGCATCGTAATGATCATCAGGTTCATCACCGGCGTTGACCATGGAGAATCAGACCCGTATCCGGTGGTCGTCATCGTCTCGACGACGATATTCGCCGAGTGAAACAACGACTGCTGGTCGCCCTCGAAGTAGCGCATCCCCGCGTTGTACAGGAGCGTGTAAGAGAGAATGAGCGTGACGAGACCGACGATGTAGACGAGAAGGAGCCGCTGTCGGCGGGTAAAGCGCTTTGGGGGAAGTTTATCGACTAATTCATACGGTCGCATAGGCTGTCTGTCAGCTTGGTGGGGGCTATACTAAAAGATAGAGAGACGTCACGGTCACAGCTCGTCTGCTCCATCGCCGGGGATAGCGTTTTTCCGGCGAAGCTCGTCCAGTGCCCTCCGAAGTACGCCTGAGTCACCGATCAACGGCCGGTTTCGGGGATGAGTTACGAGAATCGCGTCTGATCTCTTCATCTGGCGCTCCAACGCAGTCGATACAGAGACAATCTGAAATACGTCCAATCCCAATACTTATACGTAACACATAGTCCGTTACTTATGATGGGTGATTCTTTTTCCTCGGAGATTCGCATCCTCCACGTCGACGATGAATCAAATTTCACCGAGATGAGCGCGGAGTTTCTGCAGCGCGAGAACGACCGGTTCGACATCGAAACAGCCACCAGCGTGAGCGAGGGACTGGATCGGCTGGTCGACGGCGAGTTCGACTGTGTCGTCTCGGACTACGATATGGCCGGGAAGTCCGGTCTCGAGTTCCTCAAGACGGTTCGAGACGATTACCCAGACCTACCGTTTATTCTATTTACAGGTAAGGGCTCCGAGGAAGTCGCCAGCGACGCTATCTCGGCTGGCGTAACCGATTACCTTCAGAAGGAATCTGGCTCGGATCAGTATACGGTACTGGCGAACCGAATCGCCAATGCTGTCGGACATGGTCGGTCACGTCAGCGGGTCGAACGAAGCGAACAACGCCTGCGGGATGTCGTCGACTCACTCCCACATCTTCTGTACGTCGTTGATGCCGACGGGACATATCTGCTCGCGAATCAGGCGCTCGCGGAATTTCACGGCACGACTGTCGCAGATCTCGAAGGAAGCAACGTCGCCGATATACTTCCCGATGCGAAAGTCGAAACGTTCAGAGAGCACGTCGCTGCTGTGCTCAACGAAGGGGAGATGAAGCAACTTTCCGATGTCGAGATACCCGATTCGAGCGGGGAGATCCATCTGTTCAGTCCTCGATTGGTTCCGTACGACTTCGAGAAGGCCGATGGATATGCAGTGCTCGGGACCGCGGTCGACGTTACTAATCAGCGCGAACGTGAACGCGAACTCGAGGAAGTCACCGCTATCCAGTCGACACTACTGGACACGCTTCCAGTCGGCATCCTCGCCGAGGATGCATCACGGAACGTCGTCGCCGCCAACAACCATCTATTCGATCTCTTAGATTTATCGGGAACTCCAGAGGAGCTTATCGGAACCGACTGCTCTGTACTAGCCACAGAGGCCAGTGAGATATTTGCTGAACCAGAGACGTTCGTCGAACGGATCGAGCAAGTGCTGACCGAAGGAACTCCGGTACTGAACGAGGAGATCACACTTCGCGACGGCCGGACATTGGCACGGAGCTATCAGCCGATCGAACTCCCAGATGGCAAAGGAAACCTCTGGGTGTATCGCGACATCACCGACGGCAAGCGACGCGAGACGCGCCTCAAGGCACTCAATGCAACGACCCACGAGCTGATGACCGCTAAGACTCGTGAGGATGTCGCCGAAATCGGCGTGAGCGCGGCAGACGAGGTTTTGGGAATGGAGGCAAATTCCATCCACTTGTATGATGATGAGCGCTCGGCGCTCGTACCGCGGGCATTCTCCGACGCGCTCTACAACCTCATCGGCGGTCCGCCGACGTTCAGAGAAGGTGACAGCATCGCGTGGCGAGTGTACGAAGACGGGGAGCCGCTTGCTGTCGACGACGTACACAACGATTCGGATATCCACAATCCAAATTCGCCCGTCCAGAGCGAACTCTACCTCCCGATCGCCGACGAGGGTATCCTCATTGCCGGTTCGGACACACCGGCAGCCTTTGACCAGCAAGATATTATGTTCGGCGAGATACTCGCCGGAAATATCGCGGCGACACTCGAACAGGTCAAACGGACGGAAGAATTGCGGGCTCGCGAGCAAGAACTGATGCGGCAGAATGATCGCTTAGAGGCGTTTGCCAGCATCGTGAGCCACGACCTCCGCAATCCACTCAATGTAGCCGAGGGGCGACTGGAGCTAGCTCGCGAGGAGCGTGACAGCGACAATCTAGTCATAATCGATCGCGCGCTCAACCGGATTAGCGCACTGATTGATGATCTCCTCACACTGGCACGCGAGGGTGAGGACGTGCAGGAACTCGAACCGGTCGATATCGACAATCTCGTGCACGACTGCTGGGGCAACGTTGACACCAGAGATGCGACGTTGGACGTGGCCACCAACACGACGATTCAGGCCGACCAGAGTCGTTTGAAACAGCTGTTTGAGAACCTCTTCCGAAACGCTATCGAACACGGCGGAACAGACGTGACAGTAACTGTCGGGGGGATTCCCGGCGGCTTCTACGTCGAAGACGACGGAGCCGGGATTTCGCTGGCTGATCGGGAGACCGTCTTCGAACCCGGCTACTCAACCACGCAAGAAGGTACGGGCTTCGGTCTCAGTATCGTCAAGCAGATCGTCGAGGCCCACGGCTGGGAGATCGAACTCACCGACAGCGAAGCCGGTGGAGCGCGTTTCGAGATCAGTGGCTGTACGACCGAATGAGGCCCGAAAAGGGGTTCAGCTGAGATCTTATTCGCGATCAAGTAGCGTCCTCGCGGTCGCCGTCATCGGAACCGCCACGAGCGCCGGCCTCGTCTGACGAGCCGTCGGTTGCGTCCTCGCTGGCTTCGTCCGCATCGGCGCGTTTGTCGGTGCCGTCGAGCACTCCAATTACGGCGCTGCCCTCCTCCGTCTCGGACGTGCGAGCCAGTACGGGCGGCTCGTACGCGACCAGCAGTTGGTCAGAAACAGCGTAGAACGTCTCGGTGTCGGGGTCTTCGATGACCGCGGTGTCGGAATCGATAGCGAAGTCGACGATATCCGACAGCGATTCCGCGGTCGTGCGCGGGCGGTCGTGAATCGCGTTGGGGAGATCAGCACGGACGACCCACTCGTCGAACTCCGCGCGCTCGTCTCGGAATGCCAGGAAGTCACGCTCGTCGGCGGATAGCGCGAACTCGTCCCGATCCCGCCCGACACCGAGTATCGCAAGGCCGCTGACGCTGCCGATGAATAGTAGTGGACCGCCAACCGTCCAGAGCGGGCCGTACTCGTTAGGGACGGTTATCGTCTCGGTCGTCGTCGCGGATTCACTGCCCGTCTCTGCGGGCCCGACGGTATACGTGTCGCCGCCAACCGAGAGAGGGAGTCGGTGCGTGAACGACCGCGACGCAGGCCGCCCGTCCACGGTTCCCTCGACATTCGTACTGACCGCGACGAACGTCTCGACGCTACCGGGCGTCTGCCCGAGCGCCTCCTGAATCTCTGACTGCGACGCAGCGACCTGGGTGGCGTTCAGCGAAAACGAAACGCTTGCGGAGTCGCCCGATTGAACGGCGTCGACGCTCGTCTCGTCCAGCGGGGTGCGATCCGTCCAGTAAACGGTGTTCTCACCGGCCGCGCGGATAACGAGCGTCGCGTTGAGGTCGATAGACGCTGTGGAAGCATCGACACCAGTGTACGTTGTGACGTACCGACCGTCGAGCACCGGTGACGCGCTCGTAAAGTACGTCGAGCGGTTCGTGAGTGTGGTACCCATATCGAAAACCGGGTTCTCGCGAGTGACGTTTGCAGAGTGCTGGAACTCTCCGGAGACCGTCCAGTGTACCTGTTCGGACCGTTCCTCGGTAGTTCCGGGAGCAGCGTGAGCCGTGTACGCCGCCCAGCCGCCGGAGAGCGCGAGTACGGCCAGTACCGCGACTAGCACAAAAAACCACGACGACACAACGGCCCGAACTCTGAGCCAGCGTATCCCGTCACCCATAGCCCGTTTTGCGTAATGCGGTTGTATAGACTTGTCGGTGAGTCAATCTGATAGGGTTACCGAGTCAGGTACCGAAGCACGCGCCCCCACAGCGACCGGTCGTGACGTGACTCGCGACGACGCACACGGACGCGTCGCCCGCCGAGCACGACCAGCCCAAGCACCGCGATTCCACCCGCGAGCACCGTGTCAATGGCGAGAATCGGGAGCCACGGATGGACAGCGTGTAGGGAATCGATGACCGAAGTTGGGAGCACGGCGAGATACCGGTGTTCGGTGACGAACCGGCGGTAGTACCCCGTCTCGGCGGGTGCAGACAGCGTGACATCGACAGTCGCTTCGTCCCGCCCGTCGACGAAGACGCGCTCGGGGGTTACGGAGACGCCCTCGCTGGCGGGCTGGACGTACGCGACGACTGGGACAAGACCGCCGTTCAGGACGCTGTACGGCAGCGTCGCGGATTCACCCTGCCGGATAACTGTGGGATTCTCGGAGGCGAACTCTGCGCTTACCACGCCGAACTCCTGGGTACCCGCGGGTACGACCATCGCCGCGGTCGCCGCAACGACGAGCATCGCAGCGAGAACGGCGACGATGACCTCCGGCGAGATACCCTGGTCGCGGTCGGGGTCTCGGACGTGGTCGCGGTCCCGGCCGTCGCTGGCGAAGAACAGGTCAAAGACGTACAGCAGTGCGGACAGTGCCAGTAGAAGGTACGCGATTCCCTGCGTGCCGAGTAGCGCCCGCGTCCCCGTCATGGTAGCGAGTCGGCGCTGGATCTCCGTGAACGCTCCCTGGAGCCCGGTAACAACCGTACCGAGGTTCGGGATGACGACGACCGAGCCGCCGACCTGGAGCGCTTTTGCGACGACTTGCGCGTCCTTTACCGGCGGTTCGTCGCCAGCCTGATCGGTGAATGGGTTCGCGTCCCCGCGCGTGATGTACCCGCGTTCGGTTATATCCACGACGCGGTGTGTGGTGAGGCCACCGCCTTGGAGCTCTTCGGCGCGGAAAACGATCACATCCTCCTCCTCGACATCACCTGCAACGGCGGATGGAATAGCGATGAAACCGTCTCCGGGTTCGAGAGTCGGCTCCATACTGCCCGTCTCGACGTACCCGAGGAGTACGGGCGTCCCGAGTACCTGGCCGATGAGCAATGCGACGACCACGAAGACGACGACCGCTTCGGCGCTCACCGTGGCGGCGCGGCGCAGTGATACCACGATTCAGCGAAACTGACGTATCAACAACTAATAAGTCCTCGGTCATTCGGCTGCATCCGCCGCGTCGAGGGGCTCCCCGAATCTACCGACATCGAACAACCCCGCCTCAAGCGCGACATATGGTACGATAAATCCCAGGCAGAATCCCAGCAGGTGGACGTAAAGGTTTACGACCGATCCGTCGACGGGCATCGCCGGGGGGAACCCGACGAACGGATACCCGAAGAACACGACTGCCGCGAGCATGCCAATGTCGCGGAAGCTCGCCGTCGAGTCGGCGCCGGCTGCTTCCTCGGTGTGCGCGCCAGTGCGAGACAGGTCATACCAGCTAGAGACGACGTACACTCCGGCAACGAGCGCGCTCGCGCTCGCGACACTGATCGAGACGACCCCCGCCGGGAGCGCGAGGAGCGAGACGACGACAACGGCTGTAAAGAACACACCAGGCGCGTGCCGCACGCGCAATCGGGAGTCGATGCGCCGGCTCGCGTACGCGACTAACAGCAGCCCGAGGACGCCCGCGAACGCGATATTTACGCCGGAGAATCCGTATCCGACGGCGTTCCGTGGGACCGCGAGGTTCAACCCCGAGAGCGCGAACGGGAACGCGAGCACGTACGTCACGGCTGACGCGCCGAACAGTCGCCGCTGGCCGGCCAGCACTGCGAGCACATATCCGGACCCGGCGAGCAGCACGTATCCGAGCACGTTCGCCGCAAGGTGGTCGATTTTAAAGTGGACGAAGTGCGCGGTGTACGCCGTGACCACCGTTGGCTCGCGGTACGCGAACGCCAGCGACTCGCGCGTCGTTGCGGGTAACACGAAGACAGCAGAGAGGACGCGGGGACGACGGCGAGCACCGAGGATATCCCTGCTTCGAATCTCATCCTGTAGTACCGCGCGGACGGACTCGCTACACCCAGTCCGGGTCACGGCTCCCGCTCCGTATGCGACCCGCAAAAGCCTGCCTCCTGGGTGAACGCGTTCATCGCCACTCGGTGCGCCGCGCCAGCGAGCACCACAGCAAGCACGGCTACCAGTCCGATCAGCCAGAGCAGATCGGTCAGTCCGAAAGCCCGGCGGGTTCCTCGACAGGCTCGTCGCTGCTTCGGTCTCGGGCTGTGGCTGAGCTGGTCGCCTCCACGTCGGCACCCGCGTCGGGCTCGGCCACGGTGAACGCGCCCGCATCAGTCCCGTTCGCTGACCGGCATCGCCGGTCTCGTTTCGCGTGACCTGCGCGGTAAGGGTACCTGTCTCCCCGGCGGCGACACTGACGGTGCGCTCTGCGACGACCACACCGTTGACGGCCACGGGCACGGTACCCATTGCGCCGCCACGCTCCCATCGTTCGAGACCGTCGCGGTCACCGTCACTGGCTCGCGGGCGATACGGTCGCCGGGGCCACGACCGCGTCGGTCACTGCGATGCGCGCACGGTTGGCCGCTGGGCGGGCGTCGAGAACCCGGGCGTCTGCGTCGCGAAGCGTATGCGACCGTCACGCTCCCTAGCAGTTCGACATCGAGTTTCGACAAGTTCCCCACCGTCCACCCGGTAGACTGCGAGGTCCTCAGGTGAGATACTGCGCGCCTCGAAGTACGATGCCGGTGCGCTGAATCGCACCGTCGCGTTATCCGACACTTCCGGTTGTGACAGTCACGCGCGCCGCGCCCAAGGGCTCTGCACCCGTGTCCGCGACGAGCGACCGTGCTACCGTGGTATCACCTGTATTGACACTCATCCCGATCGATTCGCTCCCGCTTTGCACCGAGGCGTTGTCCAGCAAGAGCGACGCGTTGCCAGCGCGGTCAAGTTCCAGTTGCGACGCGTCGAAGGTGACCGTGTCGCCCGCGGACACCTTCCACGCCGTGAACCGCCACGAGTACGTACCCGTCTGTACCGTCGATTTGCTCAGGTCGAACTTCGACGTGTCCGCGTCGCTATCGAACCCTCGGGCTCGGCTACCCGCGCGTGTACGGTCATCGTCGAGCAGGCCATCCGCCGTCGCACCCGTGGTGTCGACGCGCAGTCCGACCGCCACGGATTCCGTTGGTACCAGGTTACGCCATTCGTCTCGGACTGTATGGGCACACCGTCTGCCGTGAACGTCACCGCGTCCGACTCGTGGGTTAGCCAGACGTGTGCGTACTGCGAGCCGTTGGTGGCGCATACGGAACACGTCGTCGAAGAGCGTCGCCGGAATCGGGATTGAGGCCTTTGGCCTGGTGTCGGATTCGACGCGAGGATGTCTATGGTAAGCTCACCGTTGTCGTACAGATGCGCGTAGTCGCTGCTCGGCGCGAGTTCGACATCGTTACTGAGGTAGTCGGTCGATCCCGCGAACAGCGGCACGGCTGCCGACGGGAACACCAAGGCTCCCGCGAGAGCGAGGGCGGCGGCGAGTGCGAGGGTACGTCGGTAGTATTTCACAGCTCAGTCAGATTCTGGGGCGAGCCGGCCCCGAGGTGGCGTACCGGGTATTATTACTACAGGGGTGTAGTATTGGGATGCTTGAACGGGATTCAAGCAATAGCTGTAGTGGCCGACTGTCCCGAACCACGCGGTAGATGTGCTCACCTCGAATATTCTAACACACGCTATTACGCGTATCTCCCGGTGAACTCGAGAGCACCACAGGCCTCACAGTCGATGACATCGACCAGTTCGCCGCAGCCACAGCAGGACTGCCGAAGTTCTTCGACCTGCTGGAGCAGCACGTGGCAGGCAGGACAGGATTCGAGGAAGGCGCGCAGTCCGACGAGCAACTCGGTCCGACGGCCGTCACTCGCTGAGCCCCACTCCAGGAGCCACGCCGCGAGTGTCGGTCGCGCTGAGAGTCCGCGTAGAACGCAGCGTCGGACGGCCACTCCGCGACCAGTTCATCCTCGTATCGAACACCAAAATGATCGTCGCCGTCGGCCAGCGAAAGTGCGTCGGCGTCAACGTCGAGCGCACTCGCAAAGCGGGCAGTGGCTGGATTCCCGTCGCCGGACCGGACGTCCCGGATTCGACGCCACCACTCCACCTCGAACTCGTCGGTCAGGCAGAGATCGTCGACCGTCTCGCAGAGCTTGACAATGTCCGCTGACAACAGGAGGTCTTCGGTCGCCGTCGAATCGGGCGAATCACCACCCGGCTGGGCATCACTGTCGTCGGGGAGCGACGCCGCGGGCGGCTGTTTGCCGAACGCTCGAAGGAACCACAACGGAGCGTACCGGCGCGTCAACGTCAGCGTCCGGGAACGAGATAGCCACGGAGGTAGATGGTGATGGCAAAGACAGCAAGTGAGAGCACTCCAGTGGCGGCGACAGCACGCCGACACCAGTGGCGGTGACAACAGCGAGATCAGCGAATTGACGACTGTACACGGCAGACACCGGTCTTCGCCGGTGTGCTCGGGAGACCGCAGTCGGTCGAGTAGGTGACGACACGGGTGGTTAGCGTGGTGTGGTGGGAGCTATCGCGTGGTATCGCCCGCGAACTGGAGTGGCCGTTTTGGATCGGCCTGTCGATGAGTTCGGAAGCCAATTCAGTCAGGTGGTGTAGCCACTGACCGACTTGACGTCCAGGCCGTCGGCATCGCTACCGTGAAGGGTCTCGTCCGTGGTGTCGGTGATTCTGACCTTGTCGACCGGTTCTGTCGGGATTTCGAACGTGTTCTGCTCGCCGGAGGCCTCGTTCGTCGCCTCGCCGACTTCGACCCACTCGTCCGGGCCGGCGTTGGCGTTGTGGACTTCCACCAGTCCGGTCTCCTCAGGCCACGGCTCGCCCGTGGTCTCGACCAGGAACGAGTCGTTGGCAAGGCCATTCTTGACGAGGTAGTCTTCTTCGTCGAACTCCACGACAAGAACGCCGCCCTCGTCGAGAATCGCTTCTTTGTTGCCTTTCTCGCCTTCTTCGAACTTGAAGCCGAGACTCACGAAGTCGTCATCGTTCCCGAGTACGTTCGAAGTTTTCACCACGGTCGTTCTTCAGGACGTCCCCATCCTTCTGGGAGCCGAGGCTCGTATTCTCATCGTCAACGGAGTCCGCGTACGTCTTCGTGGCCTCCGGAAGTCCCACATCCTCGTCGTCATCTGAACCGTCGCCTTCCGCCGACGCCGATGAGTTCGAGATCGGTATCGGAGAATAGGTCGGTGCAGTTCGAAACCGAACGCGCGGACTTCGACGCCGATACACTGACACTCACCGACGTCGAGGCTGATCGCGCCATCGCGGCCAGGCTCGAGATTGTCGACGTTGATGGGATCGTCCGGGTTGGCACCGCGGTAGAGGACAACGGCGACGTCGCCGTCCGTGAAGTCGGTGTACTGGTCGGGGATGTCGGTCCCGTTCGGGGATGATGAGCACATCGACCGCGAAGTCCACACAGACGTGCTGGGTCCCCTGGTTGCAGACCTCGAAGACGTTGTCGAACATCGACAGCGCGTTCACGTTGACGCCCTCGCCTTCGACGGCGTCGTTGCTCTCGGTGAAGTCGAGGGCCATCGGGCCCGTCGCTAGCGCCGGTGACGTAGTCACGGTTTGGTGAACTTTTGCACGGGATTAGCCGGAGGAACGCGTTCGCGTCCCCTGCCGTCGCGACGTTGACGGTTCGGTCGGCCTGCCGGTCGTGAACGCGCCAGAGCCGAGCCCCGACGCACCGCCGGCCGCGGCTGCGCCCGCGCCGACGAGGAATTTGCGGCGGTTCATCGGTGCGTCACCTCAGTTTTCGCGAGCGATTCGGTTGCGGGCCTGTCCTGATTGTCGTGGTGTTGCATTTGGTGTCACCGCCCTTGTCGGACGAAACCCACCGGCGGAGTCGAACCGCCGAGATGCCAGCGTGGGGTCGTTGAGATCAATCTCGCGTGTGCTGTTCCGGTTTGTCTTTTTGTTTCAGTTGTCTTGGCCGGTCGCTTCAGCCTTGAACGTGATCGTGAACGGCATACTTGCCTTGTCCCAATCCTTGTTGAACTTGACTTCGACGTTCTTAATTGGTGTCCTCCCCCTACAGCAATCGTCTGGTTGTTCGGCTCGCCCTCGTACGGGACGTGAGTGGTGCCGGCGTTGCCGGACCAGCGTCCGTCGAACCATCAAGACCTCCGCGTAGACCTGAACACCATTCGGGATACTGGAATTCACCACACCAACTTCGATCTCTTGAGTGCCCTGATTGAATCGAATAGGTCATCAAAGGTCGTAGAGGCATCCTTATTCAGGCCGGTACCGGCCCCGTTCGGGGAGACTGTCGGCCTCGGTGAAGTCCAGAGTGATTTCGTTTGCGTTGTCACCCTCCCCGGGGAATTCAACGTATTCCTCAGCGTTTTGGTAGGTATCCGTGTCAGTGGTGTCCGCAGTCACTGGCCTTCTCAAAGGCGAGGAAGGCACTCTTGTCGCCCGCAACGTTAACCTTGACTGACCGGTCTGCCTGAACGGTAGTGAACGCGCCCGTCCCGATTCCGCTGCGGCGGCAGCGAGCGATCCCACACCTGCGATGAACTTTCGTCGTTGCATTGGTTTGATTACCTCGTTGGGCATCCAGCCGCGACAGACACCGCACCACCGGAAGCGCTCACTTGCATCCCTTCCATACCCCATAGGTAGGTAGTATTGACACGATTGAGAGAGTTCAGCCCGGCCCTGTCATTCGCAAGCCAAGCGTCTGACGGTGCTTGAGAACGACACGTCCGGTGGTAACACTCGCTTGAGTGACCGGTATGGTCGGCCTGACTGCCCGATTTCCATTTCGTATCTAGAGAATAAATCAGGAATAGAAGCTCGTAATTTGGCGCTGTAAGACGATTTAAGCGGTGAAAATGGCGTTTTGGCGAATATAGAGCTGTTTGCTATGAAGTAAATTATCACCAACACTTATGTGCGATCACTGAGTAAGCTTCTCCTGTTGTGTCATCTACATCGCAACAGCGGGGGAGATGGGGGACCCGACGAGATCTCGGGGGGTGTATCAGACGAGCAAGAGGGGAATGCAGAGTCGCTGTCCGACGACGAGCTGTTCGACGTACTCGTCGAATCGGCGACGACGGTACGCGGCGCACGCGCTGAAGAACAAGGGCGGCGCGACGGAGATCGGACCCGTCGCCGAACAGGTCGCCGCGTGGGAGTACGACGTCGACGTCGAGCAGGTGTCCTACGAGGAGCGCAAGCGCGTCTACACCGCGCTCCAGCAGTCGCACCTGCCGATGATGGACGACGCCGGCGTCGTCGAGTTCGACAAGAACCGCGGTACCGTCGAGCCGACGGCGGCCCTCGACGACGTCGAGGTCTATATGGATGTCGTGCAGGGCCGGGAAATCCCGTGGAGCGTTTACTATCTCGGGCTCTCCGGTGTCGCAGTATCGCTGATGGCGGCGGCGTTGACGGGCGCGTGGCCGTTCGCGATGCTGCCGGACCTCGCGTTGGGTGCCGCCATCACAGCGATGTTCTCCGTCTCTGCGGTCGCGCACACGTACTACGCACGGGGCCAACGCATCGGCGAAACAGACGAACCGCCAGAACTCCAGTAAGATGAACTACCGACGCACACTCAGCGTTCTGCTCGCGGTCTCGGCGGCGGCGATGCTCGCCACCGGCACCTTCGGGTTCACAAGCGTGAGCGCTGATCGCGGGGTGGATATCTCGGTTGTGAGTGACGATGAGGCCTTCGTCGGCTACCAGTCCAGCGACAAGACCGTCGAAGACGGCGAGAGGGTCAAACTGGTGAACGTGACGAACCGGTTCAGCGATGAGATTTCGGTCACGGACGTGAGGGTGGATGTGACGAAGCTTCGGAGTTCACGTGACTGAGCACGAGATTACCGACCCTTCGCTAAACCCCGGGGAGAGCAGACAAATCAAGGGAACGGTGGAGTGTAATCCCGGTGAATCCGAGACAGTCGAAGTCACGGTCAAACTGAGCGGGAACGGCGTCACGGCGTCAATTTTCGGGGACACGAACACCCGAGATTTCCAGTTGACCTGCAGCAACGCTAGCAACTGAAACGAACCTCGGCACCGGGACGTTCACCGGAAACAAGAACTTCTCCGTCGCCACCGAAGTCAGGAAGACTCTCGCATCAACGATCTACAGTCTGACGAACTCGATACTGTCGTTGCTGCACAGCTTCGTGGTGAGAGCTGATCCACAGAGAGGCACCCCTCTATCGAAATGTATATGCAAGGAATTCTCACACAGTGACGCCGCTGTTGACTGTGCCCGCCACGACGGATGACAGCGTCCACGCTTCATCGATAATAAAAGCATCCCAATAGAGGTCTTCCCGCCGTCTGTTCGACAATCGAGTTATGTGTAATCATACTGTCTCTGCCATCGCGTCTCAGCTAAATACGCTCCAATGGCTCTGTTGAAATCCTTTTTGTTCGAGCACTTTCATCGCTGGACTACCCGCTACAGTAGGGTTTCGGAGTGACTACTCAATTTCTAACTGACCACTTTCGCTGCCCTCCTCACCGTCGTTCTCGTCCCATTCGAGTTCAAACTCGATACTGCGTTCAGTCATATCCGCCAGCCGGACCTTCGCGTTCAGCTTTGACCTCGAAGGTCAGTCGGGCAGGGGGATTTAGCGTTACAGACTCCGAGCCTGCTTTCAGGTTGATAGCGGTCTCCGCCTGTCGAGATTGTCCGCGACTTTCCGGAGGTACGATGCAATCTCTTCTCGACTCTGGTCGCTCTCTGATTTGAACAGGACTTCTTCAGGCATACAGGAGAACGTACACAGCCTGCACCGATAAATGCGCGCGCTGTACGTACCGATTGCTCTCCAATCTATCACCAGTGGAGGCTTTCAACAGAGCCAGTGCGTCCTGTTCGCGGACTGCGACGGCTTATCGACCCGGGATGTCGACGTAAGATGTCTCCCCCACAGCTTTGCCGCGGGCAACCGTACTCCCTGTATGGACACAGCCGTCGTCTGGTTCCGACGCGATTTGAGAGTTCACGACAACGAGACGCTTGACCGCGCAGTCAACGATGCCGACCGAGTCGTCCCACTCTACGTGTTTGATCCTGCTGAGTACGACCACTCGCGGTATATCGACCAGCCAAAGACCGGTAATGACCGGGCGCAGTTCGTTCGGGAGTCGGTTGCTGACCTCCGGGCCAATCTCCGCGCGCGTGGTGGTGATCTCCTCACTCGCCACGGTACGCCGGCCGAGATCGTGCCGGCCGTCGCAGCCGAGTACGACGCCGACGCGGTCTACTTCCAGACGATGCCCGCAACGGAAGAGCTGACGGCAGAAAATGCGACGAAAGCCGCCCTCGCCGACGAGGGCGTCGCGACCGAACGGTTCTGGACCCACACGCTGTATCACCTAAACGACTTGCCGACGCCGGTGGATTCGATTGCCGACACCTACACACCGTGGCGCAAGGAAGTAGAACGCGAGGCGACGGTCCGCGACCCAGTCGACACCCCGACGAGCATTGAGACGCCCGACCTCACCGTCGGTGGAATCCCGACGCTTGCCGATCTCGGTCGGTCAGAACCGGAGATCGACGACCGCCGCGCGATCGCTCATCGAGGCGGGGAGTCAGCCGGACGCGAGCGCGCCCATTCGTACATCTGGGACGAAGACCGTCTGCGCGAGTATAAGCAGACACGAAACGGCCTGCTCGGTGCCGACTACTCCTCGAAATTTTCGGCGTGGCTGTCACAGGGCTGTCTCTCGCCCCGCTGGATTCACGAGCAGGTAGACGCCTACGAACGGGAGCGTGTCTCGAACGACTCCACCTACTGGCTCGTTTTTGAGCTCCTTTGGCGCGACTTCTTCCAGTTCCAGTTCATCAAGCACGGTGGCGACTTCTTTGGCCCACAGGGGATTCGCGGTCGGGACGCAAACAAGCAGTGGCGACACGACGAGCCGACTTTCGAACGGTGGGCCGCCGGCGAGACGGGCGTCCCGTTCGTAGACGCGAATATGCGGGAGCTGAACGCGACGGGCTATATGTCGAATCGCGGGAGACAGAACGTTGCCTCCTTCCTGACCGATGTACTCGAAGTCGACTGGCGGTGGGGAGCGGCGTACTTCGAATCCCGGCTCGTCGACTACGACGTATGTTCGAACTGGGGGAACTGGGCGTATCAGTCGGGCGTCGGCAACGACTCGCGCGACAACTATTTCAACGTCCTGGGACAGGGAGAGCGGTACGACGCCGATGCCGCATACATTTCTCACTGGCTGCCCGAACTTGCAGAACTCCCGGCAGAGTACGCCCACCGACCGTGGCGGATGGGCGACGACGAGCAGACACAGTACGGGGTACAGTTAGGTCTCGACTACCCTCAACCGATAATCGATATCGAAGCGTGGTACCAGCAACACTAATTGTAGCCACTCCAACCGCCAGTAGCGATCGCGGCTCAATCCCGGCGGCGGCGTCGAGACAAGAGCCCCTGTGACTCGTAGTGGGCCGAAGTCGCGACGGTGCCGTCCTCGAACAGCTGGATTTTCCACGGACATCGCCCGCCGTGGAACATTGACTCCTGGAACGGCTGCCGATTTCCTGTAACACCACGTCGTCATAGATATCATCGAAATCGCCCATTGTGTACTTGCTCGCCACCGCCTCGGCGATGAAGTGTACGTCGTAGCTCTCGTTGTCGTACGTTGCGGCCACGCGTAGCGTATCGCCGTACCGCACGCGCAGTTCCTCAACGAGCTTCTCCGCGTCGGTTAGTTCCATCTCATCAGGGGTCATCATCCGGACGAACGGCCCCCGCAGTAAAAAATCCGGAGGCGTTCTTATGAGGTATCGCCGCGACCGTACATCTCCTCGATCTTGTAGTCGTACTTCTCCATCACGTTCCGACGCTTGAGCTTCATCGACGGTGTGAGCAGATCGTTATCCGGCGTCCACTCGACGCCGACCACCCGGAACTCCTTGATCTGCTCGTGTTTCGAGAGCGCGTCGTTCACCTCGTCGACATCCTCCTGCACCCACTCGTGGACGCGCTCGTCGTTGGCGATGGCCTCTTCGTCGTCGGGCAGGTCGATGTCGTTCTTCTCCGCCCACCGCTTGAGCGACTCCATATCGGGGACGAACAGCGCGGCGACGAACTTCTCGTTGTCGCCGACGACCATCGCCTGCGAGATTCGCTCGCTGGTAGCGAACTCGTCCTCGATGGGACCGGGTGCGACGTTCTTCCCGGTATCGAGGACGATGAGCTGTTTGAGCCGGTCGTGGTAGACCAGATAGCCGTCGTCTGCGGCTTCGATGATATCTCCCGACCGGAACCACGGTTCGTCACCCTCCCCCTCCTCGGGGTCGGTGAAGGCGCTCTCTGTCGCGTCCGGGCGATTCCAGTAGCCGTCGGTCACGTTCGGCCCGCGCAGTAGGAGCTCGCCAATCTCTCCCTCGGCGTTGGCCTTCTGGTCGTTCGAGACGACCGACGGGTCGAGCTTCGCCTCCATCTCCGTCACCGGCGGGCCGAGCGTTCCCGAGCGGAGGTCGTCCGGTGGATTCGTCGATACGACAGGGGAAGTCTCCGTCAGTCCGTACCCCTCGTGGATGGGTAGTCCCATCCCTTCGAACAGCTCTGCGAGCCGCTGTGAGAGCGAGCCACCACCGGAGATGAACATCTCGATGTTACCGCCCATCGTCTCCTTGACCGAGGAGTAGACGAGCCGGTCGGCCAGTGCGTGTTTCGCTCGCAGACCGACGCTCGGATTCTCGGCGCGAGCATAGTCGCGGGCGACACCGATCGACCACTCGAAGATTGACTCGCTCACGTTCGAGCCGCTGGCTTGCTCGCGCATCGTCGCGAACACGCGCTCGTAGATTCGCGGAACCGAGGTCGCGGAGGTCGGTTTTACGGTACCGAGGTCCTCAGCGATCGTATCGGTTGATTCGGCATACGCCACCGTCGCACCGGAGGCGAACATAACGAAGTGACCCGAAGTACGCTCGTAGACGTGCGCCAGCGGGAGAAACGAGAGTGCGCGCGTATCGGTGCCGAGCGTCGGTACGTCGTCGTCGCGATCGGGACGGGCGGCAAAGCGCCGGCGCACCTGATTCACGTTCGAGCGGAAGTTCCGATGAGTGAGCTGGACGCCCTTCGGTTTCCCCGTCGTCCCGGAGGTGTAGATGAGCGACGCGAGATCGTCCATCGACTGCTCGTCGATCCACCCTTCGAACGTCTCCTCGTCGTACGCCTCACTGCCACGTTCGTACACGTCCTCCAGCGAGAGAATATCGTCACGGTCCTCGTGACCGTCGAACTCGTCGATGACGACGATGAACTCTAACTCGAGGTCGTCCTCGATTTCGAGGATGGTATCGAGCAGCTCGGCGTCCCCACAGACGACGCCGGTCGCGTTCGGATCGTCGAGCAGATACTGGGTCTGTTCGGCAGACGACTCCGTATAGACGGTGGTGACGGTCGCGCCCGCGGACAGGAGCGCGAGGTCGGACTGCGCCCACTCCATCCGCGTGTTGGCGTAGATACCCACGCGGTCGTTGTGTTCGACGCCCAGCTCGCGGAAGCCGGCCCCGAGCGACCGAACGATATCTGCCAGCTCGTCATAGGTGACGGCAGCGAACTCACCGGCTGTGGCCGGTGGGAGTACGTCCGGCGTGAGCGAACGGTCGTAGACGCCGCCCTTGTACCACTGCGCGTCGCGGGGGCCGTTCCGATCGACGCTGTCGAAGAACATTCGAGGAATAGTCGTCTCGCCGATGCTCGGATCCGAGTACGAAGACTCAGCACGGAACCACTCAGTATCTGTTTTAATCATTGCTTACAGACCTGTATGCGGGCTAGGGCTTCAATCTACGCCCTCTCGTCGAAAAATGGGATTAGTCGGGACGAATCAGTTGATTCCGATTCGGTAGCTGTCTGCGGCTTCTTCGACGGGGAGGTGGATGTCGAGGACGCCGTTCTGGTAGCTAGCTCGAATCCCATCGGCGTCGATGGTGCCGGGAACGTGGAGCGATTCGGTCACATAGCGCGAGCGGCTGTGTGCGCCGTGTTCATCGTTTGTCTCGACCTCGTTGCTCGCGGTGAGCATCAGCTGGCCGTCCTCGAACCGGAGATCGATATCTTCGGTCTCGAAGCCGGGAAGGTCAGCCACGATTCGGTAATCATCACCGTCGGATTCGAGGGTCAACAGCCCGTGCCGGTCGGCAATCGACCGCTGTGGCCGCCACGACCGCACGTCACCGACGCTTTCCGCCATCGAGTGGCGCATCCGGTCCATCAGCTCCTCCATCTCACTGAACATATCGAACGAACTACGTCGGGTACTCATATTTTCTTTCACCAACTACTATGAAGGACGGCTGAGGGCTTAACCCTCGCGAGAGCAGTGATAGCACGTGCTCAGCAGGTAAAGGATATGTGCACCATTAGGGATTTGAACCCTAGTCCTCGCCTCGAAAGGGCAAGATGATTGGCCGGACTACACCAATGGTGCGCGTTTTGGCGTAGTGGGGAGGTATGAATAAATGCTTCCTTCTCACGCAGACGTGACCGAGACTACGGGCGGGCGCAGGCACGGCAGTCGACACAGCCGCGTGCGAGATACCTCATCTCATCCCATCTCACTCCTCGCGGTCGGTCCAGAAGTCGAAGTCGCGTCCGGGCGCGAACACGTCGAGTCCGACCGCAAGCGCGTCGCCCGTGTTCTCAACGCGGTGGGACTCGTTCGCCTCCAGCAGGACCGAGTCGTGTTTCGACAGCGTGACCGACTCCGCTTCGGTCGTGACCGTGAGTTCTCCCGAGAGACAGAGACAGACCTGCTCGTTCTCGTGGTCGTGCATCGGCGAGGAGTGGCCCGGCGGCTTCTCGAACCACTCGAAGCTGAACTGGTCGCTACCGGCCATCGAGACGCGCCGCCACCCGTCCTCGGGCTCGTACGTCTCGGCGTCGTCGAACGAGACTGGCTTCATAGGTTCGCGCCCGTCGCGCCGCCGTCAATGGGGATGGCCGTCCCGTTGATGAATCCCGATAGCGGCGAGGAGAGGAACGCGACGGTGTCGCCGAGCTCGATCGGGTCACCGATGCGTTCGAGGGGGTTTCCGGCCCAGTCGTCGAGCCCATCCTCGTAGCTATCGTAGTCGCCGCGCTCGACGGCCGCGTCCACGAGATCCGTGATGCGCGCCGTTTCGTGGGGGCCCGGAAGCACGGCGTTGGCGCGGACCGCCGGCGCGAACTCCTTCGAGAGCGTCTTCTCCAGCCCGATAACGCCCATCCGGACGGAGTTCGAGAGAACGAGACTATCGAGTGCCTCCTTCACGCTCCGGGAGGTGATGGTGACGATGGTGCCGCCGTCGCCGGCTTCGAGGTGCGGCTTCGCGGCGCGGGCGAGTCGAACGACGCTCATTACGAGCAGGTCGTAGGCTTCCTGCCAGTCCTCGTCGTCGGTATTCATAAATGCGCCAGATGGCGGGCCGCCGGCCGAGGTGACGAGGTGATCGAGCCCGCCGAAGGCGTCGACCGTCTCGTCGACAAGTCGCTCGGCGTCGTCGGCGTCGGTCAGGTCACCCGAGATAGCGATGACATCGCCGGTCGCAACTGCCTCGACTTCTGCCTTCGCATCGGCGAGCCGGGCTTCGTCGCGACCGTTGATAGCGACGTTGACTCCCTCGCGGGCGAGCGCTTTTGCCGAGGCCTTACCGAGCCCACTGGAGGATGCGGTGACGAGTGCTGCGTTATCCTCGATGGCTAAATCCATAGCTCGGATACCACGAGCGAGCGAGAAAACGGTTCCGGAGGCGGTTACTTCCCTTCGAACTCAGGCTCGGAGTCACCCATGAAGGCGGTGATACCCTCCATCAGGTCGTCCGTACCGAACAGGTGGCCGAACGACTGCGCTTCGAGTTCGAGTCCGGCGTCGAGGTCCTCAGCACCCTTCAACATCGCCTGCTTCGTCAGCGCGCGGGAGACGGGTGGCCCGCCCGCCATCTCGGCGGCGAGTTCGTGCGCGCGAGCCTCGAACTCGTCGTTTTCCACGACCTCGTTCACCACGTTGTACTCGTACATCGTGTCGGCGTCGAACCGCTCCGCGGTGAAGATGATCTCCTTCGCACGGGACATCCCGACGAGCCGCTGGAGCCGCTGGGTGCCGCCCCAGCCGGGGAGCAGCCCGAGACTGTGCTCCGGCAGACCGAGTTCGGATCGCTCGGACGCGAGCCGGTAGTCACAGCACATCGCCAGCTCGAAGCCACCGCCCAGCGCGAAGCCGTCGATTGCGGCGACAATGGGAAGCGGCGACTCCTCGAACGCGCCGAACGTCGACTGGCCGTTGCGCGACAGCTCGATACCGTCGAGCGGGTTGGCCGAGGAGGCCATCGAGGACACGTCTGCGCCGGCGGAAAAGGCGCGGTCGCCCTTTCCGGTGACGAGCACAGCGCGCACCTCGTCGTCGTTCTCGAACTCCTCGAGCGCGTCACGAAGTTCGCTCAGCATCTCGGGGTTGATGGTGTTCATCCGCGCCTCGCGCGACAGCTCGATGTGACCGACCATCTCGCCGGGATACGAGAGGTCGATGTTGGCGTAGCTTCGATCCTCCTCGCTGTCGGTGTTCGCCGTAGAAGCCGCCGTTCTCACCGGCCTCGCGCAGCGCCTCGCTCACGTCGAACCGGGAGTGGCCGTTCTCCTCACTGAGCGTCTCGAGCGTCTCGATCAGTCGATCGATCCCGATGTTGTCGGCCATTTTCGCCGGACCCTCTGGGAAGCCGGCACCAAGCATAACCGCCTCGTCGATATCGCTTGGGTTCGATACGTCGTCCTCAACGAGATGACCGACCTCGTTCGCCATAACTGCGGCGAGTCGGACCTTGATGTCCTCGCTGCCCGCGTCGGTCGGGATATCCACGCCGCCGTTTTCGTAGTCGTAGAACCCCTTCCCAGACTTCTTGCCGTACTGCTCTGCGTCGACAGTCTCCTCCAGGAACGGTGCCGGCTCGTAGGCGTCACCGAGCACCTCGTGGAGATACTGGAGCACGTGGTAGGTCACGTCGTTTCCCACCTGGTCGCCAAGTTCGAAGGCACCCATCGGCAGCCCCATATCGAACTTCGTGGTCGAGTCGATTTCGGCGACGGTGGCCTCGTCCTCGGAGACCATCCAGCAGGCCTCGTTCATCAGCGGAACGAGGATGCGGTTGACGATGAATCCGGGCGAGTCCTTGTGGACGCGAATCGGCGTCTTGCCGAACGACTCCGCCAGCTTCTCGACTGCCGTGAGGGTTGATTCGGCCGTATGCGAGCCGGTGATGACCTCGACGAGCTGCATCCGGACGGGCGGATTGAAGAAGTGCATCCCGCAGAACTGCTCGGGACGGTCGGTCACCTCCGACAGTTCCGTGATCGACAGCGAGGAGGTGTTCGTGGCGAAGATGGCCTCATCGGGTGCGTACTGTTCCACCTCGCTGTACACGTCCTTCTTGATCTCCATCTTCTCGGGGACGGCCTCGATGACCACATCCGTCCCGTCGATGGCCTCCTCCACATCGACGAGCGGGGTGACGCGGTCTGCGGCCGCGTCAGCCTCGTCCTCGCTAATCTGCTCTTTTTCAGCCAGCTTCTCCAGCGACCAGACCAGCTGTTCGTAGCCGTTCTCGACGAACTCGGTCTTGATGTCACGCAGCCGCACCTCGTAGCCGGCGAGGGCAGCCACTTCCGCGATGCCGTGTCCCATGCTCCCAGCGCCGAGTACGGTGATCGTTTCGATATCCTCAAACTCCATATCTCATACTCCCTCGCGGAGCGTTTCAACGTTTCTGTCCGCCGCACCAGGAACGCATCGCGGGTGGTCGAGCGTTTATGATTCACTCGACGGCGGACGTAGCTCGCCGCATACGCTAAGTAGGTGAGCGACGATTGACATAGCGACGTTCACTATGGAATATGAGTTTACACACCAGCCGTCGTTCACGCAGCTGATAGTCACGCTCGATGCGGGCGAATCGATCGTCGCCGAACCGGGCGCGATGGTCGGCCACTCCACGTCGGTTACGATGGAGACGGGAACGAGCCGCAGTGGCCTGCTCAGCTCGGCGAAGTCACTGTTGGGCGGCGAGTCGGCGTTCGCGAACGAGTTCACCGCTGAGGGTGAATCCGGGACGGTGACGTTCGCTCCGCCATCGCCCGGTGACGTGATGGCACACGAGCTTCACGACCAGACACTGTACACCGTCGACGGTGCCTTCCTCGCAGCCACGGGAGAGATCGATATCGACGCCGAGCTCGGGGGACTCAAATCGATGCTCGGCGAGGCGAGTCTCACCCCGCTCGCACTGAAGGGGACAGGGACGGCGTTTATCGATTCCTACGGCGGGCTGGAGAAATTGGAGTTGGCTGCCGGCGAGTCATACGTGCTCGACAACGAGCATCTCGTCGCGTGGGACGACGAAATCGAGTACTCGGTCGAGCGCGTCGGCGGGCTGAAGTCGACACTTCTGAGCGGCGAAGGTGTCGTATTCGAGTTCACCGGACCCGGGACAGCGTGGTACCAGACTCGCGACCTGGACGCGCTCGTGTCGGTCCTCGCGCCCCGGCTGCCGAGCCAACAGCAGTAGGGCGAGCGTCGGCCACGCGGTCGACGGGCTCTGACGCGGGGACTGGACGCGTGGAGAGCAGTTCTGCTACCGGACTCACGACGGCCGCACTCGCCGGCTACTGTTGGTTCCTCTGGCGGGAGAACCTGCTGTTCCCGCCGACGTGGCCGGCTCGCAGTTCTCGGACAACTGTATCGGAGAACAACGGTAGCGTTTTCTTCGCGGGCGGGCGAAACGACGATATCCACGTGTCCGTCGGATCCGACCGAGGTGACGACGGACACTATTCGCCTGTTTCCATGTTCGACAGATTCCGCGACGACATCCGGACCGCACTCGCGACCGACCCGGCAGCGACCTCGGTCGCCGAGGCGCTGCTGTATCCAGGGCTGTACGCCGTCTGGCTCCACGTCTTCCTCGTCCACCCGCTGTGGACGCGCGGGTGGCGATTCACCGCCCGACTGCTGTCACAGCTCGGGCGTGGGGTTACGGGCATCGAGATACATCCCGGTGCGACCCTCGGCGCGCGCGTCTTCATCGACCACGGGATGGGCGTCGTAATCGGCGAAACGGCAGAAGTCGGCGATAATGTGAACATGTACCACGGCGTCACCCTCGGCGGGCGCTCCAGCAAGCGCGTGAAGCGTCATCCGACCGTCGAGGATGGGGTGACGCTCGGCGCGAACGCCACGCTCGTCGGCGACATCACCGTCGGCGAGGATGCGACAGTCGGGGCCGGCGCAGTAGTCGTCGAGGACGTGCCGCCAGGCGCAACTGTCGTCGGGAATCCGGCGCGCAGAGCTTAATCGACTGCGCGCCAGAGATATCGGCTCGCGTACGACCGGTAGGGCTGCCAGCGCTCGGCGTGGGCGCGCATATCTGCGCGGTCGTCGGTGTCGTAGCCGTACAGCGCGGCCATTCCTTTCCGAATTCCGAGGTCACCAACCGGAAACACGTCCTCGCGTGCGAGTACGAAGATGAGGAACATGTCCGCGGTCCACGGACCAACACCGCGGATTTCGGTGAGAGACGCACGCACTGCACCGTCGTCCATCTCCCGAAGACGGCCTACCGAGAGGTCGCCGTCGGCGAATGCGCGAGCGATATGCTTCACGTACTCCACCTTCTGTCCGGAGAGTCCCACGTCACGCAGCGCGTCCGAGTCAGCAGCGAGTATCGCGGACGGTGTCACCTCGAACTGGTCGAACAGGCGCTCCTCGATTGCCGCCGCGGAGTCGGTCGAGAGCTGTTGATTGCAGACGGAGACGACGAGTCGAGCGAACGGGTCCTCGGCCGGGGTCAGATCGAGTTTACCGTGGCGCTCGATGATAGGAGCAAGCTCGGCGTCGCGTCCGAGTACATCGTAGGGGCCGTCGGTCACGAATTACTCCTCCAGATGCATACTCGAAGACGGCTCCTCGTCGGCGTCGGCGCGGCGACGCACGTCGACTCGGTAGTGTTGGAGGATATCGCGCCCAAGCAGGAGTGGATACTCCATATGGCTGCGGTCTTCGATGCTCGCCGTCACAGTGTGTTGTCGCCCACCAATACCGATAACGAGGTCAACGACAGGACGTGATTTGCCGCTCTTCATCGAGCCAGATTTCACGGTGACGATATCCTTGATTGGTCCCGTACCGATATCGGCGGCGAGCTTCGAATCGATGCTCGTCCGGGTCGCCCCGGTGTCGGACTTGGCGAAGACAGTGTCCTGTCCCCGTGTCCCCATCGCGACCACCTCCTCAATGTAGCCAATCGACGACTGTTCACCGGGCGGAGCGGGCTGTTTGCGCGGCATACACTCTGGTTTGGAGTCGTCGAGGGTCGCTGCGAGCTCGTACACCTTCTCTTGATTCACGTCACCACCGGCGCGTTCGATTGCGAGCCGGGCGATAAACGGTGCTGGAGAGCGCCCGCTCGCCTCGAACAGCCCCTTGAATCCGGCAGTTGGGTTCACTTCGAGGATATGGTAGCCGTCCATCCCCTCGACGATATCGACGCCGGCACAGTCGAGTCCAACCACGTCGGTTGCGCGCTTCGCGAGCTGTCGCACCTCCTCATCGAGTCCGTCAGTCGCGTCGGTCACGTCGCCGCCGAGCGCGACGTTCGTCCGCCAGTCGCCCTCGGGCGCGTAGCGGTTCATCGCGCCGACGACCTGTTCGCCGACGACGTAGATACGCAGATCGGAGTGACGCTGCTCGTCGTGATCGATGAACCGTTGGAGAAATGCCTGGCGCGCGCCGACCATCGGATTCACCGGATCGCCGGCGTCGATCTTCCACGTACCGCCGCCGTGGGTGCCGATAGCCGTCTTGTAGACGACCTCCGGACCGAACTTCTCGCGGTCGGCGTTGAGCAGGTCGGCCGACAGTGCCATGAAGGCATCCGGAACAGGGAGTCCGGCCTCGGCGAGCGCCGTGCCCGCAGCGAACTTGTGCATCGCGGTCATAGTCTCTGTCGGATGGTTGAGCATCGGACGCATCCGGTCAAGCATCGTCGCGAGCCCGAGCGCCTCCGCGGGCTGTTCCTCCTTCGAGAGAAGGAGTCGGTTGATGATGATATCAACGTCCGGAGCCAGCGTCACTTCACCGTCGGCGATATCAACCGAGAGCGTGTCGCCACGGAGCCAGGCTGCCTCGTAACCGAGCCGTTCGACCGCATTCAGAATCGCCTTCGTCTCCTTCGAGTTGTGGAGACTCAACACACCCACTGAGATGTCGTCGTTCATATCTGAGGGGAGAGACGAGTTCTGAAAACACTGCCGGATAGCGTCCGACGCAGCTTTTTGTACGCGCACGGCAAGCTATCGTATGACCGGTTCGTTCACCTACGACGGCGGGAGCGTCGCGCCCGGCGAGACGCAGAATCTCCGCTACTCCGTCTCGGAGACGTATCTCGGCGACCCCGTCCGAATTCCCGTCACGATCGTCAACGGCGAGCGGGACGGCCCGACGGTGTTTCTCTCGGCGGCGGCTCACGGTGACGAACTCAACGGCATCGCAGTGGTGCGCGAGGTCGCTCAAGACTGGGATCACGAGAGGCTCGCGGGGACGCTGGTCTGTCTCCCCGTGTTGAATGTGCCGGGGTTCATCGCCCAACAGCGGTATCTCCCAATCTACGACCGCGACCTGAACCGCTCGTTTCCGGGGAACGCAGAGTCGACGAGTGCGAAACGCATCGCTGACCGCATCTTCCGGAACTTCATCGCGCCGTGTGACATCGGTATCGACTTCCATACGTCCACGCGCGGGCGGACGAACGCAGTCCACGTACGTGCGGAGATGACCGACGACACCGTCGCCCGCATCGCGAAGGCGTTCGCTTCACACATTATCATCGACTCGACCGGACCATCGGGGACGCTTCGTCGCGAGGCGACCGAAGCAGGCGTACCGACCATAACCGTCGAGATGGGCAAAGCACACCGATTCCAGCGGTCGCTCATCGACGAGGGGCTCACGGGGACGCTATCGGTGCTGAACGAGTTCGGCGCGCGTACCGATAGTGTCGTCGCGTGGCCGGGCTGGCGGACCATCATCGGCGAACACGACGAGAAGACGTGGCTCCGTGCCGATAAAGGGGGATTGGTCGAGATGCACCACAAGCGCGGTGCGCTGGTTGAGACCGGCGAGCGCGTCTGCACTATCACGAACCCGTTCAAGCGTGAGTCCGGCGTCATAACCGCGCCCTTCACCGGATTGCTCGTCGGCGTGCTTGAGAATCCCCTCGTCTATCCCGGCAATCCGGTATGTCATCTTGTGGAGTTGGACGAGCAGACGCGACGCGCGGTGTCGATGTACCGATCGACGATGGAGACATCCCTGTAGAACGACACGCGTAGGTCGCCGAGAAGACAACTACTATGTCGAGGCAGTCCTGACACACAGACGTATGAGTCAATCGTACGACCGAGGCCTCATCGAGGACTTCGGTCGGTGGACGGAGTTCTCCGCCGGAATGTGGGCGTGGATCTTCCACAAGTTCACCGGCTGGGTCCTAGTCGGGTACCTGTTCACCCACATCGCTGTCCTCTCGACGGCGATGCAGGGTTCGACCGCGTACAATAGCACGATTCAGGGCCTCGAAGGACTGCTTCTCGTCCGGTTCCTCGAAGTCGGACTGCTGGCGGTCGCCGTGTTCCACATTCTCAACGGCATCCGCCTGCTGTTCGTCGACCTTGGACTCGGACTGGAGTCGCAAGACCGCACCTTCTACGCATCGCTCGTCGTCACGGGCGTCATCGTAGTCGCGAGTATACCGACGTTCCTGATGGGGAAACTGGCATGAGTGAACGCTACTCTTCGTTTGAACCGAAAGGCACGCGCTGGCTGCTGCAGCGTCTCACGGCGGCGTTTCTCGTCATCGTGTTGGCGTTCCACTTTATGCAGCTGCACTTCGTGAACCACGCGGCAGACGTGACCTTCGCCGGCACGAGCGCCCGGATGAGCCAGCCCGGCTACTTCGTCGCGATGGTAGGATTCGGAATAACGGCGACGTTCCACGGCGTCAATGGCGTCTACAACGGGCTCGTCAATCAGGGACTCGACGGCGTCGGCAAGCAGGCCGTGAAGTACGGTCTCATCGTCGCCGGGCTGCTGCTTTCCGCACAGATTCTCCGACTGGCGTTCGTTATGGCAGGGGGGAGTATCTCATGAGCACAGGAATCACCAAGACGGACGACGACAGCACAGAGACGCAGACGCAGGCCGCCGGGGCCGCGCGCGCTGCCGGTGAGCCGTACACCGAGATGAACAGCCAAGAGATCGACGCGGCGAATGAGGAGGCGCAACGGCACACCCGCGAGCTCGTCGAGGAGGCAGACCGCACGGTCAAGCTGAAGGTGTTCCGCTTTGACCCCGACGTTCCCGAGAAGGAAGAACCCCGGTTCGACAGCTTCACCGTTCCCTTCTCGAAGGGAATGACAGTACTCGACGCGCTCATGTGGGCGCGCGACCAGTACGACTCCTCACTCACGTTCCGCCACTCCTGTCGACAGGCAGTGTGTGGCTCGGACGCGCTGTTCGTCAACGGGAAACAGCGACTCGGCTGCAAGACGCAGGTGGCCGATCTCGCCGACAGCGGCATCCCGAAGCAGATCCGTATCGAGCCGCTCCCGCACGCCGAGGTCGTCAAAGACCTCGTCGTCGATATGGAGCATTTTTACGATCAGATGGAGTCCGTCGAGCCGTACTTCCAGGGGGAGGACACACCTGACGGCCTCGAAGAGCAGTACCAGTCGCGTGAGAACCGCGAGAAGGTGAAGATGTCCACGCGCTGTATCTGGTGTGGCGCGTGTATGTCCTCGTGTAACATCGCGGCGGGGAACAACGACTATCTCGGCCCGGCAGCGATCAACAAAGCCTACCGGTTCGCGATGGACGACCGCGAGGGTGAGGACCTCACCGAGCACCGACTCAACATCATCGAGCAGGAGCACGGCGTCTGGCGGTGTCAGACCCAGTTCTCCTGCACCGAGGTGTGCCCGAAGGATATTCCCCTGACCGAGCATATCCAGGAGCTGAAGCGTGAGGCCGTCAAGAAGAATCTGAAATTCTGGTAGCCACGTTACTTCTAAACGTATCCAACACCAACCAACAATAACCACAGACCAATGCACGAACACGACGTAATCGTGGTCGGTGGCGGCGGAGCAGGTCTCCGTGCTGCCATCGCTGCCCACGAAGAAGGCGCGGATGTCGCCATCGTGACGAAGCTCCACCCTGTTCGGTCGCACACCGGTGCGGCGGAAGGTGGAATCAACGCGGCGCTTCGCGACGGCGACGACACGAAGGACCACGCGTACGACACGATGAAGGGGTCGGACTATCTCGGCGACGCCCCGGCTATCGAGACGCTTTGTGAGATGAGTCCCGAAGAGACCATCCAACTCGAACACTGGGGGATGCCGTTCTCGCGTGAGGACGACGGGCGCGTCTCACAGCGACCGTTCGGCGGACTCTCGTTCCCACGCACGACGTACGCGGGCGCAGAGACCGGCCACCACCTGCTCCACACGATGTACGAGCAGGCCGTTAAGCGGGGAATCACAGTGTACGACGAGTTCTACGTCACCGAGCTCGCCGTCACCGACCATCCTGACCCGGAGGAGCGGGAGTGTCACGGCTGTATCGCCTACGACATCAAGAGCGGCGACCTCGTCGGCTTTGAGGCGTCTGGCGGCGTCATCCTCGCCACCGGCGGCGACGGACAGACCTTCGATCACACGACGAATGCGGTCGCGAACACTGGCGATGGCCTCGCGATGGCCTACCGCGCGGGCATTCCGGTCGAGGACCCCGAATTCGTTCAGTTCCACCCAACTACGCTCCCGAGCACGGGCGTGCTTATCTCTGAGGGTGTCCGCGGCGAAGGGGGAATCCTCTACAACGGCGACGGAGAGCGGTTTATGTTCGAACACGGCTACGCCAACAACGACGGCGAACTCGCCTCGCGTGATGTTGTCTCGCGGGCAGAGCTGACCGAGGTGAACGAGGGACGCGGCATCGAAGACGAGTACGTCTACCTCGACATGCGTCACCTCGGTGAGGAGCGTGTTGTCGACCGTCTCGAGAACATTCTGCACCTGGCAGAGGACTTCGAGGGCGTCGACGGGCTGGACGAGCCGATGCCAGTCAAGCCCGGACAGCACTACCATATGGGCGGTATCGAGACGAACGAGAACGGCCACACCTGTATCGACGGCCTGTACGCAGCTGGTGAGTGTGCCTGTGTCTCCGTTCACGGCTCAAACCGACTCGGCGGCAATGCGCTGCCGGAGCTCATCGTCTTCGGTGCCCGTGCCGGCTACCACGCTGCCGGGCGCGATCTCGGCGAAGCTCGCATCCCGACCGGACCGAGCGCACGCACGGAAGACGAGACCGGACTCGACACGACGGTATCGCCGGGCGCAATCGACCAGCCTGATCCGGACGCCGTCGCCGACGGTGGGGCGATGACCACTGATCCGACCGCGACAGTCGAACGCACGCTTGAGGGCGAGCGCGCCCGCGTCGAGGAGATGATGGAGCGCGACGGTATCAACCACGCGGAGATTCGCTCCGACCTGCAGGACGCGATGACGCAGAACGTCAACGTGTTCCGCGAGAAAGAGGGCATCCAAGACGCGCTGGAGACGATTCGAGAGTGTCGCGAACGCTATCAGAACGTCGCCGTCGACGACCCATCGCGCACGTTCAACACGGACTTACTCCACACTATCGAGACGCGCAACCTCATCGACGTGGCAGAGACAATCGCACTCGGGGCACTTGCGCGAGACGAGTTCCGTGGCGCACACTGGCGCGCGGAGCACCAGGCGCGAGACGACGAAAACTGGCTCAAACACACGATGATCGCGTGGAACGACGGTGAGCCGGATCTCTACTACACCGACGTGCTACTCGAAGGCGAGGAGAAGACGTACGAGCCGAAGATTCGCTCCTACTAACGCACTTTTTTGGTATTCAGGTGCGCTCCGCGCACCGCGTGGCGGCCACGCCGCCACGACATAGATTGCCGGCTTCGCCGGCAATCCGCTCACAGCAGAAACCTGCACCGCGAGACGCAACGCGTCTCGCCAGCAGACGTTTATATCCGAAGACGCGGCCACCGAGTGTGTGCGCTGAGAGTTGCCGACCACGGGACGAGGCGAGAGTGCGACACACCGTGGTCGGAAAGCGAGTCGCCTGTTCGCCAAGCAGTACACCTAACGACGTGGCCAGTCAGCTACGGGTATGCACGCTGTCATTCTCGCCGCTGGCGAAGGCACTCGGATGCGCCCGCTCACCGAATCCGTACCCAAGCCGATGTTACCGGTCGCGAACCGGCCGCTCGTCGCGCACACAGCTGACGCCGCAGTCAGAGCCGGTGCGGACAGACTAATCTTCGTCGTCGGTTACGAGGCTGATCGCGTCCGCGACCACTTCGGCGAGACGTACCGTGGAACACCAGTCACGTACGCGACACAGGAGGAGCAGTTGGGGACGGCTCACGCAGCAGCGACCGCGAGCGAGTATCTCGACGACGATTTCGTCGTGCTGAACGGCGACGATCTCTATGACGAGGATGCACTCAAAACACTGTTCGAGCTGTGTCCCGCCGTTGGGGCCTACACTGTAGACGACCCACGCCCGTACGGCGTCTTCTCTATTGACGACGGACGCGTGACCGATATCGTCGAGAAGCCGACTGACCCGCCCAGCAATCGCGTCAACGTCGGCGCGTACCACTTTCCGGCTCAGGCCGCCGACTGGCTTACGGAGGTCGAACGCTCCGACCGAGGCGAGTATGAGATCACTGACGTACTCGCACGGGTTATTGACAGTCTCGAGGTAACGGCTGTCCCAGTGAGCCGATGGCTCGGCGTCGGCCGCCCGTGGGAGCTACTCGAAGCCAATGAGTGGAAGCTCACGGAGCTAGACCCGCGAATCGACGGTGTGGTCCACGAGCGGGCAGAGCTACGCGGCTCCGTTGTTGTCGAATCTGGCGCGACCGTCGATGCCGGCGTCGTCGTCGAGGGACCAGCGTTGATCCGCGAGGGGGCCGAGGTCGGCCCGAATGCCTACGTCCGAGGAGCAACGTATATCGGTCGAAACGCACGCGTCGGCAACAGCGTTGAACTGAAGAACAGCGTCATTATGCAGGAGACGAACGTCCCGCATCTCTCGTACGTCGGCGATAGCGTCCTCGGCGAACGAGTCAACTTCGGAGCTGGCACGCAGGTGGCGAATCTCCGCCACGACGGAAGGCCTGTAGAGATGACTGTCAAAGGCGAGCGCGTTTCCACGGGACGGCGGAAGTTCGGCGTTGTCGCCGGTCCAGACACGAAAATCGCGATCAATACGTCGCTGAACGCGGGTGTCGTCCTCTCGGCGGGAACGACGACGACACCAGGGGAAGCGGTGCTCCGCGATCGGTAGGGAAACCTATTGTGCGGGAGGTCGTTGTGCCGGTGTGTCACTAACGCAACCCGACCTGAGTGGACAGACGGCGTTTATTACTGGAACGACCCGCGGTATCGGCAAGCAGTTCGCGCTCGCGCTCGCGGAGTGTGGCTGCAACATCGTCTCGACCGGGAAGACGACCGACGACACCGACGACCAGCGGCTCGAAGGGACGATCGAGCAGACCGCCCGCGAAGTGCGGGAGATTGGCCCGAATGCGCTGGCAATCAAGCTGAACGTCCGCAACGAGGAGAGCGTCGAGCAGGCCGTCGAGCAGGCCATCGACGAGTTCGGCCAAGTTGATATCGTCATCAACAACGCCAGCGCCATCCAAGCTGTCTCGACGGTCGACCTGCCGGCAAACCGGTTCGACCTGCTAACCGACGTGAACGTTCGCGGGACACAGCTCGTCTCGCGCGCGTTCGCTGACCACCTGCGCGAGCAGGAGTCGTCGTGGCTGTTCGCGAACGCACCGCCGGTCACCGTCGACCGCGCACCGGGCTCTGGTCCCTATGCGTGGTCGAAGCTCGGTATGTCGTTCCTGACGCTATCGCTAGCCGACGAGCTAGCCGACGACACTGTCGCGTGCAACACCATCTGGCCGGTGACGGCGATCGATACGCGCGCGACTCGCTACTTCGAGATGGGGACCGAGGACGACTGGCGGACACCGGAGATTATGTCCGATGCGCTGCTCGAGATACTCTCTCGCGATCCAGCGACGTGTACGGGTAACAGCTTCTACGATGAGGAGGTGCTCCGCGAGGCGGGTGTGACCGATTTCTCGGAGTACAATCTCACCGAAGGCGATCCGACACCGACCTCCGCACGTATGTTCGATCCGAGCTACCAACGCCCGTAGGAATCGCCGCCGTGGGTACGGCTAAGTGTGCGTGGCAGTAGATATCGACAATGAAGGATCCGACCTCCGATCACGGCGAGGATATCTCGCCAGACGAAGCACCTGTCTGTGAGTGGTGTGGAGAGTCACTCGCCAACGCACCCGACCGCCGCGTACAGACATGGGTTACAGACGGAGACGTGCAGCGCGTAGAGTTTTGTGACGACGAGTGTCTTCACGCGTGGCACGACTCACGGGAGTAATTAGTTGCCCCGGGGTCAGTGGTTCGCGCCGCCGTGTCCACCCTCGTTGTCAACCTCCGAGAGGATATCCGTGAGGTAGTGAACGCACGCGATACCAAAGAGTATGAACAGGATAAAGACGATTGCGATGAACGCGAGGACGACGGTTTGACTCATATCCGTACGTTGGACCGGTGGCAGACAAGAAAGTATCTATGCGTCGCCGTCGTGTCACATCCGGAGCGAACTGTCGCCGTCAGAAGCCAAGGGAGGGATTTGAACCCTCGAACTCCCGATTACAAATCGGGTGCGTGCACCACCCACGCTCCCTTGGCACAGTTGGCTCTCTGTGGTCAACCCTTGTATCGGTTTCGCGTTACGGCTGCCGCTCCAGTTCCAGTCGGTGAGCCTCGAAGCCGTGGTCGCGGTAGAACGCACGTGCCTCATCATTGGCCGCCAGCACGTCGAGGGCAATTCGATCCGCACCGCCCTCGCGAAGCGCGTCGATCGTGGCCTCAAGTAGTGCAGTCCCAATGCCGTCTTGACGGCGCGATTCGATAACAAACAGATTCTCAATGATACCGCGAGTATCGTCTTGCTCGAAGTTACCCTGTTCGGGGTAGAACGTCGCGAAGCCGACGGGTTCACCGTCAACGCGGGCGAGACGCACGCCACCGACGACGAGTCGCTGTGAGAGCGATTCGCGAATCTGCGCTTCGTTCTCACTCACGCAGAGATGCGAGCCGTAGGCGCGCTGGTCGCTGGCGAGCGCGAGCCACAGTTCGACGAGCGTGTCGAGTTCTCCAGCCGTCGGTGTCGTGAGCTCCATCAGTCGTCGAGCACTTCGACAGCCGGGAGCGTCCCACCGGTCAACATTCGCAGCGCTGCGCCACCGCCCGTCGAGATATGAGTGAACTCATCGAGTCCGAGCGCGCGGAGTGCGGCAGCGGTGTCACCACCACCGACAATACTGTGCTCGGCGCGAATCGCCGCTTTGTACAGCTCCCTGGTACCGAACTCGAAGAGATTGTTCTCGAAGACGCCAGCAGGACCATTCAGGATGACCGTCCCGGCGTCTTCCAATAGATCGGCGTAGGCCGCGACGGTTCGTGCGCCGATATCCATCGCGGGCTCCATCGCGGGAAGCGACTCCGTGTCGATTTCGACGCGAGAACCGTCGCGTTCGACCGCCACATCTCGCGGGAGATACAGCCGATGACTGAACTCGTCGAGCAGTTCGCCGGCCCGCTTGACTGCGTCCGGAGAACGTTCATTGACGATTTCCGCCGAGGCAGCCCCGAGTGTGACGCCGTCTGCAAGCAGGAACGCGTTCCCCACGATACCCGCCGTGAGGACCGCGTCCGCGAGCCCGCGTTCGAGGACGGAGCGTGCCACGTTGATGGAGTCGGAAACTTTCGCGCCACCGAGCACATAGATGCGCGGCTCCGGTGAATCATCGATCCCGCCGAGCACGTTGAGCTCCGTCTCCATCACGCGGCCAGCGTAGGAAGGTAACCGCTTCGGAAAGCCGACGAGCGACGGCTGTGAGCGGTGGGCTGTCGCGAAGGCATCGTTGACGTACGCGTCGAGCACGGCCGCGAGCTTCGCCACGAGATGAGTGTCGGCAGCAGCAGCCGGCTCCCACTCCATATACTCCTCGCTATAGAAGCGCGTGTTCTCTAACACGAGGATACTACCAGTGTCGAGTTCGGCCACGCGGGCGCGAGCGTCCGCAGAGAACGTCGCATCGCAGTACTCGACGGGAGCTGCCAGTAGTTCGTCGAGTCGCTCAGCGTGCGGTTCGAGCGTGCCGAACTCGTCGCCCCCCGGTCGGCCCTGATGGGCGAGCACGACAGTCCGAGCGTCTGCCTCAGCGAGCTCGGTGAGTGTCTCGATGTGTGCCTGCAGACGGGCGTCGTCGGCGAGCGTCGCCGCGTCTGTGAGCGGACTGTTGATGTCCACTCGAACCCCGACAGCCGCGCCGGCTGCGTCGAGCGAATCGAGCGTCCGTACCATACCCGAGATTCCCGCCGGTCTGGTCAAAGGTGTTTCCTTTAGCGGTCTCGGGAGTGCACGGATTCTGGGGAACGACAACCCTTTATACTATGCACGTCGGACGAATGAGCGTGATTCACACACATGGGAGCTAGCGCGGCTACGGCGCGCAGCCGAGAGCTTCTCGCTCGTCTCGGCGTGGTGCTCACGCTCGGAGGTGGCGCAGTACTGCTTGTCGATCTACTCGCACAGCTCGCCCGGGTTGAGCTCTGGGTGCTCGGTGGGGAGCTTGGGTTCGCACAGCTCGCGACCTATCTCTGGACGGGGCTCATCCTCGGACTGATTATCGGCCTCGCGGGGGTTGGACTCTCGTTGACGTATAGCATTCTTAACTTTGCGAACTTCGCGCACGGAGATTATCTGACGATCGGCGCGTTCTCCGGGTGGTCGGTGACCTATGTCATCGCCGGACTCGGAACTATCGACCTCGCGAGTCTCATCCTCGTCGACGCGCCGTCGACGGAGGTCGGTGCGAGCGTCACGAGTACGCCCATCGCCGTTCTTATCGGGCTCGTCGCCGCGATAGGGATAACTATCGTGTTGGGCGTCGGTCTCGACAGGGTAGTGTACAAACCAATGCGAGATGCCGAGGGGATCTCGTTGCTCATCGCTAGTATCGGTGTGGCGTTCATTCTACGATACCTTGCCGCGCTGGTGTTCGGAACAGGTCGTCGCGGCGTCACGGCCGCGAACGAGATTCCGAGCACGCAACTGTTCGGCGTCAACATCAGTGCACACCAGGTGACCATTCTCGTCGCCGCGGCCGTGGTGATGTTGGCCATCCATCTGCTGTTACAGCAGACGAAAATCGGGAAGGCGATGCGTGCGATGGCCGACAATCGTGACCTCGCGCGAATCACCGGGATTCCGACCGAGCAGATGATAACCGCAACGTGGGTGCTCGGAAGTGGCCTCGCCGGTGCATCAGGGTATATGCTCGTGCTCACGCGCGGAACGCTCGGATTCAACGACGGATATCTGCTGTTGCTGCTCATCTTCGCTGCAGTCATCCTCGGCGGCATCGGCTCCGTCTACGGCGCAATCGTCGGTGGACTGCTCATCGGCATCACGAGCCGTGTCGCACTCGTCTGGGTGCCCGGTGAGTTCGGTCGGCCGGTCGCGTTCGGGCTGATGATACTGCTCTTATTGTTCCGACCATCTGGCCTGTTCGGCGGGGTGGAGACAGCATGAGCACCAACACAGACTCTCGGCTGGTCACGGATATCGGTTACATCGCAGCGACGATGCTGCTGTTGTACGTCGTTTTTCTCGCACTGGCGGTATTACAGGGCTACCCGGTTACGGGTATCGTCTCCAGTCTCCAGCGCGTAACGTTCCTTGTCGCAGTGTACGGCCTTGCAGTGCTGGCGTTGAACCTTCACTGGGGATATGCGGGACTGTTCAACATCGGCGTTGCTGGTTTCATGGCCGTCGGTGTCTACACTAGCATTATGTTGACCGCACCGGTGAGCGCGAGCCCGCCGGGACTCGGTCTTCCGCTTCCGGTCGGTATTCTCGGCGGGATGCTCGCATCCGCACTCGTCGGACTCGTTGCCGGCCTGCCAGCACTTCGACTGCGTTCTGATTATCTCGCCATTATGACGGTCGCGGTGAGCGAGATTATCCGATTCACCTACACGTCGAACACGTTCAGTCAGTTCACCGGTGGCGCGAGCGGCTTCGGCTCAATTCCACCAGGACCGGTTCGTGGCCTGCTTTTGCAGGACGCCTCCTCCATCATCTCGGAGCCAACGGCGCTCGGTGCGGCCGCGTTCCAGTTTATGGAGACGTTCCAGCTCGGGCGACCGGAGACGCTGAACATCTTCTCGACGCTCCTCATCGTCCTCGTGTTAGTCGTCGTCTATGTGTTCCTCGTGCGGGCGGTGAACTCCCCGTACGGGCGCGTACTCAAGTCGATCCGCGAGGACGAGGTCGCTGCTAAGTCGCTCGGTAAAAACACGGGCCGCTTCAAGCTGAAGACGTTTATGCTCGGCTGTGCGCTGATGGGGCTCGCCGGGATTATGTGGTACGGCGCAATCGGACAGAGCTCCGTCTACCCGAACACGTTCAAGCCGGAGCTGACCTTCTACATCTTCATCGCACTCATCATCGGTGGAGCCGGCTCGAACACCGGCAGCGTTCTCGGTGGCGCGCTATTTGCGGGACTGCTGTTCGAAGCGCCGCCGCGCGTCGCCACGATTCTCACCGATACACTCGGCGTCACGGAGACGCCCGACACAATTATCGGCGCACTCGGTCCGCTAGCAAGCGGCCAGCTCACGCCGCTGTTCGGCTTCCTACTCGACAGTATGAGTCAACTTCGATTCATCTTCGTCGGCGTACTGCTCATCTATCTGATTCAGCGGCGACCCGAGGGGCTGTTGGGCCATCGCTCGGAAACCGCGGCGGCGACGAACCTCTCTGCTCGCCCATCACAGTCGAATGGAGGTGAGAACGATGAGTGACGAGCCGGGGCCAGCGACGACGAACATCCCGGACGACGTGGAGACGCCAGAGGAACTCGACCCAGAGAGCCACGACTCGCCGGTCGAGGAGGCGGCGAAGCGAACGCCACGCGGAATTCCTCTCCGCGTCGACGGACTCCGGAAGGAGTTCGGCGGCATCACTGCCGTCGATGGAGCCAGCTTCCAGGTCGAAGCCGGATCGCTGACTGGACTCATCGGGCCGAACGGAGCCGGCAAGTCGACGACGTTCAACTGTATTACCGGCATCCACACGCCGACGGCCGGACAGGTGCAGTTCAACGGCGAGAACATCACTGGACTGGAGCCATACGAAGTTGCAAATCGCGGCCTCGTGCGCACCTTCCAGATTGCCCGTGAGTTCGAGGAGATGACCGTCCTCGAGAATATGATGCTTGCACCGAAACACCAGCGCGGGGAATCAGTCATTCAGTCGGTGACGCCGGGACTCAGACGTAATGTCGTCCGACAGGAGGAAGAGCTTCGCGAGGACGTCTGGGAAATGCTGGAGTTCTTCGAGTTGGATCACCTCGCAGAGACGGAAGCCGGTACGCTCTCGGGCGGCCAGCGGAAGCTGCTGGAGATGGCGCGCGCGCTGATGACCGACCCCGAGATGGTGTTGCTCGACGAGCCACTCGCGGGAGTGAATCCGACGCTAGAGGAGAAGCTTCTGGAACGGATTCACGAGCTACAGGAGCAAGGATACACCTTCCTCTTCGTCGAGCACGATATGGATATCATTATGGAACACTGTGAACGCATCATCGTCATGCACCAAGGAAAGGTGTTAGCCGAGGGCGACGCCGACGACATCCGCAACAACGACGAGGTCGTCGAGGCGTATCTCGGAGGGGGTATCTCGTGAGTGAGTTCAAGACCAGCGACGACGGGCTGTTACAGGTTTCGGGCCTAGACGCCGGCTACGGCGATCTCCAGATACTCACCGACGTAGATTTGAACGTCGACGACGGCGAGTACGTCACCATCGTCGGCCCGAACGGGGCCGGCAAGTCGACCGTGATGAAGTCGGTGTTCGGCCTCACCACCTATATGGACGGCACCATCGAGTTCCGTGGCGAGGAGATTCACGGCGAGAATCCCGAGGATATCATCCATTTGGGGTTGAGCTACGTCCCGCAGAACGGCAACATCTTCGAGTCGCTGACCGTCCGCGAGAATTTGGAGATGGGAGCGTACATCTTGGATTCAGTCCCGGAGGATCAGATCGACGCTGTGTACGACCGCTTCCCTATCCTCGAAGAGCGGAGTGAACAGGAAGCCGGAACGATGTCCGGCGGCCAGCGACAGATGTTGGCGATGGGTCGGGCACTGATGCTCGACCCAGACCTGCTGATGTTGGACGAGCCGTCTGCCGGGCTCGCACCCGATCTCGTCAAGGAGATGTTCGACCGCATCGACCGTGTCAACGAGGCCGGAACGTCGGTACTAATGGTCGAGCAGAATGCGAAGGAGGCACTTCGCCGCTGCGATCGCGGCTACGTGCTGGTCAACGGCGAAAATAGATATATGGATTCAGGTGAGGCCCTGCTCGGTGACGAGCAGGTCAGACAGGATTTCCTCGGCGGCTGAGGATTAGCTGTACTGAATCTGGTCGATCGTGCGGATACCGCCGCCTTCTTCGAAGCCGAAGTACTGGTAGGTCGCCGCCTGTAGGTCGCCGTTCTCGTCGAAGTCAACAGCGCTTGAGGCACCGACGTACTGAATTTCGGTCCCGTCTGCGGCCATCGCGAGGCCCTCTCCGAGCGTGCTCGGAGAGACTTCCTGGCCGCCAGGGTTGGCGACGTTCTGCATCTCCTGTGCGATTGCCACGCCGTCGTTCTCGCCGGCAGCCGCGTTCGCGAGCAGACACACGGCAGTCGCGTCGAACGCCTGTGAGGTGAACACGCCCGGCTCGCTGCCGTACTCGTTCTGGTACTGCTGGCTGAAGTAGTCGCGTCCCGGCCCGGCTGCGAGCGGGGCCGTCCCCTTCACGTTCTGCATCGCGTTGCCGACCTCGGTCGGGAGTGCGGGGTCCTGTAGCCCGTCCGTGACGAGAATCGGGAGCGAGCCGTCGTAGTTGGTGTAGTAGTCACGGAACAGCTGGATACCGGATTCGGGATAGCCGATCACGATGAGGATATCCGGATCGTCCGAGAGCGCGTCGCTGAGTCGTGAAGCGTAGGAGCTCTGTGACTGTTCGAAGGCGATCTGGGTCTGGACAGTTCCGCCGTCGCTCTCGAAGGCGGACGAGAAGCTCTCGGAGAGCAACTGTCCGTAGGAGTTGTTGACGTACAGCGTCGCAGCCGTACTCGCGTCTTCACGCTCCATCGCGACCTGCGAGAGCACTTCTCCCTGCAACGCGTCCGTCGGCGGGGTGCGGTAGATGAGGTCGTTATCTTCGAGGTCGGTGATTGCCGGAGAAGTGGACGCCGGCGAACAGCCGACGATACCGTTCGGAATAAGCACGTTCTCGTACACCGCGATGGAGACCTCCGAAGAGGCTGCTCCCGTGACTGCCGAATAGCCCTGATTGTTCAGGTTGTTCGCGGCCGAGACACCGGCGTTGGGGTTTGTCTGCGTGTCCCCGACGGTGTAGTCGAGTTCGAATGGGTTGTTCTCGTTGCCTTCGAGGACTGCGAACGGGAGAATCGCCCCGTCGCGAATCGCCGCGCCGAGACTGGCGAGGTCGCCGGTCTCCGGCATCAATACACCCTGCCTTAGCGTGCGGTCGGTGGAGCCGCCGCCTCCGGTGCCGGTGCCGGTGCCGGTGCTAGTACTGGTACCGGTGCCATCGTTAGAACAGCCAGCGAGCCCTACCATTCCGGCAGCGCCGAGGCCGCGAAGCACAGTTCGTCGATTGAGTCGGTCTGTCATACCACGCGTGGGTAACGTGGCAGGGGTAATAAACGTGCGCACAACCGCGACAGTTGTGATTCTACCGGAACTCGACGGCCGTCCCCTCGTGGCGGCAGATCTCGAGTGCGTGTTTCGCGTCCATTCCGGCGGCCTGTGCGGTCTTCGCTCGTCCGACACCTACCTTGAGTTCGACGCTCACGTCATCGCGGACGTGATCGATAGCTGACTGGTAGGCGGCGGCATCCATCTCTGGGCAGACAGCGATGATGTTGTCGCCGCCGACGAAGAAGGAGAGCCCGTCGTGTGCAGTGCGCATATGCTTCATCAGGCTCGCGTACCCCTGCTCGATCCGGATGAAGGAGTCGTACTCGTTGAGCTGGTCGGTGTACTTGCCGGTGGCGTCGTTCACGTCGAAATGTGCGATCTGCACATCCTCGTCGGTGCGGTCGGACTCGCTGAGGGGGTCACCGCGGAGCACTTCCGTTCGGGCGGCGTCCTGTGCGGAGCCGGCTTCCTGTAGATGTTCGGTAGCCGTCCCGAGAGCCGCTGCGGGGCTGGCGTCGGCCTCGACGCCCAGCGAGATAGAGACCGGATATCGATTGCTAACGGACTCCTGAATCAGCGCGTGATCGTCGATATTCAACCCGTTCGTCACGGCGATCATATTGTCGAACCGGGTGAAGAAGACGTACCCCTCGCGGTTACCGAACAGCTGTGAGAGATCGGCGTAGAGTCGGGATTGAAGCGTCTGGAGATCGACTTCACGGCGCGGCTCCGGCGTCACCGTCCACGGTCCGTAGTTGTCGATCTGGATGAGCGTTATTTGCGCGTTCGTCATACCGACGGTTCGCGAGCGTCGAGTAACTGTGTTTCCATCTCCCCCGTCGGCGGCCGCCGTGAGATGATATTGATCCCCACGAGGGTCTCCAGTGAGTAGAGCCCGCCGAAGAAGTAGCCGAAGACGACGATGGCAGGTATCGCCACGACGACGACGGCGCGGAAAACCGAAATCTCGTGGACGGTCGCCATACCAACGACGAGCAGCCCACAGCCCCACAGCGCGAGACCGACGCGCCACGCGGCTACGACCTCGGCGACAAACGGCGTGCCGGCAAGCATCGGCGGCACACCGACACCGGCCAGTGCCATCGGCGCGGTCGCGTACGCGAGCACCTGCACGGTCTTGCTCACACCGCCGCGGTCGCGGACGAACGCGATGGTCAACACCACCTGTAAGGCTGCGACGAGATGGAGCCCGACAGGACCAATGAGAAACGTCGCGAGGAGGAGGCCGACGAGAACGGACGCAGGCTCGCTCGCGAAGAAGCCGGGGCGCGATGCCGGAACCGTGAGAAACCGTGTCGCCGTATAACAGAAGGAGATGACGATGACGAAGCTGAGTCCCGGCGCTTGATCACCCGGCGAAATGCCGTTGTGGAAGAAGCGTCGCGGGTGCGTGAGGAGTTCGATCCACGCACGCACCAGCGCGCGCGCGCCGCGCTCGCGGCCTCCCTCGGGATTCTCGACCCACGTAGTCACACGCCGAGTAATGGCGGGGCGGACTAAGCGGTTCCGGGCTAGTCGCGTCTGACGACGTGACAGTTGCGACACCGCGCCTCGTATGACTCATCTGCGCCGACGAGTACGGTCGGGTCATCGTAGTGGGCTGGGTCACCTTCGATAAGCCGCTGATTGCGCGATGCGGGCTCGCCACACTGCGAGCAGATGGCCTGATACTTATCGACGTACTCGGCGATAGCCATCAGCTCCGGTAGCGGATGGAACGGCTCGCCTCGAAACGTTTGGTCGGTACCGGAGACGAGAACGCGCCGACCCTCAGCTGCAAGCTCCTCGCAGACCGTGACGAGCGCCTCCGAGAAGAAGTTCGCCTCGTCGATGGCGATGACCTCCTCGCCGTTGAGCGCATCGTGAATCTCCGGCCCCGGCTCTTCTTGATCGACGACAGTCGCCTCGATCTGCTGGCCGACGTGGCTACCGATGGTGGCGCTGCCGTACCGGTCGTCAAGCGCGGGCGTGAAGGCGGCGGTCGACTGGCCCGCGATTTCGGCGCGACGGACGCGACGCAGCAGCTCCTCCGTCTTTCCCGAGAACATCGACCCGGTCACGACTTCGACCCACCCGCTGTTCGTGATGGCGTGCATACTGGGGTGCGAGCGGTCGGAGAGAAAGCCGTTGCGTTCGCCGGCGATCAATTTCAGACGTTTACCCAGCGCGCGCGACGGACGGCACAGCGACGATTCCGGTGCTACGTGACCGTGCGCTCGTCCGGCTCGATATTCGCGTACGCGACCATCTGCTCGCCCAGTGTTGCGATCCGAGCAGCGAGTGTCTCGTCGGTAAGCACGCCGTCCTCGAAGCTCGAACTCGCGTTCTGGATGGCGACCTGGTGGGGGACGACCCACGCGCTGACGGCACGGGCGACGATTCGAAGGTGGTCGAGCGGACTCGAAGAGTAGCCGCCCCCGGCGACAGCGAGTAGACCGACCGTCGTCTCGTCGAACTCGCCGAAGCCGCAGTAGTCGAGTGCGTTCTTCAGTACGCCGGAGTACGAGCCGTGGTAGTTCGGTGTTCCGAGGATGACGGCGTCTGCGCGCTCGACGCGGGCGAGCAGTTCGGCGCTGTCTCCCGGCTCGTCGTGGTCGTGGTTGTACGGCGGAAGCTCGAACGTCTGCAGATCGATCAGGTCAGTCTCGACGTGGTCGTACGCATCGGCGGCGGTGAGCACGTGCTCGCAGGCGAGTCGTGTGTAGCTCGTCTCACGGAGGCTCCCGACGAGCGCGGCGACGCGGACGGTTTCCATACTCTCGATTCCGTGGGCCGGTACATATCCTCTGTTATCGGAGATCTCCCGTTCGACTGCTTGCTGGCGAAGAATTTTATGCCTCGGCTGTATCTCAGTTGAACATAAATATACAATGTCACTAGCTGACGCACACCGACCGACGAGCCGACGCGAACGATACAGTCTGATGGCCGATGCCGCGTCGCGGCCCTTCGCCGCGGGAGCGATCGCAGTTCCACTGTTGCTCCCGGTAGTGGGGTATTTTTCGGGTGACGTTCGAATTATGTTCGCCGTTCATCTGTTCCTCGGTGCGTTCTGGTTTGGGACCGCGGTCCTGGGCGCGGTCGTACTCGGCCCGGTTATGGGAAGCCTCTCAGAGGGTGCAAATGTCGAATTCGCCGAGGGATTCGTTCCGCGGATGAATCTTCTGATGGAGCCAATCTCAGTCGGCGTCGTCGGGTCGGGTATCGGTCTCGCAGCGATGATGGGACTGTGGGCGTCGCCGTCGCCGACGCTGTGGGCCGCTCTCGCCATCGCGACTGCTCTACTCGTCCTCGGCTTCGGACCGCTGCACACGTTCACTGCCGGGATGTTCGATGAAATCGCCGCCGAAGAGACCGACCACGAGCGGCTCGCCGAACTGAACAAGAAGTACGGGATGTTGAGCCTCGTCGAACTCGTTCTGATGATTGCCATCGTCGCAACGATGGTCGGGCTCCGGTGGGGAATGTGAACAGCTGCTGAAGCGGTCGTTTTTCGGTATAAATCACTTTGAAAATGCACCACCTCACCTTTCAATCCGTATCTGAACACCACCGCCCAACTCGACATAAGAGCCAAGTACAACCCACGAATCCTACGCACCATGGTCGCCTTCGGTCTGGACCCGTGGATGCTGGCACTCGTCGCAGCGGGCGGGTTCGCCTGCTACACGATTATCGTTGAGTACGGGATGACCTGGACGCGGAGTAATGGCTCCCCCGTCCTCGCGGCTGCCTTCTACAGCACGCTCGTCGTCGTAGCGGGTTTCTGGGCGCTGGCGGCGCTCCGCGGAATTCCTGAGGCGGCGACCGACCCCGCACAGATTTGGCCCTTCGTCATCGCCGGGACGGCCTACCCCGCGCTCTTTCGCTTCCTCTACTACGAGGGCATTGACCGCGTTGGCGCGAGCGTCACAGCGGCCATTATGGGCGCGTATCCGGTGGTCTCGGTACTGCTCGCGGTCGCCGTGCTGGGCGACGCCCTCGGCCTTGTCGCGGCGGCGGGCGTCGGCCTCGTGGTCGGGGGCGTCGTCCTCCTGCAGTTCACCCAGGATGCAGACGAGAGCGATGTCGAAGACGTTGTCACCGCAAAACTCGCCGGCGCCAGGCCGCTGGATCTTCTCTACCCCGCAGGCGCGACGCTGCTGACGGGCAGCGCGTTCGTCCTCATCGACTACGGCCTCACTGACTTCCCCGACCCCGTGGTGGCGACGGCCATCACGCAGACCCCTGCGCTCGTTATCTTCACAGCGTGGGCGGGCGCGGTCGGCATTCATACGGGTGAACTCCGGCTCAGTCGGCCCGTCCTGGGCACGTTCGCCGTCGCCGGGGCGTTCAACTTTGTCGGGTGGCTGGGCAACTTCTACGCGCTCCAGTTGGGCGACATCGTGACCGTCGTCCCGCTCATCAATACGATGCCGCTGCTCATTATGACTATCACCTACGGCGCAGAACGCCAGATACCGCGCTCCCGGCGCCTCCTCGTTGCGGTCGCAGCTATCGTCGCCGGCGCGACGCTCGTCCAGATTGGCGCTTGAATGGATGTGGTCACTCTTGTCGAGTTCGATGCCGCGCTTCACCGGCTTTGCAGCTTGTCGATAGGACTCCCCGTTCTCGATCTCTTCTAGCGCCGCGCGAATGTCGAGATACCCGTCTTCGCTCGGCTCAGGATTGAGTAGTGGCTGTAGGTATCCCTCGTCGTTGCGCTCGAATCCGACTGGAACTTCCCCCAACCATTTCCCAGCGTTTCGCGCTCGTCGCACACCGGCGTGGACGCGCTTGATCAGCCGCCGTCGCTCTTCCTCGGCGACAGCTGCAGAGATGTCCGCGATGAGCTTTCCCGTCCCGTCTGGACGCACCTCATCAACCCACCTATCAGTGATGGCGATAACTGTGTCTGATGCTTCCGCAACCTCGAAGAATTCCGGGTACGTCGAACCCAGACGGGCTAATCTCGGAATCTCCCAGATGACGACGTATTCGTAGCGACCGGCGCGCATTGCGTCGATTAATTCTTCGAACTGTTTGCGCCCTGGGTCACTCCCTGATTGAGAGAGGTCCACATATCGGTCGATCTCTGCTAGATCGATGTCCCTCTGATCAGCCTATTCATTGATGTCGTCGTATTGGTGATCAACGGTCTGCTTTTCCGTGCTACTTCACACGTAGCACGCGACATCCGGGTCCGTTCGCATACAGGAATATTCGTCGCAAAATTATTTATAAAATAAAGTTGGAAAGTCGTGTACACTCTGTACACGGTCAAGTGTCCGTGTACAGGATAAACGGACTTGATTAGAATTCACAAGAAGTAACAAATTTACTTAGTTGAAATACTTCTTTATTGATAAGTTGGAGAGCAATCAGTAAGTACAGATGAACGACTTAGCGCAGGAGATTTTGACTCATCAAAAACTAGGCAAGTTACCTGTGCAAGATGTAGAGCGTGAATCCAGCATACTGCTGTGTGTTTTTTACCACCTCAATTCTGAACTAACTGCTCGCTAAACCTGCGAATTACTCAGGTGTCGTCTGCGACTGCGCCTGATAGAGTGAGAATACGGCTATGACCAATCCGGCCCCCAGTGCTGCATACTGAATGAACCACATGGCAGTTTCTAACATTGTCATGCCGACAACTGTGAGGGCCATCCCTGTGGTCATTGAGATAATCCAAGTGTTATCTTCCTCTAGCATCAGTCAAGCGGAATACCATCTCAAAGATATACTTTTATATCCAAAATTTGTAGATATCTCAACACTGGTTTACACTCCGTTGCTCCGTATCGGGCGAGCCTCTTTGCCCGCTAATTGGGCTGATCGCTATGCAAGACTCGCGCGTTCTATTCAGCAGCGCCAAACTCACCTACCTCGTTACTGTCACAAGTCGACTGCTGAATGTAGAGTATCTATGTAGCATAAATCCACTCCGGTCATGTAACCTCGTGTCGTTATTCGATAGCTTGGCAGACAGCGAGCATGTGCGCTGACAGGTCTACAACTGTCGAATCCTCACGCTGGTTGTTTACTAATTCGTCAATCCACTTCTGCTGTTCTTCCGAGAGATTGTTTGCCGTCTCCCGGAGCCGACCGGCTGAGAACAGCGACGCAAGCCCCTCAAGGCCGACAAGCGTCTCTACGGTCAGTCCCCCTTGATTTAACAGCGACTCGAACTCCTCAGCACGGAAAAAATGCGTCTCGGTAAAGTGTGCATCTCGTCCGTCCAGTAAATCCCGATTGTAGTCTCCGATTTCCGCAAATTCGGGGAGCAAGTCAAGATGGCTAGCTTCGATCAGCAATATACTGAGAAAGTTTAGTCGTCCCATTACGGAGACAAATATCGGCCCATTAGATACCGTCACACGTGATAGTTCTGTGACAGCAGTTTCACGCTCGTTCGCATCGAACACATGTGAGAGCGGACCACCAAGACACAGCGTCGCGTCGAATCGTCCGTCATTAGCGCTCAAATCACGAATATCTCCCTCTCTGACCGTAACCTTGTCTTTTACGCCGCGGTCAGCAATTTTCTTTTTCGCAACCTGACGTTGCCCCTCACTCGGCTCAATGAGCATTACTTCGTAGCCTTGTTCGGCAAGCCAGACGGTGTAACGCCCGGCTCCGCCGCCAGCATCCAAGATGCGACCGGACGGGGGAAGATGGGTTTCCAGCTGTTTGATGGAGCCACTCCACTCTAAGCGTCCATGGAGAGAGCGGGTGAGACGCTCCCACTCGTACTCATCATGTTCGTCGTAGTATGATTCTGGATCAGAGATTGGCATGTTTTGGAGCTACGAACAAAATTACGTAACAGTGTCGGTGACTACACGGACGAACCATCTTCGTTGTCCCAGGCAATACCATCGAACAGACCAAACAGTCGTGGGAGATACGCGCCCTGTATCTTGCACGGCGCTCTGAATATCATCTGAAACTGGTAGGACTCACAGCGGTCAATTCGCAACCCCACTTGCCGACTATTTTACAATAAATAGTGTCTGGCCAATAGGAATTTAACAGAGCCAATACATTCTATGTCGGATGTGGTCAATACACCAGAGCCAAAATGGACCTGGTAATCGGGCCTAGAGGGTTGGCTACGGTGGATTACTACCAGCGTTCAGAGCTAATAGTGACTCGGTGTGGTAGGCGACTCGCCAGAGTTTGAGGACAGCACGTGTGACGAGTTCTTCCGGAGACTGACTGATACAGGAATCTTCAACCTCATTCGCGCTGTCTCGGCGTCACAGAGACCGTCGTCGAACGTGACTTCGAGCGTCTCCGGGCATAAGTAGTCATCCAACTCCGCAGTGGCTAGCGGTTCCTCACGGTTGATCACCTCTCGAATAGCGAGGAGTGCTGGCCGGTCAGTCGGGCCTCTGAGCGTATGTTTTTCATCCGCTGTCTCGCTTCCTCCCATATGTTACTGGGCGAGTGCGCCTCCGTTGGAGGGTTGTGACTCGTCGGCGACAAACCGTTCGGCGTTGGCGATTGAGAGCGCTGCGTTGGCGAACGCGAGGTTCCGGCGGATCGTCTGCCACTCTCGAATCGTCTCCGGGTCGAGTTCTTCGTGGGTTGTCGCCGCTTCGGACAGCGTTCTATTCGTCTGTTCGACGAGCAACTCCTCCGGTGATTCGACACCGTACTCGGCCTGGAAATCGCTAATACGCTCTCGCATTTCCGAGACACGGGTAACGAGTTCGTCCATCGAAACGTGTTCGAGGATATCTGCTGCTTGCTCGACGACGAGCGACTCGGAGGAGCGGCGGTAGGTCGTGCCACCGTTTTCGCCGGTTCCGGTCGAAACGAATCCATCATCAGCAAGCGTATTGAGATGTTTCCGTGCTGTCTTCGGCGATGTTCGTGCGGTCTCAGCTATCGCGTTCGCCGAAATGGGCGAGTACGCGCGGCTAACGACCTGTCGGATGCGTTCGTAGGGTGTGGTTTCGGATTCCCACCGCGCACCAACTGCCTCGTTGATATCATCGAATTCGTCGGGTGGGTCGGAATCAGTCATACTTGGGCTTCGGACTAACGAAATATACTCCTTTGGAAGAGCCCTATATTCCTTATGGGTTGTAGTCCGCACGCCGGAAATCACAGTAAAATCATTAACTGTTGAGTATTTCAACAAAGCCAATACTCCTTCTCGTACGTGAGTCCTTCAGCAGATCTGAATCAGACTACTGGAGGCGAGCAGTTATCTGGTCGTTCCCTTCCTCGATCTGGACGAGACCGTCGTCAGAGAGGTCCGAAAGGAGACCTCGCAGCCACTCTCGCCCGTGCTCACCGTCGGGTGTGTAATCTACCCGAATCCGATGACCAAGCGTGTCCAGTTCCATCCCGTCGTGCTCACCGAGGAGTCGAACGATCCGTCCACGGAACTGGCGACGGCTTCCTTCGAAGCTCGGCTGGGTCGGCACGTCGGGCGCGGTGAAGTCGCCGGTCTGGTACGCGTGACACCACTCGCGCCACGGGCAACCTTCCTCGTCACACCGAGGTGTCTTCTGACACGCGACGCCGCCGAGTTCCATGATTGCGTTGTTCCAGACACGAGAGTCTCCGGCGGACATCAGTTCCGCGGCGACGCGCTCGAATTCTGCGTCATCGTCTTCGACGTCGAACGCGCGGTGGAGAACGCGCTTCACGTTGGTATCGACGACGGCGTCGCCGTTATTGAACGCGAAGGAGGCGACGGCGTTGGCGGTGTAGGGGCCGACACCCATCAGCTCCTGGAGCTCGTCGGGCGATTCGGGAAATAAGCCGTCGTACTCGTCGCGGACCTGCCGGGCGGCCTCGTGGAGATACGTAGCACGATTGTTGTAGCCGAGCGAGTGGCTGCTCCAGAAGCCGACCACGTCGGACTGGTCTGCGGCGGCGAGTGCCGTCACGTCGGGCCACTCCTCGAGCATATCGTGGTACGCCTCCTCGACGCGCGAGAGCTGCGTCTGTTGGCTCATCACCTCGCTCACGAGGATTCGATAGGGATCGGTCGTCTCGCGCCACGGGAACGAGCGGTGGTCCTCCTCGTACCACGTCACGAGCGCGGACTGCACGGCTGACACGTCGTCGGGAAGCGAGACGGACTCAGTCATTGTCGGGGGTAACGGCGACGGTCGCTTGAGCGTGGCGCTTACCGTCAGTCGAATCGGAGTATCGTCCGAACTGGACGGGAGTATTATGCGGCTCGACGCTGTCTACCGAGTATGACACTCGAACATCTTCAGACGGACGTAGAGAACGCCGCTCGCGACGTGGGAGACGAGTGCACCGTCGAGTTAGACGCCGAAACGCGCAACGAACTCGCGCTGTTGTCGGCTGCCTACGGCACTGACGAGCCCAGCGAGCTGTTTCGCCGCGCGATTCACGGCCTGTTCCAGCGACAAGTCGAAACTGGCAATATCGACTTCCATCTTCGGTCGGAGTACGACTGTACCTACGACGAGTATCTCTCGGGAATGACGTTCGCTGAGATGACCGGACAGAACCAGATGCCGGAGCCGAACGACGACCGTCGCTACCAGTTCTGAGAGGCGACGCTGCTTGATTCGGGTATGTGTATGCGGGGAGTAGCTTTGACAGTCACCAGTGAACTACCCCATCCTACTCGCTCCCGTTGGCCGCTCCTTGAGGAAGGGGGCTTACCGCCTACAAACTGCTAAATAGTTGGGTCGAGTTCTTTCGGCCACCGATGTCGACGCACGAACTGGAGCGACTGGAAGCCTTCGGCGACCCGGACGGTGAGGAGTGATGACCGGCGTCTCGATATCTGGCGTCGGGATGGTGCCGTTCCGGGGAGCGCGCGACGAGTCGCTGGGCGAGATGGCCGGTGACGCGGCGGTCGCCGCGGTTGATGACGCTGGTCACGAACTCGGAGACGTAGACTCACTCCACGTCGGGACAGCACTGAGTGACGCGCTCGGTCAGCAAGCCGGGCTCGGCAACGCGCTCGCCTCGACGCTCGGCATCGAGGGTGTCAGGACCGATCGGGTAGAGAACACGAGCGCAACGGGCGCAAGCACAGTTCACCGCGGTATCGAGGCCGTCGCGAGCGGCCACGCCGAGACGGCGCTCGTCGTCGGCGCGGAGAAGATGTCGGCCGGCGAGACGGAGGCGGTGACCGAGGCAATCAGCCGGCTCACGCACGACCGCGAGTATGCACAGGGACTGACGCTCCCCTCCTTCGGCGCGCTGGCGGCTGGGGCGTATCTCGACCGCTACGATGCACCCCGCGAGGTGCTCGCCCGCATCGCGGTCAAGAACCACCGGAATGCACTCGAGAATCCGGTTGCCCAGTTTCAGAAGGAAATTACGGTCGAGGACGCGCTGGAGTCGCCGGTGGTCGCCGCGCCGCTCCGGCTCTACGACTGCTGTCCGATGACGGACGGGGCGGCCGCTGTGGTCCTGTCGCAGGGCGAGGATGTGTCGCAGGAAGACGGTGGAGTCGACGTGCTCGCCGCCACCAGCGCGACGGGCACCCATCCGGTTGCTGCACGCCCCGACCCACTGCGCATCAAGAGCGTCGCGCGGGCGGGCGAGGCGGCGTTCGAGCAGGCGAACCGAACACCAAACGATATCGACGTGGCTGCGATCCACGACGCGTTCACGGTACTGGAGCTGCTCGAACTGGAGGAGTTGGGCTTCTACGACGCCGGGACGGCGTGGGAGGCAATTATGTCCGGCGAGACGGAGCTGGACGGCGAGCTCCCTGTCAATCCTGGCGGTGGACTCAAGGCCCGTGGTCATCCACTGGGTGCAACCGGTATCTCACAGCTCGTCGAGTTGGTGTGGCAGCTTCGGGGTGACGTGGATGCTGCCCGGCAGGTGGACAGCGCGAAAACGGCGTTCGCAATCAACGTCGCCGGCTTCGGGAACAACAGCGTCTGTACGGTGTTAGAAGCATGAGCGACGATTCATCAGACAACGAGCCACTCCCGGTCGACCACGCCTTCGAGTGTGGCGACTGCGGCGAGCGGTGGTACTACACTAAGCGGCTCTGTCCGGCGTGCCGGAGCGAGGCGATCACAACGTACGAGCTCGGCGAGGGAGAGGTGGTCGCGAGAACGGACGTGGCGGTAACACCGCCCGACGTTCGGAGCCCGAATCTGCTCGCGCTGGTCCGCTTCGAGGGCGTCCAGCTCATCGCACAGCTAACCGAGGCGGCCGAGGTCGGCGCGACAGTGACCTTCGACAGAGCGTATCAGCTCCGTGAGGGAGTGACGGGACAGCCACGGCTCACACCGGTCTGAGTCGTTACGGCTAATCGCTCGGTAGTGGAAAGTTGAGTGCTAGCCCGGGAGAGATTGTGAAATCGGGCGTCGAATATCCGTAAGAGGACTTATCGGCGGGGCCTCACATCTGGGAGTATGAGATTTAGAGATGTGAGTCGGGGGACCCTCGCGTGGTGGGCACTCGGTGGCTTTCTAGCCGTTCTACTCGTATCCGTTGCCCGCAAGTTCCTCGGGACGCTCGCGGTCGCGCTGTTCGTCTACTACGTCTCTCGGCCCGTCTATCGCAGGCTCAGGGTCCGACTTCCCTCCTCGTCGCTCGCTGCCGTCATCTCGATACTTGTGTTGGTCGTACCGCTGTTCCTTCTCGTCGGCTACGCGCTCACTATCGGCCTTCGGGAGTTCAACGCCGTCGTGAGCGGAACCGATCTGAGTCGCTTCCAGTCGGTGATCACGCCGTATACAAACGTCACGGCGAGCGTGAGCGATCCCGCCGCGCTGCTCGACGATCCGGACCTCGTCGCAACGGTACAGGGCGTGCTCTCGACAGGGCTCGACTATCTCGGGCTGGTTGGCTCCGTACTGTTGCGGCTGTTCATTATCATCGCAATCGTCTTCTATCTACTCCGAGACGGGCCGAAGCTGAGCCGGTGGCTCCTGAATCGATTCGGGGACGATGCCGGTATCTTCGAGCAGTACACCCGTGCGGCCGACCGTGATCTCTACCGTGTCTTCTCTGGGAATATCCTTAACGCTGTTTTCACCGCCGCTATCGGCGCGATCCTCTACTCCGTATTAAATTTCCTCGCTATCGGTGGGCCACAGATACCGTATCCGGCGCTCGTTGGTCTGTTAGCTGGAGCCGCATCGCTCATCCCCGTCATCGGGATGAAGCTCGTCTACGTACCCGTCGCGGGATCGCTCGTTGCGACGGCCGCGATGAGCAGCGACCCGGTGTACACGATGCCTATCGTATTCACCGTGCTATCGTTCGTTGTTGTAGACACGATTCCGGATCTCGTGTTGCGCCCGTACGTCTCGGGTCGGAATCTCCACGTCGGGCTGGTGATGTTCGCGTATATCTTCGGTCCGCTCGTATTCGGCTGGTACGGCATCTTTCTCGGTCCGCTCGCACTGATATTCATCGTCCACTTCGGTCGGATCGTTCTCCCGGAACTCATCTCCGGAACGACGATACGTCCGTTCTCCGTTGACCCCGCGGTCGCGAGTGACCGTCCATACGAGGAGCCGGTCGAGTCCGCGGTGACGCGTGTCGACGACGAAAAAAGTCGTAATCAGTCGTGGAGGCCGTCGAGATACTGCTCCTCCCAGTCGCGGCGTGCCTCGATCTCCCGGCGACCGCGGCGTGTGAGCGTGTAGTAGTTCGTTCGCTGATCTATTTCGCCTTTCTCGACGAGTCCCTTCTCGACGAGCGTGTCGAGATTCGGATACAGCCGCCCGTGGTGAATCTCCTTCTCGTAGTACTCCTCTAACCCCTCTTTTATCAGAAGCCCGTGCGGATCCTCGTTTCCGGCGATGACGTACATAAGGTCGCGCTGGAAGCCTGTCAGGTCGTACACACCGAATAGTTACGTGGCGAGAAGTAAATATATCTTCGGAGTTACACACTGGTATCTATCGGCTCGGCTGCTGGAGACGCAATGCAGATCTGTTACGGTAACGCGCGACACCTGACACCCACTGCATAGGTTACCGCGATAGCTTATTTCCCCCGAGAAACGTATCCATAGTGTGAAATAACAGTCGTTCACGTTCAACCGTGGCACCGACTGATACTTCCAGACGTACTAATTTGAATCGCATTTCCACTGAAAGATCATCGAACTGCCGATACAGCGGAACTGACAATCCAGATATTCGCGAATGTATGTCCGGCAGTATGAGTAACGGGTGTCAAACTGCTGTGTGACATAGCAGAACAAACCGATATCTGTCGGGTGAGTTGAAAGCGAGTGGAAAGCGGCCACCCAGAGAAAACCTGGGTAGCCGCTTGCCGCCCTGAATTGGTCCCCGCTGACGCTTCGGCCCTCCAAAGCGAAGCGTCATCAAATCCAACACGGGAGAGTAGCATAAAGCTGCCGACCGTGACACACGATGTCAAACAGCTGGACAGTTTCAGATTAGATATGCTCCTCTTCGAGCACCCAACCGAGTGAGCGCTTGTAGTAGGTGAACATCTGTCTGACTCGCTCGTGGTTCATCTCCTCGCTCTCTAACTGTTCTTTGATAAACTCGTACTGCTCACGGACCTCTGCTTCATCACGCATACCCTCTCTTCGGCTGGGAGGTGCAAAAGCCTCAGCCTACACGTGGTTGAGGCTGTCAGAGTCGTACCCGACGTTGGCGAACAACTGGGTGGGGACGGCACGGGTCTCTGGACCGTGAGCGACGATGGAGAGCGTCATACGCCAGCCTCGTCCACTCGCGACAAACAATTAGAGTTTCCGCACGGTGAGCGGTTGGCGACTCGCCAACTCGCAGTCGAAGCGGGGATGCTCGACGAAGTGCCGCAACACGATGTGTCGCCGGCTGTCGGTCAGGCCGTTACCGGAGAGATCGTCGGCCGTGAACTCCGTCGGCAGTGATTCGTACAGCGCGGTGAGTGATTCGAAGTCGTCGAACACCTTGCGGTGGCCGGCAGAGCCGGCGCCGACGCGCGCGACGACATAGCTCCCGTCAGCGCGACACTCGCCGCTGGTGTAGACGTACTCGCGGGTGCCGGTCAGGGCATCACCGAGCTGTTGGCGAAGCTCGGTTGCCGTTTCGGTATCGAGTACGTGTTCCTCACCATCTACGTGTAGAAGCAGTTCCGTCGAGTCCCGGGAGACAGTTACATTACCGTCGAATTTCCCGGCCAGCCGCCTCGCGGCGACTTACTCTATCCTCGTGCAGCGTCGGTGTATCCGACATATTCAGTTGTGTGACCGACAGCAACTTAAATCCATATGGTGTGGCAGATTTCGACACGGTCGACCCCGGGGGTTTTCAGCCGCCGACCCGACCGTCAGATATGAAGGTTCGCGGCCACCGCGAGTGTCAAGAGTGCGGCACACACTGGACGTACTACGAGACCGAGAGCGTCGAGTGTCCGAGCTGTGGCAGTCTCCGCAGCCTGGGCGTTGACGAGGAGCGACGGCTCCACACCGCGACAGCCGCGACGCTCGATCTAACTGAAGTACGGTCATTAGTAGACACCCAGCCGTTGCGGGAGGTCGCGAAGCAAACCGTCGAGACGGTGAGAGAATTTACCCGCGGCTACGGATTTATCAGCGGGGGCCAGCTCCAGTCGCTCGACGACACGTATCTGACCGCGATAGAGCTCCGGACGATTGCGGACACGGTTGGGCGAGCGACAAACGTGACCGATGACGAGAAATCGTACTTTTTCAGCCTGCTGTCCGGGGCAGCGGAGGGTGACCGACCCAGACCCGAACGAGTACCCGACTCGATGACCGACTCGCGCGGGCTGGCGTACGCGAAAGCCGTTGAAGAGTATCGCAAGGACCTCCGCACGTACCTGGACGAGCAACCCGACGAAACGGCGAGCGAGCTACTGGGTCGGCTGCGCGGGCACGTGAAGCGCGCGCTCGCACTCGACGGAGCGATTCCGGCACGTGAAGCTGAGACGCTCATCGAGGCAGCGCGCGCTATTGGAGCGTACGTCGCCGACGGCGACGAGACGGCGCTCGTGACGGCAGAGTCCCGATTCGATTCGCTCGACTGATTCGCCGCGAGACCAGGATATTTGCGCTGCCCCGTTCTGGTCTCGGTATGGATGGACCCCTCGCCGGCCTTCGAATCCTCGACCTGTCGGGGATGATCGCCGGCGGCTTCGCGACGATGACGCTCGCAGACCACGGTGCGGACGTGGTGATGGTCGAACACCCCGAGCACGGCGACCCCATCCGGGAGTGGCCTCCCTTCGACGGCGACTACTCGCTGTGGTGGAAGGCGCTCGCCCGGAATAAGCGGTGTATCACCCTCGATATGAAGACTGACGAGGGGACAACCCTCGTTCACGAACTGGCCGCCGACGCCGATGTGGTCATCGAGAATTTTCGGCCCGGAACGCTCGAATCGTGGGGTCTCGGCCCCGACGCGCTCCAAGAGACGAACGAGAATCTCGTCGTCGTCCGTATCTCCGGCTACGGACAGGACGGGCCGCTGGCGGAACAGCCGGGCTTTGGCACCGTCGCGGAGGCGATGTCCGGCTTCGCGCACATCAACGGCTTTCCCGACAGCGAGCCGCTGCTCCCGCCGATTTCGCTCGCCGATCTCGCCGCGGGACAGTACGCCACGATGGGCGCGCTATTCGGTGTCTTCGACACGCTAACCGGCGGTACGGGCCGCATCGTTGACGTATCGCTTATGGAGTCGCTGTTCCGGATGTTTCCGAGTGTTCCCGAGAAATACGACCGACTGGATCAGGTAGACGGGCGCACGGGAAACCGACATCCGAACGCCGCCCCACGAAACGTCTACGAGGCCAGTGACGGCTACGTCGCGCTATCGGCCTCCTCACAGCCGATTTTCGAGCGAGTCGCCGAGTGTATCGGCCGTCCCGAACTCGTCGATCAAGACCGTTTCGCCACCAATCGAAAGCGTGTCGAACACGCCGACGAACTTGACGACTACATCGAGACGTGGATGCAGGAGCGGACGGCGTCGGAGGCGGTCGAGGCACTCACCGACGCGGACGCCGTCGCCTCCGAAATCTATGATATCTCCGACATCCACGCTGACGGGCAGTACGAGGCTCGCAACGCTATTATCACCGTTGAGGACGACGATCTCGGATCCGTTGAGACGCACGGCACGGTGCCGAAATTCTCGGGGGACACGCGAGGTATCGATCAGCTCGGACCGGCTCACGGCGAGCACAACGACGAGGTGTATCTCGACGAGCTCGGACTCGACGAGGACACCTATACGTCGCTCCGCGCGGAGGATGTGATATGAGGCTTTGTGACGTGACGCTGCGCGAGGCGGTCCAGCTCTCTGACCGCGAGTACACGGTCGAACAACGCGTTGCGGCGGGCGAAGCGCTCGATCGACTTGACCTACCGTTCGTGCAGGCAGGGTTTCCTGCCATCGGCGAGACGGAACGCGAGGTTACGGCGACGCTCGCCGACCGCCTCTACGCCGACGTGGTGGCAATCGCTCGCGGCGTCGAGTCCGACGTGAGTGCGGCACTGGAGACGGACGCGGACGTGGTCGAACTGTTCGTTCCCGTCTCGGATAGGCAGCTGGAACACGTCGTCGGCAGATCGCGAGAGGCGATGTACGACACTGCTGACGACCGGCTAGCACAGATTCGCGACGGTGGCGCACAGCCACATCTGACGCTGATGGACGGCTTTCGGACAGACGAGCGCGCAATCGCGTCAGCGTTCGAGCGATTCGACTGTCCCATTGTCGTCGCCGACACCGTCGGCGCACGGACACCCTCCTACGTCGCGGGCTTTCTTCGGACGCTCGCAGATCTCGGGGTTGATCTCTCGCGAGCCGGCGTCCACTTCCACGACGACCTCGGCTGTGCGACGGCGAACGCGCTCGTCGCCGCACAGACGGGGGTCGATCGCATCGACGTGTCGGTGGCGTCGCTGGGCGAGCGCGCCGGCAATCCCGCGACCGAGGAAGTTGTGACCGCAATCGTGCAGGAGGGGGGTGACCCCGAGGTCGCGACCGAGGCGCTGATTCCGGTGTCGGAATCGATACTCAACGCGCTCGGGGAGTCCGTCGACGCCCGAAAACCGGTGCTCGGGCGCGAGGTAACGACCCACGAGTCGGGCATCCACACCGACGCGATGCTCACCGATCCGGCCACATTCGAGCCGTTCGACCCCGCCACGTTCGGTGGGAAGCGCCGGCTCGTCTTCGGTGCAGCAACAGGCCGAGGCGCGGCGCGTAAGCTCCTCGAACGTGCCGACCGCGAAGCGACCGACGAGCGCGTCAAGCGGCTACTGGACCGACTCGCGACCGAGGGTCCTGTGGAGATAGACGTGGCACTGTCGCTCGCAGAGGACATATAGCGAACAGGCGACCTCGGTACTGACAGCGGTCGGTCACGCACCCGCCTTGGCGCGCTGTCAGCGTTATCTTATCGCATACCACGGCTGGTGCGGCTTCGCGTATGAACCTCAGTCCCGGAGCTGCGCGACGAGGTCGCGGTCGAACGTGTTCTCAGGGAGCGCCTCGCGCCACGCTACGTCATCGATGGTCTCGCCCTCGATACCGGGGTCGGTGGCGAGTGTGGTATCGGCCGGCTCACCCCGAAAGGTGGCGAATCTGAACGCGAACTCACGGCCGTCCTCAGCGTGAACAAACGTCTGGTCGGTCACGGCGAGCAGGTCAGTAATCTCAACGGTGACACCGGTCTCCTCACGTACCTCCCGGAGTGCACCGTCAGCGTGCGTCTCGCCTCGTTCGTGCATTCCGCCTGGAAGGAACCACTTGTTTCCTTGCTTGACGAGCAGGACGCTGTCGTCGGCTTCAACGAGCGCGCCGACACCCCACGCGGTTTCGTGGTCCTCTCGGGTGCGAGCTGACTCCCAGCGGTCGGGCGCGAGCGTCTCGCGCTTAGTCGGGCGCGCCTGCACATCGCCGTAGCGCGCGATGAGGTCGTCGGGGTCCACTACGGGAGAGTCACGTCGATAGCGGTCTGCTCGCTCGCAGCTTTCACCGTGTTCCACAGAAGCATCGCGCGCGTCATCGGGCCGACGCCGCCCGGTACCGGCGTAATGGTGTCGGCCACCTCACGGGCGCTGGCGAACTCCACGTCGCCGACGAGTTCGTACCCCTTCTCGGTCTCGGCGTCGACGCGGTTGATACCCACGTCGATGATCGTCGATCCTTCCTTCAGCATCGTCCCGTCGATGAACTCCGGAATACCGACCGCTGCGACGACGATATCGGCGTTCTTCGTGTGTCGTTCGAGATCCTCGGTTCGGGAGTGACACAGCGTGACGGTCGCGTTGCCCATATCGTCCTTCTGAGCGAGCAGATTCGCCATCGGCTTGCCGACGATGTTCGACCGGCCGACGACGACCGCCTCAGCACCCTCCGTCGCCACATCGTAGTGATCGAGTAGCTTGAGGATACCGTGGGGCGTACACGGCTTGAACCGGGCGTGTTCGGGACCAGCGACCATCCGTCCGACGTTCTCAGGGTGGAAGCAATCAACGTCTTTCTCCGGCGTGATAGCCCGGAACGCCTCTCGCTCGTTCACCTGCTCGACGAGCGGGCTCTGGACCAAGATACCGTGCACGTCGTCGTCTGCGTTCAGGTCCGCGATGGTTTCGTACAGTTCGTCTGCGGGCGCGTCGTTGTCGAGTTCGACGTGGATGCCGTTGATACCGACCTCCTCGCAGTCTCGCTGCTTCATCGACACGTACGTCTCGCTCGCGGGGTCGTCGCTCATCAGCACGGTCGCGAGTCCCGGCACCGTTCCCTCGCGCTTGAGCGTGGAAATCGCGTCCGAGAGCTCCTCGCGAATCTCCGCGGCGACGGCGTTGCCGTCGATGACTTCGGTCATACGTTGAGTCCGCAGTCCATCGGTATCAAACTCACGCATCCGTGGTTACTGAATGAGCTTGAGCTGCTGAGCTGTGCACGTATCTGTGCTTTCTCGTGAAAATCTACGGGCAGTCTAGCGCTATCCCGTCTTTTTATTCTTCCTCGGACCAGCCCGGCTACTCGTACAGCGGGTGGGCGTCGGTCAGTTCGTCGACCTCGTCGCTGGCCGCCGCGAGTACGTCCTCGTCGTTCGGCGCATCGACCACGTCAGCGATGATGTTGGCGACGCGAACCATCTCCGCCTCGCCGAACCCGCGCGTGGTGAGCGCCGGGGTGCCGGCGCGGATACCCGACGGATTGAACGGCGAGCGCGTCTCGCCGGGGACCGTGTTCGCGTTGAGCACGAGCCCAACCGATTCGAGTGCTTCCTCGGCCTCGCCGCCAGTCGTGTCCGGATGCGACGGTCGCAGGTCTACGAGGACGAGGTGCGTGTCGGTACCACCGGAGACGATTTCGAGCCCGCGCTCGGCGAGGTGATCTGCGAGGGTGCGGGCGTTCTCGACGACCTGCTGAGCGTAGTCATCGAAGCCGGGTTGGAGCGCCTCCTTGAAGCCGACGGCCTTGCCGGCGATGTTGTGCATCAGGGGGCCGCCCTGCGCGCCGGGGAAGACGGCCGCGTCGATATCGTCAGCATACTCCTCGTCGCACATGATGATGCCGCCGCGACCCGCGCGGATGGTCTTGTGCGTCGAGCCGGTGACGAAGTCAGCGACGCCGACGGGCGACTGGTGGACACCTGCCGCGACGAGTCCGGTGATGTGGGCGATATCGGCGAGATGGTAGGCATCGACGGCGTCGGCAGCCGCCTGAACGCGCTCGAACTCCACTTCGCGCGGATACGCAGAGTAGCCCGAGACGATAATATCGGGGTCGAACGACTCGGCCGTCGCCTTCAGTCCCTCGTAGTCGATATAGCCGGTATCGGTGTCGACCTCGTACTGTTCGACCTCGTAGGTCTTGCCGGTGAAGTTGGCCGGGTGGCCGTGGCTGAGATGGCCGCCGTGGTTGAGTTCGAGCGAGAGAATCTTGTCGCCGGGGTCGAGGACGGCGGTGTAGACACCCATGTTCGCCTGGGTGCCAGAGTGGGGCTGGACATTGACGTGGTCTGCGCCCCACAGCTGTTCGGCACGCTCGATTGCCAGTTCCTCGACGGTGTCGGCGGGGCCACAGCCGGCGTAGTAGCGCGCACCGGGATAGCCCTCGGCGTACTTATTAGTGAACGCCGAGCCCTGTGCCTCCATCACGGCTTCGGAAACGTGGTTCTCGCTGGCGATCATCGCGAGAGTGTCGCGCTGGCGCTGCTTCTCGTCGCCGAGCGCGTCGGCGATTTCGGGATCGATGTCGCGGACCGTCTCCGGTCGCAGGTCGCGGGCAGACTCCTGGCTCATAGCTACGGATTCGGCCCAATCCGTAAGAATCTACCCGTCTCCGAGAACCGAGGCCGATGGGTTGATATTACCCCCGATATTCGTGAAGACAAATGATTGGCTGGCTATCGACGGAGACTGGCTTTCGGGCAATCGGCCGGACGGGAGCCGTCTCTGTCGAGACAGAGGGCTGGGAGTACGTACGCCCGGTCCACGAGCTACCAGCCACAGTCACCACCGGCGTCACCGGTCGCTGTCGGTCGCTCACCGTCGCCGCTCCGGGCACGGCTACCACCGCGTCACCGGACGGAGAGAGCCGGACGCTCACCACAACCACCTCACCGACCCTAATTCTCCGGTTCGGCGCAGCGGGGACCGTCACTACGGACGGCGAAGGAACTACACTCTCGTTTCCGACACCGAGTCCCGTCTCCATCGGCGTCTACGAACAGATCACTCGCCCCGATCCACTCACTGTGCCGCCGACGCCAGCCGGCATCGCATCAGCTGTTACCGCCGCGAGCGACGACATTCCAGAGGGACCTGAACGATCGTTCGCCCCCTTTCGCCCACCCGTCCCGCCGCTCGATTTCGACGAAGCTGTCACGCCAAGACCGACCGACGACCGACCGATACGGGTCGTGGTACCCGATGAAAGGGAGTCAGTGCTCGTCGCCGCACCGTTAGCGTACTATCTCGGCGCGTCGCTGACCGTCGGCTCCGCGCGTCCTCGCATCGAGATACCGGAACTGGAGTTCACATACCCGTTCAGTCGGCTGCCGGCGCTGGCGAGCGAGACAGCGGCGACGCTCCAGCGGCTCGTCACGTTCGACAGAGCTGCGCGCCAAGTCGAGGGCGAGCAGCGCGACGACGCGCCGCTCGCAGGGCTTGGACTGGATGTCGAGCAGATCGCCACGGTCGCGCCGGCGATGCGATACGCGACCTTCCTCGACGGTGACCAGCCGGAGACGCCAACGTGGCATCGCTCGACGTACGTAGAGCCGACCGACGAGCGCAGTCGCGTTCTCCCGGCGCTGCTCGAACAGCTCTCTCTCGTTTACCCGGCGGAGGCGACGACGATGACGCCACAGCAGCTACTCGAATCTACCCTCGACGACTTCTTCCGCGGAGTCGTGTCTGCGACGCCGCTTGCGCCCGAGCTCGGAGCCGGTATCGCACACGGCTGGCTCGCAGACGGGCCCGTCGTAGACGCGTTCAACACACTACCGAGGGCGTACGACAACGCCGCCGAACGGACAGACGACGGCGAGACACTGAGGCTGACGGTCGTGGTAAACGATCCGGAGATGGAGGCGGAGCTGGCGTTAGCCGAGACGTACCGTGATCGAATCGGAGCGATTGCGACCGACGTTCGGGTCCACAAGTCGCTGACGACGGCCGAACTCGCGGCGGTGCTCGAACGGCCACAGATGTACGTTCACTATGTGGGCCACTGCGAGGAGGCGGGGCTCCGATGTATCGACGGGCATCTCTCGACCACATCGCTCTCGCGGTCGGGAGCACACGCGTTCTTCCTGAACGCCTGTGGCTCCTACCACGAGGGACAGACACTCATCGAGAAGGGGAGCGTCGCCGGCGCGGTCACGCTAGAGTCGGTGTTGAACGAACAGGCGGCTATCGTCGGGCGGGCATTTGGTCAGCTGGTGGCTGCCGGCTACAGCATCCGTCGCGCGCTCGCACTCGCGCGACGACGAGTGCCGATGGGTCGAGACTACGCTGCAGTCGGTGATGCGAGCGTGCGAATCACGCCCGCCGTCGGTGACGCTCCGCTGCTTATCGTCGAGCCACGAGACGACCGGTTCGCAGTCCAGTACGAGGTGACACCCGAGAGCGGCGGCACGTACTACGATCCGTTCACCGAACGCCACCATCCTCGCGGCGCGTGGCAGACAACAATTGTTTCCCGCGAGCGACTGCTGGCGTTTCTCGATTACCGGGAGATACCAGTCGAATTCGACGGGTCCTTCCGGTGGTCTGGACGACTATCGCGCGAATTTCGCTCGGCAGAGTCGTAGCCGACGAGCGTGAGACCTATCAACGTACACTACTCATCAACATTTATATTATTGCCTTCCGTAGCTATTTCTAATGTCTACCGACACCAACGTATTTAAGAACGATGCCGCCGGCGTCTTGGGAGAGCTTCTGGGTGAATCAGATGACGAGATGTTCCTCGTCAATCCGACGGTTGAGACGCTGAAGGCACTGCTCGACGTGCTCGACACGACGGCAGCGACCGTGAACGTGCTGGCCGCCGAACCACAGCTGAAGGAGCTCGCTCGCGACTTCAAGCTCGCGAGCCGTGCCGCCGACTACGAGGACGACGGTCGGCTCTCACTGCGCGTGTACGACGGACCGGTCAACACCGTGCTCGTCACCGATTCGGTCGTAGCCTCGCTGGTAGTCGGTGAGTCCCAGGTGGCCGGACTCACGACGACCGACGAGACGTTCGTCGCAAGTACGTACGAGCAGTACGCGACCACGTTCGAAAGTTCGGAGTCGTTCGATCTCCGAACCCCGGGCACGTCCCGTGTCAGCGAGACACTCGAGACGGCACTTGGCGAGCAGACAGCTGAGGACTTCGAGACGGCGCTCGCAGCGATGGAAACGGCCCGTGGCGACGAGGGAGATCTGAGCGAGGTAACCGTCGCGCTGCTCGTTGCCGCCAAGAACGAACAGCTCCTGTATGATATCTCGAAGTGGGGTGAGGACACGGGCGTCGCGTCGAAGGCGACGTTCTCCCGCACCAAGACGAATCTCGAAGAGCACGGGCTCATTGACACCGAGAAGGTCCCCATCGATGTGGGTCGCCCGCGACTCCGACTCAAGCTGGGCGATGATCGGCTGAAAAACGTCTCTGAGGGCGAGCTCGCGTCGGTCGCACAGTCTGTTCTCGCCAAGTAGACCGGATAGCCGGCTTTTTCTCGCGCGCGATGCGACATCGCGTATGCACGTAGGACTCGTCGGCAGTGGCCACGCCGCCACCGCCGTCCGACAGACGCTCGCCGACGCCGTCTCCTCGGTGACCGATATCGATCCACGAGCGATTGGATCCGTCGACCTCGCCGTCGTGGTCGGACCAGCCGGCGCGACCGGATTCGAGACTGCCAACGAGACGGCTTGCAAGGCCGGAACACCGTGGATCGCCGTTGAACTCGGTGGCGTCGGTGGCAACGCACTCGATGATATCGACGCCGCAATCTCCGGATTCGCTCCGGGACAGACCTGTTTCGACTGTCTTCGAGCGCGGGTCACAGCCAACACAGACGACGCGGGACGCGCACAGACGAGTGACGCGGACGCCCGACTCGCCGGGGCACTCGCCGGTCGCGAAATCGTCCAGCTCGCCAACGGCGTGGAGTCGCCGGTACTCGGCGGCGTCATCGAGCTGCCGTACACGACTCGACGGGTCCTGCCGGTTCCAGGGTGTGACTGTGCCGGCCCCCGGAACTACGATCTCGACCGCGAACACGCACCCCGCGACCTCGATAGTGCACTCGCGGCCGCAGAGCAGACCACCGACGCCCGGGTCGGCCTCGTCCACGAGGTAGGTGAGGTCGAATCGTTCCCCGCGCCGTACTATCTCGCGACGCTGGCCGACACGACGGGGTTCTCCGACGTGCAGGCGAACAGACAGGCAGCGGGCGTCGCGACCGACTGGAACCGAGCGTATATGAAGGCGCTCGGTGAGGGACTCGAACGCTACGCCGCCGGCATCTACCGCGAAGCCGAGTTCGAGCGCGGGCAGCCGAGCGAGACTCCCGACGGCATCGCACCCTCAGCGTTCGTCTGCTCGCCGTCGTTCACCGATCCGGATGCAGATCGCGCCATTCGCTGGTATCCGGGCGAGCACGTCAGGACGGGTGCGCGAGTCAAGCTCCCGGCCGAGTTCGTCCAGTTTCCGCCGCCTGAGACGCGCCATCGCCCCTCGATTACGACCGGACTGGGGCTCGGCAACGGCGGTGTCGAGTCGCTCCTCTCGGGACTGTACGAGGTACTCGAACGGGACGCCGCGATGCTAGCGTGGTACTCGACGTTCGAGCCGCTGGGACTCGCCGTCGACGACGACCGCTACCACGAACTGGAGAAGCGAGCGAAGTCGGAGTCGCTGTCCGCGACGGCGCTGCTCGTCACGCAGGACGTCGACGTACCGGTCGTCGTCGCGTGTCTCCACCGCGAATCTGGGCAGTGGCCCCGCTTCGCCGCCGGGATGAGCGCCGACCTCGATGCCAACGTCGCCGCCGCCGACGCGCTGGAGGAGGCGCTCCAGAACTGGCTCGAACTCCGTGGAATGGGGAAACGGGAGGCCACCGCTCAGCCGGGCGCAATCGGCTCGTACGCGGAGTTCCCGCCCACGGCCCGCGAGTTCGTCGCTCCGGAGACGACGATTCCGGCCGACTCTGTCGGGCCAAAGGAGGTACCGACGGGCGAGTCGGAGCTGGATGCGCTCGTCTCGCGGGCCGTCGAGGCCGGACTGGATCCGTACGCCGCACGGCTCACGCCGCGCGACCTCGACAAACAAGGTTTCGAGGCGGTACGCGTGCTCGTTCCGACGGCACAGCCGCTGTTCACCGATCAGCCCTACTTCGGTGAACGAGCATCGCGCGTTCCGGAGAAACTCGGCTTCGAGCCGCGACTCGACCGCGACCACCACCCCTATCCCTAGATGCCGAAGGTGACTCGGAGCATATCGCGCGTACCGGGGCCGAGTCCGACGGCGAGAATCGCGACGAGCAGGAGAATCGCATAGCGCGGCTCGTCCTCGAAGATGGTCTCGTCGAACACCCAGACGACAGCGGTGGCAGCGACCAACTTCACGACGAGGAACCCCCACGAAAGCCCGATAACGGGGTCAAGCGCTGCCGGCTGTATCGTGTCTACGACACCGACAATGATATCGTTGAACGGGTGTTTCGCGCCGTATTCGAGCGCGTTGCCGGCACTGTCGACGACGCCGAATTCGCCCGTCCAGTCGGCGGCGATGACGTTCGCGACCCCATCGATGGAGTGACCGAAGATGACGACCAGTCCGACGTAGCCGGTACCAGCGTTGATACTCGGTTTGTACCGCTGTGCGAGTCGGTATATGCCGACCGCGAAGATAGCGGAAAGTCCGACGGTGACGGCCGTCACCTGCGGGTAGAAGCCAGCACCGTCAACGGCGTCCACGAGCCGCGTCGGCACGAAGTAGAGGAGATAGCCGATCGACAAGAGGAGGAGCACCCACCCGGTCGCGAACAGCGGCCGGCCGTACCGTTCAACGTGACCGCGGCGCGCACCGACGACGCTCGCAATGACGGCCGCCAGCGTCACGAAGAAGACAGTGAAGTAGATAATCGGTGAGATGATGAGCGTGTTCCACGGGTAGGCGAGAATCTGTGTCGCGCCCTCGGGGATGGCGTCGTTGGCGTCCTCGATGACGCGGAGCGCGCCGCCGAAGAACATGAACGGGACGAGCGCGAAGAACAACTGCTTCGTGTCGCCGATATCGAGTCGGTCGAGCAGTGTGAGCACGCCCACAAGGAAGAAGACGAGTGAGATGGCGTAGCCCGCCTCGCTGACGAGGGTGTAGCCAGGCTCCGCGACGATACCGGCAGCATCCTGACAGGCGATCGTCGAGTAGAGCAGTTCGGTCGTCCCGCCGTCCATAACGACACAGGCGGCGTTGTTGGCGTCAGCGTACACCGGCCCCCAGAAGTAGTGCCAGAGGAACCGGTCCCAGACGAGTCTGGGTGCGAGCAGCGCGCCGAATCCGAACGCGAGCACGACGGCGGTGAACGCCGCCAGCCACGCCTGCGCACGCGACCACGAACGGGGCGAATCCATATCGGCGAAGCGAGGCGGGAACGTTTCAGGATTCCGGTCGCCCGGTTCGGACCGCCTCGACAGCCTGCGTCGCTTCGAGCAGTTCCTCGTGAGCGTGACCGTTGGAAGCGACGAGCCCCTGTGAGTCGTGTCGCCACGGGTCACCGTGCACGTCGGTCACGATGCCGCCTGCCTGCTCAACAAGGAAGACGCCGGCGACGGTGTCCCACGGATTCGTCGTCGTATTGGTGAACACGCCGTCGAGTTGGCCGGCGGCCACCATCGAAAGGGCTGCCTGCGCGCTTCCGTAGCGCCGGCAGTCGCCGAACCGATTTACCGTCTCCCGGCAGGCGGCGGCGTACTCGTCGCGGCGGTCGTGAGGCCACCACACCGTCGGCGAGACGGCCATCGCCTCGGGGTCGGTGCAGTCGCTGACAGAGATCGCATCGCCGTTCATTGCCGCGCCGTCACCGTCACTGGTGTACACGTCACCGAGCACGGGGAGGACGTTCGCGGCGGCGACCGGGGTCCCGTCTTCGACGGCGGCGACACTCGTCGCCCACAGCGGAATGTCACGCACGAAGTTGCTCGTCCCGTCGACAGGGTCGATAATCCACGCTGCGCCCGACTCCGGGACGGCTTTCAGTTCGTCATCTTCCTCGCCGACGATAGCGTCATCGGGGTACTCGGTCGAGATTCCGGCGATAACCTGCCGCTGTGCGTCGCGGTCGGCACGCGTCACCACGTCCGTCTTCCCGTCTTTCGTCTCAACGGGTACGTCCCGGCGGAAGAACCCCTCCGCGACGGCACCGCCCGCCCGCGCTACACGCTCCGCGAGGTCGGCTCGCTGCGTTCCGGTTTCGCTCATATGTACCCGCAGCGAGCCGCGCGCAAAGGACCACCGATTTGTGCGACGACACGAATCGACAGGTATGCACACGCTCGCGAAGCGCATCCACAACATCACGCCCCGCCCGATGGTGCTCACGTTCGCCGACGAGACCACGCGACGGATGGAGATCCGATCGGCAGAGTTCTTCCAAGAAGCGTTTCAAGCCGAAGGCGAGAGCGACGGCACACGCTATCGGTTCGTCTCCGACGGCGATGACGACCCGCTCGTCGCCGCTCGCGAGACTGACGACGGCTGGGAACCCGTCGGTGAGGTCGTCGCCGTCGAGCGCGCCGAGTCGTAATCTACTCCCCGGTGTGGACGAACACTCCGTATGGCCCAACTACCCTCATCTCATCGAGGACCGCGGCGAGCTGAAGCTGAACGCGTCCATCAACGGAACGCGCCGTGATCTCGTGCTCTCGGACCGCGGAAAATCCCTGCTCGTGGACGACCTCAACTACGAGAAGGCCGACCTCGTCCCGTTCACGGTCGTGAAGGCGCTCGTCCTCGGAGAAGGAGCCTCGATTCCTGAGGGACAGGACGCCCGCGACGCAGCGTGGGGACTCAGCGGCGCTGACGGTGGTCGGGATGCGACAGCCGAGGACTGTTATCGCACGGCCGAGTATCTCCGTAGCGTCGAGGTGAGCGAGCGCGCCGTCGAGACGCTCCGTGAACACGTCCGCGAGACCGACCTCTCGACGTATCTCAACGCCGACGAAATTACCTCCAACGCCGAGCGTGTCGGCAAGCTCTCGGACATCGCTCGCGACCTATAGCTGGGGCTGTTGCTGTCGCTTCTAGAACGAAAGTAGGATGATGCGGGGGAAGACCACTCCGAGAGTCGTCTTCCAGCACTGCTGAGCAGTGCGGGGGAGGGGATTTGAACCCCTGGACCTCTACAGGAGCGGAACTTGAGTCCGCCGCGTTTTCCAGGCTTTGCTACCCCCGCACGCATCCCCGAGTCGGTCGTGGCGTGTCAAAACGATTGCGACCGCCGACGGAGTTACCACGCTGGACGATGAGAAAGAGACGTGGACGACCACACCACCGACCCCGACGTACCACCGCCGACGCGGGGCCAGCCCACGGGATTTTTGCCCGAGACGGGTCGGTGGGAACACGACACGCTCCGGCGCGCGACCGCACACGGCGTCCGGCTGTTCAACGACGGCCAGTACCACGAGGCACACGACGCTTTCGAGGACGAGTGGTACAATTACGGACGCGGCTCCATCGAGTCGAAGTTCCTCCACGGGATGGTCCAGGTGGCCGCCGGCGCGTACAAACACTACGACTTCGAGAGCGATGCCGGGATGCGCTCACTGTTCGAAACCGCGCTCGACTATCTTCAGGACGTGCCGATCGACTTCTACGGCGTCGACGTGCGCGACGTACGCGAGACGCTGACCGCGGCGCTCACCGACCCCGATACGCTCGACGGCTGGCGTATCGAACTCGACGGTGACACACCGGCAGCGGATCGCTGGGACGAGGCGTACGCCGAGCGACTCCGCTGACTCGGTGCGTTGATACCGCCACGGGCAAAGACACGGTATGGAGTGGTACTGCACCGAGTGTGGTCGCCTGAGCGACTCCAACGGCGGGACCTGCGAGTGTGGCTCCACCTCGTTCGAGCGGGCGGTCGTGCAGGTGGCGAAGGAGTGCACGACCTGCGGGACGCGCGTCCCCGAGCATACCACTACCTGCCCGGAGTGTGGCTTCACCGGCTTTGAGCCGCTGGGGGAGCCACAGCCTCGTAACGAAGGGAGCTATCTGGAGTGGCGGTGTGAGAAGTGCGGTAACGAACATCCCCGACACACGCCGCCGTGTGACCGCTGTGGCCACGAGGTGCTGGAGCGCGTCCGCGTCGATGCGGCCGACTTCGACGTGGACGAGCACGTCGCGGGCTACACCGATCCCGGTGACGACGGCCCGTGGTGGACGTTCGGATTCTCGATTTCGCAGCTGTTCGGCGGCACGCTTATCGGCCTCATCGCCGTCGTCTTCCTGCTCGGCGCAGCCGGTATCGGCCCCGCAGCCGACATCGGCGGCCCGACGCCACCTGACCCGGCGACCGTCGAATCCAGTCTCCTCACGGAGCTGAACGACCGGCGGACGGCCGCCGGACTCAGCCCGCTCACAGAGGACGGCGAGCTGACCGCCATCGCGACGGCGCGCACCGATAGGGCGACCGGCGACGGCCAGCCGCGGAGCGCGGACGCGGCGTTCGCAGATGCGGATTACGACTGCTCGGAGCCGATACTCGTCAGCTATAGAGTCCCCGACGCCAGCGCAGACACGAATCTCAGCGAGCGACTTGCAGACCGGATGACCGACGACGAGCCGCGGCTCGTCGGTGCAGCAGCGCGCATCGGCGTGAACGCGCGGATCGTAGACGGGACGCTGTACGTCGCTGTCGCCGCCTGCTGACAGGGACACAGATATACCTCTGTACCCCGAATCGAAGGTATGGTTCGCCGGCTCGCCGAGGGATTATGGCTGCTCGATTTGGGGCTCGTCCCCCCGTTCGCGACGAACTGCTATCTCATCGACGACGGCGACGTGACGCTCGTCGACGCCGGCCTCCCGATTAACTACCCGTCACTCGGGGCCGAACTCCGACGCGCCGGCTACGAACTCACGGATATCGACCGCGTACTCTTCACGCACTACGATATCGACCACGTCGGCGGAGCACGCGCCCTGCGCGACCGCGACGTGCCGATGTATATGGGCGAGCGCGATGTCGAACTCGTCACCGGAGCGTGGGACCCGAACCTCGTCCACCACAAGGGGCTGTTCCACCGCATCGCCCGCCGGCTGTTCCCGCTCTCGGACCACGACCTTCGCCCCCTGACCGACGGGGAGACAGTCGGGAACTTTACTGCCCACCACACGCCGGGTCACAACCCCGGCCACACCGTCTACACGCACGACGAGCTCGACACCGCCTTCCTCGGCGATCTCGTGTGGGCGACGGACGGTGAGTTCACGACGCCGTTCTGGCTCGACTCCTACGAAATGCGGGCCGTCCGCGAGAGCGCGTACGCGTTCGCCCGCGATCACGAGTTCGGGCGCGGGCTCGCGTCTCACGGTGAGCCGATCCTGTTCGACGCGAGCGACCACCTCCGCGCGGTTACCGACGAGTTCTGGTAGCTACTCTGCGGGAAGCACGTACCGCTCGATGTGTTCCGAGGCTCCTGAGAGCACGTTCGACCCGTGGAAGACCAAGCCGGTGTCGAACTCGTACTCGAGGAACGTCTCCAATGACTGTTCTGCCTGCCCGAGATCCTGTGTGAACTTTCCAGGCGGGAGATGAAATCCTCCGGAGAACCCGCGCTGGTCTGCCCCCGACAACGCGTCCGCGAGAATCGCGTAGTCATCGTCGGTCGCGATGAGCGCGTGCTGGTGGCCGACGTGCCCGGGGACGTGGACTGCTTCGAACGGTCCGACTGTGTCACCCTCGCCGTAGAAGTGGTCCACGGGCGGCGTCTCATCGGAGTCAGCGCCAACCGGGAGAAACAGGTCAGCGTCGTAGCCGTCGAGAACAGCCTCGATACCGCCGATATGGTCGCCGTGCATATGGGTGATAACGACACGCCCGGGGTCGACACCGACTGCTTCGATTTCGGCGAGCAACGTGTCGATCGTGTTCGGGAGACCGGTGTCGACGAGTGTGCCGTCAGCGGTCAGATACGCGCGGATACGGTCAAACGCGTTGGGGTCGCCGCGGCACAGCAGTTCGTACACGCCGTCGGTGGGTTCGGTTGCCATACCGACAATACGGCTGAACAGCGCAAAACTGTGTGGCTCGAAGACGACAACGGTTTCCTCTCGACCCCAGAATGAAGCATATGGACCAGAAGCGAGCCATGTCGAGCGTAGATATCCGTGCGCTCGCGACGGAGCTTCGCGGCTACGAGGGCGCGAAGCTCGACAAGGCGTATCTCTACGACGACGACCTCCTCCGGTTGAAGATGCGTGATTTCGACCGCGGGCGCGTCGAACTCATCGTCGAGATCGGCGATCCGAAGCGCGCACACATCGCCGACCCCGACCACGTTCCCGACGCACCGGGACGACCACCGGACTTTGCGATGATGCTCCGTAACCGGCTGTCGGGTGCCGACCTCGTCGACGTGCGCCAGTACGAATTCGACCGCATTCTCGTCTTCGAGTTCTCGCGTGAAGACGCCGACACGCTCGTCCTCGCGGAACTGTTCGGCGACGGCAACATCGTCGTGATGAACAAAGATCGGGAGGTCATCGACTGTCTGGACACGGTCCGGCTCAAATCCCGGACGGTCGCTCCCGGCTCCGTCTACGGCTTCCCAGCCTCGCGATTCAACCCGATGACCTGCTCGCGCGAGGCGTTCGACGCGAAGATGCGTGATTCCGACACCGACGTGGTGCGAACGCTCGCCACCCAGCACAACCTCGGTGGACTGTGGGCCGAGGAGATCTGCTCGCGCGCCGGTGTCGAGAAGACACTCGATATCGACGACGCCGACGACGAGACGTTTGCCGAGGTGTTCGGCGCGCTCGAACGGCTGCGCGACTCCATCCAGAACGGCCAGTTCGATCCTCGCGTCTACTGGGAAAGCGAGGACGGCGACCGCACCCAGCCCGTCGACGTGACTCCGGTTCCGATGGACGAACACGAGGGGATGGACTGCGACAGCTACGAGCGGTTCACCGACGCGCTGGACGACTACTTCTTCGAACTCGATCAAGAGGAGCCGAAGCCAGGGAGCAACCGCCCGGAGTTCGAAGAGGAGATCGCGAAGTTCGAACGCATCATCGACCAGCAACAGGGGGCAATCGACGACTTCGAACAGCAGGCCAGCGAGGTGCGCGAGCGCGCCGAGACCCTGTACGGCAACTACGACCTCGTGGACGAGATTCTGACGACCGTGCGCGAGGCGCGAGCGTCAGAGGTCCCGTGGGAAGAACTGGAGACGACGTTCGTCGAGGCGGCGGAGGCAGGTAACGAACGCGCAGAGCACGTCGTCGGTGTGAAGCCCGAGGTTGGCGAGGTAACCGTCGACGTCGACGGGACGCACATCGACCTCGTTCCGGAGGACGGCGTCGAGAAGAACGCCGACCGGCTGTATCAGGAGGCCAAGCGCATCGAGGGCAAGAAGGAGGGTGCACTCGCAGCCATCGAGGACACGCGCGAGGACCTCGAAGACGCCAAACAGCGCCGTGACGACTGGACGGCCGACGACAGCGACACTGAACCCGAACCCGAGCAGACGGGCGAGACGGACTGGCTCGTGAAACAGGACATTCCGATTCGCTACGACGAGCAGTGGTACGAGCGGTTCCGATGGTTCCACACCAGCGACGGCTTCCTCGTCATCGGTGGACGGAACGCCGACCAGAACGAGGAAATCGTGAAGAAGTATATGCAGCCTGGTGACCGCTTCTTCCACGTACAGGCACACGGTGGCCCGGTCACCATTCTGAAGGCAACTGGCCCCTCGGAGCCGTCGAAGGATATCGACCTGCCCCAGTCTTCAAAAGAGGAAGCCGCCCACTTTGCCGTCACTAACTCTTCGGTGTGGAAGGACGGGATGTTCGATGGCGATGTGTACATGGTCGAGCCGAGTCAGGTGTCGAAGACGCCCGAATCCGGCGAGTATCTGGAGAAGGGGGGCTTCACGATTCGCGGCGACCGAACGTACTTCGAATCGACGGGCGTTGACTGTGCGGTCGGTATTCAGTGTGAGCCAGAGACGCGCGTGCTCGGCGGCCCCGAGCGCGCAATCAAGGACAACGTGGAGACGTACGTCGAACTCGAACCCGGCCAGTACGCGCAAAACGACATCGCGAAGATGCTCTACCGGGAGTTCAAGGAGCGGTTCGCCGACGAATCGTTCCTGCGGAAAGTCGCCTCTCCCGACCGGATTCAGGAGTTCTGTCCGCCGGGCGGCTCGCGGATTCGCGAGTAACCACCGGGAAGCCTCATATCTGCTCGGAGCCACGAAGAAGTATGTTCGAAGATGCACTCCGGTTCCCGTTCGCCGGCGAGGACAGCGCGCGCAGTTTGCTCATCGGCGGCGTGCTGGTGCTTCTCTCGCCGCTTGTGGTACCGTTGTTCCCGCTGTTTGGCTACTATCTCCGCGTCATCACCGCCGGTATCGACGGCGACGAGACCCCGCCAGCCTTCGAGGAGTGGGTGGAGCTCAGCGTCGAGGGGCTGAAAGCCGTCGTCGTCAGCTTCGTCTACTTCCTCGCGCCGTTAGTGTTCACGGTCGTCGGTGCGTTTATTATCGGTGCGGGGGCACTTCTCGCACAGGACCGCGCGCTCACCGGCGTCGCTACGGGTATCGGCATCGTGGGAGCGCTGTTCGTGTTCGCTAGCGTCGTGAGCATCCTGCTCGCGATGTACGTGTTCCCGGCAGCGCTGGCGAATATGGCCCGAAGCGGTGACATCACCGACGCGTTCGCGCTCTCGACGGTGTTCGGTGTCGCCTTCTCGGTAGAGTACTTCGTCGCCGGGCTGCTCGGCATCGCGGCCGTTATCCTCATCGGCATCGTGAACACCGTCCTGACCGTCTTCACGTTCGGGCTATTCATCCTGCTTGCCGTCTTCGTCCAGTTCTACGCGCAGGCGGTGTTCTTCTATCTGTTCGGACGCGGGTACGCCGGCGCACGCGGCGTCGGGCGTGCCGAATAACAGGGTCTTTCTCTCCGGCACTCGCAGTCGGGGTATGCGAATTGCCGACCGCCAACAGCGCGAGGGCGACCGCGAGCGAATTACGGTCGTCCCCGAGAGTCTCGATGACCTGTGGCATCTCACCTACGTCATCGAGCCGGGCGACCGGGTCGGCGGCGACACCACGCGGCGCATCCAGCGCAACGACGACCAGCTTCGCGATTCGGGTGGCGAGCGCGAACATATGTGGGTCGAACTCGCCGTCGAGGACGTGGAGTTCGCGAAGTTCGCGAACCGCCTGCGCGTCGGCGGTGAGATCGCAGACTGCTCGCGCGAGGATCAGCTCGGGTTTCACCACACGTTCAACGTCGAGGAGCGTACCGAAATCGAAATCGAGAAGCAGTGGCAGACCGACCAGCTCGAGCGGCTGCAGGAGGCCGTCGAGGCGACCGAGAACCCCGAGGTCGCCATCGCGACCATCGAGGAGGGGGAGGCGTACGTCCATACCGTCGAGCAGTACGGCGTCGAAGAGCGCGCGGTTATCACCAAGCCGACCGGAAAAGGCGAGTACGCTCGGCCACGCGATGAACTGTTCGGCGAGCTCGGAGCCGTTCTGCAGCGTACGGACGCTGAGGCAATCATTCTCGCTGGTCCGGGATTCACGAAGCAGGACGCGCTCGACTACTTCGACGAGGAGTACCCGTCGCTCACGGAGCGCATCACGACAGTCGACACCTCCGCAGCGGGTGGGCGTGGCGTCCACGAGGTGCTCAAGCGCGGCGCTGTCGAGGAGGTGCAGGCCGAGACGCGCATCGCCGAGGAAGCCGAACTCATCGACGAGCTTACCCGACGCATCGGTGAGGGAGCTAAAGCTACCTACGGCATCGACGAGACGATGCAGGCCGCCGAGTTCGGGGCCGTCGAGAAGCTCCTCATCCTCGACAGCCGGCTCCGGAAGGAGCGCGCGGCTGAGGGTGAGTGGAACGTGGACGCGAACGAGCTCATCCGGAGTGTCGAGCAGAAGGGCGGCGACGTGACCGTCTTCTCCAGTGAGTTCGATCCCGGGCGACAGCTCCAGAATCTGGGCGGCGTCGCAGCGCTGTTGCGGTATCGGCTGCAGTAGCCTCCACAGGGATTGACATCCTCCTCCGCCTGAAGGCGGAGGAATCCCGATCGCGTTTGGGATATTATGGTTTGCAGTCTACCACCTCTGTCCGAGGTTGGAATCCTCGGGAGAGGTCGTGAAGGTAGACTCCGGGCTGTGCCAACCAGCCGGTACTCCTATCTCCGTCCAAACTGGTCGGAGACTCGGAGTTACTTTCGTCGTTGATGTCGAGACGGATGTTCTCCGCCCCATTCACGTCAGCGTTGAACGCCGCATCACACGCCTCGCAGACGTACAAGCCACGCTCAACACGCTGACTGTCGTCTTCTCTACCGCAGACGCAACACGTCTTGCTCGTGTCACGCTCTGAAACTTCTACGACTTCGAGCCCCTCAACTTTTGCTTTGTATTCGAGAATCGAGGTGAAGCGGTCGAACGCCCACCCGTGTAAGTCAAGGTTGCCGTGCCGACCCCAGTTCTTCGACTCACCGTTGTCATCCTCGCGGACACCATCGAGTTTCCCGATGTTGATGCGACCAACTTCTTTCTCGATACACCGTTTAACGATGTGTTTAGCGAGGCTGTGGAAGAAGTGAGTTCGGCGCTCCGACCATTTCGCGTGGAGCCGAGTGGCTTCTTGACCGCTTGAATCATCGCACTTGGCGATTTCTTTCGGGAAGTAGTATCCGTCTTGCTTCAAGCGGTTGCCGGGATACAGGTCGGCGTCCTCGGTGCTGTACGCGACAGCGGCGAAGTTGCAGATGCCGAGGTCGATACCTGCCGTCTCGTTGCCGGGCGCGTTGGGTGTCTCGATCTCGTCCTTACAGACGAGATGTAGTTCCCATCGCCCTTTCTGCTGGTCGTAGACCGCTCTGACCTGTTGCAGGTTCTCGACCGTGACGCCGGGTCGCGTCTCGTACTCGACAAGGATGTACTCCCACGCTTTGGGGTGTTCTTTGTGATTCGCGCCTTTGGACAGACGAACGCGGTTGTTCTTGGTGTCGTGTTTGATGCCGTTCTGTTTCCACGTCACCGTGCTGCGTGGGTGTTCTTCGTGGACGCGACGACCTTGGTTGTCGTAGTAGTTTTTCTTGCGGTAGCCGGGCGGATTTGCTCGATCATCTGACTTCCTCTTTTTGTACCACGAGTTGAAGGCTTCAGCGAGTTCCTCCAGAACGCGCTGACTGGACTGACTGTGCAGTCCCTTGTATTTTGAGTGACCTTTCAACTCGTTTTTGAGGTCGCCGTGGTCAGGAATCTCGCCCGTGTCCTCCCACTCTTGTCGGGAGTGGTAGTTAGCGACGTTCCAGAGTTTGCTAGCGTCCCACCCGTGCCGATCGAGCGGTCCCTCTACCTGTGCGTGGTTGAGGATGTTCGCTTGATGGGTTCGGTGGACTTCCAGCATTCTGAACGTCTGTATAAGCTCTTATACTCGCGTCTCTTGTAAATATTCGGTTTGAGAACGTGGAATATCCGGTCTTCCCATCGAACGGTGGGTTGTGGAGGGGTTGTCGGATTCATCCCGCGCCTAAAGGCGCGGGTATTCTCCTTGCGTTTTATAAAATCGATCAGCTCTGCAACCGTCGTAGACTCCACGTGCAATGGATCTCAATCAGTTATGCCTCTTCGTCCTCTGTGACCTCTTCCATCGGATTGGACCGGCCGGTCGCGCGCTCGCGAAGTTTGTCGAATGACTGCTGAAGTCGCGACCGGACGTCCAGATTCCGCTTGGCCATGATGACGGTGTTGGCGGCCCGTGAGGCGACCGTTTCCGGAATCGTCCCGAACAGGAACCGCTGGAACGCGCCTTCTCGCGTCGCCCCGACAATCGTGAGGTCGTGATCCGCACTCTCTTCGACGAGTGCCGTCACGACATCCTCGCCTTCGAGGAGTTTCGTCTCGAATCCGCCGCCGCTTTCGAATGCTTCACCCGCGCCCGCCAGTAACGACCGTGCCTGTTCGTATTCCGCCTCGGACGCGTCCGAATCGATGACGTACGCAGACGTGACCGTCGCACCGGTGCCACGGGCAAGCGCCGCAGCCGTTTCAGCCGCCAGTTTGGCATGCGGCCCTCCCGCCGTCGGCAGCAGAATCGAGTTGAGGGCGCCGTCGGCTTCCATCCCGATTCGTTCGACGTATACGTCGCAGTCGGCTTCCGAGACGACGCGATCGACGACGGACCCCAGGACGGCCTCGCTATCCTTCGATCGGTCGCCACCCCACCCCACGATGACGGCGTCGCTCTCGTGCTGGGCGACCGTGTTGATGATGGCGTCGGCGGCGTGGTGCCCGATGCGGATCGTCCCGCTGACGGGGACATCCGCCTCCTCGGCGATTTCCATCGCCCTGTCAAGGACGTCACGCTTCTCGTCGGCGCGCTCCCGGCCCCGTGACAGTGGTGTCTGTTCGGGGACTGTCACCGCGCTCATCACGAGTACCTCGCCGTCGTTCTCGGCAGCCAGCGTCGTCGCGGTCCGCATCAACTGCGGCGCGTTGCGCGGGTTGGCGATCGGGACGACGATCTGGTAGCCGCCGGAACTGGGACTGGTGTACTCGGCGACTGCTGTCGGGGTTTCTTCTTCGAGTTGCTCGACGGGCGGGGTTCGACTCTTCCAGGCGAACCAGACGCCGACACCGATCACCTCCGCCAGGATCCCAAGTACGACCGCGTACTGCCCGACCGTATCGGTGATGATCGTTCCGATGAGCGCAATGTTGGCGAGGACGGCAATCGCCGGAATAATCGGGACGAGGGGCACCCGGAACCCGCGGTCGATGTCGGGGTACTTGCGCCGGTTGACCACCAGAGCGATGTTGACGACGGAGAGGCCCGTAATCAACAGGAAGTTGGCGAACTGGGCAAGGCCTTCGATGCCGAGATGGATCCCGAACAGCGGGCGTGAGCCGCCGGTTTCGCCGAACAGTACGGCAAACACGAAGATGTAGAGGAAGATGAGCCCCCCGGTCAGGAGCACCGTCTTGTACGGCGTATTCCAGCTCGGGTGAATCTCTTCGAAGTGCCGGGGGAGATGGTTCCGGCGCGCCATAGCGAGCTTCACCCGTGAGCCGGCCATGATCGTCGCGTTGGCCGCCGACAGCATCGAGAACAGCGCCCCGACGATGATGACGTAGAACCCAGCGTTGTAGGGGAGGCCGAGGAAGAACCGGGCGGCGTACCCCATCGACACCTCACCGTGCGAGGCGATGTACTCGGCTGCGTCCACCCCACCGAGATCGACGTTCGCGGCCAGGAACTGGACGAATGCGTCGCTGTTGACGGCGATGACGATGACCAGCACGACCAGCGCGTAAATGACCGACACGATGCCCATACTGAGATAGATCGCTTTCGGGATCGTCTCTCCGGGGTCTTTGATCTCCTCTGCGTTGGTCGCAATCGCGGAGAACCCGAAGAAGGTGATGAACACCAGCGCGCTGGTCAGTCCGATGTTGGCGAACTCGCCGATGTTTTCGCTGATCGACTGCTGGATGACTGAGACATCGAGCGCTTGGAGCCCACCGTAGAGGAACAGGAGCAACAGCGCGACTTTCAGCGTGGTGACGATGATCTGGAACTGATTGGACTCCTCGGTTCCACCCATGTTGATGAGCACGAGCAGGGACAGAACAGCAATGCCTGGAACCCAGAAGGGGATAGCCTGGGGAATGCTGAGTGCCGGATAGATGAACCGGTAGAACCAGTCGGAGAAGGCGGCGAGATAGAAGGCCGCGCTCGCTGGATAGCCGAGAATCATCGTCCAGCCCATAATGTAGGTGAGGTTGTTGTCGAAGGTGTTGGCGGTGTACATGTACCCGCCGCCACTCTCGCGGTAGATCGAGGAGAATTCGGCGTACGCAGCCGCGGTGAAGGCGGCGACGATGGCCGCGATGAGGAACGAGAGGATGGCGACTGCTCCAACTTTTTCGACAGCGAGGCCAGACAGGACGAAAATGCCGGCCGCGATCATCGTCCCGACGCCGATCGCAAGGGCACCGGGCAGCCCGATTTCGGGGTTGAGCTCCTCGGTTACGTGTGATTCCTCTGCCTGTGTAGACGGTGGCGGCTCATCAGACATTGTCGGGTGTCTGTATTCAAGATACAAATAGCTGCCCTGTTGAATAGCGACAGCTCCGGAGGGGGCTGTCCGAGACGCTCGACACGCTCTAGATATCGACTGTCAGCCCGTCACGGGCCATCCGCACTGTGCCGTCGAAGTTCGCCCGCACAGCGTCGGTCATCTCGCGGTGTCTACCGTCGGTGTGGGGATACAGATGGGTGAGATACACCTCCTCGATATCGCGGTTGGCGAGCAGCTCACCGAGCGCGGTCGGTGTCGGATGATTAGACACGTCGATATCGTCGGGAAACGAGCAGTCGTGGGCCAGCACGCTCGCGCCGTCAGCGAGGTCGGCGACCGATTCGATCGCTTCGGAGTCGCCCGAAAAACAGAACTCAGTGTCAGTCGAGTCGTGTGCGAATCGATAGGCGAGACAGTCCATCGAGTGGACGGTTTCTGTCGCCGCTACGTCGAAGCCGGCGGCGGTGAACCCATCGGTGTCGATATCACGAACGGTGAGATCGACGCGCCCGCGGAGATAGTCGTGCACGTCGAGCAGCCCGTCGACGAGTGATTCCGTGCCTTCAGGGCCGACGACGGTGAGATGTTCCTCACCGATGAGCCAGCGCGCCTTGAGCAGGGCGAGCAGGTCTGAGACGTGGTCGAGATGGTGGTGCGTGAGCAGGACGGTATCGACAGTCTCGTAGCCGGCGCGGGTGTCGGCGAGCGCACCGAGGACACCGCTACCGCAGTCGACGAGCAATTTGTCGTCATCGGCCTCGATGAGAAGCCCAGTCTGATTCCGCTCGCCCGTTGGCATCGCGCTGCCGGTGCCGAGAAACGTGACGCGCATAGCCGAAGCTGTGCGGGCAGCGTCTTGTGCGTTGGCCTTCGGCGGACACAACGGACTTGAGTGCTGGCGCTCCTACGAGAAGATATGAGTGCGCGCGAGCGGCTCGCTTCACGGGACGACATCGAGTTCGACCCCGAACGGGTCGCCATCGACGACGGACACGTGCTCGACCGGCTCGAACCCGAGACGCAGGAGTGGTGGCTCGACCAGTTCGGCGAGTTCGTCCCCGAGAACGGCGGCTTCTTCACGCCCCCGCAGAAGGAGGCGATCCCGCGTATCGACGAGGGTGACAACGCTTTGGTCTGTGCTCCGACCGGCTCGGGAAAGACACTTGCCTCCTTCACTGCCATCATCGACGATCTCGTCGGGCGCGCCCGCACGGACGGACTCGACAACGCCGTCTACTGTCTGTACGTCTCGCCGCTGAAGTCACTCGCCAACGATATCCACCGGAATCTAGCCGAGCCGCTCGACGGCATCTCTGACCGCTGTCCGGAGAAAATCGACGTACGACAGGCGATTCGCCACGGCGACACTCCCGACGCCGAGCGTCAGAAGATGTTGGAAGAGACCCCACACATCCTGAACACGACGCCGGAGACGCTCGCGATTCTGCTCAATTCACCGAAATTCAAGCAGAAGCTGGAGAGCGTCGAGTACGTCGTCGTCGACGAGATTCACTCGCTGGCCGAGAACAAGCGCGGCACGCATCTGTCGGTGTCGCTCGAACGGTTGGAGGCGATGTGTGACGGCTCGCCCACGCGCATCGGCTGTTCGGCGACGGTCGAGCCGCTCGATGCTGTGGGTGAGTTCCTCGTCGGCTACGAGGACGGCGAGCCGCGGGAGTTCGACATTGTTGACGCGCGATTCGTCCGCGAGTTCGATATGGAACTTGCGTGTCCGACGCCCGACCTCATCGACACGCCGCCGCCGGTCGTGAGCGAGCGCTTCTACGACGACCTCGCCGAGCTCATCGACGATCACGAGAACACGCTGGTGTTCACGAACACCCGGTCGGGGGCCGAGCGCGTCCTTTCGAATCTGCGCGAACACCACGGCTTTGACGAGACCAATTCGGGCTGTCACCACGGCTCGCTCTCGAAGGAACGTCGACAGGAGATCGAAGAGCGGCTGAAGGCGGGGAGTATCGACGTGGTGACCACCTCCACGTCACTCGAACTCGGCATCGATATGCCCCACATCGACCTCGTAGTGCAGGTCGGCTCCCCGAAGTCCGTCGCCTCGCTGCTCCAGCGCGTCGGCAGAGCAGGCCACCAGCTCGGCGAGACAGTCAAAGGTCGCGTCTACGCGCTCGACCGCGACGAGCTCGTCGAGTGTGCAGTGATGCTGAAGAAGGCCGAAGAGGGGTTCGTAGACAGAGTGTTCCTGCCCGAGGGCGCACACGACGTGGCGACCCAACACGTCTACGGAATGGCGATCAATCGGGTGCGTCCCGAATCAGAGATCATCTCGATTCTCCGGTCAGCGTACCCGTACCGAAACTACACAGACGCCGAGATCGAGTCGCTGTTCGCTTACATGACCGGCGACTACGACGGACTGGAGGAGAAGAACGTCTACCCGAAGATTTGGCGCGATACGAACGACCCGCCCAGCGGCGAACACCACTACGAGGAGTACGACGTGGGCGAGCAGCTCATCGGGAAGCGGGGGCGGATGGCCCGCGTCATCTACATGACGAATCTCGGAACCATTCCCGACTCGTTCGATATCGACGTGTACGTGCGCGGCTCCGACGAGTGGATCGGCCAGCTCGACGAGGCGTATCTCGACACGCTCGAAAAGGGCGACGTGTTCGTGCTCGGAGGAGCGAGCTACCAATACAGCTACCGGCGCGGGACGAAGGCCTACGTCGACCCGACGAGCAAGGCCGCAACGGTGCCGTCGTGGTACTCCGAGCGACTCCCGCTCTCGTACGACCTCGGCCGTGAAATCCTCGACTTCCAGCAGGAGATGGTCGCCACCCTCGAAAAGGGAGGGCCACCGGCCGTGCGGGAGTGGCTGCGCGAGCTATCGATAGACGAGAATACGGTTCGCGCGCTGACTCGGATGTACGACGAGCAGCTGCGGTATGCGGGTGCGGCGTCGGTCTCGACACACGACCAGTTGGCCGTCGAGATCGCGTTAGATCGCGGGGAGTACCGCCGTCACTACCACGTCCACTCGGCATACGGGCGACGGTTTAACGACGGGCTATCGCGGCTACTCGCGTACCACGTCGCCCAGCAGACGAACGCGAACGTCCAGCTTGCGGTCGCGGACAACGGCTTCACGCTCACGCTCCCGCTGAACCGGAAGGTAGACTTCCAGCGCATCGTTGAGGGAATCGACCCCGACGAAATACGCGACGACCTGCGGGCGAGTCTCGACGGCTCGGACCTGCTCAAGCGCTACTTCCGCATCAACGCCACCCGATCACTGATGATACTCAAACGGTACAAGGGCTACGAGAAGACCGCCGCTCAACAGCAGGTCTCGTCGGAGATGCTGCTGTCGTTCGCACAGGAGTTAGACGAATTCGCCGTAATGGAGGAGACCTATCGCGAGATTCTGGAAGATAAGCTGAACGTCGCGGCACTGGAGGACGTGCTTGCGTCGGTGGCGGACGGCGACATTCGTGTTCGGACCCAGACAGTCGATTCACCGTCGCCGCGCGCGTTCGGGCTGGCCACGCTGATGGCAAGCGACGTGGTGTTAGCCGAAGACGAGTCTGCTGTCCTTCAGGAGTTTCACGCCCGCGTGCTGGAGGAGATCGGCGACGGCGAATCGACTACCCCCGAAAGCCGTAGTAGCCGGTAATAACGCCGATCGTCGCGGGGATGACGATGATGGCGATTGCACCGGCCAAACTGACGTTCGGATTCGAATAAAGCAGCTGCCACCCCCACGTCGTCACCGTCACCGACACGACGGCGACCAGCAAGAACAGCAGTCGTTGGCCTGTTCCCAGATCCGCCTGATACATACGTCGCGGTACGGGTCACTCAAAATAACTGTTTGGTCGGAGCTATGCTCGCGACCATCGGAGCAGTCGCTCGTAGAACGGCTCGCTTGCCAGCGTCTCGGCGTCACCAACGAGCGCGAGCGCCTTCTTCGCCCGCGTCAGCGCGACGTTCATCCGGCGAGTATCTTCGAAAATTGGGCCGTCGAAGCCGCCCGTTGCGACGAAGGAAATGACGATGACCTCTTTGGCCGACCCCTGAAACCGGTCGACGGTATCGACGGTCGTGTCGGGGAGACGTTTCGACAGCTCCGCGACTTGTGCGCGAAACGGGGCAATAACGCCGATATCCGACCGGTCGACACCTGCGGCGACGTACGCGTCTACGATATCTGCCACGCGGTCAGCTTCAGCGGAATTCGTGTTGCCCGTCTGCTCGCCCTCGGGATCGACGAATGTGACCTGATCGCGAAGTTCCGGTGGGAGATCGTCGGTATCGACGCCGATATCGGCGAGCGTCTGGCCGGCCACCTCGGGTGTCGCTGGGCGAAGCTGTCCGTCGTAGAACTCCTGTGAGGAGAACCACTGAATGCGCTGTGCCATCCGGTACTGGCGATCGAGCAGGACACCCGCCTCGGGAGCCTGCTCGATGAGGCGCTCGAACAGCGAGGTCTGGAGGTCGTTTTCCGCCCTGACGACGGGCGGCAGCTGCTGGTGGTCGCCGACGAGTACGAATCGGTCCGCACGGTTTACAGCTGCGAGCGTCCCCGGCTCTGTCAGCTGGCCGGCCTCGTCGACGACCGCCACGTCGAACGCCTGCTCGCGAACGGCACGGCTCCCGCAAGAAGCGGTCGTCGCCGCAATCACCTGCGCGTCAGTGAGTTCACCGGTTACACGCTCCGGGTCGCCGGTCGTCGAGAGCCGTCTGTCCTGCATATCGGCGCGGACCCCTGACTCGGTCCCGATGCGGACGAACTCGTCGAACCCCTGCTCACGGAGCGCTTCGAGTGCATTATCGACGGCGCGGTTCGTGAACGCGCTCAATAGGACACGTTGGCCGTCGGCGACGAGTGCCCGAACTGTCTGAGCGAGCGTGTACGTCTTTCCCGTCCCTGGCGGTCCGTGGACGAGCGCGAAGTCGTCGGCTCGCACCGCCTTGTTGACGGCCGCATCCTGCGCGTCGTTGTTGTCGATGTAGGTCCGCTCCGGCCCGGAAAACGTCGGGTCGCGCCTTCCGAACAACACGTCCTTCTGGTCGGGATCGCCCTTCAGAATCGCGTCGTGGAGCGCCGCGAGCTGGCGGGCGACGTTCAGTTCAGAGGGGTACACGTCGAGTCGGCGAAGATCGAACGGCTCATCAGCAGTGACGACTACCTCGTCGTCCAACTGTTGGATGCGGGCGAGTTCGGCCGTACCGCGTGTTGGGTGGCCGTCGCTCGCGAGCGCAATATCACCCTCGCGAAGCTTCGAAACGTCTGCTGAGCTGCGGCGTGCGCGAAGCTCCCACGAGCCATCGGGCTGTTCCGTCCGGTCGAGGGGATCGAGATCGATGAGCGCGCGGTCGTCGTCTGCTCGCTCACTCGCACTCTGTTCCCACAGCTTTCGGTACTCAGCGTGGATCTCGCGGCGTTCCGCTTCGAGCGCGCGGTAGAAGCGGTCGAAGTACTCCTGCTCGTAGTCAGGGACCGGCGTGCCGATCTGGCCGGCTTTCGACTCCTGATTCAGTCGCCCAGAGACGACCATACAGGTGTCCTGTTCGAAGCAGTACTCACAGATCGCGTCGGCCTCGTAGCCGGTCGGCACGTCGAAGTCGTGTTCCATCGCAGCAATCTCGTTGCGCTGGCGGACGACGTACTTCAGGAGGCCGACCCCGAGCGAGAACTCCTTCGCCGGCGAGAGGTCGCCGTTTTCCTCCGTCCGGTCGAGGGCGTTGTTCTTCGTGTAGAGGAGTGTGCCGGTGTCGGGGGCTGCATCGCCGATACTCGTCCCCTCGCGCCGAGCCTCGTGTTCACCGAGGACGAGCGCGTAACAGGCCGCCTGCACCTTGTCGTGAAAACGCGGGTCGCGCTTGAGATTCTTCCCCGTCTTGAGTTCGACCGGGGCACCGCGGCGGACGGCGTCAGCGCGACCCTTGATACCGAACGTCTCTGAGAGGAGCGTCTGTTCGGAGCGCCATTCGTCTGCTTCCGTCAGTGTCCCTTGCGCGAGCCACCCCTCGATAGCGCCGGCGTTCTGGCGTACCTCCTCAGCGACGGCGTCGCGCTCCTCGCCCAGTAGTCCGATATCGAGCCCGGCTTCGGCGACGCGTTCCTCGATAGACTCGTCGAGGTCGTGGCCGCGAAGCAGGTCGCCGAACACCTCGTGGACGACCGTCCCGCGCACAACCGGGTACGCCAGCGGGGTCGCAGACAGCTTGTTCAGATAGTACATTCGCGGACACTGGACCCACGCGCGTACGTCGGTCACGTCAACGAGGAAATCCGGATTCACGACGACGAACGTGGCTCGCCCGGTCGCGTACTGCGTCTCGCCCTGATACTCGCGTTCGTCGGGGTCGACGACGAGCAGCTCCATCCCAGCTTCGATGACATCAGCCGTCTCGGTCCACTTCCCCCACAGCGTAACGGTGACCGGTTCGCTCGCGCCACGATCCGGGCGCAGTTGCACCTCCGCGAGATCGCTGGTCCCGTTCGAGGTTTCGACTGTGCGTGGCTCCTCGGAGGCGACGACGGGACCGCGAATGTTCACGACAGGAGGTGGCTCCCGCTGTGAAAAACGCTGTCGGTCGAACCGATTCGTTAAGACGAGGGGGAGCAAGGAGGGAGACATGTATCTCACCGTCGCGCTGGCGTGGCCTCGGTTCATCGACAAGCCGCTTCGCGAGGCGAAACGCGAGGCGCTCACCGACCACGTCGCCCCCATATTCGACACGCTCGAACGCGATGGTGAGATCGACCACTGGTCACACAGCTTCTGGGGGGCTGACGAGCTCGGGACGAAAGTCATCCGCGTTATCGCCCGCGCCGACGACCCCGAACACGCCGCCGACTGCATCCGTTCCGCGATGACAACGTACGAATCCGGCGACTACCGCATCGAGGCCCCGTTCGACCCAGAGCGATTTCGCGCGTTCTGGGGCGACAATCTCGACACGTGGCTCGAAGCCCGCGCACGGCTATCGTCGCTGTCAGTCGCCGCCATCGAAGGCGAGCTCGGCGAGCCGCTCGCGTGGCACGCCCACCAGAACCGCCCGGGACACGTCTGGTCGAACCAGCTCGGCTTGACCTATATGGACGAGGCGTCCGTGTACGCGCGTCTCGCCGACGGCTATCTCGAACAGCTACCACTCGATAACGCCGACGAGGAGACGAAGGCCGCGATGGAAACGGTTCGCGACCACCTCGGCGAGGCAATCAAAGGGCTTCCAGACCTCGGTTAATCCAGTTCGTAGACCCACCAGCTGAGGCCCAACAGCAGGACGCCGAAGCCGAGGGTCGTCGTCGCCGGCTCCGGGAAGACGATGAGTGCAGCGCCGCCGGCGATGAGCGTCGACGGTGCGAGTTCGCCGGTGTACTTCCGTGGTGTTGGCATCGTCGAACGCTCGTCCGCGAGCCCAAAATAGCCCACGGGGCTCGACGCGAGGATTATCAGGCCGGCACCCCAAACTCACGTATGTACACCGGGCAGACCGAACAGCCCTGTTGTCTCTGCGACGACCCGGAGACGGCCCACCGCATCGATATCTTCCCGCGGGCCGTCCAGCTGCTGAAGAACAGCGGGCCGATCGCGTGGCGCGACATCGAGGGCGAAGTGTCTCTCCACTTCTGTGAGAGCGACTGGGAGGTAGTTCGCGAGCTCGTTCTCGATATGGGAATGCTCCCGCTTGGACGGTGTAACGCCGCTCGGGCATCGATGGTGTTCCGCGAGGATTTCGAGGCGCTGCTCAACGACGTGCGCGATGAGCCGAATCAGACACCCCTGGAGCGCCGCAAGCGCGAGCAGGCCGAATCGGACATCGCAGAGTATCCCGACAGCAACGTCAGCGATCGCGATCTCGTGGAGGCGCGCATCATCCTCGATGCGCTCGACGAGTTGGGCGTAGACGAACAGCGCGCCGAGCCGTAGCTCACCTGGGTCGCAGGCTATCCTCAGCCGGAAATATACGCAGCCACCTGTGTCGTCACATCGTCGGTTCGGCCCACGACGAGGGAGCTGAGTCGAAACTCGACGGCCGTCGCATCGGTCAGCGTCGCAAGTGACCACGGGAGAACGTGACTCTGTTTCCCGAGTGGCTCGCCTTCGTAGTCGTCGGGAGCGAGCGTGAGTGACGCCTCGTGATAGCTCTTCGTGGTAATGAGAGCAGTGATAAGTTGGACACCGTGCGCGGGGAACTGAGGTGTTCCCAAGACGAGCATCGGGCGACCTTTCTCGGAGAGCGGGTCAGTCGCCCAGACAATATCTCCGCGCTCCAATTCGTCGAATTCGGTCACTCGACCGGCTCCATCTCCTCTGTCTGTAGCTCATCGAGACGTTCCTCGCCGTACTGCTCGTCCGCACTCTCGTGATGCCTGTGGAGTCGGTAGGCCGCTCGAAGTCGCTCATCATCGTCCGTAATCGTCCAGTAGGGGCGCTTGTGCCGGACAAGACCACGCTCTTTCAGCCGCGAAAGAATTGCACTCACGGCGTCAGGATCCAATCCAAGTTCCGCCGCAATCGACGCCGCCTTCCATGCTCGGTCAGCGTTCTCGTCGAGGAACGAGACGATTCGCTCAGTGTCGTTCCGCTCGGCGAACTCGTCTGCGTCGGTGTTCTCGAACTCATCGATATCGATACTCTCACTCGACATACGGTACTGTTGGAACTGTTGGTACATAGCTATTGGTACCGTCAGATAGGCTGAACTGGCTGGCCACCTCGGCGTTAACGGCACTGGTGGATTGAAGGCAGGCAGCCAGCTGTTCACACGCAGACCTCTCACTGAAAACGCGTACGTGGAACTGTATGCTTACGGCCACTAACGCGATCCAGACGGGGAACAGCTTCACTCGCAGCCCGTCCAGATACGCCTCGTTCACCGTCCACTCGCCGTCCTCCTCGACCAGATACTCACCGTAGTAGGGGACGCGGTTCGCGACCGTCCCGCGGAAGGAATCGCGCATCTCGGCTTTCGTCTCGCCAAGCGGTCGGTGATCGTCGTGACGGTTCAGACATCCCTTCAACTGACCGTCGTGGGTGACGCGGACCCGGTGGCAGTTCGCACAGAAGTCCCGATTTCCGACTGGATCGACGATTTCGACGAGTCCCTCATCTGCGTCGCCGTCGATGTGGTAGCGTCGACGGTCGTGCATCTCCCGGTGTTCGACGCGCGTCGCCTGGTCTTCGAGCCAGCCGTGGACGCGGTCGATATCGATAGCCCACTCAGGGTGACCGGCGATTTCGGGCATATATTCGATGAGCTGGAGCCGAAGCCCGTCGGCGTTCGCGACCCGGTCGACCATCTCGGGAACGTAGCCGGCGGTCTGCTCGAATACCACCATATTCAGCTTGACGGGAGTGAGCCCAGCGTCGATAGCGGCATCCACCCCGTCGAGGACCGATTCGTAGGCTCCCGACTGCGTGAGTTCGCGGAAGGCGTCGGGATCGAGCGTATCCTGCGAGATATTGACACGAGAGAGTCCGGCCTCGCGGAGTGCGTCTGCACGTCCGGGGAGAAACGTCCCGTTGGTCGTGAGCGAGGTGGTCATCGAGTCAGGCGTTCGCCGGATGATCTCCTCAAGATCGCGTCTGAGCATCGGCTCGCCGCCGGTGAACTTCACGGAGTCGATACCGAACTCAGCTGCGACTTCAAGGGTGCAGACGACAGCGTCAGTGCTCAACTCGGCGTCGTCCGGGTCGAGAGGGCCGCGCGTGTCGCCGAGTCCCTCGTTGTGGCAGTAGACGCAGTCGAAGTTACACCGGTCGGTAAGCGAGATACGGAGTCCGGATACCTCGCGACCGAAATCGTCCGATAACACGAGAACAGAGAGTCGTGGGAGCTACTTAGCTTCGCCGTCGTTACTCGTCGGTCTCGTCAGCCTCGTCGGCCTCGGCTGTGAGATTGTTCCCCTCGATCATCTCGTGAAGCTCCGCGTCCGACAGCGAGCGGAAGCCGTCGCTGTTGACGACAGACGCGCTCATCCCCTCGGATTCGAGCCCGCCCTCGCTGGCGTCTTCGAGTGCGTGGAGCGCGAGTTCGAGTGCCTTGTCTGCGTCGGCCTCGGGGTCGTACTCGGCTTCGAGATACTCCTGAATCTTCTCGGAGTTGCCGCCGATAGCAACCGCTTCCCACTCGTACGGGGTGCCCGAGGGGTCGGTCTCGAACAGATGCGGGCTACCGTCCTCATCGAGACCGCCGACGAGCAGGGCCGCGCCGAACGGGCGTGCGCCGCCGGCCTGCGTGTACTCCTGGATGTAGCCGGTGATCTCCTTCGTCAGCGCCTCGAGTCCGGCGTCTTCGCCGAATCGAAGTCGCTCGACCTGCGCCTGTTGGCGCGCTACGTCCACCAGCTGGCGGGCATCGGCGACGTGACCGGCGCTCGCGACACCGACGTGGTCCTCCACCTTGTGAATCTTCTCGATGCTGTCAGCTACCTGTAACGAGGAGCGGAGTCGTCCGCTGGCGACAAAGACGACACCAGCGTCGTCGTCGTTCTCGAATCGGATGCCGATACTGGGCGAACCGCGCTTGATGGCCTCTCGCGCGTACTCGACCTGATACAGCCGTCCGTCCGGGCTGAAGATATTCGTCCCACGATCGTACGCCTGTTGCTGTGAGTTTCCTTGCATTGTCAGAGTTCCTCCGCGTCGAGTTCCTCGCGCTCGATACCGTCACTCGTGATGCGCGCGACGAGCGCGCCGTTACCGGACGCGGTGTCGCGTGCGCTCGCGGCCTTCACGGCCTTCAGCGCGGCCTCCTCGGCCTCATCCATACTCATTCCGTCCTCATACTCGCCTTCGAGTACACCGTACGCCATCTGCATCCCCGAGCCCGTAGCACCGTAGCTGTCCTCCATCAGTCCGCCGGCGGGATCGAGCGAGTAGAGGTGACCACCCGACTCGTCGACGCCGCCGAGCAGCGGGACGACGCGCATCCCGCGGATGACGTTCGCGGCGGTTGTCGAGAGCGCCTCCATACTCATCTCTTTGCCCCGGCGTGTCTCGTACAGGCTAGTCTGGGCCTGAATCTGGTCCGCGAACGTCTGACCCGCGCCGACGCTACCGGAGATAGTGACTGCCGCAGACGGGTGAACTTCCAGTATCTTATCTGCGTTCTTGTTCGAGACGAACCGGCCGCCGAGACTCGCCCGGCGGTCGGTGGCGAGCACGACGCCCCCGTCGGCGACGATACCGACCGTCGTCGTGCCGGTTTTGAACTCCTCAGCTTCGGGAGCACTCTCTACGGTGCCCTTACCTGAAGTGAATCCTTCCATACTTTCCCTAAGAGGGGGGACTTCATATACTCTTTCGAATATCCCGTTTCGCCCGCTGACAAAAGGGCTATACGCGCTGACGGGAGGTGACCGAGGTTAAGTAGCCGCCGGGCGAATATCCAGTATGGCAATCGACCCGCAGTTCGAGCAGTCACGAGAGGTGGTCGAGGAACACGACGGACATCGTGTGTGGGGTCCCGTCGAGGAGCCCGAGGAGCTGGGAGTTCACGGCACGCACGTCGCCGTCGATTTCGATATCTGTCTGGAGGACGGCGCGTGTCTGGAGGACTGTCCTGTCGACGTGTTCGAGTGGGTGGAGACACCGGGACATCCCGAGTCCGAGCGCAAGGCGGACCCAGCAAACGAGTCGCAGTGTATCGACTGTATGCTCTGTGTGGATGTCTGTCCGGTCGACGCGATCGACGTGGATCCCGGACGAGAGAATCGGCTCTAATCAGTCCCGAGCGCAGAGAGACCATTTTGTATCTCAGGTCGGCGAGGCGGGTTTTCTACAGGCGAAGCAGGGCGGGGCAGAGCAGGACGGGACGGTTCAGGGCGAAGCAGGACGGGACGGTTCAGGTCTGATACCGGTCGCGTTCCTGAGCGGCGACGGGTCCGCCATACGCATCGAGCAGCGTCTCGACCGCCTCACCGAACGCGAGCGCACACTGCCGAGTGGAGACGTAGCCGAGGTCGTCAGCGACTCGTTTCCACGGGCGACACTGAAGCGCCTTCTCGACGAGTAGTTCGGCCTCGTCATCATCGACGACCCCGTCGGTGAGTCCACGCAGCGCGAGCGCACGGAATGGCCGTGGGGAGAAGTCGTACTGTCCCGGTCCATATGCCGCCGACGCGACTGCGCGCCACTCACGCTCGGTGAGGTCGAGGTCGAATGTACCATCGACGGCTCGGAGCGTCCCGGCGACGATGGCCGGCTCGCAGTCGGAGAGGCCATCGGCAAGAACAGAGCCGATGCGACGACGGAACCACGCGTCGTTTCTGTCGAGCAACGTGTCGCCCGCATCGGTGAGCGGGTGGAGCATCAGCGTCGAGTGCTCGCCGGATCGGTCGTTGCGGGTCGTCGAGAGATGGACGGTCCGGTAGCCGGCCACGCGCCAGAATCGCAACAGCGAGGGCGTCGCGCCGAAGCCGACGCCGAGATAGTCGAAGGGACCGCCCATCTGCTCGTGACGGACGGCAAGCGGGTCGCGCGCGACAGTGTCGCCAGCGTGTTGGGCAGTTGCTCCGGGGGTCGCGAACTCCTCGCGAACCGAGTCGAGAAGCGCAGAACCGAGCCCTCGGTCACGAGCGTGCTCGTGGACGGCGATACGGACGACGCGGAGCCCGCGCGGGAGACCCGCTTCCGGGTCACGAAGCTGTGAGGTGAGCAGGTCGGGAAGCATATTCCCCGCGACGCGTTCCCCCTCGTACATCCGCGTACAGCGGTCAGGCGGGAGTCCGCCCTCCCAAGCGAGGAGTGTGACAGCGACGACATGACCGTCGTGACGCAGGATGCGGACGGTCAGATTTGGCCCGTCAAGCAGGCGAGCGAGATCGTCCGGCTCCGTCCGATAGTGGGCGGCTACGAGCAGCCCGAACGTCTCGCGAAGCAGGTGTTCGTCACCGAGCAGAGTCTCGGGATGCGCTTGTACATACTCGGTTGTTTCGGGAGTGGCATCGGCGACGAGTGGAGTAACCGGGGGTGACGCGTCGAAACACAGTGCCCGGAACGCCCACACTTCGATTGGGTCACAGGGAGCGTACCGAATTGGGTCGGCGAGCGTCGGCGCGTGGACTGTACGATCGGTGTCGGCGAGCCAGTCCCGAAAGCGTACGTCGAAGCCACGGCCCGCTCCCTCGTAACCGTGGACGGTCGTGGTGAACGCGATTGGCGCGCCGGTTTCGACGAGCGACCGGAGGATACGGACCGGGATAGCAGCCGCCTCGTCGACCAGAATCACGTCGGCGCTCTCGTCTGCGACTGCCTCGGGCGGTGGTGCATACTGCACTCGTCCGTTGGTCCCGACGACCGGATGTTCGTCAGGACGCTCGACGAATGCGTCGAGCGACTTCAGGGTCGTCTCCGCGCGGTCGAACACCTCGGCGGCGTTCCGGTAGCTCGGAGCCGTGACGAGTACGTCGCGACCGTCATTGGCGAGCGCGGCTGCGGCGAGTCCGGCGGCAGCCGACTTCCCGCGCCCGCGGTCGGCCTCGACGACCACGGCGCTGTCAGGGTCGCGAAGCTGTTCGAGTGCGTAGACGGCGTCGCGCTGGTCGGCAGTGAGACAGGCATCGTACACCGCGATCGGAAAGCTGTGCTCGTCGGGAGGAGTCGGAGCAGGAGACGGACGACGCGGGGCCGGGTGCGTCAGCCCGTGGTCTGCCCATCGCTCCGCGTTGGCGTCGTAGACGGCGATACCACGGTGTGCGTGCATCGTCGCGATGAGTCGTTCCCGAAAGCGGCCGGTCACGTCGTCCTGCCGGAAGGGTGGAATCGCGAGCCGTTCGGTAAATGTGTCGTCGGCTGTCGGCCACGAATCGAGCGGTGGTGCGAGGACGATGAGCAGCCCACCACCGTCGACCGCGCCGACAGCTCGTCCGAGAGCGTTCGGTCGACAGCTGTCGTGGCAGTCGGCGACGACGGCCTCACAGGTGCGCCCGAGCAGGTCGCCCGAGTGGTCGATTCGCAGATGCTCGGCCGGGCAGATGTCGCCGTCACTGAGACAGGTGGTGTCGGTGCCGTCGATATCGGCGATATCGAGGATGTGACGGGCAGTCGCGTAGCAGTTCGACCGCGAGCCGTGGACGAGGAGCGCGCGTCGCTCGTTGGTCGTCCGAGCTTCCTCGCGTAGTGCGCGCACGGTCGCGTCCATAGCCGTGAGCGGGTGTGCGAGCCGAAAGCCGCTTTCGGTCTGTGCCGTGTGCGGAACGGTCAAGGGGTCGCCGTGTGGACACGAAAGTATGGAGACACGACAGTGGACGCTGGCCTCGCGACCGACCGGCGAGCCGACGATGGAGAACTTCGAGCAGCAGACCGTCGAACTGGACGACCTAGAACCGGGCGAAGTGCTCGTTCACACGCTGTATCAGTCTGTGGACCCGTATATGCGCGGCCGGATGCGGGACGCCGAGAGCTACGCCGACCCGTGGGACGTCGGCGACCCGATGCGGGCTGCCGTCGTCGGCGAGGTCGTCGAGTCGGCACACACGAACTTCGAGCAGGGAGACGTGGTACAAGCCGAAGAGGGGCTGTGGGCCGAACACGCGGTCCTCGACGGTGACAACGTCCGACCCGCGCGGACGGGCGCGGCTCCGGCGTCGACCGCTCTCGGCGTGCTCGGGATGCCGGGTGTCACGGGCTACTGGGGACTACTCGACGTTGGCTCGCCACAGCCGGGCGACACCGTCGTCGTCAGCGCCGCGGCGGGCGCGGTCGGAAGCATCGTCGGACAGGTCGCCAAGCTCGGTGGCTGTGACGTGGTCGGCATCGCCGGTGCGGACGAGAAACTGGAGTGGCTCACCGAGGAACTCGGCTTCGACGCCGCCATCAACTACAAGACCGAGAACGTCCACAAGCGCCTCCGTGAGGAGACCGACGGCGTGGACGTCTACTTCGACAACGTCGGCGGCGAGGTGACCGACGCGGTGTGGGATCTGCTCAACGTCCGAGCTCGCGTCGTTGTCTGCGGACAGATTGCACTCTACAACGCGACGGAGGTGCCGACCGGCCCGCGCAAGCTCGCGAAGCTCATCGAGACGCGCGCAAAAGTCCAGGGCGTGCTCGTGCGGGACTACGGTCCCGAGCAGTGGGGCGAGGCGCTCCAGCAGCTGGGCGAGTGGGTGGCGACCGGCGAAGTCGACTATCGCGAGAACGTCGTCGAGGGGTTCGAGAACGCGCCCGATGCCTTCCTTGGCCTGTTCGAGGGCGTCAACATCGGCAAGCAGGTCGTGAAGGTGAGCGACGCGGAGTACGCCGATATCTGATCAGCGACCGGGCTCGATTCGCTCGACCAGTCCGTCAAAATCAGAATCGAACGACAGGACGGCATCGATGTCTCGTCGTTCACAGAGCGTGATACTCGTCGCATCTGTGAAGCTCAGATCGTGGTCTGAATAACGACGGAACGTCTCGAAGGAATCCTGAACCACCTCAGGCCCGACGTTGAGTAGCTCGAACGTTTTCGGCTGCCCATCGGTTGCGAGTAAGCGTTCGGCAACGGCGTCGGCTCGTTCGAACGAACTAGTCCGGTTCCGCGTGAGCGTCACGGTTTCGTCAAACACGTAGTCGCTGGTGTACGGTCGGCCGTACTCTCCGTCGAATAACGGCTCAAACGCGGCAACAGCGGAATCGTGTCGCGACGAACTTCGGTCGTAGTACGCGTAGAATACCCCGGTGTCGACGAAGACGCTCATCCGTAGAGGATCTCGTCGATATCTTCTTCGTCTGTCTCCGTCTCGGAGTCGAACATCGCTTCTCGGAACTGCTCGCGTTCTGCGTCCGTGAGTGGGACGAAACATATCACGAAACGAATCCACGAGATCGGCCTTCGAGTCGATAGCCTGCTCGACAATCCGTTCGAGAATCTCCTGCTGGGTGACGTTCGTTCCGGTCTTCAGTTCGATCTCCGACTGAAGCTGCTTGAGCCGTGATTTCGTCTCTTCGTCCATCTTCACCGACGTGGCCATACTGAAAGTAGCGCGTTCAATTGAATAAACGTTCGCGACGGTGGGGACTTCTTTCTACGGCTGAAGATATAGAATTCATCTGTGCGATTCTGTCAACAACCATAATCTGGAGCAGTATCATAGCGTACTCAAGTAGCTTATTGAGTGGGTGGCGACCGGCGAAGTCGACTATCGCGAGAACGTCGTCGAGGGATTCGAGAACGCGCCCGATGCCTTCCTTGGGCTGTTCGAGGGCGTCAACATCGGCAAGCAGGTCGTGAAGGTGAGCGACGCGGAGTACGCCGATATCTGAGGTCTGACCGTGCGACAGCGGCCCACGCGTGGCCGCGTTCGGACACCCTTTTATGCTCGCGCTCGGTATGACAGGTTACAGCCGACACGCAGTTGTGATGCCCCTAGCCAAGGATTAACGCGGTACGGGAAACTGTATCGCAGACCCACTTGGGTCGAGGCGGGGGGGTGCGAGCTGACGTGTCGGAGGTGACCACACATATGCCAGTATACGTAGACTACGACGTTCCTGCAGACCTCGAAGACGACGCCCTCGCGGCGCTCGAGGTTGCACGGGACACAGGCGCGGTGAAGAAGGGAACGAACGAGACGACGAAGGCTGTCGAGCGCGGCAACGCCGAGCTCGTCTTCGTCGCAGAAGATGTCTCCCCAGAGGAGGTCGTGATGCACCTGCCGGAGCTCGCAGGCGAGCGCGACATTCCGCACATCTTCGTCGAGACACAGGACGACCTCGGACACGCGGCCGGGCTATCGGTCGGCTCCGCTGCCGCCGCCATCACGGATTCCGGCGAGGCCGTCAACGATGTCGAGGACATCACCTCGAAGGTCGAGGAGCTGAACTAAGCCTATGTCGGCAGAAGAGACTGAGAGCGACGCCACGTCCGCCGAGGTCATCGAGGTCATCGGAAAGACCGGGATGCACGGCGAGGCGATGCAGGTAAAATGCCGCATCAAGGAGGGTGAGAATCAGGGCCGCATCATCACGCGGAACTGCCTCGGACCCGTCCGTGTCGGTGATGTGGTGCAACTGCGCGAAACCGCCCGTGAGGCGGACTCTATCGGAGGTCAGTAAATGCCACGAACGCGAGAATGTGATTTCTGTGGCGCGGACATCGAACCCGGCACGGGGACGATGCTCGTGCTCAACGACGGTAACACACACCACTTCTGCTCCGCGAAGTGCGAGAAAAACGTCGAACTCGGGCGCGAAGCCCGCGACCTCGAATGGACCGATTCCGGCCGGCGACAGTCCGGCGGACAGACGCAGGCCGAACCGGAACCCGTCGAGGAGAGTGAGGAGGTCGAAGCCGACGAAGCGGAATCTGACGAAGCAGAGTCCGACGAAGCAGAGTCGGATGAGGTCGAGGAGGCCGAATCTGAGGCTGAAGATGAATCCGAGGCTGAGGATGAATCCGAGGCTGAAGACGAATCCGAAGCTGAAGACGAAACCGAGGAGGACGGCGAGGAATGACTCATCACGACGAGCGGACGTTCGTGATGGTAAAGCCCGACGGCGTCCAGCGCGGTCTCATCGGCGAGATTGTCTCACGATTCGAGGACCGCGGCCTGAAGCTGGTCGGCGGGAAGTTTATGCAGATCGACGAGGCGCTCGCCCACGAACATTACGGCGAGCACGAAGACAAGCCGTTCTTCGACGGCCTCATCGAATTCATCACCTCCGGACCCGTCTTCGCGATGGTCTGGGAAGGTGCCGACGCGACCCGACAGGTCCGCAGATGATGGGCGAGACCGACCCGGCCGACTCCGCGCCGGGCACCATCCGCGGTGATTTGGGTCTCGACCTCGGTCACAACGTCATTCACGGCTCCGACCACGAGGACGAAGGAGCTAACGAACGAGAGATCGACCTGTTCTTCGACGACGACGAACTCGTGGACTACACGCTCGATGCAGCGGCGTGGGTCTACGAGGAAGAAGAGCACTAAATCGGCGACCTCTCTCCCGTTTCTGCGCGGTGAGCCACAGCTTTTCCCGTCGGTAGCCCTTGCGTTAGATATGGGCAAGGAACTACTTACCATACTGTACGGCATCGTCCAACTGCTGCTCCCACGACGTGTCCTTGCCGTCGCCGGCAAGGTGCTGCTTGCGGGGTACGAGAATCCCGAGGACCTCGAACCCAAGGAGTGGTACGTGAAGGCGGTCCGCGTGCAGGGTGCGGTGACGGTGCTCGTCGGCCTGCTCGGACTGGCGAAGAAGAAGAAGAAACGCGAGCGGGGCGGCGCGGAGAAGGACGAAGCTGAATCGTAAAACAGCTTATACTCACCGACCAGTCGGATACCTACGAGCTGGCACTCTGAGACACTCTTCTCGGCAGCGAACACTCAGTACCGATACAGCGAGACGACGTAGGGGAGCCGGCTGTACATCCAGACCGCGACGGGTAAGCCGACGATCGAGACCGACGCGACCCACGCAAGCGACATCCAGACGCCGCTTGCCCACCAACCGACGAGGAAGAAGTAGACGCCACGAAGGAGGAGTGAATGCTGTTCTTTCGACCGCTGTGAGATGGAGACGTTCCCGTCAGCGTCTGTGAGCGACTCCGTCTCGATCGTCCGGTCCTTGAGCGAGACGATTTTCGGCACGTAGTTGATCATCTTGATACCGACCGGCATCAGGACGATGGTGAGATTCAGAAACCACGCGACGCTCAGCCAGATACCGCTTGCCCACCAACCGATCAACAGGAAGTACACCGCCCGGACGATGAGCGACGGGCTCTCGCTCGTTCGAGAGACGGTCGTCGATGAGCCAGGGTCGTGAGAGTCAGTCATACGTGGCGTGTGTCTCTCCCGGCGGCGCGTATATATCCTTCTGTGGGGAGTCGCCACGACGGTTAGCTACGACACTACCCAATTGAGTTCCACTCGTGGACGACACCGCCGATCTGAGTTCCCCCCATGCATACAGCAATCTACGACTGCGAAGAAACTGAACCGGGTGGTGTACGACACGGCCGATTTGGATCGCCATCCTCAGTTCCGTCTCGAAAGACGACGAGGAATCGAGTTCGTGGCTACTCGTCGAGAAGTTCGCCACCGATTGCACCGCCGACCGCACCGAAGAGAGCGGGATAGATGATTCCAGTCAAGAGGATACCGGTGGCGAGATCCGGCCGTGCAGAGGGGCTTCCCGATCCCATCTGCATAGCGAAGACACCGATAACTGAGAGGACGAGATAGCCGGCAGCGACGGTGACGCCGGCCTTCGAACCGCTTACAGCGTCGTGTGTGTTCGACCGGACGGCGACGAGCAGGCCGGCCAGCACGAGAAGCACGACCGGAATCGCGTAGAGTACGGGCGTGAAGCCGTTATCACCGCCGATGAAGCTTACCGCCGACGATCCGAAGAAGCCCGCGTTGACGATGGTCTCCACGAAGTGAGCGTTGTAGAAGACGAGTCCGACAGCCTGTGGGATGCTACCCACGTCGCTGTTCTGGAGGAACTGCCCGATGAGAGTATTCCGGATTGACCCAGAGGTAAACACGTACGTGAGTACGTAGCCGACGAGCCACGCGGCGATGCCGGCTGCGACGCCGGAGACGAGCGACTCGCGGTTCTGACCGAGGCTGGTGGACATACGTCGCCGTATTCACGCAATACACTGAAAGTCATTTCGGCTGACCGTGCTCTTGTGGAGGTAGTGAGACTGTTCCCGACCAACCAGTCATCCCAATTAGTCGTGGTCAAGTCGCTCACGTCACAGCTCCATTCGGTGGACCTCACCCCGGTAGAGATGCGCCATCGCACCCGACGGTTCCATCTCCTCGTCAAGTAGCCCGCGACCGACACCAGGATCGAGAGGGGAGTCGTCAGTCATTCGGACTCGGGAGAGACAGCCTGCTCGCTGGCCGGCTCCTCGTACTTCTCGCGGAACTCGGCGATGAGTTGGCCCATCGTCGCGTACCAGTCATTGAGCAGCCGCTGCATGTCGTCAGCAGCCTCGTCGGGTGTAACGGACGAGAACACGTCGTAGTAACTGCCCGACTCGAAGCTCTGGCGGTCCTTCTCGACGATACCAGCATCGAGCAGTCGCTGAAGCGACCGGTAGGCAGTCGTCCGTCGCGGTCGATCTCTGCGGCCAACTCGTCGACGGTGAGCGGATCGTCCGACTCGACGAGCAAACGGAAGACACGCCGGTCGAGGTCGTTGAGTCCGTGAAAGCAGTCAAGCAGCGACTCACACTCAAGCTCCTGCTCCAGCATTGCCGCCATCGAGTCGACCATCACCGGACACCTCCGAGAGCGACGGCGAAAACGCTTGTGCGCGATATCATTAGACGCCCGCCTCCACGGAGGACGACTCGGTGCGAACCACGTCACGGAGCCAGCCCTGCAAGTACGCGCCGGCGAACATCCCTCCGATGGCCCACAGAATCGGGAGATTGCCGATGCCGAGACTTGCGTAGGCCGCACCGGGACAGATCCCCGACAGCCCCCAGCCGACACCGAAGACGCCACCGCCGAGTAGGACGTTCGAGTCGAATTCCTTCAGCCGGCGACCGTACGGGCGACCGGTGAGAGGCGCACGCGCGCCAGAGCGCACGGCGGTCGTCACCGTCACGGCCGTTACGATCGCAGCACCGCCCATCACGAGCAGCAGGCCGAAATCCTCGAACTGGAGGAAGTCGAGAACGACTTCTGGACGGGCCATCCCGCTGACTGCGAGCCCGACGCCGAAAACCAGCCCACCGACGAAAATCGCCGGCAGAAACAGCGGGTGCTGGTCATGGTCGCTCACGGCGACACCCCCACCGCGGCGACCAACTGTGCCGTACCGATCGCGACGGCGACGAAGGTAACGACGCCAATGAGCGAGGTGCGCGACCCCGAGCCGATGCCGCAGACGCCGTGGCCCGAGGTACACCCCTTTCCGAGTCGGGTACCGATCCCGACGAGGATACCCCCAACGGCGAGCCGCCACGGCTGGACATCCGTCGTCCACGGCCCGTCGCCGAACGTGAAGGCGTACGCGGCTGCCCCGAGCACGATCGCGACGGAGAAGACCACCCGCCAGTCACGGGAGCCGCGGTACTTCGCGAACCGCGGGCGGTCGGAGACGTACGACAGCGTGGATTCGAGGAACGTACTCGCGCCGGCGGGGATAGCGGTCGTCAGGTAGATGATCGCTGTGCCAAGTCCGATGAAAACACCGCCGAGCAGATACGGCAGCCAGCCGTTTGGAAACAGCATCTCACTCGCCCGCCGCGCAGTTGTTCGGCCCCAGCTCCATCGTGAACGCGTCGTCGTCGCTCACAGTCGTCCGGCCGAGGTTCGCCGCGATGATCTCCTCGTAGTTCGCCGGGCGTGGTGGCATATCGGTGAGCACGCGGTCGACGAACGTCTCCTTGTCGACACCGAGTAGGGGGAGTCGATCGATGACGGTCCCGAGCGGGGCGAGATGCGCGCCGTCCTCGCGAGCAGTCGCTGCGTCACCGAAGTGGGCCGGGCCGACGAGCGTGTCGCCCGGAAGCGTGAGCAGACGCTCGTGGATGGTCTCGTACAGCTGTTCTGCAGCAGCGCGTGCTCCCGAATCGCCTTCTTCGAGGTCAGGACGGGCAACGCTGTCGAGAAACAGCGTGTCACCGGTGAGCGCGACGTGATCGTCCACGCGGTAGGTCGTCATACCGGAGGTGTGACCCGGAGTCGGTCGCACGGCGATCGTCGCCTCACCGACTGCGAGCGAGTCGCCTCCATCGACAGTTCTCATCTCGTCGGCGTCAACGACACCGCGGGCCGCGGCTGCTGCGGGAATAATCATCGTAGCATCGGTTTCCGCGGCGAGTTCACGCAGGCCGCTAACGTGGTCGGCGTGGATGTGCGTGTCGAGGACGTACTCGATAGTCGCGTCCAGTTCGCGGGCGTCGGCGACGTAGCGATCGGTGAACGCGCGTAGTGGGTCGACGACGGCCGCCTCACGACCGTTCACTATCATATACGCAAGACAGCCCGAAGATGGTCGACGATACTGGCGCACGAGCGTTCCGGACGGGAGTTCGATATCGGTGTGCTCGTACAGTCGCGCCCACCCGCGCATTCCGTCCGCGAGATTCGAGGTGTCGTAGCCGGCGTCCGCGAGCAGTTCCGCGACGAACTCGCTGGATTTGCCTTTCGCGCAGACGACGACCACTGGCTCGTCCGTGGGCACGTCCGCGACGAGATCGGCGTCGAAGCCGTCGAGGAACTCGAAGTACGGGACGTTCACCGTCGTCACGCGCTCGCCCTCGATGTGCCACGTCTCGTATTCCGATTCCGCCCGCGTGTCGAGCAGCATCACTGCCTCACCAGCGTCGATGCGTGACTTCAGTTCGGCTGCTGTCGTCGGCTCGATTTCCGCGTCCGTCTCTGGAAACATCGGTTTGCTCATACCACTGTTCGTCGGCTCATCGTCAAAACGATTGTGCTTGTATTGCATATATTTCACAAAGTAGTTCGGCAATCGTTTATCTAGAGGCAGTTTGTCACGCGTAAACAGCCATTTTGTGGTATTATGTCTGTTTTAATCAGCATCGTGTTCAGATGGGTTGCACTATAGTCGGAACTCTCTCGTCACATCAAACCCGATTGCAGTTCGATTGCAAACGATGACAGCGACAAAATCGACAGAGACACTCGATGTAAAAAGGTGAACCGTGCTCGATGCCAGTCGTCAAGACGAAGCAGTTTGTCGACGATCTCGACTCCGGCGACGTGCTCGAAGTGCTGGCGACGGATTCAGGCAATGAACCGCGATTTACTTTTGTTCGCGCGTGGAAGGGTATAATATGGGTCACCACACATTCGACGCCGAGCAGGCGGCCACGCTAGAAGACCCCGGTCGCCGCTACCGGTACGTCTCGCGCGAGGAACTGCTCTGGAAGCTCGCACTCGACGGCACCGAGACGGTCGCCGACCTCGGAAGCGGCACCGGCTTCTACACCGACGACGTCGCCGCCAAGGCTGGCCACGTCTACGGTATCGATATCCAGCCGGCGATGCACGACTACTACCGGCAGAAGACGCTCCCCGACAACGTCGAACTCGTCGAGACCGACGTGGCGAGTCTACCGTTCGCAGACGACGCCCTCGACGCCGCCGTCTCGACGATGACCTACCACGAGTTCGCGAGCGACGATGCCCTCACAGAGCTTTCACGTGCGATTCGGCCAGACGGACGGCTCGTCGTCGCGGACTGGTCGACAGACGGTGAGGGAGAAGCGGGGCCACCGCTCACGGAGCGATATGGGCTTGGAGACGTGACGGACGCGCTCCAATCGGTCGGGTTCAAAATCGAATTGGCCGCCAGTCGTCCCGAGACGCTGTTCGTCGCGGCGGTGCGGGAGTAGCCGGTGTCGCAGAGCAGTCAGTCGTCGGCGGGTGCTGGCGTGCCGGCGTACCCAACGTCGATTTCGCCGGCATCGAGTTCGGCCTCGATTTCGCGGGCAGCCTGAACCATATTCTCCATCTTTCCGTAGGCGACCTCACGGGGGAGGAGCTTCAGCCCGCAGTCGGGGCTGACGGTGAGCCGCTGTGGCGGGACGACCTCGAATCCCTTCTTGATGTTCTCCTTGATTTCGGCGACGGACTCGACCTCGGCCACGTGGACGTCCACGACACCGAGCGCGAGATCCTTCGTGAACTCGTGGGCGGTGAACACGTCCAACTGCTCGTAGTTCCCGTTCGCGAGTTCGAGATCGTACTCATCGACGGGGTACTCAAGCATCTCCGGATAGATGCGCGAGTAGTCACCGTAACACACGTGGAGCCCGATACGGACATCGTCCGGGATACCTGCGACGATGTGTTCGAGACACTCGCCGACGATAGCGTGATCGTCGGGCGTGGTCGCGAGCGCTGGCTCGTCGATTTGGATGTAGCGCGCGCCGGCGTCGACCAGTCGCTCGATCTCCTCGTTGACGAGGTCGGCGAGGGCGTAGGCCAACTCCGCTTCGCTCTCGTAGGCCTCGTTGAACGCCCAGTTCGCGAGCGTGTACGGGCCGGTAATTGGCACCTTCACCGGGTGGTCGGTCGCGCCGGTGGTGAATTCGAACTCGTCGACCAGCCACGGCTCGTCGTACTCGACCTCCTCGGTGACGGACGGCTTGTCGAAGTAGTTGTGGCCCCACACCTTGACGGGGCCGTTGAACTCGTAGCCGTCGATGCGGTGGGCGAAGAACTCCACCATCTCGTTGCGGCGCATTTCACCGTCGACGACGGCGTCGAGTCCGGCGCGTTCGTGCTCCTTGGTGATGAGTCGACATGCGTCGTCGTGGGCTTCATCGAGGTGATCGTCATCGAAGTCGTACGCCTCGTCGTCGGTGAGATCCTCGGCACGGTTCAGCCACTTCGGCTTTGGATACGAGCCGACGACCGTGGTGAGGAGGAAGCTGTCTGTCGGATGATTCTGGGGACGGAACTGGGCTCGGTTGTCGCTCATTGTGTCACCTCTTCGAGATCCGCGGCGTTTGCAAGCGTTGCTGCCTTCGCTTCGGCCTTGTTGACGGGAAGATAGAACAGCTCGGTGTTGCTCGTCAGGTAGACGGTGTCGAACTCCTGTGCTGGGATCTGAGAATCGAACCAATCGAACCGCTCCCGCACGGTCTCGGGCTCCTCGACGAGCGTGTTCTGTCCGTCGACGATACCCAGCGCGACCGAGTCCTTCGTGCCGTACTCCTGGATGTTGTAGACGTTCTGCTCGTGATTCGCGACGAGGTCGAAGCCGATCGCATCCACGTCGGCATCCATCAGGTGTGCGTACACCTTCTCGTCGAGTGCGCCGTAGAACGGATGAACGACGACTTCGGCGTCGGTCGCGTCGGCCACGGCGTCGATTGCCTCGCTGGCGAGTTCGTCGAAGCCGTCCTCGGGGGCGTCCTCCACGAGCGACGGCTCAAGCAGGAACAGCGTCTCGTGGGCCGGGAACGCTGTCACCTCATCGGCGAGGAACTCGGCGACGGCGTTCAGGAACGCCGACCGATCAGGATAGTGTTCGTTCGTCGCGAGTTCGGCCAGCGTGTACGGACCCGGCAGGACGGCCTGCAGGTCGTCCGTCTGGCTCGCGGCGGTCTCCAGTTCACGAGCCACGTCACCGCTCGGCGTCAGCTCCTCTGTAACCACCGGCTCGCGGTAGAAGTTGTTGTTGTCGTAGTAGCGGACGATACCGCGCGTCTCGACGCTGTCGTGGACCGTCAGCGGATGTGCGAGCATATCGTCCCATCGGCCCTGCCCCTCGGTGATACGGTCGAGTCCGGCGTCGAGCTGTGTGTCGATGAGTTCCTCGCGCACCTCGTCGTAGGTGTCCGCCAGCTCGCCCGTCTCGTCGCCGGCGATGAGATCAGATTTTTGGTGGCCTTTCAGATCCGAGAGCCGGTCTTTCGCCCAGTCGGGGAGGGGAAACAGCCCCGGCGTCGTCGCGACTAGTTCCGTCATTATGAATACGTGGACATACGGCGGCTTAATATTTCCGAAGTGGTTTAATGCTTGGTAGTTATTTCAAGCACGGCAAGTCGCTCAAACGGGAATGACTCCTCGCGAGCCGTCTCGGCTGCGAGGTCGCGGTCAGCGGCGTAGCTCGCGACCGCCTCGATATCCGTCAGTGTCGAGACGAGCAAGAGGACGACGCCGTCGGGCGTGAGGACGCGACCCACGTCGTCGAGAAACGATTCGATGACCTCACGACCTGTCTCGCCGCCCGTCAACGCGCGCTCCATCCAGTCGTCGCGTTCGGCCTCGGCATCTCGTGGGAGATAGGGCGGATTGAACGTCACCACGTCGAACGTTTCGGGTTCGAACGGTCGCGTGCAGTCTCCTCTGACCACGGCGAGCGGGATAGATTCCTCGTGGGCGTTCGCGCGCGCCTGTCGGCAGGCGTGTGGATTCACGTCGCTGGCGACGACGCTCGCCGCGGTGTCACGGGCGACCCGTCCAGCAATGTATCCCGATCCCGTCCCCACGTCAAGCACACGGGTGGCATCGTGGGCGCGATCGACGGCCACATCGGCGAGCAGTCGAGAATCCTCCGCCGGCTGGTACACCTCTGTCTCCATCCCGCGCTGTTCAGCGAGGTCACTCACCGTTCTCACCCGTCTCGTCTGGGCTCTCCGAATCGTCCGCCTCCGAGTCGGGCACCGCGTCGGTGTCGACGGAAAAATTATCGGTCTCTCGGCGTCCCGAGAGCACGCGTTGCGGGAACGGAATCACAATGTCGTGTTCCTCGAACGCCTGCTTGACGCTCTCCATCACGGTGTTTTGTGCGGCCCACTTCTTCTGTATCGTCGGGTTCGAGATCCAGAAGCGAAGATTCAGGGTAACAGCGCTGTCGCCAAACGCCTTCACCACCGTCTCGGGCTCCGGTCCGTCCATCAACATCTCGATATCGTCCATCGTCTCGGTGGCAATGGAACAGGCCGTCGACACATCGGTGTCGTAGTCGACTCCCACGTCAGTCTGGATGCGGAGTCGGTCGTTACGCGAGCGATTCGTGATTGCCGAGTCCGTAATCTGGTCGTTCGGAATCATCACTATCTCGTCGTCGAACGTCTGGAGCCGGGTATTGACGATGGAGATATCGGTGACGACACCCTCGTTCTCGTCGATTTCTACCCAGTCACCGATCTTGAACGGTCGCGAGGACAACAGGACGAATCCGGCAAGCACGGCTCCGAGTGTCTGGCGAGCGGCGAGACCCACAACGATACCGAGTGCGCTCGCGGACAACAGGAGATTTCCCGCCGGAATCCCGTACAGCGTGAGCGAGAATAGTAGCGCCGGCAGAAACAATAGGATCTGAACGAGATGATGGAGTACTTCTCGCTGGTGAGAGGTGATCGCATTGTGGCTCTCACCCAGACGGATGAACCGCTTGGCGACGCGCGTTATCGTGTAGGTGATGCTGAGTGCGACGAAGACGATGAACAGTCGGACGCCGGCGACTGGCGAGGGGCTGATGCTTTCGAGCGCGAGTCTGACGGTCGGCGTCCGTCGCCAGACGATGACGAGGACGCCGGCAGAGCAGATGCTCAACAGCGTTGCCGTGGCCACCTGTAACCCTTCGGCACCGTCCTCGCTCAGCCGGCGCTTCAGCAACGGACCGGACCGGTAGACGAGATACGTTCCGAGGAGGAACATCGCGAGTGCGACAGCGCTGACGGCGTACTGCATCGGGCGCGTAGGCGCGAGCATCTCCGCGAGATCGAGCGCGAACGCCGACGGCTCCGGCGGCGACTGTGGTGTTGGAGTGCCTGTCGACTGGCCCGCCATCAGCGACCGACCTCCCACGCGACGGTCGCGAGCTCGGCGAACTCAGCTGGCGTAACGTTGCCCGCCCGCTTCGACAACAGGGACTCGTCGGCAACACCGACAACGGCGTCACCATCGGCCAAACCCGAGATGTGGGTCGTATTGCGGACGGCGTTACGCATCGTCTTCCGGCGCTGGGTGAAACACGCCGTCACGAAATCGAGGAAGAAGTCGTCGTCGGGCACCGCGTACTCAGGATCGCGGGGCGTACACCGGACGAGCGCGCTCTCGACGCGCGGCTGTGGGTCGAACGCCTCCTTCGGGACGGTCTCGACAAGCTCCACGTCGGCGTAGTGGCCGGCAGTGACGGAGAGCCGTCCGTACTCGTCGGTTCCCGGGTCGGCGGCCATCCGGGCAGCGAACTCGTACTGGAACATCAGGACGAGCGGTCGCTTCTCGGGGAGTAGCCGGAAGACGATCTCCGAAGAGATACCGTAGGGTAGATTCGACACAGAGACAGAGAAGTCGGGCAGCGACACGTCGAGTGCGTCGCCCTCAACGACAGTCAGCCGATCTGCATCGACAGCATCGGCGAACTCACGTCGGAGGAAATCCGCGAGGTCGGGGTCGCGCTCGACGACCGTGACACGGTCGCCGGCGACGAGCAGCCGGTCGGTCAAGGCACCGGTTCCGCCGCCAATTTCGAGGATATGGCTGCGGTCGGCGTCGGCGGGAAGATGCGTCGGAATCCGGTCGAGCACCCGGTCGTCCACGAGGAAGTGCTGGTCGTACTCCGGATCGCCTCGCTTGGCTCGGCGGATGAGCGCATCCGGATCGCGATACGTAGGGTCGGTCACTACCCGTCGTTTGCGGGCGGCGGAGAAAAGGCTTCACGAGTCGCGTCACTCGGCCGCGAAGATGCGGTACTTCAGATCGTCCTCGTGGATCTCCTCGAGGATGCGGTCGATAATGGTCTGCTTCGGATTATGAAGCCCGGAGATGCGATCTGAAACCTCCTCAAACGATTCGAACGGCTTGCGTTTGCGCTCGTCGAGGATATCGTTACGGAGCTTCTTGCCGATACCCGGAAACAGATTCAGCTGATGAAGCCGGATGGTGATGGGCTGGGCCTCGTTGTAGTAGTCGACGAAGCGTTGCTCCTCTTCCTCAACAAGTTCCTCGATGGCGTACTCTAGCTCCGACTGTGCAGTTCCCGAGAGATCACCGTGCTTGACGCGCCGGCTGCGTGCCACCTCCTCGCTCTGGTCGTCGGCCGGAGCGAGCGTGAGCCGATTGCCCACGAGCACGTGGGCATCTGCCGTCAGCGTCAGCTCGTACAGCCGGAACGAATCGGTTTCGAGCCCGTACGCGATGGGCGTCGACTGCGAGGGGGGGCGATTGTCCGACGGGAGCCCGTTCGGTAGCACGTCCAGCGTGACTACATCGATACGGTCGCCGGACGGCTCGCTGTCGGCATTACTCATAGAGTATTGTACGACGACAGTGTATTTAAAATCCGTCGCCCTCAGGCGTACTTCGAGACGACGTTGAGGATATCGTCGAGTTCGTCGCCCGACAGGGAGTAGCGTTCCTGTGCGTAGACGGACCGCAGTTCTGCACGGTCCTCGGGCAGAAGGTCGGCAATCTTGTAGGCGGTCTTATCGGACACCTTCTCCAGTTCGAGTAGATCTGCGACGAGCGCGCGAGAATCCTCGGCTGAGAGATCGCCGAATCGATCCGCGTGCTCGATTGCACGCGCTAGCTCGTACGGCATCTCCGGGCTATCTTCGCCCGACCGCTCTTCCTCAATGACGGCGAGCTCTTCTTTGACCTCGCTAGTCGTAAGATACTCCTCGTCAACGATCTCCTTGAAGATAGTCATCGGTTACTCCTGCCGGCGAAGATGTGCCGGGGTCGCGATGAGCGTCTTCTGCTTGCCGCCGTCGGTGATGATAACCTTGTAGGCGCGGCCCTGCGAGCTCTCAATTTCGCCGGTTTGACCGTCGAAGCGCGGGTGGAAGCGACCATCGGGGACCGACGGGTCGATTTTGAGGTGGACCTTCTCGCCCGCCTCGTACTCCTCGACCAATCGCTGTGGCGGAGAGGTACCGCGGTCTCGGGGTTTGTTCTTGAGTTTGTTCCGCGTACCGTGGAGGGGTCCGTTGGAACTTGGCATTATCGTATCCCACGATAACCCGGTCAGCGTTATAAAACGTGCGTTCCGACTCGGTCTCGCTAGTCGCAAGGGAGCGGACTGTAAAACGCGACAAGCGACAGTTTAGAGACGACCCTGGGACTCGACTTCGAGCGACTCGACGCCCTCGACGGTCGAGAACGCCTCTTCGACGGCACCACTGCCGCCAGCGTCGTCGGGGACGATGACGGTCGGCAGCAGCGCGACGAGACCGAACGCGACGTCCTCACGCTGGAAACCGTTGATCTTCGCGCCCTCCGGGAGCGACTGTTCGAGACGGTCTTGCAGCGCATCGAGGTCGACCTCCGGGCTCTGGGGCATGACCTTTATTTTGACAGCAACCTTTCCCATCGTTATGGCCCCGTGAACCCGCAGTCCGGGCACTCATAGAGGTTACTCTGTTTGCGACACGTCGCACAGCGGAAGATCTCGTAGCCACAGTCCGGGCAGTCGAACCGGGCGGCCGCCGTGCCGGAGATGTTGATACCGCAGGAGACGCACTTGCGTGCGCGCTTCTGCTCGCTTTCGCTCATACTCACGGGTCGGTGTGCGCGCGGTTTAACCTTTGTCAAAAGGGGCGATTACGACCCCGGCAGGATATCGCCCAGCGCCGCGCCGATCGACATCGGAACGAACGCCACGGTCGTCGTTGCGAGGGCCAACAGCGGTGACGCCCACTCGATACGTCCCCAGCCGGTCAGCGCCACCCCAGCCATAAGAAAGGTGATACCACAGATGCCAACCATCCGTCGCGGTACGATGCCGAAGATTGGCTGATGGACACGCACATCCTGGAAGTCTGCGACGTAGACGATGCCGTAGACGACAGCGACCGCGAGCGCGACCGTCGCGAGCAACTGGAGCGGTCGGGCCGCGAGATACGCACCCACTTCGTTGGTCCCTCCTTCGACGAACATCGGAATGCCGAACACGAGTGAGCCGATTGCGGCCTCGGAGAGGTCGGTCCGGTCGAAGCCCACGATGACGTTCCCTCGTCCACGCGGCTGGAGTTCGGTTATCTGCTCCATCAGCTCGTCCACCTGCTCGCGCGTCTCGGGATCGACTCGGTCGTGAAGCGCCTCCAGCTCGTCGATGATGTCGGCGTGGTCGGAGTCGGAGTCGCTCATCTACCTGACCGGCTCACCGTCTGCCCAGACGTAGAATCCCTCTCCGGTCTTCTTCCCGAGCTTGCCGGCACGGACCTTCCGCTTGAGCACCTGTGGTGGCTTGAACCGCTCGCCGAGCTCCGCGCGCAGATACTCGAGAATATCGAGTCGTACATCGAGCCCGACAACGTCCGTCAGTTCGAGCGGCCCCATCGGGTGGCGATACCCCAACTCCATCGCAGCGTCGATATCGGCGGGGTCGGCGACGCCAGATTCGACCATCCGCATCGCCTCACAGCCGAGTGCGACCCCGAGCCTCGAGGAGGCGAACCCGGGTGTATCCGTGACGGTTACGGCCTTCTTGTCGATATCGTCGACGAACGACTCCGCGCGAGTGCGGGTCTCCTCGCTCGTCCGCTCGCCGAGGACGACCTCGACCAGTCCCATAATGTAGGCGGGGTTGAAGAAGTGGAGTCCGATACCCTGACTGGGATCGTCGAGACAGTCCATCACGCTCGTAACGGACAGCGAGGAGGTGTTCGTCCCGACGAGTGCAGTATCGGCGAGCACCGGTTCGACCTCGGAGAGCACCGCGTGTTTCAAATCGAGGTCCTCGGGGACGGCCTCAACGGCCAACTCGGCACCCGCGAGCGCATCGAGGTCGGTCGCGGTCGTGACCCGGTCAAGCGCGGCGTCGCGTTCACTCTCAGTGAGCTTCCCGTGATCGACCCCGCCAGCGAGATTGTCGGCGACGTGGTCGCGTGCATCGTCGAGCACGGACTCGTCGACATCCCGCAGCGTTACCTCGTGGCCAGCGACGGCACAGACGTGTGCGATATCGCGGCCCATCGTCCCAGCGCCGAGTACAGCGACGTGCATATCTGCCCGTCACGGGGAGGGGTCAAAAGTCGTTCCGACTACGCAGTCTGCACTTTGAATCCGTAACGCGTGACGCCCTCCTGCGTGTAGATCTTCCGGTGGACCGTCTCTACCTCGTCGCCGACGCTCGCATCACCGACGATCATCGCCGGGCTACTCGCCGTCTCCTCGTCCGGCGTATCGAACGCGATGATAGCGACCCCGAACGCACCGGATTTGGACTGGAGCGCCTCGAACTCCGGCGGTGCACCTCCAGAGCCGATTTCGGTCTTCGCCTCGACAGTGCCGGTGCCGGCGAGCGCGATCTCTTCGAACTCGACGAGTGTGTCACAGCCGCGGCAGGCACCCTCCGGCGGGAATGTGTACGTCCCGCAGTCAGGACACCGCCCGGCGACGAGCTGGTGGCGCTGCGGGAGCGAACGGTGCCACGTCGGGACGGAGACGTACGCGCCTCCACCGTCTGGCTCCTCGGCCGTAATCTCGCCACGCAGTCGGAGGTAGGCGGCGTAGCTGACTGACTCGCCCCCATCGAGCGCGATCGAGGTCGGCAGTTGGCCGTCGCGCTCGAACACGAGCGCATCAGCGCCCGCACCCGATCCCCACGAGGCAGCGAGCACGCGCTCGGCATCGTCGTCGAACGCGGTCGCGAGTCCGAGTGGGACGGACGCAGCACCCGTATCGCCGAGCGTCGACACCGTCTCGGCGGCGTGGATGGTCTCCGTCTCGACGCCCATCGCACCGGCCGCGCGGTAGGGCTGCTTGCCATCGGGCATCTGGACAGCCGCTGCATCGAGATCGTCGGTGTCGACCCCCTCGACGGCCGCACCGAGTGGGCGGGCGAACGCGTTCTGGTCGTACGTGCCAGCGTCGATACTGTCGACAGTGTCGCTCCCGCGCTCGCGGAACCGCGTCCCGGGGTACGCCTCGGTGTGGGTCGCCGCATCGACGAGAGTCACCGGCGCGTCGGGACCGACGAGGAACGCCGTCGCACCAGCGCCAGCGGCGTGTTCGCGGGCGTCATACGGTTCGCCGCGCGGACAGTCGGCGACGACGACCAGCCCGCAGTCCGGTTCGGCAGTGAGCGCTGAGTCGAGTGCCTGCGTTCCGGCGCGCGTACTCCCGGTGAACACTCGGCGGGTGGCGTCATTCGACACGCCGAGCAGCGAGCCGAGCCGTGCAGTCAGATCCTCCTCTTCGAGCGGCGGGGTCGTCGTCGCGAACGCGAACCAATCGACCGACGTGGCGTCGGTCTCGCCGACATCGAGTGCGCGCGTCGCTGCCTCCCACCCCATCGTAAGGGCGTCCTCGTCAGCGTCGGGGACGGCAGTCGTCTCGACGCCCGGCGCGTGGAAGGAGTCCCACGCATCCTCGAACTCCGCAGCCTCGATGCGGTAGTCAGGGGCGTACGCGCCGACAGCCGCGAGCCCGTAGCTCATTCTGCCACCTCCTGTTCTCGCTCGAAGACGTGGACGACGGCCGCCCCTCCAGAGCCGCCGACGTTGTGGGTGAGCCCGATTGCGGGATCGTCCAGTTGTCGGTCACCGGCCTGTCCGGAGAGCTGTTTGTACGTCTCGACGACCTGTCCGGCACCAGTCGCGCCGATTGGATGGCCCTTCGATTTGAGTCCGCCGGAGGTGTTGACCGGCATCTCACCGTCGATTCGCGTCGCGCCGGACTCGATGTACTCGCCGGCCTCGCCGCGCTCGCAGAGCCCGATATCCTCGTAGGCCATCAGCTCGGCGATGGCGAAGCAGTCGTGTACCTCGGCGAAGTCGAGGTCGTCCGCCGACCGGTCAGCCATCTCGTAGGCCTCGTCTGCAGCGCGCTTCGAGGCTGGCACGCCGGAGTAGGTGTCACGCTGGAATAGCCCGACACGGTCGGAGGACGCCCCGACGCCGGCGACGCGAATTGGATCGTCGGTGAACTCGTCGACCACGTCCTCGCTGACGATAAGCGTCGTCGCCGCGCCGTCAGTCGTCGGACAGCAGTGATACAGGGTAAGCGGATCCGCGACAGTTGGAGCGTTCATCGCGTCCTCGAGAGTACATTCGAAGTCGAGCTGTGCGTGCGGGTTCTTCGCGCCGTTCGCGTGGTTCTTGACGGCGACGTGCGAGAGCTGCTCTTTCGTCGTATCGTGCTCACGCATATGGGCCGACGCCATCTGCGCGTAGACGCCCGAGAACGTCGTCCCTGAGAGTCGCTCCCACTCCGTCTCGCCGGAGACGCCGAGCCAGTAGCGGACGGCGTCACCCGACGCGTCGGTCATAATCTCGACGCCGCCGGCCAGCACCACATCGGCCATCCCCGACTTGACGGCCTGGACAGCCTGTCGGACGGCGTAGCCCGAGGCGGCACACGCGTTCTCGACGCGCGTGGTCGGGATGCCGTGGAGACCGACGTGTTCGGTGACCGCCGGCCCGGACAGGCCGAGCTGGCGACCACCGACGCCGAGCGTGCCGATGAACGCCTCGTCGATACGATCGGGGTCGATACCCTCCGGGACGGAGTCGATAGTGTTCTCATACGCCGTTGCGAACAGCGAACGGTACGATTCGTCGGGAAAGCTGCCGTAGTCGGATTGGCCTGCGCCGACGAGATACGCGTCGGTCACGGTTGGCTCACTCGCATATCAGTGACCATCACGCGCGAGGTAAAATAATCGACTACTCAGGCGTTACTCGTGAGCGAAGTAGACGACTGTCTCGCGGTCCGTCTGTTCGTCGACGCGGACGAAGCCGATGCGTTCGAACTGGAGCAGGTCGTCCGGCTCGTAGGCCTCGATACCCGGCTCGCCGAAGCAGGCCACGTCACCGTCCATCGTCCGCATCCGGACGGATACGGAGCCGTCGGTCGGGACCCAGTGGACGACAGGAACGTCTTTCTCGCGCACGATATCGATAGATTCGTCGGTGTAGACGAGCGTGTCACCCTCGCGACCGAACGGGCCGAATCCCTTGAGCCAGACGCGCTCGCCAACCTCAGGCACGTCCTCCGGTTCGAGCATCACAGATCCGTCCACCGGGATATCGCGCTCGCCGCGGTCCTCGTGGTCCGGGTGGACCGGCGGATGGGCCGAGTCGGGACCGCCCGCAATCTCGAAGCGGATGCCTTCGCGGACGGCGAAGGCGCGGTCCGTCTCGTCGTCCACGAGGTCGCGGTTGTGCGCGTAGATATTCGACATCGGGAGGTCCACGTCGGAGGTGGAGGTGCCGAGCTCGATCATCGCGTCGACGATTGCCTGCCCGCGGATGCCGCGGCGGCGGAGCGACTTGATCGTCGGGACACGCGGGTCGTCCCAGCCGTCGAACTCGCCGGTGGCGATCTTCTCCTTCAGCGTCGAGGTGGAGAGCTTCACGTCGTAGGCGTCGACCTGTACGTGACCCCAGTGAACGACTTCGGGATACTCCCAGCCGAAGTAGTCGTAGACGAATCGCTGTTTCTTCGCGGAGTCCTGTAGGTCGATACCGCGAATGATGTGCGTAATACCTGTCAGGTGGTCGTCGATACCGGACTGGAAATCAAGCATCGGCCAACACCGGTACGACGCGGCTTCCTCGCGCGGGTGTGGCGTATCTATCATCCGGAAGGCGACGAAGTCCCGGAGCGCGGGGTTCTTGTGGTCGATATCTGTGCGGACGCGGAGCACGATATCGCCCGAGTCGTACTCGCCGTCGACCATCGCGTCGAACTCCTCGTGGACCGTCTCGATGTCCTTCTCGCGGTGAGGACAGGCCTCGCCGCTGTTCTTCAGCTCCGAGAACTCACCCTGCGGGCAGGTACAGGTGTACGCGCCGCCAGCATCGATCAGTTCGCGGGCGTGCTCGTAGTAGATATCGAGCCGGTTGCTGGCGCGGTACACCTCGCTCGGCTCAAAGCCGAGATACTCGATATCTTCCAGAATTGCGTCGTAAGCGTCCAAATCCGGTCGCTTCGTCTCCGGGTCGGTGTCGTCGAATCGGACGATGAACTCACCGTCGTAGCGCTCGGCGTAGGTGCCGATGACGGCGGGCATCCGGGCGTGACCGATGTGCCACGGGCCGTTCGGGTTCGGCGCAGCCCGCATCTTCACACCGTCTTCCGTGTTCGAGAGGTCCGGCAGGTCGTGTTCGTCTTCCTCGTCTTCGGCCTCCAGTTCGGCGACGGCCTCGGCGTCGAGCTCGGCGAGCCGGTCGCGCTTGTCCGATTCGTCGAGCTCGTTAACGCGCTCGATGACGGGCGCGATGACGCCGGGAATCTGGTCACCGTGCTCGCGGAAGTCCGGATTCTCGCCCATCAAGGGACCCATAATGGCCCCGACCTGTGCGTCGCTACCGTGTTTAAGCGCGTTGAACAGCGCGGCCCGCTCGGCCTCGCGTTCGACTCGCTCGCGGAGGTCCTCGTCCATTATCGGTATCTACTCCGCGGGCGCGAAAAGGGCGTGGGTTCGCCGTCAGTAGTCCCGAGTGATGAGGAAGTCCGCAATATCCTCGAGCAGCGAACGCGCTTCGTTGTCAGGGAGTCGCTGAAGTCGCTGTTTCCCGTTCTCGACGTGTTCTTCAGCCAGTTCGCTGGCGAACTCGATGGATCCGACGGACTCCAGTTCGGCGACGGCCTCGTTAATCGCCTCCTCGGTGACGTTCTCTGGATTGTCTGCATCGACTAGCGTCTCGATGTCGACGCCCTGATCGCGGGCGTGGAGCGTGATGGCAGTTCGTTTCCCCTCCACGAGATCGGAGCCGCGCTGTTTGCCCAACTTCTCGGAGGGCGTCGTCAAATCGAGGACATCGTCGTGAATCTGGAAGGCGCGCCCGATGTCGATACCGTACTGGTGGAGCGCGTCGACAGTCTCGTCGTCTGCACCTAGTAGAATGGCCGGAATCGCTGCCGCCGCGGCGTACAGAACGGCGGTCTTCAGCTCCACCATCTGCATATACTCGTCAGTAGTTACGTCGCCGCGACCCTCGAACTCCACATCGAACGCCTGCCCCTCACAGATTTCAGTGCAGGTCGTCGCGAGCTCGTCGAGCGCGCGGACCTGTCGTTCGGCGGGTGCACCGGTCTCGAGCATGTACTCGAACGCCTTCGAGTAGAGCGTGTCACCGGCGAGAATCGCCGTCCCCACGTCGTACTCGCGGTGGACCGACGGTACGCCGCGCCGGAGATCGTCGTCGTCCATAATATCGTCGTGGATGAGGGTGAACGACTGGATCACCTCGATGGAGACCGCACCGCTCATCAGATCGACCGGTTCGTCGGTGAGATCCTGGAACGACCGGTACGGCTGTGTCTGTGGTTCGGTATCCGTGAGCGCTTCCGCGACGAGCAACAGCAACGTCGGGCGCAGTCGCTTCCCACCGGCGGTGAGGAGATACCGGGAGGCTTCATAGAGCCGCTCGGGTCGCGCCAGCGGCAGCTGTTCGTCGATCGCGTCGTTCACCTCCTCACGACGCGCTTCGACGGCCGCGCGAACGCGCTCTTGGCAGCTCATTCGACGAGGTTGATAATATTACCGTTGCGCGTCACGTGGAGATCACGCCCGATTTTGTATCCCTTCTTCGCAGCGAGATCGGTGTACGGCGCGAATCCCTTCATATCCTGGTGACCTGGGATGACGTGCTGGGGTTCGAGCGCGTCGAGCATCTGGTAGTGGCCCTCCTGGCGCAGGTGGCCCGAGACGTGGATATCGTCGTAGATACGAGCGCCCTGCATACCGAGCAGCGTCTCGGACTGGTAGCGCTGGCCCTCGTTGGTCGGCTCCGGGATGACACGTGCCGAGAACAGCACCTTGTCGCCCTCGTCGAGCTGGTACGGCGTCTCGCCGCGACCCATTCGGGTGAGCATCGCGCGCGGCTCGCCCTGGTGGCCCGTCACGATTGGGAGGAAGTTCTCCTTCCCTTCGTTCATAATTCGCTTGAACGTGCGGTCGACGGACTTGCGGTGGCCGTACATTCCCACATCATCGGGGAAGTCGACGAAGCCGAGTCGCTCTGCCGTCCCGGAGTACTTCTCCATCGATCGGCCGAGCAGGACCGGCTGGCGACCGATATCCTTCGCGAACTCGACGAGCGAGCTGACGCGGGCGATGTGTGAGGAGAACGTCGTCGCGACGATACCGCCGTTGTAGTCCTCGATCGAGCCCATCACATCTTTCACTTGCGCGCGTGCGGTCGATTCTGAGGGTGTCCGCCCCTTGCGACCGGAGTTCGTACAGTCCTCGATATAACAGAGTACGCCGTTGCCTTCGCGACCGATCTCACGGAACCGGTCCATATCGATGGGGTCACCGATAACCGGCGTGTGGTCGATCCGCTTATCGAGTCCGTAGACGATGGATCCCTCCGGCGTGTGGACGACGGGGTTGATCGCGTCGATAACAGAGTGTGTGACGTTGACGAACTCCAACTGAACGTTGCCGGAGTCGCCGATTTCGATCATCTCGCCGGACTCCATCTTCTGGAGGTCGTTGTTGACGGCAAACTTCTGTTCGCTCTCGACCTCCTGTTTGACCAGCTCGATCGTGTACGGTGAGGCGATAACCGGTGCGTCGTACCGGTGTGCGAGCTTCGAGATGGCCCCGATGTGGTCGAGGTGGCCGTGCGTCGGCACAATTGCCTGCACGTCACCTTCGAGGTCGCTCATAACACGGTCGTCCGGGATAGCCCCCATATCGATGAGGTCCAGACTGTGCATTCGTTCGGTCTCTACGTTGTCGTGGATGAGGACCTTCGACAGGTTCAGCCCCATGTCGAAGATGACGATGTCGTCGCCAGCGCGGACAGCAGTCATCTGCCGTCCAACTTCCTCGTAGCCGCCAATTGTTGCGATATCGATTTCCATAGGTTACGTCCGAGGGGCCGCCACGAGTGCGACCGGCGAGTACCCGCGACTGTCGTCCGATACGGCACACGGGGGAGACAGTCGGTCAAACAGCGGCTCGAAAGCCCTCTGTCCGCGACTGTCGAAGCCGGTCGCCCGCTTGGTCCGGGGCGACCGCGTCTCGGTTACCTGTCACTCCTGTTCCCAGCCGTAAAAGTGTCGTGGGTCGTCGGTCACTCAAGCGAGTAAGCCGGCCGCGAGAAGCCCGATACCCAGCGCCACTCGGGCCTGCCAGCCGGAGTAGCAGAGATAGCCACCGATAGCGAGACCGAGTACAGCAAGAATCAGGAGGAGGGGATTCACCGCGGGTCACCGTCGTGCATATTCCGAGTGCTCGTGACAGTCAGTTGAATCTTGACACTCGACTAGCCGATGCGCGTCCCCGGACGCTCGCCGGCGAGGAAGGGGCCGACGCCGTCGGCGTCAAAGATGTACGCCGACGAATCGAGTGCGAGCAGTTCCTGCACCTTCGCCGCCATCCCGCCAGTCACGTCTGTCGAATCGCTCCCGCCGAGGACGTGCGCCACATCGTCGAAGGAGTCGACATCCGGTATCACGTCACCATCGTCGTCGAGGACGCCCGGCACGGCAGAACAGAGGCCGACGCGCTCGGCTCCGAGCGACTCCGCCAGCGAGACGACAAGCTCGTCACCAGAGAGGATGGTCACACCCTCACCGGCGTGTGCAACCACGTCACCGTGGAGTACGGGAACGAACCCGGAATCGAGCATCGTCTCGACACTCGCAGTCGGGAGTGTGAGGTCGCTCTCGGCGTCGCGCGCGGCCACCGAGAACGGGTGGACCGGGACGGCGGGGACGCCGGCGGCGGCGAGCGCCTCTACAACGGCATCGTTGAGCGTGCGCATTGCGTTGGTGATATCGCGAGCCGCTGCCGAGTCTCGGCTTCCCGTGGTTCGAGAGATACCGTGCTCGCTGGCGTGGTAGTGGCCGAAACTCCCGCCACCGTGGACGACGACGAGCGGTCCATCGAAGTCTGCGATGTCATCAGCGAGTCGAGCGAGCGTCGCCGTCGCGACCGTCTCCGGCATATCCTTGTCGGTGACGACGCTCCCGCCGAGCTTGAGCACGGTCGGGCTACTCACGCCGGACCCCCTCCGTGTCGAGTTCCGCGCGGAACGCCGTCTCGCAGGCGGTCGTGTACTTGAGTGCAGTCTGTGTGGCATCGGTCGCATCGAGCGCGACGATACAGCCGCCACCGCCGGCCCCGGTGAGCTTCGCACCCGTCGCACCGGCGTCACGGGCGGCCCACACCATCGCGTCCAGCGACCGTGCGGAGACGCCGAGCGCGGACAACAGCCCGTGATTGAAGTCCATCAGCTCACCGAGCCGAGCCGCGTCGTCCTCGCGGAGTGCGCGCTCACCCTCGCGCACGAGATCGCCGATCGATTCGACGGTATCCGCGGCGAAGTCGTACTGCTCGCGGAGCGCACGTACGCCGGAGACGAGCTCACCGGTGTTGCCGGTCCCACCGTCGTATCCCACGACGAACGGAAGCTCCGGCGGATCGGGAAGTCGCTCGCAGTTATCACCCTCCACGCGGACGGCCCCGCCCATCGTCGAGCAGAACGTGTCGGCCCGAGAGGCCTGTCCCTCCTGTACCTCGTGTTCGACCCGGTAGGCGCGGTCGGCCAGCTCCTCGCGAGCGAGCTCGACGCCGAGTTCGCGCGTCGCAGCGTCGATACCGGCGACGGCGACGGCGGCCGACGATCCCAACCCCGCGCCGAGCGGGATCTCTGATTCGATCGTGACGGAGAAGCCGACGCCGGGTGCGTCAGCGGCATCACGTGCTTGTGCGACCGCACCGTCGACGTAGCCGGTCGCAGCCGCTACGAGGTCACCAGGAACGTTCACGTCGGCGTCGCCGGGATCCTCGCCGTAGGTAACGGTGAAGCCGTCGAGCGAGAGATCCTCAGCCTCGACCTGGATACGGTCGTCGTCGCGCTCCTCGACGGTGACACGTGCCCGCCGCCCGACTGCACACGGCACCGCCGGCTCGCCGTAGACGACGGCGTGCTCCCCGAACAGATACACCTTGGCAGGAGCACTCGATGTTGTCATATCTCGTCGTGACTCCGCGCTCGGGTTAAGTGTGTTCGATATACGGCTGGAACAGGACTAAGCCGACGACGCGACAACGGAAACTGTGTCCGTCATCGACGCACGCCGCAATCTCGACCGCACGCTCTCGGCGCTTGCCGCCGAGTACGGCGAGGTCGAGGTGATACGCGAACACCGCGAGGTCGAATCGGACGTGTACGACCGACTTCGCGAGCGCGCCACGGCTTTCAACGGCCCCGGCGGCGCGGGCGCATGGGTACGTGACCCCGATGGGCGCGTCCTGCTGGTCGAGACCGACGAGGGATGGGCTGAGCCGGCCGCCACCCGCCGGCCGGGACAAGAGTACGTCGAGTGTGCCGAGGCTGCCATCCGCGACTGCGGCGTTGACGTCTCGCTCACCGGCCTATCACACATCCACGTCCGATATCTCACCGACTGGACCGACCGCGACCCACTCCCGCAGCCGTTCGCCGTCTTCTCTGCCCGTGCATTCGGGACACCGACAGACGGTGCAGCGTGGCACGCGACGCTTCCAGAGAATCTACTCTACGCGTATCTGGCAGAGCTACCGCTGTCCGGCTCAGAGAGAAAGTAGAAGTTTTGCGTTACAGTTCGGTCTCGAAGTCCTCGAGCGCGTACGTCGGCTCCGCGCCGCGCTTGTCGAGCGTCTCGTTGGCGAGCAGCCAGTAGACGACCGACAGCGCTTTTCGACCCTTGTTGTTCGTCGGGACGACGAGATCGACGTTCGAGGTGGTGTTGTTGGAGTCGCACATCGCGATGACCGGGATGCCGACGGTGATGGCCTCCTTGACTGCCTGGGCATCACCGATGGGGTCAGTCACCACGACGACATCCGGCTCGATGTAGCCGTCGTAGTCGGGATTCGTTAGCGTCCCCGGGATGAATCGACCGGTGCGGGCGCGTGCGCCCACGGCCTCGGCGAACTTCTCGGCCGGGAAGCGACCGTACTGGCGCGAAGAGGCGACCAGAATCTGCTCCGGGTTGTAGTTCGAGAGGAACGACGCCGCAGTTCGGATGCGGCTGTCGGTCTGGGACACGTCGAGGACGTACAGCCCGTCCGTGCGGACCCGGTGGATGAACCGCTCCATCGACTTGGTCTTCTGCTGGGTCCCGATGTGGGCACCAGCAGCGAGGTAGTCCTCGACGGGGATGAGGAGGTCTGCCTCGTCGTCCGGCATCACGTCCTCGTCCAGCATCGGTGTCTCGTCGCTCGATTCGTCAGTGTCATCAGTCTCGGCAACCGGCTCCGGGTCCTCGGACGGAACGGCACCGGTCTCGCCGGTGGGCTCCTCCTCGACCTCAGATTCGGCCGCTTCGAGACCTTCGTCGTTGTCGCTCATGCGTTTGCCTCGATTCGGATTAGTTCGTTCAGCTTGGCAGTTCGCTCGCCGCCGACCGCGCCCGTCTTGATGAACGGTGCGTCGGTCGCGACGGCGAGGTGTGCAATCGTCGTGTCTTCTGTTTCGCCGCTCCGATGGGAAACGACGGCGTCGTAGCCGTTCTCTCTCGCGAGCTCGATGGCGTCGAACGCGTCCGAGAGCGTCCCAATCTGGTTCGGCTTGACGAGGATCGAGTTGGCTGCACCGTGCTCGATACCCTCGGCCAGCCGCTCCGTGTTGGTGACGAACAGGTCGTCACCACACACCAGCGTCTCGTCGGAGACGCGCTCTGTCAGCTCGGCGAATCCCTCGAAATCGTCCTCATCAAACGGATCCTCGATATACGCGAGGTCGTAGTCGCTTGCGAGCTCCGTCATATACGCGAGCTGCTCGTCAGGCGTGCGCGTCGTATCGCCGTAGACGTACTGCTCGCCGTCGAACAGTTCACTCGCCGCGACGTCGAGTCCCATACGAATCTCGAAGCCGACCTCGTCCTCCACGGACTCGATAGCGGCCGAGACGATGGCGAACGCCTCCTCGTCGGTGATCGACGGAGCCCACGCCCCTTCGTCACCCTTCGCAGCGGGGATATCACGTTCGGCGAGCAGGTCGGCGACCGCCTCGTGAACGGCGGCGTTCGCGAACACCGCATCCGTCACGCTGGGCGCGCCGACGGGCGCGGCGAGGAACTCCTGAATGTCCGTCGCGTCAGAGGCGTGTTCACCGCCACCGACGACGTTGCCAAGCGGGGTCGGGAAGCCGTTACCGCGGAACGCACCACCGAGATGCTGGTACAGCGGCGCACCGAGCATATCGGCACCCGCCTTCGCTGCGGCCATCGAGACGGCGACGGCGACGTTGGCACCGATACCAGAGAAGTCGTCCGTCCCGTCCGCGCCGTGAAGCGTCTGGTCGACCGTCCGCTGATCGCCAGCGTAGACCTGTCCCTCGATTCGCGGGACAGCTCGTTCGCGAGCGTTCGCGATCGCTTCTTCTGCGGGAAGTTCGACTGCTTCGTACTCGCCGGTCGAGGCTCCGGACGGAGCCGCTGCACGTCCGAAGCCGCCGGATTCCGTCCGGATATCGGCTTCGACCGTCGGATTTCCGCGCGAGTCGAGAATCTCTCGCAGCCGCACCTCGGTGATGAGCGTCACGCCTCTCCACCTCGCCGGACGGTGAACGGAAGCACACCGGCGTCGTACTCTTCTGCCGCGATGAGAATCGGCTCGGTCTGGTTCGTGTCTACGAGCACGGGCGCACCGTAACTCACCTGCAGGGCGCGTGCCCCGAGGAGCCGGGCCTTCTCGTAGCGGTTGTTCGTCTTCATTGGTATGGAGCCACGATGTCGACGAGATCTTTGTGTGAAACGAGCATCCGCCGACAGCAGGCGCGATCTACGCCAAGCTCGTCGAGCACCTGTTTGGGGTTCTCATCGCCCTCACGCGAGCGCTCTTTGAACTCTTCCCAGTGCTCACCGACGACCTTCCCGCACGTGAAACACCGAACTGGAACCATCATGTGTGAATCACCTAGCGGTAGGACTTCTGGTAGCGAGCCCGCGCACCGGGCCCACCCCACTTCTTCGATTCGGACTGGCGCACGTCGTTGACCAGCAGCGAGCGGTCGAACGAAAGGAACGCGTCACGAAGCTCAGCGTCGTTGTTGTGCTGGACCAGTGCGCGTGCAATGGCCGTCCGTGCAGCGTCTGCCTGCCCGGCGAAGCCGCCGCCGCTGATTTCGACATCGATGTCGATATCCTCGCGGAGGTCAGCCTCCGCGATGCGGAACGGCTCGAGCATCTTGAGCTTGGACTGCTCCGGTTCGACCAGCTCGACCGGCTGACTGTTGATTCGCACCTTACCACTGCCGTCGCTGACGGTCGCCCGAGCGACGGCGGTCTTCTTCTTGCCGGATGTATTTGTTACCATGTGACGTTTGCACCAAGTTCCTCGGACACCTCGGCGAGCGAGGTGAATTTGATGTTCGACAGTCGGTCGAGTGACGTGCCTTCGAGCACCTCACCCTCCTCGTCGTGGGGGTTCCCGACGTAGATGCGGACGTTCTCGAACGCCTCGCGACCGCTCGTCGTCTTGTACGGGATCATCCCGCGCACGGCCCGCTTGAAGATGCGGTCCGGACGCTTCGGGTAGTAGGGACCACTGTCGGAGCCGACCTCCGCACGCGTGCGGTAGACATCCATCGTGGCCTCCTCATTCCCTGTGATGACGGCGCGTTCGGCATTAACGATAGCCACGCGGTCGCCATCGAGGGCGTGCTGTGCGACGTTGGACGCAACGCGACCGACGATACAGTCACGCGCGTCGACGACGAGATCTGCGTCGAACTCTGCTGTGTTCATCGAATCACCCGAACGTCGTTACCGCCAGGATTCTCGTCAAGCGCTTCTTCCAGTGTCTGGGTCTCACCAGCGGCCTCGATCTTCGTCTCGGCGGAGCCGGAGAAGTTGACGGCGGCGACGGTGACGTCCTTGCGGAGCGCACCGGAGCCGAGCACCTTGCCCGGCACGAGCACCGTCTCGTCCTCACGAGCGTACCGCTCGATACGGCCGAGGTTAACCTCCGCGTGGGTGCGCCGGGGCTTCTCCAGCCGCTCGGCGAGGTCTGCCCACACGTCTCCACCGCCGTTGCGGGCGGTCGATTTGAGGTCGGCGATGAGACTCTCTAGTCTCGGATTTGTCTTACTCATTCGGTATCACTCTCCATCTGGTAGGAAAATGGATGCAGGGAGCAGGATTCGAACCTGCGAACGTCTACACGACAGCGCCCTGAACGCTGCGCCTTTGACCTGACTTGGCTATCCCTGCAGGCAGACGACCGTATCACACGCCCATACGTAACCCCTTCGGTGTTGCCGTCGCTGACGGAGCCAGCGGGCGCAGCCGGAGAGTAGGCGTGTGTGGTCATCTATAGTTGGACTGCGGATTCCAGTTCGTCCGCGCGAGTACGGATCGTTCCGACGGCTTCGGTCACGAGTTCGTCGACGCTCATCGACCCGTCCGTCTCCACGTCGAAAACGAACGCGTTCGGTACGTCGTGTACCTCGATTTCCTTGCCGGCGTAGCGGTTCGTGAGGTCGTTGTCGAACTCCTCTGTGGGGATGAGCTCGCCGTCCTCTTCGATGACGCCGCGGATAATCTGTGGCTCATCGTCTTCGAACTCCCCGCGGTCGCCGACGATCTCGACGCGCTGAAGATGCCGGTAGCCGACGGCCACGCCACCCTGGTGTTTGGCGTGGGATTTCCCTGTATCGAGAATCGCATCGGCCTCAACTTCGAGCCGCTGGTCCTCTTTCAGGTCGATAATCGGAATCCCATCGGTTGCCGGTTCGACGAGTCCGTCGCTGGATACGATATCGCCGGAGTAGGCCATATTTGGCCCTTCCACGTCGATAGCGAGCGTGATGACGTCGTCTTCGCCAAACTCGCTCGGGGGAGTGGTCAGCGGGACCATTCCGAGTCGGTGGGCGATCTGCTCGTCGAACATTACCGACGAGTTCTCGATAACTCGCACTTCGTCGATCGAGAGCGTCGGCACGTCGGCTAGCATCGCACGGCGGATGCCGTTGGCGAACGGCGGTTCGAGATTTCGCACGAGGAACCGTGCCTCGGTGTCAGCGCGCTCAATGAACTCTACGGCGTACTCCTCGCTCATCTTAGAACCCTGCGTTCTTTGGTGCGCGCGTTCCGTCGTGCGGAATCGGAGTTACGTCCTCGATACGACCGATTTCGAGTCCTGCGCGTGCGAGTGCACGAATTGTCGCCTGCGCGCCGGGACCGGGAGACTTGTTGAGATTCCCACCCGGTCCGCGCACGCGAACGTGAAGGCCGGTAATGCCGGCCTCCTGAATGTCGTCCGCGACGGCCTCGGCCATCTGCATAGCCGCGTACGGCGACGCCTCGTCGCGGTTCTGTTTCACGACCGTCCCACCGGAGGATTTCACGATGGTCTCCGCGCCGGTCACGTCCGTTACTGTGATAATCGTGTTGTTGAACGAGGCGTACACGTGTGCGACGCCCCATTTCTCATCACTCATTCTTGGTCACCTCCTGCACGCTCCGGGTGCAGGTCGTCTGCAATCGGACTCCGCTCCTCGTAGTCGAGGTCGTCCGATGCGCCGGATTCGATTTTCATCGACGGGGTCGAGACGCGTGCGCCGTCGAGCGTGATGTGGCCGTGGTTGATGAACTGGCGCGCCTGCAGTGGCGTGTTCGCCAGTCCCGACCGGTAGACGACCGTCTGGAGTCGTCGTTCGAGAACGTCGGTTAAATCGAGCGACAGCACGTCGTCGAGACTCTCGTTCTCGTCAAGGATACCGTAGCGCTTGAGCCGTGCAAGAAACTCCGCGCCGGCCTCGCCAGCGGCTTCAGCGTCCCCCTGGGCTTCGCCCAGCAGGTCACGCGCCTCCTGTCGGTAGCTGCGCAGTTCTGACTGCGCCCGCCACAGCTCTTCCTTGTTCTTCAGCCCGTAGGTTTCGAGGGTGCGCGCCTCGTCGTCGATGCGCTCGCCCTGATACGGATGGTTTGGCGTCTCGTAGAACTTCGTGTTCGAGCCAAGGGGCATTACTCTTCACCTCCCTCTTCGGCTTCCTCCGCCTGCTGCTCCTTGATGGCCTCGACGTTGACACCAATTGTCCCCTCGGTACGACCGGTGGACTTGGTGCGCTGTCCGCGGACCTTCTGCCCGCGCTTGTGTCGAACGCCACGATAGGAGTCGATCATCTTCATACGGTTGATATCGCGCCGGCGGGTCATCTCGAGGTCGTTGCCGAACTCGTGGGTAGACTCACCGGTGAAGTAGTGGTCCTGGTGGTTGACCATCCACTCGGGAATCTCGTCGGCGAGATTCTCGACAGTCTCGACGACGCGTCCGATAACGTCCTCGTCGAGGGAACCGAAGATCGAATTTCGGTCGACATCTGCCTTCGCTGCGACGATGCGGGCCGTTCGCTGGCCGATTCCGTTCAACTCCATCAGTGACCGCTCGACGGACTTCGTCCCGTCGAGGTCGGTCTTGCCGATACGGACGAAGTACTGAATCTCCTCGTCTTCTTCGGCGTCTGTGTCTGGTTCTTCCGCGCTCATATCTATGATTATCGGGGTGGGTGAGCGTTGCGGCGGGGATTCGAACCCCGGGGGCATTACGCCACTGAGTTAGCAACCCAGCGCCTTGGGCCACTTGGCTACCGCAACACGCGGTCGTGTATCTTCGCCTGACGGATCGAGTCCGCCTGACTCGGGGCGTTCGCCCCTACATCGAGTGCGTCTGTAGAAAATCGGCTTGCCCACTTAAGCATCACGAACCGATTTCCGCTGTGACACGGCTGGTCACGCTGCCGTCGCGGTCTGCCACGTACCGTCGGTCGGAATTGGTTGCGGACAGCCCGCGAGTGACCCTGTCACCGAAGCGGCACAGCCGGCTGATTGCCCGTTCTCCAGCGTGAATAGTCGGTGACCGTGGTCGTCGGGGAGCAGTCCCGGCGGGTTCGCCCCCGTGAACCCGATACCGACCCGGTACTGCACCGCAGGCTGACACCCGTCTGTTGTCGCCCCATCGGTCGATGAGTCGCCGGAACCATCCGATGAAGAGCGAACCTGTAACACGAACGTGGACAGGTCGCGACCTCGCTCGGAAACTCTATCGACGCGTGCCTCTACCGTCGCGTTCGGGCTGTCTGTCGCAATCGTTCCGACGGAATCGTATCCCGGCTCACCACCCAGACTGCTGCGGCTGTAGTCCGTAATCTCGTCGAGACACCCCCGGTCGAGTATCTCCAGCTCGGTTACCTGGGCCTGCTTCGGCCCGGTATGGTCGCTGAGTCCAGGGAGCGCATTCACTGGAATACTCATCAGGAGCAGTCCGACGACGATACCGGACACGACGAAATGGATTCTGGAGGGCATCTATCTATATCGGGAACGCGCAGCTATTAGTGATTCTGGTCAGACAGAACAGTTCAAATAGGAAGCCGGGACCACCTCCGACGTGACATAATGAGTTGCCCGGACCGGTCACGGCGGGAGCGCGAGAGATCGCGGCGGCAGCAACCGTGTGACGCGCCGGTTCGGAGCGAAGTGATGCGTCGCCTGTTCGCCACTACCGTCACCAGTCAGTCGCGCGCCAGCGTCCCCCGGTCTTTGATCTCGAAGATGGTCTTCACGTTCCGATACACGTCCTGTGGACTGGTATCTTCGTCATCGTCGTAGAGGTCCGACACGCGATAGAGGATCGCTGCGAGCTGTTCAGACTCGGAGCTGTCGCCACGTACGTCCTCTGCGACCTCACGCAGGAGCTCGCGGTACGCGTCGGGGTCGCTCATCGGTTCGCGGTGCGCTGCCGATGGACGATTCCCTGCATATCAGCCGTCTCGCGGACGAACTTTCTGAATGCCTCACCCGTGTCGCTGCCCTCGTCCAGCACGACCGGCTGTCCGGTATCGCCACCCTCTCGCACGTCAGGGTCAAGAGGAAGCTCACCGAGGAACGGCAGTTCGTTCTCATCGGCGAACCGCTTGCCACCGCCAGACCCGAAGATATCGTGGACGTTTCCGCAGTCAGGGCATTTGAAGCCGGACATATTCTCGACGATACCGAGTACGGGCGTATCGTGCTTGCCGAACATACGGAGTCCCTTGCGCGCGTCGTCGAGTGCCACCTCCTGTGGCGTCGTGACGATGACCGACCCCGAGATGGGAACCGATTGGAGCAGTGTCAGCTGTGTATCTCCCGTTCCGGGCGGGAGATCGACAATCATGTAGTCGAGTCGGCCCCACTCGACATCCTCAACGAGCTGAGTGATGACCTTGTGAATCATCGGACCGCGCCAGATGACGGGATCATCCTCGCCGACGAGGAAGGCCATACTCATCAGCTTCATCCCGAACCGCTCGGGCGGGACGATCGTCTCGTCAGGGGTCGCCTGCGGGCGTTCGTCGCTCTCGACCATCCGCGGGACGTTGGGCCCGTACACGTCGGCGTCGAACAGTCCGACGCTCGCACCCATATCGGCGAGCCCCGCAGCCAGATTCACGGCGACGGTGGATTTTCCGACACCCCCCTTACCGGAAGAGACAGCGATAACATTCTCGACACCCGGGAGGACTTCCTCGTCCGGATCGACCCCACGGTCGACGTTGGCGGCGAGCGAAACGTTGAGCCCCTCGGCTTCGAGTAGCTCGCGCACCTCGTTCGCAATCGCGGTCTCGACGGGCGAGTAGGGTGCGCCGAGCGCGAGATCGATACTCACGGTCTCGCCGTCGAGTTCGATGCTGTTGACGAGTCCCAGCGAGACGATATCGTCGCCGAGTGCAGGGTCCTCAACCCCGCATAGGATGTCACGGACGCTCTCCTCGTTCATGGTTTGGGTAGCCCGCAGCGCCGAATAAGAATTGTGTCACGGCCATCGCGTGGCAGGCAGATATTACCCGCACTCACGAGAACAGCGGCTGGCGGAGCAGACTGGCCGCGCTGGCGATTCGACCGTTCGGGCAGCTCCGCGATCAGTCGTACTGATCCGGGTAAGCTGTCGTCAGCAGCTCCGGCTGGCTGGTAAGTCGCTCGCGCACCGGGTCGATAACCGCAGAGATTGCCGCCGCTGCGCCGGGTTTTAGATCTGCGGGGTGAAGCTCACCGGAGACGTAGTCGGTCTCCAGTTCGTCGTACGTTTCGTACACCAGATTACCACCGTACTCTGCAGGGCGTTCGACGGTGAGCGTCTCGCCGCGCTGGTCGAACACCGGGAAGACGAGATACTCGAGATACTCGAGCACGCCGTTGTCCTCGACCTCCCCTTGCGGGCAGTAGGCCCCCTGAATCTTCTCTTCGACCACATCGCGAGAGTCGGTGAGGTTCACCTTCGAGGTGGCGTCGGAAGCGGACATCTTTCCGCCGGTTAGCCCCGATAGCAGGGGTGCGAAGACGCAGGCCGGCTTCTCGTCCTCGTCGAACAGTTCGCGAGAGAGCATATAGATGCCACGCTGGTCGATACCGCCGTAGGCGATATCCGCGTCGAGCGCGAGCACGTCGAGACTCTGCATCAGGGTATAAATCAGCCCGCCGAGTTTCGGATTGTCGGACTGGCGGACGACTTCGCTGCCGGCGCGTTTCGCCCGCGAGATAGTGGTGTCGGCGATGAGCCGATACAGTTCGAGCGTGTACGGCTCCTCGAGCTGGTAGTCGGTACCGCGGACGAACTCCACGTCATTGGGGTCACCACCGGCGGCGTCTATCATACCACGAATCGCCTCCTCGTAGTAGGTCGAACGGGCGTCCAGTAGCTCGAACGGCGACTTCTCGTCGTCGAGGTGGGCGTGGAGATCGGCGACGAGGACGGTTACCTCCAGTCCGGCGGCGACGAAGTCGGCGAGCTTGCGCATCGTCGTGAAGTGGCCGATATGCATCTCGCCGGTGGGGGCGTAGCCGATGTACGCGTGGGGATGCTCGCGCTCGTCGAGCAGCGTCTCGATCTCCTCCTCGGTGACGGTCTCTTCGGTGTACCGCGTAATCAGGTCCGTGCGGTCGCGGGTGTTCACGCTCGCAGTTTCGGGGTGAGGTGAATAAAACGTCTGTTGTCGCGTGAGACACCGTGAACCGGAAGGGGTAACTCGCTGCCACCGAACGCGGAGCATATGCAGCAGCGCACGCAGACACGCGCGAGAAACACGCAGCGGAGTGGTAGCTGATGGTCGGGCCGATTAGCTCTCAAGCACGCGATTCGTTCGCGTTCCGCGTAAAGCTGGGATTGGCACTTCTCATCGCCCTCTCTGCCGGCCTTATTGCGGTGCAAGCGGGAGCGCCACTTGAGGTGGTGCTCGCCGTCACCGTCAGCGGGGGCGTCGTCGGCGCACCACTCGTATGGTACACGATTCCGGGATCGGGCGAGACGAAGCGCCGCGAGCGGCCCGAACAAGAATTCCGGAAGTAGGTTGTCAAAAGCGGTTCCTTGATTAGCGTTCACACACGAGCATAAGTATGGCACGCGCAGCGGTCGTCGGCGCTGGGATGACCAGGTTCGGCGTCCACGACACACCACTACAGGAACTGTTCGGCGAGGCAACATTTGACGCACTTGACGACGCGGGCGTCACGACCGACGACCTCGACGCACTCTACTTCGGCAACGCGATGAGCGGACAGGCTGAAAACGAGACGCATCTCGGACCACGGGTCGCCAGCCACATCGGTGCGGCCGGACTCGAGGTCCAGCGGTTCGAGGACGCCTGTGCGACCTCGGCGAACGCGTTCAAGAACGCGGTACAGGCGGTCGACGCTGGCGTCCACGATATCGTGCTCGTCGGCGGCGTCGAGCGGTGTACCCCCGAGACGGGAAAAGACACTCCGGCGATGACGCGCATCTTCGCGTCTGCGTCCCACCGCCAGTACGAGCAGCCGACCGGGCTCACGTTCCCGGGCGTCTTCGCTCTGTTGACGAAACGCCATATGCACGAGCACGGTACAACGGAAGAAGACCTCGCGGCCGTCGCCGTCAAGAACCACGCGAACGGCCGACTGAATCCGCGCGCACACTTCGGGAAGGAGACGACCGTCGAGGAGGTGCTCGACGGACCGGTCGTAGCGGACCCGTTCCGGCTGATGGACTGCTGTCCGTTCTCCGACGGCGCGAGCGCAGTCGTCGTCGTGAGCGACGACCTCGCCGACTCCTTCGACGCGCCTGTCGACGTAACGGGCGTCGGCCACGCGACCGACGTAGTCCCGATCGCCGACAAGGCAGACCTGCCGGCGACGCAGGCGGCTCGCGACGCCGCGAGCGAGGCGTACGCACAGGCCGATATCGAGGCGGACGACGCCGACTTCGCCGAGGTCCACGACTGCTTCACCGGCGCGGAGATTCTCGCCAGCGAGGCCATCGGGTTCGCGCCCGACGGCGAAGGAGGCACCTACGCCACCGAGGGCCGCACCGCACTCGACGGTGACCGCCCAATCAACCCCTCCGGCGGGCTGAAGGCGAAGGGGCACCCTATCGGCGCAACGGGAACCGCCCAAATCGTCGAGCTAACCGAACAGATACGTGGTACAGTAGGTGAGCGACAGGTCGCCGACGCGGACATCGGTGTCGCCCATAATCTCGGTGGAGACTCTGCGACTACCGTCGTTAGCGTGCTGGAGGGCCGCGCATGAGCCTGACGTACGACGAGTGGGCCGAGGCTGTCCGCGAGGAAGAGCTACTCGGCCTCGCCTGCTCGGAGTGTGACCACACGAACGGTGTACCGACCGGTGCCTGCCCTCACTGCGGAAACCGCGACCTCGAACGCGTCTCGCTTCCGACCGAGGGGACGGTCCACTCGGAGACGACGATTCAGGTACCGCCGGAAGGGTTTGAAGAGCGCGGCTATCAGGTCGCTATTATCGAACTCGGCGACGCGAAGGTGATGGGTCGAATCGACGGCGACGCGGTCGAAATCGGCGACGAGGTGGCGCTCTCGGGTGTGATAACAGAAGACGATAACCACCCCGCGCCGGTGTTCGCGTCAGCTTAGGACAGCTGTTCTGCGAGATAGACGATAATCGGGGCGTGCTCCTCCTCGACGAAGCGAGCGCGCTGCTCGCCATCGAGTTCGACGACGACAGTCGGAATCAGGTCAATACCGTACTCCTCGACGAGCTCGCCGGACTTCGAGCCGTCGTCGTTCTTCTCGACCGGGTGATGGTAGATCTGTTCGTCCGAGATACCCGCGGCATCGAGGGCCGCGCCGAAGTCCGGAAGCTGTGCTCGGCAGTCTTTACACCAGTCGCCGCCCCAGACGTGGATAGTCGGACTGTCCAGCTGCGCGAACGTTTCGACAGCGCTCTCGTAGGAGGCCGCGTCCCACGTTGGATTCGGCCGCATCGTTTCGAGTTGCATGCCGGGTGGACGAGTCCAGACGGCTTAACGCCGGCGTCGCCGGCAGCGGTGAACGGCCCACGAGACCGTAGCTCCCTTATCCGTCGCTGGCGAACGACAGCCAATGAATCGGAGCGTACTCGGCACGGTCGGCTCCCCACTCGTACAGGTGGAATCGCCTCCCGGGAGCATCATCGCCGCGAAAGTAGAGTCGCGCAATCCCGGCGGGAGCGCGAAGGATCGCCCTGCACTGGCGATGATTGAGGCCGCAGAGCGCGCCGGCGAAATCGAACCGGGCGACACCATCGTCGAACCCACCTCCGGCAACACGGGGATCGGCATCGCGATGGTCGCCGCGGCACGTGGCTACGACGCTATCATCGTGATGCCAGGGTCGAAATCACCAGAGCGCCAGCGAATTATGCGCGCGTACGGTGCGCGGCTCGAACTCGTGGACGGTGACATTTCCGACGCGAAGGACTACGCCGACGAGCTGGAGGAGACCGAGGACGCTGTCCAGCTGCGCCAGTTCGAAAACGAATCGAATCCACGCGCCCACTACGAGACGACGGGACGAGAGATTCTCGACCAGGTCGAGGGGAGACGTATCGACGCGCTCGTCGCGGGGGTCGGCACTGGCGGGACTATCTCGGGTATCGGTCGCCGGCTCCGCGAGGCGCACCCGGAGATGGAGATCATCGCCGTCGAACCCGAGGACAGCGCTGTCCTCTCTGGACGCGAGCCGGAGGGCGACTCGTTCCAGGGAATGGGACCAGGATTCATCTCACCGAATCTGGACCGTGACCTGCTGGACGGCGTGGAGACGGTGACGCTCGATGCCGCCGAGGAGGAGGCGCGCCGCCTCGCCCGTGAGGAGGGAATTCTCGTCGGGCAGTCGTCGGCGGCGTCGAATATCGCCGCCAAGCGCGTCGCCGAGCGACTCGCCGCTGACGCCGAGGTGCCGGGACCGGACACGGGGACAAATCTGCTCGGCGGCGAGCCGGAGTCTCCGGACAGCGAGCTCCCCGCTGACGCACCGCTCATCGTTACGGTGTTCTGGGACTCTGGCGAGCGGTATATGTCCACCGGAATGTTCGATTAACGGCGCGCAAGCGCACGAATGACGAGCTGGAGGATATGGACGAAGACCCCGGCCACGGCGACGTAGAGCCCGATAGCCTGCATAGGAACGTTTCGGCCGCGGTTCTCACGAATCTCCCACATCTCGTAGCCGAGCCGAAAGAGGAAGCCGATGAGGATCGCTGCGAATCCGACCAACAGCGCCGCCGAGACGAACGAGCCAGCGAGAATCGCGACTAATCCAACGAGGAACGCCCCCGTCGCGATTCGCCCGTAGTGGTCGAAGTCGGTTTCCGAGCGCGCGTAGACGTAGATACCGATACCGGCCGTCATCGCAGTCGTAATGACGCCTGTCACGCCGAGCACGAGGACACGCGCGTCGACGGCGACAAACGAGAGGACACCACCGCCAAACAGCGCGAATCCAGTTTCGAGCAGGAGTACGCCGACCAGCGCGAGAGGCGTCGTGTTGTTCTTGAAACCGCGTTCGGCAAGTAGTTCGCCGACGGTGATGACGGCTCCGTAGACGAGCGAGCCGACGATGGGGACCGCGAAGACGAGACGGTTGATGCCTGCGAGCGGCGTGAACGTGACGACGTACATCAGGATGACGTTCAGCGCCATCAGCCCCGCCGCGCCACCAATCGCCTGCCACTCGCGTGTTGCGAGGAGGAACGAATTCGTCGTCTGTGTCTCGTAGCTGCTCACGGCTCGTGGACTCACTGACGGGCGAAAAGGGTTCTGTCGTGTCCGAGCTACAGATCGAGCACGTCGTAGACGAACGCCATCGTCGCGGTGTCGAAGACGAGTCCGACGGGTGCGAGTACAGCCAGCCCGACGAGAACGCCGATAACACCGAGATTGACGAACACGACAGTCGCCACGATCGATATCGCGGCGGTCGCCAGGAGATACCGGACGGCGTACGAGAACGCCGGACCGCCCGCACTCGTGAGTTCGTAGCTCCGCGCGAGCGCCACGAGCAGGTCGCAGTCGTCAGCCACGACGATGAACAGCGCTGGATAGAAGAAGTAGCCGCCAGCGAGGAAGCCAACGGCGAATATGAGTAGGAACAGCGGGGAGATGATGCTGAAGAGCAGCGTCACGAGCACGGCGAGGAGGATGAGCAGTTGGAAGCCGAGCATCGGCGCGATATACCGGCGGATGTCTTCGATGAACCGCGGTTGGTCATCGGTAAGCGCCCGGCGTATCGTTCCGAGGTAGCCAGCAGTGAGCGCGGCGGTGGCGACCATCGAAAGGAAAACGAAGCCGAGCGACGCGAGCCCGAACTGCGAGACGGAAGTCTCGATACCGGCGGTACCGACGCTAGTCGCACTCGCCTGGGGGAGATTCAGGAATGCCCATCCACCCGTGACTGGAAACGGAAGTGAGAACGAGATACCGACGTGGAAGTCGGTTCCACCGAGCCGCGTGAATTTCTCGGCGGACAGGAGGGCGACGGTGAACGGAACGACGGCGAGCCACCGCAGCTCATCGAGTGCGTCTCGTGCGCGAGCGAGATACGACTGGAGGGAGACCATACTGTCGACGTTCTCGCCAGCTTACAAATTAATTACTATGCCCCGAACTCGGCTTCCGTGACGCGGACGCGGACCGTCTCGTCGACATCACGCAGGTCGTACTCGGGAAGTTCGTGGCCGGTGCGTGCGACGAACATCGGCTCCACGAGTTCGCCGTCCTCGACCCCGTACACCATAAGATAGCGGTCGGTTTCGTCGGGATCAATCTCGTCGTCGCGGACCTGTCGCGCGAGGTCACGGGAGAGCCACTCCTCATCGCTGATCGATGGTTCGAGGATGAGCGCGGTGTCGGCAAAGCGGACGAGATACCAGTTCAGGTCGTTCAACAGCGAGACAGCTGCGCCGAGGCTGACAGTCTCGATAGCGACAGTGTTCTCGTACGGCTCAGCGAGTGAGTAGGTCGCGAGCGCGTTGCGTGCGGTCTCGCGGGAGACGAGCTCGTAGCGGATATTCACCTCCGGGTCGCCGACGAGACACACGCGGGTCATACGTCGAGCAACGGGGGCGGCGGCAAAGCGGTTTCGTTCACTTGACGAAACGGACCATACAGCGCATACGCCGAACGCAGTGAGGCGTTTCCCCGTGGCGAGCGAAGCGAGCCACGGCTGCTGTTTCAGTGCAGATTTTACCGACGAGCGGTGCGCTTTGCGCACCCGAGTCGGTAAAAGGTGCGCTAGAAGGTACTCAGTTCGCCGTCGATAACGCGCTCGGTGATACTGGACACGTCGGCGAGTTCGCGGTCGACGACCGAAGCAACCTTGTCCTCCACGTCGACGATTTCGACACCCTCCTCGGTAACGAGTGAGGCGTCGGCGAGATGTGGATCATCGATCGGCTTGCCGATCTGCGAGAGGAGTCGGATTCGGATCTCGCGGAGTCCATCGACCTCGGCGACGACGGACTGTGCGATTTCGATGGCGAGCAGATTGTAGATTTTTCCGATGTGATTGACGGGGTTTTTTCCGGAGGTTGCCTCCATCGACATCGATCGGTTCGGTGTGATGAGGCCGTTAGCACGGTTGCCACGGCCGACAGAGCCGTCGTCACCCTGCTCAGCTGAGGTGCCGGTCGTGGTGAGGAACACGGTGTTGTGGTCGTAATCGTCGGCGGTGTTGACGTGGACCGTGACCTCGCGGTCGGTGTACTCGCCAGCGAGTTCGGTGATGAACTCGCGGACAGCGGCGACGTTCTCCTTGTACGCCTCGAGCGAGTCGACGTAGCTATCGATCATCGCGACAGCAAGTGTTACGTCGATCTCATCGCCCTCGCGTTTGCCCATCACCTTTATATCCTGGCCGATTGCGGGATTGCGCTCGCCGTAGCTCCCGTTGAGTTCGCGCTCGGCATTGAGAACAATCTGTTCGGTCTCGGTGAGCGGGGCGTGACCGACACCGAAGGAAGTGTCGTTGGCTTTCGGAATCTGTTTGCCCTCCTCGCCGAACACATCTTGCAGGTCGCCAGAGCCCTCACCGAGCTTCACGTCGACGATGACCTCGGTGCCGAAGTCGATTTCGGGAAAGTTCTCGGCGAAGTAGTCGCGGGCGGCACGGAGCGCGATTGTCTCGGTCGGGATAGTGTGATGGCGGACGACCTGCCCGTTCTCGCACTCAGCGTACTTCTTCGTGGCGCGACCGGTGATGAGCAGATAGATTGGCTCGACGACCTCACCGCCACCGTAGGCGGGCGCAGAGGTGCCAGCGACGAGCTGTGTCTCGTCGGTGTTGTAGTGGAGTACTTTCCCGACACGGTCGATATACTCCCGTGCGAGCGCCTGTGAGACGTGCTCTGCGATACCGTCGGAGATGGAGTCCGGATGGCCGAGCCCCTTTCGCTCGACGATTTCCGTCTGCTGGTCTTCCACCGCGCGGCCGGCGACCGGCTCCACGCGGATATTGCGGTCTGTCATTGTCTCTGATATCTCACGGGCGGTTCTATAACTTACGGAAACACCTCGACGGTGAAAAATTACTCGTGGGCATTTTATTTGGCAAGCAGCAGTCCGAGATACGAGGTCTGAATCGTCTCCTCGTGGTCGACGCCGAGGGTGGCGAGCAGGTCGCGAGCGCGGTCGCGGGCGGCTGGAATCTCGGATTCGGTATCGACTTCCGTCTCAATTTCGACGAACTCGCCGAGCCCAGAGACGACATCGAGAGTGAGGGTATACCCGTCGAGCGCGTAGAAGGTGCGGTCCTTCTCGACGGTTGCAGCCGGCTCGAAGCCGAGACCATCGAGAATTCCTCGGACTGCGTCCTCGTCGGCGACGACAGTCTCGTGTTCCTCGCGTGTCTTCGACTCGGAATCAAGGAGCGGTCCCTTGTAGGTGAGCTTCGCGACCGGATCGTCCTCGCGCTCCTGTTCGATTCGGACGCGAACAGCCTCGTCGGTCTCGGCGAAGTCGCGGTGTGGTGCGTCGTAGTAGGTATCTGTCTGGGTGACTGAACGTTCGCGGGTCGCGCGAGCGCCGAGTCGCTCGCGGATGGAGTCGTGGTCGGCGCGGATTTTGAGTTCGACCTCGTACACAGGGCAGTGTGAGCGGGCGAGACGCAAAAACGCGCCGACGGTCAAAACGTGATTGTTAAGGGTGCGACGTGAGTTTCCTGTGGTATGAGTGAGGAAGCCGACGAGACCGAGGAGACGGAAATGACCGGGCTACAGGACGGTGACTTCGTCCGTATCGCCTACACTGCCCGCACTACTGAGGGCGACCAGCTCGTCGACACGACCGACGAGGAGGTCGCAGAGGAGGAAGGCGTCGCTGACCAAGGCGAGTTCGAGCCGCGCGTCATCGCGCTGGGCGAACAGCACCTCTTCCCGACTGTCGAGGAAGATATCAAAGGGAAGGAAGCCGGCGACTCCGGCTCCGTCACTGTTGCCGCCGAGAACGCCTTCGGCGAGTACGACGAGAGCGAGGTCCGGACAGTTTCCGCTGACAAGATTCCCGAGGACTCGATGCGCCCGGGTGCGCAGGTCGATATTGACGGTGAGCAGGGGTATCTCGAAACCATCGTTGGTGGCCGCGCACGCGTCGACTTCAATCACCCGCTGGCCGGCGAGTCCGTCGAGTACGAGTACGAGATTCTCGAGGAGGTCGAGGACACGCTCGAACAGGCGAAGGGGCTGTTCAGCATGTTCCTCGACGTCGACCTCGAGATGCGCCTTGAGGAGGAAGAGGTCGAAGAGACCAGCGTCGAGGAGCCGGAGGACGAGGACGGCGAGCCGGAGACCGTCACCGAGATGGTCGAGAAGACGACGCTGTACATCGAGTCCACCCCGCAGCTGGCGATGAACCAGCAGTGGATGTTCCAGAAACAGCAGATCGGCCAGCAGGTCATCGACCAGACCGGCATCGACCGCATCATCATCGAGGAAGTCATCGACGGCTCCGGTATGGGTATGGGCGGTATGATGGGCGGAATGGGCGGAATGGGCGGCGGCGCAGAGGGTGCCGACATCGAGGAGGCGCTCGAAGACGCCGATATCGACGCCGACGAGCTCGCCGCAGAGATCGAAGAGTAACGGTTCGACGCGCTGTTTTATCGACTACACTTCTATTCTACAGAGACGAGTATCGACGTTCGAACGAGGAGCGGTGTGTGCGGGCGGCGCTAGCCGGCGAGCCGTCGCCACAGTCGGTCGTACGGACGGCTGGCGTATCGCCACACTGGCCGGTCAGTCGCGGGAATCGTCATCGTCAGCGCAGGCCGAAGCATCGCCGCCGGCCCCGGGTCGCATACCCGGGTAACGACGGTCGAAATCGGCGGCGCGTCGAGACGGCGTGCCATCGCATCCGTCTGTTCTGTCGCGCGAACGGCCCGCGTCGTCGCCGTCGTGACGAGGAGCGTCCGACTCGCGAATCGGAGCGGCCGGGTTGCGTCGGGGCCGGCCCCCGCCGGACAGTCGACGAACACCGGCCACCGGCTCTCGACGAGCCGCGACAGGGCACTCTCGTAGGCGGCGGGAACCGTCTCGGGTGTCGCCCCGACGACAGTGACACCGTCGACAGTCGTGCCGGCATCCGACAGCGAGACACCGGCTGCGAGCGCGGCGACACCGTCTCCGTCGACACCGGCACGGCGCGCGAGGTCCGGGCAGTCGCGGTTCGCGTCGATGACAACCGGTGCGTAGCCGACGCGGGCCGCGGCAGCGGCGAGCCCGAGCGTCGTCGCCGTCCGTCCGACTCCACCCTTCCCACCGGCAACTGCGAGCACACGGGGAGTGACTCGTCATCACTGAAGAGTATCGGGGAGACTATGCTGTTCACACGAGGAGAGAGACCGTGGACGAGACCAATTTTGTCGTTAAATCGACGGGGAGACGCCTCGCTGCTGCCGGCAGTATCGCCGTTCTGGGTGGACTGTTGCTCGTGACGACTGTGATGTCACTCACCGGGGCTGAGACATCTCGTGGCACTGCGACTGGACTGATCGGGGCACTCCTGGGTCTCATCATCATCATTGCTGGCGTACTGCTGTACCGCTCGTCGATGGAGACGCGACACGTCGGTCGGGTCGCCGGCTGGTCCGTGCTCGGCGTCGTGGTACTCGGCGGGACGCTCCTACTCGCGGCTCCGTATCTCGCGTCTGTGCCACTTTTCGTCATCGCGACCATCCTCGCGGTCAGCATCTTCGCTCACCTCATCATCGGCATCCACGACGTGTGGCGCATCCGATCGCAGCGACTGGCACGCGAACGCGAGAAGCTGACCGTCATCAACACGCTGTTGCGCCACAACCTTCGCCACGAGGCGCAGCGGCTGCTCGGCTACGCGAGCGAAATCGAGGACGAGCACACGCGCGACGAGGTACACGCCGTCGGCACGCGACTGTCAGCTCTCAACGAGAAATCCAAATACATCGAAACGACGTTAGAGGAGACCTCGACGATCGATGCGACCGTCCAGCTGGCGGCGGTCGTCGGACGGGCCGCCGAGGCACTCGAAACCGAGTACACGGAACTAACCGTCAGACAGTCTGTTTCGGACGATCTCGTCGTCCGCGGCGACGATCGACTAGAGCGTGTTGTGCGTGAACTCATCGAGAACGCCGCGGTCCACGGCGATGACGGACCGGTTTCGGTCACGGTGTCGGCGGAGACGAGGGGCGAAACGATCGAGCTGTCAGTTATCGATGACGGAGAAGGACTGCCCGAGCTGGAGCGATCAGTTATCGAACGAGAGACACCACTCACGCAGCTCACACACTCGATGGGGGTCGGGCTGTGGCTCTCGAAGTGGCTCACCGAGTCGGTCGGCGGGACGCTCCACTTCGAGAGCCACGACGGGAACGCTGTCGTGTTGACGCTGATTGCCCCGTGATCGTGGGTCGAAAGCTTGGTAGTGCTCGCAGTCGCGAAGATATATAGTGCGCCACGATCACCTCATCGGCGCGAAACAGCTCTCGCGGGCGGATATCGAATCGCTGCTCGATCAGGCAGCCGAGTTCGACGCCGACCCGACCGCTTTCGCCAACGCGCACCCCGACGCGCTGTTGGCACTCTGTTTCTTCGAGCCGAGTACGCGAACGAAAATGAGCTTCGAAACCGCCATCAAACGCCTCGGTGGCGACACCATCGATATGGGATCGGTCGAGTCCTCGTCGGTCAAGAAAGGTGAGTCACTCGCCGACACGATGCGCGTCATCGAAGGCTATGCAGACGGCATCGTCCTCCGCCATCCAAGCGAAGGAGCCGCCCGCCTCGCCGCCGAGTTCGTCGACGTGCCCGTCGTCAATGCTGGCGACGGTGCCGGCCAACACCCCTCCCAGACGCTGTTGGACCTGTATACCATCCGCGAGAACGCCGGACTCGACGACCTGACAATCGGCGTGATGGGCGACCTGAAGTACGGCCGGACGGTCCACTCGCTCGCAGGAGCACTGACGAACTTCGACGCTCAGATGCACTTCGTCAGCCCGGAGTCGCTGCGGCTCCCGCGCAATATCCGGTTTGACCTCCACGAGTCGGGGGCGGTGGTAAAGGAGCACACCAAGCTGGACGCAGTGCTCGAGAAGCTTGACGTGTTGTACGTCACGCGCATCCAGCGTGAACGGTTCCCGGACGAAAGTGAGTACCGCGCCGTCGCCGGCGAGTACCGCATCGACGCCGAAACGCTGGCGGACGCACGCGACGACCTGACGGTGATGCATCCGCTTCCGCGCGTTGACGAGATTGCACCGGACATCGACGACACCGACCACGCACGCTACTTCGAGCAGGCCCACAACGGCGTCCCCGTTCGGATGGCGCTGCTCGATTCTATGCTATGACAGATACCGAACTTCGCGTCTCGAAAATCGAGAACGGCACCGTCATCGACCACATCCCTGGCGGAACCGCAATCCACGTGCTCACCATCCTGGGCATCGACGGCTCCGGCGGCGAGGAGGTCTCGGTGGGGATGAACGTCCCCTCCGACCGACTCGGCCGGAAGGACATCCTCAAGGTCGAAGGGAGAGAGCTGAGCGCCGACGAGGTCGACGTGCTCTCGCTCATCGCTCCACAGGCGAGCATCAATATTATCCGCGACTACGAGGTGTCGGATAAATCTCGCGTCTCCCGCCCCGAAGAGGTCGTCGGCGTCCTCTCGTGTCCGAACGTCAACTGTATCACGACGGGCGACGAGCCGGTCAAGTCGGCCTTCGATGTGCTCGATGACGGCGTTCGGTGTCGCTACTGCGACACCATCGTCCGTGACAACGTGGCCTCGCTCATCGAGAGCACGTAGCCGAGAGTCTATCGACCAGAAAAGATTTTACCACAGACTTCCACCACCCTGTTGATGTCGAAGAAACTACTCGTCGCCGTCGTCGCACTGGTCGCCATCGTCGCGCTCATCGCGCGTCGGTAACAACCATCACTTCTTTCGAACGACTTACCCCCGAGCGTCGGCTACCGCGTCGTATGTACGGGGTCGTCACGCGGAATCCCGAGGACATCGAGTATCCGGAGTTCGAGCGGAACTTCTTCGAGGTAAAGGACGTCTCCGGGCGCTCGAACGAGCCGCTCGAAGACGCCGTCAGCATGATTTCCTGTTTTGGCGACAACGCCGCTGCCAGCGAGAACGAGGAGCTCGTACCCGTCAACCCCGAGGGACAGGAGGCGACCCGCGATCGGCAGTTCTTCGACTGGGCGTACGTCTGTCCGACCCACGAGGGGTACCGCGAGGGACTACTGGAAATTATCGAAGACTGCGCCGAGGTGAACGGCGACGTGCGACTCGACGACGTGGGCTTTCCCCGACAGGAGTACTGCTACTGCGACCGATGTAACGCCCGGTTCGAAGCGTGGGTCGAGACACGGCACGAGCAGGGGGAGGGACCGCCGCCGGCAGAGACGACCGTCGAGGACCGCTACGAGTGGCGCGCGGAAGTCATCACCGAGTTCGTGGAAGCGGCGACCAGCCGGATTCCCGGTCGCACCTACTTCACGTTGTATCCAGACCCATACGGCGATCACCTCTACCAGCGGGCCGGGCTCGATCTAGACGCGCTGGAGCCGCTCGTCGACGAGTTCGTGGTTCCCCTCTATGATACCCACTACGGGACGACCTACTGGCTGGAGACCATCGCATCGGGCTTTCGCGACCGGCTCAACACCCCGATGTCGGTCGAGCTGTACGCCGTCGACGTGGACATCGACAATCTCCTGCACGCGGTAGAGGTGGCAGAGGCGTACAGCGAGGGCGTCCTGTTCGGCTACGACGCCTCGAACGCACGGGCCGCACTCCGGCGACAGGACGCCGAGACGCAGGAGGGCGTGGAGTGGTAATCCGACGAAACGACGCGCTTTTTGCCCGTTCGCTGGAACGACACGTATGAGCTTCGAAGAGGACGACAAGGTCGTTCTACACGACGAGCACAGCGAACACGACGGCGATGTCGGCACCGTCCAGAGCGTCTCCGAGACAATGTTCGGCGATGAGCAGTACGTCATCTCCTTTGAGGACGGCCAGGAGGCCGGCATCGCCGCCGACTCCCTGACCGCCGCCGAGGAAGGCGACGACGAAGACGACGAGGAGTAACGTGTCGTCGGTCCCGTTCCACTACGTCGATCTCCGAGCATTCTGCTACGTCACGGAAGATCAGAAGCGCGTGGCCGACGCGCTCCGCACGTTCGTTCCCGACGGTGACGACGGCGACGAACTGGAACTGGACTACGCCGAAACGGAAGGGTTCAACGGCGACCGCATCCTCGTCGTCTCCATCCGACTGGAGCGCGCCGACGAGATGCGTCACGTCCTCTCCAAACTGACGGAGCTGGACGACATCGACACCGTCATCGACGAACTCGATCACCGCGTCGACGACGACTGTACCTTCTTCCTGACGCTCGACAAGCAGGCCGCGTTCCGCGGCGACATCGCACAGGGTGACGGCATCACGCTCCGCGCGAAGGTGGAAGCGTATCCTGCGAAGAAGGAGAGCGCCGTCGAGAACGTTGCCGAGACGTTGGAGTCGCTGCGCGGCGAGTAACTTCGAACCGGAGTCACTCGCGTTGCTCGTGACAGGGTTCAGAATCCGCATCCGCAGACACGACTCTCACGTTCATTCGAGTCGGTATGCGTGGGACCGGATTCGAACCGGCGGATCTCTACGTAGCGAATTGTCGGATTTATGCCCGTGGTAAACGGCGAGATTCTCTCCTCGAAGAAAGAAAAGTCCCGAACACGAAAACGAACGTCCGCTCAGTCGTCGCTCGGTGCAGCGTCGGCGGTGGACCCGTAGTCGGCACCTCCGGCTACTTTCTCGACGTTGTTCACCACGTAGTTGATCACCAAGAAGCCAAACCCATACTTTGCAACGAGGTCGAAGGCGCTGTATCCCCAGGAGGTGATTCCGGAGCTCTCGATGAGCGCGAGACCTTCGTTCCCGAGACCCCACCAGATCGTGTAGCCGAACCAGAGCACGACCGTCAGTATTTTTAGCTTATTGAATATGTCGGCAGTACCCGCCTTCGCTGCGTCTTTCGGCCACTGGAACAGCAGAATATATACGACTACGAGGAAGAACGTGCAGCTGATACCGTACCAAACCCACCGCATCGCGTAGCTCGAGGTCGTCAGCGCAGCACCCAGGCCCGTGATCATAATCCCGATGTCGAAGACGATCGCCGCGAAAATTTTGGTCAGGTTCGTGCCTGCGATCAGCCCCAGTGCGAGCAGGATGAACGGCGTCGAGAACGCCCACGTCAGGTATCGACCCCAGAGACTCACGATTCCATCGGCAGTCCCACCGCCAGCGAGGTCGAGTGTATTACCCGCAAGGGGCATGTCCCGTCTGGCATCTCAAGCACACTTATTGTCAGCCCAGAAGCCAATCCAGTGTAGCTCACGATCGAGACTGCTGAAACGGACATAACCGAGACGACAATGAGTTTCGCCCGCGGATCCTCGACGTCCCGGCCCATATACATAAACAAGAGCAGTGTTAATCCAGCTACAGCGATGTTCACGTATATTGAACTACCCAGAAGCGTATCGTTCAACACGTGCTCAAACATGTCTTGCTGCGAGACTTGCAGAACTGCCGTGTTAAGTATGTCAACGTGAGACGCTGTTGTGTGTTCAAAATTGTAATGGAATTAACATAAGCGTTTGGATGATCGCGGGAAGCATCAAGCCAAACAGCAGATCGGTCCCAGCACTTGCTCGGCGCGCTGACTGCCGTGGGAGTGCCAACAGTTCCGTGGCTGGCGTGTCCTGTGGTTGGCCTCTTTTTACAGCGCCTCAGTTTGAGAACGTGTGACGTATCGGGACCAGTCCAGACGAGAGACGTGAATTTCCAACTATCTGGGTCGGCTTCGGAAAGGTCGTTATCACTTCCGTACGTTAGGAGTACCGTTGTTCCTGAGCGCGGCTTGCGGAATCTTACGACGTTCTGGCTTCGTCAAGAAGTCGCGGGAGCCGTTATTGCTCCCACCAGACTGGGAGTTCCAACTGAACTCCCACTTATGACGGTTGTACTTGTGTTGGAGCTACTTCGAGTATCATTCGAGCGTATTCGGCTTTTCGAGGTTCATTTGGGGTCTTGTCGTTGTTGGACAAGCCGAAAACGAGCGGTAGCGAGTGCGCGGGACCGGATTCGAACCGGCGGACCTCTACAGGACAGCGTCCTAAGCGCTGCGCCGTTGGCCTGGCTTGGCTACCCACGCGCATCCCGAAATCCGCCGACGCCAACCAAGAAGCTAACGTTGTGAGTTCCGGTCGCGGATCGCCGCAGCTAACCCCTCGCCGTCGAACGAGATGTCTTCGAGAAATTCGATATCGTCACCAACGCCGAACTCACCCGGCTCCACGACATCCGCACAGATGCCGCCGCGGTCGCGCAGCGCGTCCATCAGCCCGTCCAGTTCAGCGACGGCCTCGACGTGGCGACACGGCGGGCGCGGGCGCGTCCCCTCGAATATCGCCTCGCCGACGCGAAAGCGCGCGTCGAGCAGTTCACTGAGGTCGACGCCGCGAGTGACGACGTTTCGGCGATGTTGTCCCGCCGAGAGGTCGAGACCGGCCTCGTTCCGGATGCGATCGAGGGCCTCACCCGCGACGAAGGTGACTTCACACACGTCGAACGGCGAGTAGTAGCCCGTGCCGCGCTGGTAGCGGTCGCCGGCCAATCCCCCGGTGACGGCTTCAATTCGTTCGGTAGACTCCATCGGCGCGCTTCCCTCGGCTGTCGTCCATACCTGTGTGACGTGGCCGGCCATACCCCGATTCGGGGCGCGAAAGAGAAAGCAGTAGCCCCGAAGACACTTGTTCGTGCTCGCACAGCCTCGGGTATGCCCTCCCGACGTGCAGTGCTCGCGACGACCGCCGCCGCGATTGCGACGACCGGCGGCTGTCTCTACGACCATCCCGACCCGACGCCGACATCGAATCCAAACTGCGATCACGCGAGCGTGACTGACCTCCGTATCGACCGACGCGGAACGCCACCGAACGAGGAGCAGTACGCCATCGTCGAGGTGACGGTAGACGAGCTGCCGGCTCCGGCGCTCATCGTTGAGGTGCAGGTCTGTGACGGGAGCGAGCAGCTGCGTCGGTCGATTTTAGAAAGTGGGGTACAGCGATTCGAATTCGGCCCGTACGACTGTCTCGACGGCATTACGCCACGGTTCGCCGGTTGCTGAGCGGTACCGGGGTCTGATATCAGTCACGTCTCGACTGGCAGAGGCTGGGAGGAAGATCACCCTCCCCGAATCGATACCGCCGTGCCGCCCGGACGTGATACACTGCGGAGACAACGAGCAGGAGTGCGATGACGCCCGCGTACGCCAGTCCGGAAATACCAGCGAAGGCGAACACGCCAACCCAACCCGCGAGGACGAGCGAGACCGACAGCGTCGCCAGTCCGAGATAGTAGATATGCCACGGAATATCCTGCTGAGGAGACACTTCCAGATAGAAATCTACCTTTGAGAGACCGCGATCCGGCTGAACCGTACTCCGGCCCGGATCGTACTCGAGCAGGCCAATCGAGGCCATCTTCGGGAGATGTGTCTGGTGGAGCGAGGTGTAGACGCGTTTCCGCTGTTGGTTCGTCACCTGCTCGTAGGGAACATCGTACTCCCACGCCGCGACCCGTGCTGCGAGGTCGCCCGTAGAGATGGGTTCATCACACGACTTGAGATAGTGGAGGACGTACCGGCGTCGTGGATTGCTGAGCACGAAGAATACCGAATCGTACGAGAGCTCTGGCTCCGACGGTGATTCGGTCGCAGAATCGCGAGGCTCGTGGGATTCGCGGGACTCACGCGGCGCGCGGGATAGCTGCTTGCTCATTCGGAACCATCCTCGTTGGACGGCGCGGCAGTCGGTTCTGTGTGACGGGTACGATCCTGAACGGTAGGCACGGTGGTCACGACGACACCACCATCATCGGAACGAACAGGTCCCAGGTGAGGCCGACGAGCAGGAGCAGACACAGCGAGTAGACGAGCACGAGCAGCGCGTTCCGCCGTGGGGCGTGCGGTCGAGTGCAAGGGAGCAGTTGGACAGCCGCTTCCAGCTGGCGACGAGCGCCGAACCTGTCGGCCCGTGGCTCGCGTTCTCGACTGATTCCGCGCAGCGTATATCGACGAGTGCGACTCTCCTGTTCTCGCCGTTGAGAGCTGTTACTCAGACAGAAGGTGAGGTCTCTGAGTCCCGGTAGTGCCCGGCGAGTCGTTCGGGTAGTGGCGAACTCCACCGAATCGTCGGGGCCCGGCTTGCGATCGTGGATGTCGTCTGTGTACCGACGACTCGTATCCGTATCGGTAGAGAGGTCTCTTCCACCGAATCTCGGTCCGCCGAGCACATCTCCGAGAGCACTGCGGTGAAGACTCTGTGCGTGTACGTACGGTCTAGTGTCGTCTGTCATGGTCTGTTAGTTCCCTTACGGGAGTCCCGTCCGGGGAGTCGAACCCCGACCACAGCGGTTACACCGGCACGGATAGGGGGGATAGGGAGAGAGAAAGATGGGAAAGCCGACCGAGAGACGCTACTGGGGCGTCTGGGTGCCGTTCGGTGCCGACGTTGGCGTCGGCGTGGCCGTCGGTTCTGGGTTGTGTCGCGACTGCATCGCGGTGAAGTCGACATCGAACGCGACGCTGTCGGTCTGGACCTCATTACCCACTTCGACGGGAAGCTCCCACTCGAAGCCGATACACTGGGTCGTGTTTCCGGGGTACGGCTGTCGGCCCTCCTCGGCGCGGTCGCCGTCGAGCTCGATGCCGTCGGCGAGAGTCGTCATGACCTCAGCGAGGGTTCCCTGCGCGATAAGTTGTTCGCCGGCGAGGACGAGCTGTGCGATTTCGGAGTAAACCGTGCTGAGGTCGGCCGCATCGGGGGCGACGAACGCGTCGCTGGGAGTGGAGGCGATGTTGTTCGCGAGGTAGCTGGTGTCGGCCCCCGAGCCGAGCGCGATAGTGAAGATGCGGATACCCGCGTTCTTCGCGGCGGTCGCGGCAGTGGTCGCGGCCGACTCGCTGTTGGGCTGACCGTCCGTGAGAACAATCATCACCTTCGACGTGCCACTAGTCGCGTTCGTGCCGTTGAGGAGTTCGTTCTCAGCCGTGCTGATGCCCTGGCCCATGTCCGTGCCGCCACCGGCGGTGTACATGTCGATAGCGTCCTTGACGGCCTGGTAGGTCGTCGTGAGCTCCTGATTGAGGCTCGCGCCGTTAGAGAAGGAGATTGCGGCCGCCTCGTCCGGGCTGGAGAGGTTGTCGACAAACCCTTTGGCGGCCGACTTCAGATCGCCGATCTCCTGGCTCATCGATCCGGAGGTATCACTTACGAGTGCGACCTCCAGTTCCTGCTGGACGCCGGTTCCGGTCGGCTCGTAGACGTTGTCGCAGTCCTCGTCGTACCAGACGGTGACGTTGATAGCGTCGGCGAGGTCACCACCATCGGTAGTGTCGACTTCGCTCTCCGGTTCAGACATTTCATTCTCGGCGTCTTCCAGAAGCTCACCGCCCATGTCGAGCCAGGCAGGATTGTCACAGATGTGGATGCTGACCGTCATTTCACCGGAGTCACCGGGTTTTATGTCTTCCAGTTGGAAAATCGAGATTCCATCGCCGTTCACGAGGAACTCGTCGGCCTCCGGTGAACAGAAGTCGAAGCCGGCGAGGCCGTCCTCCCAGGCTTCCATATCACCGGGCTGGGGAGTCTGGTCGAGGAGGTAGCGGCCGTCACCGAGGTACTCGGCGTCCGCGTAGCCCATCGCTTGGATTGCTTCCAGCCGGCCGGGGCCGCCGAGATACGTGGATTTGTAGTCGAGCTTCAAATCGAGCTCTCCCGCAGTGAGGGAGTTGTTGTCGAACGATTCGGTATCGCTGAAGTACGCGCTCGTCCCGAGACCGGCACCGGCGGAGGCGAGACCGACGGTCCCGATTCCAGCGAGGAGCTTACGTCGCGAAACGTTGTGTAGTGTGTTTTCGTCGTTCATGTTGTCTGTATCCCGCTCCTCCGGCGGCTCCCGATGAGCACGAGTCGGTGGCTGTTGGGATAGTTTCCACATTCATTCGGGGAGTAGTAAGTATGGATACACTGTCATATCGTGGGTAGCGAGCTAGGGAGACCCTATCACGATATAACGAGTGCATTGACGGACTCGGTATGACGATTAAAAAAGCCGTAATGACGCGGTAGGAGCACCATACTCACACCGCAGAGAAGAATCGTCGAGAGTGGCCGTAACACCGACGCGGAACGCGATCGGTCTCTAATTTCGGGTCTGTTCACTCGTCGTTCGCTTGGCTCCCGGAGTAGCATACGCTCTACAATCCGACTGTGGAAGAGGTCGACTTGCCACCCTACTTCGCTCACCCTGACGGGTTCGCTCGTGGAGGGAGGGGCTTGTCCATGAACTCGGCCTCGAACCCTTCCGGGTGAGCGGTAAATCCGCCACTCGGCGTCACCGTTCCGGACTTCAGGGCAAGCTGACTGTTGCCCGTCCGCCGAGACGACTGTTGGCCTCGACGGACGTACCGCATACCGATGTTCTTCGCCGCGTTGTAATCTGCGTTCGCTTCCGACCCGCACTTCACGCACCGGAAGTCGTTGCGAGTCGGACGATTCTCGTCTGCCGTGAACCCGCACTCGGCACACCGCTGTCGACGTGTACGCCGACCCGACTTGCTTCACCGAGATCCCGACCGCTTCGGCTTTGTACTCGACCTGCTCGTAGAGCGTTCGGAACGCCCACCTGTGCCCCACGACGCACCCGTTCGCTCGCGGATGTCGGTCAGGTCCTCGAACGCGATCACGTCGCACTCGTACCGAAGTGCTTCGTTCACGATCGCGTTCGACGCCCGGTGGAGTACGTCGCGGACGTAGCGGAGTTCCCGGCCACTCGACTGTTCGAGCGTTCGGTGAGCGCTTCGCGTTCCGGTCTGTTGGAGTCCAGCGCGTACCTTCTCGAACTCGCGGAGATTGTGGGTTAACTCCCGACCGCTGACGAAAGAGGCGGTGCTTGTGACGGCGAGGTTTTCGATACCGAGATCAACCCCGAGAACCGTTCCGTCCTCGGCGGTATTTCGTTCAGCATCGTTCTTGTGTCGGCGGAAGCCGATATGTAAGAAGTAGTCGCCGTCACGAGCGGTGAGCGTACTTTCCGTGACGCTCCACGTCGTCTGAGTCGAGGTACTGCCGTTGGTAGCCATCCTCGGCTTCAGGGAGCGCAAGCTCGCATCGAACGCGACTCTCCGTCGTGGAGAGTGACACTGTATCGTCATCGAACAGCGTCATCGTTCGAATGTCGTATGTTACCGTGGGTGCGGTGAACGTGGGCTTGCTGACCTTCTTACCGTTGGACCGGCGTTCGATACAGCCGGTGATGGCTTGGGCAGCTTGGTGGGTGGCGAGAATCGCGTGCTGACTACCGAGGTCGGTGTGTTCGCGCACGTCGTCGTAGGCGAGGGGCTGGACGTCGCTTTTCGCGTTGCACTTGCCCCACGCCATGTCCGTGGCGAGTTGGCACCCACGCTTCCACTCGGAGATCGTCTCTTCGAGGAGGTCGCGTTGCTCGTCCGTAACCTCAAGACGAGTGATTGCCGTCCGACGCACGTAGTCGTCTGCCACAGTTTCAATGTAATAGGTTAGCTACTTATAATCTAGTGTTTGTGACCGATACGAACGCGCTCCTCCCCTCCCTACTCGCTCGCGTTCGCTCACTCCTTGAGGAAGGGGACTCCGCACTACCGCATCAGTTGAAGCAACTCGGTGAACGAACTCGATGTATGTACCGCGCGAGCGACGAAGTGGACAACGAGGCGTGGCTCACCGATCTCGAACGGGCCTGCGACCGGCTTGACCTGTCGAGCGAGACGCGCTCGCGAGCGGCCGATCTGTTCTTATCGACGGTGCCGGACGGCGACCGGTCGAAGCAGCCGGTACTTGCGGCAGCGCTGTACGTCGCCACGCTCGCCGTCGGAGAGCGCCGGTCACAGGGCGATGTAGCCGACGCCATCGGCGTCTCTCGACTTTCGGTCCAGCAGCGCTGGAAGCCGCTGATGGAATCTGCAGGACTGGAGCCGCCGCGCTGGTAGCTACGCTGTATCCTCGCCGCGTTTGGCCTCTCGACCGTTGCGCTCGGGCGTGAGATTGCCGTGTACGTCGATTTCGCCGTTGACGATGCGCGTCGAGGAGATGATACCGCCGTCCTCGGCGGTGACGTGGTCGACGACCTCGATGTCGAGCGGGTCGAGTCCCTTCTCGCGGCGAATCTCGTTGATTGTCTCGCCGCCGTCTTCGGTCTCGGGCGAGACGATGAGCACGTCGAAGCCCGGTTCGATGGCGATGCCGGTCGGCTCCGTCAGCTCACGAATCTCGAACTGGCGGTCGTGTTCGGTCGCGAGCTCCGAGAGCGCGGCTTCGAGATCGGCCTCGCGCTCGGCGAAGGGACGGACGTACCGCTCTTCGTTGCGCGTCTTGGGTGCGAGCACGTCGCTCGTCAGCCCGACGGTCACGTCGCCGAGCTCAAAGGCGCGAGCGAAGAGTGCACGGTGGCCGTCGTGTACCGGATCGAACGTCCCCCCGAGCGCGGCCTGCATATTCCGGTCCAGAGCGGCCCTGGATAAAGCCGTTCCGCTCGACTCGCATCAGTCGTCGTTGCTGACGGAGATGGAGACCGGTCCCTCGCCGCGACGGTCGCGCTCGTGGTCTTCGTCGCCGAGGATGGCGTCGAGCGCGAAGACGGTGTTCAGCTCCGTCTGTACGTCGTCAACAATATCCGTCACGAGTTCGCTCGGTTCGATGGTTTCGTACTCGTAGGGGTTGTTGCCGGCACCCGCCGCCGACCGCTTCTCTCGCAACACGATACCCTCCTCGTGGAGTGCGGCGAGTGACTCACGGACCGTACTCGGATACAGCCCGGTCCCCTCGGCGATTTCCTCGCTCGTTTCGGGGGCGTGGGTCCGGAGATAGATGTAGATTCGCGCCCGCGTCTCCGTGTCTAGCACCCACGAGAGCAGGTCCACGATGTGGTCGTCGAGTCTCTCTGTCGTGGCGAGCCGTTGGCGCGGGTCCCCACCCGTATCGGAGTCGTCCGAACTCATCGTTGGTTAGTCGATACTGAGAGTTTCGGAGAAAAAAACGGCACGCTCGCGGGGATGCAGACAAGACGCGACCGCTCACAGCGTCAGCGACGCACACAGCTCGTCGAGACTCGCCTCGCGAAGTCGCCGCTGCTCGCTGGCTCCCGACTCCGAATCGTACAGTTCGCGGATGCCCGTCACGCCGAGTCGCTCGGCCTCTCTGTCGACGAGCTCGCCGAGCGGGACGGAACGGTCGAGCTCGCGGTCCAACAGCGCGGCATCGTGGCCGTAGCGCATCGCGCGCCACTTGTTTTCATCCAACAGCTCACGCCGGTGGCGATAGCCTGATTCGCCATCCTCGTAGCGGGCCGCGAGGTCCTCCACGAGCGCCTTCGTGTATTCGACGAACGCGAGAACACGCTCAGGGTCCGACTGACCGTCCGGTGTCCGCACCTCGACGGTCCCGTGGCCCGAGTGCGGTCGCACGTCGTACCAGAGCTCGCCGCGGTCGTTGATACTTTGCGTCTCGACCATCCTGCGCTCGAACGCCGCGTAGTCGTCGAAGTCGCGGAACGTCGTCGGCATCCCGGTGTTCGGGAGATTCTCGAAAATCTTGGCGCGGGCCGACGCCAGCCCGGTGTCGAAGCCGTTCCAGAACGGCGAGTTCGCGGACAGTGCGAGCATCACCGGCAGCGCCCATCGAATTTCGTTGGCGATCCAGGTCGCTTTGTCGGCGTCGTCCACCCCGACGTGAACGTGGAGCCCGGCAGTCGTGTTCCGGTGCTGTGGGTACTGAATACGGTCGAGTTGGGCGCGATACCGCGGCTTCGAGGCGTGTTCGAGTTCGCGCCACTTCGCCAGCGGATGCAGACCGGCGGCCGCAATCTGGTAGCCGTGCGCCTCGGCGTGAGCGACCAGCGCGGCCCGGACTTCCCGCACCTGCTCGCGGGCCTCCGCTAGCGACTCACACCGCGGGGTCTGTGTCTCGATAATTGATTTGAACAGCTCGTGGTCGAGCCTCCCGTCGAGCGTCGCGGGAGGCTCAGCGTCGTAAACGAGGGTGTCGGTACCGGCGGTGGGGCGACCCTGTTCGTCGACGACGAAAAACTCCTCCTCGACGCCGAGGGTACCCATCCGGTCAAATGCGTCTGCCGACCCCAGTTTCATCGCCAGAAAATCTGCCCCCCGCGAATAAAGTGGTTCCGCTCGGCTACCTCGGTCGCGCGACGACACCGAGATGAGCGTCGTGGAACGGTTCCAGTCGCCGGGTTTCGAGCACCTCGTACGAGTCGCGGAGCGTCGCGAGTTCTCGCTCGAACACCTCGCTCGGTTCCGCGACGACATCCTCAGAGCGGGCCTTGATCGCTGCGAGCAGTCGCCCCTCGCCGTCGAGAAACTGCGCGTTCGCGTTCGCTACCATCGCCTGCCCGCGCGTCGCCACATCCTGTACGATAACGTCGACCGGCTCCACGACGTGCGCGTACGTCTCCGGGTTGCGCGCGTCCTTCAGGAGCGGGAACAGCCGGTCGCGCGGCTCCGCGGCGGTGAGCAGGTCGCGCGCCGGCCGGGGTGCGAACTCGACGGCGTACGTCGGCCCCGCGAAATCCGCGACGTGCGAGACGGTCGTGCCGGCCGCCGCGCCGAGATACAGCACCGTCTCGCCGCCCACAAGCCCCGTTTCCATTCCGGTCTCCAGCATCGCACCGAGCTTCGACCGACGAGCATCCCACGCCCGCCACTCCCCCTCGGTCGGCTCGCCGTACACTGGCTCGCCCCGCGTCGCCAGCCGGGATTCGCCGTCGAACTGTCGGCGCTCGACGCCGTCGGGAAGCTCACTCATCGGCGTCACCCCCATCGTCGTTTCCTGCGCGGGCACGAATCGTCGCCATCCGCGCTTCCAGTTGCGCCTCTATCTCGGGATTGAACTCCCCGCGGTAGTGATCGCCGCGGGCGGCGATAGCGAGCTTTCCCGACAGCGCGCGCGCCGCACTTCCGCGGTCTTCAGAGCGCGTCCCGCGGACGTACTCGTGGGTGAAGATAACGCCGTGTTTCGGCGACGGCGCACGTCCGCGGAGGTGAGCAAAGAGCGCGTCCTCCGCCCCGAGCACCTGTATCGTGCCGGCGGGCTTTTTTGCAAGCGACTCCAGCCCCCCGGCGAGGGCGATGAGCCTCGCCGCGAGCACCGGCCCTGCCAGCCGCGCGAGATTCGGCGCGACCGACGGCGCACTCTGTTGGATATACTCCCGAAGCTCGTCCGCCTCATTCGCGAGGTCGACGACGCGGTCGGCCAGCGAGATGACCCGAGCTTCAGTCGCGTCCGACGGCTCCCGATCCGCGACTTCGCGTGCTCCCTCGACGCCCGTACCCGCGTCGGGAAACAGCGATCCCGCCCACTCTTGTACGCGTTCGGCAAGCTCGTTTGCCGTGCGCTCGCAGTCGTCCATCCCGCGAACCGCATGAATGAGCTGTCTGTCGCCGGCACGTTCACCCTCGCGCACCGCCGCGCCCGTCGCTTCCATCGTCACCTCGTGGAGACAGTCGTAGTACTCTTCCTCGTTGGCTGCAGTCCCCTGCTCGATGGCCAGCATCGGCCAGTCAGCCGGAGCGTCGGCGCTTCCGGTTCGGACCCGCTCGCTCGCGGTCTCGGTGTCGCCGATATCGGCCCCCGCGAACCACGCGCCCGTCTCCTCGGTCATACTCCCCGTTGTCGGTGGCACGGTAAAGCCGTTCGTGACTGTGGAAATGTGTTCGACTCGTCGGAGCGTTGCCGGAGAGCGGTTCGATTGCGCGGTCGATTGTCGTGTGACGGCTTACGACCGTCGGGCGCGGAGGAACGTCACGGCCACGCCGCCGCCGCCGAGCGAGACGCCGAGTTCGAGGGTTCGGACGACGAGCACAGCGGCGGACGCGCTCACCGCAGATACACCGGTCGTGGCGACGAGCGCGCCGGCGAGCAGCAGGTCGTACGCGCCGATACTTCCGGGGATGGGGACGACACTCGCGGCCTGCGGGAGGGGTATCAGTGCGACGATCGCGACGAGTGCAACCCCAGGCTCAGTCGCTGCGAGTGCGGCCCACAGCGCACTCGCTGTGAGACACTGTTCGAGCAGCCCGCCCGCGGCGATAAGCGCGATGAGTCCAGGTGCATCGCGAAACTCGGCTGCACGGGTCCGAAAGCGGGTGACTGCAGCCTCGACTCGCTCCCGGCCGTACGGCTCGGATTGAACCAGGCTCGAGAGCGCTGCGATAACCGGCGTGAGAGCGACGACAACGGCTCGGGCCAACAAGTCACGCGCGAGGACGAGCGCGATACCCACGAGCGCGAGCGCGACGGCGGCACCAGCGAGGGTGAGGAGCAGCGACCGCGGGGCGGTCCCGCCGGCGAGCAGGACCGTCACGAGCAGCACTGACAGGAGCAGTTGGGCGGCCGATTTAACATACTTGGCGACGCTGCGGACACCCAGCGCCTCGCTGTAGTCGGTGCCCGTCGAGACAGCGAAGAACTGGGCCATAATTGGCTCGGAGCTGACCGGTCCCGCCGGGCTGAACACGTCGAAGAAGTCACCGGCGAACGCGAACTGGACACTCCGTCGCACCGACAGTCCGCCGTTCAGCGGTCGGACGGAAGCCCATACCCCGATACCGTCGGCGGCTGCTTCGGCCAACGTTAGGACAGCGACGACGGCGACAGCCCACCGAGGAATCGCGGACAGCCGACTGAGCACCGCCGTCGGGCCGATGTACCAGAGATACCCACCGAGCGCACTCCCGCCGAGGAGCGCGCCGATGATGAATCGCACGCGTCGGTGCACACCAGACAGCGGGAGTGACGGCGACAAAAGCCCTATGTGAGACAGATCACGAGTCGCGCCACTTGTGGCCGCACTTGACACAGGTGAACAGCCGAACCTCGTAGGAGCCGCCCGGCTTCGGCATCATCTCGGAGGAGGCTCGGTCGCTATCGCAGCCGTCCGCCGGACAGGACTCCTGCATCGTCTCGGTGGATTCCTTGGTCGCGTCGGCCACGGCGGGTGCTCCGTCGTCCCGCTGTCCATCCTGGGTGGTCATCGCCGCTTCTGCTTGCGAGTCCCGCGGCTCCTCGTTCTCACAGGAGCGACACACCCACGTGTCGCCCTCCGTGTGCATCATCGACCCACACTCGTCACAGAAGTTCATATTACGTAGGGAGACACGGCTGTCGGATATATGTGTTAATGTCCGACTCTTCGTTGATTTCAGTGGCAATCGCTCTCACTCGGCAATATCACTCCTTTTCGACGACGAGTTTGTCGGGGAGGTCTAGATCGGGCTCTCGCCCCACGGTGAACAGGCGCTCGGCGAGCGTCAGCTCCTCCGTAGTCGGGCTGGCCTTTTTCATCGAGAGATATTCGACGGCCACGTCGTCCTGCTCCGAGGAGATGCGGACTGCACTCAGCTGATACGATGGATAGAAGACAGGTGGGAGGATGCCGATAATACCATCACGACGGTGGAGGCGCTTGAGCCACGTTCCGGTGTTGACCAGCAGCCCCCCACCAATATTCCGGGCTGTCGGCCGGTGGGTGTGGCCGTAACAGTAGATTGTCGTCTCCGGTTGGGTCGCGAAGAGCTCGCTGGCGGCCTCCTCGTAGGGGGCTTCCGGTTCGACCGTGAGCTTAGTCTCGAAGACACCGAACCGGTTGATCGTCTTCCTGATGTCCCGACGAATGAAGTAGAGGGGAATCCCGATCAGCAACAGAAGCCCGGCGACGGCGACGTTGATTGCAAGGAGGAACCAGATGGTCGCTCCTGCCGTGCCGAACTGGCCGAGGAAGGCCTCTACCTGGGCGACCGGCAGCGACCAGATCCCGAGAAGGTCGATACCAGCCAGTACTGCGAGGAACGCACTGATGTTGAACAGGAACAGAAACGGAACCAGCGAGTACCGCAACAACGGGTTCATCTCCCGGTAGAAATATTTCGAGAACAGCCAGACGGGCATCCGTTCCGTCGGCGTGACCGCCTGGACATCTTTGAGCCAGTTGTACCGGCCCCGGTCAGAGAGCTGGCCCGCTCGGCTGGTCACCAGCGTATTGTAGTAGTAGCCGAGTGGCGTCGCGTGTGGATTCCCCCAGTCCTCGATGTGGTTGTTTGGGTCCTGTTGGTGGCCGTGTTCGAAGTGGATTGTCTGCCCGTTCACCGTGCGAGTGGTCGACTGCTCTTGGACAAGATCGACGTTGTACGCGGCGAACCGCTCGACGTACTCGTCGTACGCTGCGAGTTCGTGATCGTGATTACCCGGTAACAGTGTTATCGGAATGTTCTCACCGGTCGCCCGGAGCTGCTCGAACAGCCCTGAGTACGTCTGTTCGAGGATGTCGAACTTCTCTACCCCGTCGACGGTGGTGAACTCCCAGAGACCGAACGCGTCACCGTTGATGACGAGCTCTGCGTCCTCGTCGGTCGTTTCCAGTCGCTCGAGAAACGCGAGCAGCTCATCGAGAAAGTCAACCTCCTCCAGCTGTTCGTCACCGCCGATATGGAGGTCACTGATTACGTAGTAAACCGGGTCGTCAGTGTCCTCTGCCATTGCGTGGTCATCGAAGTCACGAGGCTAAAACCTCGCCCTTCAGCGTGGAGTCGTCTGTCACTTTGTATCATCAAGGGAAGAGTCCACTCCCCACGAGCGTGGACACACAGTACGCTTTTACTCCCAGTTGCCGAATCGCACTATATGGCAGACGACAACACCGAACATACGCAGGGACTGCATACAGAGAGCGTTCACGCGGGCGCAAAACCCGACCCCGCGACCGGGTCGCGTGCGACGCCGATCTATCAGACGACATCCTATGAGTTCGACGACGCTGAGGACGCCGCAGGGCAGTTCGCCCTGGAGAAGCCGGGCCACATCTATTCGCGGCTGATGAACCCGACCGTCGACGTTCTCCAGGAGCGTCTCGCGGCGCTTGAGGGTGGTGTCGGTGCCGTTGCCACGAGCTCGGGAATGGCAGCACTCAACCTCGCGACATTTATTCTCGCCGAGGCAGGGGATAACATCGTCTCTGCGTCCGCGCTCTACGGCGGCACCTACACCTACCTCACGCATACCGTCGAACGTCGCGGCGTGTCGACGAAGGTTGTCGACACGCTCGATGTCGATGCGTATCGGGACGCAATCGACGAGGACACTGCATACGTCCACCTCGAGTCCATCGGGAACCCTGCGCTCATTACGCCGGATATCGAAGCGATCGCCGAGGTCGCTCACAATCACGATACGCCACTCTTCGTCGACAACACGTTCGCGACGCCCGCGCTCTGCAACCCGATCGAGCACGGCGCGGATCTCGTCTGGCACTCGACGACGAAGTGGCTCCACGGCGCCGGCACGACCGTCGGCGGCGCACTCGTCGACGCCGGATCCTTCGACTGGGCTGCCCACGCGGACGACTATCCGGAGGTCGGCGCGGATAATCCGGCGTATCACGGCGTGAACTTCGCCGAGCGCTTCGGTGAGGCTGCGTTCACCTATACGGCCATCGCGCGCGGTCTCCGCGACCTCGGGAATCAGCAGTCACCCTTCGACGCGTGGCAGACCCTGCAGGGCATCCAGACGCTTCCGCTCCGGATGGACCGCCACTGCGAGAACGCCGAAATCGTCGCTGACTATCTTGCCGACCACGAAGAGATTGCATGGGTGAACTATCCCGGTCTCGAGAGTCACGAGACACACGAGGCGGCGAGTGAGTATCTCGACGGCGGCTACGGCGGGATGATCACGTTCGGCCTCGAAGCCGGGTACGACGCCGCACGCACCACCGTCGAGAACGCCGAAATGGCCTCACTCCTCGCGAACGTCGGGGACGCGAAGACCCTCATCATCCATCCCGCGAGTACGACCCACCAGCAACTCACCGAGGATGAACAGGATGCAGCGGGTGTCACGCCGGATATGGTACGGCTCTCCGTCGGCATCGAGGACCCCGAGGATATCCTCGCCGACCTCGAGCACGCCATCGAAGTAGCGACAAACTAAGCGCGCTGCTCGGAGTGCTCGACGCACACAATTCTCAGTTATTTTTCAGGAGAGATCGGAAATGGCACTCAACCCACCAGATAACACGCGTGTAATGCGGTGACGTCAGGGTTCGCAAATAGATATATAGCCAAATACAGTACGAAATAGTGATGCAATCTGACAACGCACCAGCGGTGATGAGTCGATGAGCTTCACGGCACTCCAAGCAGACATTCTCGCGCAGTCGGGCGCGAGCGAAATTCTGCTGCTCGCGCGTATCATCTTCGGCGGGACACTCGCGTTTATGGGGCTGAATCACTTTATGAATCTCGACGATATGACGGGGTACGCGCAGTTCAAGGGGCTTCCCGCGCCGCGCTTCTCCGTCGTCGCGTCCGGACTGATGCTCATCCTCGGCGGATTCGGCATCGTGGCCGGCGTCTATCCAGTCATCGCGAGCGGCACGCTCGCCGTCTTCCTGCTGGTCTCAGCAGTGACGATGCACGACTTCTGGGCGCAGGACGACCCTGAGGAACAGCAGAACGAGATGACCGCCTTCTTGAAGAATATGTACGGGACGGGTGCAGCGCTCGCATTCCTCGTGCTCGGTGGCGCGGAGTGGACCTACGCCGTCAACCTCGGCCTGTTCTGACGGGGCCGAACGACGCGGACTTTTCTATTCCGCCCGCGAGAGCGAGATATGGACATTCACGTCGCCGACGGCGACTCGCTGTACCGGACGCTCGCGGGCGCGGTCGTTCCCCGTCCGATTGGCTGGATTTCGACCCGCAGCGAGGGCGGAGACAACCTCGCACCGTACTCATTCTTCAACGTCGCGACGCCGAAGCCGCCGACGCTCGCCTTCTCAGCGGGGACGGCCGCAGCCCGGAAGGACACCGTACACAACGCCATCGAGACGGGCGTCTTCGCCCACAGCGTCGTCACGGCCGACCTCGCCGAGCAGATGAACGCGACGAGTACCAGCCACGAGGTCGACGAGTTCGAGCACGCGGACCTCGACAAGCGCGAGTGTGAGACCATCGACGCCCCCTCCGTCGCGGCTTCACCTATCGTCTTCGAGTGTGAGGTGGTCGAGACGGTCGAACACGGCGTCTCGACGCTCGTCCTCGGCGAGGTGCAGTACGTCTATGTGGCGGACGAGCTGACGACCGACGGGAAGCTCGATACGACGAAGTTGGACGCGCTCGGGCGACTCGCCGGCTCGGAGTACACCCTGACGCGCGATCGGCTCTCGATGGAACGACCGGAGTAGCCGGCAGGACGACGACTCACGACTCGTCACGGCGGCCGCCTTTTTGCTCGTGGTCGTGCTGTATCCCGTATGATAGACGTTCGTGATCTCCGCAAGGAGTACGGTGAGTTCGCGGCGATCGAGGGGTCGACGTTCGACGTTGAGTCGGGTGAGGTGTTCGGCATCATCGGGCCGAACGGCGCGGGAAAGACGACGACGCTCAAGACGCTGGCTGGCCTCATCGAACCGACGAGCGGCGAGGTGACTGTCGCCGGCTACACGCCCGGCGAGACGGAGATGCGCGAGCGACTCGGCTTCCTCCCCGAGGAGTCGCCGCTGTACGAGGAGATGACCGCCAACACCTATCTCCACTTCTTTGCCGACCTCTACGACGTGCCGAGCGAGACGGCGAGCGAGCGCATCGACTCGACGCTCGACAGACTCGACTTGGAACACCGGGACCGCGCGCTCGGCGACGTGTCGAAGGGGATGAAACGGAAGGTCGCCATCGCGCGCTCGCTCGTGAACGACCCCGACGTACTCGTCTACGACGAGCCCGCGTCCGGGCTCGACCCACTCACCACGAACTACGTCGTTGAGTTCACCCGCGAACTCGCCGACGAGGGGAAGACCGTCGTCTTCTCCGCGCACAACCTCTATCACGTCGAGTCGATCTGCGATCGCGTCGCCATCATGAACGAGGGATCGATCGTGGCACAAGGGTCGCCTGAGACGCTGCGTGAGGAGTACGGTCGGACCGAGTATCGTATCTTCGCGACTGTTTCCATCGACGGGAGCGAGGAGACGGACCGCGGCCACCGCATTGTCGTCGATTCGATGGCCGCCGTCGAGGACGTGCGCGAACAGGTCGCCGCCGCCGGCGGTGAGGTGCGCGATATGCGGACCGACGAGGCGAGTCTCGAGCGCGTCTTCATCGACATCGCAGAGCGAGGGCCCGCGTGAGACTACGGAAGCTTCTCCGGGTCGCGCGCTGGGAGACGACGAAGGGCGTCAACGGTATCGACCGCCGAGTCGCCGTGCTCATCATCGCAACCCTCCTCGTCGCCGTCGCCGCTGTCCCCGCACTCGCTGCGACGGGCTTTGCCCTCGACGAGGGCATCTACCGGGTCGGCGTTGCCGACGGTCACCCGCTCCACAGTCCAGCAACCAACGACTCCACCTTCGATGTTCACGACCCATCCGTCGAGGCGTTCGAGAACGGCGAGCTCGAACTGCTCGTCCAGGGAGACCGAATTCGCTACCGATCGACCGACAAAGGCCGAGCCGCGCTCGCCACGCTACGCGAGACCACCGCCCAGTACAACGACGCTCTGATGCGGTTTGAGACGAATCAGACCGCGGCGAACCCGGTGAGCGTGACCCTCCGATTCGCCGAGCGGGGGAGCGCCACGACCGATGAAAAGAGTCGAGACGGCAGTGACGGTGGCGGTAGCAGCGACGGCGGACAGACCAGCAGCGACGGCGGCGGTGGGGCCGCGAGCGGTGGTGGGAGTAGTAGTGGAAGTGGCGGAAACGACGGCGGCGGTGGCCCACCGACGACAGGAAGTGGAGACGGCGGCTTCGGCGGCGGAGACAGTGGCGGGCTGCCGAGTCTCGACATCTTCGGCAGCGAGACCACCACGAGCTCGCCGTCGGACATCACGCCGCCGTTCCCCTTCGACTCGCTCGTGCTCGCGTTCCTGTTCGTGTTGCCGCTGAATTTCGCGGTTCAGGCGTACGGCTCCACGATGTTGAAAGAACGGCTCAACCGCCGCGGCGAGCTCCTGCTCGTCGCGCCGCTCTCGCGGAGCGACATCATCGCGGGCAAGACGCTCCCGTATCTCGTCGCCTCCCTCGCCGTGCTGTCGGTCATCGCGTTCGCGCTGCCGGGCGGCGGCCTGCTCTCGCTCGCGGGCGTCGTTCCGCTGACGCTCCTGTTTCTCGCGGTGACGTTTCTCGCAGCGATGATGGCCCGCTCGTTCAAGGAGCTCACCTTCCTGACCGTCGCGATCACGGTCGGGCTCACCTCCTTCGCGTTCGTTCCGGCCATCTTCACCGAAATCGAGGGCATCGCACTCATCTCGCCGCTGACGCTGGTCGTTCGCGACCTGACAGGCGAGTCGGTGACTGCGATACAGGTGCTGTTCGCGACCCTGCCCGCGACGGCGACCGCCGCCGTCTGTTACGGCTTCGGCGTCGGCCTCTACCGCGAGGAGGATATGTTCACCCAGCGAGCCGTCCCGCTGAAGGTTCTCGACGCGCTCGCGGGACGCATCAAGCGCGCCCGGTCGCTCGTCCTCGTGACGGCGCTCGTCGTGCCGTTCGTCTTCGTCGCCGAACTGCTCGGCGTCGCGGCGCTGTTCGCGCTTCCGACATCGGTGTCGATTCCCGCCGTCCTCGTCGTCGTCGTCATCATCGAGGAGGTCGCGAAGTTCGTCCCCATCCTCGCTGGCTTCGAGCACGCGCGCTATCCCCGCACGCTCCGAGGGGCGACGCTTGCAGGGGTCGCGTCGGGAACCGGCTTCTTCATCGGTGAGAAGCTGATGCTCGTCGTCCAGTTCGTTGGACTTCCCCAACAGCAGGTTGGCGCGGCGGCGTTCGGCCCGTCAGTCGCGAACGTCTCACCCGCGATTGCACTCGTGTTGCTGTTCGTCCCGCTCGTCTTGCACAGCGTGACGGCGACGATTTCCGCTGTCGGCGCGACGCGCGGACGGACGGGGTGGCTGCTCGGGCTGGCGACAGCGATGCTCGTCCATCTCGCGTACAACGCCGTGATTCTCACGGGGGTCGGTGCGCTGTGAATCTCGACCGCGTGCTCAGATTGACGCGCCGGGAACTCCAGTCGCTCACCGCCGAGAAGACCATCATCCTCGCGCTGGCCATCCAGCTGTTCGTCGCGGCGTTCTCGTCGTTCCTCGTCGTCGGGCTGGCGACGCTGTACGACCCCGGCTCCGCCGACAGCGGCGACGTGACATTCGCCGTGGCCGGCGAGGCGAGCGACGAACTCGTGGCTGCGGCTGCGCGCCACGAGCGCATCAACGTCGAACGGTATCCCTCCGAGCAGGCCGCGCTCCGTGCGTTCGATGCCGAGCAGGTGAGTGGCACCCTCGTCGCGAACCCCGTCGAAACCGGTGACGGGACCCTGATAGGCGTCGATGCAACCGTCCCCGAGTCGAGTCTCCAGAAGACGCTCATCGTCGTCCAGATTCGGACGGTACTGGAGACGGTCGAGCGCGAGACGCGACTCGACCGCACCGAATACATCGAGCGGTCGCTCGCACCACTTCCGGCCGATGTGGGCGGGAATCCGCAGTTCGACTTCAGCTACACGATTCTGCTTCCGCTCCTGCTCCTGTTGCCGGCGTTCATCGCCGGCTCGACGGCCGTCGACTCCGTCACCGAGGAGATCGAGCGCGGGACCCTCGACCTGCTTCGGGTCGCACCGCTCTCGCTCGTCGAGATCGTCACCGGAAAAGGGCTCGCGATGGCGATGCTCGCGCCGATGCAGGCGCTCGTGTGGCTCGTCCTGCTCTCGTTCAACGGCTTCGCCATCGCCGCGGTACCGCTACTACTCGTCTACACCGGCGCGCTCGCGACTCTACTCGTTGCGGTCGGGGTCGGACTGGCGCTCGCGTTCGCGAGCCGCCAGCGCGCACAGCTGCTCTACTCGTTGAGCGCGCTCGCCGTGTTCGCACTCGCGGGCTTTCTGCCGGAGCATCCCGCGACGACCATCGCCCACCTCGCCATCGACAGCGCCACACCGACGACGTACGCGCTCGTCGCCGCCACAGTCGTCGGAGCCGTCGCCGGCGTCGCGGCCATTCGATCGTTCATCACGCGGATCGACCCCGAGTCGCTGTAGATCACGCCGGTTTCGGTGAGCTAGCTTTTTCTCTTGGCCACGAGAGCCGGATGTATGGAGTACACCACGCTCGGTACCACTGGCATTGAGGTCTCGCGCATCTGTCTCGGCTGTATGAGCTTCGGCGATCCGGACTGGCGCGAGTGGGTCCAGGGCGAGGCGTTCGGTCACGACCTCGTGGAGCGGGCTATCGATCTGGGAATCAACTTCTTCGACACCGCCAACATGTACTCGCGCGGCGAGAGCGAGCGTATCCTCGGTGATGCGCTTTCGGGGTACGACCGCGATCGAGCAGGTCATCGCGACGAAGGTGTTCTTCCAGATGCGCGACGGCGACCCGAACTCCGGCGGCCTCTCGCGGAAGGCTATCGAGCAGGAGCTGGACGCTTCGCTCGACCGGCTCGGCGTCGACACCATCGACCTCTATCAGACACACCGCTGGGATTACGACACACCCGTCGAGACGACGCTCGCGACGCTCGACGACGCCGTTCGTCGCGGGAAGATTCGCCACTTCGGCGCGTCCTCGATGTGGACCCACCAGCTCGCGACCGCCCACGCCGTCGCCGAGCGTGAAGGATACGACCGCTTCGCGACGATGCAGAATCACTACAGTCTCGCCTACCGCGAGGAGGAGCGCGAGATGCTTCCCTACTGCCAACAGGAAGGGATGGGTGTCATCCCGTGGTCCCCGCTGGCGCGCGGCTTCCTCACCCGTCCCCACGAGGAGTATATGTCGACGACGCGCGCCGAGACCGACGACTACGCGCTGGAACACCCCTATCCGGACAACGGGGGAAAAGAGGTGAACGAGCGCGTCGAGGAGCTGGCCGACGAGTACGACGCCGAGATGGCACAGATTGCGCTCGCGTGGGTGCTCGGAAAAGACGCCGTCACCGCCCCGATCGTCGGCGCGTCCTCGATCGAGCATCTGGAGTCGGCTGTCGCGGCGCTCGATATCGACCTCTCCGACTCCGATATGGAGTGGTTGGAGGAGCCGTACGGCCCGGTCGAGGTGTCGGGTCACGAGTGAGTTCGAACGTGAGCCAGCGTCACGACCAAGAGGCTCGCATCTCTACCGATACGTATGAACGCCGACAGTCACGACCTCGCGGGCCAAGCGATGCTGTCGATGGTGTGGCGGGACGCGCTGTTTGCACACTGGGCAGTGTCACCCGATCGGATTCAGGAGACGCTCCCCGAGGGGTTGTCCGTCGACACCCACGACGGGAAGGCGTATCTCGGCGTCATCGCCTTCGTGATGGACGATATCAGTCCGCGAGGAATTCCGTTCGGACTCTCCTTCGGTGAGCTGAATCTCCGGACCTATGTCCGCGACGCCGAGGACGAACCCGGCATCTACTTCTACAATCTCGACGCCGACGACCGACTCGGTGTTTCCATTGCGCGCGGGCTGTTCCGGCTCCCGTACTACCGCGCCGACATCGACATCGAGTACGACGGCCAAGCTGTGAACTTCCGGTCTCGACGCGTCGGAGACGGCGAGCTGGCAGCGTTCGACGCCACCTACGAGCCGGTCGGGGAACGGCTTGACGCCGAACCAGGGACGCTTCCCCACTTCCTCACCGAGCGCTACCGGTTCTACACCGAGGGACGCGGTCGACTGTTCTACGGGAATGTTGATCATCCACCGTGGCCGCTGACGGAGGCCGAAGTGGAGATTCGCGAGAACGGCCTATTTCGGACGAACGGATTCGAGGAACCGGAATCTGACCCGTTCTTCTACTACGCACCCCGGACGGACGTGACCGCCGGACGTATCCACCGGGTGTGATTTGTGTCCTGACGTGATTGTGAACATATGACCACAGCTTCTGTGAACGGCGATCGACAGACGCTCGACTCGGGCGTGCGCATCGTCTGGGGCGTCTGGGCACTCGTCGGCTCGCTCCTGCTTGCCGGAATCGCCGGTGCGGGCGGCTACGCGACCATCGAGCAGATTCTCCTGCCTGCTGGCATCACGTTTGTCGTCGCCGCGCTCCTCGGTCTCGGTTACACGCTGGCGCGTTACCGGGCGTGGTGGTACGCCGTCGAGGCCGACTCGATCAACCTCTCGCGGGGCGTGCTCACCCACGTCCATACGGTGGTCCCCTTCGTCCGCGTACAGCACGTCGACGTGTCACGAGGACCACTCGAACGCGCGCTCGGGCTGTCGTCGGTCGTCGTCTACACCGCCGGCTCTCGCGGGGCCGATGTGACGATTCCGGGACTGACACCCGACCGCGCGGAACGACTCCAGCAGCGACTCAAGCGGCTCGCTATCGACGCCGAGGGAGAGGATGCCGTCTAAGCTCGATCCGCTCTCGGTCCCCTACCGGGTCGGCGTCTCGCTGTCGCGGTTCGTGTGGCTGCTCGTCATCGGGACTGTCTCCGCCGGTATTCAACGGCTCCCGCTACTCGCTGCGCTGTTCGGCGGTATTCTCCTCGCCACAGTCGCGTACCAGCTCGCGTACGTCCGGCGATTCGAGTACGAACTCACCGAGGACACCTTCGACGTGTCCTCTGGCGTGCTCTCGCGCCGGAGCCGCGAGATTCCCTACCAGCGCATCCAGAACGTCGACGTGACGCGCAACGTCGTCCAGCGCGCGCTCGGTATCGCCGAGCTCGCCATCGAGACGGCCGGTGGCGGCGAAACAGAGGCCAGCCTCCGGTATCTGGACACCGAGACAGCAAACGAGCTGCGGGCGTCCCTCAGCCGGCGCAAGCGCGGAGAGACCAGTGAGGAAGCGACGACTGAGTCCGAACTCGAGCCGCTGTTCTCGATTACGCCCCGCGAGCTACTCCTGCTCGGCGTTATTGGGCTCGACCTGCGACTGCTCTCGTTCATCGTCGTCGCGCTCCCCGTTATTATTCCGTCCGTCTCGAATGCGGCCCCGCTGTTCGACCTCTTCCGGGTCGCCCCCCTGCTGTTGGGCGGGCTCGCCGTCGTCGCGCTCGCCGCATCGATGGTGCAGGCAGTCGTGAGCTACTACGGCTTCGAGCTCTACCGCGACAGCGACGAGCTCAGCTATCGGCGCGGACTGGCGAAGGAGTACAGCGGCACGATTCCGCTGGACAAGGTGCAGTCGGTCGTCCTGACGGAGAACGTCATCGCGCGGCGGCTCGGCTACGCGTCGGTCGCTATCGAGACGGCGGGCTACTCGCCGTCAGGAGATTCGAGCGGGTCGCAGTCGGCCGTCCCGCTCGCAGAGCGCGAACACGCCTACGCGCTGGCACGGGAAGTGGAGCCGTTCGGTGACCCTCCCTTCGAACGCCCACCAAAGCGCGCCCGGACCCGCTATGCCGTCCGGTACGCGCTCGGCCTGCTCGTCGTGACGGGACTCGCAACGGCTGTCGTCCGGCTGGCCGACTTCACGCCACCGCTGCCGACGACCGCGCTGTTGGCCGGGCTGGTCCTCGTGCCCGTCGCCGCACACCTCAAGTGGGCGAATATCGGCTACGCGCTCACCGACGACCACTTCGTCGCGCGCGCTGGCTTCTGGAGCCGACGGACGCAGGCCGTACCGTTCTACCGCATCCAGACGCTCGCCGAGCAGGCGACGATCTTCCAGCGCCGGCGCGAACTCGCGACAGTCGCCGTCGACACCGCCGGCACGCACGGCTGGAGCGCGCCGAGCGCACCGGATATCGACGCTCGCGATGCGACCGATCTGCGGGAGACGCTTGAAGCTCGACTCCAGGCGTCGCTGCGCACCCGACGCGACGAAGTCGAGTCGGCCGTGACTGAAGTGGGTGCAGACGATAGGGACGAAATCGACGCAGAGCTGGAGGAAGCCGAAGCAGCTCGCGGGACAAACGCAGATCGCGAAGCCGAAACAGACGCAGACGAGAACGCGGGAGAGTGACCGAGAGGCGGACTTTTGTCGCCGGCACGAAACGACATGGTATGAACAGGACACAGCGATCGGTCGCGGTCGGCGTGACGGGGGTCGCCATCTCCTTCGTCGCCATCCTCGCCGCGGTGGCGAGCGCGACGTGGTTCTCGTGGGCCGGAAACGCGCTCTCGGATTTGGGCGTCTCGGCCGGAGTCGCACGCCCTATCTTCAACTACGGGCTCATCGCGACGGGCGTGATTGCACTCGGATTCGCCCCGGCGCTGTGGCGAACCGCGGAGACACTCCCTCATCGAATCGCGGTCGTCCCGTTCGTGATTGCGATGCTCGGCGTCGCCGGAGTCGGGTTGTTCCCCTCGGATCAGCCGCTGCACGCGCCGGCGGCGATAACAGCGTATCTCGCCTTTATGATGACCCCGACAGTGTACGGCGTCGGTGATCTGCTCGCTGGCGCGCGCCAGCGAGGCGTCGCGACGATTGCGAGCGCAGCAATCCATCTCGGCTTCTGGATACTGTGGGTGACACAGCTCCAGAGCACGCTCCCCGGGCTCGCAGTACCGGAGTTCGTCGGCTCGACGCTGTTCAACGCGTGGGTCTGCTACACGGCGGTGCGGCTGTGGAATCGATAAATCGGACAGGATTTTAACTGGGCTCTCCTGAATCACGAATATGACGACCTGGCGACGACAGACGGCGAAGTTCGTAGCCGGGATCGTAGTCGCCATCGCCGTGTTCACGCTGCTGTACGACTACGGGATGGCAACATTTGACGGTCGGCCACAGCCGTTGTTGAACTCGCTGCAAGTCGTCGTCGAGACGTTCACGACGACAGGCTATGGCTCCGACGCGCCGTGGAACTCCCGGGTGATGACGCTGTTCGTCGTCGTGATGGACCTGATGGGAGTCGTGCTCATCTTCCTCGCGCTGCCAGCGCTGGTATTTCCGCTGCTCGAAGACGCGCTATCGACGACGGTACCGACGACGACCGACACGACCGACCACGTGGTCGTCTGTGGCTTCAGCGAGCGGGCGGAGGCCCTCATCAGTGAGCTGGAGTCACGCGACGTCGAGACGGTTATCGCGGAGCCCGACCGCGACACCGCGCTCGACCTCTACGAGGACGACTACGCTGTCGTCCACGCCGCCCCCGACACCGTCGACGGGCTGTTCGCCACGAATATCCTCGAGTCGCGGGCGCTCGTCGCGGATATCTCCGATGAGATGGCCACGAGCATTGTCCTGACGGCGAAGGAGCTGGCGTCTGACGTGCGGGTCGTCACCGTCGCGGAGGAACCAGAGCACACTCGCTATCACGAGCTCGCGGGCGCAGATGAGGTGCTGTCTCCACGATCTCTACTCGGCGAGAGTCTCGCACGGAAGGTGACGACGGCCGTCTCGACCGACCTCGACGACTCCGTCGAGCTGGGCGAGAACTTCGACATCGTCGAGCTCTCGGTGCGTCGAGGGAGCCAGCTCATCGGCTCGTCGCTAGCCGAGAGTAGACTTCGAGAGGAGACGGGCGTCAACGTCATCGGACTCTGGCTCGACGGTGAGTTTCAGAGCCCGCCCGACCCGACGGCGGCTATCACCAGCGGGACCATTCTGCTGGTGAGTGGACGCGACGACCAGATCGCTACGCTGCGCGAGCGCACTCTGGGGGACGTGCGCCGTCATAGGGTGGGGAGGACGGTCGTCGTCGGTTTCGGTGGCGTCGGACAAGCCATCTGCCAGGTGCTGACCGAAGCGGGCCACGACCACACGACGGTCGATCTACGGGATATGGAAGGGGTAGACGTCGTCGGTGACGGAACGAAACCGGAGACGCTCAAAGCAGCGGGTATCGAGGACGCACAGACGGTTGTACTCGCCATCGCCGATGACACCATCGCGGAGTTCGCGACGCTCGTCTGTCGCGACCTCGAACCCGATATCGAGATTATCGCCCGCGCACAACAGCGCGAGAGCGTACAGAAGCTCTACCGAGCCGGAGCCGACTACGCTCTCTCGTTAGCATCCATCTCCGGACGGATGACAGCTGGCACCGTGCTTGACGAGGAGGTTCTATCGATGACGACGCAGGTAGAGATCGTTCGAACGGACGCACCGGAGCTCATCGGACGGACACTGGCCGAGGCATCAGTGCGCGCCGAGACGGGTTGTACCGTCATCGCTGTCGAGCACGAGGACGACGAGGACGGACTCCAGACGGATGTCGGCCCCGAATATCGCGTTCGCCGCGGCGACCGCCTCGTCATCGCCGGCACGGACGATGACGTAAACCGCTTCAACGAACGGTTCGGTAAACGATAATGAGAGATACACTTTTTTATATAGCGCTCAGCTGGTAGATATGAACGACAGACGGAGCGCGGCTGCTGCGGTAGTTGCGCTTGCATTACTCATTGCGGGAGCCGTCGGCGCGGGGGGCTACATCTCACTCGGTGCTCCGGGCAGCGGTGACGCGTGGACGGCCGCATACGGCGCGAACGACGGCAGCATCGGGGCGAAGACAGACCGCGCGCTCACCGGCGCAGCGACCGTCGAATCACCGTACGGCGAGGCGACAGTTCGATACGACGGCGACGGCGTGCCACATATTGCAGCCGACAACGAGACGGCGCTGTACTACGCGGTCGGCTACGTACAGGCGCGCGACCGCCTATTCCAGATGGACCTCCAGCGCCGGCTGATGCGTGGTGAGACGGCCGAAATCGCCGGCGAGGCGACCGTCGAAAGCGACCGATTCTACCGGAAGATGGATTTTGCGAGCGCAGCCGAGGCGTCGTGGAACGCGACGAAGGACACTGCGGCGGGTGACGCAACTCGCGCGTACACCGCCGGCGTCAACCATTATATCGATACGGAGCCTCTGCCGACCGAGTTTCAAGTCAACGACTACGCGCCCGACGAGTGGACACCCGTCGATTCGCTGCTCGTCGGCAAGCTCATCGCGTGGCAGCTGACCGGCGACTTCCGCGACCTCGAACGCGCGACCGTCGCAGACAGCTTCGGGCCGACCGCGACGAGCCAGCTGTATCCCGAACAGCTTGCACACGACTCGACGGTTATGGGTCGCTCACAGGGTGGCGAGGTGACACCGGCGAGTGCGCGCCCCACCACGTCGACACAGGAGACGCAGGGAACGGTCGGTGACTTTTCGGCGCTGTACGACCGCTACTCGTCGCACGAGCGCTCGCTCGGTATCGGGTCGAACTCGTGGGTTGTCTCGGGCGATCACACCAGCGACGGACGTCCCATCCTCGCGAACGACCCGCATCTCTCCTTGACCGTCCCGCCCGTCTGGTACGAGATGCACCTCGATGCCCCCGAGATGGATACGCGTGGAGTCGCATTACCGGGGCTTCCGTTCATAATCATCGGTCGCACTGAGAGCGTCTCGTGGGGATTCACCAATGTCGGAGCCGATCAGACTGATATCTACACCTTCGCGCAGCCGACGAACGACACGTACGTCTACGACAACGAGACGCACGAGGTGAAGACAGAGACGGAGACTATTGAGGTTGCAGGCAGTCCAGACGCCGAGGTAGAAATTCGCAAGACGGTGAAGGGGCCGCTGCTCGAACGCGGTGGGCGAGAGGTGGCGGTGTCGTGGCTCGGGCTGACCGGCACACGCGAGGGACGAGCGATACACGCGCTCAATCACGCCGAGAGTCTTGACGCCGTGAACGACGCGCTACGGACGTTCGACGCGCCGACCCAGAACATCGTCGCCGCCGACCGCGACGGCGGCACGCTGTTCCGTATTACCGGCAAATACCCGTACCGCTACACCGACGGCGAGCGCGTCTCCGGTGAGCTACCGTTCAACGCCACCGCGGGCGACGGGAACTGGCGCGGCTGGGTTCCGTACGGCCAGACCGACTGGGACGCCGGCGGCTTCGTCCCATTCGAGGAGGTGCCACACGTCGACAATCCGGACGTGCTGGCGACGGCGAATCAGCGCACAACCGACGACCCCGGCTTCTATCTCTCCTACAGCGAGCGCCTGGCCGACCCCTACCGAGGGGCGCGCATCTACGAGCGACTCGAAGCCCGAGTCCAGAGCGACGAACCGGTGACCGCCGCATTCGTGCAGGAACTCCAGCGCGACACCCGGTCGCTGGCGGCGGCAGCCTACCAGCCAGTCATCCTCGATGCGCGCACTGAGATGTCGGCCGACATCCGAGCGGAGGCCGACCGACTGGACGGGTGGAATGCGCAGCTCGACCGCGACTCCCGGCCTGCGCTGCTGTACGCGCTGTTCCGCGAGGAGGTTCGCGATGTGGTGTTCGGCGACGAGTTCGCCGCTGAAGGACTCGACTCCGGCTACTATCCACACCACACGGTGCTCCAGAATCTGCCAGCAGACAGCGAGTGGTTCGACGACGCGACGACGCCCGCACGCGAGACGCGCGCCGACGCCTACGCGACGGCGTTCGCACAGGCTGTCGAGCGTGCCGAGCGTAAGGGATGGCAGAGATACGGCGACTACAACGTCGTCGACCTGGACCACCAGTTCCCACTCGCGTTTCTCGATTACCCAGAGCTCTCGACTGACGGCGGCCCGTTCACCGTGTCGAACTTCCGGGTGACAGGTGACGCCGGCTCCTCGTGGCGGATGGTCGTGTCGGGAAGCGAGGCGTACGGTATCATTCCCGGCGGGCAGTCAGGGAACCCGTACTCGCCACACTACGCCGACCAGCTCGACCCGTGGGCCAACGGTGAGTACCGCGAGATTCCGACCGAGCCGAGTGGCCCGGTCGTCATCACGTTCACCGACGAGGAGGGCGACAAATGAGCTATCTAACGCCGGCGTTCCTCGACCGATTCCGTGAGACCGAGCGCGCGACACAGGCGATGGTCGCAGCATTCGCCGTCGGGCTCGTCGCGACGTATCTCCATCCAGTCGGGCTCGCCGTGGGTGGGGTATTACTCGGCCTCACGGCAACGTCGGTGCGCGAGGCAGTTATCCTCGGCTTCGAGTTCGGCGTGGCCGTGCTCGTCGCGTGGGCGGGACTGCTCGTCTGGCACGGCGTTCTCGGCCCGGTCGTGACAGCTGTTCCACTCATCTATATCGCCATTGCCTCGGCGCTCGCTGTCCCGCCGTTGGCTGCCGTCGCGGTTCGCGGGCTCGTCTGACCCGTTTATGAGACTCCCCCTCGTAGCGTCGGTATGGATGTCGACGCCGTCGTAATCGACCTCGACGGAACGGTGTATCTCGGCGACGAACTGCTCGATGGCGTGAGCGATGCCATCACGACGCTTCGTGAACGAGGGTATGACCTGCTGTTCGTGACGAACAATCCGACGCGGAGCCCCGCGGGCTACGTCGACAGGCTCGCAGACCTCGGTATCGACGCGGACGAATCCCAGATTCTCTCGGCGGGAACGGTGACGGCGGAGTTTCTCGCCGACCGCCATGCCGGCGACGACGTGTACGTCATCGGGTCAGACGGGCTGCTCACACAGCTCGACAACGCAAGCGTAGCTGTCACCGACGACCCTGACCGGGCCGACGTGCTCGTCACCTCCCACTGCTACGACTTCGAGTACGACGACCTCACGCAGGGACTATGGGCGCTCGACGACGGCGAAACGGCCTTCTACGGGACCGACCGCGATCTGACGTACCCCAACAACGACGGCCGAGAGTATCCGGGCTCGGGCGCGATTACGCGGGCCGTCGCGGGCGTCACAGAGCGTGAGCCTGACCGTGTACTCGGCAAACCGTCCGGCGTGATGATCGAGCTCATCGCCGAGCGACTGACTCGCCCGGAGCGCTGTTGTATCGTCGGCGACAGCCTCGATACCGATATCGCGCTCGGGGAGCGTGCCGGTATGGCAACGGTGCTCGTTCTCTCGGGACGCACCGACCACATCGCGATCGACGACGCTTCCGTCACGCCGGACCACATCCTCGACGGGTTGGTCGACCTGCCGGCGCTGCTCGAAGAGTGTGGTAATGTCTGACAAAGACTTATGCCATCTGGTGTGCAAGCCGTTCACATGGAGATGACTGATAATCCATACGAGTACGGTGACGAACAGATGGATAGCGGGCTCGAAGGCGCAGCGCCCGAGGGCTGTGAGAACGGCGGCGACGCGGTCATCGTTGACGGTGACGCGATTAGCTACAGGAGCTACCAGGCGCGCAACGGCGGCTGACCTCACCGCCCGTAGCACGCTTTCTGTGTCATCACGACAAGTAGCGACCGGCATCGAATCGGAGCGGGGCGTCGGGTACCCGCAGTCCGTGGGTGTGAGTGTCACCTCTCAACGTTGAGGGATATCTTCACCCGACAGCGGGCGTTTTGTCGGAGTCGCTAGCGCTTGGGGATAATTAGCTGTCGTAGTAAGCGACCCGCCGAGGACAAGGGTAGCACGAATAATAACGAGGTTCTTGATATGTACTGCCCTAACGGTGGCCGTACAAATGTCGTGACAACATTCGGAAGTAGAATAATGGGAAAACGTTCGGAGGATCTGTAGAAACAGTAACAAGATCGCGAGGCGGATCACACCGATAGAGGAATAATAAACCAATCAGCACTTCCCAGGCGCCGAGAATTGGAACAAAAATTTCTGGCGAAATAAACGCGATCCTCGATCGCCGTACGGCCAGCGTTAATAAACAGCCAGCCAGGTGTTGCAGTGGGGTACTCGAATAGTATATAAGGAAGGTGGCCGATTATCGGGCCGCTATGGCAGACAAAGCAGAACTCCGCGAGCAGATGGAAGAAGCGTTCGGTGAAGCAGACTACCCCATCAGCAGCCCGATGGACCTCGTGCCGGCACTCCCGAACGGTCCGGGCACGAAGTTCGAGTCCGGTGACTTCTCGATGACCGCGATGGAGCTGAACACGAAGCTGGGTGGCGGCGACTTCCCGTACGACTCCGTCGAGGATTTCGTCGACGATGTGCTGGCGAACCTCGAAGAGCAGGGCGAAATCTGAGCTGAGCGCCGGCAGAATTAACTCACGGCGCGCGGAAATCGGGATTATGAGCGAGCCGATGAGTCGGTTCGAAGTTCCCGAGCTGTCGGAGCTTCCGGACGACGTACGGACCCGAATCGAGACGGAGACCGAAGAGGCCGGCTTCACGCCGAACGTTTTCTCAGCGTTCGCCTACAAGCCGAGCCACTTCCGCGCATTCTTCGAGTACCACGACGCCATCATCGAAGACGCCGCCATCGAGCGGGCCGAAATCGAGATGCTCATCGTCACGGTCTCCGGCATCAACGACTGTCTCTACTGCATCGTCGCCCACGGCGCACTCCTGCGCATCTACAGCGGTCGCCCGAAGCTCGCTGACCAGCTCGCGACGAACTACCGGAGCGCCGACCTCTCCGACCGGCGACGCGCTATGCTGGAGTTCGCAGAGCTTCTCACCGAATCGCCGGGCGAGGTGGACGACGCCGCCGTCGAGGCGCTGAAGGAGGCCGGCTTCTCTGACGAGCAGGTATGGGATATCGCGACCGTAGTCGCCTACTACAATCTCTCGAATCGGCTCGCGACGGTCGCAGATATGCGCCCCAACGACGCGTTCTACACGCTCGGGCGCGAATCGCGAGAGTGATACGGGATGACAGGACCGATATCGGTGCTGTTCGTCGACGGCAACGAGGAGTTCCGCGCGCTCGCGAAGAGGATGTTAGAGCGGGTCGACGAGCGACTCACTGTTGGGGCGGGCCGACGAGTGACTCACGATGGAGACAGCTGCGACACCGGCCGACGCCGATTCGACGACGTTCGACTGTATCGTCTCTGAGTACGTGTTACCCGACGATACGGGTGTGGCGTTTCTCGAACGCATCCGGGCCGACCGACCGGAGCTCCCGTTCGTCATCTTCACCGCTGAAGGGAGCGAGACGGTCGCGAGCGAAGCCATCTCCGCAGACGTGACGGAGTATATGCGGAAACGCTCCAGCTTGGAGCAGTTCGAACTGCTCGCGAACTGAATCGCGAACGCCGTAAAGCGGACCCGGACGGAAAACCGCCTCAAACGGCTGGAAGACCGCTATCAGCGGGTGTTGACGACTTCACCAGCGGCCATCGTCGTATTCGATGAGACGCGCACTATCAGCTACGCGAACAAGGCGGCGACCGAGATGCTCGGCGAGCTAGAGGGTCACGACGTGATGGAGTTCATCCCGCCAGAGAGCGAGTAGGCTGTCACAGAGCGTGTACAGCGAGTACTCGACGGCGGGGAGCCGGTCGGGATGACGGAGCTGACGTTCACGACCGCGGCCGGCGAGACGCGCCACGGACTCATCGCGTCGGCACCGGTCTCACTCGGGGGCGACGACGCTGCCCAGACGGTTATTGTGGATATCACCGAACGGAAACAGCACGAGCGCGAGCTTCGACGCTACCGAACGCTCATCGAGACGATGCCTGACCCGGCGTATGCACTCGACCGGGAGGGCAGCTACACGCTCGTCAATCAGGCGTACGTCGACCAGATCGGCTACGACCGCACGGAGCTGCTCGACAGCCACATCTCGCACGTTCTCGACGAGGAAGCGCTCCAGCGCGGGCAAGCGATCGTCGAAACGCTCCTCGATACTGATGAAACCGCCTCGGAACGCTACGAGCAGACGGTCGAGCTGGCGAGTGGCGAGCGCGTCACCTGTATCGTCCACCAGACGCTCATCTACGAGGACGGCGAGTGGCACGGCTCCGTCGGCACAGTCCGCCCCGAGTCACGTGACTGGCCCGAATACGTCTGAGTCAGCGCACTCGGCGATAGCTACTTTGGAGCCCATATCGAACGCCAGATATGCCCCTTGACGAGACCGACTTCGAAATTCTCTCGCTGCTCGCCGAGGACGCGCGTCGTCCGTACAGCGATATCGGCGAGCGTGTCGATCTCTCCGGGCCGGCAGTGTCACAGCGAGTGGCTCGTCTGCGGGAGAGTGGAGTCATCGACGGCTTCACCGTCAGCTTGAATCGCGACCAGCTCCGTGCGGGTGTCGCCATCCTCGTGACAGTCGCCGATCCCGACGATATCGATGGGCTCCAACACCGGCTCGCTGACGCCGACAGCGTAGAGGGCGTCTTTACGAGCGCCGACGGGACGGTCCGGTTTACGGGCCGGACAGCCGCGGACGACGTGCGCCCGTGGGTGGACGAGTTGGTCGGCGACGCCTCATTCGACGTGGAGCTCCTCGACAGCGTTACGTGGGAGCCGTCGGTCGCGGGAGGCGGCTTCGCCGTCGCCTGTGCGGAGTGTTCAAACACCGTCGATTCGGAGGGCGAGTCGGTTCGGCTCGACGGCGAGACGTACCACTTCTGCTGTTCGTCGTGTCGCACGCGCTTCGAGGAGCGCTACGAGCGGCTCAGCGAGTGAGCGACGCCAAACGCGGGCAAGCGGCGACTACAGCTCCATCGACTCCGCCATTTTCCTGACCTCGCGCGCCCGCTCGCGAATCGCGTCCAGCTCGTCTTCGTCCTTGTCGTCGAGGTGGGAGTAGACCAGTCCCATCCGGTGGTTATCGCCGAGCCGTTCCTCGTTCCGGTCGAGAAAGTCCCAGTAGAGGGTGTTGAAAGGACACGCACCGTCGCCGGTCGTCTTCGTGTGATAGTAGTCGCAGTCGCCACAGTAGTCGCTCATCCGATTTACGTAGTTCGCAGACGACGCGTACGGCTTCGTCGCGAAGAGTCCCTGTCCGAACGATCCCATCTCGATGACGTTTGGCGTCGTCACCCAGTGGTAGGCGTCAACGTAGCCCGCGTGGAACCACTTGTTCAGCTGTGCCGGCTCCACGCCGTAGATGAGCGCAAAGTTCGAGAGAATCATCAGCCGCTCGATGTGGTGGCTGTATCCCCGTGTCCGAACGCCGTCGACCACGTCAGAGAGACAGCGCATATCGGTCTCGCCGGTCCAGAAGAGCTCCGGAAGCTCCTCGGTCGCATCGAGCTGGTTCGCAGCGGCCAGTTCGGGCATTCCTTCCCGGTAGGTGTGACGCATAAACTCCCGCCAGCCGAGCAGCTGACGGACGAACCCCTCGATGCTACTGAGCGGTGTGTCCGGCTGGTCGCGAGCGCTCTCGATGACCGTCTCGATGACCTCTGCGGGGTGGAGCAGCCCGACGTTGATAGCGCCCGAGAGGAGTGCGTGATTCAGCGCCCAGTCGTCGTCCAACATCGCGTCTTGGTAGGGGCCGAACTCGGCGAGTCGGCTGTCGACGAAGGAGTCCAGCGCGTCGAGCGCCTGCTCGCGCGTCGTCGGCCAGAAGAACGGCTCCGGGTCGGTCCACTCCGGGCCGGGTGGGTCGGTGTCGTAGCTTCCCGACAGGTTCGTCGCCCACTCCCACACCTCGGCGGTGGTCTCGTCCATCTCGTAGCGAGGTGGCTCGGGCGTCTCGTACTCCTCGCCCGGGAACTGTTGGTTTTCGTCGTCGTAGTTCCACTCGCCACCGACAGGATCGCCGTCGGCCATCAGATAGCCGGTCTCACGGCGCATCATCCGGTAGAAGTTCTCGTGACGGTACGGCGGATCACTGTCGCCGGCGTACTCGTCCCACTGCTCGCGCGTCGAGAGGAACAGCTCGTTTTCGACCACATCGAGGCTCCCCCCACGCGCTTCGACCAGCGACGTGAGCCGGTCGCTGGTGCCGTAGGAGGGTGACTCCATCACCACGAGGTCGTCACCGGGATACGCCTCGAAGTGATCGTCGAAGCCCTCGGCGAACGTCTCGCAGTCGTAGTAGTCGACGGTGGTGCCGCGCTCGCGCAGCCGGTCGCGGAACTGTCGCATCGCCGTGAAGACGAGCGTGAGCTTGTGTGGATGATATGCACGTCGACGGGCAAACTCAGTCGCCTCGATCATCACCACGCGGTCGGCGTCGGCGGTGGGACCGTACTCCGAGTGGAGCTGGTCGCCCAGGACGAGTACTGCCATATCGGGGAGACGGGCGAGCGTGGGAAGAAACCACACGCTCGGTGTGTTACTCATTCTCGAAGGAGACTTATTCGCGAGCAATTCCACCTCCAGATATGGATGAATCTACGCCGACTCGACGGCAGCTGCTCGGCGCGCTCGGTGCCGCAGGAACCGTCGGGATCGCAGGGTGTAGCAGCGGTGGAAACGGAGGCGGCTCAGGCGAGGGACCAGAAGCACGCGTCTCAGCGTTCCTCTCTGGCGGTCGGCCGGCACGTGGCTACGACGAAATCGTCGATATGACCGGCCAAGACGAGGTCGTCGTCAAGGTCGGAGCCGGCAGCAAGGGGCTAGCGTTCGCCCCGGCCGCAGTTCGTATCTCCACCGGGACGACAATCTCGTGGCAGTGGACTGGGCAAGGTGGAGGCCACAACGTCGTCTCCGCGAGTGACTCCGACTTCGACTTCCAGAGCGGGAACCCGAAGCTGGAGGGCGACCCGTTCGAGCAGTCATTCGACAACACCGGTGTCGGCCTCTACTACTGCCGGCCTCACCGCTCGCTCGGGATGGAAGGCGGGCTTATCGTAGAGTAGGTCGGCAGGAGGCGGGCTTTTTGTTCCGGAGCGCCTCAGAGATGCTGTGGAGACGGTTACGACAGAGACATCAAACCCCTTCGGTATGCGAATCGATGGCCCCGCAGTGTACGGCTACGGCGACGCCAACGCAGATTTTCACGTGTTCGGCGACTCGCCGGTCCGTCACGGTGGGACCGACACGGGTGTCCCGTTCACCGATGGTGAGGCCGGCCGCCGGCTGCAGTCACTCCTGCACGAGTTGGGCTTTGCCGCCGCTGCCTACGCCGACGAGCCCACGCTTTCAAATCTGTATCTCTCCTACATCCATCCGGGTGTGACCACACGGGAGCCGACACCCGCAAGCTACGCCGATCAAGAGCGGTTCTTGGACGCCGAACTCCGGGCTATCAACGCACACATCCTCCTACCGGTGGGAGATAGAGCGTTCGCCTACGCGCTCGAACACCACACATCGGTACGCGACAAGACGGACCCAAGAACGAGCGAGATGCACGCCACGCCCGTCCGGGGGCGCGGCTTCCTCGTCATTCCAGTAAAGGAGCCAGCTGAGTGGACTTCCGAAGACCGGGAGGCCCTGTTCGTGACACTTCGAGAGCTCCTCAACGGCGACTATCGCCAGACGAAAGGTGTCGCGACGACGGTCGGCTAAGTTCGGTCCACGAACTCGACGATTCGTTCTGCAATCACCTCACCAGCATCCTCCTGCAGGAAGTGACCACCACCCTCGATCCAGATGTCGGGCTGGTCGCTCGCAGTCGGGAAATGCTCACGCAGCGAGTCGCGGTTGTCGTGGGTGATGGGATCGCTGTCGGAGAAGAGTACGAACGCTGGCTTTTCCCACTCGCCAAGTCGCTCGGCTGCGGCACGGGTCATCTCCGCCCCGTCGCCGCCGTTCTTGCGCGGGACCATATCGGGCCACGCCCGCGCGCCCGCCTTGAGTTCGGGCCGGGAATACGGCGCTTCGTAGGCGGCCAGCGTCTCCTCGCTGAGCTCTGTCACCGTCGCGTTCTGGATGAGCATATCCAGCGGGAGGTCGTCAGTTCGTTCGACGAAGTCGCGGAACTCCTCCCACGCGTCGGGCATCTCCTGTGTCCCGGTCGGAATCCCCGTGTTCATCGGGACGAGCCGGGCGAATCGGTCAGGATGATTCGCTGCCAGCGTCAGCCCGAGGATACCGCCCCAGTCCTGACAGACGAGGGTGATGTTCTGTAGGTCGAGTTCGGTGATGAACGTCTCGAAGGCGTCGTAGTGCATCTGGAAGCTGTACTCCGAACGGTCGGTGTACTTGTCCGAGCGCCCGAAGCCGATAGCATCAGGGACGACGACCCGGCCACGCGCTGTGAGCCCGGGAATCAGCTTCCGGTAGAGATATCCCCACGTCGGCTCGCCGTGGAGACAGAGGAACGTCTCCTCACCGTCGCCCGGAACGTCGACGTAGGCCATCTTCGCGTCGCCGACGGCGATGCGCTCGACCGGATAGTCGTACTCCTCGAACGGACCGATATCGTCTCCGCTTGCATCGTGCAGTGCCATTGACGCGAACACGCTGGCGACCGACAAAGTCGTTGCCCCACGGGAACACTCTTAATGGTTTCCGATGAAAATCTCGTATGCAAATCACGTGCGAGCTTCACGGCACCGTCCGCGAGGCGTACGGGGCCAAGGCAACGACGACAGATCTCGATTCGGGCGCGACGATTGCCGACCTGCTAGCGGCACTCGACAGTGGAGAGGAGCGCGTCGATCCACTCGTCCGTACCGCCGACGGCGAGATTCGCCCGCATATCGCCGTCCACGTCAACGGGGAGTCGATCGCGACCCGCGACGGCGCGGCGACCGTGCTCGCCGATGGCGACGAGGTGACGATTCTCCCTTCTGTCTCAGGCGGGAAGCCGACGCTCCCGTTCGAGATGGAGGCCATTCAGCTGGGAAACGCCGCGTTCGAGGGACTGAACAACTGCTACGTGCTCGGCCAGGAGGACGATGCGGAACTCACGCTCGTCGACACCGGCTTCCCGACCGACGAAACGCGTGACGACCTCGAAGCCGGACTCGCCGACATCGGTATCAGCTTCGCAGATATCGACCAGATTCTCCTCACGCACTGGCACAGCGACCACGCCGGGCTCGCGGCCGAGATACAGGACGCGAGCGACTGTCTCGTCCACGCACACGAGGCCGACGCCCCACTCATCGACGGCTCCGAGGCCACGCAGGACACGGACGACCCGGCGTTTCTCGACACCCTCACCGAGTGGGGGATGCCCCCCGAGAAGCAGGCAGAGCTGACGGAGTTTCTCGACACCAACGCCGCGGAGTACGACACGCCGACCGTCGAGACGTTCACAGACGGCGACCGCTTCGACATCGGCAGCATCGAACTCGAAGTGGTCCACCTGCCGGGCCACAGCGCCGGGCTATGTGGCTTCGCGTTCGACGGTCACGACGGCCGAGAGCTGTTCTCCGGCGACGCCCTCCTCCCGTACTACACGCCGAACGTCGGTGGCGCTGACGTGCGCGTCACGGACCCGCTTGCCGCGTATCTCGACACGCTCGTTCGCATCATTGAGGGGAACTACGAGCGCGCGTGGCCCGGCCACCGCGGGGCTATCGTCGACCCGACCGGCCGTGCGGCTGACATTATCGATCACCACCGCGAACGGACCCGTCGGGTGGTCGACGTGCTCGCCGACGGCCCGGCGACGCCGTGGGAAGTCTCCGCCGAACTGTTCGGTGCGCTCCACACCATCCATATCCTCCACGGTCCGGGGGAGGCGTTCGCTCACCTGAACCATCTCGAGGACGCGGGACTCGCAAACCGCGACGGCCACGCCTACGAGCTTACGGCGTCGAATCCAGCCACGGATGATCTGTTTCCCACAGTGCGCGACTGGCTCCGACCGGGCTATGAGCCCGTTCACTGAACTCGCCATCGATGGCCGGCGAGTAAACAGAAGACACCGAGCAGCAGTGCGATAGGTGCAAGGATAGACGGCACGGCGGGGAGCGCGGTCGTGATCGGAGCGTACGGCGAGCGTGCGAGCGTCCTCGCGAGCCACGCCACGCCGTCGGCACCGAGAAACGGCAGCAGGCAGAGGACGACAGCGATAGCCGTGATTGTGCCGCCGGTGACGAAACCGACCAGCCCACACATCTCCTCGACGACGAGCATCGTCTCTGCGTGCTGGTCCGACAGCGGCTCGTTTCGATCCCTGAAGAGACCCAGAATCGACAGTACGAGTGCGGCCAGCGCCAGCGCGGCCAGCGCGGTGAGTGCGGTGAGACTCGCGTATGTCGGCACCTGTCCGGGATCGGCGGGGATTGCTCCCCCGTCTGGTGGGACGAACGTAAACGCGCCGAGTGCAGCCCCGAGCGCGAGCAGCACCACGCCGAGTCGCTGGAGCTTCTCCGCCAGCGACCACGGAAACACCGAGATGCGCTGGACGCGGAGTCGGTCGTAGGCCGACCCCTCCGTCAGCGCGGTCGCGACCGGGTCATCACCGGGCGTATCATCGGCACTCATCATTGTGATCCAAGTGAGCGAATCAGAAAAGCGCTGCCCGGAATTAGAACGGACGCCTTGTTCGCGAGGGCCGAAGCTAGACACGAAGTGAGCAGACGCGGCGGGACGCCACGGTCGGACGGCCACGTGCTGCGCGGACGTCGACCGACGTCCACGCTCGCGCCGCGACCGCGGCTGAGCGCGAACTTTGCGAGCTACGCCGCGTTCGCGACGAACGAAGTGAGAAGCGGACGCGGCGGGATTCGAACCCGCGATCTAGAGGTTAGGAACCGCTCGCCTTGGTCCACTAGGCCACGCGTCCACATCCGAGCGTCGCCACTCGTGGGCAAAACAATTGTGAAGAACAAAGCAACTCAGTTCTTGTCCGTTGGCTCTCCGAACTTCTTGTCGGCTGACTCTTCAGACTTCTTGTCCGTGGATTCCTCGAACTCCACATCCTCGTCGTCGGCGTACTCCTCGCGAGTCTCCTCGATTTCCTCCTGGCTCGCGCCGCTGTCTCGCATCTCCTGAAGCTCCTGTTCGACCTCCTCACGCCCCTTCTGGAACTCTCCCATCGCCTCACCGGTCGAGCGAGCGAGCTTTGGAATCTTGTTCGCGCCGAACAGGAGCACGGCGATACCGAGGATAATTAGCAACTCCGGACCGGCCGGAATCCCGAACTGTGCTGGAACGAATATCTCGAACATGTATACCTGAAGGTACTCCCTTGCGAATATATGCTTTTTCCTCGCCGCGGAGTCGATTGAGACGGATAGCGACGCTCGCGAGCGGCGAAAAGGCGGAAAAGGAGGGATTAGTCGGTCGTCTCGGTCGCCGGCTCCACCGTCGCGTCACTCGACGACTCGTCACCGCTAGCGCGCATCTCGTCGAGTTCCTGCTGGACGTCCTCGCGTCCCTTCTGGAACTCACCCATCGCCTCGCCGGAGGAGCGAGCGAGCTTTGGAATCTTGTTCGCGCCGAACAGGAGCACGGCGATACCGAGGATAATCAATAGCTCCGGGCCGGCGGGAATGCCGAGTTGGGCAGGGAGGAGTTCGAGCATGGTGTGTACATCCACGGATTCGGGAGAATTACTTGTAGCTCTTTTGCCGGGGAGGAACGCTTTTCGCCGTCGCGTCGCTCCCTTCTCTATGACCCGAACCGACGGCCAGTCCCGTAGGTACGACCCGGCGGACTCCCACGCGTTCCCCGACGAGCGACTACATAACGTGTTGGACGCCATCGCAGCCGATGAGGAGATACAAGCGTATCTCGACGCGCAGAACGTCAACCCCGTCACGCGCAAGGGGTACAACGATCACGGCGCGAAGCACATCGAGATCGTCCGCGACCGCGCACTCTGTCTGTACGACCTGCTCAAGGAACAGGGCGTGGAGTTCAACGGCGCGCTCGAACAGGGACTCGACGAGACGGACGAGCCGGTCATCATCGCGCTGGCGGCGACACTCCACGACATTGGCCACGTCGTCCACCGCGAGGACCACCCCTACTACTCGATTCCATTAGCCGCCGACGTTCTCGAACGGTTCCTCCCAGCGTTCTACGACACGGTCGAGCGTGTGAAGCTGACGGGAGAGATACTTCACGCCATTCTCTGTCATCACACCGAGGAGACACCGCTCACGCTCGAAGCTGGCGTCATCCGCATCGCTGACGGGCTCGATATGGAGCGTGGACGATCCCGCATCCCGTACGAGCGCGGCAGGCGCGGCATCAACACTCTCTCGTCACAGGCAATCGAGGGCGTCATCCTTACGAGCGACAACGGCCACGTCGTCGTCGAAATCGAGATGACGGATGCCGCCGGCGTGTATCAGGTAGACGAGCTGCTGACCGCGAAACTCCGAGATTCGGGACTGGAGTCGCACGTCCGCGTCGTCGCCGTCAACACGCACGACGGCGAGGACCAGTTGGTCGAACGTATCGAGCTCTGACGAGCAGCGAGTCTGTTGTGGGTCCCGTGGCGTCCATCAAATGACATCTTCCACGCTGTAACCGGCGGAATTCTCTCGCTGAATCATAATAGTAGACTCGTCGCTTTGCGTCTTCACGCATTCTGGAATCTTTAGACTCAACGCAGAACGGACCGTTAGCGACTAGTCGTAGCCGCTGCCGCGCAACGTAATCTCGTCGTCCTCGATGGTCGCCTCGCTGTCGAATAGCGTGCGAATCGTGTTCGTCTCCTGCTCGTCGTGCATCCCAGGCTGGAGCGTGAAGATGCCGAACAGCCCCGCTGAGTCGAGCCGGCTCGTGAATACGTGAAGAAATCGGAACACCGTCTGCACGTCGGCGTACATCAGCAGCGTCGAGACGGAGTCGATGACGACGCGCGCCTCCGTCGCTGCGCCGCGCTCTTCGAGTAACTGGAGCTGCTTTGCGAAGGCGAGACTCAGTCCCGTCAAGTCGCCCGGCGAGCCGACGGCTCGTACGGAGACACCATCGATTTCGCCGTCGTCACCGTCGCCGGACACGTCGACGATCGCGAACCGCTCTGCAGGTATCTCGATGCGCTCGCGAAGCGCCTCCAAGATGCGGCGAGGCGATTTATTCGTGCTGATGAACACGGCCGCCTCGCCGTCCGCCAGCCCCTCAGCGACGGCGTCATAGACGCGCTTGCGCGTCTGTGATCCATCACCGGAAACGAGAACGCTCGTCCCTTCAGAGAACGTCACGTCACCGAAGCTGCTCGCGTCGTAGCTCATTCTTCATCTACCTCCGTATCTTCCTCGGCCTCACGGATTATCGACACCATACCGGCATCGTCGAGCTCCGCCAGCGAGTCGTCGAGATCAGCTCTGAGCGTCCGAATTCGCTCCGTAAGCGTATCGTACTCGTCGCTAGCTGCAAGCTCCGACTCCGGTTTGCTCGCTTTGAGTAACGACCGCTTGCGCGTCAGCCCGTACAGCGTTCGGCTCATCTCGGCGATGCTCTCTCGGGCTGCCAGTTCCGTCACGGTCTCGACGAGGACATCACGCTCGATCGGCTTCGTGAGATACTCGTCGAACCCCATCTCGATGATGTCGAAGTCCGGCTCGACGGCCGTGACCATCGCCACGCGGCAGTCGTTAAATCGGTCGCGTATCTCCGATAACACCTCGTCACCGGGCATCTCGGGCATCAGTCGATCCAAGAGAACGACATCGATCGTCTCATCGAGCAGCTCGAGCGCTTCCGTTCCGCTCGATGCGGCCTTTACGTTAAACTGAGAGGTGAGCCAGCGGGTGTAGATATCGAGGAGAGCTTCCTCGTCTTCGACGAGCAGCACGGTCGCTTTATCTACACCCATCTTACTCTCTACTACTCGGGGGTCCCTTATCAAGACCGTGGCTATCGGTTCGCGATCGCCACCCGACCGGCGGCGTGGCTCCGGGGTCGCGGAGCCACTGCATACGACTGTCCCTGCGGATACGACTGCATTCACGGTTTACGAGAGGGATACGGAATCGGTTCCGCATCGGTAGAGTTGCTCATAAATCAGAAGGGTGTGGTATGTGCCGGCCGGGAATTGAACCCGGATCGTTGGCTTGGAAGGCCAAAGTCATACCATTAGACCACCGGCACTCGTTCACTTCGTTCACTCGTGCCGTCGTTCGTAGTTCCTTCGGAACTACTCACCACCGGCACTCTGTACCGTGGGCGTACAATCCCGCTGGACTGTGAACCACCGGCACTCGGTGTGCGATGCCCGACGGCACGACCGCGGCGCGAGCCGATGGTCGGACGCCGTTCGTTCACGCACTCACCTCTCCGTACCGCGGCGACCCCTATGTGCGTTTCCCTTCACACCCGACAACGGCGAAGCAGTTTCCGTCTTCAGTGAACGTACGGTTAACCGTGAGTGCGCTGGAATCGAGATCGCGCTCGAACTCCTCAGGGTCGTAGATATGGTAGTACCGGGGGACCGTCTCACCGTCCGGGAGAGTCCAATCGACGACCGTATCGAATCCCGTCGTCTCATCGAAGGTCGGGTGCGTCGTTGACCACACGCTCACGAGGGCGTTCCCATCCGGCGCGAGCACGCGCGCGAGTTCGTCCAAGCTCTCGCGACGTGTCGCCCGCGAATCGAGGTGGTGGAGCGTGGCGATGTACAGCCCGAGGTCGACGCTGTCGGTCGCGAACGGAGGTTGGGTAACAGTTCCCTGCACCCAGTCGGCATCGTCGTCGGTCGCACGCTCTGTTGCCAGTCCGAGCAGCGCTCGCGACAGGTCGAGTCCGACCGCACGCTCACAGTGGTCGACGAGAAGTTCGACGTGGCGACCGTTGCCACAGCCGAGCGCGACACCGACGCCGCCCGTCCGCCCGTCGAGAAACGCTGGAATCTGGGGCCACGGCTCAGCGCGCGTCTGTGAGAAGTGCGCGGCGATACGATCGTACGTCGCCCGGACGCTGTCGGCGTCTGCGACCGCGCTCGGTTCCATACCGTGACTCGTGGAGCCGGCGGCTTAGCCCGTTCGCTTAGAGATCCATTCCCATTCAGGCACCGCCGAAGGCCGAGGTCAGCTGTGCGAGACCGCCGTTCGCGCCCAGCCACTGGATACCGCGGAAGACGAGATACGAGATGAGTAGCATAATGCTGGCGTGCTTCAGCCCGTCGCGGAGCGTTCCCTCAGACATCTGTCCGCCGACGATACCCGACATTGCACTCTGGACGATGCCCGCGTGCATAAACACGAGCGCGTAGGCGTCCTTCTGCTCCTCGGTGATACCTTGAATCGGTGCCGAGCCAGCAGCTTCACTCGAGAACGCACCCGCGGTCGGCAGATTCGGAATCAGTATCAACACGATGACCCCGACGACCACGAGAAACACCATAAATGAGATGTAGATGACGATGAGATACGTCATCGTCTCCTGCTGGCGGCGGCGCTTCAGCTGCTGATCCGAGTGTGCCTGATTCGCTGCGATACGCAACACCGGCCCAATCTCGTTCGAGGCGCGCATCGAGTTCGTTAACAGCGTCGTCACTCGGGTCGTCGACGGAGTCTTGACGCGCGTCTCGAACCGTTCGAGCGCCTCCTCGACGGCCGCTCCCCACTGGATATCGCGCCAGATGCGCTTGGCTTCGTCGTCGAGCTTCCCCATATCGCTGCGGCGAATCCGTTCGAAGGAGGCGACGATGGACAGCCCTGCCTCGTTGAGACTCGCCAGTCGGTTGAGCAGGTCCGGTAGCGAGGACGCAACGCTCTGTACCCGGCGATTACCGATTTCGTACACGACACCGAATGTGACGATGACGAACAGCACCGCCTGTACTAGCGCGTCGTCGAACGTCCGCACGTCGAGGAAGCCGCCGGTGAGTGAGGCGGTCGGGTCGAGATAGCTTGGTGCCTGCACGAGGACGAACAGCGACGCCAGTGGCACGGTCACGTACAACAGCAGTTCCGGTCGGCTGATTATATTCTCGACGGGATCTGCGAGAAACCGACGAAACCGACCGATTCGACGGTGGATACGGAGCCGCGCGACGTTTTCACGCACTATCGGTGTCCGTTCTCCGCCATCCGGGATAGCATCGACGCCAACCGAATCGTGGTCGCGCGACCGGTTCGAGGCAGCGCCGCGAAGCGGCTGCGTGATGTCGGAGAGATATGCGATGAACACCACGTTCAGGGCCGGGAGGACGAGATACGTGATAATACGAATCGGGACGAGCGTCCCGCCGGTCGTCAGCCCCATAATGAGCAGAATCGTCACCAGAAACAGCATTCCGGCGACGACGACGGTGACATAGATTTCCGCGGCGGTCGCCAACACGTCGAGAATCTCTTGTTGGCGCTCTTCGGCTTCCTCCCGGTAGCGCTCGTACTCGCTGTGAAGAAACTCCGAGAGATCCTGTCCCGACTGGAGCACACTCGTGAGATTCTCTGAGAAGCTCTCGAACTGCTCCGAAGGGGTCCGATCAGAGATATCGCGAATCGAGGAGACGAGATCAGCACCGAACAGGTTGATATTGCGGGACGCAACTTCGAACTCCTCGGCTCCGGTGCCGAACACGTCGCGGTTGTCGGCGATCGTCTCCATCACCTTCGGGAACGGCATCCCACCACGCGAGAGCGCGTAAACGAACGCGACCATCCGCGGCATCCCGGCATCGATTTCTCGAGCGCGAGAGTCGGCTCGAATCGCGGGAATCTGCCACCGAATCACGTACATTACCCCGGCCGCGCTCGCCCCGAGGGTGAGACCGCCCGCGAGCAACAGCAGGAAGTGAATCGCGCTGAAGCTCTGTGCGAACTCCGGAAGTGCGGTGACGAACCGCTGTCCGACGGGCCCGTTGAGCCATTCTATCCCGATGACGCGGATCGTTCCGCCGGTCGCGTAGCCACCGATGATAACACCGGCCAGCGCCGCGATACTCGTGTACGCCAAGGTTTTCGCCTGATAGAGACGGTACGGTTCACCGATACCGGCCGCCCGGAGCGTTCGCTCACGCTCGATATTCGTAGAAAGGTTCGGGCCGTCGAAGACGACCCATCCCAGCCGGCTGAACACCCGTTCGAGCGGCCGTGAAACAGGCACGAAAGCCAACAGGGCGAACAGTGACAGCGCGAAGAGCAACGGAACGAGAATAATCACCGAGACCATCAGTCGTCACTGGCTTCTGCGGTTGCGGCTGGCTTCTCGGTGTCGTCGTCGAACTCGATACCAAGCGCCTGCATCGTCGCCTCGGCGTCGGCGTAGTACTCGTTGACGAGCGCGGTAAACTGCTGGTAATTCGTGATATTCTCATCACGAAGGTGTGAGAGGAACCGTCGGCGGCGGCGCATCTCTCGTAGCAGTTCCGCCTGCGACCAGCCGCGCTCCTCACGTATCTCGTCGAGTAGGTTCCGGTTTCCCACCTCGAAGTCGTCGTTCGTCATAGACCACTCGAAGGCGTTGGAGTAGTCGAGTTCGCCCGTTCGCTGGTCGATGCCGTCGATTTCGGAGATGGTCTTCGACCGGCGGACCCGCTCGCCGTCGAGTCTCGCGAGTGCCTGCACGCAGAGTACGTCGAGCGACTGCACCATCGGGCGCGGAACGTTGATCGGTTCGTTCTCGAGGCGATTGATGACGGTCTGGACGGAATCGGCGTGCATCGTCGAGAGCGTCGTGTGGCCGGTGTTCATCGCCTGGAACAGCGTGATAGCCTCCTCACCGCGCACCTCACCAACGAGAATGTACTCCGGTCGGTGACGGAGCGCAGAGCGCAGGAGGTCGTACATCGTCACGTCCGACGCCTCGTCGATCCGGTCGCGTGTCACCGAAGAGAGCCAGTTGTCGTGATACAGCGAGAGCTCGCGCGTATCTTCGATCGTGATGAGCTTCGAGCGGGGCGGGACGAACATCGAGATGGCGTTCATCGAGGTGGTCTTCCCCGACGCGGTACCGCCGGCGAAGATGACATTTTTGTTGTTCTCGATTGCGAGCCAGAGATACGCCATCTGCTGGAGCGAGAACGTGCCGAACTGGAGGAGATCGATCGGCGTGAACGGCTCCTCGCTGTACTTCCGGATGGTGAACGCCGACCCGTGTGGCGTAACCTCTTCGCCGAGCGTGAGTTCCGCACGCGAGCCGTCCTGCAGCGTCGTTCCGACGATGGGATTACCGACGGAAATGTGCTGGCCCGCCTGTTGGGCCATCCGGATGACGAAGGAGTCGAGCGTCTCCTCGTCGAAGGAGACGGTCGCCGCGATGTCCTGATAGTCGTCGTGGTAGGCGTACAGCGAAAGCTCGTAGCCATCACAGGAGATATCCTCGATTTTGTCGTCGTGCATCAGCGGATCGAGTCGGCCGAAGCCGCGGAACCGCCGCCACAGGTAGTAGACGAGGGCGTGGAAGTCGGCGGGCGACAGGAGGACACCGTAATCCTCGATGCGATCGCGAAGCTCCTCGCGCAACAACGTCTCCGGGTCGTCGCCCTCCTGACTGTCGCGATAGAGGAGTGGATTGCGAACGTCGTCGTACAGCGAGTCGAGCAGCGCGCGCTGGTCGTCGGTGAGCGTCGGCTCGACGACGTGGTACCGGTGCTCCTTCTCGTCGTCGTCATAACGGATGGAGACGTACGAGAAGGGAGCGTTGAGCCAGTAGCGTTCGACCTCGTAGCCGACAGCGTCGGTCGGGTCTTCGGGGACGAGTCGACTGTGACGCCGCGGCGAGTAGTTCTCGTTCTCGAGCTGTGTGCCACGAATCACCGAGAGGACACGCTCGAACATCGCTTTGAACCCCTCCTCGTCACTGGCGTCAACGGCCATCTCGTCGCTCACGTTCGGGGTAGATTCTGACATAACGTTGAGCCCTCGGTGTGCAGTTGTTCTGTATCGCCGCTCCGACCACTTAAGTTATCACGGGTGCTCACCGCTCGTTTCCGGAACGGGCGTGAGTCCGGAGCAGAGTGACACCCAACAGCGGGACGAGTACCGCGCCGAGGGGAAACGTGACACCGGCCGTCGACTGGAATATACGGACGGTCGCGACGAGCAGACAGCCGCCACCGACGGTTAACAGTCCACCCATCAGGCGAACTGGAGAGACGGAGAGCCACGTATTGACGAGCTGTTCACGGCTGTAGTAGAGGAGCGAGAAGACGAACGCGATACCGAGAACGACTGCACCCGCGAGCCAGACGTAGTAGGCAAGCTGGAGGGCGGCGTTCGACTGCTCGAGACCCGGTGCGGCCCACGCCGGAACGAACGGATCGATGTCGGCGTCCGTTCCCAACAGGAACTGGAACATCGCGACGGGAAACCGGACGGTGACGAGCGAGAGGCTCTGGCTCTGTGCGAAGGAGAGCGACCACGGGAGCAGCACGGTGAGCCACGCGGAGACGACCGCAAGTTCGCTCGCATACTCAGAATCGACCCAAGCCATACAGCGAGGGGAGTATCGCAACAATAAAATCTACCGACAGTGGGCTGCCGGCCCCGTTACGTTCTTCCGCGCGCACCACAAAGCAATCGTAGATGCGGCGCGACTACTTCACAATCGATGCGAGCAATCTCGATACGCCGGGGGTGCCAACGGTCTCTATCGACTTCGAGGGGCCGACAGAGCAGTTGGTCGATCGACTCACCCACACCGACGGCGAACCACTCTCAAGCGACGAGGTAGATGTCGCCTTCCGCCTCCAGGGGCCCGTCGAGGACCGCCCGGAGGGTGTCGTCGCGGTGACGAACCGAATCACCGGAGAGTTCATCCTCGAACTCAACGCTGACAGCGAGGACGTGCTCCGATTCATCGAGGCCGCCCGCGAGTACGGGGAGGAGGCCGGTGAATCCCACCGCTATCAGATTCGCGTGAGCCTCGACGGCGATCAGCTTCTCGAACAGGAGAAGGGGACGTTCCTCGTCTACGACGCCAACGGCGACCTGTTGCGGCACCACTCACTGATTCCAAGCGGCGTCGAGCTGTAGCCGGAAGCCGTCACGCTTGATACGTCGCGCCGAGAACGGAGGGTATGACACGGTTCGGAACAGCTGGCATCCGGGGTAGCGTAAACACCGAGGTCACCCCCGACCTCGCGCTCGCTGTCGGGCGAGCAACCGCGACACAGGCGCGAGAGACCACGACCGACCAGCCGACGGTCGTCGTCGGACGTGACGGCCGGACCACCGGATCGGCACTCGCCGACGCGCTCGCTGCCGGACTCCAATCCGGAGGCGCGAACGTCGTGCGGCTCGGGGAGGTACCGACGCCTGCGGTCGCATTCGCGTCGCGCGATCGCCGAGGCGTGATGGTAACCGCGAGCCACAATCCACCGACAGACAACGGGCTGAAGCTGTTTCTCGACGCCGAGGAGTACAACCGAGAGCTAGAGGAGACCATCGATAAACTGGTCACGAGCGAGCAGTCCCCAGCGACGTGGGACCGATTCGGGCAGAGCCAGCGAGCCAGCGTCCTTCCTGACTACCGGAGTGCCGTCGTGGCGTACGCCAGCCAGTTCGGGGCTGATCCCCAAGACGTGCGCGTCGCCGTCGACTGCGGCACGGGTATGGCGAGCGTCGCGACCCCGCAGGTGCTGCGCGAACTCGGGACCGACGTGGTTGCGCTGAACGCGCAGGTTGACGGGCACTTTCCGGCGCGCGACTCGAAGCCGACGGCCGAGACGCTCACCGACCTCCGGACGTTCGTGCGCGACGGCGACTTCACATTCGGTATCGGCCACGACGGCGACGCGGATCGGATCGTCATCGTCGATGACGAAGGCGAAATCGTCCACGAGGATACCGTACTCGCGGTGTTAGCCGGTCAGTACGTCGCGGCGAGCGAGGCAGCCGATCCCGTCGTCGTGACGACGCCGAACGCCTCAGCCCGTATCGGTGAACACGTCCGCGCTCACGGCGGGCGCATCGAGCGCGTTCGACTGGGCGCACTCCACGAAGGAGTCGCGACCGCCTACGCGGCGGGCGAAGACGGCACTGAGGTCGTCTTCGCAGCCGAACCGTGGAAACACGTCCACACCAGATTCGGCTCGTGGATCGATGGCGTCGCGAGTGCTGCCGTGCTCGCGCGACTCGTCGCCGACGAGGGGTTGGATGCGCTTCGCGAGCCAATCACAGAGCGCCCGTACCGGAAGATATCGATTCCGTGTCCCGAGGACGAGAAGGAGCGCGTGATGGCCGCCGTCGAGACGGCGCTACCCGAGGCGTTCCCCGAGGCGAGCGTCGAGACCGAGTACGGCGTCCGTATCGAACGCGAAGACGCCTCGTGGGCGCTCGTCCGACCGTCGGGGACAGAGCCGTATATCCGGCTGTACGCCGAGGCTGACGATGTCGACGCGCTCGTCGAGTCAGTTCGTGATGTCATCGATCGCATATAACAGCATCGTGCGTTGAGAGGGTTTCCCACGCCTCTACCGGCAGACTACCGTAGCGTTTATTCTCGAAGCCGATAGTATCTAACCAACATGAAACTGGGTAGGCGGCAGTTCATCACGGCGGCAGGAGTCACAGGTATCGCTGGACTGGCGGGCTGTTCCGGTGGACCATCGAGTGACGCGACGGCGACGGACGCCGGCGATGATTCCAATGGCGAGGAGACCGACACCACCGACGGAGAGACGAATACGACGACGAACGTCGGCATCGTCTACGCGACCGGCGGGCTCGGTGACGGCTCCTTCAACGACCAAGCACAGCAAGGACTCCAGCAGGCGCAGTCGGATTTCGACCTGCAGACGAACTCACTGCAGCCACAGGAGGTCTCCGAGTTCGGGAACCTCCAACAGCAGTTCGCGAGCTCTACCGACCCGAACTACGATCTCATCTCCGGTATCGGCTTTCTGCAGGCGGACGCGCTGGGCCAGACCGCAACCCAGTATCCCGATCAGCACTTCCAGATCGTCGATAGTGTCCCGATGCGGGACACGGACGACGACGGTGAGGGCGACGAGCAGTACGACAACGTCGCCTCCTACACGTTCCGTGAGCACGAGGGGTCATATCTCGCCGGCACGATGGCCGGCCTGTTGACGCTCGATTCATTTTCGGCGGGCGCGGGAGAGACGCAGTCTGATTCGACGAATCTCGGATTCGTCGGCGGTGTCGAGTCGTCCCTCATCAAGAAGTTCGAGGCCGGCTTCGTCGCCGGCGCGAACGCCGTCAACACGGATATCGACGTGCAGACCAACTACGTCGGCTCGTTCAACGACCCGAGCGCTGGCCGCGAGGCCGCATCCTCGATGTACTCCAGCGGGAGCGACATCGTCTTCCACGCCTCAGGCAACACCGGAACCGGCGTATTCCAGGCCGCACAGGAGGCGGGCAAGTTCGCCATCGGCGTCGATCGCGACCAGTCAGTTACCAAGAGCTCGTATGCTGACGTGATTCTCGCGTCGATGGTCAAGCGCGTCGACACCGCGGTGTACAACGCCATCGAAGCAGAGGTCAACGGGAACTTCCAGGGCGGTGCAACGACCACCCTCGGTCTCAACGACAACGGTGTCGAGCTCGTCTACGGGCAGCAGCTCGGCGGCGATATTCCCGACAGCGTCGTGACCGAGGTCGAATCCACCCGCCAGTCCATCATCGACGGCGAAACCGACGTTCCGTCCGACCCGAGCAACGTCTAATCGGTCGATGGACAGAGCCGTCCATCTCGACGGAATCACGAAGCGGTTCCCCGGTGTCGTCGCCAACGACGACGTGACGCTCGAAGTTGAGCGCGGGACCGTCCACGCCCTCCTCGGCGAGAACGGAGCTGGCAAGACGACGCTGATGAACGTCCTCTACGGGCTCTACGAGCCGACGGAGGGGGCGGTCGTCATCGACGGGACCGAACGCGAGTTCGACGCGCCAGCCGACGCCATCGAGGCTGGTATCGGGATGATTCACCAGCATTTCATGCTCGTGGACCCGATGACGGTAACGGAGAACATCACGCTCGGCAACGAGCCGAGGAGGTGGGGCGGGCTGGCGGTCGACCGCGAGACCGCCCGGAGCGAGGTACAGGAGCTAAGCGAACGGTACGGCTTCGCAGTCGACCCTGATGCGACTATCGCTGACGTGAGCGTCGGCGTCCAACAGCGCGTCGAGATTCTGAAGGCGCTCTATCGGGGTGCGGACACGCTCATCCTCGATGAACCAACGGCGGTGCTCACCCCGCAGGAGGTGGAGGAGCTGTTTGCCGTGTTCGAGGAGCTGACCGACGCCGGCAAGACGATCATCTTCATCACCCACAAGCTAGGCGAGGCGATGAGTGCAGCTGACGACATCACCATCCTCCGCGACGGGAAGGGCGTCGCAACCGTCCAGGCCGCCGAGACGACACGCGAATCGCTGGCGGAGATGATGGTCGGTCACGAGGTGCTTATCGACACCAGCGATCGACCCTACGAGCCCGGCGTAGAGACCCTCCGCGTCGAGGGTGTCAGCGCCACCGACAACCGTGGCGTGACGGTCGTCGACGACGTGAGCTTCAGTGTGCGCGAGGGCGAGATCTTCGGCATCGCTGGTGTCGACGGCAACGGGCAAACAGAACTCATCGAGACTATCACCGGGCTTCGCGAGCCGAACGCCGGCCGCATCGACTTCGAGGGCGAGGATGTAGCGACGTGGTCGCGGCGCGACCGCATCGACGCCGGGATGGCGTACGTCCCGGAGGACCGTCAGGACCGCGGACTAGTGATGGAGTTCGACCTGACCGAAAGCGGCATTCTCGGCAGCCAGCACGCAGCGCCGTTCACCTCGAACGGTCGCATCAACTGGGAGACTGCCCGAAATCACGCCTCAGAGATTGTCGAGACGCACGACGTCCGTCCCCCGGATATCGGGACAAAATCTGCCGCACTGTCGGGCGGGAACCAACAGAAGTTCATCGTCGGTCGGGAGCTTGAGCGCGACCCGTCGCTGTTCGTCGCGGCGCACCCGACTCGGGGGGTCGACATCGGGTCGACGGAGTTCATTCACGAGCGCTTGCTCGATCTCCGAGACGATGGGGACGGCGTGCTCGTCGTCTCCTCGAAGCTCGACGAGGTGCAGCTACTCGCAGACAGACTCGCAGTAATACACGATGGAACCCTGATGGCTATCGTCGACCCAGACGACGTGACCGAGGAAGAGCTCGGACTGTTGATGGCCGGCGAGCGGCCAACCCGACAGCTCGAATCACAGCGTATCGACGAGGATGAGCCGTGAGCGCGCGCGATCGTATCGAACGCGCGCTGACACGACTGGTCACGGCCTCCACGACCGAGCGGTTCGCCATCAGTCTCGCCGCGCTACTCGCGTCTATTCTCGTCGGCACCGTCCTCATTCTCGGTGCCGGCCGCATCACGGGCTGTACGACAGCGCGGTTCGTCCTGACGCATCCGACGCCGTTCGGCCTGCCGCGGCTCTTCGAGATGGGCTTTTGTTACAATCCGGTCACCGTTTACGACCGGCTTTTCCTCGGCGCGCTCGGCGACCCGCTCTCGCCCGGCTGGGATCCGTTCGGCCGGCAGATGGCGCTCACACTGCGTGAAACGACGGTTCTACTGTTCACGGGACTGGGCGTTGCGGTCGCCTTCCGAGCCGGTATCTTCAACATCGGCGCACAGGGGCAACTCGTCGTCGGAAGCCTCGCGAGCACACTGGCCGTGTTGCAGGTCGCACCGCTGGTCGGCGGTATTCCCGGAACCGTGGTGAGCCTGACCGTTGGACTAGCGGTCGGCGCACTCGCCGGCGGGCTGTACGCCGTGATTCCTGGCCTACTGAAGGCGTATGCCGACGCGAACGAAGTCATCACGACCATCATGTTGAACTTCATCGCGACGGGCGTCGTCGGCTATCTGGTACTGAATCACGTGAAGGATCCAGACAGCTTCGCGACCCAGACTCGGACGATTCCCGAACACGCGAACTTTCCGACGATTCTGTTCGAGCCGACTGCGAACTTCTCGGTTCTCGCGCTCGCACTCGGCGTCGTTCTCGTCGGCGTCATCTACTATCTACTCGCGCACACTGCCTTCGGCTACGACGTGCGGACGAGCGGACTTCAGCCGGAGGCTGCCGAGTACGGTGGCGTCGACGCGAAGCGAACCGTCGTCGCGAGCTTCGGGCTCTCCGGTGCGCTGGCCGGTATCGGCGGCGCGCTGTACGCGCTGATGATTCTCGGCAAGTTCCAGACGGGAGTTCCCTCTTACGGCTTCGACGGCATCACCGTCTCGATTCTCGCCGGCAACAATCCGCTAGGCGTCGGCTTCGCCGCCTTCCTGTTCGGCATTCTGAAGTCAGGAGCTGGAGTCGTCAACTTCGCGACTGATGTTCCCCCACAGCTGGTCGATACACTCCGCGGCCTCATCATCCTCTTCGTCGCGATGCCCGAGTTCTTCCGCCTGCTCGGCGGGCGAATGAAGGGTGTCCAACGACGGCTTGGTCGCGACGACGACGAGAACGGAGGTGAGACCAATGCGTGAGTTACTCGCGCTCGTGCAGCAGCGACTCACACCTGGAACGCGGACGCAGAAGGCGGCACTGGCCGGCGGCGTCGCTGCGTTCGTCCTCATCGTTATCGGTGGCGCGCTACTGCCGGAGACAATTCTTGGCGTCCTGCTGAGCACGCTTGTGGAGGAGCCGACAGCCAAGTCGGCGCTTCGACTCGCCGTCCCGATTACGCTCGCCGGCCTCGGCGGTATCTTCGCCGAGAAGAGCGGCGTTATCAACATCGGACTAGAGGGCCTGCTCATCATTTCGGCGTTCGCCGCCGTCTGGATGACTGACGTGACCGGAAATCTGGTTGCCGGCTTCTCGCTTGGCGTCGTCGCCTCGACGCTGTTGGCGCTGCTGTTCGCGGTCGTCTGTATCGAGTTCCGTGCCGACCAGATCATCGCTGGGCTCGCAATCTGGCTCATCGCGCTCGGACTCGCACCGTTTATGTCACAGGTCATCTACGGCGGTCCGAACACGAAGAGCGTTGACACCGTGCCGACACTGACGGAGCTATTCGGCTTCCTGCCAGCTGCGGGAACCCTGCCACAGCGACTCGCCGCGCCGACGGTCGGCATCGGTCCGATCGATACACTTCTCGGCGTGGTCGCGAGCGTTCTCACCCGCCCGCCGCTGTATCTCGTGGACGTGCTGCTAGATGCGTCGCTGTCGGTATATCTGATGTTCCTGATGGTAGCCGTCTCGTGGCTCCTGCTCTACCGAACCCGGTTCGGTCGGTGGGTCAGAGCCAGCGGCGAGAATCCGAAGGCGCTCGATACCGCCGGTGTGAGTGTCTCTCGAGTTAGATATCAGGCCGTTCTGCTGTCAGGAGTACTCGCCGGAATGGGCGGTGCCGCGCTCGCGCTCAGCATCGGCCAGTTCACCGGCAACGGCCCGACGATGGTGAACGGAAAGGGATTCATCGCAATTGTCACCTACCTGTTCGGCAACTACAATCCGGTCGGTGCGTTCCTCTCCTCACTGTTGTTCGCGGGGCTCGACGCGATGCAGGTCGGTCTCCAGACGGCCGGCACCGGCATCCCCAGTTCGCTCGTCCGCGTGATTCCGTTCGTGATGGTCATCATCGTACTCGCACTGGTCGGTCGCACCCGGATTCCCGAGGCTGCGGGCGATCACTATGACTCCGGTGAAGACCGGTAGTCGATAGGTACCCTCTTTTCAGTTCCCTCGACAGATAGCGTATGGACCCAGAGACGCTGTTGGATCGCGCTCGTGATACGCTCGCTGACGCCTACGTACCCTACTCCGAGTACCCGGTCGGGGCGGCACTGGAGAGTGCGGACGGGACGGTGTACGTCGGCTGCAACATCGAGAACGCCAACTACTCAAACGCGCTCCACGCCGAGGAAGTCGCGGTCGCGGAGGCAATCAAGTCAGGCGACACCGAGTTCGCCGCGCTAGCAGTCGTCTCGGCAAGAGAAGACGGCGTGACGCCCTGCGGGATGTGTCGCCAGACGCTCACCGAGTTCGCCGACGAGTCGCTACCCGTTTACTGCGGGGAGGGAGACGAGTACGTCGAGTACACGCTCGGCGAACTGCTCCCGAACACGATCAACCGCGGGATGTTAGAGTAAGTGGCCACGAGGCGACTCCGAACAGCCGGCAGGAAAAGGATGGACCTACGTGGCCACTCACCGTAGGTCAGATATGGACGACAGCGAGAATCCCAACGACGAGATTCAGTATCATCTCGGCATCGGACCGGACGACACGGCCGGGCCGGTGCTGTTGCCGGGTGACCCTGAGCGCGTTCCGAAAATCGCGGAGGCGTGGGACGACACCGAGGAGACGGGCCACCACCGCGAGTACCGCACGGTCACCGGACGCTACGACGGCGAACCGCTCACCGTCACCTCCACCGGCATCGGCTCGCCAGGCGCAGCCATCGCTGTCGAAGAGCACGCGAACCTCGGAACGGGGACGTTCATCCGCGTCGGCTCCTGTGGTGCCATCCAACCGGAAATGTCTGTCGGCGACCTCGTCATCACGACCGGGGCCGTACGACAGGAGGGCACCTCGAAGGAGTACATCCGCGAGGAGTACCCCGCGACGGCACACCCGGAGGTTGTGTCGGCGCTCGTCGCGGCCTGCGAGGAACTCGGCTACGACTACCACTGTGGTGTCACCTGCTCGACTGACTCTTTCTACGCCGGGCAGGGGCGGCCCGGCTTCGGTGGCTTCGAGGCGGCCGAGGCGGACGGGCTCGTCGAGGAGCTACAGAACGCCGGCGTCCTCAACTTCGAGATGGAGGCCGCCGCCCTGCTCACAATCGCCAACCTCTATGACCTGCGAGCGGGCGCAATCTGCACCGTCTACGCGAACCGTGTCACGGGAGAGTTCCGCACTGAGGGAGAGCGTCGGGCCGGCGAGGTCGCCTCGACCGCCGCCGCCATCCTCGCCGCGATGGATCGCGTGAAGGCAGATACGGGCGCGGACCGCTGGCACGCGGGGCTGGCGCTGGACCGATAGCGAACAGGCGACACGCTGAGCAGACGAGGTGGTGTGTCACGCAACCGCCGTGGCCGACCCCGCGCAGTTCGTCAGGTCACAGAGGGCGTGGTCGCGTGTTCGGATATAAACGTACGGACGAAGAGGGATTCGAGCCGTTTCTATTACATATCGGGGAACGCACGCGCTGCGGCTCCGAGTCCGGCAACGTCATTGATCCAGCGGGCGGCGACAGTTTTCTTCAGCAGCTCAGCCGGCAGGCCGCCGAACGTCTCAACGACGTTATTGACGCCTATGACGTTGTGCGCGACGGCATCGTTGCCGACGGAGATGAGCGTCCCTTTGTCCTCGTGCTGCCACGTTTCGAGCGGCTGGCCACGGACGGTGCGCGCGAGATTCAGCCCGGCGACCTCTGCTGCCTGCCACGCCGCCTGTGCAGTTGGCGGGGCAGGGTTGTCCTCGCCCGGCTGGTCGATGAGCGCGGCGTCACCGATGGCGAAGACGCGCTCGTCGTTCGTCGTGAAGTCGTGTTCCGCGTTGATACGGTGGCTGCGCTCGTCCTGCTCGACATCAACGGTCTGGGCTGCATCCTGTCCGGTGATGCCACCAGTCCACAGGAGCACATCGTAGTCGAGTTCAGTGTCGTCACCGACGTAGACGGCCTCGTCGTCGACCTCGCCGATGAACTCACCGGTGAGGATATCGATGTCGGCGGCCTCGAGCAGCTTTGCGAGCTTCGCCTGTACGACGGGATCGTTGTTCGGGAAGACGCTGTCGAGTCCCTCGACGAGCGAGATCTCGATTGGAGCGCGGTGACGGTCGCGGAACTCCGCGATTTCACCAGCGGACTGAATGCCCGAGAGGCCGGCACCGCCGACGACGACGTGTGCCGGGTCGTCGGTCGTCGCCTCGGCGGCAGCGTCCTTGACGGCATCGTGGATCTCGAGCACGTCGTCCAGACTCTTCAGCGTGAGCGAGTGCTCGCGTAGGCCGTCGATGCCGAAGAAGGCAGTCTGTGAGCCGAACGCGACGAGTACGTAGTCGTAATCGACCGTAGATCCGTCGGCCAGCTCGATAGTGCGCTCATCGGTATCGAGCGACTCGACGCGCTCGTTGATGAACCGCGTCGAGGGAGCCTTCAGCGACTCGCAGTCGAAGGTGATCTTGTCGCGGACGGACGGATCACGGATGACGCGGTGTGACTCGTGGAGGACGAGATGGTGATCGACATCAGAGATCCACGTGAGATCTGCGTCACCGTCGAGTTCGTCTTCGAGTCGTTTCACCGCGCCAGTGCCGGCATAGCCAGAACCGAGTACGACAATATCGTCGGTCATACCACCGATAGGTGGTCATCAGATACAAAGTCTACGGAATGGACCGGCTACTTCGCGGGTGTCTCGCCCGCTGCCGGGGCGCGCATCTCGTCAATAGTGAGGATGAGGCTGTTGTTCGTGTCGTCCTTCCCGTCGAGGGTACCGTCGATGCGAAGCTTCGAGAGCGGCGTCGGACCGACGACGATGGAGTCGCCCTCGTGGAAGTCACTGATGGAGCCCTGCATCCGGATTTCCGCGCGACACAGCTCCGGATGATGGACGCTCGTCAGGTCGATCTCTTGGACGTTGGCCCCCTCGATCTGCTTGCCGTTGTGCTGGAACGGTACGTCGGCAGCCTTGTCCATCTCCTGCAGTTCCAGCGCGTCGAAGGCGTTACCGGTCGGCTTGTAGCCACCTTTCGGTCCCGGGACGCCCTCGACCAGCTGGAGCGCCTTGAGACTCTGCATCTGATTGCGAATCGTACCGGGGTTTCGGTCGACTTCATCGGCGATTGCCTCACCTTTCACCGCACTCTCGCTCTCCCGGTGGAGATTGATGAGTGCCTCCAGAATTTTCTTCTGAGAGGGCGTAAGCTCGATTGATGACATTACTCTCAGGTTGGGTAAGCCTCGGCATAAAGCCGGCGGTGACGGGAAGCAATCAATCGGCACGCACTTGGTCGCCGAGTCCGCTTCGGGGAGTATGAAAGGACAACGCGTACTCGTGACCGGCGGCGCGGGCTTCATCGGCTCGAATCTCGCGAACCACCTCGCCGACGAGAACGACGTTATCGCGGTCGACGACCTGTATCTCGGGACGCCGGACAACCTCAACGACGACGTGGCGTTTCACGAAGCGTCCGTCCTCGACGACGACTTCCCCGCCGATGTGGACGTGCTGTTCCACCTCGCCGCGCTCTCCTCGCGTCCGATGCACGAGGAAGACCCGGCACACGGGGCGCGCGTCAACGTCGAGGGATTCATCAACACCGTCGAACAGGTTCGCGAACACGGCTGTGAGACCGTCATCTACGCGTCCACCTCCTCCATCTACGGCGATCAGACGGAGCCGTCACACGAGTCGATGGCCGTGGAAGCCCGCACGGGCTACGAAGCATCGAAGCTCGCTCGGGAACGCTACGGTGAGTACTACTCCAACTTCTACGATATGAGTATGGCCGGAATGCGCTTCTTCGCCGTCTACGAGGGGTTCTCCGGTGCGGAGGAACACAAAGGCGAGTTCGCGAATCTCATCACGCAGTTCGCCCACCGGCTCGCGAACGGCGAACGGCCCGACATCTGGGGCGACGGCACGCAGACCCGAGACTTCACCCACGTCGACGATATCGCGCGCGGACTCGAACTCGCCGCCGACCACGAACTCGACGGCGTCTACAATCTCGGTACCGGCGACTCCTACTCGCTGAACGAGCTCGTCGACCGGCTCAACGACGTGCTCGGGACGGATATCGAGCCGATTCACTCAGAGAACACGATGACGAACTACGTCCACGACACGCTCGCCGACGTGTCGAAGATGCAGGAGGCGACCGGCTGGGAGCCGAAAATCGACTTCGACGAGGGGCTTCACCGCGTCTGCGAGCCGTATCTCGACGACGAGTAAGTAGCACCGCTTTTCTCGCTCCCAGCCGCAGCGAAGATATGAACGTACGTGTCATCGGCGTGCCGATGGATCTTGGCGCAGATCGACGCGGTGTCGATATGGGGCCATCCGCGATTCGCTACGCTGGCCTCTCGGATGCACTCAACGCTGCCGGCCACGAGTACATCGAACTCGGCGATATCGGTGTCCCTCCGCACGAGAATCTCGACTCGACCGACAGTCGGGCCAAGTACCTCGCGGAGACAGAGAGCGTCTGTCGCGGGCTCGCGACACAGGTGGAAGCAACAATCGATGCCGACGAGTTTCCGCTCGTTCTCGGTGGTGACCACTCCATCGCTATCGGCACGGCTCGCGGCGCAGCGACACAGGGAGATACAGGGATCGTCTGGTTCGACGCGCACAGCGATTTCAATACGCCGGAGACGACACCGTCTGGCAACGTCCACGGAATGTCAGTCGCCGCGCTGCTCGGAGAGGGAGAGTTCGCCGACAGCGATTGGGCATACGCCCCGAACATCGATCCAGCGAACGTGGCGATGGTCGGAATTCGCTCGCTCGACGACGCCGAGCGCGAGGCGCTGCGCGACAGCGAGGTGACGGTGTTCACGATGTCGGACATCGACAAGCACGGCCTGTCGACCGTCACAGAGGACGCCCTCGCAGTCGCGGGGAATGCCGACGGAATGCACGTCTCGCTGGACATGGACTTCCTCGCGCCCGCGGAAGCGCCGGGCGTCGGAACGCCCGTCCGTGGCGGTGTCACCTACCGGGAGGCCCACGCCGCGATGGAGGCCGTCGGCGAACGACTCGACACCGTCCGCTCGATGGAGGTCGTCGAGGTGAATCCCATCCTCGATTCGCACAACAAAACAGCGGAGTTGGCGGTCGAGCTCATCGCGTCGGCGCTGGGCAAGCGGATTCTCTAGACCGGGTCGTAGCCGGCTTCCTCGACTGTCTGTTCACAGTGGTAACAGCGCATCTCTTCCATGGTGACGGTCTCCGTCATCGTCGGTCGTCGCTGCTCGTACAGCGTGACCCTCCGCCCAACAGTTTTGCCGGTCGCAGCCCTAGATGTGGTATGTACTCACTCGGGCGGCGCGAGGTGGTCATCGGTGTCGTCACCGTGTTCGCGCTCCCGCCCACAGCTCTCCTCGGGGCCGCAGCGCTCGATATCGCGCTCTCGGGAACAGTCGTCGCTGCTATCGTCGGTGCGCCGCTATTCGTTGTCGCACTGGGACTCGCATATCTCGCCAGAGCGGTCGCCTCGCGACCGGACGAGCCGTCGCTCATCGACGAACAGCTCGGCGAAGCGCTCGATATGACGAGCGAAGAGTACCGCGAACTGACGGAAGAAAAGCCGTAGTTAGGCCTGGTCGTCAGTGCGCGTCACGTCAACGCTAGCGACCCAATCACCATCGTCGAGTCGCATCACGGTGACTCCCATCGTATTGCGGCCCTGTCGTGAGAGCTCGTCGACGCTGGTGCGCATAATCTGGCCCGATTCGCTCATGATGACGAGCCCGTCGGTCTCCTCGACGGCCGACAGCGAGCAGGCCTCGCCGTTTCGCTCGTTCGTCTTGATGTCGACGAGCCCCTTCCCGTAGCGTGACTGGCTGCGGTACTCCGACAGCGGCGTGCGCTTTCCGTAGCCGTTTCGCGTCACCGTCAGCAGGTCGCGCTCGTCGTCTTTCCGCGCGGTGACGAGCCCGGCGACACGGTCATCGCCTTCGAGTTTGATACCGTTGACGCCGCGGGCGGAGCGACCCATCGACCGAGCCTCTATCTCGTCGAACCGGATGGTCATACCCTGGCGGGTGCCGATGACGATATCCATCTCGCCGTCGGTTACCTCCACGTCGACGAGTCGATCGCCGTCTTCGAGCTTGGTGGCGCGGATACCGCCGGAGTGGACGTTCTCGAAGGCCGTGACTTCGGTCCGTTTGACGTAGCCGTGTTCGGTCGCCATCGCGAGGTACCCCTCCTCGTCCTCCACGTCGTCCACATCGACGACTGCGGTGACCTCCTCGTCGGAATCGAGGTCGATGACGTTCACCACGTTTGTCCCGCGGGCCGTGCGAGACATCTCAGGAATTTCGTACGTCTTGAGTCGGTAGACCTGTCCGCGGTTGGTGAACACGAGCAGATAGTCGTGGGTGTTGGCCTGAAAGACGGCAGAGACGCGGTCGCCCTCTTTCGGTTGGACGCCGATAATCCCCTTCCCGCCGCGGTTTTGCAGGCTGAACTCCGAGATTGGCATCCGCTTGATGTAGTCCTCCTCAGTGAGGACGACGATCGTGTCTTCCTCAGGGATGAGGTCCTCGCGAGTGACGGAGCCGGTGTCCTCGATGATGGATGTGCGGCGGTCGTCGCCGTACGTCTCGCGCATCTCGCGAAGTTCGTCTTTGATGACGCCGAGCAGCTCGCTCTCGTCGCCGAGGATACGCTCTAGTCGCTCGATCGTCGCCTGCACGTCGGTGTACTCGTCTTTGACCTCGCCGACCTCCATCGAGGTGAGCGAGCCGAGTTGCATCCGAACGATGTGGGCGGCCTGCTCCGTCGAGAGTCCGAACTCCTCGCGCAGCCCTGCCTTCGCATCGTCGCGGTCGTCGCTGTTCCGAATGAGGTCGACGACGTCCTCGGCGTTCTGTAGCGCCTTCAGCCGACCTTCGAGGATGTGGGCGCGGTCTTCGGCCTCGTCGAGCCGGTAGTTCGAGCGCCGGCGCACGACCTCGCGACGGTGGCTGACGTACTCTTCGAGCAGCTGCTTCAGATTCAGCACCTTCGGCTGGTCGTTCACGAGCGCGAGCGACAGCACCGAGAAGGTGCGTTCGAGGTGGGACTCCAGCAGCTGGTTCTTCACGACCTCGGTGTTCGCACCGCGCTTCAGGTCGATGACGACGCGGATGCCGTTGCGGTCGGACTCGTCGCGGATGTCCGCGATACCCTCGATTTTGCCCTCGTTCACGTCCTCGGCGATGCGCTCGATGCGCCGCGCCTTGTTCTCCTGATACGGGAGCTCCGTGACGACGATGCGGTCGCCGCCGCGGTCGCGCTCTTCGGTGTCCATCTCGGCACGTACCCGGAGCTTGCCGCGACCGGATTCGTACGCCTCGTGAATTCCCTGTCGCCCGACGATATTCGCGCTGGTCGGGAAATCAGGTCCCTTGATGTACCCCTCGCCATCGGGCCCGACGATGAGGTCTGACACGGAGCAGTCGGGGTTATCGATGAGGTGGATCGTCGCGTCCACCACCTCCCGCAGATTGTGCGGCGGGATGTTCGTGCTCATCCCAACGGCGATGCCGGACGCTCCGTTCAAGAGAAGATTCGGCACCTTCGCCGGCAACACGGCCGGCTCGGTGAGCCGGTCGTCGTAGTTAGCCGTGAAGTCGACGGTGTCTTCCTCGATGTCGGCGAGTAGTTCCTCACCGAGCGCATCCATCCGTGCCTCCGTGTACCGCATCGCTGCCGGCGGATCGCCGTCAACGGAGCCGAAGTTCCCCTGTCCATCGACGAGCGGGTAGCGCAGCGAGAAGTCCTGTGCCATCCGGGCGAGTGCATCGTAGATCGACTGGTCGCCGTGCGGGTGGTAGTTCCCCATCACCTCGCCGACCACGTTCGAGGACTTCCGGTGACCGGCGTTCGAGGTGACGCCCATATCGTGCATCGAGTAGAGGATGCGCCGCTGGACGGGCTTGAGCCCGTCGCGGGCGTCCGGGAGCGCGCGTCCCACGATGACAGACATCGCGTAGTCGATGTACGACTGCTCCATCTCGTCGTCGATACGGACGTTCCGCACCTCGCGGGCGATATTCGCGTCGACCGTCGGGTCGGTGTCGTCGGTGCTCATATATCCACCCACTCCGCGTCGTCAGCGTGCTCTTTGATAAACTGCTTACGCGGCGCGACAGCATCACCCATCAGCACGGAGAACATCTTGTCCGCGGCGGCAGCATCCTCCACGGTGATGCGCTTGAGGATGCGTGTCTCGGGGTTCATCGTCGTCTCCCACAGCTGTTTGGGGTTCATCTCGCCGAGCCCCTTGAACCGCTGGACCTGGTCGGGCGAGCCGTCACACACCTCCTCGATAATCTGTTCGCGCTCCTGTTCGGTCATCGCGTCGTACGTCTCTCCTTTGTGGCGGATGCGGTACAGCGGCGGCTGAGCGGCATAGACGTAGCCGTTCTCGATGATTTCCGGCATCTGTCGGTAGAGGAACGTCAGATACAGCGTCCGGATGTGTGCGCCGTCCACGTCGGCGTCGGTCATCAGGATGATCTTGTGATACCGCGCCTCCTCTACGTCGAACTCGTCGCCGACACCGGTCCCGAGCGCGGTGATGAGGTCGCGGATTTTCTCGTTTTCCAGCACGCGGTCGAGCCGGTGTTTCTCGGCGTTGAGAATCTTCCCGAACAGCGGGAGAATAGCCTGATTCTCGGGGTTACGGGCTTGTTTGGCGCTCCCCCCGGCGGAATCGCCTTCGACGATGAACAGCTCTGCGTACTCGGGGTCACGGGTCTGACAGTCAGCGAGCTTGCCGGGGAGGGAACTGGAGCCGAGTGCAGATTTTCGGCGGGTCAGCTCCTCTGCTTTCTTCGCGGCAAGCCGCGCCTTCGCAGCCTCGACCGCTTTCCCGACGATAGCCTCAGCAGTGTCGGGATGCTCTTCGAGATACGCCGCGAACTGCTCGTGCATCAGGCTCTCGACGATACCCCGCACTTCGGAGTTGCCGAGCTTCGTCTTTGTCTGTCCCTCGAACTGCGGGTCGGGATGCTTGATGGAGAGGACGCCAGTGAGCCCCTCGCGAATGTCATCGCCCTTGAGATTGTCATCGAGATCGCTGCCCATCCCGTGCTCGTCGGCGTAGTCGTTGACGACGCGGGTCAGGGCGGTCTTGAACCCAGTCATGTGGGTACCGCCTTCGCGGGTACTGATATTGTTCGCGAAGGCGTGGATCGAGCCCTGGATGCCGTCGGTCGCCTGCAGCGCGATTTCGACCTGGACGCCGTCATCCGTACCGTCGAGGTAGACGATATCGTCGTGTAGCGGCGTCCGCGTCTCGTTGAGATACTCGACGAACTCGCGGATACCGCCGTCGTACTGGAACCGCGTCTCGGTGTCGTCGCGCTCGTCGGTGAGCGTGATTTCGACGCCCGGATTCAGGAACGCCAGCTCCCGTAGTCGTGTCTCCAGCGTCGAAAAGTCGTAGGCAGTCGTCTCGAAGATATCGTCATCGGGCCAGAACCGGATTGCCGTGCCCGTCTCCTCGCCCTCGTTCATCGGGCGCACTTCCTCGATATCTCCCTGTGGCGCACCGTGGTCGAAGTCGTGTTCGTACACGTGGCCGTCGCGTTTTACCTCGACATCGAGCCACTTCGAGAGGGCATTCACGACGCTGACGCCGACGCCGTGGAGCCCGCCCGAGACCTGATACGACTTATTGTCGAATTTCCCGCCCGCGTGTAGGACGGTCATGATGACTTCCAGTGCGGGGCGGTCGTACTCGCTGTGGGTGTCAACGGGGATTCCCCGGCCGTCATCGCTGACGGAGACAGATCCGTCCTCGTGGAGGGTCACCTCGATGGTATCACAGTAGCCGGCGAGTGCCTCGTCGATAGAGTTATCCACGACTTCGTAGACAAGATGGTGGAGTCCGCGGTCGTCGGTCGACCCGATATACATCGCGGGTCGTTTCTGAACCGCCTCAAGTCCTTCGAGGACCTGAATCTGGTCGGCTCCGTAGTTTGCTTCCTTAGACATAGATGTACCTTATAGATAGTATGTGCGCCTTTCGTATAAGTCCATTCGTGCGCGCGTTGCCCGCGCGCGACTCGGACGCGCCCAGACCTCACGAAACTACTGTTGGTTCCTGTTGACTTCTTCTACTTTCACCGAGCTACCGCGACTATTTTTACCCCTGGCAGATAAGGACAGATAATGACTGCACAGCAATCTACGCTCGACACCGGGGGCGGCGACACCGTCGCCGACGAGCTGGCAACCTCACAGCGCTCCATCTCTATTGCCGAGTTCTTCGAGAAGAACAAGCAGATGCTCGGCTTCGACTCCGGCGGAAAATCCCTTGTCACCGCTGTCAAGGAAGCCGTCGACAACGCGCTCGACGCCACCGAGGAGGCCGGCATCCTCCCGGACATCTACATCTCTATCGAAGAAGCCGGCGACTACTACCGGCTCGTCATCGAGGACAACGGACCTGGCATCACGAAAGAGCAGGTTCCCAAGGTGTTCGGGAAGCTGCTGTACGGCAGTCGGTTCCATGCCCGGGAACAGGCTCGCGGACAACAAGGTATCGGGATCTCGGCCGCAGTGCTCTACTCCCAGCTCACGTCCGGCAAGCCGGCGCGTATCACCTCCAAGACCGGCTCCGACCGCACGGCCCAGCAGTTCGAGCTGACGATCGACACCGACTCGAACGAGCCGGACGTGGAGTTCGCCGAGGAGACGACGTGGGAGCGACCGCACGGCACACGCATCGAACTGGAGATGGAGGCGAACATGCGTGCCCGTACGCAGCTTCACGACTACATCAAGTACACTGCCGTCGTCAACCCCCACGCCCGATTGGAGTTCACCGAGCCGAAGGCCCACAAGAAGTACGAGCGTGCGACGGACCAGCTCCCCGCCGAGACAGAGGAAATTCGCCCGCATCCACACGGCGTCGAGCTCGGCACACTCCTGAAGATGCTCGCCGCGACGGAGTCCTATTCGCTGTCGGGGTTTATGCAGGAGGAGTTCACCCGAGTCGGAAAAAAGACGGCAACGTCGGTACTCGACGCGTTCCGTGACCGCCACTTTGGCCGCGAGATGACGTGGCGACCACCGGCCGCGACCGAGCGCGCAGATATCGCCACAGAGGTGCGTGAAGCCACCTCGAACAAGGGAGCCGAGGCGACCGACGAGTTCGCGACCGCTATCGCGGAGGCGATTCACGAGCGCAATCGCATTGCTCACCACGAAATTGTCGCGATCGTCGACGAGGCAGCCAGCGACACCGGTGAGACGTTCGGCAAAACGTTCGGTGAGGCGGTGCGGGAGAACGCCGTCGCCGCCGCGTGGTACGCCTGCACCCGCGAGCGAGCGCCCGATCTCTATCCGATTATCGACGAGGCGACGACAAAACGGAAAGACGACGCCGCTGTCGAGGGGTTGGCCCGGCGACTCGCCGAGAAATTTGCCGACGCGGACGACAGCCGCGATCGGGCGATTCGTGCGGTGCTCGACGACTACGTCGATCGCGCCGCGGCGATGACCGAGGAGCACGACGACGAGACGTTCGGCGAGACAGCACGCGAAAACATCGTCGAGGCCGTCTGGGCAGTGATGGTGACGGTTCCCGATGATGCGCCGAAGGTGGCTGCCGTCGTCGACGACCGCGATATCGCCGCGCAGTTCCTCGAAGCGATGCGCGAGACGGATATCCTCTCGCCGCCGACGAACTGTCTAGCACCCATCACGGCAGAGTTGGTCGAGGCGGGACTTCGCAAGGAGTACAACGCCGACTTCTACGCCGCGGCGACCCGCGACGCCGAGGTACATCGTGGTGACCCGTTCGTCGTCGAGGCCGGCATCGCCTACGGTGGTGACATCCCCGCGGAGGGGAACGCCGAGGTGCTCCGGTTCGCTAATCGGGTTCCCCTCGTCTATCGGCTCGGTGCGTGTTCGACTACCGGTGTCGTGAAGCGCATCAACTGGCGCAACTACGGACTCGACCAGCCCGGCGGCTCGGGGATGCCGAACGGCCCAGCCGTCATTATGATTCACGTGGCGTCGACGAACGTCCCGTTCACGAGCGAATCGAAGGACGCCGTTGCGAACGTTCCCGAAATCGAAGATGAGATCGAGCTCGCGCTCCGGGAGGCAGCCCGCGAACTCAAGTCGCATCTGAACGAACAGCGCACGCTCGAAAAGCGCCGGCGCAAGCAGAATGTGCTCGTGGATATCCTCCCCGAGATGGCTCGCAAGCTCTCCGAGATGACGGGTCGCGAGCCGCTGAACATCGACGACTCGCTGGCGCGCATTATGAACAACGTCCTCGTCGAGCGGACCGTCACCGACGATTCGGTCGAGCTGACTGTCCAGAACCACGGGAGTTCCGGTACGAGCTTCGAGCTGACGGATATCGTGAGCGAGGATCCCGGCGACGTGGACGGTGCCACCGTCGTCGAGATGGACGGTGAGTGGTTCGTGAAATGGTCGGTCAATGTCGGTGGTGGCGAGGAGGCGAGTATCGCGTATCAGGTGAGCGGTGACGCCTCGTTCGATGTGTCCATCGAGGGCGTCGAGACGGAGAAAATCACGGTGAACGCATAATATGAGCGAGGAGAATTTAGAGATCCACGACGAGAAAGCACGCGAGCAGCTCATCCAGCTCGCCGACACGTTCTATGACCAGTTCGAGGGCGGCAACGTCCCTTCGATGGAGATTCCAACGCGGACGAAGACGAATATCGTCTTCGATGAGGAGTCAGGGGTGTGGGTGCTCGGCGACCGCACCTCGACGCGCTCTGCGAACTCAGTTCGCGGCGCGAAGAAGCTCCTCAAATCCATCTACACGACGGAGTTTTTGGAGCGACAGCTGGAAGAGAACCGCTCGTCGACCCTGCGTGAGCTCTACTACCTCTCGGAGTCGTGGGATAACGAGCACGCGCAGTTCGACAGTCAGGACGAGTCGAATCAGCTCATCGAGGACCTCGAACTCGTCTCAGGCGTGACGCGTGAGGACTTCCACATGCGCCCGGAGGAATCGGGTGCGAAGGTGATGGGTCCTCTGCACATCCGCGAGCAGACGAATCGCGGCGACCGCGACATCCACTGTCAGGACGACGTGGGGCAGGGCGGCTACCAGATTCCGAACAACCCCGATACCATCGAGTTTCTCGACTGCGAGGCCGAGTTCATCCTCTGTGTCGAGACGGGCGGGATGCGCGACCGGCTCGTCGAGAACGGCTTCGACGACGACTACGACTGTCTGGTCGTCCACCTCGGCGGTCAACCGGCTCGCGCGACCCGTCGCCTGACCAAGCGACTCCACGACGAACTCGATCTTCCAGTCGCGGTGTTCACTGACGGCGATCCGTGGTCGTACCGAATCTACGGCTCCGTCGCCTACGGCTCCATCAAGTCGGCACATCTCTCGGAGTATCTCGCCACACCTGGCGCACAGTTCGTTGGTATCCGCCCGCAGGACATCACCAACTACGATCTACCGTCGGACCCGCTTGCCGACTCGGACACGAACGCGCTGGAGTCCGAACTGGAGGACCCTCGCTTCCAGACGGATTTCTGGGAGGAGCAGATACAGCATCAGCTCGATATCGGGAAGAAGTCCGAGCAGCAGGCGCTTGCGGCCCGTGGGCTGGACTTCGTCACGGACGAGTATCTTCCCACGCGACTGAACGAGATGGGCATTCTGTAGTCTGGATTTAGGTTTATACGAATTCGTTTGTCGTGGTTGGTTTGGCGTTGGTGTGGTGTTTGGTACGGTTTCGACAGCACCGCGCTGTCTGTGTTGAGTTCGATACCACTGTGACCACTGCGATTGCTTGGCCTCGGATACAGCACCACGCTGTCTGTGTTGGGTTCGACAGCACCGCGACCACTACGATTGCTTGGCACCGGATACAGCACCGCGCTGTCTGTGTTGGGTTCGACAGCACCGCGACCACTGCGATTGCTTGGCACCGGATACAGCACCGCGCCAACCCTCCCCCGGACCGCACCCGCTCACTGCGTTCGCGGTGCGGTAGGCCACCGCCTCCGTTGCTCAATCAAGCGAAACTGTGCGGTGGCGTGAGCCGGCGCGCCTCGTGCGCGCCCGTCGTCGCGAGGGACGACGGAGTGAACGAATGTGAGCGACGGAGTCGGCTGGGGAGGCGTGTGGGCGGTACGGGTGGACTGAAAGGGGCGGGCGTGTCGCGTTTACCCGGTCGGTTCCGTGACCACTCTCGACGTGAGCGAAGCGAACGAGAGATGTCACGGGGAGACCGCGACACGTCCGGGGCTTCCTGGCTGTCCGTGAGAAGGTAGTCAGCGGAATCAGCAAGCGACACGTCCGGGGCTTTCAAGCTATATTCACCAGCGTAGTTGTAGTCAGCAAGCGACACATCAAGACGTCTCGAGAACGTCTCAGAAGCGTATCCAAAGCAGAATATACCACAGAGTCCACATTCACAATCCCGTAGCTTTTCATCTGCACACGGCGAATCACGGGCGAATGACAGACGCCTTCCTGCCGTTTGACGAACTGCTCGAAACGGTCGAGCAGCGCCGATTCGACCGCCCGCCAGCCCTCGTCGCGAACGCGCACGTCACCGGCCTGGGTGTCGCGCGCGCACTCGCGACCCACGACGTGCCGGTCATCGCGCTGGACCGCTCCGGCGACGGCGTCGCCCCGCGTTCTGACGCGGTCACGCTCGCCGGCGAGGTGACGTATCCACTCAACGACAGCGACGGCTTCCGTGAGGACGTAGAGCGGCTGGCGGACGCGATCGACCACGAGCCGGTCGCATTCGGCTGTATGGACGAGTGGGCGCTCGCGTTCGCGGAGGAGGAGCCCGAAGGCGTCCGACTTCCGTTCGCCGACTACGAGATCATCGACGGCGTGCTCGACAAGTACGCGCTCTACGATCGAGCCGAACGGCTCGGCGTGCCGTACCCGGAGACGTACTTCTTAGACGAGACGGAGCCGTCGGAGGCTGCCGCACGGCTGGAGTTCCCGTTCGTCGTGAAACCCGCGCGCAAGCGACAGTTCGAGGAGGCAGTCGGGACGAACGTGCTCGAAGTCGCTGACGAGGCCGAGTTCGCGGATATCGTCGAACTCGCCGACGACGAGGAGATGCGGATTATGGCACAGGAGAAAGTGAACAAGGCGACCGGCGAGGACCACTCCTTCGCGTCGTACGTGTCACCGGGCGACGACGGCGATGACGACACACTCGGCGTTGTCGGGAACGCGCGCGTCCGGTATCCGACCGGCTACGGCACCTCGTGTGTCGTCGACCGAGTGGACGAGCCGGTCATCGAGGAACGGGCGACGACGATGCTGGAGGATGCCGGCTACTACGGCATCTCGGAGTCGGAGTTCGTCTACGACGCAGACCGCGAGGAGTACGTCCTCCTCGATATCAACACCCGCCCGTGGAAGTGGATCGGGATGCCCGTCGCCGCGGGGGCGAACCTACCGATGGCAGCCTACGCCGACGCCGTCGGCACCGAGACGGTCCACACCGCCCCGGTCGACACTCGGTGGGTGTATCTGGCCGACTACCTCCGGCTCAACTTCGAGGATCCGACCTTCGAGGACGTGCTCACATCGCGCGAGTGGGAAACGCTGCTGGCCGGCGAGTTCGCGGCCGAACAGAAGCTCACAACTGGCGTCTATCTCCCCACAGATCCCGGACCGGCATACGCACTCTTGGAGACAGAGTTTGCCGAGCGCGAATACTACTGCGCCTGCTGATTGTCGCGACCGTGGGCCATTAGCCGGTGGCCGGCGAAATTCGAGTATGGACCGTATGCAGCTGAATCTCTTCACGATGAACGCGGTGACACACGTCTCACCGGGGCTGTGGCGGCGATCTGGCGACCGCGCGGCCGACTACACTGACCGCGACTACTGGACCGACGTGGCCCGCACCGCCGAGCGCGGCGGTTTCGACGCCGTCTTTTTCGCCGACGTACGCGGCATCTACGATGTGTTCGACGGCGCACGCGAGCCGGCCATTCGGCGAGCCGTTCAGACACCCTCGAACGACCCGCGGTTCCTGATTCCGGCGATGGCCGAGGTGACGAACGAGTTGGGATTCGCCGTCACGCGCTCGACGACGTACAATCAGCCGTACGAACTCGCCCGAGAGTTCTCAACGCTCGACCACCTGACTGACGGCCGCATCGCGTTCAACATCGTCACCTCCTATCTCGACTCCGCGGCGCGCAATCTCGGCGTTGGCCAACGGCTCGACCACGACGACCGCTACGACCGCGCCGACGAGTTTATGGACGTATCTTACGCTCTCTGGGAAGAGTCGTGGGACGACGATGCCGTCGTGCGCGACGCGGACACGGACACCTACACCAACCCCGACGGCGTCCACACCATCGACCACGATGGTGAGTGGTTCACGGTCGAGGGACCACACGGCTGTGAGCCGTCGCCACAGCGAACGCCGTTCCTCTATCAGGCAGGAGCCTCGGACCGCGGCCGTGAGTTCGCGGCTGACAACGCCGAGGCCGTCTTCTGCTCGTATCCGACGAAGGAGGGCGTCCGTAACTACGTCGAAGATATGCGCGAACGCGCTGGAGGGCACGGCCGTGACGCCGACAGTATCGGCTTCTATCCCGGCATCGTTACCATCGTCGGCGAAACCGAGGCGCTTGCTGAGGCAAAACACGAGCACTACCGCGACATGATTGACGTGGACGCCGTGCTCGCGTTGTTATCTGGATTTATGGATATGGATCTCTCCGCGCTCGATCCCGACCAACGGATCGAGCACATCGAGACGGAGGCGATGCAAGGGGCCGTCAACGCCTTCACGAAGGCCGATCCGGACCGCGACTGGACCGTCGCGGAGATGGCTCGCTTCGCTGGACTCGGCTCCACCTCGCCTGTCGTCGTCGGGACACCGGAACAGGTGGCTGACGAACTGGAAGCGTGGTACCGCGAGCTTCCGATCGCGGGATTCAACGTGAAGGAGGTCGCTCGCCCAGACTCGCTCGAGGACTTCGTCTCCTTCGTCGTTCCCGAACTGCGCGAGCGGGGTCTACTCGGCACACCTGACGGCGAGACGCTCCGTGAGCGCGTCACCGGTGGCGGGCCGCGACTCCCCGACGACCACCCGGCGCGGCGCTAGCTTACCTGTCTGGCTCGTCAAGAACGACCGGAACACCACGACCGGCCACGTCCGCAGCGAACGCGTCGGCGTCCGTTTCGAGTATCTCGAGCGTGTCGTAGTGAATCGGCAGGACGAGATTCGGGTCGAGACGCTCGGCGAGTGCAGCCGCCTCGTGGCGGTCCATCGTCGGCCCGCCACCGATGGGCGGGCAGAAGAGCGATACGTCGAGCGCGGCGTGACCGTCGAGCACGTCCGTATCGCCGGGCCAGAAGACGGTCACGTCGCGACTCCAAACGCTTGGGAGCGTAAGGTGGTAGCCACAGCCGCGACCCTCTGGGTGCGGTACGTCGCCGTCACGGTCGTTGTACGCGGGGACGGTCCGGACGAACACCTCGCCTGGACGGGGACCGTCCTGTCGGTCGCCGGTGGCGGAGCCGACGGCGATATCCGTCTCGCTGTCAACCCACCGGACTTCGTACGGGAGGTCGGCGGGGCGCTCCACATCGCGGTCGATACGGTTCGTGTCGATACCCTCGAAAATCACCAGCGTGGCGTCGTCATTCGCGACCTTCCGAATGGCGTCGCTGTCGTAGTGGTGTGCGTGAGTGATACAGATTACGTCACCGTCGTTCGGCTCGATACCGTCGAGAACGCCGTATCGGCCAGGGTCACAGTAGACGACGACATCGTCGCCCGCGAGCCGGAGAGTAGCGTAGCCGAGCCAGCGGGCAGTCGTGCCGTCGTGGTGGACCATCAGACGAGGTCGTCGAACTGCTTGTGGCCCTCAATGGCCACGCCGTCGTCGGTGATCTCCGCGAGGTAGATACCGTTTCCGGAGCCGGTGTCGCGCTCGACGGCGGACTTGATACCGCGGGCGGCAACGGTGCGCGCCTCGTCGAGCGTCAGGTCGTCCGTGTACTCGCCTTCGAGCACACCGTACGCGAGCTGCATCCCGGAGCCGGTGACGGTGTAGTTGTCGCGCATAACGCCGCCGGCGGGATCGAGCGAGAAGACGTGGCTCCCCTCGGCGTCGACGCCCCCGAGGATGGGCGAGACCATGAAGAACGGTCCGCCGCGCAGGAAGTTCCCGCACAGCGTCGAGAGCGCCTGCATACTCATCTCGGAGCCGCGGCGCGTCTCGTAGAGGCTCGACTCGGCGCGGATGGTGTCGATGAACGACTGTGCGCCGCCGACGGAGCCAGCCATCGTGAGCGCCGCCCTCGGATGGACTTCCTCGACCTTCTGAACGTCCTTGTTGGAGACGAAGCGCCCACCGAGAGAGGCGCGCATATCCGTCGCCATCACAACACCGTCGGGCGTCGTCAGGCCGATCGTGGTCGTGCCGGTCTTGTTGACATTGTCGAGGTCTCCCTCGGTCACGTCACTCTCGGGCAGTTCACCTACCTCCGGCTCGTAGGGATCGAAATCTGGGTCGAGATCGAAACCGGTGTCGAGCTGTCGCGGGCTATCGAGCCCGTTGAGTTCGTCGAGTTCGTCGAAAGAATCCTCGTGACGCATTACCGGTTATTCGGTCGGCGGACTCATAAACGCCACCCTTCGGCCGCTCACGAGAGCCGGTCGCTCATACTCGCGAACAGTTGGCCGGACGGCGTCGGCAGTCCGAATCGCTTTGCGAGCAGCGCGACGGGCATAAACGCCAGCCCGGCGACGACGGTCAGTTGATAGGCGAACAGCATCGCGAGTCGAGTGAGTCGTCCCATAGGGGATACTCGATGGCGATGTAATTGATGTATATAAGCTTTCCTCGAAGCGTCGCCGAGAGAGACAACCCAGTCGGACCGTAGTCGTGCGGTTAACACATACAGGTGCTACTCTGTCAGCCGGGGGAGAGACGTGCCGGTTCGGGCGTGTGTTTACCAGTCGTTGCCGGAGAGATTCTCATAAGTTACGTGAATCCACGAGCGAACGTGCGCGGCGACGGATTCCGTACTGTCAAGTTCGCCGGCGAGAGAGAGGTGGTATGACAGATTATCTGGTCGCGATGGAAGCCGCGTGGTTGGTTCGAGATGTGCAGGAGGTCGACGACGCTATCGGCGTCGCGGTCAGCGAGGCTGGCAAGCGACTTAATCAGGCAGATATGGACTACGTCGAGGTCGGCATCGGCGCGACTCCGTGTCCCGCCTGTGGCGAACCGTTCGATTCCGTTTTCGTTGCCGCCGACACCGCACTCGTCGGCCTGCAGATGGAGATAAAAGTGTTCAACGTCGAATCCGAACAGCACGGCCAGCGCGTCGCAAAGAAGGAAGTCGGCGGCGCACTCCGCGATGTACCCCTGAAGGTCATCGACACGATGGAGATGGACGCACAGGAGGAGCAGGACGCATAAGATTACCCGTAGTTTTTAATAATAACCATCACTCATTAGTCGTATGGAGCTACCGACGCCTGCGGATCTCCGCGAGAAGCGGAAATCGCTGGAACTGACCCAGAGCGAGCTTGCAGACCGTGCAGAGGTGTCACAGCCACTCATTGCGCGCATCGAGGGGGGCGACGTTGACCCGCGGCTCTCGACGCTGCGACGCATCGTCACCGCACTCGAGGAAGCAGAGGGAAACGTCCTGAAGGCGCGCGATCTGATGCACGAGGAGATAATCAGCATTTCACCCGACGACTCCGTCCGGGAGGCCGCCCGCGTGATGGATGCCGACGCCTACTCGCAGCTGCCCGTCCTCGAACACGAACGGCCCGTCGGCTCCATCTCAGAGTCGGATCTCGTCGGTCTCGGCGAGGACGCCCGCGAACAGCCCGTCTCCGAGCATATGAGCGAGTCGTTCCCGACCGTCGCAGCCGACGCCAGCATCGACGAAGTGCGACATCTCCTCGAATACTACAAGGCCGTGATGGTGACGGAAAGCGGTGAGGCGGTCGGCATCATCACCGAGGCTGACGTGGCCTCGCGGCTCTCTTAGGGGTCGAAATCCGGAACGACGAACTCTCCCTCGTCGGCGACGGGATCGTACTCGCGGATGGCGTTCAACACGAGCCCGAGGAGTGCCGACTCGCCCCAGCGCGCGCTGTTGAGCGCGAGATCGTAGATAGAGCGGTCCTCGATATCGATACCGTAGTATGACTCATAGCGCGCGGCGTCGACTACCTCACGAACCTGCATCTCAGCGGCCATCTCCTCGCGGTCCTCGGTTCGCTGGAGTCGAACCTCCTCGGGCGCGTCGAGCCAGATGCGCAGGTCGGCGCGGTTGCCGGCGAGCCAGCCCGCGAGCCGAGATTCGAGGATAAATCCCTTGTTGGCAGTCCCCCACGTCTCGGCGATGGTTCGGAGCCGGCGGTCGAGCGCGCGGTCGAGTTCCTCGGATTCGCCGGCCTGTGCGGTGAGCTGTGAGAGGCTGAGCCCGCGCTCCTCGGCGATCTCACGGAACAGTTCGCCGCCGGAGACGTAGCCGCAACCGAGGGCGTCCGCGAGCCCGCGACACAGCGTGGTCACGCCCGATCCTGGGGACCCCGAAACCGTGATGAAGAGGTTCTGCTCGGTTTCTGTCTCTGTCGTGTCAGCGATAGCCATACCGTCCGTTCGATCTCCCGCCACAAAATGCTCCCTACAGCGATAGCCCGCGCACCTCGACGCCGTCTCCCTCGCGCACGGTCCCGATAACGCGGCCGTCGGTGGCGTCAGCGACTTGTTCGGCGTCGTCCTGAGGCAACGCCGCGACGAATCCTGTGCCCATATTGAACGTGCGGTGCATCTCTGCGTCACTCACGTTGCCGCGCTCCTGGACGAACTGGAATACCGACTGCGGATCGAACGGGTCGGCCACGTCGTACTCGAACTGGCCCATCCGGGAGAGGTTGCTCCAACCGCCGCCGGTGATATGGGCACAGGCGTGTGTCTCGGCGTCGTGCAGCGAAGGGAGGAGATCGGTGTAGATGCGCGTCGGCTCGAGCAACGCCTCGCCGACGGTGTCGTAGCCGTCGTACGGGAACGGGTCGTCGTAGCTGCCGCCCTCTCGGGTCGCGGCCGCGCGAGCGAGCGTCAGCCCGTTCGAGTGGATACCCGACGACTTCCAGCCGACGAGGGTGTCCCCGACCTGCGCTTCGCCGTCGAACACCTCTGACTCGGCCGCGAGTCCGGCACACGTCCCGGCGAGGTCCAACCCTTTCACGACCTCGGGCATCACTGCCGTCTCCCCGCCGATAAGCGCAATATCTGCCTGCTGTGCGCCTTCTTTCAGTCCCTCGCCCACCTGCTGTGTGAACCGCTCGTCCGGCTCGTCGACGGCGAGATAGTCGACAAACGCGACGGGCGTGACGCCGGCCGCTGCGAGGTCGTTCACGTTCATCGCGATACAGTCGATGCCGACCGTCGAGTAGTCGTCGAGCGCCTCTGCCACGAGGAGCTTCGTCCCGACGCCGTCGGTTGCGAGCGCGAGGTACCGGTCGTCGCCGATCGGGACCATCCCGGCGTAGTCGCCCTCGAACTCGCCGATGGCACCGACCAGCGCGGCCGTCGCCGCCTCGCTCGCCTCGATATCAACCCCCGACTCCGCGTACGTGAGTTCCTCTTCGTCGGTCATACCGTCAGTCGTCACGACCGGCGCAAAGTGATTGCGGTCGCCGGTCAGAAGGGAAAGCCGACGAACAGCAGGGTCACGATCGCGGTGCCGGCACAGACGAGAAACGTCGCCACGAAGGCGACAGTTCCCCATTGCTGGCGCACGGTCGCGCCGTCGAGCGGACCGAACGGAATCATATTGAAGCCAGCCAGCAGTCCGTTGATCGTGACGCCAAGCTGTCCCGTCGCGCCGATGAATCCGTCCACGAGCAGGAGCGGCGCGAACAGCAGAACGAGCGCGACGTTGACCGCGGGCCCAGCGACCGCGATGAGGCCGTGCTCGCGCGGCGTGATGTAGCCGCGGTGATGGACCGCACCGGGCGCGGCGAAAATAAAGCCCGCCAGTCCGCCGAAGACGGCGAGTCCGAGCATCGTGTAGTCGGCTCGGAAGACGGCGTCCTGCCCGAACCGGACCGCCGTGAGCTTGTGTGCGAGTTCGTGCAGTAGGAAGCCGACACCGACGGTCACGAGCGTCGAGAGAAATACCGCACCCAGATACGCGGTCGGCACGGTTGGACGCGGGATGATGGTGTACGGCCCCACGCGAATGATGAAGAAGGTAAACGCGAGCGAGAGGAGCGCCCACGCCGCGAGGATGTCGCGCCGTTCACCGGGGTGGAATCGGACGTTCATAACAGGCCGATAATAATATCGATGCTGTTCTGGACGGCCTGTCGCATCAACCGAATCACCCCACCCGGGCCACCGATATCGGCGAAGAGGAATCGGATGAAGACGGTGCCGAAGACGATAGTGCCGATGAACGAGCCGATGTTCGTCAGCGCCACGATAGCGATGAGTCGGAACAGCGGCACCTGTCGCATCTCGTTCAGGAGCGTCCGAATCGGCAGCGCTTCGTTTTTCGCGAGTTCGTTCAGCGTCGAGATGTCGCTCACGTTCACGTCCAGATACCGAAGCTCGACGTAGCCGGCGAACCAGCCGGGTGCGAGCAGCGGATTGATCGAGGTGAGCCACGCGACCGCTCCGCCCGTCGCCGCAGAGGTCCAGTGTGCGCCGGCGAGCTTTGCGAGGAGGGCCGCGAAGACGGCGTTGACGAGGAACCACGCGCCGAAGACGCGTAGCAGGAAGCCACCTGAGGCCCCTTCGACGCCGGTTATCATCGCGATGACGAGCAGGACGAAGAAGGCGAGAAAGCCCAGCGTGAACAGATAGCCGAACAGCTTGTACACCGAGAAGCCGGACTGCTGTCTGCCGACGAGCGAGTCGTGTGGCGGGAGCGTCTCCGGACTGTCGAGATACGACTGGATGCCCTCGCGGTGGCCCGCTCCGACGACAGCGACGACGTGCTTGCCCGACTCGCGGAGCGCGACAAGTCGGTGGGCGATGAAGGCGTCACGCTCGTCGATGAGCGCCTCTGCGCCGCCGGGAGAGAACTGCCGGAACTCCTCCATCATCGCCGACACGACATCCGTATCCGTGAGTTCCGACATATCGAACTCATCGAGTTCGTCCTCGGCGGGCGCGGTGAGGATGAACAGCGCGACGAGCGCCAGTCCGATCGCCCCGCCGAGGATGACGGTGACGAGCAGGAAGTCGACAGCGAGAATTACCACCAGCGGAACTGCGAGACTCGCAGGCGCGATCACCGGTCCGACGAACGCGACGATGGGAAGCGCGAGCATAAAGCCGGCGACGCCACCGAGTCCGAGCCCGACGGCGACGGGGTCGCCAGCGCCGAGCGCGAGCGAGCCGACGAGCTTCAGCTTCTCCAGACTCGACAGCCGTGCCCAGAACCGCTGGACGGTCATCTGGATATCGCGATCGACGAGCGCCACGTCGATACCGAGTCGCTCTGCGGTCTCGACGCCGGCGAGCATATCTGCGCCGGGCTGGATATCGAACTCGTCCCCGAGCTGTGCCTGGACGTACGAGAGGAGCCAGTAGGCGAGGAACTGGAAGACGGTGTTGCCACGGAGGAGGTCGGAGGCATCGAGATCGTCCGGGGCGTCGCCCTTCATCTGTCGGTAGCGGCCGTCGTCGAGTTCGACGGCCACCACGTCCGGTCGCTCCGTTTCGATGACGTGTTCGACCTCCTCGACGCTGTCGGCGGAGACGTGGGCGGTTCCGACCAGACGCACCTCGCCCTCTTTTGAGGGCGGCTCCTCGCTCATTGGCTCACTGTTCGCCGCCGGGCGTTTGTAGCTGTCGGGGTCGGGTCGCTGATCGAGGTTTGTAGCTGTCGGGGTCGGACCACGGATCAAGAGGAGGAGGGGGCGAGAAAACCGCAACCACCTTTCCAGGCAGGACCGACGCATCGGTATGGACGACGCGCGACTTACTGACTCGTTTACCGAGATGACGGAGCTACTGTTGCCGGACGATACGAACAACCTCGGCCGTGCACTCGGCGGCGCGGTGCTCCACTGGATGGATATCTGCGGTGCGATCGCAGCGATGCGCTTTGCCGGTAATCAGTGCGTCACCGCCTCCATCGATCACGTGGATTTCCTCTCGCCCATCGATCTCGGGGAGGTGGCCGTCATCGAGGGATACGTGTTCAACGCCGGCGAGACGAGCATCGACGTTCGGGTAGACGTGCGCGCCGAGGACCCGCGTATCGGCGAGTCACGCGCTACCACCACCTCGTTCCTGACGTTCGTCGCGCTCGACGAGGACGGGTCGCCGACGACCGTTCCGGAGCTCGTCTGCGAGACGGCGAACGAGGAGGCGCTACGTGAGCGCGCGTTGAACCAACGCCGCGAGCAGCTATCGAACATCTCTGACAAGCTCACGGAGTGATGCGACAGACTCCTGTATGCGGAATCCCCTCTCGCTGAGGCGGGAGACCTCACATCACGTCCCGGACTCGGGGTACTGTCGCAAGCCGGCTCGGAGGTGCGGTCGGCCACCGGCCAGTCGTTGGGGGCGACGAGGACGGTCACCACGACACAGCGACCGGGGACGGCGAGTGAAACATCCGGGTGGGTTTAGTCCGCGGGGGCGCAACGCCGGGTATGACTCTGAACGTATCTCCACCGCCGGTTCCCGAACTCGCCGTCGGACAGGACGCCGGCGGCTACGAGGATGCCGACCCGCAGAGCGACGAGTACCGCCGCGAGGAGCTACAGGAGCTTCTCCACGAGGGGGCGTGGACGGACGCCTTCGAGCAGTGGGCGGCGAGCACGCCCGTCGAGGGGACGGACTGGGCTATCGTCCGCGACCTCGGATTGGCCGAACAGTTCGACTTTTTTTGGGACGACTTCGCCGACCGCGTCGGCTACCACGCGCCAGGTATCCCCCAAGACTGGAAAGAGCGCGAACTTCATCCCGACCTCGAGTCGTGGTCGCGCGTCTCGCGCATCAACGCCGGTCTGACGGAGTTCGGACAGCTGGTCTGTGACGTGTTAAAATCGGAGTATATCGACTGGGAGTCCTCCTTCGAGCCACCGGATGACCTCCCCGATTTCGAGTAGTTTACTGTCGCTGGTAGCTCGCCACGGTCAGTTTCGAGACGAGCGTCGCCGACTCCAACTCCTCTTCGAGTGCGTCACGCGATGCGCCGGGCTCCAACTCGATGTCGCGGCGACAGGCGTACAGCGTGAACCACTGCTCGTACGATTCGCCCGGCGGCGGACATACCGGTAGATACCCAATTTCGCCCCGTTCGTTCGCTCCCTGTACACCACCGTCGAGCGCATCGGGACGACCCGTCGCTGGTACGTTCGCCGGAATCGCACCGAGCGTTGGTGGGATATTCCACGCCGTCCACAGCGTTAGCTGCGAGCCGATATCGTTCGGATAGGTGAATTTGAGCGCGAACGAGGTGGTCTCTGGCGGGGTGCGATCGATCACAACACGTGGCGAGACGCCCGCACCGTCGCAGGTGTAACGAGGCGGGATCGTGCCGTCGTCGAAGGCGGGAAGCGAGTACTGAAAGACGGTCGGCGTCGAGGAGCCATCGTCGGTGGTACAGCCGGCGATGCCGACCGTGAGGCCAGCACCGACGGTCGCCAACAGCCGTCGTCGTCGCATTGACACGCGCTATGGCTTGACGCGGTATAGGGTCCCCGACATGCCGCAGGGTTGAAGCAGTACGCGAGCCGAAATTACGTATGGGCATCGAACTCGTGCCGCCGACCGAGCGGGTGTGTGAACGGTGCGGCCGCCACGACCAGTGGGACAGCGAGCGTGAAAACTGGGTCATTACCGGCGAAACGGGCTCGCCCACCTGCATCCACGAGTGGGATATCAACGGTACACACAATCCCATCCGAGAGACCGCCTGAGCTTTACTTTCAGTTTCACTCCGCGGTAGGCTGACGTTAACTATGATGTCGTGCGCAGTCGCTCGTATGTCGAGTAGCAAGGGGGCGTCACTGCCACCGGCAGCGTGGCTCGTCGGTACAGATGGTATCGACGTGACGGAACTCTCACAGAGTCGGATCGAGGCGTACGCGGCTCAAACAGAGCGTGCAGTGCATCTCGAGCGGCGAGGCGAACGGACGCTGCTGTACGCGCGTTAATCCTCGTCGTCGCGCATCAGCGAGACGACAGGGCGATCCGCATCTATCAGGAGCGTCTGCGTCTTCGAGCCGAACAGCGCCTTTCCGACCGGTGAGCGCTTACGTCCGCCGATGACGAGATATCGCGCGTCGACATCGTGAGCCACGTCGATGATGGTCTCAGCGACCGGGCCGACCTCACCGCGGAACTGCGTGTCACCGACGCCGCCGAGCGTGCCGCGCGTGACCTGCCGTGCGAGGTTTCGACCCGCCTCTTCGGCGTCGTCCAAGTAGTATTCGGGCGTCGAGTCCTGCCGGTCGGCGAACTCGGCGTTCGGCATAACGTGTAGGGCGAGCAGCGGTTCATCGTACGCGTTCGCGAGATCGAATCCTGTGCGGAGGACCTCGTCTTCGTCGTAGTCACCGTCGACTGCTGCGAGGATAGTCATACTCTCTTGCCCGTTGCCGAGGCTAAAGTATTATGGGGAATCGACACGTTCGCTCGTCGCCGCGTGACGCGCCGCCAGCTCGACGTAGCGATCACCGGCGGCCGCCCACGGCGACTCCTCGTACTCGCGGACGACATCCGCCGGAACGCCCGCGACCAGCGTTCGCTCGGAAACGGCGGTCCCCTGTCGGACGAGCGCGTTCGCGGCGACCATCGCTTCCTCGCCGACGACGGCCCCGTCGAGGACGGTCGCCCCCATCCCGACGAGGGCGCGCCGTTCAACCGTCGCCGCGTGGACGATGGCGTTGTGTCCGACGGTGGCGTGGGAACCGATAGTCGCGCCCTCGTGACAGACTGCACCGTCCTGCACGTTCGCGCCCTCACGGAGCAGGATTGTACCGTGGTCACCGCGAAGTACGGCGTTCGGCCAGACGGAGGCGTCGGCTTCGAGCGTCACGTCGCCGATAACGACTGCCGTCTCGTCTACGTGCGCATCCTCGTGAATCTGTGGCTCCGTTCCGTCGAACGTGCGAACAACCATACTCGCCGTGGCTTCGCCCGCAACTAAGCTCTCCCGGTCAGACAGCGAGATCGTCGGTCACGTAGCTGAGTCCACCGACGAGTAGCGCGCCGACCGCCGCGGCCACAAGGACGGCTCCAGCGGTTCCAGGCGTCCATCCTGTGACGTTGTCGGCAACACGGACGACAGGAACGCGGAGTGCACCGATGATGAGCGCAACGAGGAAGGTGAGTGTCGCCCGCCGGTGTGTCGTGAGCGCGTATCTGACGGCGTGTGAGATGGTGAGCAGTCCGATCAGCGCCCCGGTGACGAAGACGGTGACGACAATCCCAGTTGCGACCAGCGTCGTCCCCTCAATACTCGCGCCGAGCAGCAGGTCGAAAAACTGCCCCGGAATCTCAGTCATATACTCGTACAGCCCCAGCAGGACGAGGATGAATGACCCTGAGACGCCCGGGAGTAACATCGCAGAGACTGCGAGCGCACCCGCGAAAAAGACGAACGGGAGCGTCGGGTCCGTCGCCGCAACGGTCGCTTCCCCAGAAACGGCGAACGCGAGCGCGAAGCCGACGACGGCCGCGAGCACACCGCGTGGTGCAGTGAGCCACAGTTCGTGTCGCAACACGACCGCACTCGCGCCGATAAGCCCGAAGAAGAAGGCGTACGTCACGACCGGGTAGCCGGTGACCGCGGTGTGCATAATCCCGGACATAACGAGCACAGCGGTCACAACGCCGAGCCCGAGCGCCACGAGAAACGGCACGTCCATCGCGACGAGTCGGCGGGCGACCGCTCGGCGACCCGTCTGTGTGTGAAGTCGGCGAACGTCGGCGAGAACGCGCGGCGAGAGTGCGGTCAGCGCACCGATGAGTCGCTCGTAGATACCGACGATAAGCGCGATAGTACCGCCAGAGACGCCAGGGACGGCGTCGGCAGTTCCCATACAGATACCCTTCAGGTAGATGACGACGAGCGCCCGAACGCCACCGGCTTCATCGGTGCGGGCACGTACGTCCATCTACAGTTCCAGTGCGAGTGTCGACGGCTCGCGAATCATCTCGGTCGTGTTCGTCTCCTGTGCGCCTTCCGGCTCGTCGAGAATCGTCCGTTCGAGGGTGACCGTCGAGCCGCTCTCCTCACCGAGCACCTGCCCTTCAGTGACGTGGGCGGTCGCGTTGTAGCGATCGGTCACGAGCGTCTGCTCGTCCGTCTCGGCCGGCGTCGTGAACTGGTACGGTCCGGCCGCGCGGACGCTGACATTCGTATACCCCGCATCGACGCCGTACTCCTCGTAGCCGGTCGTCGAGTACGGAAGCCGGAACGTCGCCTCACCGTTCGCGTTGGTCGTCGCCTGCTGTTCGTAGACGAACGTCTCCGGCTCACCGGTGCTGGTGTACTGGAGACGGCCGTTAACGATCGTCGGCGTACGGCGATCGCGGCTGGTCATATTCATCTGGACGCGGGCGGTGACGGTCGTGTTGGCCGGTCCTTCGACCGTGACCTCCGCGCCGGGGACGCGTTCGAACGTCTTGACCGCGGCGCGTCGTGGGTCACGCGCGGACGATTCGTTGCTCGCGTGGACGAGCCGGAACCGTTCGAGCGCCGGGACTGACTCTGTCGGCGTGCCCGGGACGCCGCCAATCTGGGCCGTCCCGTCGGATTCGACGAACTCCTGTGCAGCGCTCATATTGGCGAACTGGCGGGTGAGGTTCCCCTGTGAGGCGACCGGGATACCACGGTTCAGCTCCCAGTCGTAGACGGTGACGCTCCCGTCGGCATTGACCGGCGACATTCGGCTGCCGTGGGCCTGATACAGGCGGACACGGAGACTCTCGTAGGCCGCGCTGTGAGCTCAACAGCGTGAGCGTACGGGCGAGGCTGTTGTCCTGCTGTTGAATGACTTGCTCGATGGACGATGCGGTGTAGATGTATCGCTGGAGCTCCGTCGCGTTCACGTCGTAGCCGGAGAACGCGGTCGGCGCACTGTACTTGCGCGTGCCGGGCATCCCGAGCTGGTAGTCGACCATAACGTAGCGAGTCTCCTCACCGTTGCCGTTGTTGAGCAGATTGATCGCCGTCTGTTCGTCCGGTGCGAGCAGGACGTTCGCGGCGTAGTCGGCGTTCTGCTGGAACGGGTTCGCGTTCGGAATCCGTTCACCGAGGACGGTGATCCAGTGACCGTAGTCCCACCAGGCGAGCGTACCATACTCGCCCTCGGCGTACTGGTAGTCGTCAGTGCGGTCGTAGCTGCCGAGATACGGCAGGTCGCTCGGCGTCCCATCACCGTACGCGCCGAGTTCGGGCGTGTTCTCGCTCATCCAGTCGAGTGTGCCCGCCCAGCGGGTCACCTCGCCGGGGTTGGCAGATGCCTGCGCAACGTCGACCGCGTTGTACCGTTGCGTTCCAGCTTGGGTCTGCTGGGAGATCGTTCCGACAGCGAGTGGAGCGGTGACGATGAGGAGCACCGTCAGCACAGTCATCACCTGGTAGCCGGTCGGTCGCTCAATCTCCGCGAGCGTCTCGCGCACGTCGACGAGATCGAACGTGAACGCGGCGGCGTAGCCAGTGAGCGCGGCGACCGGCACCGCGAAGTAGTAGCCAAACCGCTGTTGGGTGATTGCGGCCAGGAACATTCCGACGAACAGCACGAGTACGAGCAGCAGATCGACGCGTGGCTCGTCGTTAGTGAGCAGTCGATAGAGCGCCACGAGCGCGCCGACGATAGCGACGAGGAAGCCGAATCCGAAGCTTCGGTAGAAGCGCGAACCGACATCACCGAGGGGAATCGGCTGTGCCTCTTGTACGGTTCGTGACTCCTGGGTCGCGGTGTAGCCGAAGATTCGCGACACCTGCCCGACGAAGTAGTCGAACGTCTCGGGAAGCACGAGCGCGAACGCGCCAAGCCCGACGACGGCGACGCCGAGCACGCCGAGCGGGTAGAGCCGCACGTCGATGTCGCGGTCGTCCCAGACGCGAGCGAGCGCAGCGAGGAAGCCACAACCCGCGGCGAGTCCGACGCCGAGGAGTGGCTGGAGCAGCGAGAGCTTCACCGCGTCGATCGTGAACACGTCGATCGTAACGAGCGTGAGGAAGGCGAAAACGACGCCCATGACCGCACCGACGAAGAGGACGTGGTCGGGACTGACACCGCGAGCCTGATACAGCGAGGCGGCCAGCGCGAAGAAGATGCCGAGCAGGCCGACGAAGAAGACCGCCGGCGGCCACGTCCAGACGTACAGCGCGAGCGCGATCCCGGAGAGGCCACCCCACACGAGCGGGCGACGGAGCGCGTCGAACTCCCGCTGGATGAGCAGCTCAAAGACTGGTTTCTCGGCCATTGCGACACGGAGCGCGGCGGCAACCGTCGCGGCGGCGACGGCGAAGAAGAACACCTCGGCGATGTGGTGGTCGGAGCTCCCGACGAGCCCGCGCTGGAGGAACGCACCCGACACGAGCGACGAGAAGAGCACGGCGACGAGCCCGCCAGTGCGGTTGGAGAGGCCACGCGTGAAGACGTAGATGGGAAGCAGCGCGAGCGCGCCGAAGACGACCGGCGCGAACAGGTGAACCAGCTGGACGGTGTGTTCACTCGGGCTTCCGAGCCCGACGACGAGCGCGACGGTCGCGATTATCTGGTCGAACAGCGTGCCGAACTGACCGACCGCGATCCCTTCGGGGTAACCGGTCCACGGATCAAATCCAAGGGTGAACGGCCAGTGTTCGACGGTGTACTGGACGGCACGGTAATGATACCACGGGTCATTGGCGGCGAACAGGACGCCGTCGTCGGTGACGTACTGCTGCCACCCGCGCGTTCGCACCCACGCCGCGAACAGCACGGCGAGTGCCAACAGCGGGATATGATACACCTCGCGGAGCCGGTCGAACACCGACTGCTCGCGAGTTTCGGCGGAGTCACTCATTGCTACGAAGTCCTCGAAAACACCAATAAGCCTTCTCATATCCACGATGAGAGACAAGACACATACCGGTCGACGGGAGAGTGATCCTATGCAGGTGTCAGTCGTGGTTTGCACCCACGAACCGGATCGCTACCCCGACCTTCGCGCGGCCGCCGACTCGGTGCTCGCAGGCACGTACGACGATGTAGAGGTCGTGCTCGTCTCCGACGGCTCCGCCCGGGTGACGGCGCTAATGGATCGCGACTACGGCGATCACCCCGACGTTCGCGTGACGAGTCTCGACGAGAATCAGGGGTTGCTCGTCGCCCGTAACCGCGGTGCGGCGGTCGCAACGGGCGATATCGTCGCGTTCATCGACGACGACGCCGTCGCCGCCCCCGACTGGCTCGACCGACTCGTCGCCGCCCACGAAGCCCACGACCGCCGCGCCACGGGGGGCCAGATGGTTCCCCGATGGGTAGCCGGAAAGCCGTCGTTTCTGCCCGAGGAGTTCTACTTCCTCATCGGCGCGGCTCACAAGGGATTCGGTCCCGACGGCGACCGCGAGCAGGCGGGCGAGATTCGCAACGGAATGGGGTCGAACCTCTCGTTCCGAGCTGAGACGTTCGACGCGCTCGGCGGCTTCGAGCCGACCGTCGGCGGCCGGAAAGGTGACAAACAGATGCAGGGCGGCGAGACGGAGCTGTGTATCCGGCTTGCCGACGAGTTCGGGGAGGGTGTCTGGTACGTCCCCGACGCAGTCGTCGAGCACAGAATCTACGACTACCGGACGGACCCGGTGTGGCTGCTGAAGCGCGCCTTCTGGCAGGGCGTCTCGAAGCGCGGAATGGCCCGATTCGTTCCCGAATCGAGCAGCGACGAGACGGCATTCCTCGGCCGACTCGTGCGCGAGTACCTCCCCGAGCGCGTTCGCGGGCTGGTCTCGAACCCGACGAGCGCGAAGCTTCAGCAGTTCGTAATGCTGCTCGTGTTGACGCTCGTGACGGGATTCGGCTATCTGTACGGCTACTATCACTGGCGAGGGGTCGGCTCCGGAGACAAATAATAAGGGCCGACACCGAGAGGTGCCGGTATGACCGATATCGCCGTCGTCCACGGCAACTATCTCGCACACGGCGGCGGCGAGGTGGTCGCCGAACGGCTCGCGGAGACGTTCGACGCGCCGCTGTACTACGGCTTCGGCGACGACGACGCCGTTCCCGACACCGACACCGAGCACGTGAGCCTGTTCGACGAGTCGCTGCTCGCGCGCTGGAAGCGGTCGCCGTTCGTGCGCGACGCCTTCTACGTCTGGGCGTTCCAGCACGTCCCTGAGCTTCACGAGTACGACGTGCTCGTCCAGAGCGGGAACGAACCGGGCTGGTACGTCCCGCCTGACGACCAGCCAATCGTCAAGTACGTCCACTCGACTCCACGCGCCGCCTACGATCGCTTTCCCGACAAGGGAGATGACCCGCTCGTCCGGGCATACGCGTTCGCGACGCGCGTCCTCTACGCGCAAAACCTCGCGTATCCCGACGTGTACGTCGCCAACTCCGAGCTCATCGCGCGCCGGGTGCGTCGCTACTGGGGTATCGACGACGTGCGCGTCGTCTACCCACCGGTTCCGGTCGACAGCTACGACGTGCGTCCACACGACGAGCGTGAGCCGTTCTTTTTGACCTTCTCGCGGCTGGACGAGTCGAAGCGCATCGACGAAATCGTGCGCGCGTTCGCCGACCGTGACGACCGACTCGTCGTCGGTGGCGACGGTCCCGAAGCCGACCGACTGCAGGCGATGGCGACCGACAACGTCGAGTTCCGGGGATTCCTCTCCGAGTCGGAAAAGCGCGATTTGCTTGCGCGAGCGCGAGGGTTCGTCTTCGCCGCCCGCAACGAGGATTTCGGCATCGTTCCGGTGGAGGCGCTGGCGAGCGGAACGCCGGTCGTCGGCGTGCGCGACGGCTACACGCGCTATCAGATTTGCGACGGCGAGAACGGGCTGTTGTACGAGCGTGGGAGCGAGCAGCTCGACGACGCGCTCGACCGACTGCTCGCGTCGGGTGTCGAACTGGGACGCCGAGGAGATCGCCGACAGGAGCCGAACAGTACGGAGAAGCCGCCTTCGAAGAGGGGATGCGCGCGGCGGTCACGGACGCGCGGGAGCGGGTCCGAATCGACCCGTAACCGCCTGTCGGAAGCTTTTCACAGCCGGGGGGACCACCTCGGCGTATGGATTCGGCCGAGGTCTGCGTCCTCCTACCGGCGATGAACGAGGCGGAGACCGTCGGCGCCGTCGTGGCCGACTTTCGTGACGTTGGCTTCGACGAGATACTCGTCGTCGACGGTGGCTCAGAGGACGACACGCGAGCACGAGCACGGGCAGCGGGCGCACGCGTGGTCGAACAGCGCGGCCACGGCAAGGGACAGGCGATACGACAGGCCGTCAACGAAGAAATTCGCCGCCCCGTAGTGCTGATGGCAGACGCCGACGGCACCTACGACCCTGCCGACGCCGAACAGATGCTAGACCCGATTCAGGCGGGCCGAGCCGACCACGTCATCGGGAACCGGTTCGCAAATCTGGAGCCGGACGCGATGACGCGGCTCAACAGGCTGGGGAATCGGCTGGCGAACCGCGTCTTTAGCGTCATCCACGGGGAGCGGCTGGGCGATATCCTCTCAGGATATCGGGCGTTTACTCGACAGTCGTTCCAGCGGTACACCCTCTCTGCAGATGGCTTCGGCATCGAAACCGAACTCTCCGTCGAGGCAGTCAAACACGGCACGACCGTCGAGGTCGTCCCCATCACGTATCGGACGCGCCCTGCAGGCTCGGAGACGAATCTCCACCCAATTGCCGATGGCGCGCGCATCTTCGCGACGCTATACCGGCTGGCGAAGACGAGCAATCCACTCTTTTATTTCGGCTCGGTCGGCTCGGTCTCGCTGCTTGCGGGACTGGTAATCGCCAGTTACGTCGGCGTTGAGTGGTTCCTCCGGACGCCCCCCGTCTCGCACGAAGCGCTCACCGTCGTCGGAGCCGCGGCCGTCATCCTCGGCGTCCAGCTGCTCGTCTTCGGCGTGCTGTCGGACGTCATCATTACCGCGAACCGCGAGCAGACCCGTCGGATGGAGCAGTTGGTGAAGCGACTGGCCGAAGAGCAGGACGACAACACTGAACGCGACTCCGACCCGTCGCCGAAACGCAAAACAGCCGGGAGCGACGAGTAGGCGTATGACCGACTACACCACGGTTTCGATACCGAAGGACCTGGCCGAGCGCGTCGATAAGACTATCGAGGGGACGAGCTTCTCCTCGACCTCTGATCTCGTTCGCTTCCTGCTCCGGAGCATCGTCATTCAACACCAACAGGGCGGCGAGCTGACCGAAGCCGAGTTCCAAGAGATCGCCGACCAGCTCCACGACCTGGGGTATCTGCGGTAGCTACCCCTCGAAGGGCGTCTCCTCCGGCTCGATATCGAGCACGGTGAGCGGCAGTTCTGTCCCGGAACGGTCGAACGCGGCCAGCGAGTCGCGGTCGTACGGCGGGACGGCGACGAAGACGACACTGTGGAAATCATCGGTTATCAGCACATCGAACTGGCCGTCTGGGTGCGAGATGAATCGTCCGTCCGAGTCGGGCGTTCCGAGATCCATTCCGAAGACGGCGTCGACGGAGCCAGCGGTATCGGGGAAATAGAACTCCGTGAAGACGGGCTGATCTGGGGCAAGCCCGGAACCGTCGAGCTCGCCGGCAGGCTGGGTTACGAGCGCGACTTTGACGGACTTGGGGTCGCGATCGCTGGCAATCTCCAACAGGACGGTCGCCAGCCCGCGAGTGACATACGGCACACGACTACGGAGGTGCGCCGTGGGTATAACGGTGGCTCACAGCAGATCGCGCAGCGCACCGACATACGCCTTCGGCAGCCGGCGGCGAGCGTTGTCGATGGCGTCGCGAATCAGCATCGTCGTCTCGGCAGCGATGCCCGCCCCGTGGCCGACGCGCACGCGCTCAATATCGTGTTCGCGGAGCGCGCGCGGCGGAAACAGCCGCAACATCGGGTGAACACCGATGGGTTCGTCGCCGGCACAAAAGTAGCCAACCGTCCCGAGCGCCTCGGGCACGACGAGTGTCTCGCCGTCGGTGAGGACAGCCTCCTGCCAGACCGGCACATCGAGGTCGATGCAGTCGTAGGCGGTGTCGGCAAGGAACTCTGTCAGCGGCTCAGCGGGTCGGTCCAGTTTCCCGTCGATATCCATCCACGGCGGCGCGTAGATTGGGACATCGTGGCGGTCGGCGAACGTCTCTGCGTCTCGGGTGTGGCGGTCCAGCAGGACAGCGACGCCGCCGACATCGCCATACGCCGCGTAGATGTCGGAGACACCGTCGGCGTCGACCGGATCGATAAGCAGCGTTCCGGCATCGGTCGCGAGCGCGTGTGAAGCGCGTTGCATCCCCTCATCCGGATAAGCTATCCAGCCGACCCCGTCGCCGCTCTCGTCGATTCGGCGCGGCTCTGTCGTACCGTCTCCCTTCATTGGCATATCTCGAAGGAGGGACGGCGGGCTAATAAGCCCCACAGCCCCACACGCTTTGTCGCCGGCCGACGCAGTACGGATATGACTGATCACGAGTACGAACACGTTGTCGTCGATGCGCTGCCCGACGCGCCGAATCCGACCCGCCACAAGAAGGAGATCGACGAGGCCGTCGGCGCGAGCGAGTTCGGCTTCAACGTCATCGTTGCAGACGCGGGCGAACGGATTCCGTGGGGCTACCACCACCACCCTGACCACGAGGAGTTGTTCTACGTCCTCGACGGGACGCTCCGCGTCGAGACCCCCGATGAGACCCACGTCGTCGAAGCCGGAGACGTGTTCTTCGTCCCTGCGGGAGCGCCACAGAAGGGAGTCGCCGGCGAGTCGGGCTGTCGGCTCGTCGCGGCGGGCGCACCGAAGGCGTCCGACGACGCCATCATCACGGAGGAGTGTCCGGTTTGCGGTGCAGAAACCGACCGCGACTACCGCGTGGAGGGTGACAGCTACGTGCTGGAGTGTGCCGACTGCGGCGCGGACGTGGAGGAACTGACGGCCGGGCCGGATCGCTAGAGACGGTCAGTGTCGATGTCGCGGCCGGGCGGGGAGACGACGAGAAAACCGCGGAAATGCATCAGCTCACCGCCAAGGTCTGTAATCTGGGTGGCGAAGCCAGCCGCGAGCTCAGCGAGGTCACCCTCGATGTCGAGTACGAGCGTGTTGCCGGCCTCGACGAGCGCGATCCACTCAGCGTCGGGCGTCTCGCCGTCCAGAATCCCGAGCACGACGCTGTCTTCATCGGGCACGTCCATATCCCCTTCCGCGGACTGTAGGTCAAGTTCGAACTCGCTCATAGCTACTCGTGGAGCCCCGGCGGGCAAAAATCCACGCGCCACGTCTGAGCCGTCTCGCCCGAGATGCCGCGGTGAATTTTACAATGTTCAAAAGATATCAGAGCATAAAATGATTGTTTTGGCAGTTTCAATGGATATACACCACTGGAATCGGCTGAATATATTATCCGAGCCGGCAACAACTGTGCCGACACAACGATTAAATACCGTGACCCCTCTGGGTAGAGATGCTATGACACAAGAGGTAACGTCGACTGAGTCGGCGGGTCGAGTTCTTCGCGGGCACAGTATCTAATACCCCCGACATCGACGAGGCACGGATTTTCGACACCACGCTGCGCGACGGCGAGCAGTCGCCACGCACGTCCTTCTCGTACGAGGACAAGCGCGAGATAGCGGCGGTACTCGACGAGATGGGGACCCACGTCATCGAGGCTGGGTTCCCGGTCAACTCCGACGCGGAGTTCGAGGCCGTCCGCGACATCGCGGAACACACGAGCGGGACGACCTGCGGGTTGGCGCGCGTCGTGGACGGTGACGTGGAAGCGGCACTCGACAGCGGCGTCGAGATGGTCCACGTCTTCGTCTCGACGAGCGATGTCCAACTGCAGGACAGTATGCACGCGAGCCGCGAGGACGCGGTCGAGCGTGCGGTCGCCAGCGTCGAACGGGTCAAGGAGGCGGGCGTGGAGTGCATGTTCTCGCCGATGGACGCGACCCGGACGGAGGAATCGTTCTTAATCGAGATTACGGAGGCAGTCAGCGAGGCCGGTACGGACTGGATCAATATCCCCGACACCTGCGGCGTCGGGACGCCGAGTACCTTCGCCGACGTAGTCGAGATCATCCTCGACCACACGGACGCCAGCGTGGACGTGCACGCGCACGACGACTTCGGGCTGGCATCGGCGAACGCCCTCTCTGGCTTCGAGGCCGGCGCGACGCAGGCGCAGGTCTCGGTCAACGGCATCGGTGAGCGCGCCGGCAACGCCGCCTACGAGGAGGTCGTGATGGCACTGGAGTCGCTGTACGGCTTCGACACCGGCATCGATACCACGCGCATCACGGAGCTGTCGCGGCTGGTCGCAGACCGCAGCGATATGCCGGTACCGGACAACAAACCCGTGGTCGGCGCGAACGCGTTCGCCCACGAGTCGGGTATCCACGCGGCAGGCGTCATCGAGAACAGCGACACGTTCGAGCCGGGGGTAATGACTCCGGAGATGGTCGGTGCGACCCGCGAGCTGGTGTTAGGCAAACACACCGGCCAACACTCCGTTCGGGAGCGACTCTCCGAACAGGGGTACGACCCGACCGACGACGAGGTGCGCGAAGTAACGCGCCGCGTGAAGGATCGCGGTGCGGAAAAAGAGCGCATTACCGTCGCCATCTTGGAGCAGTTCGCCGACGATATCGGCATCAAGAAGCGGGAGTCCGAGGTCAGAACGTGAGGGTGATCCCCGCGACTGCGCCCGGCGGCGAGCACCGCGCCCGCCGTCGCGGTAACGTTTGCGCGAGTGTATGCCGTTATATCTACCCACGACGAGTGACGGGTACAGATGGCAGACGCACACGCTCCTGTTCTTCCGATCGTGAGCGTCGCCCAGATTCGTATTGTAGGGGTCTGATCCCCTCCATCACACTCTCTCCTCGACCGTCCGAACCGTCTTCGACCGATAGCCAGTCCAAGCTGATGTCACGACACCACCACACTACAAACCGATGAGTAGCGAACAGACAACCGCAAACGAGCGCGAAACCGAGCCGTCACCGGTGACAACAGGCGCAGAGTCCGTCGTCCGCGCGCTAGAGAACGCCGGCGTCGAGTACCTGTTTGGCGTGCAAGGCGGCGCGATTATGCCCATCTACGACGCGCTGTACGACTCCGAGATGACGCATCTCACGATGGCCCACGAGCAGGGAGCCGCCCACGCCGCCGACGCATACGGCGCGGTCGACGGCGACCCCGGCGTCTGTCTCGCTACCTCCGGACCGGGCGCGACAAATCTCGTCACCGGAATCGCCGATGCCGGCATGGATTCGGATCCGATGCTCGCGTTGACAGGACAGGTCCCGACGGATTTCGTCGGGAGCGACGCCTTCCAAGAGACCGACACCACGGGCGTTACCCGCCCGATTACGAAGGAGAACTACTTCGCGGACGACCCCGACTCCGTCGGCGACACCGTCGGCGAGGCGTTCGCGATGGCCGACCGCGGCCGACAGGGACCGACGCTCGTCGACCTCCCGAAAGACGTCTCGAACGGCGAGACCGACCGCGAGCCGGGCCCACCGCGCACCCCACCGACGTACGTGCCCGCCGAGATCGCAGACGAGCGGGCTGTCGGTCGGGCCGCCGACGCACTCGAACAGGCGGAGTGCCCCGTTATTCTCGCGGGCGGCGGCGTCATCCGCGCAGAGGCGAGCGAGCAGCTCCGCGCATTCGCCACCGAACACGGGATTCCCGTCGTTACGACGATGCCGGGTATCGGTGCGTTCCCCGAGGACCACGACCTCTCGCTGGAGTGGGCAGGGATGCACGGCACCGGCTACGCCAACATGGCGTTGACGATGACAGACTGTATGTTCGCCGTCGGAACGCGCTTCGACGACCGGCTAACCGGTGGTGTCGAGACGTTCGCACCCGACGCCGAGATCATCCACATCGACATCGATCCTGCCGAGATATCGAAGAACGTCGAGGCGGACTTCGGGCTCGTCGGCGACGCCCGCGCGGTCATCGAACAGTTCTCGGCCGCGATGGACCGATCGCCCGACACCGAAGCGTGGCGCGAGCGCTGTACCGAGTGGAAACAGGAGTATCCGCTCGACTACCACATCGACGAGGACGAGCCAGTCAAGCCGCAGTTCGTCGTCGAAGCGGTCGATGCCGCGACTGACGACGACACCGTCGTCACGACCGGCGTCGGCCAACACCAGATGTGGGCTTGCCAGTACTGGACGTTCACCCAGCCGCGGACGTGGATTTCGAGCCACGGCCTCGGCACGATGGGTTACGGCGTGCCAGCCGCGATCGGCGCGCGCGTCGCAGCCGACGACGACCAGACCGTCGTCTGTTTCGACGGCGACGGCTCCTTCCTGATGACCTGTCAGGAGCTGACCGTCGCAGCCCGCGAGAGTATGGATATCACCATCTTCGTGTTGAACAACCAGTTCATCGGGATGGTGCGCCAGTGGCAGGACGGTTTCTTCGATGGGCGACGGATGGCCTCCGAGTACGATTGGATGCCGAAGTTCGATACCGTCGCCGAAGCGTTCGGCGCGGAGGGATTCCGCATCGACAGCTACGACGACGTGGAGGACACCATCGAGGCGGCAATCGACTACGAGGGTCCGTCCGTCGTGGACGTGCGTATCGCCCCCGAAGAGGACGTGTTCCCGATGGTGCCGAGTGGCGGCGATAACGGCCTGTTCGCCCTGCGGGGTGAGCATCTGTGAGCCACGAGGAGACCGAACCGCCGGAAGCTGGACTGCTCGGTCCGGACCCGGACGCCCGCGACCGCCCGACCGGCCGACGCAACAGCCAGGGTATCCGTATCGACCCCGAGACGGAGGCGACACACGAGCCGCGACGGACCACCATCACCGCGCTCGTCGCGAACGAGCCGGGCGTGCTCTCGAAGGTGACCGGCCTGTTCAGTCGTCGCCAGTACAATATCGAATCGCTGACCGTCGGAACGACGCAGAATCCCGACTGGTCGCGCATCACCGTCGTAGTCGAGGAGCCGGATCCGAACATCGACCAGATCGAGAAACAACTGGACAAGCTCGTCCCGGTCATTCACACCCGCGAGCTCGAACGCGAGGCCGTCAAGCGCGAGCTCGTCCTCGTGAAGATGGATGCCGACGAGCCGGACAAGGTCCACGCCATCACGGACATGTACGAGGGTCGCACGCTCGATGCAGGCCCGCGCACGATCACGGTCGAGCTGACCGGCCGAGAGCAGAAGATCGACGACGCACTCGATGCCTTCGAGCAGTTCGGCATTCGCGAGATCGCCCGCACGGGCCGCACCGCCCTGGCCCGTGGTGAGACGAAGACATCAATCGCTCCGGAGCGACTCAAATAATGACAGATATATACTATGACGACGACGCGGACGAATCGGTACTGAACGACACGACGGTAGCCGTCCTCGGCTACGGCAGTCAGGGCCACGCCCACGCGCAGAACCTCGCCGACTCCGGCGTTGATGTGGTCGTCGGGCTCCGTGAGGACTCCAGTTCGCGCAACGCGGCGAAGGCCGACGGACTCGACGTGGTGACGCCGGTCGAGGCGGCAGCACGCGGTGACATCGTAAATCTGCTCATTCCGGACACGGTTCAGCCGGACGTGTACGACGCCATCGCGGACGAGCTGGACGCCGGCGACACCCTCCAGTTCGCCCACGGCTTCAACATCCACTACAATCAGATCACGCCGCGAGAGGACGTGGACGTGACGATGGTCGCGCCGAAGTCTCCCGGTCACCTGGTGCGCCGAAACTACGAGCACGACGAGGGAACGCCCGGACTGCTCGCGGTGTATCAGGACGCAACCGGCGACGCCCACGAACAGGGGCTCGCGTACGCGAAGGCTATCGGCTGCACCCGCGCCGGCGTCATCGAGACGACGTTCCGCGAGGAAACCGAGACCGATCTGTTCGGCGAGCAGGCCGTCCTCTGTGGCGGCGTCACTTCGCTCGTCAAGCAGGGGTACGAGACGCTGGTCGAGGCGGGCTACTCCCGCGAGATGGCCTACTTCGAGTGTCTGAACGAGTTGAAGCTCATCGTGGACCTGATGTACGAGGGTGGCCACGCCGAGATGTGGGATTCGGTGTCTGATACCGCCGAGTACGGCGGGCTCTCGCGTGGCGACCGCATCGTCGACGAGCACGCCCGTGAGAATATGGAAGCGGTGCTCGAGCAGGTCCAGAACGGCGAGTTCGCTCGAGAGTGGATTTCGGAGAACCAGGCCGGGCGTCCGAGCTACACCCAACTGCGACAGGCTGAGAAGAACCACGACATCGAGGACGTGGGCGAGGAGCTTCGTGCGCTGTTCGCGTGGGGGAGCGACGAGGACGAACAGGAGACCGAACGGGTGTCCGCCGATGACTGAGCTGGAGGATATCGATCACACGAATCCCTACACTGAGAAGCCGTTCGGCGAGACGCAGACGTACGGCCGCGGGCAGTTCGTCGCCGCGGACGGTGGCGTACCCGGCGATGAGCGCGAGGACGAGACCGAGCGAACGAACGAAACACTGGGCGATATCTCCCATACGCCGCCGCGGAACGCACCGAGCACAAACGGCGTCTACGACAGGACAGACCGATGAGTTCGGGGACGCTCTACGACAAGGTGTGGGACCGACACAAGGTCTCCAGCCTCCCGGACGGACGCGATCAGCTGTTCATCGGGCTCCACCTGATGCACGAGGTGACGAGTCCGCAGGCGTTCGGTATGCTGCGCGAGCGCGACATCGACGTGGCGTTCCCCGAGCGCACGCTTGCGACGACCGACCACATCATCCCGACGGACCCGGAAGCGCGCGAGCGCCCGTTCGAGGACGAACAAGCTGAGACGATGTTGCAGGCGCTCGAATCCAATGTCGAAGAAGCCGGCATCGATTTCTACGGACTGGAGTCGGGTAAACAGGGTATCGCCCACGTCGTCGGGCCGGAGTTGGGTGCGACACAGCCGGGCCAGACCATCGTCTGTGGCGACTCACACACCTCGACACACGGCGCGTTCGGTGCCGTCGCAATGGGGATCGGTACCTCACAGATTCGTGACGTGCTGGCGACAGGCTGTATCGCCGCCGAGAAGATGGACGTACGCCGCGTCGAAGTGACCGGCGAACTCTCCGACGGTGTCGCACCGAAGGACGTGATTCTGCATATCATCGGCGAACTCGGCGTGGACGGCGGCGTCGGCCACGTGTACGAGTACGGCGGCGAGGCCATCGAGGCGATGGATATGGAGGGACGACTCTCCGTCTGTAACATGTCTATCGAGGGTGGCGCACGCGCCGGCTACGTCAATCCCGATCAGACCACGTACGACTATCTGGAGGGTCGCCAGTACGCACCTGAGGGCGAGGAGTGGGACCGACTGGTCGCCGACTGGGAGACCATCAGCTCGGACCCGGACGCCGAATACGACGACGTGGTGACGGTCGACGCCGACGGGCTGGACCCGATGGTGACGTGGGGTATCAACCCCGGCCAGGTCACCGGGATTACGGAGCCAGTTCCGGCTCCTGATTCCTTCGAAGGGAAAGACCGGAAGAACGCCGAGGACGCCGTCGAACATATGGAGATTACCCCCGGCGAGACGATGGAGGGGTACGATATCGACGTTGCGTTCCTCGGCACCTGTACCAACGGCCGGGTCTCCGACTTCCGGCGCGCGGCCGAGATTCTGGAGGGACACACCGTCGATTCGGACGTGCGCGCACTCGCCGTCCCCGGCTCCGAGACCGTCCGCACCCGCTGTGAGGAGGAAGGAATCGACGAGGTGTTCAAAGAGGCTGGCTTCCAGTGGCGACAGGCAGGCTGTTCGATGTGTCTCGCGATGAACGGCGATTCGCTGGAGGGTGACGAAGTATGTGCTTCCTCGTCGAATCGGAACTTCATCGGGCGGCAGGGATCGAAGGAGGGTCGCACCGTCCTGATGTCACCGGCGATGGTGGCCGCTGCCGCCGTCGAGGGTGAACTGACCGATGTGCGAAGCTTCGGAGGTGCGAACTGATGGTTCGCTCGATTACGCGCGTCACGGGCACCGGCATTCCGGTTCGCGGTGACGATATCGACACCGATCAGATCGTCCCCGCGCGGTTTCTGAAGGAGATCACCTTCGACGATATGGGCGAGTACGCCTTCTACGACGCCCGCCGCGATGACGAGGGGAATCTGAACGACCACCCGTTCAACGAGTACCTCGGCGCGAACATTCTCGTCGTGAATGACAACTTCGGCTGCGGCTCCTCGCGCGAACACGCGCCGCAGGCGCTGATGCGCTGGGGAATCCGCGGTATCGTCGGCGAATCGTTCGCAGAGATTTTCCGCGACAACTGCAAGTCGCTCGGCATTCCGACCGTGACGGCCGACACCGACACCGTCGATGCGCTCCAGTCGTTCATCGAATCTAACCCGGACGCAGGCATCGAAGTCGACATCGAGGACGAGCGCATCGTCTACGACGACGCCGAAATCGGCGTCCGCGTCGATTCCTCGATGAAGGAGGCGCTCGTCGAAGGGAAGTGGGATACGACCGCACTGATGTATCAGAACCTCCCCGAAACGCGCCGTGTCGCGAACGAACTACCGTATATCGACGCAGAATGAGCGAAACTATCGCAGTTATCGAGGGCGACGGCATCGGGAAGGAAGTCGTCCCAATCGCCGTCGACGTGCTCGATGCAGTCGGTAACTTCGAGTTCGTCCACGTCGAGGCCGGTGACGCGATCGCCGAGGAGACGGGTGATCCTCTCCCGGAAGCGACATACGAGACGGTCGCGACCGCCGACGCGACGCTATTCGGTGCGGCGGGCGAGACGGCTGCTGACGTGATTCTCCCGCTACGAGAGGCGGTCGGGTCGTTCGTCAACGTCCGACCCGCCCGCGCGTATCCGGGCGTGGACGCGCTCCGTCCGGAGACGGACATCGTCTTTCTGCGCGAGAACACCGAAGGAGTCTACGCCGGCCACGAGGACCGCCTCTCAGAAGATCTCTCGACGCTGACGCGCATCACAACGACGAGCGCGAGCGAGCGACTCGCCGAGTTCGCCGTCGAATTCGCACCCGAGGGATTCCACATCGCGCACAAGGCGAACGTGATGCGCGAAACGGACGGTCGGTTCCGTGATGCGGTCCAGCGGACCGCTGCCGACAACGACGTGGCGACCGAGGAAGTGCTGATGGACGCGTTCGCGACTCGGCTCCCGCTCGATCCCGACTCGTTCGACGTGGTCGTCTGTCCGAACCTCGCGGGGGACGTACTTTCCGACCTCGCGGCCGGACTCGTCGGCGGGCTGGGACTGCTCCCGTCGGCGAACATCGGTCCGGAAAACGCGCTGTTCGAGCCGGTCCACGGGACCGCACCAGACATTGCAGGCGAGAGAGTCGCAAACCCCGCGGCGACGGTGCTGTCGGCCGCGATGCTGTTAGAACATCTCGGCTACGACCAGGAAGAGAGCCGTGTCCGCGAGGCGGTCGAGTCAGTGCTGGCCGACGGACCACGGACACCCGATCTCGGCGGCGACGCCTCAACAGACGACGTGGGGGATGCGATTCTCGACCGGCTATAGATTACTGCTGGTCGCGGTAGGCGGCAACGGTATCGTCCCACGTGCCGCGTGATTCGAGATGCGACTGAAGCTCCTCAGCGTACTGCTGGGTGAGCTGTTCTGCCTCTTCAAGCTGATCGGTGAGATCCGCTTCGTCATCGCCTCCGAACCCAAGCGCCGAGGTGATGCTCCCGAGGATGCCACTACCAGACTCGTCCTGTTGGTTACCCATCGGTCCCTGTGCGGCCATCTTCTCGACCTCCGGCATAATGTCTTCGAGGTGTTCGGTGTCGGCGTACAGTCGCGGCTCGTCACCGTCTTCGATATCGAACTCGGTCGCGGTCATGATGAGCCCCCACTCCTGTCGAGAGAAGCGACTCGCCTCGATACGGTCGTCGAACTCCGCGTCGGTGCTCATCCGCGCGCCGACGAGACGGTCCTGCCAGCCGGCATCGTCATCGGTCATATCCGATGTGGGAGCGCCCCCGATATGAGGGTGTCGTCGGCCGGTCGACAAACGCCCAATGAGGGTATATGTATTCGACAGCTGTGGCTACGTGCCGCAGAAAAATCTGAGAAAGCGCGCTGTTACTCGACGTTGATCTCGGCGTGCATACCCTCGTGGAGGGCGGCGTGGACGTGACAGATCTCCTCGCCGAGCTCGACGAGCGACTCGACCTGCTCCTCGTCGAGGTCGTCCTCGACGTGGAGCGTGAACTTGACCGAGTCGTCGACGAGGTCATCATCCTCATCGAGGTCGGCCTCAGCCTCGGTCTCGATTTCGCCGAGCTCGAGATCGTGTTCGCGCATCGCGCCGGCGCGGAAGGCGAACGTGTAACAGGAGGCGTAGTCCGCGAGGAGCACCTCGTTCGGAGACGGACCTTCCTCCTTCGTCGCGTCGATGGAGAGTTCGTAGTTGCCGACACGGCTCGTCGCGGCGAAGCCGCCTTCGTTGACGGTGTGGGATTCGAGGTCTGCCATTACACGCTACTGGACGCCCGGGTGAGGTAAAAAGGTACGCAGACGGCGTGTGAACTGTTATCGCGGCGCTTGAAGCGTGAACGTCTCGTCGCCCTCGAGCACGACGACCTCGGCGTCCGATCCGGTCCCAGCGACCTCGCTCACGAACTCTTCGGTGTCGATTTCGATGGGCGGGAAGGTGTCGTAGTGGATCGGAATCGCGTAGTCCACGTCGAGCCAGTCGACCGCGACGGCCGCCTGCATTGGTCCCATCGTGAAGTGGTCGCCGGCCGGGACAGCAGCCACGTCGGGTTCGAGGAACGGCCCGATGACGTCGCGCATCTCGGACATCAGCGAGGTGTCGCCGGCGTGGTAGAACGTCTCGCTCTCCTCGTCTTCGATCTGGGTCGGCTTCGTGTCTGAGATGACGTAGCCCGCCGGCGGACCGGCGCTGTACTCGTAGTCGGTCATAATGCCGTTCGTGTGGTCTGCACGGACCATCGTGACGAACGCGTCACCGGCCTCGACAGTGCCGCCCAGGTTCATTCCCATCCCGCCGATGAGGTCCTCGTAGCCGAACTCCTCGCTTGCGTACGACGCGAGCTCCGGAACGGCGATGAGCGTTGCATCCGAGAACGGCTCGGCGTGGGCGATATGGTCCTCGTGGCCGTGGGTCATGAGGACGTAATCCGGCGTATCGATATCAGCTGGTTCGAGATCCGTCTGGGGCCCTCCGAAGAACGGGTCGATGAGCAGACTCGTCTCGCCGACATCGACACCGAACGTAGAGTGGCCGTACCAAGTGATGTCCATTGCAGATGAAAACACACACGCGGAGCGTATAATCGTTCAGGCTATCTTGCGCCTCCGCGACGACTGCGCGCATATGAGAAAAGCGCTAGGCGAGGATACGAAAACGAGAGAGCGGACCGCGCGCTAAGTGAGAGTGTCACTCCAGCGTGACGTACGTGAGGAAGGCGACGGCAACAGCCTCGAGAATATGGAACAGACTCATCGCGATCCACGGCTCGTTGGGAACCACCTCACTGAACCACACCGAGAGGACGGGATCGAGCGTGTAGACGTAAAACGCGAAGCCGTTCTCGACGAGCAGAATAATCGAGAATAGGAGCATTCCGAGAGTCTGTCGCGACCGGATGCGTCGGTAGTTGCGCCCCCAGACAACGGCGAGCACGCTCAGGAGAACGAGCGTCACCCCCGTGGCTGCCTGTGCCGCGAGTATCCAACTGTTCATCGTGGGTGGCTCCGGGATCGGATGGAGGTGTGTCGTGTGGTCATGTGTCGAGCTGTGTGATGATTGTTTCGACGGTGTCCCAGTTGTCGCGAGCTGTCTCGCTCGGGAGGTAGACGGCTCCGTAGTCGTCGCCGCTGGCCTGGACGACATCATTGTCCGCCAGCACGTCGAGATGGTGGCGAATCGTGTCGTAGTTCAAATCGAGGTGATCGGCGAGCTGGTTCGGGTTCCGGGGGCGGTCGTCGAGCGCTCGCAGGATACGGATACGGTTTGGACCGCCCCGTGTCCCTGCAAGCGTATACCATAAGACCGCCTCCATTGTGTCGGAATCACACGCCGGGCGTACCTAAGTGCGTCGTCGTTCGTTAGTTCACGATGAACTGACTGGCGATTTCCTGCACCTCGCTCATCGTCTGTGGCTCGTCCACCCCGTTCGGGAACGGCGACGTGGCGTTCAGCTCGTTGAGGAAGCTGGCGTGGCGTGCCTCGACGCTGTGGATGCTGATCGCGGCGTTGAACACGGCGTCGTTGGAGACGGTCGGTGCAGCGCCTTTGTACGCGGCGACGCCTGTATTCTCGAGCGCCTGTGCGACGCCGAGGAACTGCGACGGCGTCTCGTAGCCGAAGTCGTACTCGGCCTCGCCAACGGGGTCGCCACCGAGCTGATTCACCGTGTCAGTGAGCGCAGTGACGTGGGCGGCCTCGTGCTCACCGACCACGCGCAGGTGATCGGGGACGGCCATCCGGACCTCGTCGCCGTAGACCGAGAGCGCGTCCGCGTTCATCAGCTGCTCGTCGGTAAACGTCTCCAGTCCCTCGCGGTAGAACGCGTTTTCGAGATGCTCGAGCGTCAGCGCGTAGTTCAGGACGTTCACGTCGGTCGTGTCGTCGTTCGCCTTGCGGTCGTGGGTCGGGCGGTCGTCGCCGGTCTCGTAGACGCTGGGATCGACCTCGGAGGTGATGAACTGGCCGGCGACCTCGAGTACCTCGCTGATAGACTGCGCCTCGTCCACGGCGTTCGGGAAGGGCATATCGCCGTTGACGAGATTGAGGAAGCCGGCGTGGCGCGCCTCGACACTGTGGATACCGGCCGCAGCGGCGAGTACATCGTTGTTGACGACTTGCGGGGCCGCGCCGGCGTAGGCAGCGACACCGGTGTTTTCGAGCGCCTGTGCGACGCCGAGGAACTGCGACGGCGTCTCGTAGCCGAAGTCGTACTCGCCCTCAGCGACGGGCGTGCCGTTGAGCTGTTCGATGGTATCGGAGAGCGCGGTGACGTGGGCAGCCTCGTGTGCGCCGACCGTCGCGAGGTACTCGGGCACCTCCATACGGATCTCCTGTCCGAAGTTCGAGAGCGTGTTCGCGTTCATCAGCTCGTCGTCGCTGAAGGTGTCGAGGCCCTCGCGGTAGAACGCATTTTCGAGGTGCTCAAGCGTCAGCGCGTAGTTGAGCAGTGGCACGTCGGGGGCGGCCATCGGCTCTGGAGTCGCCGTGTCGGTCGGCTCGTCGGTCATCGTCGGCGTCGCCGTTGGTTCGTCGGTCGCCGTTGCGGCGGGTTCGTCGTTGCTCGAACAGCCGGCCAGCGCCAGCGTGCCGAGGGTGGCCGTCGTGCCGAGGAACGCGCGTCGGGTTCTGTCTTGTGAGTCTGTCATTGCTACACCTCCACCGAGCCGTCGTAGGGTAAAAGGAATTTTCCGAAAACTGACATAACTTCATCGGGAGTCGGGCCGAGGTTCGGCGGGAGACTCTCCCAATTCTCTCCCAAATTCAGGATCATCGGTGTCGGACGCACGCTCCACGAGCGCGACCCGAACGTCCACGTCGTCTTCGAGCCCGATATCGCCGATTCCGGCCAGCACGACCCGGTGACGATACGCGAGCAGTTCCGCGTTGATGGAGCGTTCCTCGTCGGTCCGACGAGTGGCGGCGTAGTCGCGTGCGTGCGTGAACTCGCCGGAGAGGGGATCCTCGACGCCTCGGATACCGTCGTCGTCCCCTTGTGTGACCGCGGCGATACTTACGCAGAGGGCGAGCTGTGGGGCGACTGGCTCTCGTGAGGCGGTGAAGCGTCACCAACTGTTATACTCCTTGGCCGTGCAGGTGTCGGTGATGTCAGCCACCTTTGAGTTGTACGAAGACAAACAGGGGCAGTATCGCTGGCGGCTCCGCCACACGAACGGGAATATCATCGCCGACTCAGGCGAGGGATACGCCTCGAAGCAGAAGGCGAAACAGGGTATCGAGTCGGTGCGGAACAACGCCTCCAACGCCGATATCGAAGAGCAGTAGCGAACCGACACACAGTAGCCTCCGAGCGCGTATCCGTCGGTATGGATATTTCCGTCTTCGACCACGAAGCCCCGGAGTTCGACGACGCGCTCGACATCCGAACGCGGGTCTTCGTGGACGAACAAGACGTGCCGATGGAGCGTGAGGTCGACGGAAAGGACCCCGAGGCGACCCACTTCCTCGTGTCCGACCCCAAACCCGTCGCCGTGGCGCGCACCCGCGAGTACGAGGATGCGGCGCTGAAGGTCGAACGCGTCGCTGTCCTCGCGGACGCCCGCGGCGAGGGATACGGTCACGCCGTGATGGACGCCGTCGAATCCTACGCGAGCGAGGCGGGCGACGACCGGCTCGTCTTGGACGCGCAGGTCCCCGTCGTCGGCTTCTACGAGGCGCGCGGCTACGAGATTCAAGACGACGAGCCGTTCGAGGACGCCGGAATCCCCCACCGACGGATGTCGAAGCGTATCTGAGCGGGTCATAGAGTCACCACGGAAGCTGTGGAAGCACGGTCGCTGTCGAAAGCTCTATCACTTGTTCATAAGTGCCGTAGGTGATGGAGAAGCGCGCGGGCCAGAGAAAGAAACGGTGGATACGAACCGGACTGGCTGGCCTCGGTGCTGTACTCCTCACCGTGACGGTGGTCAAGATGATATTCTGGTCTGGGATCATCGGGACCATCGGGCCGACGTTCGAGAGCACACCACCCACGGACTCGGGCTACGGATCGTTTCCCGGCTTGTCGACCGCTACGGCGGGTCGGTCGAACTGGTAGAAACAGGCGAGATCGGAACGATGACCGCCGTCACGTTCCAGCAGGCGACTGACGAACCGACGACGATGACAGAGTCACAGCCTGCACGAATACCTCGGTAGCGAACTCACTGCGGCGAGTTTACCCCTGGCGACTCGGTCGACGTACACTCCGGACACCGCCTGTTGACGATGGTGTTGTACGTTCGACCGCAGTCGGTACACTCGGTTATGTTCCCCATAGTACACTTTCACAGAGTGCCAAGATAAGCACTAGCCATTACATATCATTCCCCACGGTCAGAATCTGGACCGACGCGCCGGCTCGGCCGCACTGTCGAGTTCGACAGCGTGCCCGAGCAGTGGGTCCCATTCATGCGATTACGGCGTATCTCGCCGAGGACGCGACCGCCGACAACTGAGTGTACGGTAGCCACCTACGCTACGCTTTTTGACTCGACGCACGTGGTAGGGGTATGACAGATGTAGTTGTCATCGGCGGCGGTCCCGCCGGTCTGAGTGCAGCACTGTTCACGGCCAAGAACGGCCTTGAGACGACCGTCTTCGACACCGACGGAACGTGGATGCACAAGGCGCATCTGTTCAACTATCCGGGCATCGGCTCCGTCGACGGCTCGAATCTGGTCGACACGATGCGCGAGCAGGTGGACGACTTCGGCGTCGACCGCCAGCAGGGCGTCGAAGTGACCGATGTGGCCGCGACCGACGGCGGCTTCGAAGTCACGGCCGGCGACGACAGCCACGATGCCAACTACGTCGTGCTCGCGACCGGCGCGAACCGTGAACTCGCTGAGGGACTCGACTGTGCGTTCACCGACGAGGACATCGTCGACGTAGACGTGACGATGGAGACCTCCGTCGAGAACGCCTACGCAACGGGCGGGATGGTCCGCGCGGAAGAGTGGCAGGCCGTCATCTCCGCCGGCGACGGAGCCGCCGCTGCGCTCAACATCCTCACGAAGGAGAAGAACGAGCATTACCACGACTTCGACGTGCCCGCGGACGCCGAGGCGCTGTTCGGTTCGATGGGCGACGAGGAGTAGCAACCCGTTCTCGCGATTTTTTCACACGTCGAGTGGCGACGCCGTCTCCCAGTACCGGTCGAAGGTGTCGTGTGCCCACGCCAGGACGTGCTCGTCCTCGCTTTCGACGAGCGCGCGCAACACCTCGCCGTCGTCGCGCAACAGAAAGTAGACGGTGCCGTCGGCGATCCCCATCGCGAACGAGACAGCGTGGTCGGCGACGCGGATACTCACGCTGTCGCTGGCGGCGACGGCGCGAAACTGCTGCCACAGCGCGGGCGCGTCACGCAGCGGCTCAACCGTCGATTCGGTGACGACCGCCTCGAACTGCTGGCTCCCCTCGACGGTCGCACCGTGGAGCTGTTCCACCATATCACGGTTGAGCGCGTACGAGACGATACGATGATTGCGCGCGTCAGCCGTCAGTTCGAGCGCCCGCTTGAGCGGGCCGCTGGGGTCGGTCGTCGTTGGGCGCGTGATACGCGCGTCGTGAAGCGCCGTCAGGTCGATATCGAGTTCGTCCGTCGGGAGCCACGCCGCGATATCGCGCAGATGCTGTTCCGTCTCGACGACAGTGAGCAGTCCGGCCATCCCGTCCGCGAGCATCGCGCCCAGCGGCGTCGCGACGTAGCCCGCGTCCGTCCGGCGTATCCAGTTGCGCTCCTCGAAGTCGCGGATGATCCGGGTTAGAGTTGGCTGTGAGGCCGCGGTTCGCTCGCGAAGCTCACGTCGCGAGTGGGGCGCGTCAGCGACGGTCCGCAACACGGCCACGCGGTTGGGCGAACGCGCGAGGAACTCGATTACTTCGAGCGGCTCCGTCATACCGTGTGATGGTTTCTCACCCAGTATAGATGATGCGGTTGAGTTTCACGGCGTGAAACTCTGACGGGGCGTGTCGTCCGCGATCGCGGTGAAAGCCACCGATGGCGTGAATCGGTTTCTGGACATCGCTATACCGCATCGGCCAGTATCAGTTAGTATGAGCGTGTTTCCACAGTCGTCCGGTGAACCGTCACAGCAGTCAGTCCCCGCCCCGTCGGCACCGGGCGTGTTCGACCGTATCGTCCTCGCCGTCGAGGAAGATACCGACGAAGCTGTCGCCGAGACGGCCGTCGCGCTGGCCGTCGCCCACGACGCCACCCTCGACGTGCTCTCGGTCGTCAGAATGTGGTCGTCCGTCGACAACTGGGACAGCGCCGTCGAGCGTCGCGAGACGAGCGCTGAGCGCGCACTCGACACCGTCGGCGAACTGGCCACGGACGCTGGCGTCGAGGTGCGAAAGCGGCTCCGTTACGGCACGCCCGCTGAGGAAATCGGACTGTACGCCGAGGGGAACGATGCCGACATCGTCGTCGCCGGCGAGCCCTCGCGTGGCCGTCTCGGTCGTCTCTTCTCCGGCCGCGCGACGATGGGGGACGTTCGCCGCGCCGTCTCGATGCCCGTGATGACGGTCCCGAGCGTCTGAATCGTCAGCTGATGACAGGGCGGGAAATTATCCACAGCGAGAGAACGGTGTAGCCGACCATCAGGACGACCAGCGGGAGATGGCCGCGACGGGCGGCTAGCGGTGACGGATACCGGCTCATCGCAACCCGGTGTGCGGCGACGACAGCGACGACGTGACCGGCGACGACGAGCACCACCTGCGAGGCCCAGAATATCGGAAGCGATAGCCATCCGAGCGGCGAGATCGCGACTCCGACGAGAAGTTCAAGCAGCCGGGCGAGATTCTCGACGACGTACGGGTAGTTGTGCGCTACGTCGTACGCCGCGACGATGGGGAGGACGGTCGGCGCAAACGCCAATGTCACATCTCGGCCGGTTTCGACGCTAGCGCCTCCGAGTGCACCGAGCGCGTCACCGGCGCGCGCGACGAGCCCAAAGAGACCGACGAATCCAACGAAGCCGAGTGCATAGAGGAGGATGCCCGTCGACGGCCCGAATCCGACCAGCTCGCGAGCGTCGAACAGGAGCGCCTGGTATGGACGGGTATTGGTGAAGCCGTCGAAGCTGACGGTGTAGACCGCCGCGATGACAAAAACGACGAGTGAAGTGTGAGCGAACGGTCTCGTACTCCCCTGCCACGGTAGTCGGAGTGAAACGGTGAGCGACCCCGAGCCGGTCCTCGCCGTCGAGACCGGTGCGACCCGGCCGAGCAGTCGGTAAAAAACGCCAAGTGGGTCGGCACGGTCGAACCACTCCGGACCGAATAGGACACCCCCAGCGACCATCACGAGTGCATAGAGTGCGATGATGACGCTTGTGAGTGCCGGCGAGCGCGGAATGACGGTCGCGTTCTCGACGAGCCCGATCAGCAGGAGGAAGCCGGCGACGGCGGGCCACGAGCCGAGCCACGTGGGATACGCCCATATATCGATTTTACGTCCTTCTAGCCGACAGAGCCCGTCGTAGAGCGCGCGCCACGGCGAGAGCACTCGCCACGGTGATCCGACAAGGACGGCGACCAGTCCGACGCCGCGGAACCACACCGGCCACGTGAAGATGATTGCGAGATTTTCGGCGGCGACCTGTCGGCCGGTATAGCCGGTCACGAGCGCGCCCAGGACGGCGAGTCCGAAGCCGCCGCGCACGGCCACGCCGAGTAGCCGTACCGTGTGAGCATCGAGGGTGGCAACGGTGCGACCGTCGCTCTCGGTTGGGTCGTCGTTGTCCGTAACGGCGAGCCACAGCGCCGTCAACGCGACTGTCCCGGCCGCGCCGACGAACAGCAGCGAGAGGGGAATCGGCGCATCGAAGCGCGACCCACCGACATCGTGAGCGCTGGCGACACCGATAAACAGTGGTGAGAGCACGGCGGCCGCGGCGACCGCAGCGGACATCGACAGCCGCTGGCGGCGAAACATATCTCGATCGTAGGCGATCGCCAGAAAAAACGCTCGTGGTTCGACCGTCGAAGCCGAAAGCAGAGGGGTCTTTGCTGGTAGTCGCCTACGATAAATATGCGACGCCGGACGACAGCCGCCGTTGTCGCCGTCTGTGCGATACTAGCATCACTCGCACTGTTCGGCCTCTTCGCAGGGCCGAGCGGCCAACTCACGAGTGAGTGGGTAAGCGACACGCCGCGACAGAACTCCGTGAACCACCACGCCGTCGGTGTCGGCCCGGCGGGCGACGTGATACTCGCGCCTGTTGCCGAGGTGCCGCGCGACGAGGTGACGATGACGCGGACCTCCTGTTCGCTGGTGCAGTTGAGACCGAGTGACGGCGCGACGCTGTGGCAGACGGAGATGCCTCCTGAAGACTGCGTGACCCACGCACTGACGGAGCCGGCAATCGCGGATATCGACGGTGACAAGCGTCTGGAGGCGCTCATCTCGACGACCGAGGACGCGCTCATCGCCTACGAGACGGATACCGGCGACGAGCAGTGGCGCGTAACACTCGACACCTACGGTTACGGCCGGCCGACGGTCGCAGACCTACCACTGGGACCAGGCCCCGAGGTCATCACCAGCGACATTAGTGGTGGTGTCGTCGCTGTCCACGGGAACGGCACGGTCGCGTGGCGGCGATCGCTGAACGAGACGGGTTGGGAGCGAACGGCCGTTTGGCAGGCTCCGACCGTCGACGACTTCGATGCCGACGGTACCCCGGAGATACTGGTTGGGAGCAACAGCGGACCGGTGCTGCTGTCCGCAACGGGTGACATCGAGTGGAAGCGCGAGGGCGGCGCAACATACACGGCTGCCGCACGGGTCGACGACGATCCCGAAGTGGAGCTGTTCACCGCCGACAGCGGCGGCATCCGGGCATATGACGGTCGGACTGGTGCGCTCGACTGGGAGCGTGAGTTCACCGACGCGCGCATCCGGACAGCAACAGACGGTGACGGGGACGGAACCGTCGAACTGTACGTGGGGCGACTCGGTGGTGAGGTGGTCGCGCTCGACGCCCGGACCGGCGAGACAGAGTGGAGGACGACGGTCGTCGACAGCGACGACACGACGGTCGCGCCACCCGTGCTCGGTGACGTGAACGGCGACGGCACGCCCGAGGTGGTGGTGACGTTGAATGATGGCACCGTCGCGGTACTCGGAAGCAAGACCGGTTCGCAGTTGGCGCTGTACGAACGCCCTGTCCCGGTTTGGACCTTCCCAACGCTGGCCGACATCGACGATGACGGCGCGGCCGAGATTCTCACCCGGTATGGCGACGGTCGCGTGGTCGCGCTATCGTACGCGGAGCGCGAGGGACCGCTGAGGCTGTCCTTCGGCCAAGCGCATTAGTCGCTCCCGGTTGAACCGCCGGGAAGATGAACGCGACCGAAATCGGGATACGACTGGCAGCCGGTGTGGGACTGATACTACTGAACGGCTTCTTTGTCGCCATCGAGTTCGCGCTGACGCGGGCGCGACAGTTCAGCAAACAAGATTTCGTCGACGGGAGCGCCGCGCTCGAACGGGCCTGGGATATGACACAGGAGTTGGAGCTGTATCTCACCACCTGCCAGGTGGGAATCACGGCCTCCTCAATCGCAGTCGGTATCGTCGCGGAGCCGGCGCTGGCTGCGCTTTTCGAGCCGCTGTTCGCGGGCAGCGCGCTGGCAACCATCGGCGCGGGGGCACTACTCGGCTATCTCATTATCAATCTGGTCCACCTGACCCACGGCGAACAGACACCGACGTATCTCGGCGTTGAGCGGTCACGATTCGTCTGTCGGTGGGGCGCACAGCCGCTCCACTGGTTCTACGTCGCTATCTCACCGATTATCAAGCTAGGCGACCGTATCGCGAAGGGGACGCTGCGGCTGTTCGGCATCGAAATGACCGGCGCGTGGCTCGAAACCGAGGAGGACGCATTAGAGTCGCGCGCACAGCTCCGGACCCGCCTCAGTGACCTGCTTGAAGAGGGCGAACTCACCCGTGAGCACCGAGAGGAAGTGTTGGGTGCGCTTGACGCTGACGAGCGACCCATCTCCGATATCGTCGTGCCTGCCGGAGAGGTCATCCACCTCTCCACAGAGGCATCTATCGAGGAGAACTTCGAACGTATTCGGAACACGCCACACACTCGCTTCCCGCTCGTGGAAGATGAGCTCGAATCGTTCGTTGGCGTCGTTTACGTCCCGTCGATCCTCGACCACTACGAGGCGCTGAAAGACGGGAGTATCGACTTCTCCGAAATCGCCGCCCCGCCGATGACGCTCGCTGGAAACACAGCCATCAGCGAGGCGCTCGACCAGTTCCAAGCCGAACAGCAGGAGCTCGCGCTCGTGCTCGACGGCGACGACGTGCTGGGGCTGCTCACGGCTACCGACACGCTGGAGGCAATTATGGGTGATATCGAGGATCCGCTCGACTCCGAGACGTAATCAGTTCTCGCTCCAAGTGTACTCAGTTCTCGCTCGTGGAGACAACGAGCACTGGCGAGCAGACTCTGGTAGTACGTCATCCTAATACCCCGAAGCCGAACTGTGCGAACGGCCAGTAGACGTGCAACAGAACGCCGATAACGAGCGCCGGAATCGTCGTGTAGATGGTCGCGACGATAGCTGCCTTCATATCGATAGCCAGGAGTGGGAACAGCGCGTCACCGTCCTGGCTGATTGCGTTGGCCGTCAGCGCCGAGAACGGCAGTTCGCCGGCGGCATAGATCTGTGCGAAGACAATCTGTGGGGCACAGCCCGGAATCAGCCCGAGTAGGGCACCGCCGACAGGGACGAGGACGCCAGCCCCCTGTGCGAGCACACCGATATCTACGCTGAATATCACGATACTGTACTCATAGAGCAGGTAGGCGACGATGACCCAGACGGTGACCATACTGGTCTCCATCGCGGCGTGTTGGAACGTTGCGTAGGTGCTCTCGAAGTCGTCGCGGATTCGACCGGCTGCACCCTCGCCGATGAACCCCCGGCCGACGAAGTGGAGATAAAACGAGGCTCCCGTCCCGACTAGCCCGGAAATCGTGAACAGCCCGAAGAACGTCGGCGCGAACGACATAGGCACGTCGGGAGCGCCGCGGGCGAGATACAGTACGCCGGCCACGAGCCCAGTGGCTGCGACGACCCACCAGATGACGTGGACAGCGTGGCTGACGGTCGTCATAACACTCTCGTCTGTAGGTTTGCTGTGGGCGTGGCCGTGGTTGTCGTCCATCTCGAACGCAGAAATAGAAGGGCCACCGTCGGCGACGTTCGTCGTGGTGAAGCCGCCATCGGTCATCGGGCGGCTGAGACGGCTCACGGCGGCGTCAACGCGACCGACGCCGAGTCCCCAGATATCGACCGCGTAGCCGAAGCCGATAGCCGCGAGAAACGCCAGTCCGTAGGCATAGAGCGCGGCTTCAGGCGCGAGCGCGAGAATGACGAATGCGGAGTCGCCGGCGGTCGCGGCAAGCGCGGCGATGACGGTACCGAAGGAGACGGAGCCGCGGATGTACAGCGGCATCGCGATGATCGCACCACCACAGCCGGGTGTGAGCCCGAGCAGCGCTCCCGCGAGTGGCTGGGCGCGCTCGTTCGCCTCCAGATACGAGACGAGACGCCCACCGGTCCGGTACTGGATGTAGCTGAAGATGAGCACCGTCACGGCGACGAAAGCGCTCACCTGCACGAAGCCGTCCCGCACCGAGAAGACGAAAATATCGAACGCCTCCGAGAGCGTGAGATTCAGCGTCTCTGCCAGCCAGCCGGCCTGTAGCGTCATTGGTCACCGCCGTCGTCGCTCGCGCCCACCGTCATACGAGTACACTGCGTGTCGGGTGGCGCTCCCTGCGGTGAGCGCGTCTGCCGACGGCAAACTGTCGCGTATCGACTCATACAGTTCTATGTAACGTCACTGTATATAGTAGCTTCTATCGAAATAAAAGATTAGAGCTATCTAATTCACTCGGCTCAGTAGCCGGGGGCCATCCGAATTACCTCGAAGCCGTCGGTGGGTTCGTCCCATCGGTCCTCGATTTCGCCGGCGGTCCACCGGTCGTCGTTTCCACGTCCTTCGAGCGCGCACACAGGCCACTGGACACGAAAGGGAACGGCGTGCAACCTTATACACGGAGCCGACGACAGGTCGGTGTGCACGGTATCGTCCTCGGCGGTACGAGTTCTGGAACCGGCAAGACGGTGGCGACACTGGCCGTCCTTCGGGCGCTGCAGCGGGCCGGACAGACGGTCCAGCCGGCGAAAGCCGGCCCAGACTTCATCGACCCGAGCCACCACGCTGCCGTCACCGATCAGCCCTCCCGAACCCTCGACCCGTGGCTGCAGGGCGACGATGGTCTCCGCCGAAACTACGCCCGCGGTCGCGGCGATGTGTGTATCGTCGAAGGGATGATGGGACTGTACGACGGCGACGTGGCGTCGACAGCCGACGTGGCCGCGGCACTTGATCTACCCGTCGTGCTCGTCGTGGACGCCTCGGCGGGAATGCAGAGCGTCGGTGCGACAGCGCTCGGGTTTCGCGAGTACGACGACCGTCTTGACGTGGTGGGTGTCATCGCACAGCGCGCCCACGGCGGTCGCCACGCTGACGGAATTCAGGAGGCGCTTCCCGACGGTATCGCCTATCTGGGGCGCGTTCCGCCAGACGACCGACTCGCCATTCCGGACCGCCATCTCGGGCTGGAGCTTGGGTCTGAGTCGCCGGTCCCAACCGACGCGCTCAACGACGCCGCGAATCATATCGACGCCGAGCGACTGCTCGAACTGTGTCGTGAGCCGCGTGCGCCAGACCGCCCGATACGAAGTCACGACCCGACCGGTACCCGCATCGCGATGGCGACGGGTCCGGCGTTCGCCTTCCGCTATCCCGCGACCGTCGAGCGCCTGCGCGAGCGCGCAACGGTCGTGGCTTTCGACCCCCGCAACGATCCACTCCCGGACTGTAACGGCGTCTATCTCCCTGGCGGCTACCCGGAACTCTACGCTGAGGCGCTCGCGGGATCTGACGCGCTCGCGACGCTCGCCGACCGCGCGAGTGAGGGTCTCCCCGTATTCGGTGAGTGTGGTGGGCTACTCGCACTGGGCGAGTCGTTGCGCGTCGACGGCGAGACGCACGCGATGGCCGGCATCCTCCCCATCACAGCCGAGATGCACGACCGGTATCAGGCACTCGACCACGTCGAACTCACCGCGTGCCGCGACAGCCCGATTGCGAGTGCCAGCGACACGCTCCGTGGCCACGAGTTTCACTACTCAAGCGCGACGCCCGCGGCTGATTCGCGATTCGCCTTCGACGTAGTTCGGGGAGAAGGTATCGACGGGCAGGACGGCCTCATCGAGTACGACACCCTCGCCACGTACTGCCACTTCCACCCCGAGAGTGGCGCGTTCGACGCTTTCCTCGATTCTGTCGCTGGCGAGTAGCTACTCCACGAGTATCCATCCATCGTCAGCGTCGCCGACGAACGAACTGATATATGCGAGGATAGCTCTGCTAAGGCGTCCTGACAACGGGTCTGAATGCATCAGCACGACTTTCGGCTGATACTGCGTCCATCAATCAGCGCGTAATCGTCGCCTGCTCGAGCGTGACATCAGTCTGCGCGTACAGGCGGCCCTTCGCCGATGCGCCGGTACGCACGTCAACGCCCGTTTTCGTCAGTACGGTTCCAGCGAACTGTGCGCCCGTGCCCAGCGACACTCGCTCGGCAGCCTGCCAGACGACGTTCTCGGCTTTAGCGCCACCAGAGAGAACGACCTGGGTGTCGCTCGCCACCGTTAGCTCTCCGGCTATCTGGAAGATCCAGGTATCGTCCGCGCCACCGTTCAGAGTGACATCCTCGTTGATGACGACACCAGTGCCCCACTTGTAGAGACCGGGGTCGAGCGTCATCCCACTGATGTCCCCACCACCCAGCTCCGTCACGTCAGGATTGCTTCGTCCGGCAGCATCAGTGTAGGCGCCTTCCATATCGCTGACAGCCGTGGTAAGCTTGGATGGAGTCGGGGCCGCGTAATCGGATGCGTAGACCCGCCCGCCGACTTGATCCGATGTTGCGTATTCGCCCGATGAATCCATCGTTAACGAAAACCCGGTAATGGCGGTCGAATCTACCGGACTCACGCCGATGTTCCCGGTCACATTGGAAGCAGGAACTGAGGAGATACCTGACTTCGACAGAATGTGATAGTTGCCTGCTGCGCCAAGATCCACAGCTGGGGGTCCACGAGATGCTACCATCGTGTCGGTTTGTGGTTCTTCCGTCGCAGTTGGGTCTTCCTCTGTCGCAGTTGGGTCTTCCTCTGTCGCAGTTGGGTCTTCCTCCGTCGCTGTTGGGTTTTCCTCCGTCGCTGTTGGGCTTTTAGATGCTGTTCCAGTCGGCCCTTCTTCTGTCGCTGTCGGGGTTCCACCAGTGGTTGCTGCATCTGTTGGCCGTTCGCCAGTAGCAGTCGAAGTCTCAGCCGGGTCGGCGTCAGAACAGCCAGCTACCAACACCATACCGCCGGTGCCTACTGCCTTGAGAAGACGGCGCCGATGAAGTGGTTTCTCAGAATCCGTCATCGTTTCACCTCCTGCATTTGCGTCTTCCCTGGACGAATTCCTGAGAGCCCCTGTGACTCAGTACCATATGGAGTCGTCTCAACGGCGAGGAGTTGCTGATTTGCGAGCGCCGCAAGGACGATACGACGGTGGTTGTGTCCACAGACATCGAGTACCGTTTCGAGGGTAGGTGTTCCGACCATACGCTCATTCATAGACCTGCACGGTTCTCCCTCACTTTTTATTACCCAATACGTTTTTAAGCTCTCTATCGAGAGGGAGCTGATACGTCGGAAAGCGTCTCTCCGAGGATGTGGTTGATTCCGCGTCGGAGTCTGGATGCGACGGCCTGCTCTGTGATACCGAGTTCGTCGCCAATATCTTCCATCGTTACCGCACGCGGAGATTCGAAGTAGCCGCGCTCGTAGGCCAGCACCAGCGCTTCCTGTTGCGTGTCGGTCAGCGCTGCCTCGGTACCCGTCTCAATCGGCGTGAGCGCGTGCAACTTCGTCAGCGTAATCGGAATATCCAATTCTCGACATCGGGACTGAAAATCAGCAATATCGCTATGGCTGTCACCGCGAATATCGAACGTCCACTGCGAGTCCGTACCGACGGCTTTGATGAGTACGACCTCTGTCGCCACCAGCGTGGTTAACACGTCATCGTACTCCGCTTCCCACTCAACGCGCAACAGATACTCGTCTTCAACGGAGTCAACGAGCGAGATACTCCGTACGCCCGGATGCTCCGAGAACGCTGCTTCAATGTCTTCAACTGCGGTTCCCCGAACCCAGAAGTAGGGGATGATCACGTCTTGGTTGGGGATGATCCGCTCCAGTTGGACTGATACATCCGGTAGTTGCTCGAACACCGTCCCAAGCGGGAAGTCGTGGGTTGGTACGGTGAAAGAAGCCTCTGTAGCCATTATCCGTTGTATATCGCGTAAGCGTAAATACCCACGCTGGGGCCAGCAGCTGAGCCACATATTGATGGGCAAGCCGTCTGATTTTCTGGTCGTCAATGTACTCTTGCGTTTGTCAACGACGAGCGATTCGCTATCGTGCTTCGTGTAGTCGTCACGTGTAAATAAAGGATGGCGCTCACCTCCGTATCGACCAGCAGTGTCACTTTGAGCTGCTGAATCGTGAGTTCGGCTCGTTTCGTATAGTGTTTCGAGGCATAACTCTGGTCAAAGCTCGAGGCATCGACTCCAACGATTCCACTGGTCGGGAGTAGCGTCGTTGAGAGAGTCAATATGACACGCCATACAGCCATATCAAGCCGATTAAACGCCCTACAGAGCGTTGATGGCGCAGGAAGTTCGTTAACCCAGGAACGCGACGGATGCGTGGCATCTCGATCAGACTCGTCGTACAGGCGGCTCAACTCGCGGTGAGACGGGGAGGAGGAGCTGAGCGTTATCGGTCGAGTCCGAGGTCGTTGCTCATCGAGTTACCCGGTCGCGGGGTTCCTTTGGCGGTGTAGGTCTCACCGTCGATGAAGGAGGCGGCGGGCGAGGAGAGGAACACCGCGAGGTCGGCAATCTCCTCGGGGTAGCCGATGCGGCGGTGAGTCTGGTCGCGCGGTGGCATGTCGGACTCGTCGATACCGAGTGTCTCGGCGACGCCAGGCGTCTGGATGAGTCCGGGCGCGATACAGTTGACGCGGACGCCGTCGTCGGACCACTCGGTCGCGAGTGTCTCGGTCAGGCGGATAATACCGGCTTTGGCCGCGCCGTAGTGGCTCTCGCCCGGTGCGGCGTGCTGACCGTTCACCGACGCCATATTGATGATAACACCCTCAGTATCGCCGTTACGGAGATACTTCCCGGCGACGTTACAACAGCGGTAGGTGCCGCCGAGATTCAGGTCGGTAACGGCATCCCAGCCGTCCTCGGAGATATCCTCGAAGTTGGCGACGAACTCGCCACCGGCGTTGTTGATAACCACGTCGAGACCGCCGAGTTCGTCGGCGGCGTTCTCGAAGAAGTTCTCCACGTCGTCGCGGTCGCGCACGTCACACTCGAAAGCGACTGCCTCGCCGCCGTCGGCATCGTTGATGTCGTCGGCGACCGGCCCGACGCGGTCCATCGACCGCGAGCAGATGGCCACGTCCGCACCCGCAGCGGCGAACGTCTCCGCGATGGACTGTCCGATACCCTGCGACGCCCCCGTGATGAGGACGCGCTTGCCGTCAACGCTGAAGTCCGGTTGCTGCATAGCGGAGTGGCTCGCGCGACCCACTTCCCTCTATCGTTCGCGTCGGGCAAGTAGGAGCAGGCCACCGAGAATAGCGAGTACCGCCGCGAGCAGGAGCGCGACGAGCACGAGCGGACCACGGCTGAGGAAGAAGGTACGGACGACGGCGACGACGAGTGCGAACACACCGACGAGCGCGCCGACGAGCCATCCAGACGGCGAGAACTCCGGCTCGGAGCGTCGTGGTTCGACCATACTGACGGAAGTGGCGACAGCCGTATGCCTCTGTCGGAACGCCTATTCCGTCGCTCTCGCATACGCCGGTATGCGACAGCTCCGATTCCGCGACCCCGATGGCGACGTGCGACTGGGCAAGCTCGACGGCGACGAGATTACCGCGTTCCCGAAGCAAGCCACCACCCTCGACTCGACGGCGACGTTCACCCGCGATGGGGTGGAGACGCTCCCACCGTGTGAACCGTCGAAGATCGTCTGTGTCGGGCGTAACTACGCCGACCACGCCGCAGAGATGGGCAGCGACGTTCCCGACCGCCCGCTCTTCTTCCTGAAGCCGCCGAACGCGGTCGCGAGTGACGGCGACGACCTGACGCTCCCGAGCGGGAAGGAGCGGCTCGACCACGAGGCCGAAATCGCCGTCGTCATCGGCGAGCGGGCGACGAATCTCGACGAGTCTGAGGCGATGAACTACGTCGCCGGCTTCACCTGTATGAACGACGTGTCCAACCGCGACGACCAAGAGCAGGAACAGAACTGGGTCCGCGGGAAAGCGTTCGATGACAGCGCACCGCTCGGACCCGTGCTCGCGACGCCGGATGAGGTATCCGATGACGCCCGCATCCAGTGTCGCGTCAACGGCGAGCTGCGACAGGACTCGACGCGGGCACATTTCATCTTCTCCGTCCCAGAGCTGTTGGCGGATATCACCTCGTACGTCACCCTCGAACCCGGTGACGTGCTCTCGACCGGGACGCCGGAAGGTGTCGGTCCCCTCGAAGACGGCGACACCGTCGAGGTCGAACTGGAAGGTGTCGGCACACTCACGAATACGGTGACGATTCCGTAACGCGCGGCGAGCGAAGGCAGTTTTATCGCGATCGGGCGGCGAGAAGCGGCTATGGTCCGACGTTTCGAGTGGTTCGTGTACGGGCTACTCACGGCGACGGCGCTGTTGGGCGTCGTGTTGTGGGGCCGGCTTCCCGACCCGATGGCGATCCACTTCTCCGGCGGCGATCCCAACACGTTCGTCCCGAAGCCGGTCGGTGTGGTGCTCGCGCCGGTAATCGGTATCGGCGCGGTACTCATTATGCAGCACGGACCGGCTGGACTGTCGCGGCGCTACGAGTCGCCGGCGATGAAGCGCGCAAGTGCGCTGTTTGCCGGGAGCGTGGTCGCGCTCGCACAGCTGTACGTCTACGCGTGGAATCTCGGCTACCGATTCCCGACGTGGATGCTCCTCGCACCCGTCTTTGCGGGCGCGGCTGTGCTCATCGGCTACCGGTGGCGAACGGAGGGTATCAGATGAGCTATCGTCGAGTAGACGCGGTCGGAATCGGTGCGACGCTCCTGACCGCGCTCGGGCTCGCGCTCGTGTATCCTCGGCTGCCGGCGCGGCTCGCCACCCACTGGAATCTCGCGAACGAGGTGGACGGGACGATGGGAAAGCCCGTCTTCGCCGTCTTCAGCGTCCTGCTCGTGGCGGGTACCTACGGCATTATGCGCGTCGCACCGCAGTTGGACCCAGGTGCCGACGTGGCCGACCCGCTGTACGGGGCTATCGTCACGATTACGCTCGTCTTTCTCGTCGCGGTGAACGCCTACGTCGTCGCGATAAATCTCGGCTATCCGATACCCGTCGACGTTGCGGTACCGGTAGCGCTGGCTAGGTCTCTACGCCGCGCTCGGAACGGCGATGGTCCGGTTCGATGCCTCGGGCTCCGGAACGTGGCCGACGACGCCGGAGGGGCGTGCGTACGTGAACGACGTACTCGGGCGGAGCTTCCAGCTCGCAGCGGTTCTCACGCTCGCGGCGCTCGCGTTTCCGGCGTACACGACGCCGCTGGTCGTCGCAGTTTTGATCATAGCTCCGTTACTCGGACTCGCCTACGCCGCGGTGACGCTCAACGAGTCAGGCTGACGGATATGCTCAAATCTCCGGGCCGTGAAACCCCGTCTATGACCACGAAACGGTTCCTGTTCGTCTCGGCCGACGCCGCACTGATCACCGACCTGGCCTGGCAAGTTCACCGCGAAGGTCACGACGTGAAATACTACATCGACGCCGAGAGGGACAAAGAGATCGGCAACGGGTTCATCCCCAAGACCGACGACTGGCGCGCCGAAGTCGAGTGGGCCGACGTGATTATCTTCGACGATATCTGGATCGGGAGCGATATCGGAACGGGCGAGCTCGCACAAGAGCTTCGCGAGCAGGGGAAGGCTGTCGTCGGCGGGACGCCAAATACCGATCACCTCGAAGAGGATCGGGGCTACGCAATGGAAATCCTCGAAGAACACGGTGTGAATACCGTCGAACATCACATCTTCGATGACTTCGACGCCGGCATCCAGCACGTCCAAGAGAACCCAGCGCCGTACGTGATCAAACCGCTCGGCGAAGTTCAGAACGTCAAGCGGCTCCTCTACGTCGGGAACGAAGACGATGGGAGCGATGTCGTCGATGTCCTGCGGGCCTACAAGAAGGCGTGGGGACACCGGATGAAGGGGTTCCAACTCCAGCGGAAAGTCGAGGGTGTTGAAGTCGCAGTCTGCGGGTTCTTCAACGGCAACGAGTTCATTGACCAGGTCAACTTTAATTTTGAGCATAAGAAATTATTCCCCGGAAACATCGGTCCACAGACCGGCGAGATGGGGACATCGATGTTCTGGGCGGGCCAGAACAAACTGTTCAAAGAGACCTTCGGCAAACTCGAGGACTGGCTCGCCAATGAGGGGTACGTCGGCAGTATCGATATCAACTGCATCGTGAACGAGAACGGGATCTACCCACTGGAGTTCACGCCACGGTTCGGGTACCCGACGATTGCGCTGCAGGAAGAGTCAATCGAGTCATCAACCGGCGAGTTCTTCTACGATCTCGCCCACGGAAACGATCCTGAACTGGAGGTGCACAACGGCTACCAGATCGGTGTTCGCATCGTCCTGCCACCGTTCCCGTTCGACGACGAGCAGACGTACGATGAGAACTCCCGGAACGCCGCTGTCGTCTTCCAAACCGAGAGCCGCGAAGGGATCCACTTAGAGGACGCGAAGAACGTTGATGGACAGTGGCGGTCTGCGGGCGACAATGGGATGCCGATTGTTGTGACTGGCAAAGGCGACACGATGCAAGCTGCGCGTGAGCAGGCGTACGACCGCATCGACGATATCGTGATGCCCAACATGTACTACCGCGACGACATCGGCGAGCGCTGGCTCGACGGCGACGGTGACCGCCTCCAGGCGTGGGGATATCTCGGGCCGCAGAATTAGCTGGACTCATAGCCGTCTGTGAGTTGATCGAGTTCGGCATTCGGATCAATCAATTGCTCAATACTTCCAGTCGTATTTTGTCGCAGATAGAATTTGCGATTTCAGAAATCGTGTTTTCCGAAATTTGGATTTCTTACGTTCGTGCAAAATCAGTAGTTAGGAGGAAAGCACCCAGGGATCGCAAGTCGACATCAGCGAACGCTGGATCGACGGCAGCGGTGACCGTCTCCAGGCGTGGGGTATCTCGGCCTGAGCGCGTGAGACAGGTGGAAACGCCTAAGTTTAGGTTCGCCTAATTAGTAGCGTGAGCAGACGGTGAGTGACACCGAAGTGTGCGTTATCGGCGCGGGGCCAGCAGGTGCGCTGGTGGCGAACAGCCTCGCGCAGGCCGGCCACGACGTGACGATACTAGAGGCCGGCCCGCGGTTCGCAGAGCGCGACACCGAGCGGATGGAGCAGGCGCTCCGACCCGGACTGCTCCGAGCTCGGCGTCTGGGGGATGGGTGGCGCGCGCGACGCGTTCACCACGACAGGCCGATTCTATCCGCTGAACAACACGCGCGTGAAGGGCGTCGGTGGCTCGACGAACCACTGGCAGGGGATGGTGTATCGACTCCACGAGGCCGACTTCGCCGGCGAGAACAACGCCCCGGCGTGGCCCCTCTCGTACGACGACCTCCAGCCGTACTATCTCGCCGCAGAGCGCGCTATTGGTGTCGCGGGTGATTCGGAGAATCCGTACGCACCGTCGCGCGCGGAGCCACATCCGATGCCCTCGTTCCCGCCCTCATACTCGGATTCGCTATTCGCTGAGGCCTGCGAGCAGATCGGGATTGCGACCCATTCGGTCGGGAACGCGCGCAACTCTGAGGGGTACGACGGCCGGGCGGCGTGTGTCGGCTACGGGACCTGCAAGCCGGTGTGTCCCTCCGGTGCACGCTACGACGCCACCCACACGATTGCCGCAGCCGAGAAGCAGGGCGTCGAAGTCATCGCCGAGGCACCAGTCCAGCGGCTCCTCACCGACGACTCCGGAGAACGGGTGACACGCGCCGTGTACGCCCGCGAGGGGAGCGAGCACGAACTGACGGCCGATCGGTTCGTCCTCGCCGCCGGAGGAATCGAGATTCCGCGACTCCTCCTGCTGTCGGCCGACGACAACCATCCCGGCGGGCTGGCGAACGGCTCAGGAGCTGTCGGGCGCTACTTCCACGAGCACGTCTTCGCCGGGACTGGCGGACGTATCGACGAGCCGACCCGCCAGAATCACGTCGGCTTCATCACCTCCGAGAGCCACCAGTTCTATGATTCTCCTGGTGCGGGCACGGACTCGATACCGGCGAGCGACGAGCCGCTCGCCCCGTTCAAGCTGGAGTTCCTCAACTACAGTGGGCCGTCGGGTACCGGCCAGTCTATCGTCCGACGCGCGCTCGACAGCGATAGCTGGGGTGACGAACTCCTCGCGGAGCTGCGCGAGAGCTACGGGAATCAGCTCGCGATGGGTGGGCTCGTCGGTCAGCCACCCCGTAGCGAGAATCGCATCCGCCTCGACCGCTCTACGACCGACGACCACGGCACTCCGGTTCCCGAGATACAGTGGACACTCGACGAACGAACGAAGCGAACGATTCGCCGCGCGACGGAGATTCAACGCCACATCTTCGAGGCGCTGGGCGCGGATATCGAGTGGCAGACGACGCCCGAGACGACCGGCCCGGCCGCTCACCATATGGGGACGACCCGGATGAGCAGTGACCCCGAGTCTGGGGTCGTTCGGCCGGACTGCCGGACTCACGAGGTGTCGAATCTCTGGGTGGCGTCCTCGTCGGTGTTTCCGAACGGCGGCGCGCTGAATCCCACGCTCACGATCGCCGCACTCGCGCTACTGTGTGCAGATTCCGTCGCCGATAGCTTCTAGATAAAATGGTGTGACGACTCAGTAGTCCCACCGCTCGATAGCGATTTTCTTGTCGGTATAGAAGTGAATCATGTCCTCGCCCTGCGCGTGGAGGTCACCGAAGAAGGAGTCCTTCTGCCCGCCGAAGTGGAAGAAGGCCATCGGCGCGGCGGTACCGGCGTTGATGGCGAGATTTCCCGCCTCAGCATCCTCTTTGAACTTTCGGGCATCGCGTCCGCTGTCGGTGAACAGACTCGCCGCGTTACCGAACCGGCTCTTGTTCATCGTCTCGATTGCCTCGTCGATGTCGGAGACGGTCGCCAACGAGAGGACGGGACCGAATATCTCCTCGTCGACGATGGTCATTCCGGGCTCGACGTTCTCGAAGAGGCACGGCCCGAGGAAGTTGCCCGCCTCGTCCCCACCGGACCAGTCGCGGCCGTCATAGATGAGGTCGGCTCCCTCGTCGATGCCCGTCTGTATCATCTCGCGGACAGACTCCTCGTGTTCGGGCGTGATGAGCGGGCCGATCGTTGTCTCGTCGTCGAGGCCGTTGCCGAGCACCTGCGACTCCACCTCTTCGAGCGCGGCTGCGCGGAACTCGTCGTATACCGACTCGTCGACGAGCACCACGTCGTTGGCGAGACAGCGCTCGCCCGAGCAGGCCAGCGCGGAGTTGACAGCCTGTTCGGCCGCGAAGTCGATATCGGCTGATTCGGCGACGATAACGTGGTTCTTCGCACCGCCCTGCGCCTGCACGCGCTTTCCGTTGGCCGCGGCTTTCTCGTAGACGAGCCGGGCGATTGGCGTGCTACCGACGAACGAGGCACCCTCCACATCATCGTGTTCCAGCAGCGCGTTGACGGTGTCGGGACCACCGTTCAGCAGGCTGACGACACCCGGTGGGAACCCCGCTTCGTCGATAAGTTCGAACAGATACTGGGAGGTGAGCGGGTCGCGCTCGCTCGGCTTGAGAATGAACGCGTTCCCCGTCGCGACGGCGTACGGCAGGAACCACAGCGGAATCATTCCCGGGAAATTGAACGGCGTAATCGCAGTGTAAACGCCCTGCGGCTGGCGAACGGCGCTCTCGTCGATATCCGGCGCAGCGTTCTGGAGCGTGCCGGCCTGCATCATCGACGGAATCCCGCAGGCGACCTCGACGTTCTCGATACCGCGCCGGAGCTCTCCGCGCGCCTCACCGAGCGTCTTTCCGTGCTCCTCGACCAGCGTGCGCGCCATATCGTCCTGGTGTTCTTCGAGTAGCTGTTTTAGCTTGAACAGCGGCTGGATGCGCTCCTCGACGGACTGGTCGCTCCACGTCTGGAAGGCGTCGAGCGCCTCGGTCACCGTCTCGTCTACGTCGGCCTCGGAGCTGAACCGCGTCGTCGCGAGCGTCTCGCCCGTCGCCGGATTGACGACTGACTGCGACTCCTCGCCCGTCGGGTCGGTCCACTCGCCGCCCGCGTAGTTGCGTACAGTATCAGTACCGGTCGCCACGCCAAATGGTGCCATACAACAGAGGCGAGTCAGAGCTGTATAAATATTGATTCGGCCCTCAGCTTCGACGGAGCTGTCGGGTCCGAGCGCGTCGATGCCGATGAAGGCAGTGTGGTTCTACGAGAGCGAGACGGTGAGTTTGGAATCCTCAATAGCGACGGTCGGAACGACATTGTTTGAGACAATGAGAAACTTCGTCGACAAGGAACTCCTCAATAGAGCACAGTCCCTGACGCCAGCAGCCCGGCGTCCACAAGCAAGAGCACGGCGAGGACAGCCGCCGCGCGCAGGAATGGTCGGGCTTCGCGAGCCGGCTCCCGGAGTTTGTCGGCGTCGAGCCCGCGCCTGAGCCGCGCACCGGCGATTTCGACCAGCGCGGTGAGGACGAGCCAGAGGACGAGCATCGCGAGCACGAGATGCCCGCGGAAAGAACCCGTGAGCGTCTCGATAGTGTAGAAGTTTCCCGCCTGATGGCCGCCCGTCAGGAAGAGGACGACAGCCGAGGCACGGGTAATTGTGGTGAGCTGGCCGGTGATTCGCCCGAACGCTTCGGGACGGATATCACCGGTAACGGCGATCGGATTCACGGCAAGTGCGACATAGAGCACGCTCCCCGTGAGCAGTGCGGCGAACACCATGTGGAGCACGTAGGTGATAGCATCGATGACCATACCCCGAGGTGGACGGCGACCGCCCTGAATCCACCGTTCGTGCACAACGCACGCGGTGTGAGCATCCACCGTTCGTGCACAACGCACGCTTAGCCCCGGCGTTTTCTCCGAGTATGGAACCACGAGATCTCTCGACGCACGTGTCCTACGAGGCGGGCCGTGGCATCGAGGAGACCGCCCGCGAGCTCGGGATGGACCCCGACGAGCTGGTGAAGCTCTCCTCGAACGAGAACGCGTGGGGGCCGTCGCCGAAGGCGGTCGTCGCGATCCGGGAGGCAGCCGCGACGGTTCACGCCTATCCGAAGGCCTCACACGCGGACCTAACTGCTGCCCTCGCAGACCGCTTTTCGGTCACGGACGAACAGGTGTGGCTTGCCAACGGCGGCGACGGCGCACTCGATTATCTCGCCCGCGCCCTCCTCGACCCCGGAGACGAGGTGCTTGTCTCCGACCCCGGCTTCGCCTACTACGCGATGTCCGCCCGCTTCCACCACGGGCAGGTGAACGAGTACCCCCTCCGCAAGAAAGACGACTTCGAGCAGACGGCAGACACCGTTCTCGACCACTACGACGGCGAGCGCATCGTCTACGTCACTTCGCCGCACAATCCCACCGGGACAGAGATGCCCCTCGACGAGGTGGAAACGATTGCCGACGCTACGAACGAGGAGACACTCGTCGTCGTCGACGAGGCGTACGGGGAGTTCTCCGAGACGCCCTCCGCGGTCGAACTCACCCACGAGCGCGACGACGTAGCCGTACTCCGAACGTTCTCGAAGGCGTTTGGCCTCGCCGGCTGTCGGCTCGGCTACGCCATCGTTCCCCGCGACTGGGGCGAGGTGTACGCCCGGGTGAACACGCCTTTCGCCGCGAGCGAACTCGCCTGTCGCGCCGGGCTGGCCGCACTCGACGACACTGATCACGTCGAGCAGACCGTCGAGGGTGTCCGCGAGTCGCGAGAGTACATGTACGACACTCTCGACTGCCCGACGTGGAAGTCACAGGGGAACTTCGTGCTCGCCGAAGTCGGTGACGGCACGCGCGTCTTCGAGGAGGCGAAGCAGGCGGGCGTCATCGTCCGCGACACCTCCTCGTTCGGACTGCCGGGGTGCGTTCGTATCACCGCCGGGACGCCCGCGATGACCGAACGCGCCGTCGAGGTCATCAACGAGGCACGATGAGGGTCGCCGTCACCGGCACGCCGGGGACGGGGAAGACCACCGCCGTGGAGCAGGTCGAGACGGACCTCGACGTGATTCACCTGAACGAGGTCATCAAGCGCGAGGGATTCGACACTGGTCGCGACGACCAGCGCGGCTCGCTCGTCGCAGATATGGACGCCCTCGGCGAGTGGCTCGGCGACCGCGACGCGCTCGTGGAGTCACATCTCGCCCACCACTTCCCCGCCGACCGTGTTATCGTACTCCGATGTCACCCGGACGACCTCGAATCGCGACTCACGGAGCGCGGAGAAAGCGCGGAGAAAGCCCACGAGAACGCAGAGGCCGAGGCCCTCGATGTCGTGCTCTCGGAGGCCGTTGCGAACCACGGACGAGACTCCGTATACGAACTCGACACGACCGACCGGACACCCGACGAGGTGGCAACCGAAATCGAGGCCGTCATCGCCGGCGAGCGCGAGCCGTCAGCGGGGACGGTCGACTTCATCGGGTGGCTCTGATGACACTCGATCAGTATCGCCGTGTCTCCGACCGCCTGCTCGCGCCGGTCGTCCGACTCGCGGTTCGACTCGGCGTGACGCCCAACGCCATCTCCGTCGTTGCCATCGCGACTGCCGGGGCAGCGGGGGCGGTCTACTGGCTCGCCGACCCCGGCTCGCTGCTGTATCTGCTCGGGGCGCTACTCGTGCTCGCGAACGGCCTGCTCGACGTACTCGACGGGATGGTCGCTCGCCAGACAGAGACAGACTCCCTCGGCGGCGACCTCATCGACCACGTCCTCGATCGCTACGCCGACATCCTCCTGCTCGTCGGGCTGGCGGGTGGGACCGGGGAGTTTGCCATCGGATTGGCGGCCGTGACGGGCGTGTTGATGACCTCCTATCTCGGTACGCAGGCGCAGGCCGTCGGGCTTGACCGCGTCTACGGCGGACTCGTCGGCCGCGCCGACCGACTCGCAATCATCGGCATCGTGACGGGCATCGCGGCGTTCACCACCGTCTCGTATCAAGGGCTGTCGCTGGTCGCGCTGCTGCTCGTCTTCTTCGCCGTCGTCGGCCACGTCACCGCGCTCCAGCGGTTCTACTACGCGCTCCGCGCGCTTGAGTGAGCGCCGAGCGGTCGTTTTAAGCCCGCCACGCTACCCCCTACAGGTATGAAAGCCACCGCGAAGGCCCACCCGATTCAGGGGCTCATCAAATACCACGGGATGCGCGACGCCGAGCGTCGTTTCCCGTACCACGACTCCATCAGCGTCTGTACGGCCCCCTCACACTCCAGGACGACTGCCGAGTTCGACGACTCGCTCGACGGTGACGAGATCGTTATCGACGGCGAGTCGGTCGACGGGCGGGGTCGCGAGCGCGTCGAGATGGTCATCGATCACGTGCGCGGGCTGGCCGACATCGACACGCCGGTCCGATTCCACTCTCAGAACAACTTCCCGACGAACATCGGCTTCGGCTCCTCCTCTTCCGGATTCGCGGCGGCAGCGATGGCGCTCGTGGAGGCTGCAGGCCTGGACATGACGCGTCCCGAAATTTCGACGGTTGCGCGGCGCGGCTCCTCGTCAGCGGCGCGGGCGGTGACGGGCGCGTTCTCACAGCTCGACGCCGGAATGAACGACGAGGACTGCCGTGCCCACCGCATCGAGACAGGGCTCGAAGACGAGCTTCGCATCGTCGCGGCAGAGGTGCCGGCGTTCAAACACACCGAGACGGCCCACGAGGAGGCAGAAGCCTCTCATATGTTCGAGGCGCGGCTCGCTCACATCCACCAGCAGATGTCGGATATGCGCGACGCGCTTCGGCGCGGTGACTTCGACGAGACGTTCGAGCTCGCGGAACACGACTCGCTATCGCTGGCCGCGACGACGATGACCGGTCCGGCAGCGTGGGTCTACTGGCAGCCGGAGACGCTGGAAATCTTCGAGACCGTCCGCGAGCTTCGGGACGAGGGAATTCCCGTCTACTACTCGACAGACACCGGCGCGTCGGTGTACGTGAACACGACCGCAGAGCACGTCGATCGCGTCGAGAGCGAAATCGCCGAGCTGGTTCCGACGCGCGTCTGGGAGGTCGGCGGTCCAGCCGAGATACTCGACGAGTCTGACGCGCTGTTCTGACGGATTCGCGACGACAGGGGGTTCAAGCGGCCGACGCACGAAGGTATCGTATGCATATCGTCGTCTTCGGCGCTGGCTATGCCGGACTGACCGCTGTTCGCCGTCTGGAACGTTCACTTCCCGATAGCGCAGATTTGACGCTCGTCACCGACGAGCCGTACCACCTCGTCCAGCACGAGCTCCACCGGGCGATTCGTCGTCCGGACGTGACCGACATCATCTGTCTCCCGCTCAACGACGTGACCAGCCGCGCGACCGTCCGAATCGAGCACGTCGAGTCCATCGATCCCGCGGCCGGCACCGCAACGCTCGCCGACGGAGAAATCGAGTACGACTACGCCGCCGTCTGTCTCGGAGCCGAAACCGCTTTCCACGGGCTCGATGGGGTCGAAGCGCATGCGATTCCGCTGAAGCGACTCACCCACGCCGAGCGCATCCGGGACTCGGTTCACGCCGCCGACGGCGGCGACATCGTCGTCGGTGGGGGCGGGCTCTCGGGCATCCAGGTCGCTGGAGAGATTGCCGCGCTCACCGCTGAAGAAGCGTACGACGCGACCGTCACGCTCGTCGAGCGAAACGACACGGTCGCTCCCGGCTTCGAGCCGGCGTTCCAGCGGGCGGTCCACGAGGCGTTGACCGAGCACGATATCGACGTACGGACGGGCGTCGGCGTGACCGGGGCGACAGACGAGCGGGTCGAACTCGATACCGGCGCGTCGCTCCCCTACGACACGCTCGTCTGGACAGGAGGGATTAGCGGGCCGGACGCGCTGGCTGGCAAGCGCGCCGCAACGAGAGCAACGCTACGCGGCGAGGGAGGCACCTTCTACGTCGGCGACAGCGCGCGCGTCACGGACGCGAACGGCGCAGCCGTCCCCGCAAGCGCACAGACTGCGCTCCGGGAGGCGAAGGTGGCCGCCGACAACATCGCCGCACTCGTCGAGCACGACCGGTCAGGCGACGGTGAATTCCGACCGTCGCTGGACCGCTACAGCTTCGACTCGCTGGGCTGGGTCGTGACGGTCGGTGACGATGCGGTCGCGCAGGTCGGCCCGACCGTGCTCCGCGGACAGGCTGCACGCGCGGCGAAGGCGAGCATCGGCGCAGCACACCTCTCGTCTGTCGGTGCAATCACGAACGCCTCGAAGCTGGTGCGAGACGAGCTGTAATAGAACGGGATTGACCTCCTCCCGCGCCTAAAGTCGCGGGAATCCCACCATGGGATTTCAGGCCGAGCGCGGCCCTAAGGTTTCAAGACGCATACGTTCCAAGCGTCTCTTGCTGGGTGTCAGCATCGGCTTGGCTGTCTTGTGGGACGGTCAAACGTCCCCCTTCCTCAGCCGAGTCATCGCCATCCGTGTGTTCTCTTGAATGGCTCTCTCCGCTGAGGTAGCGGTCTGCAATATTGAGCGCGGCGTTCACGTCTGCTTGGTACTCCGAAACCCAACACGCCGAGTTGGAACACTTGAACGTCGCCTGCTTCGGACGGTAGCCCTGTTCTCCGCAACAGTGGCACGTCTTCGAGGTGTACGCGGGATTCACCGTCTCCACACGAATCCCTTTCTCAGCCGCCTTGTAGCGAATCTGAGCGTGCATCTTGGCGAACCCCCACCCGTGAAGACGGCGGTTCATGAACGCGCCGTAGTCCATGTTCTCACGGATGTGCGTCAAGTCTTCCAGAACCAGCACGGGGTTCTCGAATTGGTCGGCGTAGGCGACGACCTCCGACGTGACCGTGTGGAGGATGTGGTCGATGTGTCGCCACAACTCGTCACCGTAGGATTCAGCGATTCGTTCGCTTCCGCGTTGCTGAAGGCGTCGAGTCGCCGTGAAGTACGTCTCACGGAGTTGCCGAACCGTCTTGCCTTCGTCGTTCCAGAGGTTGGGTGCAGTCGGGGAGCCGCGCTCGTCACGGTGACACACCGTTAACAAAGAGGCTTCCCCGATGTCTACCCCAATCGGCGTCTCCGCCGAACTGGTTTCTCGTTCCTCCACGTCTCGCGTTGCGACGATGTGGAAGTACCACTCGCCGTCACGGTCGAACAGCCGACACTCACCCATCGTCGCGTCTCCCGCGTACAACGCTTCCAACCACTCCCGCTGTTCGGGATTCGGTTGCGCGGGCAACCAGAGGTGGTAGTCGTCGTGGTGCGGGATTTTGACGTACCACTCGATGGCGTTCTGTGGCTTGTGGTCGAGCTTCGGCCCTTCGTTCGTGAACCGAACGGGGTGGTCGTCGTGAAGCTCTTTCGCGTCGTAGCTTCCGCCACAGAGTTGCGGGACGTACTTCTTGAGCGCGTTCTTCGCGTACCCACTCAGGTCGTAGTTGACCACCACGTCGTTGGCCGCCGACTGTGTGGTGCAGTTGGCGTTGAACGCGGCTTCGAGCGCGTCTTGGTACGCCTGTTTCGTCTCACAGAGTTTCCGATGCTTGTGGGCGTTCGGCTCCACGAGCTTGAGTTCCAGCGTCTCGGTGAGTTCGGTCACTGTTCGTCCTCCTCGTGACGCTGGATGTACTTCTCGACAGTCTCGCTCGAAACGTGTCCCGCTGTTCCTGCGTAGTAGCCGCGCGCCCACTTGATTTTCTCGCCGTCGTGGTCGGCGTATCGGTGGTTGTATTTCCGCGAACTGATGCCTTTGAACCAGTTGGCGAGAAGCGACGGTGCGTGCTTCGGCGGGCTACTGACGAACAGGTGGATGTGGTCGGGTTGGACGGTGAGGTCGATAATCTCCAACCCTTTCTCGTCGGCTATTTCGTGGAGGATGTCTCGCACACGGGTTGCAACGTCACCGACGAGTACCGACTGACGGTACTTCGGTATCCACACTATGTGGTAGTTGAGGTTGTACGTTGCGTGCCGTGTGGTCTTCATCCGTACTACACACTATGCTCTTACTATCTTAAAACTATCGTACACGGTGGGAAATCCAGCCGTGCCATCGTCGGTGGATATGTACGCTATTGTCCGCTTGACCCGCGCCTGAAGACGCGGGTATGCGCTCGCACTATGTATCGGGGATGTGCGTCCGGTTCGGGTCGGAGCGAATCACGTCCTCGTCGACGATTTCCTCGACGCTCAAGACGACGGTGTCGGCCGCAAACGCCGCCTCGACGATTTCACCGAGGATACCCCACAGCTGTGCGCTGCCGTCGCTGGTCGCACGCTGGGCGCGGACGATAGCCACGTCGGGGTTGAGGGCCGGCACGACGGGAATCTCGTCGGGGTCCCCGTCGTAGGGGTTCTCCAGCAGCTGAATCCGAGTCGTTGTGTTCGATGTAGTCAGAGCCGACGTACGAGCGCAGCGGGAGGAAGGGGAGCCGGCGCGCGCCGGCTTCCAGCCGAGTGACCGTCCCGAAGTGCGAGTACTCGTCGATGGTGATCGGCTGTGGAATCCCCTCCTCGAAGGCACGCCGGAACGCGCGAAGACTCCCGACACCGGGATTACCAGCCCACGAGAAGATTACGTCGTCCACGCAGCCGGCAGCGATGAGTTGGTCGTAGATGAGGTCAGGCGTCGCCCGCGCGGCCGTGAGGCTCTCGTACCCCTGTCGGATGATCTCGTGGCCGGCAGCGAAGGGGATGAGGTGGGTGAAGCCACCCAGATAGAGTGTCTGTCCGTCCTCGACGGCGGCATCGATGGCGTCCTCCATACTCGTCAGTTCCCCCACGCTACGCCACCCCGTCAAAACCGGTATGATCGTCTGTATGCATATACGCAGCTACCGATGGTGCGATAATAAAAACACAGTCAACAGGCCGTTCAGATGACGCCGCTGGTCTAGAAAGAGAGAGGGAGATATTTATTCGCCAGCGGTGAGGCTCCGCTATGGACCATTCGACGGAGGCGCGAGCACGGTGACCGTTGGCGACGACGTCGTCGCGGCGATGGCAGATGCGGGAATCGATACGGCGTTCGGCATCCCGGGGAAGCAGACCCTCCCGCTGAACGAAGCGATGGCAGCCAACGACGTTCGCTACGTCGTGGCCCGCCACGAGACCGCCGTCAGCCACCAGGCGTGGGGCTACGCCGAGACGACGGGCCGGCCCGCAGCGACGGTCGTTATTCCTGGGCCGGGGGATTTGAACGCTGCAAACGGGCTAAAGAACGCGCTCAACGACTGTACACCGCTGTTGCACGTCGCGGTGGAGACGGCACCAGAGGTGCGTGGCGGCGACGGCATCCACGAGACGCCGCCGGAGGTGTACGACGAGCTGGTGAAAGCGAACTACACCGTCGAATCGCCGGCGAGCGCAGCCGCGACCGTCACCGAGGCAGTGCAGGAGGCGACCACACATCCGAAGGGACCCGTCCGGGTCGGTATCCCGAAGACGTTCCTCGGGCAGGTGGTGGAATCGGCAAACCCCGGCGAGCCCGACAGCTCCGGGCCGAAACAGCCGTCTCGGGAGTCACTCGACCGCGCGAGCGATCTTCTGGGTGACGCAGCGCGACCGGCTATCCTCGCGGGTGGCGGCGTGCGTGCGAGCGGCGCGTCGGAGCAGCTCCGGACGATCGCCGAGCACCTGAACGCCCCTGTCGTGACGACGTACAAGGGGAAAGGGACGCTCGCCGAGGACCATCCGCTGTCGGCAGGGGTGCTATGTGGCGGGACCAGCCCGGACGTGGCTGCTGTCTTGGAGGATGCCGACGCGCTCCTCGCGGTCGGCACGGACTTCGACGCCGTGACGACCGGCGAGTGGCAGTACGACCTTCCCGACGACCTCGTCCACATCACCTACCACGCCACGGATATCGGCACTGGCTACGACCCCGCGGTCGGTATCCTCGCCGATGCGGGCGCGACGCTGCGCGCGCTTCACGAGTCGATGCCGGGCGGCGACGGAGCCGGCGAGAGCCGCGCACAGGAGGCTAGAGCCGCCGACAGCGCGCGATTCGAAGCGTTGACAGACGAGCGCGACGACCTACTGACCTCGGTGGAGGCGCTCCGGGCGGTGCGCGAGGCGGTGCCCCGCGAGGCGACGGTGACAGCCGACGCCGGTGGCTTCCGCATCTGGGCGCTCGTCTCTTTTCCGGTGTACGATGCGCGCCGGTACGTCAATCCGGGGTCGTGGGCGACGATGGGGACCGGACTCCCCTCCGCTATCGGCGCGAAGACGGCCGCGCCCGACCGCGAGGTCGTTGCGCTCACCGGTGACGGCGGGCTGATGATGTGTCTCCACGAGCTCCACACGCTGGCGGCCGAGGATCTCGACGTGACTGTCGTTGTCTTCCGGAATCAGGATTACGCGATAATCAGCGAGGAGGCGACCCGGAGCTACGGGCTCGATGAGATGGCCTACGGCTGGAACGACGCTCCGATCGATTTTGTCGCGCTGGCGGAATCGATGGGCGTCGAGGGGTACAGCGCGGCGACGCTCGACGCGGTCACCGACACCGTAATCGAGGCGCGAGCGAGTAACGGACCGGCGCTCGTCGAGGTCGCGACCGACCCGACGGAGCCGCAAGCGAGCGAGTGGATGCGCCGGTGAGTCGGCGGCTGGCAGCGCTGAAGCTCGCCTTACCCTGAATCGGGGCGGTTGTTGTCGGGGGCGTGCTCTTCACCGGACAGCGATGGCTCGTCGGGCGCATCGACACGACGACAGTCACCTGATTCGGCATCTCGTTTTTCCTGAGCTCAGCCGCCAGTATCGACTACTCCGCGGTGACCGCGATGAAGAGAAATGCACTCATCGGTTGCTTATGTGTCGTCTTCGTCGGTCGGTTCGTCTGCCTTCTGCAAGAATCCGTGATACGGGCAGACGTACTCGTCGCGGATGAGCTGCTCGTCGACGACCTTGAGTCCGATACCGTCTAGTTCCTCGCTGATTCGGTTCAGGTCGTCGTGGTCTTTTCCGATCGCATTCACGTAGACGTTCCGTTCGCCAGTCATAATCTCACGGACGGCTGTCACTCCCGAGATGGTCCGGGCCTCGTTAGCGAGTTCGTCGCGCGCTGGAATCGGTGCTGTACAGATAATCTTGGTGTAGAGGGGGTAGCCAGCGAGGTCGTAGTCGATATCGATATGATAGCCACGGATGATACTATGTTCCTCCAACTTGTTGAGTCGAGTCCGAACCGTACTCGGTGATAATCCGATTTCCTCTGCGATGTCCGTCGAGGAGGTTGACCGCGCGTCTTGCTGTAAGTGATAGAGGATCTGCTTGTCGACGGAGTCCAGTTCTCCTTGTTTCATATCTGCCGGGCGTTCGACCGCCGGGGACATATACTCTTGTTCACCACGCGTCGCGACGACACCACGGCAGCGACACACAGTATCGAGAGATCAATGCCCATTCAATGACAGCACGATCATATATCCGATATTTCGCGACCAATCGTCAATCGAACCGGCTAGCCGATCAACTTCCGTCACCGTCCAGCCGATATACAGAGCCATGCGAGTCAGCTACCGAATCGTGGGAGGAGTATCGTGAGCAAGAGTCGCCGGACAGTGCACGAGCCGTCCAGCGAGATGCAGGCTGCGACACACTACGTACTGGGTGGGGGACACGTCGGGACGGCGATTGCCGAGCGATTGTACGCCGCCGGACACTGCGTCGCGATTGTTGACGAGGGCTACGAGTCGGGGCCGATACCCGGTCACATGGGTGACCCATCCGATACAGAACTGCTGGCTGCTTCGGGAATCACGAACACGTCAGTGATCATCGTCGCTTCGCCATCTGACCGGCGTAATTTGCTCATCGCACAGCTCGTTCGGACGCAATTCGACGTACAGCGCGTCGTCGCGTTCGTGAACCATCCCGACCGGCGGCCGGCCTTCGACGATGCGGGGCACGAGCCGTTCTGCGTGACGACGGTACTCTCCGAGACGGTGGGTGAAACGATATGAAAGAGCTCGAACGAGACCTCGGACTTCCGGCAGTGCTGGCCATCAGTATCGGCGCGATGATCGGCAGCGGTATCTTCATTCTCCCGGCGCTCGCGCTCAATATCGCGGGCCCGGCGGTTATCGTCGCGTACGCGCTCGCGGGACTGCTCGTCGTTCCGGCCGCCCTCTCGAAGTCCGAGATGGCGACTGCGATGCCCGAAGCCGGCGGAACCTACATTTATATCGAGCGCGGGATGGGGCCGTTACTCGGAAACGATCGCCGGCGTGGGAACGTGGTTCTCACCTGTCGTTCAAGGGCGCACTGGCGCTCGTCGGCGGCGTTCCATACCTGTTGATCCTGTTTGACCTTCCGGCGGAACCGGTCGCACTCGGGCTCGCAGCGGTGTTGATACTCATTAATATCGTCGGCGCGAAGCAGACCGGTCGGCTTCAGGTGGCTATCGTCGTCGTCATGCTCGCTGCGCTCGGCTGGTTTGCCGCCGGGAGCGCGCCGCTCGTCGAGTCGGCCAACTACGCGAACTTCTTCAGCGATGGTATCGGTGGGCTGCTCGCCGCGACCGGACTCGTGTTCGTCTCGTATGCCGGCGTCACGAAGGTCGCGAGCGTCGCCGAGGAGGTAGAGAATCCGAGCCGAAATATTCCGATCGGAATTCTCGGTTCGCTCGTGTTCACAACCGTGCTCTACGTCGCCATCGTGTTCGTGCTCGTCGGCGTGACCGACCCGGGCACCGTCGCCGGCTCCGACACCCCGGTGGCGGTCGCCGCGGAGGCAACACTCGGCCAGCTGGGCGAGCGTCGTTGTCATCGCAGCGATGCTCGCGCTCATCTCGACGGCGAACGCAGGAAATCTCTCCTCGTCGCGATATCCCCTCGCGATGAGCCGAGACAAGCTCGCACCGCCGTCACTCTCAGAAGTGAGCGACCGGTTCGGCACGCCGGTGAACGCGATTACACTCACCGGCGCAGTGTTGCTGGTGCTCATCGCGTTTGTCCCGATTCTCGAAATCGCCAAGCTCGCCAGTGCGTTCCAGATTATGGTATTCGCGCTCATTAATGTCGCCGTCATCGCCTTCCGTGAGGGGAGCACGGAGTACGAGCCCGACTTCACCTCGCCGCTGTATCCGTGGATGCAGGTGTTTGGCGCGGTTACGGGCGCACTGTTGTTGACCCAGATGGGAGAGATAGCGCTGCTCGGTGCCGGAGCTATCGTCGTTCGGAAGTATCCTCTGGTATCTGTTCTACGTCCGGTCGCGCGTTGACCGTGAAGGAGCAGCGACGGATGCTGTTCGTCGTCACGTCGGACGGGACGTACTCGCTGAGACCGAGGCTGCGGTGGACACTGCTAACCGAGAAGTGCTCGTCGCGCTCACCAAGAATATCGACGAGAACCGGGAACGGGCGCTGGTCGCAATCGCCGCCGACATAGTTCGGGCAGACGACGGGCGCGTCGTCGTCGTTCGATTCGAGGAGGTACCCGATCAAGCCCCGCTCACCGATAACGTGACTATCCAGTCCTCGTCGGATATATCCTACGAGACCCGTGTCGAAGGGCTGTCAGACGAGTTGGATGTCGATATCGAGGCTGACGAGGTCGTGAGCCACGATACGAAACACGCGGTTGTCAACTTCGCACGCGAGCGAGGCGTTGATTCGATCGTCGCCGAACACGAGCCGCTCCGACTTCGGTCGCGGCTGTTTGGCGATCCGATCGACTGGGTCGTGCGCCACGCGCCGTGTATGTCCTGCTCGTAGATAATCTCGGCTACGATCAGCCGGAACAGGTCGCCCTCTCGGGGGACGGCAATCCGTACCCACCACTCGCAGTGGGCGTCGCCGAAGGAATCGCCGTTGCGAACGACGGAGCGATCTCGCTGTGGTATCCCGCCGACTGGCAGGGAACGGAGACGTACAGACAAACTATCGCAGAATACCAGACCGAACTCTCGGAGCTGCTCTCGGTTCCAGTCCACACAGAGTCGGTCACTGTCGGGAGTGAACAGCCGTCAGAGGCCGACGTGGTGGTGCGTCGCGGGGCCGACGATCGACTCCGCGGCACACTGTTGGACGATGGCCCATCGCTCCCGAGTCCAGGCTGTACGACGGTAACGGTGTATCCACACGAATCACAGCGGCCGGGATTCGTGCGCCGGGCGCTCGAACGGCTTACGTTCTGAGACTGATACTGCCGGGCGTACACCTATTTGAACGCATTTCCACTGAGAGCGCATCGAGCCGCCGATACCGCGGGACTGACGAGTCATACGGATTACGCTAAGTCATTTCCGTATCGACCGCACGACTGCGTGCGGTCGTAGCGGTAAACAGTTAGCGTAATCCGTATCAGCTATTCGCGAAAGTACGTCGGGTAGTATGAGAAGGCATCGAACGGCCGACTTTATTGGATGTCGCCACAACCCATTGGATAATGGTGATTTACGAGGCGGAGGTGCCCGGAGTCGGAAAACGCTTCGAGGTCGAGACGAGCGATGACGAACGGTTCGTCGTCATCGTCCACCACGACGGCAAGCGCGAGATATTCCGTCGAAAGGGCGAGAACGACGACGCAGAGAAGCTCTTCGACCTCTCGTCGGAGCAGGCGAGTGAGGTCGCGACGGTGTTGGAGGGAGCGGACTTCCAGCCGCTCGATCTCGACGACGCCGAGATCCCGCTCGGCGAGGCGATTATGGAGTGGATCGAGATTCCAGCGGACTCGCCCATCGCGGGGACGACGCTGGAGGAAGCACGCGTCGGAGAGCAGACCGGCGTGACCATCGCCGCAATCCAGCGTGAGGGCGAGACACTCGCCAGCCCTGGCGCAGACGACACACTCGCCTCCGGGGATATTCTCGTCGTCATCGGGTCCCGCACGGGCCAGAATGCATTTGAGTCACTACTTGAGACCGGCTCTGTCGAGACGTAGATGGCGACGCCCCTCATCGAGGTCGGTATCGCTCTGTTCGGACTCGCAGTTGTCGGAGCCGTCGCCCGCAGATTCGGCCAGTCGGTCATCCCCGCGTACATCCTTGTGGGCATCCTCGTGGGCCCGTACGTCCCGACGAGCATCGGAAGCATCTCGCTTCAACTCGTCACCGAAAGCGAGTTTCTGACGGTTATTGCGGAGCTCGGTATCGTGTTTCTGCTCTTTTTTCTCGGACTGGAGTTCAACATCGGGACGCTCATCCGGAATCGAGTCCGGCTCACGAAGGTCGGCGGAATCGATCTGATCGTGAACGGAGGCATCGGTGCCGCGCTCGGCCTGCTGTTCGGCTACGGACCCGTGACGACGCTGCTCATCGCAGGCGTAGTCTACGTTTCGTCGAGCGCCATTATCACGAAGGCGCTCACCGAAATCGGGTGGCTCGCCAACCCCGAGAGCGAGGTCATCCTCGGGACGCTCGTCGTGGAGGACCTCATTATCGCGGTGTATCTGGCCGTCGTCGCGGCCCTGCTGGCCGGCGGGAGCTCAACCGGGGAAATCGCGATGACTGTCGCCGGCTCGTTCGCGTTCCTCGGTGCTCTAGCGATCGCTGCCCACTACGGGACGGAGTACGTGGAACGGCTCTTTGCAGTCGAATCGGATGAGCTGTTCGTACTCCGGATCGTGGGTGTCGTCGTTCTCGTCGGGGGCGCTGCGCTGCTGGTCGGAGCCAGCGAGGCAGTAGCGGCGTTCTTCGTCGGCACGGCATTCAACGGTACGTCGCTCATCGAACGCATCGAACGGCTGCTCTCGCCGCTGCGAGATGTGTTCGCCGCACTCTTCTTCTTCTCAATTGGCGTCTCGACCGACCTACTCGTCGTCGCTGATGTCACCGTCCTTATCGCTGCTGCAGTCGTCGCGACCGCTACATCGAAGCTGGCGAGCGGCGTCGCGGGGGGGTTCGCCTACGGGCTCGATCGACGACGGTCGCTTCGTGTCGGCTTCGGACTCCTCCCGCGCGGAGAGTTCTCGTTGATTATTGCTGCACTCGCAGCGACGAGTACGATTCCAGAGGTTCGAGCCGTCGTGCCGCCGTTCGCGGTCGGCTACGTGCTCGTGATGAGCATTCTCGGCTCGGTTGGTATCCAGCACGCAGACCGAGTTTCCCGGCTGCTGGGCGTCGAGACATAAGACGAGAGAAGCGGAAAGAGTACCAGTCAATATCAGTTCGGCGCATCTCTGACAGCGATTTTCGTCAATTAGGTGGTAAACTCCGCGATCTTATACGAGTCTTCTCCCTCGACATTGCCGGGATTAATTTCTCGGATCGGCTGCGTGTTCCAGTAGATGCGGACCGTTACCTCCTCGGCGTCGCCGTCAGGGTCGAGATAGATGGTCTCACCGGCGTCCCACTCCGAGCCAATATCGACTTGCGCCTCGTCCGGCGAAGTACCGTCGGGCGACTCGGTGAACGCCTCTAAGGGACTCGCGTACTCATCGTTCGCTGGCGCGCCGCTATCGGGTGAGCCGCCGATATCCACGTCTTTCGATGCGGTGACATAGAGCTGGTCCGTGCTGACTGATGTTCCGCCGGTGAGCGTGACGGCAATTAATTTCTCATCGCCGGCATCGACCAACTCGTGCGAGACCGCGATCTGAGGAGCCACTGCCTGGCCGCCCACTCCAAGGCCGAGGACGAACATCGAGATGACCGCGGCTATGACGACGGTCACTGCGACCATCAGTATAACGGCGATGACCGGCGAAACAGCACGCTTACTCATACAGCAGTGACAATCACTCGCGCATACATATAACCACACAATGCTCTCGTGGGGTGATATTTTGCGGCAGTCGTCTCGCAGTCCGGAAAATCGATGTCATACCAGAACACTCGATAGCGCGGTGGGTGTGGCGTCAACGCGCTGAAGCTGACGATCGGACACGGAACGACTACGCCAGGTCGTCAACCCCGTGACCGTTCAGCCGACAACAGTCGAGTCAGCCGGCGAGTCCGGCGGCGACCGCGCCCCACGCGACCGTCGTCGTCGCGGCCGTGACCACCATCGTCGCGACCGCGGGCAGCGGCTCCTCCCGCCGCGTGAACCGCCGGTATCCGGGAACCAGACCGACCATCGGAACGAGCGTCCCGACCGCGACCACCGACGGAAGCACGCGACCGGCGAGCGCGACGGCTGATCCCGCAGCGACGAGGCTCGCGAGCCCGTACATCGCTCGAAGTCGACGGGGCGACCACCGCGTCGCGAGCGTCTGCTTCCCGACCGCGGCGTCCGCCCATCGGTCTGGCCACTGCGTCTCCAGCAGGTTCACGAACACGACGAGCGCGAACGGAACGGTCGCGAGCGCGGCCGCGACGGTGACTCGGTCGGCGACGACTGCGAATCCGTACAGCGGTAGTGCAATTCCGCCGAGCGCGGCGTTCGTGACCTCCCCGAGCCCGCGCCACGCGAGCCGGAGCGGGCCGAGCGAGTACTGCCAGCCGACGAGGAGGACTCCGCCGAAGCAGGGCGGCGGGGATCGACGACACCGGCCGCCCGGCGAGTGGGACTGCACGCGCCCACGAGCGAGTAACAGACCGATTACGGCGGACGCGACCGCGGCACGCAGCGCGAGGCGACGCGGCAGACCGGTCTCGGCGAGCGCGCCGCTCCCGCCGGAGAAAGGCGTGCGCTCGGTTAGCGTGTCGGTCTCGGCGTCTCGGCGTACTCGTTCGCGTAGTGGACGCTCGCGGCGATCGGGACGAGCACGGCCAGACCGATACCCACATCCGCGAGGGCGACCGTCGCGCCGCGGCCGAGCGCCATCGCGACGCCGAGACGCGTACACGAGCGCGATCAGCGCGAGCTGTGCGGGGCGGGACATCTGCCAGAGCGCGACGAGGACGGTGCGGCGGTCGGGCTCACTCATCCATCAGTCGACGCGCAGCGCCCGGACCTCGTCGAGGAGGTCGTCGATCTCTGGGCGGTCGGCAGGCATCCGACCCTCGTACGTGTACGCGACGATCGGTTCGCCGGACCGGACGTCGAGGACCATCGCGACCGGCATCCGTCCGACGAGGTCGTGGAGCGATCCGAGGACGCCGAACCGAACCGGCTGGTCGTACGCGTCGCTCACGTCGGCCTTCGGGTCCGCGAGCAGCGCGAACGGAAGGTCATAGGAGTCCTGCCACTCGGCGGCGCGGTCGACCGGCTCCGGGAGGATCGAGACGACCGACGCGTTCAGCGCCTCGAACTCGTCGTACCGGTCGGCGACCGCCTGTACCTGTTTCCGACAGTTTCCGCAGTGGTAGTCCCGCTGGAACAGCAGGACGATAGCGTCGAGGTCCGGGTCGGCGGCGGCCGCAGACAGCGATAACGAGTTGGGGCCGGCCCCAGCGTTCGGTAGTTCGAAGTCAGGTACCGGCTCGGAGGGAGTGGCTATGTCGGTCATATCGTACGTATGCGGTCCCGGCGGCATAAGGCTCGGCCGGTCTGCCGCGTATCGCGCCTAACCACAGCGGCTTTTGACTCTCCACCCAAGATATCCGAGTATGACAGCGTCCGAGTTGACACCGGCCTCCGGTTCGCCGTCGGAAGACGATTCCGCTCCGGTTGAGGCGTCGCGCCGGTTCCTCCGCACGGTCCGAGCCGGCTCGGAACACGACTCAGAGCGTGAGGACGCACGCGCCCGTCTTGCCGATCTCTCGGAGAGCGAGTTGGGTGCCCTCCCTCCAGATGGGCGACTCGCATTCTGGCTGAACGTGTACAACGCGGCGACGGGCGACGCGCTGCTGTCGGATCCGGACCGGTTCGAGAGCCGCCGCCGGTTCTTCTCGAGCCGGTCGTCACGGTGGCCGGCCGAGGATCTGAGTCTCGATGCGATCGGACGCGGGATCCCGCGGCTCACAGTGGAAGTATGGACTCGGATACGTCCCAAACCCCTTCGCCTCGACTTTCGTTCGGCGTCACCGGGTCGCTGAGCCGGACTTCCGGATCCACTTTGCACTCAACTGCGGTGCCGCTTCCTGTCCGGCCGTCGCCGCCTACGACGCCGAGACGGTGGAGGCGAACCTCGACGCTGCGACCAAGAGTTACCTCCGGAGCGAGACCCTTGTCGAGGAGAGAACGGCGTACGTGCCGCGGCTCCTGCTGTGGTACCGAGGCGACTTCGGCGGTCGGAGCGGGATTCGACGTATCCTGCGCGAGTACGACGTCGTAGGATCTCGACGCCGTCTCACGGATCCGGTACCGCGAGTACGACTGGTCACTCGCGCTCGATGCGTTCCGCGACGGCGGGGGAGGCCGATGAGTGACGACAGCCTGCTGGGGTCGCTGTCGGTCGTCGGCTTCCTGGGCCCCTGTTGTTTCGGGCTCGGCGGGATCACAGGCGGTGCGGCCATCGCCGGTTCGTGTGACCTCCGTGACGGTCGCCTCGTGGGCGTCACGCCCGCCGCCTCGGCCTGTTCGCCGAGCAGGCCGAGGAGCTGCCTGGGGTTGACGCCAGGCGGGAAATCCGGGAAGTTCTCCAGGTGCGCGTTGCGTCGGAGGACGGTCGCGGCATAGCCGGACTACGTCCGGCTGCCAGAGGGACTTCGTCTCTCCCTGTCGACGACGAGCGTGTCGAGACTATGGCGGCGGCGGATGTCGCCACCGAGAGGCCGGCGACGCCGTCACCGACGACGACTATGTCCGGATGGAACGATGCTCATAGCTTAGATGTCGCCGTCGATGATGTCGGTGACGCCCTGATGGTCGAGTAGCTGTTCGTCAGCATTGAACGCCGGATACGTATCACCGCTCTGGTGGCCTGGCCACTCGCCGAACTCGTCGGGATACAGCTGCTTGGCCGTCATCTCAGTCTGGAACCAGATTCACCAGCGGTCCCTGCCAGCGCGTCCCCTGCGCGTAGATATCGATCGATCGGCAACCGCAGAGAGGTCGCTGCGACGGGATCGTCCTGAAGATTCGTGTTTGAGCTACGGCTCGAAGTCGACAGTTCCCGATACGGTCCAGCACGAGAATCGCGTCCGGGTCAGCCTCGGCGATCGCTTCCATATCGATCTGCATCGAACGGTCCGCCGCCGAACTCCGCGTCGGCGAACGCGTCGACCGCCCCGAGCGGGCGCGTGTGCGTGTTCCAGTACCCGTCGGCGTTCAGCCGGAGCACGACGATACTCGACAGATCAGTCGAGACAGGGATGCGATACGGACAGCGAAGCGGACAAGGCGGACAACGAAGCGAACGACGCGGACATCCCGGACCTCGACCTCCGAGAAGCGAACGTTGTCGAGGTCGCGTTCGAGGCGACGGACGAGGGGTACGCGTTCGACGTGAGCCTACACCACGACGACGACGGCGAGGAGGGATACGCGAACTGGTGGCAGGTCGAGCGGCTCGACGGGACGCGACTCGGTCGCGAGAGCTGCTGCACGCCCAGCTCCGAGCAGCCGTTCACGCGCTCCGAGACCGTCGAGATTCCCGACGACGTGTCCTGTGTCGTCGTTCGCGGCCACGACCAAATGCGCGAGTACGGCGGGGTCGCCGCCGTAGTCGACATCGGTGACGCCGCAGTCCGGAGAGTCGATCAGGGATCCGACCCGCGCTCGTTCGACGCGAGCGACTGTCCGTAACGCGCGGGTGCCGTGACGGGACGATATATATCCTATGCCATCACATAAGTCGGCGTTCAGAACACAGACCCGCGGAGGGGTTACTATGGACGGACGATAGCGCCCCGTAGCGCCCGCGCAGTAGACAGGATTTTGTCTGCAATCGCGTGAGAGGTTCCCCCGAATCGGTGGGTGAGACGGTACCACACAGCAGCGCACGCGACGCCCAAACCGAGTGACTGCGCGGTGGTATACGGTTGCGTCGAATGGGGGCAAAGCCGTTCAGCAGACGAAATCTTAACCGTCGGCAGGGGTACAATATATACATATATGAGCAAGCGAAACGAGGACTGGTGGCCGAACCAGTTGCGACTCGACATTCTCGACCAGAACGCGCGCAGTTCGAACCCGATGGACGAGGAGTTCGACTACGCCGAGGCGTTCCAACAGCTCGATCTTGACGCGGTCAAGGCGGACATCGAAGACCTATTGACCGACTCACAGGACTGGTGGCCTGCCGACTACGGCAACTACGGGCCGCTGATGATCCGGATGGCGTGGCACAGCGCCGGCACGTACCGGACGATCGACGGCCGCGGTGGCGCGGGCAGTGGACGACAGCGCTTTGCCCCGCTGAACAGCTGGCCGGACAACGCCAACCTCGACAAGGCGCGACGGCTGCTGTGGCCCGTCAAAGAGAAGTACGGCGAGAAGCTCTCGTGGGCCGACCTGATAGTGCTGACGGGGAACGTCGCCATCGAGTCGATGGGGTTCAAGACGTACGGCTTCGCTGGTGGCCGCGAGGACGCCTTCGAGGAGGACAAGGCGGTCGACTGGGGTCCCGAAGAGGAGATGGAGACGTGGGACCGCTTCGACGAAGAAGACTTCCTGCAGGAGCCACTCGGCGCATCGGTTATGGGGCTCATCTACGTCAACCCCGAGGGACCGGAGGCGAACCCTGACCCCGAGTGGTCCGCAGAGCGCATCCGCACGACATTCAGCCGAATGGCGATGAACGACGAGGAGACGGCTGCACTCATCGCGGGCGGCCACACGTTCGGGAAGGTCCACGGTGCAGGTGATCCGGAAAATCTCGGACCAGAGCCGGAGTCGGCACCCATCGAATCGCAGGGCTTGGGCTGGGAGCGTGAGGACCAGGACGGTCCGGTCAAAGGTGGCGAGATGATTACCAGCGGTATCGAGGGACCGTGGACGCAGTCGCCGACCGACTGGGACATGGGCTATCTCAACAACCTCCTGGAGTACGAGTGGGAAGCTCACAAAGGTCCCGGCGGCGCGTGGCAGTGGCAGCCGACCGACGAATCGCTCGAAGGGAGCGCCGAGCCAGCCCACGACGGAGAGGACGCGGTGACCCCGATGATGCTCACGACCGACGTGGCGCTCAAGCGAGACGACGACTACCGCGAGATCGTCGAGGAGTTCCAGGACAACCCGATGAAGTTCGGGATGGCATTCGCGAAGGCGTGGTACAAGCTCACGCATCGTGACATGGGCCCACCGACCCGATTCCTCGGTCCAGAGGTGCCCGACGAGGAGATGCTCTGGCAGGACCCACTTCCGGACGCGGAGTACGACATCATCACCGACGAGGACGCCGAGGCGCTGAAAGCGGAAATCCTCGATACCGACCACTCCGTCTCCGAACTGATCGAAACGGCGTGGGCGTCGGCATCGACGTTCCGCGGCAGCGATATGCGCGGCGGTGCAAACGGCGCACGCGTTCGCCTCCGCCCGCAGCGCGACTGGGAAGTGAACAAGCCGGACCAGCTTGCGCAGGTGCTCGACACCTACCGCGAGATCAAGTCAGCGTTCGATGAGTCGGGTGACGAGAACACGCGCGTCTCGCTGGCCGATCTCATCGTGCTAGGCGGAAACGCGGCCGTCGAGCAGGCGGCTGCCGACGCCGGCTACGATATCGAGGTGCCGTTCGAGCCGGGGCGCGTCGACGCAACCGAAGCGCAGACCGACGCCGAGTCGTTCGAGGCGCTGAACCCGCGCGCGGACGGCTTCCGTAACTTCCAGGCCGAGCGCGACGACCGCCCGGCCGAGGAGGCGCTCGTGGACAAAGCTGACCTGCTCGGGCTCTCCGCCGACGAGATGACGGTGCTCGTGGGCGGCATGCGTATGCTCGACACCAACTACGACGACTCCGACCACGGCGTGTTCACCGACGAGCCGGAGACGCTGACGAACGACTTCTTCCAGAATCTCCTCAGTATGGAGACGGAGTGGGAGGAGACCGACGAGGCGGGCGTCTACGAGGCGTACGACCGTGATACCGATGAGGTCGTCTGGACAGGCACCCGCGCCGACCTCGTCTTTGGCTCGAACTCCCGGCTCCGCGCCATCGCAGAGGTGTACGGTGCCGACGACGCCGAAGAGAAGTTCGTCGAGGACTTCGTCGAGACGTGGCACGCCGTTATGACGGCAGACCGCTTCGACCTCAACTGACACTCCTGACGCCGAGCGGATTTTTCGAGTATCCGACCACGAGCAGCGGCGGAGGTGGAGTAGTATCTCCAGTGACACCACTAAGCTTATGACAAATTAGTAGAAGTAACAGATATGCGAACAGCGACGCAAGAATCGATCACGACAATGAGCGACGGTGGTGAACTGTACATCGAGCGCGTTCCGAGCCACGAGGCCGGTGGAGATCCAGAGCAGTTCGCACACGACGTAACGCACGTCCCATCGGGAATCACGACCCGGTATCTCGCGCCGACGGAACTGGAAGAGGATGAACTCGGAGACATGTACGAGAGCGTGCTTCACGGCGCGTTCATTAACGACAATCCTGATCTGTTCGAGTAAGCGACTGAACCACTCACCCCGAGAGTGGCGATCCGAGCAGCTGTTTTGGCTACCCTAAAAATCGGAACGACTTTACTGCTTTAGGCTGACCTAATCCATATGGAACGGGTCACCACGAGAGAGAAGCCGAGTCGATTCGGGGGAGAGCAGGATGGCTGAGTCGTCGCTGCGTGCGATTCGCGCGCAGATAGAGCTGCTAGCGAGCGAGGAAGGGAGCTACTATCTGGTCTGTGCGCGGTGTGGCGACCGGCCGGTGCCGGCTGCGACGCTGCGTTTCGAGAGCCGGACTATCGCGCGGGCAGCCGCGAGCGCGACCGAACAGTACCGTATGATCCTTCGAGAGTACGATCCCGACCTCCCGCGCTACGAAATCGTCGTCTGTCAGGCCGGCCACGAGGAGGAGACGCGACTGCTCGACGCGCGCGCCACAGCGCATTCGGAGGCGTAAGATGGCGGTCGAGACCCACGTCGAGGACGCCATCGCGCGGGCGACCGAGGAGCAAGAGATCGTCGCGGCGAAGCGTGATGCCATCGAGCAGTTCAGCGACCGCATCTCGGAGCTCACGCCCGAGTCCAACGCGACGGCGACGCCGGCTATCGCGACGACCGGAGGACAGACACGTGGCTACGAGACCGGAGGAGGACAGTGTCGCACCGTCCGACAGCTGTTCACGGAGACGGTGTACCCACACGCGCTCGACGAGATTGAGGAGACGGAGTCGGTTCACGCCGCTATCGGGAACGAGCTTTCCGCGGAGGTAGCCGTCGCGCTCGCGCCGGCAACAGACGCACCCTTCTCCGCGACGCTCAAGCGGGCGCTGCTCGGTGAGACGGAGTCTCGGCACGCTGAGACGGCGGTGTTAGCGCGTGCACTCGAACGCGAGGTGGAGCAGCTCCGGGCGGCACAGTCACTCGTGAAGGAGAGCACGACGTGGATTTCGCGAGCGGAGACGACGCCGCTGACGGCGCTTGAGTTCGGTGAGCTTCGCGAGCGCCACGAGCGGCTGGCGGCGTTTCGCGACCAGTGTGAGTCGGTGGCTCACGAGCGACAGGCGTTCCTCGCTGGCACGACTAATATCGGCGTCGACGTGGGCGTGAGCCACCAGCTGTTCCCGTCGTATCTGTACCAATCGTTCCCGGACGACCATCCGGCGCTGGCGACCGTCGCTCGTCTCGCCGACACCTGCAAGTCCTGTCAGCGGACGGTCCGGGCGCATCTCACCCGACGGTCGTAGCTACTCCTCCCGTTGAATCAGCAGAACGAGCACCGCGATCAGGGCGACCTGAATCGCCTTGTCGACGTAGCCGAGCGTGGAGAAGCTCCCCGCGTTGATTACGTACCACGCGACAATCTGCCCGAGCGTCCACAGCGCACCCAGCGCGTAAAGCGGTCGCCGCGGTACGTCAACATCGAGCGCGAGGACAGCCGCACCACCGAGAAAGCCGATACCCGCGACGGCGAAAGTGATGCCGAGCATCGAGGGCCCGTACAGTGCGACCAGATACAGATGCAGCAGCCCGGTCGCAACTGCGAGCGCGATTCCGCCCCAGTGTATCGAGGTCAGCGAGCCCGTGTCGACTCCTCCGCCTGTTGCTTCGCGTGTTCCCATACCCGTGTGAGGGTGTCGCACGTCTTTTATTTGAGGGTCGCAGAGACGTGGGTCCGGATGGCGTCGGCGAAGCGGTCGCTGGCGAACCGGTCGCGGGAGAGGAACGGCCGAAGGTCGCCGTCGATGGCCGCGGCAACCGTGTCGACCGCCCCGTCGATTCCGTGGAAAAGCAGCCGGTCGTCGCCGTCGAGCACGTCGACTTGTCCGCCTTCGTGCGGGGCGAACGGGACCATCCCCGCGGCGGCGTACTCGGCGACAGCCATTCCGAAATGCTCGGTCGGCTTCATATTGAGTCCGTAGCGGTAGCGACCGAGGAGCGTCTCCACCCGGGCGCGGGACACATCGGTCTCGACGCGGACGCCTTCGCTGCGTGCGGCGGTCGACTCGACCCGTCGGACGTACTCCCGGTAGGCAGTCGGCGCGGATCCGACGACGTGACAGGTGAGGTCGTACCCACGCGCACGCAGGCGCTCGACCACGTCGATGGCGTCGAGGACGCGCTTGTCCGGGGCGACGCGCCCGAGCACGAGGACACCGGCGTCGCGGTTCACCCACGGTCGCCCCTCGATCGGGTCGACGGGCGGGTGGCAGACAGTCGGCCGAACCCCGTAGATATCGGCGGTCACGTCGGCGGTCCACGCCGAGTTCGCTAACAGTCGAGTCGACTCGTCGAGCTGTCGACGGTCGGGCGCGGCGAGCCGGGACCAGAGGCTTCCGAGCCGACGGGTCTCGCCGGCATCGATGCGGTGGCCGTGGAACTGCGGGAAGTGGACGTACTGTACCGACGGCCCCGAGATTGCGAGCTCGTTGGCTGTGCTGACGACGATATCGAACTCGTCGAGTCGCCGGCGGAGATACGACCGCAGCAGCACCGACCGGGCAGGGAGCTGCGGGCCGACGTACGGCGCGGCCAGATTCAGGCCGGTCGCGAGCGGGCGATTCCCGGGCGGGGTCGCGACCGCAACGTCGAACGGAATATCGAACTTCGCGGCCACGCGTTCGGGGACCGTCGCCGACAGCGTGAACAGCGTCACGTCGTGGACGGCGTCAAGGGCGGCACAGACGTGGAGACACACCATGTCTGCACCACCCTCGAAATCAAGCGTATTGTGGAACACCGCGACCTTCGCCATACCTTCCGTGGGGGCGCTGTCGGTTTGAACCCTGTCGCCTCCGGCACTAACGTCTTAGTGAACACGCCCCGTACTGGGGGTAGTGAACTGTTTGGTAGTCGGAGCCGGGAGCGTGGCACAGGAGTACGCTGCCGGGGTCGCAGACACGACACTGCGTCCCGTCGCGGTCTGTGACCTCGACCGCGACCGCGCGGAGGCGCTCGCGAGCGACCTCGACGCGACCGCCTACACAGACCTCGATACGATGCTCGCCGCGGAATCCGCGTCACTCGTCGTGAATCTCACCAGCCACGAGGCGCACGCGCCGGTGACGCGAACCTGTCTCCAAGCGGACCGCCACGTCTTCTCGGAGAAGCCGCTGGCGATGGACGCCGCGACCGCGGACGACCTCCTCGCGCTGGCTCGCGAGCGAGACCTCGCGTTGGGCTGTGCGCCGGCCAACGCGACCGGCGACGCACAGCGACACGCCCGCTCGCTGCTCGCCGACGGACGACTCGGCGACGTGCAGTTCGCCACTGCGACGGCGAACGTCGGCCGCGTCGGAGCCTGGCACGACCGCCCGGAGTCATTTCTCCGCGTCGGCCCGCTGTATGACGGCGGCGTCTACCCGCTTACCCTGCTCGTCGCGTGGTTCGGACGCGTCGAGCGCGTCCGGCAGGCCGACGCCCTCCCGCTGTGGCCCGGGGACACCGAACCGGACGAGAGCTACACCGACGCGCCACACGTCGAGGCGACCCTCGAGTTCGCCGACGGCCCGACGGTCGCGCTCCGGGCCAGCTTCTACGTCGACCACCGGAGCCGAGAGTTCTACGGACTGGAGTGTCACGGCGACGACGGCACGCTGTATCTGGACGACACCGGCGCGCTCGCGGCCGACGAGTCGGCCGTCACCGTCCGCAGTGGGGACCGCGAGCCGACGACGGCCCCGCATCCGGTCCCGCGCCGCGAGCAGTCGCGGCTCGAAGCGGTCGAGCGACTGGCCGACTCGATACGGCGCGACGCGCCCGACCGGACGACCGCCCGCCGCGGCGCACACGTCGTCGCGGTGTGTAACGCCGTCGAGGAAGCCGCAAAGCGAGGAGAAACGGTACCGGTCGCGAACGACGCGCCGGCCGGCACGCGGCCCAAGCGCATCTGGAAACCGGAACCGGGCCACGCAGAGCGGGCATTACATCTCCCGCCGATCGGCTTCGGCTGTTCGCGATATCGGCACGGCGACTACGTGACGCCGGCACTCGGGGCGGCCGTCGACGCCGGCTACCGGCTGTTCGACACGGCAGAGCTGTACGGCAACGAGTGGCGACTCGGCGAGCTACTCGCCGACGGCCCGGACCGCGACACCGTCTTCTTGCTCGGAAAGCCGTGGCGCACGAACCACGGACCGGGTCACCTCGAACGCGCCTGTCGCGGGTCGCTCGGGGAACTCGGAGCCGACGCCTTCGACTGCTACGCGCTCCACTGGCCGGGCGCGTGGGAACACACCGATCACCTGTCCCGGCTCTCCGAACGCCCGGTCGCCGAACAGGAACGGCTGACCTTCCCGACCGACGAACACGGAGAGCCTGCGCGCGCGAGCCACACCGTACTGGAGACTTGGCGACGGATGGAGTCGCTCGTCGACGACGGATTGACCCGAACGCTCGGGCTCTGTAACGTGACGCTGCCGCAGTTGGCCACAGTCGTCGACGAGGCACGGATTCCACCCGCACTCGTCCAGGTGGAGTCGAACCCGTACGTGCCACGTCACGCCCTCGTCCGGTGGTGTCACCGCCACGGCATCCGCGTAATCGCACACTCGCCACTCTCGGAGACGCTCCGTGAGGATGCGGTCGTGCGGTCGGTCGCCGACAGACACGATATCACGCCGACAACGGCGCTGCTAACCTGGCAGGTCCAGCGGGGTGTCGTGCCGATTCCGACGACGACCGACCCCGCACACGCGACGGCGAATCTCGCCGCCGCCCGCCACCGGCTCGACGAGCAAGGGATGGCGCAGTTGGACGGGCTGACCCGATGATTCCGGCGTCGCTGCGTCGGCGCTGGTGGCTCGTCGTCGTCACGGCGACGCTCGCGACCGGGCTCGTCGGGGCGCTCGTCGCGCGGGCGTTCTCGCCGGCCGTCGGAGCGCGGTGGCTCGCCGGAGCTTCGCTTCCCATCGTGTTCCTCGCGTGGTTCCTTCGGCGCACGCTCGCGGCGAACAGACCACCCGGCGACGACGCCGGCTCTGAGGTGTATCCCAGGCTCGGACTGGCGAACGGTGTCACGGTCGGTCGGGGCTGGCTCTACGCGTGTCTGGGTGGTTTCGTACTCGTGGTCCCGCCGGCTGGGACGGCGTGGCGGTGGCTGCCGGCCGTCGCGTACGGTATCGGCATCGGCCTCGACTGGGTCGACGGCGCGGCGGCCCGGACCGTGAGTCGGCGCACGCGACTGGGCGAGCGACTCGACCTCGCGTTCGATACGATGGGGTTCCTGCTCGCGCCGGTCGTCGGCGTCGTCTGGGGGGCGCTCCCGGTGTGGTATCTGTCCGTGTCGGCCGCGCGGTATCTGTTCAAGTTCGGCTGCTGGCTGCGTGAGCGCCGCGGGCTCTCTGTCGACGACTTACCGGAGAGCCGCGTCCGGCGACCGCTGGCGGCCCTCCAGATGCTCACCATCGCCGTCGCGCTCGTCCCGCTCGTCCCGGCTCGCATCTCGTGGCCACTCGCCACCGTCGCGATGATTCCGACGCTCGTGGTGTTCTTCCGCGATTATCTGTCGGTTACCGGACGACGGAACCAAGCAAACGCTAAAGAACGTACACCCGTAACCCGAGTAGATGACTGACGTGTCACATCATGGCACCCGGATGGTCGCCCTGCAGATCGACGACTACGGTCCGTGGACGACCACGCCGGAGCCACGACGGGAAACAGATTTACAGGCGCTCCAGTCGCGGCTGTTCGCGACCGTCGCCGACTTCGTCGCCCGGTTCGACGGCTACGCCTTCGCCGACCGCTACGACAACATGATTGCCGTCGCGAATGGAGCCGACCCGGCCGTCTTCGAGCGACTGCAGACACAGGTCGCGAACCAGTACCCCGTAACCGTGAGCGTCGGCGTCGGTACGGCCGAAGCGCCGCGTACAGCCCTGGAAGCCGCGAACAGCGTGCTCCAGCGGGCCGGGAGCGCACAGGACGCCGACCGAACCGAGGTGCTCGATCACCGGGCTATCGACAAGGCGACGCCGGGGACCGTGACGATTGCCCACTTCGATGTGGTCGACGCGACGGGTACCTTGACCGACCGCGTCTCCTCGGCCGAGGCGAGTCACACGATTCGGCGCGCAGTGCTCGAACTCCGCGAGCAGATGTGGGAGCGCCACGGTGCCGTCACGCAGTTCGTCGGCGGTGACAACGCTATCGCCGTCTGTCCATCGCTGTCGCCGTCAACGCTCGATGCGGTCAACGACCACGTCCACGAGACGACGGGCGTGGAGCTACAGGTCGGCATCGGGCGGGGGCCGACGGCCCACGCTGCCGGCGACGACGCGAAGCACGCACTGGAACACTGCCGTGAGACGGGCAAGCGTATCCACGCCCCGTTCAGCCTCGTGGAAGGATGATCGACGCCCGCCGACTCTACTTCACGAGCCCCGGCGAAGTCGAGGTCAGATCCGTCACGTTGGACCCGCCGGGCGAGGGTGAGGTCGTCGTCGAGACCGCCGAGTCGGGCATCAGCCCCGGCTCAGAGTTGCTCGTCTACCGCGGCGAGTTTCCCGAGGAGACCGCCGTCGACGAGACGATCGAGGCGCTCGCCGGCACCTTCGAGTATCCGCTGCCGTACGGCTACGCCGCCGTCGGCACCGTCGCTGACTGTGGTCGGGGTGTCGATGAGTCGTGGCTCGGCCGCACCGTCTTCGCCTTCGAGCCACACGCAGACCGATTCGTCGCGTCCACCGACGCGCTCGTTCCGCTGCGTGAGGGTATCACGCCGACGGAGGCAACTCTCCTCCCGTCGGTGGAGACGGCGACGAATCTCGTGCTCGACGGATCACCCCGCGTCGGGGAGGAGGTCGTCGTCTTCGGCGCGGGACTGGTCGGCCTGTGTACCATCCACATCCTCTCGCAGTTTCCCCTCTCGGAACTCACCGTCGTTGAGCCGGTGGCCATTCGTCGACAGCTGGCAGCGCAGTTCGGCGCAGACCGGACCCTCGCGCCCGCAGCCGTCGGGAGCGACAACGCACCCTCGGCCGTCGACGTTGTGTATGAACTGTCCGGGCAACCGGCAACGCTGGACAGCGCAATCGAGACGGTCGGCTACGACGGGCGTGTCGTCGTCGGCTCGTGGTACGGCAAGAAACGCGCGCCCATCGATCTGGGCGGGTCGTTCCACCGCGACCGCATCAGCCTCGAGTCCAGTCAGGTGAGCACCATCGACCCCGAGCTCCGGGGTCGGTGGGACCGCGAACGCCGGTTCGACGTGGCGTTCGATCACCTCCGGACACTGGACAGCGAGCGCCTGTGCGGCGAGACATTCGCCTTCGACGCCGCTGGCGACGCCTATCGAACACTCGCAGACGGCACCGTCGAGCAACCACACGTCACCTTCACCTACCGATGACAGACACCACATCCCAGCCGACCGAGCCGTACTCGCTCACCGTCCGCCGTGAGTTCGTCGCCCAGCACTACCTCACCGTCCCCGATCCTGGTCCCGTCGAGGGGGAGCCACACAGCCACGTCTTCACGGCCGAGGTGGAGTTCTCCGGGCCGGAGTTGGACCAGTACGGCTATGTCGTCGATATCGACGCCGTCGAGGAGCGCCTCGACGCACTGGAAGCCCGCTACCGGGATACACTGCTCAACGACCTCCCCGAGTTCGACGAGCGGAATCCGAGCGTCGAGCGGTTCGCCAAGGCGTTCGGTGACCGGCTTGCCGACGACCTCGCCGACCCGAATCCAACCACGCTCACGGTTCGGCTCTGGGAGGACGACCTCGCGTGGGCGAGCCACGAGCGTCGACTGTGACCGCCGATGGTCACGACCACGGGCGGCGGCGCTATCTGACGGCCAAACGGAGCGTCGACAAGCGGGCGCGCAACGAACACGTCCGCCGGCGACTGCTCGCGGAGCTGCCGGCTACCCCACGCGTGGTCGAGTGGGGACCCGGCGTCGGGCTGTCGGTTCCGACGCTGTGTGAGTGGACGAGTCCCGAATCCTACCACGGCGTCGAGGCGGACTCGACGCTGGCGGCGTTCGCCCGCGACCTGGTTCCGCGACTATTCGCTCGACACGGAGAGGAGCCACCCGAGATGCAGTTCACCGTCGGTGACGCACTCGCGACCGAGACAGAGCGAGGTGACCTGCTGTACGCACAGTCGTTCTTCGATCTCGTGCCGATAGCGCGGGCGCTCGATGCCGTACAGGAGCGCGTCGCACCCGGTGGAATCGCATACGCGCCACTCACCTTCGACGGGAAGACGACGTTTCTCCCCCGCCACCCGGCCGACGAACGCGTGCTAGGCGCGTTCCACGACAGCATCGACGCGACCGACGGCCGGAGCAGGGCGGCGACTGCCCTGGTCGAGGAGCTCGGCGAGCGCGACGCGACGATACTGGCCGTCGGCAGTTCAGACTGGGTGGTCCGCCCACACGAGGGAGAGTATCCCGCGGACGAACGCTACTTTCTGTCCGCGATTCTGGATATCGTCGCCGACGCGCTCGGTGCGCAGGCGAGAGAGGACGGGTGGCTCACGACGCGCCGAGCGCAGGTGGCGGCAGGCCAACTCACCTATGTCGCCAATAACCACGACGTGCTGTGGCGGCCCTGACCTGATTATCGGTCGGTGAGGGGCGACCACCGGGTGAGCACGACTCCGGCGAGTGCGACAGCACCGACACCGATTGCGATGCCCGCGACCGTATCCGTCAGGTAGTGAGTGCCGAGATAGACGCGAGAGACCGCGACCAAGAGCGCGAGCGGAGCGACGACCGCAACTGGAATTTCTTCCGAACGGTACGCCGTGAGCGCGAACACCGTGCCGGCGGCCGCGTGGCCCGACGGGAAAGAGGAGGCGACGGCCTCGCCCGTGGTCTGACACACCGGCATCGGTGGGAACGGCCGCGTGACGAGCGCCATCAGGGTCGCGACGACGGCGCCGGTGAGTGCGAGCGCGATACCGGCCCGTTCGGTCTCCTCGCGCCAGCCGGCCGTCCAGAACAGCCCGAGAAAGACGAGCGCGGCCGTCGCGGAGCCGAGTCCCGTGACCGAGGTGAGGAGCTTCGTCGCCAGCGGCGTCCGGAGGTCCGCGAGCAGGAGTGCGGTCTGCGTGTCGAGTGCGAACAGCCAGTCGAGGAGCCTCGCGAGCGCATCCATCGCCGGACGTATCGAGAGGACGCCGATAGGCCTACCGGTGATCACTCGCTCGGGCTCGGAGTTCCCGGCTCACGACCCAGAGCGCGACCAGCCAGATACCCACCTCGATGAAGAAGGAGCGACTCCACAGGTAGTACCAGAAGAACTCACCGGGCGGAATCGCGAGTGGCGTCGGCGGCTCGACGAGCGGCCAGCCGAGAAACAGCGCGTCCGACGGTCGCCCGTTAACGACGATGTGGAGCGCGTCGGCCGCGAGATGTGAGGCCCACCCGACGGCGAACGCGAGCCAGCGGTCACTGCGGAGCGCGAGCAGGCCGAACAGCGGGGCCAAGAGCGCTGTGTGACCGACCGTGTGGAACAGCTCAACGACGCCCGCCGAGGCAAGCGGCTTGTCCACGAGGTCGGGCAGCATGGCTCCGACGACGGCCGCGACGACCGAGAGTCCCCGCGCTCGCGCGAGCAGCCACGCGATAACGAGATGGGTAGCGAACAGCATCGGTCGGTGTTAGCGTCGGGCGTACTTCAGTCGTCGCTCGACGCGCCGACGAGGGCGTCCACGTCGGCGTGGGTATGGAGCAGGTCGCGCACGACGGCGACGGTCTCGGCGTCCTGGGTTCGGCCGCCGCTGATAATCGCCTCCGCGCGGTCGATGGTCGTGAGGGTGTCGCCCGGCACGGAGAGGACGGGCGTGTTCGACGCCTCTGCTTTCCCGAGCACGGAGCCGGACGGCTGGTGACCGCCGGTGAGAACGAGACACCGGACGCTGTTGGCCTCGATGGCCGCAGTCGCGATATCGGCGCGGTCACCCCCGGTGATGACGGCGGTGTCGCGCGACCGACGGAAATGTCGGAGCGCGGCCTCCGCACCCATCGCGCCGACGGCGAATCGCTGGACGAGTACGTCCTGGTTCCCCTCGACGAGCGTGTCCGCGCCGAGTTCGTCGGCAAGCTCTGTGACGGTGACGCCCGTCAGTTCCGGGGCAACGGGGAGAATGCCGAAGACGGGAACGTCGCGAGTAGAGAGATACGGCACCACGTCGGCTTCGACCGCGTCGTAGGTGGCGTCGTCAACGCGATTGAATACGACGCCGGCGAGGCGGTCACCGATATCCTCGACTGCGGCAATCACATCGTCGATATCACCCGGCTCCGTGTACTCGGCGACGAGTACCACGTCGGCGTCGAGCAGTTCCGCGACCGCGGGGTCGGTCAGCCCGACGACACCGCCGGTGCGCACGTTCCCTCCACCCTCGATGAACATTCGGTCGGTGCCAGCCGCGAGTCCGTCGAACGCCTCTTCGATACGTGCGCGGAGTTCGTCGCTGTCCTCCCGGCCGCGGATAGCCCCCTCGATGAACGTCGGCGAGTAGACCACCGGTTCCATCTCGTGCATCTCGGCGTCCGTCCCGAGGACGGCTCGCGCGAGCATCGGGTCCTTATCGAGCGTCTTGCCGACGACGCTCTGAAGGCGTGTTCCCTTCGGCTTCATATAACCGACCGACTGCCCGCGGTCGGCGGCGATACGGGCAAGCGCGAGCGTAATCGCGGTCTTGCCGATGCGTTCTGCGGTCGATGTGACGAGTAACGGATTCATGAGAGTTCTTCGGGGTCAACGGTGAGTCGCAGGTCGACGGCCCGGACCCCGTCGGGCGTCGCGACCAGTGGGTTCACGTCCAGTTCGACGATACTCGGGAAATCTGCGACTAGCTGGGAGACGCGCCGAATGGCATCGACAGTCGCGTCTAAATCCACGGGCGTCCGGCCGCGCGCACCGCGCAACAGCGGCGCAGCGTCGATATCAGCGGTCATCGCCTCGGCTTCTGACGTGCTGACGGGCGCGAGCCGGAAGGTGGTGTCTTCGAGCACTTCCACGAAGACGCCGCCGAGCCCGAACATCACGAGCGGGCCGAACTGCGGGTCGCGGTGGCTCCCGACGATGGTCTCGACCCCGTCGTCGAGGTCGAGCATCTCCTGTACCTGCACCCCGAGAATCTGTGCGTCCGGCTGGTAGCTCTTCGCGCGGCTCACCAGGTCCTCGTAGGTGTCGGCCACCTCGTCGGCCGACACGCCGATCCTGACACCGCCGATATCAGATTTGTGGAGAATATCCGGCGAGACGATCTTCATCACCACGTCGCCGCCGATTCCTCGCGCGACCTCCGCCGCCGTCTCGGGATCGTCGACGACCTCACCTTCGGGCGTCGGAATTCCGTAGGCGTCGAACAGCTCCATCGCCTCGACGCCGAGCCGATTGTCGCCTCGCTGTTCCACCTGTGAGAGAATCTCGCGAACGCGCTCGCGGTCAGCGTCTATCGGCTCTGGCTCCTCGTAGCTCCGTCCCTGGATATCGCGGTACTCCGCCAGCGCCTCCAGCCCGCCGACAGCCCGCGCGGGATCGAAGTACGACGGAATTGCGCGCTCGCTGAGCGTCTCGCGAGCCGGTGTGAGCGTCTCGCCGCCCATCAGACAGACCGCGACCGGAACATCGTGTTCGGCGGCGGTATCCGCCACCGCGTCACCGAGCGTGGTGAAATCGAGCGTCGCCGTCGGTGCGGTGATGACGACCGCCGACCCGACATCGCCGTCTGCGAGCGTCGTGTCCAGGGCAGTCTGGAGCCGAGCCACATCGGCGTCGCCAATCACGTCAACAGGATTGTAGACGTTGGCCTCGGCTGGCATCGTCCCCTGTAGCTCAGAGATGGTCGCGTCCGAGAAGGAGGCGAGTCGGAGGCGGTCGGCATCGCCGACGGCGTCGGTCGCCATCACGCCCGGGCCGCCGGCGTTCGTCACGACGGCAACCCCGTCGGAGTCGGGGATCAGTCCGCCTGCGAGCGCGCGAGCGCTGTCGAACAGCTCCTGTACCGATGTGGCTCGAAGCACGCCAGCAGCGTCCAGCCCGGCCTCGTAGGCGCTGTCTGCGCCGGCAATAGCTCCCGTGTGGGAGGAGGCCGCCTGCGCGCCGGCGTCGGTCCGGCCCGACTTTACCGCGACGATGGGTGTCTCAGGCGTCGTGGCCCTGGCCGTCTCGACGAAGGCGCGGCCGTCGACGACGCTCTCGAGGTAGCCCACGATGACGTCCGTCTCGGGATCGTCACCCCACGTCCGGACGAAGTCCGTCTCGTCCAGCACGCTCTTGTTGCCCAGCGAGACGATGTCGTTGAAGCCGAGACCGGCCTCCATCGCCCAGTCGACGACAGCGGTGACGAACGCCCCGGACTGGCTCATAAATGAGACGTTCCCTGCGGGCGGCAGCGCCGGACCGAACGTCGCGTTCATCGACAGTGAAGTCGCCATCACGCCAAGACTGTTCGGGCCGACGAGCGCCATATCGTACGCCTCAGCGGTTTCACGGAGCGCGCGCTCGCGAGCGGCCCCGTCGACTCCTGTCTCTCCGAAGCCGGCCGTCAGAACGACGACGTTGTCCACGCCTGCCTCGCCACACTCCTCGATAACGGCGACGACACGGGCGGGCGGGACGGCGATAACTGCAACGTCCGCGTCGGCGTCGGCGACAGATTCGACGCAGGGCTCACCGAGCACCGTCTCGCGGCTCGGATTCACTGGGATCGTGACACCGTCGTAGCTATCGAATAGATTCACCGTCACGGCCCGGCCGACGGAGCCCTCGCGCTCGGTTGCGCCGACGACGGCAATGCGATCGGGGTCGAACAGTCCCGCTACGTCGGGCGTCCCCTCGCTCATCGCTCACCTCGGTTTCGACACTCGTCGGCCCCGTCCGGGTGCTGTGTCGTGTGTCTCATCCTCGAAGAGAGTTCGCGCGCACAACATAAGAAGCTACACCTGACTGTCGGCTGCGTCCGTGCGCGGCGAGATTACGGGAACAGCCCGCGCATCTTATGTGCGCTGCCGACTCGTTCCAGGGCGACGATATACGCCGCAGTGCGGAGATCTGGGGCGTCGCGAGCGGCGTAAGCGTCGAGCGTCTCGTCGAAGGCGCGAGCCAGTCGAGTTTCGAGGTCGTCGTTCACCTGTTCGAGGTTCCACGAGTACTGCTGTGAGTTCTGGACCCACTCCAGATACGAGACGATGACGCCACCGGCATTCGCGAGAATGTCGGGCACGACCGGGATATCGCGCTCGCGGAGAATCATATCAGCATCGAACGTCGTCGGGCCGTTGGCGGCCTCGATAATCGCGTCGGCGCGAATATCCTCGGCCACATCTTCGGTGATGACGTTCTCGATGGCGGCGGGGATGAGCGCGTCCACGTCGAGCCGGAGCAGGTCGCCGTTGGAGATGTGGTCGGCGTCGTCGTAGCCATTATCCGTATCCTCGTAGCCGGCCATCACGCCGTTGTCCGAGACGTACTGTTCGATCGCCATCACGTCAAGGCCGTCGGAGTCGTGGAGCCCACCGGACACGTCCGAGACGGCGACGATGTTTGCCCCCATCGAAGAGAGCAGACGGGCGGTGACGGAGCCGACGTTTCCGAACCCCTGCACGGCGACGGTCGCGTCCTCTAGCCGACGGTCGAAGAAGTCGAACGCACGGCGGGTGGTGACAGCGACCCCGCGACCGGTCGCCTCAACACGGCCCGCGGTCCCGCCGACCTCGATTGGCTTCCCCGTCACCACGTCGGGGATGACGTAGCCACCGTACATTGAGTACGTGTCCATCATCCACGCCATCTCTTGCCCGCCGGTGTTGATGTCGGGAGCCGGCACGTCCATATCCGGGCCGATCATCCGACGGATACCCTCAGTGTAGCGGCGGGTAAGACTCTCGACCTCGCGATCGGACATGTCGTTCGGGTCGACGACGACGCCACCCTTCGCGCCCCCGTACGGGAGATCGACAAGCGCGGTCTTCCACGTCATCCAGCCGGCGAGGGCGGTCACCTCGTCCTGCGTGACGCTCGGGTGGTAGCGCACGCCGCCCTTGAACGGGCCGCGCGCGGAGTCGAACTGACACCGGTACCCCTCGTACACCTCGACGCTCCCGTCATCGCGCTTGATCGGGAGCGTCACTTTCAGCGTGCGCTCGGGGTGTTTGAGTCGCTCGAATACGCCGGCGTCGATGTCGGCGTACGGTTCAGCGTTCTCCATCTGGGCAAGCATATTCCCCAGTGCGTCCTCTGCCATACACTCCCGTGTCGGGCGCGGTATTTAATCTATGTTACTTCTCCCGAGATCGAACAAAATTTGCCAGGTTACGCTTCCTCAAACGCCCGCGGGAGCGCGTCGACGAGATCACTCGCTGTGAGCCCCGCGCCAAGCGACTCGTAGACGAGGTCGCCAGCTCGTCCGTTGGCGTACGCGCCAACGGCTGCGGCGTCTCGGGGGCGGAGCCGACAGGCGAGTGCCCCGACCGTGCCGGCGAGCACGTCACCGGTTCCTCCGACAGTCATCCCGGGGTTTCCGGTTCGGTTGCGCCGGGTGCGCGCACCGTCCGAAATCACGTCCTCGGCTCCTTTCACGAGGAGTGTGTGGCCCAACTCGGCAGCGAAGGATTCGACGAGGCGAGCGCGCGCTGCGGGGTCGGGAGCCGTCTCGCCGCCCATCGCCCGCAGCTCACCCTGGTGTGGCGTGCAGACGAGCGTGGCATCCGTCTCCACGTCGGGGACGACCTGCAGCGCATCGGCATCCACGACTGCGGTGCCGTCGTATGCTGTGAGGAAGGAGCCGACAGCATCGAGCGTCTCGTCGTGACTACCGAGTCCCGGTCCGAAGACGACGGTGTCGTGGCCGGCAGCGCGGTCGAGCAGGTCATCGACATGGTCGGGAGTAAGTCGCTCTCCCGCGTAGCCGTGGACGATGAGGTCCTCGGCGTACCCCTGTACGTCGCTCGCAATCGACGCCGGGCAGGCCACCCGAACGAGGTCGGCTCCAGCCCGGAGCGCAGCCTGTGCCGCGAGTGCCGGCGCGCCGGTGTAGGGACCGCCACCGACGACGAGTACCTCGCCGTGGTCGCCCTTGTGCGAATCCGAGAGTCGGGAGAGCCGGAGCAGGTCGCCACGCTCGACGAACGTCTCTGCAGCGGTCGGAATCCCGATGTCCGCGACGGTAACGTCGGCGTCAAGGTCGGCGAGTCCCGGCTTCGTGTCGTGGAAGGTGACGACCGCGTCTGCCTCGACAGCAGCACCTGCAGCTGCGCCCGTGTCGGCATCGACACCCGAGGGAACATCGACCGAGAGGATGGTGGCATCGGCGTCGTTGAGCGCGTGTGCGACCGTTGCCTCCGGTTCGCGGAGCGCGCCCGTCACGCCCGTCCCAAGCATCGCGTCGACGACGAGCGCCGGCGAACTGAGTTCGAAGTCACGAGAGTCAGTGACGACGCGCGTGTCGAGGTCCGTCTGTTCGAGAGCGTCCCAGTTCTCGCGGGCGATATCGGTCGTGATGGTCTCGGGGCGGCCGAGCAGGTAGACGGTCACCTCGCGTGTCCGGAGAACCGGGCCGCGACGAGCGCGTCCCCGCCGTTGTTCCCGCGACCGCAGACGAGCGAGACGCTGTCACCCTTTCTCGTACGCGTGCGCACGGCGCGGGCGACGGCGTTGCCCGACGACTCCATCAGCTGTTTGCGCGGGACGCCGAGCGCCTCGCTGTTCGCGTCGACGACCGCCATCTCATCGCTCGTAATCATACCGCCGAGTTCGACGCCCGGTGAGTAAAAGCCAGGGCGTCAGCGTCGAATCTCGAACCCGTCCTCGCCGTCTGGGTCGCCGTACTCGACGGTCATGTCCTCGACCATCGCCTGTGGACTTCCCTCGTGACACCACTCGACCATCGACTCGACCTGCTTGCGTGGTCCCTCGAAGACGGCCTCGACGCGTCCGTCGTCGAGATTCCGGACCCAGCCGTCGATATCGTACTCGCGGGCGGTATCACGGGTGTTCGCGCGGTAGAAGACGCCCTGTACCCGACCGGAGACGAAGACGTGTGCGTGGACGCGGTCGTCGCTCATAGAAGCGGATAGATACGCGAGAGAGAAATGTGTCGGGGCTACTCGTCGAAGGAGTCGAACAGCTTGACGACCCGGCGTTCGACCTCGTCTCGAATTGCGGCGACTTCTTCTGGCGATTTGCCGTCCGGGTCGTCGAGCGCCCAGTCGTGGCTCTCGACGTGGTCGGGGAGCGTGAGCGTCGAACAGCCCATGGTCGCGACCGCGTCCGAACGGGCCAGCTCGTCGTCCGTAATCTCGCGGGGGGTCCGTCCGGCGAGGTCGATACCGATTTCGCGCATCGCGTCGATTACCTCCGGATGGACCGCATCAGCGGGATGAGTTCCTCCCGTCAGTATCTCGTAATCGAGCCCGCGGCGGTCGCACTCTCGCTCGGCGAAGGCGGTCGCCATCTGCGAGCGCCCGGCGTTCTGTACACAGACGAAGGCGAGTGTCGTGGTCATGATTGTGAGGGATTCGATGTGTTCTGCCAGTCGAATCGCCGCTGGAAGGCGAGTGCGACGTTGACGAGCGCGAGCGGGTCGATTGTATCTGGAACAGGGTGTTGAACGCGACGAGCCCGGTGATGTACTCGGTGGAGCCGGTCTGCAGACTGTGCCATCAGTTTCAATTGAATAGCTACTCAACTAAATGTTGCGTGTCGATTATAAGCGTCAAAAAACTTACTCACCGCCGGTGCGGAGATAGAAGAAGACGTATGTTTGGGCGTAGCCGGCGTAGCGGTCGCCGAACTGTCTCCGAATGCGTCGAGAGGTTTCGGCGTAGTTCGGCCCGTCACAATCTGGGTAGTACTCCTCGATGACGGTCTGAATCCACGTGTCGAGGGGAACTGCCTCCAGGAAGTCCAGCGAGAACAGCAGGACGCAGTCGGCTACCTTGTCGCCGACGCCGACGAACTGGGTGAGATGCTCGCGGGCGTCCTCGTAGTCGAGATCGCGCGCGTGTTCGGGGTCGGCCTCGCCGTCAGCAACCATCTCGGCCGTGCGCTGGACGTAGGGGGCGCGGTAGCCGAGTGAGAGATCACGGAGGTCGGCCTCGGTCGCCTGAGCGAGCTGCTCGGGCGTCGGAAACGCGGCGTAGGTCTCACCGTCGAACGCGACCGTATCGCCGTACTGTTCGGCGAGTCGCATACACATCCCGTGGATGCGCTCGACGCGCATCTGTGCCGAGCAGATGAACGAGATAAGACACGGGAACACCGGGTCGCGGACGAGCCGCATCCCACGATACTCGGCGAACGCGCGCTCCAGCAGCGACAGGTCGGGACAGTCGTCAATGATGGCGTCGAGATCGTCGTCGAATCGAAGCAGGTGCGTGAGGAGTTCGGGCGCGTTGGGCGTTGACGCCTCCCACTCAATGTGCCGGTCGTGCTGGCGGGCACGAACTACCTGCGGCTCGTCGCTATCGGTGAATGTTGCTGGTAGTGCCGTATGGTACCACGCGCCGCTTCCCCACGCCTGGTCGTCCTTGAACATACGGCCGTCGGCGCGGTCCCAGAGGTAGGTCTGCCCGGATTCGACGGTCGCCTGCATATCGAAGCCGCCTGCGAGATCGGCAACCGGAATCGTCCCGTCGTACATACTCGTAGTGGGTGAGGGACAGGCTTTGTGGTTGCGATAGCAGTCGCTGGCGGGCGTAGTTGGCTGTAGACCCGCGTATCCGAGGAGTTAGTCAGCGGTCGCCGGGGTCGGCTGGGCCGTCTGCTCGTCTTCCATTCCGTCGGTGAGTTCGTCTGCGAGCGCGAACACTGCCCGCTTGTGGTCTGTCTTCGATTTGTGGATAGATGTCGGCCGCACGCCAAGAGAAGCGTAGTCGTCGTGTTCGATGGTGGTGTCTGAAAGCTCTTCGTAGTGGGTTCGTACCTCCGCGAGAAGCCCGTGAAGGTGAATCAGCTCTTGCTTTTTCATAGACAATCACGGCTTACGCTTGGAGGGTTATATTATTATCCTGATAATGGTTACCACACATTCGTGTATAGTCCCGATATACCGGCAATATTGCCCGTGTTCCACTGACAGGCGATGACGAACGGCTTTTGCGCGCGGCGGCCACAGATTCGAGTATGAGCTACGACGATCATCTCGACCGTGCGCTGGCGGAGACGGACTCCAGCAGCAGTACAAGTCGCTTCTCACTTCCGGACCCGTCACTGCGCGCCGATGGGAACTTCACGCTTCTCGAAAATCTGAACGAGATCGTCGCGCGACTCAACCGCGACACCGACCACGTCGTGAAGTATCTCCAGTCGGATCTCGGGACCGCCGCGACGCTCGACGACGGCCGCCTCCGGCTGACCGGTTCGTTCAAGCAGTCGCGTGTGCGCGAGGCGATCGAGGCGTATGCCGACGACTTCGTCATCTGCCCGGAGTGTAATCTCCCGGATACGAAGCTCGTCGAGGAGAACGGGACGGTGTACAGACAGTGTGAGGCGTGCGGTGAGCGGACCCGAGCCGAGAGCTAACTTAGAGGGTCTGCATCGTCTCGAGATCGCGCTCGGTGTGGGCGAACTCCGATAAGCGGTACTCGGCGTCACAGTCCGGGCAGTAGAATGTCTCGGACGGCTCGGGCAGCTCGTTCGGTGACTCCTCCCAACTCTTCTCGCAGTCGGGACACAGTAGCCGGACGTAGGTTTCGACCATACCACAGATAGGACGGCCGCGAGTGAAAAGCTTTGGAACTACTTAGGCAGCGGTGGCGACACCCTCAGCCTCCAGCAGCTCCTTATATCGATTGCGGATGGTGACCTCGGAGATGTTGGCGACCTCGCTCACGTCGGACTGGGTCACCTTCTCGTTCGTCAACAGCGCGGCGGCGTAGACGGCAGCAGCGGCGAGTCCGACCGGCGACTTACCCGAAAGCATCCCGTCCTCGCGGGCGGCCTCGATGAGCTCGCGGGCGCGAATCTCGGCCTCGTCCGAGAGGCCGAGGTCGGAGGCGAATCGAGGGACATAGCTCTCTGGGTTCGCCGGCGCGACCTCGAGCCCGAGTTCGCGGACGACGTAGCGGTAGGTGCGCGTCAGCTCCATCTTGTCGATGCGGGAGACCGAGTGCACCTCGTCGAGTGAGCGCGGGACACCAGCCTGTCGTGCGGCCGCGTAGACCGCTGCGGTTGCAACGCCCTCGATGGAGCGGCCGGGCAGGAGATTCTCGTTAAGTGCGCGGCGGTAGATGACGGAGGCAGTCTCACGGACCGTTCTCTCGGGAGACCGAGCGCGCTGACGCCATCCGCTCGATTTCGCCGCAGTGCCTGTTTGCAGGTTACGCTCTCTGGAATCGCGCGTTCGGAACCGTTCGTTCCACGTGCGCAGTCGCTGCATCTTTCGTGCGCTGGCGGTTCGAGAGGGAGTCTGCCGTAGGCATCCTTGTCCTGCCAGCCGATATTGGTCGACAGGCCCTTGTCGTGCATCATGTTCGTCGTCGGCGCGCCGACACGGGACTTCTGGTCGCGCTCCGCGGAGTCGAAGGCACGCCACTCCGGCCCCCGATCGATGTTGGTGTCGTCGACGACAAGTCCACAGTCGCCACACACTGTCTCGCCGTGCTCTGCATCGCTCTCCAGGCGACCACCACACTCCGGACACGTCAGCTCGTCTTCGTGCTCTGCCTCCTCCGTCTCGTCGGTCGTCTCGGTCTCGGTTCCTCGGTACGTACGGATTTGTGAATTACTCATAATGGGTTCAAAATCAGCGGGCGAGAGGGGAAGAGAGACAGATGGACGGTGCCCGCTTGCTAACCGTTAGTTAGTTCGGCTACTATATAAACATTGTGCTAGTATGCACCAAAATACCTGGTATTGCGGGGGTAAGCGTGCCAGAGGCTTAGAATTGGGATGGTCCGGGAAGGAAAGAGTAAATAAAAACAACATCTCCTCCACTACAATATGCAGTTAACAAAATTATTGCTTAATCGATGAAAACAGTACTGAGTCAGCCACCGAGGTACGACTCGCGGATGTAGTCGTCGTCGCGGAGGTCCGCAGGTGGACCCGAACGAACGAACTTACCATTTTCAAGCAGGTGTATCTCGTCGGCATGGTCCAACGCGAACGTGACATTTTGCTCACACAGCAGAACCGTAACGCCTTCCGACTGGATAGCGTCGATTCCCTCGCTGATGTCCTCAAGAATGATAGGCGCGAGTCCAAGCGTCGGTTCGTCAAGAACGAGCATATCAGGATCGCTCATCAGCGCACGACCAATTGCGAGCATCTGTTGTTCGCCGCCTGACATAGTGTTCGCATACTGATTTCGTCGTTCGTCAAGTCGCGGGAACAGTTCGTAGACGAAGCGTTTCCGCTCGTCGACATCACCGCGCCGATAGGAACCAAGCTCAAGATTATCGTCGACGGACATAAATCCGAAGAGATCACGCGATTCCGTACAGTGGATAAGCCCTGACTCAACGATCGATTCGGGTGTCTGTCCCGCGACTGATTCGCCGCGATATTCGATCGTTCCGTCGAAGGACTTGAACCCTGAAACCGCGTTCGCGAGCGTGGATTTTCCCGCACCATTGGGACCAATAACCGAGACGATCTCCCCCTCGTCAACAGAGAGATCAACATCCCGCAGTGCTTGTACCTTCCCGTAAGAGACATCTACTCCGGAAATCGAGAGAACGACCTCAGACGAGTCTGAGCTCAAATGTCACCACCTCCAAGATACGCCTCCTGAACATCAGGATCGTTTCGAATCGCCTCAGGTGATCCTTCCGCGATCATCGAGCCGAACTGGATAACAATGCCTCTGTCAATGAGCGAAAGGAGCCCACGCATATTGTGATCAACGACAACGAGCGTGCGGCCCTCGTCACGGAGTTCCAACAAGAGTTTGGAGATACTCTCTACCTCAGGTCCAGAGAGCCCAGCGAATGGTTCATCGACGAGGAGTAGCTCCGGATCCGTCGCCAGTGCACGGGCCAGTTCGAGTCGAAGTAACCCAGCGTGTGGAAGTTCTCCAGGAGACATCTCCATACGGTCGCCTAGTCCGACACGCTCGCACAGTTCGGCTGCTCGGCGCTTTGTCGCACCCGAGAGGCCCTGCATCGAAAATAACTTATCTGGGGTTAACGCGAGGGCAACGTTCGCACGGATACTGCGATCTTCGAGCGGACGGAACTCTTGGAATGTTCGTGCGAGTCCGCGTTTTACCATCTCGTGGACTGCACTACCGGTCACGTCTTCGCCGTCGTAGTAGACGGTCCCAGATGTTGGTGGAAGGCGTCCGACAACACAATTAAATGTCGTTGATTTTCCGGCGCCATTTGGTCCAATAAACCCGAGAATTTCTCCCTCTTCCACCACAAAAGAGAGGTCGTCGACGGCAGTTAGCCCGCCAAAGCGTTTCGTCACGTGGTCAAGCACCAGTAGCCCGTCGTCGGGACCATACTCGTCTGTCGTCGTTTCTGTCGTCTCGTGTGTATCAGTACTCACTCGTCATCACCTCCAAACGCGTCGCGGAGTTGCTTACTATACTTGTCGTACACCCGGTGCACGGGTGTTCTGCCACCATCTGTCGCAACCGCCTCTTTGTCTCGGTTGAGCACGCGTCTTCCGGCCACGATCGCCGCACGGAAGATCCCGCCCGGCATTACTGCTAAGAGCACGAGCGTGATGATGGCGAATACGAGGAAATCAACGTCCGAAATGGGCGTTTCAATGACCGGAATTACCCACCCGACTCCGGCTAACTGTTCACGCAGGAGAACAAGGAGGATCCCACCGATACCAGCACCAACGATGGTACCCATCCCACCGAGGATAGCCGCAATGATGACTTCAACGTTCACTGTGATAGCCATCAGTGTCGTCGGACTTGCGTTACCGCTTGGAGTATGGACAATAATCGCGCCGGCAAGGCCACCGATTGCTGCCGAGAGCACGAATGCCATAATCTTGAACTTTGCCGGATTCAGGCCTGACGCTGCGACGGTCTCTTCATCTTCACGGATTGCGGTCAGTACTGCGCCCGCATCTGTCCGTGTGACCAACAGTAGTAACGCGAGAACGAACACGAACAGCGCGAACGCGATGTAATAGAACGTTGGTTCGTTGCCGAACGTTTGAAGCCCCAACAGTGGTTCAACTCCCGAGAGGCCCTGTTCGCCGTTGAACACGTCCGAACGAAAGATGAAGATCTGAGTGAGGATGAGGGGTGCGACAAGCGTTACCAGCGAGAGATATGGACCCCGTAGCCGAAGAGCAGGGACGCCGATGAGCAACCCAGTAACTGCCGCCAGAAGCACTCCAACAGGAATCGACAAAACGGGATTGATTCCGTATCCAAGATTGAGCAGGGCCGAAGTATAGCCGCCAACGGCGAAGAAGACACCGTGACCGAAGCTAATCTGGCCAGTGTAGCCGGAGACGACGTCCCAGCTCATCGCGTAGACCCCCCAGAAGTACGCCAGAGAAAGCGTTACCATAGCCGAGGGACCGATAAACTGTGGAAGGACAGCCATACCGACGAGTCCGAGTAGTCCAAGTCGATGCCGTAGTGGAAGCCGAAGGGGATTTAACCGGCTCGCAAGCCCGCTGATCCCATCTGTATTATCATTACTCATAATTACTCTGCAAGTTCACGCCCGAACAGGCCTTCTGGTTTTACGATCAGTGCGATCACAAGCACCACGAGCGGCGCGATGCCAGAGAGATCACTGCTGACGAATTGAATCACGAACACCTCAAGGAAGCCAATCAAATACGCCCCGATAACGCTCCCACGAATAGATCCGATACCGCCCAACACAACGATTGAAAAGGACAGTACCAGCGGTGTCCGTCCGAGTGTCGGGCTTGCCGCGAGTTGAGAGCCGAGGGCGATACCGGCGATGCCGGCAAGTGCACCGGCAATGACCCATGTAACAAGGTTGATTCGGTTGCTATTGATACCAACCAGTGATGCACCTTTACTAGACATACTCACCGCGAGTATGGCCTTTCCTGTGCGTGTGTAATTAATAAAGACAAGTAGGCCGCCAATAATGATCCAAGAAATAACAAATATTGCGAGCTGATTGAACTGCACGTTCGTGCCGGCAATCGCAAAGTTGCCAGAGGCGAACTGCGGAATTGTGACCGGCTGAGCGCCCGCACCATTCAGTATCAGTAGCTCAACGGCGATAGAGGTAACGAGGGTGACTGTTACCATCACCGGCTCGTGACTGAACTGTTTGATGAGCCCGAGGTACAACACAGCACCGAAAGCACCGGCGGCTGCCACGCCAACGAAAAAACTCGCGAGAACGGGGAGCCCGAGGACGTTGATCCCGAAGTATACCCCGTACGCGCCGATGAGAATACTCGCACCGTGTGCGAGATTCAACACGCCGCCGACACCGAAGATGAGGGTCATACCGAGAAGCTACGAGGGCGTCCGGGTATCCGCTCCGTCCTTGCGTTGAGCTGGACGATGAATTGTAATATATCCAGACGTTTATATCGACCTCAGTCGACCTTACGGATCCACGGAGGAGACTGGTACTCAGCGGTCGCAAGATCATCAGGGAAGATGACTTCCTGGGTACCACTGCCCTCTCCATCCGGTTGCCACTGTTGGAAGATAGGCCAGACAAGACCCTGTCCGTACTTCACGTCGTGGGCGAACTCGTGATCTTGTCCGTAGTACTCGATTGTACCAGCCGTACCCGTGTACGAACTCTCTTCAAGCCCGGAAACGACAGCATCTCCGCCAACATCTCCGGTCTGGCTCAGGACATCGGCAAACTGATTGACTGCATCATAGGTGATATAACCCGTATAGACGGGATAGCTGTCATACGCCGCATTGTACGCGTTTGCGAATGGAATAGTACTTTCCGTGACCGCCGACTGCGGTGTTGCGGAGTTCTGCGTGACCCCGTACGCGCTCGCCCCGCCGACTGCATCATAGTAGGACGGCAATTGCATTGGAACGTGGATGCCACCGAACTCGAAGGGACGCTGTTGACGCGCCCACTGAACGACGGCGGGAGTTCCGGTGTGAGCCATTGCGATGAAGGCTGCGTCTGCACCAGAGTTTTCCACCTCATTGTAGATGGGATTGAAATCCTCCGTACCAGACGGATAGCGCCGCGTCATCGCCACGTCAACACCAGTGTCGCCGAGTTGGTTGTTGAGAACCTCGGAGACAGGCTCGGTCCATTTGTAGTCCTCCACGAGCACAGCAACGGAATCCCAACCGATGGCATCAATTTTCGCATCGAGGAAGTCCACCATATTCTGGCCGAGATGATGGGCGTTAATCGGGCCCGTCCGGAAGTGGTACTTGTACTTATCGTAATTTTCACGCACCATCGAGCTTGCTTGAGGCGTTGCCGCACCTGCGGTCATGTGTGGCACCTGTGCGCCAGCGATGTCGTCCATAATCGCAAGCAACACCTCGCTCGTGAACACCCCTGTTGTCAAATCGACATTCTCGTTGCGGATGAGTTCGCCGTAGCGGGTTCGGCCCGTCTGCGGTGCTTCTTCTGTGTCCTTAACAATAACCTCAAGATTGGTACCCTCAATGCCACCGTTAGCATTGATCTGGTCAGCTGCCAACTGTGCGCTGTTAGCGATTGATGCACCGATAGGATTACTGGATGGAATCGGCGCGAGAACGCCAACTCGGACGGTATCGCGATCCGAGAGCGGAACAGCGGCATCTGATCCCTGTCCACCATTGTTACTTCCACCGTTGCTACACCCAGCGAGTGCGACTGTGCCAACCGCACCTGCTGTCGAAAGTGCCTGTCGGCGGCTCAATGACCAGTTCTCGCCGATGTCGTCGGATGTGTTATCTTTGTCGTTATCTACCATGGTACATTGTATGTGACAATCCAGCTCTTATAAAACTATCGTCAACGCGACACTACACCAGCTTATTTTTTACCAATATATATCAAAACCGGTAGAGATGTTTCCGCTGGTCAGTTGAATGCTAGCTATATTAAATAGTCAATAAATATATCATTCGTCGCCGGCTGGCCGAATTGTGTTATGAATAATGAGATATACCTATCGTTACGTCAGGTCGCCCGGAAGCGTGACAGCGCTGTAGATGATGATTCCGAGAGTCACCAGCCCGAAGACAGCAGCGTCAATCGACCACGATTCCGCGATACCCTGAAGCCCGTACGTGGCCGCGCCGAGCACGATGACGGCGATGGCGTGTTTCCATCGGAGCTTGATGGCGCGGAGCACGGGGTTCGGTTCAACGTACTGGGACTCGGCAGCGGTATTCTGTGACATACTCGTTTGTTTTCAGGAGGGGACCTAACTGTTGTGGGAACACGCTCATAAGCGACGGCGACCTGCCGAGGATATGGCCGACGAGAACGCACCGTGGTCGAGCCGGCTCCTCTCACTGTATCCGTCGCGCAAGCCACCGGAGCCACAGCTCGAGACGGCGGGTGAGCGGGGCGTCCTCCGCGACCGTATCATCGCGGCAGCGTTCGACAGCTTCGTCTGTCTCTTCTTCCTCGAAGCACCGATCCTGTACATCATCGATACGCTCTCGGGAGGACGGTTCGGCGACTCAGCGCTCTTCTGGATTGTCGCACTCGCCGCGCTCCTCCCGCTTGCGAGCACCTATGCGTTCGCCTTCGAGTGGCAGTACTCTCGCACGCCGGGAAAGGTGTGGCGGCGACTTATCACCGTCACCGACGACGGAACGCCGTGTACCCTGTTCGCGAGCGCGATCCGAAATCTCGCCCGCTACCTGGACTATCTGGGCGTGCCGCCGCTCGTGGTGGGAGTAGTCGTCGCAGCGGTCGATACCGATGGAAAACGAATCGGCGACCGCATAGCAGAGACGGTCGTCGTCCGGTCGCAGTAGCTATGCTTGCTTGTTACGGACGGCGGTTGAGCTTCCGATTTGCTCACCGGTCTCCGCATCGAACAGCATAATCTTCTCCGTCTCGAGTACGAGACTATACTCCTGGTTGTCGCCGACGAAATCCGGATGGGTGACAACGGTGATTTCGCCGAACGGCGTATCGAAGAAGCTGTGTGTCGCGTCGCCGAGTGGCTCGTCTAGCTTGTGGGACGCCGAGATACCGGCGTCTGGGTCATCGAGTACCTCAATATACTGCGGGCGGATACCGACGCGGACCGGCTCGCCGTCATAGGCGTCGAGCTGGCCGTCCGGTCGCGTGATATCGTAGCTGTGTTCGCCGATTTCGACCGTCGAACCGCCGTCGAGAGAGACAGTGGCGTCGAATATCTGCGAAGTCGGCTGGCCGATGAAGGTCGCGACGAACTCGCTGTTCGGATTATCGTACACCTGCTTCGGTGGTCCGACCTGTTCGAGGTTGCCCTCGTTCATCACGGCGACGCGGTCCGAGAGCGTCATCGCCTCCTCCTGATCGTGGGTGACGTACAGCACCGGACAGCCGATCTGGTCAGTTACCTCCTCCACGATCGGACGGAGCTCGCGTTTCAGCTTCGCGTCGAGGTCGCTCATCGGTTCGTCGAACAGGAACACCGTCGGGTCGCGGACGAGCGAGCGACCGAGCGCCACGCGCTGCTGTTGGCCGCCAGAGAGACTTGCAGGACTCTTGTCCAACTGCTCCGTAATCTGGAGCAGCTCTGCGGCGTCGTCCACCTTCCCGTAGCGTTCCTGCTTGGACTCGCCGGCAATCTTCAGCCCGTAGGCCATGTTGTCGCGCACGCTCATATGCGGGTACAGCGCGATATCCTGGAACAGCAGCGCGATGTCGCGCTGCTGTGGCGGCAGGTCGGTTACGTCGTGATCGTCGAACGTAATCGTCCCACCGGTCGGCGTGTCGAGACCGGAGACGCACCGGAGCGTCGTCGTCTTACCACAGCCGGACGGGCCGACGAGCGTAATGAACTCGTCGTCGTGGATTGTGAGGTCGATACCATCGACGGCGACAACTGCGTCGCTGCCGTCGCCGAACACACGGGAAACGTTGTCGAGTGTGACTGTCATAGTGAGCGGATCTGGAAGCCTTTCAGTAGGTAACTCTGCAGGAAGTATGCGAACAGCAGCGGCGGAATTGTCGTGAGCATCGAGACGGCCATCACCTGCCCCCACGGCGCGCCGTAGCCCGTGTTGATGAGCTGGAGCAGGCCAGGAGCGAACGTCATCTGCTGTTGTTCTGGCAGGAGGATGGACGCGAACGTGTAGTCGTTCCACGCGAGCGCGAACGCGAACAGCGCCGACGCGATGATCGCCGGCGTGGTCTGTGGAATGACCACGTCGCGGAAGCCGCGCCACCGGCTCGCGCCGGCGACCCACGCGGACTCCTCCATCGCCTCCGGAATCGTCTGGATGTACTTCCACATCAGCCAGACGGAGAAGGGCATAGAGATTGCCGTCAGCGCGATAATGAGGCCGACACGCGTTCCCAGCAACCCGAGGTTCCGCCAGATGAGATACAGCGGCAGCCCGAGCACGATGGGGCTGAACATATAGCCGAACAGGAGGAAGCGCGCGAAGTTCTCCTTGTGACCGAACTCCAGTCGCGCCAGCCCGTAGCCGGCGATAAGCGAGACGATGACGACGAGCACGATAGTGCCCAGCGTCACGACAACGCTGTTGAAGATGTACGTTCCGACGGAGCTCCCGATGAGATCGGTGTAGTATTTCGGCGTGAACGTCTCACCGGTCGGAAGCCACGTAATCGCCTCACGCCCGTTGCGCGTCTTGAGCGAGCTCTGGAGCATCCAGTAGATGGGGAACATGATGAGGACGAAGAACAGCGCCGCGCTGATCGAGAGTAGAATCTGATACAGCGTGTCCGCCGTCCGGAAGTCGAGCCCGAAGATGCCACGGATGGAGTCCGGGTCGATTTCCTCGTCGTCGGAATCGATGTCGAGACTCATGTCTCCACCTCACTGCTCGGGTTGAACGCCTTGAAGTAGGCGATACCGCCGATGGCGAGGAAGACGAACATCACGACCGCGAGTGCGTTCGCCAGCCCGAGGTTGAAGTTCTGGAACCCTTCGATGTACGCCAACACCGGGAGGGTAGTCGTTGCGCTGCCGGGACCACCCTGGGTGAGCGTCCAGATGAGGTCGAACTTGTTGAACATAAAGATAGATCGGAGCAGCACCGCGACCAGGATGACGCCCTGAATGCGGGGGAGCGTCACGTCACGAAACATCTCCCACTTGTTCGCTCCACAGACGCGTGCAGCCTCGTAGAATCGAGACGGAATCGAGCGCAACTGCGCGAGCGTGAAGATGGTGATGAACACCGAGAACTTCCACGTCCCGATGAGAATCAACAGCGGCATCGCGAGCGAACGCTGGCCGAGGGGCGCGTCGTTCACGCTCCACAGTCCAAGCCAGTTCGCGCCAATCTCTTGCAGTACACCGAACGACGGTGAGAGCATAAACGTCGCGAGCAGCGTCACCACGATGGTCGGAATCAGATACGACGTGAACACGACTGCCGTGATGAGCTTCTGACCGCGTTTGATTCGATTGAGGGTCATCGCCATCCACAGTCCGACGATGAGCTGAAGCACCGTACTGCCGATCATAAACACGACACCACGGACGAGGGAGTCCCAGAATCGATCGATCTGGAACACCTCGACGTAGTTCGCGAGCCCGACAAAGGGCCACGTCTGCGCGGCTAGCGACACCTCGTGAAGCGAGGTGTACACTGCATATCCCACCGGAATGATGGAGATAATCAAATATAGCAGGATGACCGGCAGAATCGACAGGAAGCCGACGTGCCGTTCCGTTAGCGGAAGCTGGGAGAGCGAAAAGCGACCTTGGTCGCCTGTTTTGACCTCACTCTCCATGTGACCACCCCCGAACGGTCCATCTCACCTGCGTCATCGATCGAACGTGTCGCGAGCCTCTTGCATGAGTCTCTGTGCTTCACCCAACCCGTACTCGTATGCCTCTTCCGGGGTGCTGCTCCCGGTGACGACATCGTTCACCATCTCCGCCTGGTGGAACGAGCGGTAGTAGTAGACGCCGATCGGACTGTTCGAGAGTACGCCCGGCGTGTCGCTCAGTCCGTAGGAGTTCGGGTAGATTTCGTTGGCGACCTTTCGCATCTGGTCCAGCGTCTTCGGGTACTCCTGGAACTGCGGGTAGCTAGCGAACTCCTCGCTATCAACGATGTCTGAGAAGGCCGGGAGGAATCGTCCCGGCTCGGTCTCGTACATGTTCCGACCGCGCGCCTCGTCTTGACCATAACAGTACGAGAGGAAGTCGCGTCCACCCTCAGTCATATCCGCGGAGTCGAAGAGATGGTGGCCGTCCATCGTCGGGTTGGTCAGCTGCGTCTCCTCGCGGCTGATGCCGCCCTCTTCCCAGAGCGGGAGGATAGCGACGCCGGTGTTGTCGACGATATCGTCAACACCCGCACCGGCTGCCGCACTGACCGGCCACGCGTTGAGGTGATACTGCTGTGCGAAGCTCCCGCTGACCCAGTTCTGGATAGAGCTCCCCCAGCCGAGGGAGGTCGGGTCGTAGGAGTACTCTGCGATCTCTCGCGTAAACTCCAGCAGTCGGACGATTTTGTCCTTATTCTCCTCGTAGAGGAGTTCTACCTCTGCTTCCGCGAGATTGTCAGCGTCAGGGTTGACGAAGCCAAGTTCGTTTGCCCCCATCAGCGAGAGCCACGTCTGGAACTCGTCGTGTGCCTTCCCGGTTCGCTGTCCGGCGAGCCCGAAGCCACGCACATCCATCTCCGCCTCGTCAATGACGCGGGCGTTCTCCAGCATCTCCTGGAAGTTGGTCGGCACCTCCAGTCCGAGCTGGTCGTACACGTCGGTGCGGTAGAGGAACGTTCCCACGTACGCGCCGTGTGGCAGCTCGTAGTAGGTGTCCGTCTCGTTCTCACGCTGGATGCTGTACGGGCTCCCGATGAGCTCGCCGTTTAGCTCCTCGGCCTGCTCGACCACGTCACCGACATCCGCGAAGTAGCCTTCTGCGAAGAAGTCGCCGACCTGCTCGAATGTCGAGGTGTTGAGCTCCGGCGGGTCGCCGGCCTGCACGAGCCGACCGAGCTCGCTCTCCTGATTCCCGGAGAAGCCGGAGTAGCGGACGTTAACGGTCGTTCCGTCCTCGTTCTGTCCCTCAAAGTCGGGGACGAGTTCGTTCTCCCACTTCGGCTGCCACGCCTCGTTGCTGTAGTCGGTGATGAACAGCACCTCACCGCCGACTTCGCTACTTCCTCCGTTGCCGCCGTCTCCACCGTTGCCGCCGCCTCCACCGCCTCCGCCGCCACCGTTACTATTGTTCGAACAGCCGGCGAGTGCGGCTGCGCTCATTGCCCCAGCCGCCGACAGCGCCTTCCGGCGGCTCAGCGACCATTCTTCGTCGATGTCGTCAGGGACGACATCTATGTCGTTATCTGCCATAGTCGTTCATGTGTGCTAATTCAACCTTGATAAATCTATTGGCGGTTTAGCACAATATCTCTTTATTCTTTACCAATATACGTAGAAAATAGAGGATATGTTTCCGCTGGTCAGCTGAGAGCCGCTCACATTAAACCGTGAATAGGTGCCCATCTGTTGGCACGTCGAAGAGGCCGATACGCGCGCCGGCGTCGAGCCACGCGTGCCCGTAGGAGAACGCGGCGAGTGCATTGACGGGGTCGTCGTTCGCGCGGAAGTGGCGACCGTCCTCCAGATACGACTCGGCCATCTCCAGACACTCCTGTGCGGCCTCGAACAGCGGCGAGTCGGAGCGAGCAGCGATGGTCGCCGCCTCCAGCGCCTCCGCCAGTAGCTCCCCATAGCGGTTCATTTTCTCCTCCAAGTCGGCGGCCATACGGGCGCTTGGCCGCGTACCCGTTTGATGCTTTGCACTTCGCTGGCGCAAGCTAATTGTGACTCCGTCAACTAACAACCTTATGTCCGAGACACCTGAACACCGACGGCTTATCGTCGCCGGCACTGGTATCGCCGGCTTGAGTGCCGCTATCTACGCCGCCCGCTCCAACAACGACCCGCTCGTCCTCGAAGGAGTCGAACCCGGCGGCCAGCTCACTCTCACCACTGACGTAGCGAACTATCCGGGGTTTCCAGAGGGTATCGCCGGTCCCGACCTCGTGAACAACATGAAAGAACAGGCAACCCAGTTTGGGACCGACATCGACCACGGCGTCGTCGTTGCAGTGGACGACTCCACTCGTCCGTTCGAGGTGGAACTTCGCGATGGGACCCGCTACACCTGCGACGCGTTCATCGCCGCCTCGGGAGCGAGCGCCCGGATGCTCGGTGTCCCCGGCGAGGAGGAGCTGATGGGCTACGGCCTCTCGACGTGTGCAACCTGTGACGGTGCGTTCTTCCGCGACGAGGAGATGCTCGTCGTGGGCGGCGGTGACGCCGCGATGGAGGAGGCCAGCTTCCTCACCAAGTTCGCCTCCACGGTCCATATCGTTCACCGCCGCGAGGCGTTCCGCGCCGAAGACTACTGGATCGACCGCGTGAACGAGCAGGTCGAAGCGGGCGACATCGAAATCCACCGCAACACCGAGCTACTCGAAATCCACGGCTCTCCCGAGGAGGGCGTCGACCACGTCACGCTGGCAGCGAACCCGGAGGGCCACCCATCAGAGAAGTTGGACGATGCCGACACGCGAACGTACGACTTCGATGTCGGTGCGGTGTTCTACGCTATCGGTCACACGCCGAACGCAGAGTATCTGAACGACACCGACGTGCAGACTGATGAGGAAGGGTACATCATCACGCAGGGCGGTCGTGGCGGCGGCCAGACTGCGACCGACGTGGACGGTATCTTCGGAGCCGGCGACGTGGTTGACTTCCACTATCAGCAGGCGGCGACCGCCGGTGGGATGGGCGTGAAGGCAGCACTCGACGCCGACGACTACCTCGAAGACGAAGCACGGGCAGCGACGAGCGGTGAGGTCGAAGCGGCCGCAGACGACGACTGAAACGAAAATCCACAGCGTCAAGGGTCGCGCACGCGAGGTGACAGTATGTCCGACAACACAGTCGAACTGACGCTATCGGGACCAGACGGCGACAACGAACTCACGCTTCCTGCACCGCTCATCGAAATGTTCTCCGAGAACGACGAATCGGCCGCAGAGGTCGTCGGCGATCTCGCGATGATCAACGCAGCCCAGCAGATTCACGCAGCGACAGCCCACGGACAGGGAGAAGCGTCCGAGGAGTTACAGGCCGTCGAGTCGCTACTGATGAGTCAGTTCGAGGAGCGGTTCGGCCAGACGTTCGGCGAGATGACCGGCCACCAGCACTAAGCCGAACGGAACTCTCGGCCGACACAAATTCTCGACCGACACAGTTTCTTTGACTTCGCCCGCGAACCACAGGTATGGATATCGAGCCGGGGCACATCGAGATCGCAGAGCGGACGTTCACCGAAAACGACGTACAGCGCTTCGCCGAGGTGAGTCGCGACCGCGGGGACCACCATCTCGAACGTGACGACGAGGGACGGCTGCTCGTCCACGGGCTGTTGACGGCGACGCTCGCAACCGAAATCGGCGGTCGGTTCACAGTGCTCGCACGTCGAATGGAGTACCGCTTTCGGCGGCCGGTCTACGCGGGTGAGACGATACGGTGTGAGACGGAGTTCACGACGGTCGAGGAGCGCGAGGACGGCCGGACGGAGGTAGCTACAGAGGCGACATTCACGCGAGAGCGTGACGACGCGGTCGTGGTGACCGGCTCGTTCGACGGCATCATCTGACCGGTAGGAGTACCGCAGGAGTCAAAGCCTCGCGCTTGCAAGGGGTCGGTAATGGGACGAATCGAGCGTAAAGTCGAGGAACTACTCCGGCAGGACGAATCGATGCGCGAGCCGCTGGAGTACCTTCTCGAACACGACGGGCCGATCACCTGGAGCGAGGCCTCGGATGAGCTGTCGAGTGGCGAGTGGGGCCGTCTCATCGAGAAAGGTGTGCTGACCGATGCCGGCGAGGGATTCGAGCTTGCCGACGCCGAGGAAGTCGAAGCCGGCCTGGCGGAAGACACCGACACCGACGACAGTGACGGCGTCGACCACGACTCCTCGTGGTCGCAGTACGACAAGCTCGCTGGGGTCGCCGCAGTCGGGATGATGTCGGGATACGTCGTTACCCCAGTTGGTAATGCCGTCGGCAACACGCTCAACATATTCCTCGAGCCGATTCAGTCGGCACTCCCCTTTTACGGAGTCATTCTCATACTCGCCGTATTGACCGGACTCGTCACCTCGCTGTTGCAGGCGAATCTGATGGATACCGAGGTAATGGCCGAGTACCAAGAGCAGATGCAGTCGATGCAGGACCGCCGGAAGGCGGCACAGGAACGGGGCGACGAGGAGGAACTCGAACGCATCCAAGACGAGCAGATGGAAGCGATGGGTGACAACATCGGGATGTTCAAAGAGCAGTTCCGTCCGATGGTATGGATTATGCTCGTCACGATTCCGGCGTTCCTGTGGGTATACTGGATGGTCCGCAACGGACAGATTCCGACGTCGGGGATGACACTCCCGGTACTTGGCGAGAACGCGTGGAACAGCGGTGCGTTGGGGCCGATGCGGACGTGGATCGTCTGGTACTTCCTCTGCTCGCTGAGCTTCAATCAGCTCATCCGGAAGTCGCTGAATCTCCAGACGACGCCAGACACCTCGTAGGCGGGTCACACACCGTCCGCCAAGGGCAATCTCTTTTACTGCGACTCCCCGAAACAAGACATGCTGATCACCATCTCCGGTCCGGCCGGCAGCGGGAAGTCTACCGCCGCGACCGCACTCGCCGACGAACTCGGCTACGACCACGTCTCCGGTGGTGACATCTTCCGAGAGCTCGCCGCAGAGCAGGGGCTGACACCGCTCGAACTCAACAAGCTCGCGGAAGAGGACGATGCCATCGACCGGGACCTCGACTGCCGGCTGCGTGATCTGGCCGCCGAGCGCGACGACCTCGTGCTCGAATCTCGACTAGCAGGCTGGATGGCCGGTGAACACGCCGACTTCCGTATCTGGCTCGACGCACCACTCGACGTGCGAGCCCAGCGGGTCGCCGACCGCGAGGACAAAGACCCTGAACTCGCGCGCACCGAGACCGAAGCGCGCGCTGACAGCGAGAGCAAGCGGTACGCTGACTACTACGGTATCGACATCGACGACCTCTCGATCTACGACCTCGTTCTCAATACCGCTCGGCTGGGTGAGAAGGGAATGATCGAGCCCATCGTCGCCGTTATCGAAGCGTACAATCCTGAAGGTGACGAGGGGAAGACACCCGTCGCCGTCGATTACGAGTTCTGACGATGCGGTCCGCCCCTGAGGAACGAACGCCAGAGGAACTACTCTCGTTCGGCATCGTCAATCTCGACAAGCCGCCCGGACCGTCAGCCCATCAGGTCGCCGGATGGCTCCGCGACCACGCCAAACAGGAGCGAGCTGCCCACTCGGGCACGCTCGACCCGAAGGTGACGGGCTGTCTGCCGACGCTGCTCGGCACGGCCGTCCGGCTGGCACAGGTGTTCGACGATGCCGTCAAGGAGTACGTCGCTGTGCTCGAACTCCACGGCCGGACGCCCGCAAATCTCGACTCAATCATCGCCGAGTTCGAGGGAGAGATCTACCAGAAGCCACCGCGTAAGAGCGCCGTCACCCGTCGGCTCCGTGTCCGCGAGATTCACGAGCTCGAGGTCATCGAGAGTGACGAGCGGCGCGCACTCCTTCGTGTTCGGTGTGCCTCGGGGACGTATATCCGGAAGCTGTGTCACGATATCGGACTCGCGCTCGGGACGGGCGCACACATGGGCGACCTCCGTCGAACGGCGACGGCGACGTTCGACGATACGACGCTGGCGACGATGCACGAGTTTCACGACGCCGTTACGGAGTGGCGCGAACGCGGCGACGAGACGTGGCTCCGCGAGGTCGTTCAGCCGGCAGAGCGCGTTCTTCGTGGCGTACCACGCGTCACGGTCGCATCGAGTGCCGTCCCCGAGATTGCCGAGGGTGCGCCGGTGTACGCACCCGGCGTCCTCGACAGCGAAACGACCGAGGAGGGGACCTTCGTCGCCTGCTACGCGCCTAACGGCTCGGCTGTCTGCATCGGGACGCTGGTGGGTAACCCCGACGCGACGAGCGGGACGGTCGTCGAACTGGAGCGCGTGTTAGTCTGATTACGCTGAGTCGACGTTCTCGGCACTTCCGGTGTTCTCGACGCTGATTTCGCCCGTGAGCTGCTGGTACGGGTACGGCATCTCGATCTCTTCGGCGTCACATCGTTCCTTGACCGCCTGGACGTACTCCGAGCGGATGCGCGTCACGTCGGCGCGCGAGGGATCTGCAATCCAGAATCGGGCCTTGAGACCGACGTAGGAGTCCGCGAGTTCGGTGAGTCGGACGCTCACGGCCGGGTCGGAGAGAATTTCGTCGTGGGCGTTCGCCTCTTCAATGATTATCTCGCGGGCGTGATCGAGGTCCTCCTCGTAGCCGATACCGAACAGGAACTGGATACGGAGTTTATTCTTCGCGACGGGGTTCTCGAGTGCCGTGTTCGCGAGCTCGCCGTTCGGAACCGTGATGAGTCCGTTGTCGAACGTCCGGACGCGCGAGACACGGAAGGAGATATCCTCGATGATGCCCTGCTTGTCGTTCCACTCGACCCAGTCGCCGATCTTCACCTTCGGATCGGCGATGAGGAACACACCGGCGACGAGATTCGAGATGACATCCTGTGAGGCGAAACCGATTGCGAGGGTCAACGCCGCTACGATGGTCGCGAGCGAGGTGAGCAGATTGCCGAAACCAGCGATGGCGAAGCCGACGGTGATAGCAAGGAAGCCGACTCCGACGACGGTCAGTTTTTGTGCGGGCTTCACCAGGGTATCGCCGGCTCCCCGCGCTCGGAGCGTTCGCTCTGCCAGCGGGACGAGTATCGCCTTGCCGACGTAGTAAACGAGCGCGACCGTGAGCACGAACGTCGCCGCGTTTGTTGCGAACTCGACGACGTTCGGAACGAGCGTATTCTGGATGTACGCCTGTATGTCGGCATCGAGTCCAGTTTGGAGTAGCAACATACGGCGTATCAGTCGGGGTCGCCACATAACTCCGTGGGGAGCAAAACGACACGCTTAACGGCGAACCCGCACTCCCTTCGCTTGCTTGGGACCGTGGGGTAGTGGTATCCTCTGCGGATGGGGTCCGTTGGACCCGAGTTCAATTCTCGGCGGTCCCATACTCGAAAATACAGGAGAGCGACGTATAGACGCTATAATGCTCTCTCCTTCCGTTTCGTCAAACCCCCGGGGTGGTCGGCGTGAGTTCGCTCTCGCTCGGGAAATGCACCTGTAACATCCCGAAGCTCGCTTGCTCGACGAGATCGACAGTCGCGGCCGCGTCTATCTGCACCGCTTGGGAATACTCCCTTCAGGAGTGTGCCGAAGGGCACAATCCAACAAAAGAAAACAGCACCCGCTCCCGCACAGCTGAACTCCAGTCGAAGAAGAGAGGGGTGGAAGTACTGTTTGAAGTATCTAATTTTGTCGGATTCAAACAGCGACATATTCAAATAGCGCATATTACTCTGTTCCGAATAGGGAGATCGCTGACGAAGAATTCATCCGGGAAGTTCTTCATCATACTCTTCACCGGTTAGACTTAGACAAGTTATCAACTCTGTTTGGAGCTACTGAACCTTCTAACACAGTATCGTGTCAGGTGTTTTTCTCAAAATTACGGTTCCGCAAATTGCGATCAAAAACGCGGCAACCGCTGAAATTAGCTTTGTTATTGGACCAAACAGAAATAGCCATTGCGAGTGCTAATACACCGAATATAGAGGCGATGAGGGCAACTTTTCTGACTGCTAAGATGTCTCTAAGAACACGCTGATTACTCGATCGTTATGCTCGATCCTTTTTCGATAGCGATACAATTGTTTTCTCAGATACTTCTCGGGCCTATCCTCGGAACCGAGAGCGACTCAATATCAGATGGACGTCCAATATGCTCGATTGCTTGAGCTTCGTTCCCCGACATATGTGCTATTGCCGAGCTGATAGAGGAACCCGTGATAATAGTAATAATCTGATAAGATATACACGAGCTCGTTTCCTGCCAATCGCACAACCTGTTGATGCTAAGTTCAAAATGGGTGCACTTCGACCAACGCCGTCCCGGCAGTCAAAAGTAACCCAGCAAATTAAGCGTGATTCTGAGCATACGGTCACTCTCTTCAGCAAATTGACGAAGGATAGATTTCTGTTGCTCCAGCCGATCTTTCGCATTCTCGTATTCTGAATGGAGCTTCCATCCTTAGATCAGGAACCATCTATTTGCATAGAACTTTGATTACGAAGTGCATTTAGTCTTTTACCGTAGATTGGATTTGCTGTGCATAAGTGCCAAACGCCGGCAAAAAGTCCGCACGCGCTCCGCGCAGAAACTCAAGCCGAAGCGACCGGGTATGGTAGGTCACCGCGACAGATACCGCGACCGTCACCGCAGGGTAGACATCACCTTCTCGACGGCATACTCCCCTCCAAGCGATTCGAGTTCTTTCTGTCCGGCTTCGTAAATTGTCGCGGTACTGCTCCAGATCTAATTGCTTATCGTGTAATGTGCGACATCTATTTTCTCTCCTCCCTCGTTAATTGGGATTATTCGTGCCTCCACCTTTCCCTCGTAGATCAGCAAAGAGAGATGTACTCTTACAAACGCCTCCATACGAGCGCTGTGTTTAGCTGAACCCGCTGCGGACCCGATCACGTTTCCGATTGTGTACTCTCCATCTGGAATATCCGGAATATCTATCTCAAAATCTGTGCCGAGAACTTCTCGAGAAATCTCTTCAGCGGTGAACGCTCGCTCTTGGTTTGATTTTAAAAATTCCAGAAAATGAGCTTTACTTGACGATTCAGTAGAAGCCGAGTTCCATCGGTCCGAATCGGTATCTATGGGCATTCACAAGTAACAGAAGCAGGCATTATATCTTTGCCAACAGAGATGAATCTTCGACCGAAAAACCGTAGCAGACCTCGGCGGTCCCATTATCGATATTACACGAGAGCGACGCATAGACACGACTTCCATTCTATCTGTTTCACCAGGACCGGTGAGAGCCGGGAGAGGCTGTTGGAAATCGTGCGAACAGCGTCGGTGGAAGAACACTTATCGCCGGAGCTACTCGGGTGTTACTGTGTCACAAGATACCGAGTACGAACAGGAGCTGACGGCCGGGCGCGACGAGATTGCAGCGGTACTGACCGGCGTGGCGGACGGGATTCGCACGGGAGCAGTCCGCGTAGGCGAGGCCGAGGCGGCCGTGACCGTCGATATCCCCGAGGAACTCACGCTGGAAATCGAACTCGAAGCGGAGGACAACGAGATGGAACTGGAGTTAGAGCTAGAGTGGCCGACTTCGGCCAAAGCGAGTGGTGAACCGTCCGTCGATGAGACACCACAGGACGGTCACGAGACGACGGACGACGGAGAAGGCGACCGACTCGTGGCCGCTGGAGTGAGGTGCTCACTCCGGGTATCGGTCGCGCCACGGTCGAGCGCGCTCGTAGGCGGCACTCGCCGCAATCACCGTGTGCTCGGCGAGCCGTGGCCCGACGAGCTGGAAACCGACGGGGAGGCCATCGTCGGTGAGTCCAGCCGGCAGAGTTCCGACCGGCTGACCGGTCATATTGAACGGCTGGGTGAGGAGCCAGCCGCGGCGCGGCTCGATCGTCTCGCCATCGACCTCAGCCGGGAGTGACCCGATTTCGAACGGCGGCACACCGAGGGTCGGACACGCGAGCAGGTCGTACTCGTCGAGTAGCGCCGTCATCGCCTCCAAGACCTGCGTCCGAACGCGCTGGGCGGCCGTCCACGCCTGCGTCGAGACCGACGCTGCATCGAGGATAGTCTCGACGGTCGAGTCCGCCAGCTGGTCGCGGTCGTCGCCCTGCGGGTCGAGTCCCTCTTCGGTCAGGCCGTCGAGCAACCCCTCCCACAGCACCGTCGCGAAGGTGTAGTAGGCGTCCAGAATCTCGTCGTTCGTGAGTCCGAACGCCGGGCCGGCGCGCTCGACGGTCGCGCCGGCCGCCTCGAACGCATCGACCGCGTCGCCGACAAGGGTGCGGACCGACTCCGCGACGGGGTACGCACCCAAATCGGGGCTGTACGCAATCGAGAGCTCGTCAACCGGCTCGTCGACGGCCGCCGTGAATGACTGTGTCGGTGCCGGAAGCGAGAACGGGTCCGTTGGATGATCGCCGGCCATCACGTCGAGCATCAGCGCGGCGTCCTCGACGGTTCGGGCCAGCGGACCGACGTGGCTGAACGGCGTGTGATGGCTGTACGCGTTCCGAGAGTCGGCGATTGGAACCCGTCCGAACGTCGGCTTGAGCCCGAACACGCCACAACAGGACGCCGGGGTCCGAATCGAGCCGCCCGTGTCAGAGCCTTGTGCGAGCGGGACCAGCCCGTCAGCGAGTGCCGCCGCGGCACCGCCCGAGGAGCCGCCGGCGATGTAGTCTGGGTCGAACGGCGTGCCCGTCGGCCCGACGACACGGTTGTTGGTCGTACAGCCGAGTCCGAACTCCGGCGTGTTCGTCTTGCCGACGACGATAGCGCCGGCATCGACGAGCCGCTGAGCGAACGGGTCCGTTCGCTCGGCGACGTGGTCCGCGAACAGGAGCGAGCCGGAGGTCGTGCGGACTCCCTCGACATCGTCTAAATCCTTGATCGCGACCGGGACGCCGTGGAGCGGGCCGAGCGGCTCCCCGTCTGCGATGGCTTCGTCCGCGCGGCTCGCGGCAGCGCGTGCGCGGTCGTCGGTGACCGTCACGAACGCGTTGGTCCGGTCGTTGCGCTCGTGGATGCGGGCGAGCGTCTCGTCGACAACCTCGGTCGCCGAGCGCTGCCCTTCGCGAATCGCTCGGGCGAGCCCTGCCGCCGATTGGCGGTGAAGTGGTGGCGTCATACGCTATCGTGGCCGTCGCTTGCGTGGGTGAAAAGCGTATGCCGTCCCTGAGGGGTAGTGTTCAGATAAGCTGATTCCATGCGAATGCGAACGATCTGAGCCAGTCGTCGGCAGTGTCTGCGTCGGCGTTGCTGAAACAGTTTGAGAACGAGGACGTTCGTCGTTTTACCTCACGAAAGACACGTTCGACGCTGTTCCGATTCCCGTGTTTTTCGTATCGGAATCGGAGCCCGTGTCGGTTGCAGGCGTCTTTCAGTGGCGTCGCGCCATCGACGAGAAACACGGCGTCGTCGACGTCGTGTTTCTCGCGGAGTTCGCGGAAGAACGAATGAGCGAGAACGTTGTTTCTCGTCGGTTCAAGCTTTGTATGGAGTAATTCGTTCGTGTCGGGATCGACCGCAGCGTACAGCCAGTACTGCTCGTCGTTGAGTCGGATCACGGTTTCATCGACCGCAACGTGATCCGGATTTCGACCGTCGTCGGGCTGTAGATCGGCCTTGTGAACCCAGTTGTGAACGGTCGAACGAGCCCGTTCGACACCGAATATCTCAAGAATAGAAACAGTATTCGAAAGCGAGAGTCCAGCGAGATGGAGCTGAATACTGAGTTTCATCAGCAGTTGCGGTGTCGCTTCTCGTTCCACAAAGTCTAACTCGATCTGGCCGAGAGTACCGCCGAGGCGGTCGTTTTCGGGCATAGATCACTCAGAAAATCGCACCGCCTCACTCTTCAGCCTTATCTGAACACCGCCCCCTGAGGCCAAACTCGAGTCCGGAAACGTCGTGAAGGCAAACTGGGTCCGGAGATACGCTGTTCGCGTGCGAGTGAGCGAATCTCATCTACCGTTGCCGGCTCCGACTCGCCGCTACCACCCCGACTCACCGCTACCGTTACCGGCTCCGAGTTCATCGGGAACTTCACCCGCTCGGGGTGTTCGTTGAACCGCTCTAAGATGGTCGTGTAGAGTGCATTTCGAGCGCGAGTGCCGCGTCGCGGATGGACGATGTACCGCAGGCGGAGTTCGACCCACGACTCCTGTTGGGCGATATTGACCGTCGGTCGGTCGTTGACATCAAGTTCGACCGGTGTTTCGTGGAGTCGCTGTCGGTACGCTTCCACCGTCTGTCGCCATCTCCTCGCCGAGATACTCCGTCGGCCGTCTCGATCATCAGTTCGGACGCGAACTCCAGATCCGTCTCGTAGGCGACCTGTACCGAGAGTTCGTTCCAGACGGACTGGACGCCCTCGCCGTAGAAGTTCACGACGCGTGCGGACAACACCGTGCTGTTCGGGACGGTGACGATGCGTCCAGACGGCTGATTCGACGAGACGAGATCGCCGTCAATCTCCCACACCTCCGTGACGAAGAAATCGATCGAGACGACATCCCCGCGCATCTCCTCGATGGCGATACGGTCTCCCACCTGGTACGGTCGCTTCACGATGATGTACAGCCAGCCGATGAGTGAGAACAGCGGCTGCTGGAGTGCGAAGGTGATTGCAAAACCCAGCACCCCGAGCGAGAACAGGACGCTCACCCACTCACCGAGTGATGACGCCGAACGAGGCGACGAGTGCGAGTGTTCCGAACACCAGCCGGAGGAGATTGCGAACGTCGTGCTGGCGGCGCTTGCTCTCCGTCCGCTTGAGAAGATACTGACCAACGATGTCGTAGCCCGCGTACAGCGCGAGGAGCACCGCGGCCATCGACAGCCCGGTAAGGGCGACCGGTTCGAGCGCGACACCGATGAGTCGCTCGTCGAAGCCGAAGCGCTGAATCAGTCGCCGGCCGCCGTACAGCACTCCAGCACCTGCCAACGCGAGATAGCCAGTTCGGCCCATACTGCCGGACCGCACCCCACGGTGAGAAAGGTGTCCATCCGGCAATCGGGTGCAGGATCGTCACACCCCGTGTGCGAACGAGAGAGACGCGACGAACGCAGAACGGTCGTGGGCGTGGACTCATACTGCCGAATGTACCGATGTGAATCGTCTTTTCACTGAGAGAGCATCGAACAACCGATACAGCAGAGCTGACGATTCAGCTATTCGCGAACGTACGTCCAGCAGTATTAGCCGCTGTCCTCAATGAGTTCTACATTTAATACTGTATGGCACCGATGAGCCACCGTATGTCACAGCAGATTCAACAGACGCTGGACGTCGACCGATTCACGCTCGGGCTGGTCGGTCCCGAGCAGGAGTGGGCAGGAACGGTCGCAGACGGGGGAACGGTTCGGACACACACGCCGCCGGCCTGCTGGGGGCCGATGATTACGCCGGAGTTCCGTGGTGGGCACGAAGTCACCGGACCAATCCGTGTTGAGAACGCTGAGCCGGGAGACGCACTGGTCGTCAAAATCAAAGACGTCGAAGTGACGAGCGTGGCCACATCGACCGGATCGATGGCCGAGCGCGAGGGCGCGTTTGGCGACGACCCGTTCGTCGATCACAAGTGCCCTGAGTGCGGAGCATCGTGGCCCGACAGCGTCGTCGAAGGGACAGGTGAGGAGGCGATTCGGTGTGCAGAATGTGGTGCGAACGCCTCCTCGTTCGGCTTCGAGTACGGGTACACCGTCGCGTTCGACGACGACCGTACCGTCGGTATCACCGTCGGACGGGACGGTGCCGATATGCTCGCCGAGAACGCTCACGAGGCGATGGCGCTGCCGGAGCACTCTCGCCAGCATCCCATTCTGCTGTACGGTCCCGACGAGATGCCAGGAGCGCTCGGTCGGCTCCGGCCGTTCATCGGGAACATCGGGACGACACCGGCTGAATCGTATCCGGATTCGCACAACGCCGGCGACTTCGGCCAGTTCCTCATCGGCGCGAGCCACGACTGGGGTGTCGAGGACGAAGCAGCGTTAGCGTCGCGAACTGACGGCCATATGGACTCTAACGACGTGCGGGCTGGTGCGACGCTCATCTGTCCCGTCGACGCATCGACGGTGGAGGGCTCTACGTCGGCGACCTGCACGCGAACCAAGGTGATGGAGAGTTGTCGCTGCACACAACGGATGTGAGCGGTCGGACCGAACTGGAGGTTTCCGTTGTGAAGGACGTGAACCTCGACGGACCGTTACTGTTGCCCAACGAGGAGGACCTGCCGCACATCGCCAAGCCGTACACCGACGCCGAGCGGGAAGCCGGTCAGGCGGTCGCCGACGAATACGACGTGGACGAACTCAACGATGCAGCCCCAGTGCAGTTCATCGGATCGGGCGCGACCATCAACGACGCGACTGAGAACGCCTTCGACCGCGCGGGCAATCTCCTCGGTATGTCCGAGGGCGAGGTTCGAGGACGGTGTACGTTCACCGGCGGCGTCGAGATCGCGCGACTGCCCGGCGTCGTGCAGCTGTCGATGCTCGTCCCAATGAATCTGCTTGAGGAGACCGGACCTCGATGAGACCGTCCGCACACAGTACGACCTGTAGCGGCGGTTTCTGAATTCCATCGCTGTTTTAACGAGGTTGTGCCAGCGTCACCCACCCTGCATCGCGGGAAAGATCTTCACGTCTGCATCCGGCGGGCACTCGGTGTCAACCGCGGCCTTCTCGCCGTCGACCATCACCCGGACGCTCGGCCGTAGCGCCCCATCGCAGTCGACGAGATGGTCTTCCGCCTTCGGATACGCGTCTCGGAACGCTACGACGAGCGCACCAACCGTCTGTTCAGGCGGAGAGAGGGTGACCACTTTCGAACCAGTTGCCGACCGTAACTGCCCGTACACCTGTATCTCCATATCCAGTGGTCGGGCTACACGAGCAAGAATCGCCCGTCAATCGTCTGTGCGTATTGTCAGCTTCTTTCCGTGCCTAAACGCGGGTGTATTCAGCTTGTAGTCTCTATAAGCTCGTGCGACCGGAGCTTCGTCTCGTGGTCGGGGGCAATCTGCTGGAGCATCACCTCGTCGGCACCGAGACGGTCGGTGAGCTGATCGAATAGGCTGGCGAGCGTCTCCGGACTCCCGGAGATAGCGCGGGGCCACTCACCATCATCGAGCGTGGTCGGCGTCGGGTCGGGCACGCCGCCGAGTTCGTCGATTGCCTCGTCGACAGTGGGGCGGGAGCCGACGTCACCACGCTGCATTCGCTGGTAGGACGCCTCGGCGACGGCGCGGTAGCGAGCCGCCTGCTCGTCGGTATCGCCGGCAATCGCGTTGAGCGCGACCATCACGGTCGGCGAATCAACGCCGGCAGGCGAGTCGGACGGTTCGAAGTGTTCGCGGTAGGTCCGGCAGGCGCGCTCGCCGAAGCCGGGACGGATGAAGCCGGCAAAACAGTATGGGAGTCCGAGCTTACCCGCGATTTCACCGCTGGAGGGGCTCGAACCGAGTACCCACGGCGCGGCAGAGCCGTCACCGGACCGCGGGAGTTCGAGGTCGGCGTAGGGGTGGTCGTCGGGAAACTGGTCGTAGAGATGCGAGACGACGCTCTCGATTTTCTCGGTGTGGTCCTCGTTTGGATTCTGGACGCGACGGCTGGTCTGGAGCGCGCGGTCGGCAGCGGGCGAGCCGTTGGCGCGACCGAGTCCGGCGTCGATACGGCCGGGGGCGAGCGCGTCCAACGTCGCGAACACCTCGGCGACCTTGTACGGGCTGTAGTGGTTGAGGAGGACGGCCCCGGAGCCGAGTCGAATCGAATCGGTCGCACCGGCGAGTCGTCCAAGTAGTACCTCTGGGGTCGTCCCGGCAAGTGACTCGCCACGGCCGTGATGTTCGGCGACCCAGACGCGCTCGAAGCCGAGAGACTCGGCGTGTTGTGCGGTCTCGACGGTGTTAGTGAACGCGTCGGTTGCGGTCCCGTTATGCGGCACTGGCGAGAGGTCGACGAGCGAGAACTTCACAGTGGTAGTTAGTGCACACGCACAAAAGCGCTCAGTTCGTGGCGGCCTCATACTGCCGGACGGAACTATTTGAATCGTCTTTCCACTGAGAGAGTATTGAACCACCCAGACAGCGGAACTAACGATTCAGCTATTCGTGAAATTACGTCCGCCAGTATCAGAGTAGTGCTCGGCCGGTCGGGGAGACGACGTACCTCATCCGTGGCCCGTTGCCGAGCTGGTGGACGAGCCCGACGTCGACGAGGGATTCGACGACGGGGTCCGGGTTCTCGATACCGTTGTTCGCGGCTGCGATACGGAGATCGTCTGCAGAGCAGCCTGCCGGGGTCGCGCATATCTGGCCGAGAATCGTCGCATACGGCTTCGATAGCGTCTGTGGAAGCATATCATACTGCACGCGTTTCGCGCATATAGGTATCTGGTGAGTGCTGTACTGGTAGGGTCGGCCTACCCCGAGTGGGCCGGTCGACGGAGAGGTGTCAAAGTGAAATAGTTTATGTTGAAGCCTACAGACGTATGAGTATGGACTTAACAACTGTCCTGAATACGGTCCAATCGACCCACTGTGGGGTGGTCGGCTATGCGTAGCCGACTTCTCGCGGTTGTCTTCGCTATCCTCCTTATCGCGACGCCGATGGCCGGTGTCGCCGGTGCACAGGAGGACGGAACCGAGCTACCGACGCCACCCGAGGCGGATAGTGCGTACGTGACCGACGACGGCGACGTCGTTCTCGTGTACGAGGAGCAGGCCCAAGCGCCGACCGACGGAACCGTGAGCACCGCGAACTTCGGTATCGATCTGACCGAAGGAATCGCCCACGCGCTGTTCGTCCAGAACATGACGAGTACCTCCGAGACGACCGGCGAGTTCACGACGGTGCTCGATCCGGACCGACTCGCGGCGAACGGCTCGCTGGCGACGCCGTCGCCGGACGCGCTGTCGTCGTTCTCACTCGATGCGAGTGTCGTCCAGAGTGATACCGAGTCGAACGGAGCGTTCTCGCTCAATGCCGGCATCGACGAGAGCGCCGGCGTCTCCGGGTTCGTCGAATCCGCTGACTTCCAGAACGAGCTTCGCGTCGGTCCCGACCGACTCACCGCGGATGGACAGCTCTCCTTTACGACCGGCTTTAGTTCTGGTACCGAACAGAGCCAGTCGTTCACCGTAACCGAAGATGAGAGCGGCTACACGCTCGATGCGTCACAGAGCCGCCCCGTTTACTCCTACTCCGGCGAGAGCTGGAACACGCGAGCGGCCGCCAAGGAGACCATCACACAACAGTACGGCTCACTCGCGACCCAGCTGGGTGGTGAGGCGTCGGTGACGCTCGAATCCCACTCGTATACGAACGCGACGGACTCCTACGCGGACGGAATGGTGGATGTCGAGTTCACCGTCGAGTACACCGGTATCGACGACGGGCTTGCCGAGCAGGTCGCGACGACCCTCGCCTCCTCCGAACAGTACGACCTGACGCAGGCCGAGGCCGAAACCATCGGTGAGCAGGTCGCCGAGATCCAAATCAACGAGGCCGGCTTCTCGACGAGTACCAGCGACGGGACGAATGAGTACAGCTACACGGCCGATATCGAGAACTACGATGGTGCGCTTCGCGCCTACTACACGGTGCTGCAGTCGGTGTCTGGGGCAGCTGGCACCTCGCTCCCAGCCTCGTACAACGCCAGCTTCGAGCGCGTCCAGCAGACGCTCGACGCACAACAGGAGTCCGGTATGGTCCAGACGTTCACGCTCGACGGCTCCGTCTCGCAGGCCGATGCCGGGACCGACGTGACGCTGAACGCGAACTACGAGACCGAAAATTGGGAAGCGTACCGACAGGCGCTTGCCGACCGCGGCATCGAAGTTGCGAACACCGAGATGAGTCTACAGGCCGGACTCAACGGTGACCAGATCACCGCTGAGGGCTCCCTGACGGTCGAACAAGACCAGCTCGTCTCGAATATGGTCAGCTCAATCACGAACACGACGGAGGACGGCTCCGACGTGAGCCGGTTGGCACAGGCGTTCGAGGACGCCGGCTTCCAGCGTGCGCGCACTGACATCTCCGTCAGCGACGGACAGGTGCGGATGGAAGCGGGCGCGTCGTTCCGCAATATGCAGCAGCTCACCTCGATGTACCAGCAGCTGTCGGGCGCGGAGTCGATCCCGTCCAGCATCGTCGGTGAGCAGACCGAGTCGGGCGGCAACGTCTACATGCGGCTGTCCGGTGCAGTCAGCGCAGACGCCACCGAGGAGGACGTGCGCGCGCTCGAACCAGTCGGCGAGGACACTGAGGTCAACCTCGCGGGCGAGTACAACCGCACGTTCCCGACCGTTGACGTGGAGAACGCCTACAACTACCTGAACATCGATCGATCGACCGCGACCGGCACCAGTACCGGATCACAGCCCGGCTTCGGTGTCGCAATCGCGCTACTCGCGTTTGCGGGCGCTGCCTTCCTCGTACGCCGCGCGTAACACGAACGGTCTCATTTTTCCACAGGGGCGCGCCGCGAGCTGCAGCTGTCGAATCGGGTAGCTGTCGAATCGGATCACAAAAAATCGCCTCGGGCGTCGGTCGTTAGTTACCGTTTCGCGCCGGGATTCGTCACCGCGCCGTTAGCCGCAGAGCCGAACGTCTGGCCGTACTTCGCGAGCACGCCGGTCGTGTAGTTCGGTTCGGGCTGGTCGCGCGCGTCGAGTCGCTCCTGTATCTCCTCATCAGAGAGGTCGGTCTCCATCGTGCGCTCGTCCACGTCGATGCGAACCACGTCGCCGTCTTCGAGCGCGGCGATGGGGCCGCCGACGTACGCCTCGGGGGCGACGTGGCCGACCATCGGACCGCGAGTGGCCCCCGAGAATCGGCCGTCGGTGAGCAGCGCCACGTCGTCTTCGTGGCCGGCACCGACGACGGCCGCCGTCACGCCGAGCATCTCGCGCATCCCCGGCCCACCCTGGGGACCTTCGTTCCGGATAGCGAGCACGTCGCCAGACTCGATGTGGCCCTCCTGTACGTACGCCATCGCCGCTTCCTCATTCTCGAAGACGCGGACCGGTCCCTCGTGGAACCACTTGTCCTCGCCGGTCACCTTCAGCACCGCGCCGTCGGGCGCGAGGTTGCCGGTGAGAATCTTGATTGCACCCTCCTCGTGGAACGGGTCGTCAACCGGTGCGAGGAAGTCCTCGTCGATAGTGTCGTCGTCGGAGAGGTGACCGCTCGCTTCGAGCTCGGCCAGCTCCTCCGCGATGGTGTTACCGGTGACCGTCGCGGCGTCCCCGTCCATATAGCCACCCTCAACAAGTCGGCGGACGACGACGGGAACACCACCGACCTCGTGGAGATCGTTCATCACGCGCGTCCCGCCGGGCTGGAGGTTCGCGATTTTCGGCGTTCGCTTGGAGATCTCGTCGAACTCCTCGATGGAGAGGTCGATATCGGCCTCGGCGGCGAGTGCGAGCAGGTGGAGTACGGCGTTCGTGGAGCCACCAATGGCGACCTGCAGGGCGATTGCGTTCTCGAAGCTGGCCTTCGTGAGTATGTCAGACGGTTTGCGGTCGGCCTCGACACACTCCAAGACGAGTTCGCCTGCGCGCTCTGCGGTCTGGTAGCGCTCGGGAGCTTCGGCGGGCGGCGAGGCGGAGCCGAGCGGGGCGAGCCCGAGTGCCTCCGAGATGGATGCCATCGTGTTGGCAGTGAACATTCCGCCACAGGAGCCGGCTCCGGGGCAGGCGTCGTGTTCCATCTCCACGAGTTCGTCCTCGGTCATCTCGCCGGAGGCGACTGCGCCGACTCCCTCGAAGACGTTCTGGACCGTTATCTCGCGTCCCTCGTGGGTGCCGGGCATAATAGAGCCGCCGTAGAGGAAAACGGACGGGAGATCCGTCCGGATAGCAGCCATCATCATTCCGGGGAGATTCTTATCGCAGCCGGCGACGGTGACAAGCGCGTCCATACGCTCGCCGAAGGAGACGAGTTCGACCGAGTCGGCGATGACCTCTCTGGAGATGAGTGATGCCTTCATCCCCTCCGTTCCCATCGAGATGGCATCGGAGATAGTGATGGTGCCGAACTCGATCGGCATCCCGCCGTTGGCGTCGACGCCGTCGAGCGCGGCTGTCGCCACGTCGTCGAGGTGGACGTTACACGGCGTAATATCGGCAGCGGGGTTCGCGATTCCGACCATCGGACTGGCGAGGTCGTCGTCGTCAAAGCCCATTGCGCGGAACATCGCGCGGTGGGGTGCGCGTTCGGCTCCTTCCGTCACCTCGCGCGACCGGAGGTCGGCGTCCTTCTCGGGGATGTCAGGGGTCGGCTCTGGCGGTTCCTGCTGGCTCATAGTAGCCGGTTGCGTTGGACAGGGATAAGAATGCACGCCCGCACAGATGTTGCACGATCACCGACGCCCACAGGCCTATTCACCTCGCCACCGTATCCCACGTATGAACCAGACGACACGCACCGTTGGCGGGACCGAGGTGCCGGCGCTCGGCTTCGGCACGTGGCGACTCACGGGCGAGACATGCTATGAGGCCGTTAGTGACGCCCTCGACGTGGGCTACCGCCATCTCGACACCGCACAAGCGTACGGAAACGAACGACAGGTCGGCGCAGCACTCGCCGACAGCGACGTGGACAGAGATGACGTATTCGTGACGACGAAGCTCAACGTCGGCAACCGCGAGTACGAGGACGTGCTCCGTACCACGGAGCAGTCCCTCGCCCGGCTCGGCCTCTCTGAGCTCGATCTCTTGCTCATTCACAACCCCGCCCAGCGCACACCGGTCGAGGAGACGCTCGACGCGATGTGTGAGCTCGTCGCCGACGGCAACGTTCGGCATATCGGCGTCTCCAACTTCAGCATTGAACGGCTAAACCGCGCCCGCGAACACGCCACGGAGCCGATACTCACGAATCAGGTGCAGTACAATCCCTACTGGCCACAGAGCCAGCTACGCGACTACTGCGAGATTCACGATATCCTGCTGACGGCGTACTCGCCGCTCGGCCACGGAGCCGTGCTCGACGATCCCGTGCTCGCCGAGGTGGGACGTCGCTACGACAAGTCGGCGGTGCAGGTGGCGCTCCGGTGGCTGCTCCAGCAGGGCGTCGCGACGGTACCAAAGGCGACGAGCCGCGAGCACATCGAGGCGAACTTCGACGTGTTCGACTTCGAGCTCACACCGGCGGAGATGGAGCGGGTGCGCCAGCCGTCACGCGGACGGGCGTTGAAGGGGTTTATCAGAGGACGTCTGCCGTGGTGACTTAACTCCGCGGACGACATAGCAGTAGTATGGTCAGGAAGCTTCGCGAGGGAGTCTGGCAGATCGAGTGTAGTGGCGTCAACGCGTATCTAGCTGATGATGATGGGACACTGACGCTCGTCGACGCCGGCACGCCACGGGACGAGCCGACGATTCGAGCCGCCGTGACGGACATCGGGTATGCGCTCGCCGATATCGAGCGCGTGCTCATCACCCACTACGACGTCGACCACGTTGGCGCGCTCGCCGCGCTCGACCTCGATGCGGAGATGTACATCGGCGCGGGTGATCGCGGCTTCTTGACCGGTGACGAGAAGCCGCCGTTCGGGAATCTGAAGGGAGCCTTCCAGCGCGTCGCCGGAACCGTTACCACCCCGCCGACCGGTGAAGTGACTGGCGTCGCCGACGGCGACACCATCGGCTCGTTCACCGTCTATCACACGCCGGGTCACACGCCCGGGCACGTCGCATACGTGAGTGAGGCTCTATCGGTCGCGTTCGTCGGTGACCTCGTACGCGAGAGTGACGGCTCACTCGGACCGTCACCCAAGCCGGTGAGCTACGACACCGAACGCGTCCGGGATTCCATCGAGTATCTGGCCGACGCGGAGCCCGCCGTCGAAGTGTTGGCGATGGGCCACGGCGTCCCGTTCACTCGCAACGGCGCGGTGCGACTCGCTGAACTGGGCGAGCGTATCGCCCGGCTCTGACCTGTCGGATTTTTCGGCTTGTGCGGCCGACAGTTCGATACTCAGTACTCGGCTCAGGCGGCAGCGACCTCTTCTGCGACGAAGTCCGGGTCCATCAGCTTCGGGTCAAGGATGTGGCCGGCCTGCCGTCGCGCGAAGTCCGGAAGCGTCCCCTCGGCGTAGACGACGACGCGCACGTCCGGATTCAGTTCCTTCGCGACCGAAATCGAAGTTGCGAGTCCCATCTCGGTGACGATGAATACGTCCGCCTCAGCGATGCCGGCGGCTTCGAGGGCATCACGGTTGGCAGTGCCGGCAGCGGTCGTCACGTCGACGCCTTCGGTGACGAGGGCGTCACCGAGACTCGCGGCGTCGCTTCCGGCGATAATAGCACGTGTCATATAGAACGGTTCGCGCTGACGAAAATAAGCGTTTGTTCTGTCTTACTCGTACTCGATTGTCGCGGGCGGCTTGTGGGTCACGTCGTAAACGACCCGTGAGACGTTGTCGAGCGTGCCGGTGATACGCGACTGGATGCGCTGGAGCGTCTGCCAGTCGAGCTCCTGTGCGCGGGCGGTCATCCCGTCGCGCGACTCGACAGAGCGGACGGCGACGACCCAGCCGTGGACGCGGTTGTCACCCTTCACGCCCGTCGCCTTCCCGATGACCGCGGCGAACGCCTGCCACGGCTCGTGTTCCGCCGTCTCCTCCTCGACGATATGACACGACTCTCGAGCGACTTCGACCTTCTCGGCCGTCACTTCGCCGACGATGCGGATGGCTAGGCCTGGGCCGGGGAACGGCATCCGCTCGGAGATAATCTCCTCCAAGCCGAGTTCGCGGGCCACCTCCCGGACCTCGTCTTTGTACAGGTCACGGCACGGCTCGACGATGCCGTCGAAGTCGACGATTTCGGGGAGCCCGCCGACGTTGTGGTGAGATTTGATGTTCCCCTCCGACTCGATGCGGTCGGGGTAGATGGTCCCCTGCACGAGATAGCGAGCGTCGACCGCCTTCGCCTCGCGCTCGAACTCCCGGATGAACTGCTCGCCGATGACGTGGCGCTTCTCCTCGGGGTCGGTGACGCCTTCGAGCGCGGTGAGGAAGCGGTCGCGCGCGTCGACGACGCGGAGGCCATTCATAAACGCGAACGTCTCGCGAATCTCCTCGGTCTCGCCTTTCCGCATCAGCCCGGTGTCGACGTAGACAGCCGTGAGGTGCTCATCGATTGCCTCGTGAGTGAGTGCCGCGGCGACCGATGAGTCCACGCCACCGGAGAGAGCGATGATGGCCTCTTCATCGCCGACAGCCTCCTGAATCTCGGCTTTCGCCTCAGGGATGAACGATTCGGCGTCGACCATCAGTTCTCACCTCCGAGCACGGCGTCGAGCAGTCCGACGAACGGCGGTGATGCGCGACCAGGTCGCGAGCGGAACTCGGGGTGAAACTGCGTGCCGACGAAGTACGGGTGGTCGTCGAGTTCGAGTATCTCCATACGACTATCTGCGCGCCCCGAGAACGTTATTCCCGCGCTTTCGAGCTCGTCGATGTACTCGGGATTCACCTCGTAGCGGTGGCGGTGGCGCTCGGTACAGGAGTCGCTGCCGTAGAGATCGGCAGCGAGAGTATTCTCCTGAATCTGCGTCTCGTGAGCACCGAGTCGCATCGTCCCGCCCATATCCTCTACCTCGTACTGCTCGGGGAGGATGGCGATGACGGGGTGGGGCGTCTCCTCTTCGAACTCCGTCGAGTCGGCGTGGTCCAGCCCGCAGACGTTACGCGCGAACTCGATGACAGCCATCTGGAAGCCGAGACAGAGTCCGAGGAACGGAACGTCGTGCTCGCGGGCGTACCGAATCGCCTCGATTTTTCCGTCGGTTCCGCGTGCACCGAAGCCACCGGGGACGACGACGCCGTCCGCCCGTTCGAGCCGCTCCCGGTGCTCGTCGGTCATCTCCTCGGCATCGACCCACAGCGTGTTCACATCGACTCCCTGGTCGAGGCCGGCGTGTTTCAGCGCCTCGTGGACGGAGAGATACGCGTCTTCGAGGTCGTACTTTCCTGCGAGCGCGATATCCACTTCGCCGGTCGTCTCCTGCGTGACGAGTTCCCGCCACTCGTTCTCACGGTCCTCCTCGGGGACCGCCTCCTCAGCGAGGTCAAGCCGTTCCATCACGTACTGGTCGAGTCCCTCGTCCTCAACGACGAGGGGGACCTGATACACGTCGGGCACGTCGGGGTTCGAGAAGACGGCGTCCGTCGGCACGTCACAGAAGAGCGCGATTTTCTCCTTCGTGTGCGCTTCGAGTTCGTCGTCACACCGCCCCACGAGGATGTCGGGTTGGAGACCGATAGATCGCAGTTCCTTCACGGAGTGCTGTGTAGGCTTGGTTTTCTGCTCGCCGTTTTGCGAGTACGGCACGAGCGTGACGTGGGTAAAGAGGATATCGCCGTCGTCCTCCTCGTGGGCGAACTGGCGCAGCGCCTCCAGATACGGCATCCCCTCGATGTCGCCGACGGTACCACCGACCTCGATAATGCACACGTCCGAGCCCGCGGCAGCCTCGCGAATCCGACGCTTGATATCGTTGGTGATGTGGGGGATAATCTGGACGGTCTTACCGAGATAGTCGCCGGCACGCTCCTTCTCGATAACGTGTTGGTAGGTCTTCCCCGTCGTGATGTTGTGGTCGAAGGTCATGTCGATGTCGAGGAACCGCTCGTAGTTCCCTAGATCGAGGTCGACCTCGCCGCCGTCTTTCAGGACGTACACCTCGCCGTGTTGATAGGGATTCATCGTCCCGGCGTCGACATTGAGATACGGGTCGATCTTGACGGCGGTCACGTCGAACCCCGCGTTCGCAAGCAGTCTGCCGGTGCTGGCGGCGGTGATTCCCTTCCCCAGCCCGGACATAACACCCCCTGTAACGAAAATGAACTTCCGACCCATACTCGGGTCGTACTCGGTGAGTTCCGTCGGCATACTGACCGTCATCGGGGCCAGGTCAAAACCGTTGTGAATCCACCGACAGCCAAGCCCGGATGGCCGACGATAACGGCCCCGTCCACGGCGCGGTGTGAACGCTTATACAGTATCAGCCGGTCAGTTGCGCTATGTACACACGCACTCACAAACGAACGGGAGAGAGGGGTCAAACCGATGGCTAAGGGCCACTTCGACCACGTGCTCGTGCCGATCGCGTCCGACGCCGACGCCGTGTCCACCGCGGCGGCACTGCGTGAGTATCTCGATACCGACCGCGTCACCGTCGTCCACGTCGTCGAGAAGGCCGGCGGCGCACCCGACAAGGCCGGCGTCGAACAGCGCGAGGAGGCCGCCGCCGAGGCGTTCGAGCAGTTCGCCGAGCGGTACGGTGAGCCGGTCGAGACGGATATCGTCTACGACACCGACATCGCCGACGGCCTGCTGGCTGCAGCCGCCGAGGTCGAGGCCGACGCGATCGCCTTCACACCTCGCGGCGGCGGCTGGTTCGAGCGGCTGCTCTCAGGGAGCGTGACCCGCGAGCTACTCGACGAAACAGATAGACCCGTGGTCGTACTGCCCGGGGGCGACCAGTGAGCGACGAAGAGCTCGCCAAGGATCTCGGCCCCTTCGCCGCGCTCACCATCGGTGTCGGGACGATGATCGGCGCGGGTATCTTCGTCCTGCCGCGACAGGCGATTACCGACGCCGGGTCGTTCGCCGTCGTCTCCTTCGTGCTTGGGGGCGTTATCGCGCTGTTTACGGCGTTCTCTGCCTCGGAGCTGGGGACGGCGATGCCGAAGTCCGGTGGGGCGTACTACTACGTCAACCGCGCACTGGGGCCCTTTTTCGGTACCATCGCCGGCTGGTCGAACTGGCTAGGGCTCGCGTTCGCCTCCGCGTTCTATATGGTCGGCTTCGGACGCTACATTCAGAACATCCTCGGCGTCGCGGGGAGTCTCGAGCTTGGAATCGTCTCCATCGCGTGGGTGAAGATTATCGGTATCGTCGGCGCGGCGCTATTCACCTTCATCAACTACGTCGGGGCGAAGGAGACCGGCAAGCTCCAGAACGTCATCGTCGCTATCCTCGTCGTCATTCTCGCAATCTTTACCGTTCTCGGAACGACGCAGGCAAACGCCGCCAATCTCCCCGAAGCGACGGGGTACGGGCCGATGTTCGCGACCACAGGGCTCATCTTCGTCTCGTATCTCGGCTTCGTCCAGATCACGAGCGTCGCCGAGGAAATCAAAGAGCCGGGAAAGAATCTCCCGCGAGCCATCATCGGGAGCGTGCTCATTGTGACGGTTATCTACGTGCTCGTGCTCATCGTGATGAGTGCTGCAGTCGAGCCGGGGTTCATCTCGTCCCTGTCCGGACAGCAGATCGCCGTCGTCGAGGTCGGCAGACGTATCTTCTGGCCGCTCGGGACCGCACTACTCGTCGGCGGACTGCTCGCGACGGCCTCGTCGGCGAACGCCTCTATCCTCGCGTCCTCGCGCATCAACTTCGCGATGGGCCGTGACCGCATCGTCACGCCCGACCTCAACGAGATTCACGACCGCTACGGCACACCCTACAAGTCCATCGCCATCACCGGCGGGTTGATTCTCTTGTTTATCCTGCTGGCGAACGTCGAGACTCTCTCGACGCTCAGCAGCGTTCTACACCTCGTCATTTACGCGCTGTTGAACATCGCGCTCATCGTAATGCGGGAAGCAGAGGTAGCCGAGTACGAGCCGAGTTACACCGTACCGCTGTATCCGATAACGCCGATCATCGGTGCGGTCGTCTCGCTCGCGTTGATTTACTTCATCGATCCGCGGGTTATCGCAATCGGCGGCGCGTTCATCGTCTTCGCCGGTCTGTGGTATTTCGGCTACGCTCGCTCACGGACGACCGCGACGGGAGTGCTGGGCGACTTGATTCGGTCGCGCTCGGACGAGCTTCCCGACCGGGTAGTCGAGGCCGCGGCCTCGGTCGAGCCGGACTCGTCCACCCACCGCGTGATGGTCCCGCTCGCGAACCCGGACACCGAGCGCGACCTCATCAAACTTGGAGCCGCCATCGCGAAACACCACGGCGGCACGCTCGATGCCGTCCACATCGTCACGGTGCCGGATCAGACCGACCTCCAGTACGCCAGCGAACATATCGACGAGTTCGGTGACCCCGCCGGCGATATCTTGGAGCGTGCACGCGTTGATGCCGAAGAACTCGGCATTCCAATCGAGACGCGGACGGTCGTCTCTCACCGCGGCTTCGAGGAGGTGTTCGACGCCGCGAAGACTCACAACGCCGACACCGTCGTTATGGGTTGGGGCGGTGACAGCCACGGCTCGCCGGGGCGTGTCGAATCTGCCTACGACGAAGTGATGCAGAAGCTGCCGTGTGACTTCATCGTCATGAAGGACCGCGGCTTCGACCCGTCACGCGTGCTCGTTCCGACCGCAGGTGGTCCCGATTCGGAGCTGTCGGCAGCTATCGCCCGTATCCTCCGGGACGCATACGGCTCCGAGGTAACGCTGTTACACGTCGCCGACGACGAGGCCGCGGGACGGGAGTTCCTCGAATCGTGGGCCGAAGAGAACGACCTGGCGGAGGCGACGCTACGGATCGAGACGGGCGACGTGGAGGCGGCAATCGAGCGCGCCGCCCGAGACGCGACCCTGATGTCCATCGGCGCGACCGAGCAGGGACTGCTCTCGCGACTCGTCTCCGACTCGCTCACGCTCGACATCATCGACGACCTCGACTGCACCGTTCTCCTGACGGAGACGGCACACGACCGGTCGCTGCGCGAGCGACTGTTCGGATCGCGATAACATCACTCGCGTCGCCGGGGACGCCCATTTCGATTTTCTGGATATTGATTCGGTATCGGTGACCAACAACAGAGAGTATAGGTCCCCAGACACCAACACGCCAGTATGCCCACCGTCGACGACCTCCGAAACGACGTCCGCGTCGCGGTCGACCGGTACGAACGCCGCGAATCGACCGCGTTCACAAAAGAAGCGCTGGCCGCAATCGCCGGCGTGGTCGACTCGCCAGTCGAGAAACCGCTTCCGTCGAAAGGAGAGATGCGCGCGGCCATCGCCGCCAACGTCGAGGGAATCGATTCCGAGCGCGACCCGGAGCGCCCATTCCGGAAGGCCGAACTGGAGGTGCTCGTCGCGACTGTCGCCGAGTAGTCAGTCGGCGAGAATGTCCCGCAAAAAGCCACCACAACGCTGTGCGACCTTCTTCGACTGCCCGACGAAGTGGTGGTCCGCGCTCAGCGACTCGACCGTGAAGCCAACCTCGCGGGCGCGCTCGACGACGGGTTCCCACTCCGCCGTCGTGTCACGCTCGCCATAGCACACGTAGCCCGGACAGTCGATGCTGTCGAGAGCCGTAACTGCATCGAGCTCCGGAGAGAGCCGTGACGCGGGTGCGAGCGCGGCGACACCCCGCACATCCTGGCCTGCGGCTGCGAGGAGTGCGATACAGCCGCCGAAAGAGTAGCCGAACAGCGCGACCCGATCGTAGCGATCGCGTGCCCACGCCACGGCGTTTTCTGCGTCCGTCAGCTCACCCTCTCCCTCGTCCCACGTGCCGTAGTCGAACCGGAGGGTTGCACCCTCGGGCGCGAGATAGTCGCTCACGGCTTCGAGACGCGTGTCAGTTCGCTTCCCGCCCATCTGCGGGTGGGGCGGGCAGGCGACGACACAGGCGTCGGAGTCGGGCGAATCGAGCGTGGCGCGCACCTCGCGCGCGCCGGGAACGAGTACCGTCTCGCTATCGGTCATATCTGCGATTTGGGCGGCTGTCACTTCGCGTCTTCGCCCCCGGCGTCGGTGGTTTCCTCCGACTCCTCAACCGCCTCGTCCGACTCCTCAACCGCCTCGTCCGACTCCTCAACCGCCTCGTCCGACTCCTCGTGTCGGGCCAATCCGGCGAGATGCGGCGCTTCAGGGAGCACGACTTCAGAGACGCCGAGCCGAACGGCGTTCTCTGAGCCGGGGAGACAGAACACCGGCACGCCTCCGACGATACCGGCGACAGCGCGGGTACCGACGACGCGGGTGCCGACCTCGTCGTACGAGAGCTGTCGGAACAGCTCGCCGAATCCGGGGAGCGTCTTCGCGAACAGCGGCGTCACGGCCTCGACGGTCACGTCGGCGGGTGAGACGCCAGTACCGCCGGTCGTGATAACGATATCGGTGTCGCCACGCTTCGACAGCCGACCGACGATGGCCTGTATCCGGTCGTGGTCGTCAGGGACGAGCTCGCGGTGGACGACCTCGTGATCCGCGTCGGAGCAAGTAGTCACGATGGCGTCACCGGACGGGTCAGTATCCAGCGAGCGCGTCGAAGAGATGGTGACGACGCTCACACCGAGCGTGTCGATGTCGTCGTGGTGGTGCTCGTGATAGTGGTCGTCGTGACCCTCAGTCATACCCGTCGTGGGTGGGCCGGAAAGTTAGTCCTCGTGCTCTCGGCCGCGGACGAGGGGGACACCGACAGCCGCGGCGAACGTGCCGGCGATAAGCGGCGCGACGACCGTTCCAGCGTCCCACGAGCCGCACGGCTCCGATTCCGTACCAACGAGGGTGAAATAAGAGTCGTTCCCGCGCGTGATGACGGCAATTGGGAGTTCGCCGCCGGTGAGCGCGCTCCCACCGGCGTCTCGGACGGCAGTGAACAGCGTCTGGTTCTCGTCGCTGAGGTTCGCGAATGCGACGCGGTCGTAGCCGTCGAGCGAGCCGTCGATACGGTCGGTATTGGTGATCTGGATATAGGCGGCACGTTCACACTGGCGGGCGTCGAGTTGGGCGGCCGCGCCGCTGCCCGCGAGCACCAGCCCGCAGACGAACAGCGCGAGGCCGAGATACGTCCAGCGTGTCGTCCGGCGCATCACAGGAGTAACTTGGCTCGCGCGAGCAAGGGCTTTTTGTATATCTCCGGCACGTCTTTGTACACCGAGTTCGACACACCGGGTATGAACGGAATCTTCTACGAGGAGCACGGCGACAGAGATGTTCTCCAGTACGGCGAACTTCCAGACCCCGAGCCTGACCGCGGCGAGGTGCTCGTGGACGTGAAGGCGGGCGGGCTCAACCATCTCGACATCTGGACGCGCAAGGGGATGCCATCACCTGGTGAGTTCCCGCATATCCCCGGCTCTGACGCGGCGGGCGTCGTCGCCGCAGTCGGCGAGGGCGTAACGCGTTTCTCAGAGGGAGACCACGTCGCCGTCGCCGCTGGTTCCTACTGCGGCGAGTGTGAACACTGTCGCGCCGGCGAACACTCCCAGTGTGTCGAGTACACCATCATCGGCGAACACTCCACGGGCGTCCACTCCGAGCAGACGACGCTTCCCGAGGAGAATCTGGTGCTCGTGCCCGACCACGTTGACTTTGAGACGGCCGCGGCCGCGCCGCTCGTCTTCCAGACTGCGTGGCGAATGCTCCACTCGCGCGCCGAAATCGAGGCTGGCGAGTCCGTGCTCGTGCTCGGTGCGTCGGGTGGCGTCGGTCACGCCGCGGTCCAGATTGCCGACCACGCCGGCTGTGAGGTGTTCGCTACCGGCTCGACGGCGGCGAAGCTCGAAGCCGCTCGCGAGCTCGGTGCCGACCACGTCGTCAACTACGAGGAGGAGCCGTTCGACGAGTTCATCGACGAGCAGACCGATGGCCGTGGCGTCGACGTGGTGCTCGATCACATCGGCGGCGCGACGTGGGACGCCTCGATGAACTCGCTGGCGAAAGGGGGCCGTATCGTCACCTGCGGTGCGACCGGTGGCCCATCCGTCGAGGTGAACATCGCCGACCTGTTCTGGCAGCAGTACGACATCCTCGGCTCGACGATGGGCGCGAACGCGGATATCGACGCCGTGCTCGACCTCGTCTGGGACGGCACCTTCGAGCCACAGATTCGCGACGTGCTCCCGATGAGCGAGGTCGCACAGGCCCACGAGATGCTCGAGGAACGCGAAGGATTCGGGAAGGTCGTCGTCGTCCCCGACAGCGAGCGATGAGCGACGACGAGGGCTACGTATACACGCCCGAGGGAGAGGACAGCCACGGCGTCAAACCGGCCGACCGCGACCGCGACTTCGGAGTGCGTGGCTGGATTCTCGTCGGCTGGCTGTTCGTCTCGCTCATCGTCGTGCCCGGACTGTTGCTGTACATTCCCGAGGCCGGCACCTTCACGAAGTCGCTGGGACTCGGCTACCGTGATGCGTTTCTCGTGCTCCCGCTGATTCCAGCGCTCGGGCTGGGCGTGCTCGGCGTCTGGGCGACGACGCGGCCCTAACGACCCATCAGAATCGAGACGGTCCACGAACAGACGACGGTGTCGTCGTCGCGCGTAATCTCGATATCGCGCGTGACGATACCGCGCGATGAATCCGACTCCGAGACGCGCATTTCTGTCACCTCGTGGGTAGCGTAGAGTTCGTCCCCCGGATAGACGGGGGCGTGCCACCGAAGGTTCTCGATGCCGAGTCCGGCGAGATTTGTGGAATCGTTGAGGAACTGCGTAACCAAGAGCCGCGTCGCCGTCCCGATAGTGTAGAACCCGCTCGCGAACACGTCGTCGTACCCCTTCTCGCGGGCGGCCTCGGCGTCGAGGTGCATCGGCTGCGGGTCGAACTGCTCGGCGAACGCGATCATCGAGTCGCGATCCATCTCTGCTGGACCGTAGGTCTCAGACCAGCCGACGTGGAGATCGTCGTACGTGATTGGCATGGTCGCGACTCGCCCTACTGGGTGAAAAATCGCCCGGCCTCAGGGCTGATTCGTAGTGTCTTGTACCCAAATCGTCTTTTCGTTGCAGAACGCCTTCAGCCCCTGTTCGGCGAGCTCACGGCCGTAGCCGGAGTTCTTGATTCCGCCGAACGGGAGCCGCGGGTCCGACTTCGAGAGCTCGTTCACGAACACCGCCCCCGACTCGATACGGCGTGCGACCGCCTGCCCGCGCTCTAAATCCTCAGTCCAGACACTGCCTGCAAGCCCCAGCTCCGAGTCGTTCGCGAGTGCGACTGCCTCCGCCTCGCTCTCTACCTCGAAGACCGCAGCGGCCGGACCGAACACTTCCTCGCTGGCGAGGGGCGCGTCGGGAGGGACATCCGTCAGCACGGTCGGCGGGTAGAAGTGACCAGTCCGGTCCAACGGCTCACCGCCCACCTCGACGGTCGCGCCCGCGTCGACACTCGCCGTCACCTGCTCGTGGAGGTCGTCCACGAGGTCGGCTCTCGCCTGTGGTCCGATATCGGTGGCTGGGTCGGTCGGGTCGCCAACGGTGAGTGACTCCATCTCGGCGACGAACGCATCGAGGAAGTCATCGTACACGTCGGCGTGGACGATGAACCGCTTCGCGGCGATACAGGACTGTCCGGAGTTGAGCGTTCGAGCGCGCGCCCCGACGGTCGCTGCCGCCTCGATATCGGCGTCGTCGAGCACGAGAAACGCGTCCGAGCCGCCGAGTTCGAGGACGGACGGCTTCAGTTCCTTGCCCGCTGCTTGGCCGACGGCGCGACCGGCAGGCTCCGAGCCGGTGAGCGTCACCGCGCGAATTCGGTCGTCGGCGATCATCGACTCGACGCGATCTGAGCCGACGACGAGCGTCTGGAAGACTCCGTCGGAAAAGCCTGCCTCGTGGAGTACGGACTCGATGGCGAGAGCACACTCGGGGACGTTCGAGGCGTGTTTCAAGATACCGACGTTGCCGGCGACGAGATTCGGCGCGATGAACCGAAACACCTGCCAGAACGGGTAGTTCCACGGCATCACGGCGAGTACCGGTCCCAGCGGCTCAGTGGCGACGAACGACTCCGCTTCGGGTTCGGTACCGACCGGTTCGTCGGCCAGATACTCGGGAGCGCGCTCGGCGTAGTGGTCACACACCCACGCGCACTTCTCGACCTCTGCCCGTGCGTCATCGATCGGCTTGCCCATCTCCGTCGTCGCCACCCGAGCGAGCTCGTCGATCCGATCGCGGAGCACGTCGGCTGTGGCTTCGAGCAGTCGCCGACGCTCGCGGAGGTCGGTTTCGCGCCACGTCTCGAACGTCTCGCTCGCAGTCGCGAGCGCCCGTTCCACGTCGTCGCCGTCGTGGTTCGCGACGGGGTCGAGCGGTTCGTCGGTCGCCGGATTTATTCGCGTCATGCAAGTTGGTAGCACGACCGTCACTAAAGCTGTCGGGAGTCGGAAGTCGGGGCGAACGGAGGGAGTTTAGTAGATGGCCACTAACCCACAGATATGTTCGATCGCCTCGTCGCCGTGGATAGCGCGCTGTCAGAAAATCAGAAGCTGTTCAGTGGTGCCGTCGTCCTCGCCCTCGGTATGGTCCTCATTGGGCTGATGGCCTTCAGCGCGCTCGCCACGGAGCTGTTGAAGCCCATTCTCGGCGTCTTGGGCGCACTGTGTATAATTGTTGGCACGCTGCTCGTAGGTACCTCCGAGGACCGCGATCACGCCGTCTGAAGCTACCAGTCGATCCGTTCCTTGTCGCGCCAGAACGCGCCCGAGGGATTCCCCGGCGCGAACCGACACAGCCACGTCGGCGTCTCCGCACCCTTCTCGACCGACCGCTCTGCGTTTTCGCCGCCGAGGTCGGTCTGAACCCAGCCAGGACAGACAGAGTTGGCCATCAGGCCGTGTTCATTGTACTCGCCGTGAAGATACGTCGTCAGCCCGTTCAGCCCGGCCTTCGAGATGCGGTAGGCGGGCGAGCCGCCGTCCATCGTTGAGAGCTGTCCCATCCCCGACGAGACGTTCACGACCCGACCGCCGTCCTGCTGGAGCAGGAGCGGGACGAGATGTTTACAGACGAGCATCGGCCCGCGGAGATTCGTCGCGAGCGTTCTGTCGATGCGCTCTGACGGCTCGGCGACGATATCGTCACCGAACTCACCGATACCGGCGTTGTTGACAATGATATCCAGTCGTCCCACCTCGGAGAAGACGCCATCGGCGATAGCGTCGATATCACCCTCCTGTGTCACGTCGAGCAGCACCTTCTCACAGCCGTCAGGTACCTCGGCGTTCATCGACCGCGCAGCCGCGTAGACGGTCGCGCCGAGGTCGTTCAGATTTCGCGCAATCTGTGCGCCGATGCCTCTGTTCGCACCGGTAACGAGTGCGACCTGCCCGGCGAGGTCGTCGTGTAGCTCCATACTCGCCCGTGGGTCGGGCGGCGAAAAGGGTCTGCTGTTTCAGCGACCACTCAGAACGCGTAGGGGTCGTCTCGGCCCGCAATTTCCGGCACGACCCACGTCCCGTCGGCGTCCTGTTCAACCTCGCCAGCATCTTGGAGCCGGCGGAGTCGCTGCTTCGCCTCCTCCGTGCCGATGCCGATTGCGCCGGCGATACCGCGGGCCGTCACGCCGTCGCTCTGTTCGAGGACCTGTAACACGTCGTCGCCGGGTGCTTCGTCGTCGAATCCGCCGTCGTTGTCGTACATGGCCTCACCTCACCGGCGGGGGTATTTGAGTGTAGGGTTCGCCGACGCTCGTGTGAGAGGAAACGCGGGCGGTTACGCTCGCTGTTCGACTGCGTCCTTCACGTCCGCCCACACCTCGTCGAGCGTTCCCTCACCGTCGATTTCGGTATAGGCGTCCGTTCCGGCGTAGTGATCGATGACCGGTTCGGTGTTTTCGGCGAAGACGCGGAGCCGTTCGCGAACGGTCTCCTCGGTGTCGTCCTCGCGATGGGTGAGATCGGCACCGCACTCGTCACAGACACCCTGTTCTTCGGGCTGATCGAACTCGACGTGATAGTTCTCGCCACACTCCGGGCAGACCCGGCGACCGGTGAGTCGGTCCACCAGTTCCGTCTCGTCGACGGCCAGCCGGATGATAGCGTCGAGGTCGGTTCGCTCGTCGAGGAACTTCGCCTGCTCGATGTTGCGCGGATAGCCGTCGAGAACGAAGCCGTCGGCGTTGTCGAGGGCGGTGACGACGATTTCGTTGACGACCTCGTCGGGGACGAGCTCGCCGGCGTCCATAAAGCCGCCGGGCGTGTCGTGCTCGAAGCCCAGCTCGGAGATGTCCATCTCCTTGTTCGCGCGGAGCGCGTCGCCGGTCGTGATGTGGTCGACGCCGTACTCGTCGCTGATTCGTGAGCTCTGGGTTCCTTTGCCTGCGCCGGGTGCACCGAGTAACAGCACGCGTGGATTGCTCATAGCCGGATTTCTCGACCCGGGCGTAAAACTCTAAAGAAACTGGCCGCACTCGCCCCGGACGACAGGACAAATCGTCGGTCAAGCCGATTCGTTCAACCGACCGCGCCGTTGAAAGCGCTCGACAGCGAAACGCCGATATGACCGACGATGCACACGAGTGGGAAGAGCCCGATCGCGAGGAGTTCAGCCACGACCCGCTGGGCCACACCCACGTCTGGGAGGAGATGACCGTCGGCGACCTGGTCGAGGGGTACGGCGAAGCCGGCATCGGAGCCGCCGATGTCCACGAGGCCGTCGACATCTACGCCGAGATGCTCGACGACGACGTGACGACCGTCTTCGTGTCGCTGGCCGGTGCGATGGTGCCGACCGGGATGCGGCGCGTCGTCGCGGACCTGATTCGCGACGGCCACGTCGACGCGCTCGTGACGACGGGCGCGAACCTCACCCACGACGCCATCGAGGCCATCGGCGGGAAACACCACCACGGCCGCGCCGAACACGAGGAACTCACCGAACGCGAACACGACGAGAATCTGCGCGACGAGGAGGTCGACCGCGTCTACAACGTCTATCTCCCACAGGAGCACTTCTCGCTGTTCGAGCACCACCTCCGCGAGGAGGTGTTCCCGCCACTGGAAGCCGAGGGAACAGTCGGTATCGAACGGTTCACCCGCGAGCTCGGGAAGGCGAACGCCGCGGTGAACGAGCGCGATGACATCGACGAGGGACCGGGCGTCGCGGCGGCGGCCTACGAGTCCGACGTTCCCATCTACTGCCCGGCGGTTGCCGACTCCGTGCTCGGGCTGCAGGCGTGGATGTACTCCCAGACATCCGACTTCTCGCTCGACGCGCTCGCGGATATGACCGCGCTGACCGACCTCGCGTACGACGCCGACCGCGCCGGCTGTCTGCTCGTCGGCGGCGGTGTCCCCAAGAACTTCACGCTTCAGACGATGCTCGTCACGCCGAACGCCTACGACCTCGCCGTCCAGATTACGACCGACCCGTCGAGCACGGGCGGGCTGTCGGGCGCGACGCTCGACGAGGCGCGCTCGTGGGGGAAGCTGAATAAGGGAGCCCGGAACGCGACTATCGTCGGTGACGCGACAGTCTTTCTTCCCCTACTCGTCGCCGCTGCGCGTGAGCGACTGGCTGAGTGATTGCTCGCCGGCTTACTCCTCTCGCGTGAGTTGCTCGTCACCGTGACGCTCCCGTAGGTCCTGCAGATACGCGCGCTGCTCGACCATCCGCGGCGTCGGCTCCGCGAACGCGTCGGCGAACATCTCGTCGGGATCGGCTTCGACCGCAGAAAGCTGGTCGACGGCGGCGGCCATCCGGTCTTCGTTCCCCTGTTCGATTGCTTCGATTGCCTCATCGTCGAGCAACCCCTGTCGGCGGAGATACCGTTCCAGCCGGTCGATGGGGTCGACGCGCCGCCACTGGTCGACCTCGCTATCCTCGCGGTATGCGGTCGGGTCGTCAGCAGTCGTGTGTGCGCCGTAGCGGTACTCGACGGTCTCGATGAGTGTCGGTCGCGACTGGGCGTCGGGGTCGGTCGCCTTCTCGCGGGCCGCGAGCGTCACCTCGTACACCGCGAGCGGGTCCATCCCGTCGACCTGTACGCCGTCGAAGCCGTACGCCTCAGCCTTCTGTGCGATGGTGTCGGCGGCGGTCTGTTCCTCTCTCGGCACGGAGATCGCCCACTGATTGTTGTGACAGATGAAGACGGTCGGGGTGTCGTAGACGCCGGCGAAGTTCAGTCCCTCGTGGAAGTCACCTTCCGACGTTGCGCCGTCGCCGAAGTGACACACCACCACCTCGTCGTCGTTCCCTTGTAGCTTGGCGGCCATCCCCAGCCCCGTGACGTGCGGGATGTGGTCGGCGATACAGATGTTGAGCGGGAAGATGCGCTCGTCCGCGAGCGCGGCGTTGCCCGACTCGTGGCCGGCCCAGTAGTGGAGATACTCGGGCGGGAAGCCCCGAACGAGCGGCACAGCGTGTTCACGGTACTGGTACGACACCCAGTCGTCATCCTCCAGCGCGTACATCGACCCGAAGCCGGAGCCCTCCTGCCCGGCCATCGGCGAGTAGGTCCCCATCCGCCCCTGTCGCTGGAGACTCACCATCCGGTCGTCGAAGTGACGGCCCAGCTTCATATCGGCGTACAGGTCACGGAGCGTCTCGTCGCTCGCCGTCGGCTCGTACCCCTCGCGCAGATGTCCGTCGGGCGCGAGCAGGCCGATGCGGTCGTCGTAGTCGCGGGCCAACAGAGTTCGGCGTGCCGACTTGTCCATATCTGTCGTGTGACGCGCGAGGACATAGTTCTGTCCGAGCGCTTTTTCACTCGGGCGTCGTAGCGACAGGTGGCCGATGACGAGCGACTGGGCCGAGCCGGTGTAGGCAGCCGGCAGTGACGAACCCTATGAGTGCCGAGGCCACCACATTCTCGGAGCCGAACTACTTCTTCGGCCCGTGACTGGTGCCCGATCGCGTGGTCGTCTTGTGATGGAGCCGGACAGCGAGCGCGAGGGGGACAGATAAAACTGCGCCGACTGCTCCGGCGACACCGACACCTTGCCAGCTGAGTGCCTGCTGTGGACCGTTCCCGACGACGACGACCCCCCGCATCCCTTGGTCGCTGTACTGCTCGCACTCGTACGTGGAGATTCCGTCGCCACCGAACTCGGCAGCGTATTCGTAGCCGGAATCCGCTGTCGTGGCCGACTGATAGCCGAGTTCGGGGTCGACCACGTCGTACTGATTGGGGCCGTCCCACACCCAGCGGACGGTGGTACCCGGCGACACGTGGATGGCGGGCGGGTCGAAGGCAAGCTGTCCGCCGTTGCCCTCCGCGCCGACCGTGACCGTCACCTCGTCGCTGCCGCGCTTGTCGACGACACCGGTGTAGTTGTCCGTGTTCGCGAGCCAGCCGTCGAACGAGCGCACGTCGGGAGCCTCCTGCTCACCTGTGTCAGTCTCGTTGCCCGACGGCGTCGGAGTCGGGGTGCCACTCCCCGGAAGCGTCACGCTGGCGTCACCGACGACCACCGCGCCGCGCATCCCCAGACCCTTGTGTGGCGTGCAGTAGTAGCGGGTGACACCCGCTGACTCGAAGGTGTGTTCGAACGTCGCGCCCTGCTCCCCGTACAGTTGGGACTCGAACGCGCCGTCGGAGGCGACGACGTTGTGACTACCGCCACCGCCGGTCCACTCCCAACGGATAGTCGCGCCGGGGTCGATGCGGACGACCGGTGGAGCGAAGCCGAACGCCCCGCCGTTGGCCTCCGCGCCGACGGTAACGGCCACCGTGTCGTTCCCCGTACGGTCGACGACGGAGCCGGCGTCGTCGGTGTCTGCAAGCCACTCCGTCAGGTCAGTTCCTTCCTGTGCAGCGACCGGGCTAGCGGCGAGTGTCGCGCCCGCACCGGCGGCCGCACCCATTATGAAGGTTCGTCGTGTCGGCATCGGTCTCACCCCTCGTAGCCGGCGTACTCCATCAGATCGGCGAAGATGTCCGTGTCCATCGCCTCCTCATAGACGATACCGGTCAACATTCCACCGGGGTAGGTCGACCCGTTACGAACGTGGTCGACCTTGTGACAGTGCATCAGGTAGATGCCGGGGTCGGCACTCGCCTCGAACTCGACGGTGTAGCGTTCTGCCGGAGCGACGGACTGGACATCCCGTTTGTACCGCGCTGCGTCGGGAATCGGTGAGCCGTCGCGCTCCACCACCTCGAAGCGGTGGTTGTGCATATGCAACGGGTGAGACATGAATCCCGCGTTGGTCCAGTGGAGCCGAACGGTGTCACCCGCCGAGACGATGATAGGGCTCCCGTCTTTTGGGTTGAGTGTCCTTGGCGCACACTTCCCGTTGATCGTGAACACGTCCGGACGGCGGTTCGTGATGTCGTAGGTGGCGTCCTCGCCGGCCAGCTGACGCGAGAGCCGCGAGTCCCACTCCTTGACGGTCATAAAGTACTCCTTGTCGGCCGGTTCGTACCCCTTCGGATCGACGCGCAGCGTGCCGTACATCCCCATCTCCATATGCCGCGGCGTCTGGTAGTGACAGTGGTAGAGGTGGGTGCCGGGAACGTTCGCCGTGAACTGGTACGTGTGCGTCTCACCCGGGCCGACCGTGATACCTGTCGTCGTCGGGACGCCGTCGTTCTCCCACGTCTTGTGGATGCCGTGAACGTGGAAGGTGTGGGGCATCTGGGCGCCCGAGTTGTCGAGTGTCACCTCGAACTCCGTCCCCTCCTCGACACGCAGGATCGGGCCTGGAACCGACGGATCGCCGTCGTCAGCTTGCCACGCCCACACGAGCGGGAGGTTCACCGGCCCGCCCATCGACTCACCGGGGTGGGCTCGGTGCGCTGCCCGTACCGTCTTCAGCGTCACCGACCCGCCCCGCTCGTTCACGTCGACCACCTCGGGCGGGCTCGTCGTCGGCATCGACTGTCCCAGCGCCGATGCGCCGCTCCCCAGTTCCTGGACCGTCGGATCGGTCGTCGTCACACAGCCGGCCGCCGCCACCGCGCCGGTCGTGCCCGTCGCTGCTACAAACTCTCGCCGCGTGATACCGTCGCCGGGTGCGCCAATCTTCGGAGTCATACAGCTACGTCTTGTTGGGGGCGATAGGTAGCCCCCTGCGGTGAGTCCCACATTCGAGGACGGGAGCGAACAGGTTCGGGGTGTCATATATAAATGCGCCGTTCAGGGAGTCCGGCAAGGTAATGCCCCGGGCGCACGCAGTCACTGACAGGGATGGCACGGGCACGACTTACAGTTACGACACCGGCCGAGTCGTGGGTCGGACGGGTCACGAGAGCGCATCCCGACGCGCGCATCAACGTCAGGACCGCCACCGTCGGCGAGCCGGCGACGCTCGTCGCGGCGGTGACAGCCCCGTCGATCGCACCCATCGTCGCGACCATCTCAGAGGCGGAGGACATCCTCTCGCTCGAGATCATCGATCGCCACGGCGACACCGCGGTGTGCCAGCTCACGGTCGCGAGCGCCGGGCCGCTGGAGGTCGCTGCGACTGCTGGCGCGCCGCCGGAGTTTCCCTTCACGGTCGCTGATGGCACCGTAGCGTGGGAGCTGACCGCAACCCGAGAGGCGCTCGCTGACCTCGCAGACGGACTCACCGAGCGCGGGCTCGACTTCTCGGTGACGGAGATACATCCCGGTGACGACGAGGAGTCGCTCCTCACACCCCGACAGCGTCACGTCGTCCAAGCTGCCGTCGACGGTGGCTACTACGAAGTCCCTCGGAGCTGTTCGCTCGCGGACGTGGCTGACAGTACGGAGCTGTCGAAGTCGGCGTGCAGCGAGATGCTCAGGCGCGCCGAGCAGCGACTCATCCGACAGTATCTCGACGGAGGGCAAGCGTGAGTAATCCGTTCGAGGAATCGATCGACGCCGCAGCAGTGTTGGCGGCGCTGAACGACGACGCCTGTCGCACACTCATCCGGCAGCTCGATGCGGCCCACACTGCAGACGAACTCGCCGCGGCGTCGGATATCGCCCGATCAACCGTGTACCGAAAGCTCGATACCCTCACGGCGGCCGGGCTCGTCGAAGAGCGAACCGAGGTCCGGTCGGACGGCCACCACACGACGCGGTACGTCCTCAACTTCGAGGCCGTCCACGTCCTGCTCGACGACGACCGCCACCTCGATATTGAGCTTGACCGCCCACAGGCGGGGCCTGACGAGCGGGTCGCCCGCCTGTGGTCAGAAATCAGAGATTCGACATGACACATCCATACGCAATTGCAGCACTGAAGACCGTCACGCTGGCACTCGGACTCGTCATCACCTACTACAGCGTGCAGGCGTATCGCCGGACGGACGCGGAGCCGCTCGCAGCGCTCGCAGTCGGATTTGGCATCATCACCATGGGCGCGTTCACCGCGGGCATCCTCGACTGGTTCGCGCCCGTCAGCCGCGACCTTGCGCTCGTCGTCGAGAGCACATTCACCGCGCTCGGCTTCGGGGCAATCTTCTATGCGCTGTTCGTCGACCGGTCCGAGTGAACCCAGAGGTTATACTACTGACAGACGACTCCGAACGTATGAGTCGCGAGCCCACATTCGAGGTCACGACCGAGGCCGAACCGAACGACACGCTGCTCGTCGGCACTGCCGATATCGGCGTCGCGGGACTCACCGCCGTCGACTACATCATCGCGCAGACCGGTGCGACCCAGATCGGTCATCTGACGACGCGCCATCTTCCGGATATCACGCCGTTCACCGACGGTGTTCCCCGTCGCCCGATTCGCCTCTACAATCTAGATGGCGACGTGACCGTCTGTGTCTGTGAGCTGTCGCTGCCGCCGTGGGTCGCCGAGCTGGTGAGCGAGGAGCTGTTCGCGTGGGCAGAAGCGACAGAGATCGAGACAGTCGCGTCCGTCTCGGGCGCGTCGTTCCCCCACGCAGAGGAGGACCACGCCGTCTCGTACGTCGGGACGGAGTCGTTCCGCACGGGCCGCGTGACAGAGACGCCGTTCGAGCCGCTGTCTTCCGGCTACTTCGATGGACTGCCTGGCGAACTACTCACCGCCGGGCTGGACGAGCCGGAGCCGGCGGTCGGGGCGTTGGTCACGCCCGCCCATCCACCGGGGCCGGATATCGATGCTGCGATTCGACTTGTCGAGGCCGCGGAGACGACGTACGGACTCGACGTCGAGACGACCGAACTCCGGGACCGGTCTGCAGCCCAACGACAGTACTACGAGGCGCTCACAGAGCGGATGGCCGCGCTGCGAGACGAGGAAAGCGACCGGCTGCACGACGACCGGATGTTTATGTGAGGAGTGGGCAATCGTTGCCGGACGCGCGGATGTGGGAAGCTTTTACTCGCTGATTCGCGATTCTCCGACCACGATGCCAGAACGTGGAGCGACGACCGACTCGCTCGATACCACTCTCCCTGCGCCCGACTCGACGCCCCGTATCCACCACAATCCGAGCGCCGAGACACTTCGCTCGCTCTCCACACAGTTGGAGACGGAGACGGCGTTCGGGGCACCATCCTACGTGAGCGACCAGCGCTCGCGCCAGTCAGAGTTCACGCGTAACGATACCGACAGCGAGTTCCACGCCGAAGATTACACGCACGTCGAGACGGCGCTGTCCGCCGTTCGCGAGAGCGACCGCGAGTTCGTCTGTCTCGACCTGCAGGTGGGTCGCCACCCCGACCACACCTACGACGCGCGCTACTTCGTCCCCGCGACACAGGCGCGCATCGCACTCTCGCTCACCCGCCTGTTCGAGCGCGGGACGTTCGACGAGCCGGATTTCTGTACGATTCAGCTCCCCGACAACGACGCACTCGCCATCCGCACGCTCGTCGATGAGGGACTCACGGTGGTGCTCGGGAGCGACTACACCGGCGAGGCGAAGAAGTCGTTCCTCCGGCTGTTTATGCAGCGGACGAAGGCCGCGGGCGGGCTTGGGCTCCACGCCGGCAGCAAGCGCGTCATCCTCGAGAACGGCGGTGATCGACGCGAGGTCGGCCAGCTGTTCTTGGGGCTGTCAGCCACCGGAAAATCGACGCTGACGGCACACGGCCTCGGGCTATCCGGCGAGGAATCAGCCACGATGCTTCAAGACGACGTGTGTGCGCTCCTTCCCAACGGCACCGTCGTCGGCAGCGAGGGAAACGGCCTCTACGTGAAAACCATCGGGCTCAACCGCGACGAACAGCCGGACGTGTACGACGCCGTCACTCACGAGTCCGCGGTATTGGAGAACGTCGACGTGACGGAAGACGGTACCGTCGACTTCGACAGCGACCGATACACGGCGAACGGACGGGCGGCCATTCTCCGCGAGGAGCTCGCGTCGGCGGGCGAGGATATCGACCTCGACGGCGTCGACCAGGTGTTCTTCATCACGCGGAATCCGGCGATGCCGCCGGTGACGAAGCTGGACTCGGCGGCCGCCGCGGCCGCGTTTATGCTCGGCGAGTCCATCCAGACCTCCGCGGGTGACCCGAGCGCCGCGGGAGAGGCCATCCGCGTCGTCGGGACGAATCCGTTCATCATCGGCTCTGAGGGTGAGGAGGGAAACCGATTCCACGACCTCATCGAGTCGCTGGACGTGGAGTGTTATCTTCTCAACACCGGCCACGTCGGCGGGCGCGACATCGGCGTCACTGAGTCCATCACCATCCTGCGCGAGCTGGCTCGCGGCTCGGTGGCGTGGCGCGAGGACGGCGACACTGGCCTGAGCGTCCCCGCCGAACTCGACGGTATCGACATCGCGCAGTTCGACGTGACCGCGAACCTGGACGAGCCGAGCGACCGGCTGGCGGCACTGCGCGCGGAGCGACGGGCGTATCTCGACGAGTTCGAGGAACTCGACGAGTCAATTATCGACGCCGCCTACTGACAGCCTCCCGTTTCGGATCGTCGTAGAAGATTTTGTGTACGCGTACGTAGGCGGACCGCGAACGAACCACTTTTGTCCTGATTTGCGGAACCGACAACATGGAGCGACTCCGCGCCTCACTGCACGACGCGCCTATCATTGACAAGGACGGCTACGAGTATCTCGTTCATCCCATCTCGAACGGGGTACCGATGCTCGACCCGGCACTGCTTCGCGAGGTCGTCGTCGGTATGGTCCGCCAGGCCGACCTACAGGTGGACAAGATCGTCGCCCCCGAAGCGATGGGGATCCATATCGCGACCGCCCTCTCGCTGCAGACGGACGTGCCACTCGTCGTCATTCGGAAGCGCGAGTACGGCCTCGACGGCGAAGTTGCCCTCCACCAGCAAACCGGCTACTCCTCCTCGGAGATGTTCATCAACGACGTGGAGCCGGGCGACCGCGTCCTCATCGTCGACGACCTGCTCTCGACGGGCGGCACGCTCGCGGCCATCTGTGGCGCGCTGGATGATATCGGTGCCGACATCGCAGATATCGTCGTTGCGCTCCGCAAGGTCGGCGACAACGCTCTCGACGGCACGGAGTACGACGTGAAATCACTCCTCGACATCACGGTTGCCGACGGCGAGGTCACCATTCACGACTGAGCGACCCACACGTTCGTGTGACAAGAATACACTGATATGCATATCGGGTACTCATATTTGTCGGTTCTGTGCGCTGATGCGGAACAATTTTACACAGAGGTGCGTATCGACCGGTATGCCAGACGCGGAGATGGACATCGAGTACGGTATCGACGAGCAACCGCCGCCGGCGAAGGCAGTGCTGCTCGGCCTCCAGCATCTCGCAGTGATGATCGTGCCCGCGACGGCGGTCGCATACGTCGTCGGGGGCGGTGTCGGGCTCTCCTCTGGGGACCTCACCTACACCGTACAGATGGTGTTACTGTTCTCGGGAATCGCGACGGTCGTCCAGTCGTACGGCGCGGGCATCGTCGGCGCGCGGCTCCCCGTCGTGATGGGGTCGAGTTTCACCTTCGTCGGCGCGGCTATCGCCATCGGAAGCAACTACGGCTTGGCGACGGTGTTCGGGTCGATTCTCGTCACAGGGGTGCTCGTCGAGTGGCTTATCGGCTGGCAGTTCAAGCGCATCGAGGCGTACTTCCCGCCGCTGGTGACGGGACTCGTCGTCCTCATCATCGGACTGTATCTCGTCCCGATCGGCTTCCAGTACGCGGCCGGTGGCGCACCCGTCGACGGTCCGCAGTTCGGCGCGCTCTACAATCTCGGACTGGCCGCACTCGTGCTCGGAGTCGCGGTCGTGTTGAATCTCGCTAGTGATGGGCTGACCCGTATCCTGAGCACGCTCGTCGCCATCGTCGTCGGCTACATCGCCGCCATCGCGCTCACCGTCGGTACCGGACTCGAACTGGTGAGCTTCGAGGCAGTCGGCGAAGCCGCGTGGCTCGCGCTCCCGCAGCCGGGTCGATTCGGCGTCCCCGAATTCCGCCCTGTCCCGATTGCGACGTTCGCGTTCCTCTTTCTCGTCTCCGCGATGGAGACGGTGGGCGACATGTCCGGCGTGACGAGCGCCGAGGGACGCAACCCCACCGACGAAGAGTTCCGCGGCGGCCTGTTCACCGATGGCCTGTTCTCGTCAGTCGGTGCGGTGTTCGGAGCCTACCCCATTACCTCGTTCTCACAGAACGTCGGCATCGTAAACTTCACCGGCGTTCTGAGTCGCTACGTCGTCACCATCACGGGCCTGCTGCTCGCCCTGCTCGGCTTCTCGCCGAAGGTCGGCGCGGTCGTCACGACCATCCCGAGTGCGGTCTTCGGCGGCGCGGTGCTGCTGATGGCCGGGATGGTCGCCGCCAGCGGCGCGCGGCTTATCACCATCCACTGCGAGATGAACCGCCGAAATATGACCGTTATGGGCGTCTCGCTCGGGCTTGGACTCGGCGTCGCGACCGCACCGGCCGCAGCATTCGCACAGCTTCCCCAGTGGGCGAGCACGTTCTTCAGCCAGGCCGTCATCATGACCGGCCTGTCGGCGTTGCTCTTGAACACATTCGCACCGGGCGAGCAGAGCCCGCTGTTCGGCGGTTCGCCGGAGACCGAACCACCGCTTGAAGAGCCAGTTGGCGGCGACGACTAATCCCGGTTCGTCACCGACCGTCGACGACGGCAGCGAGTTCGCGGCGGTCGAAATCGGCAGCGGTCGCAGAAAGCGAAACCTCGCGGCGCTCGTACTCCTCGCGAAGTCGACTGTACTCCGCCGACTTGGCTAGCTCTGCGGAGGCGAGCGTCGACTCCAGCAGCGCCAGCTTCCGGGCGGTCGCGAACTGCTCGCGAACGCCGGCGTCGTAGTTCGCGCGCCGAATCAGTTGCTCAACAAGTCCCAGCAGCGTCTCGCAGTCTGCCGGTTTCCGAAGATAGTCGTCGAATCCCATCTCGATGATGTCGAAATCCGGAACGACTGCGGTCACCATCGCAATGCGAACGTTCACGCCGCGTTCGCGCAACCGTTCGAGCACGCTATCACCCGAAGCTCCGGGCAGCCGCCGATCGAGCAAAACGACATCGACGGTCGCATCGAACTTCGAGAGCGCTTCGTTACCGTCGGTCGCGATGGCCACGTCGTACTGTTCGCCAAGCCACGTCGCGTACAGTTTGGCGAGCGCCAGGTCGTCCTCGACAACGAGTATGCGGGGTGGTATTTCGGCGCTATCACGTGCCATAGGTGATTATTCACGCCTATTTACATATAAATGGAGCCGAGGTGTTTCACAACGTGAAAATGCGACGTGTTGTCACATCATACTGTATCGACAGTCCGTACTTCGCGTAGAGGAGGCAGACACTCGATTAGGATTCGAGAACGGCGTCACAGCGCAGACACAACACCGAGTTCACGACGTGGTTGATATCGTTTGCGCCACACGCTGGACAGCGGTAGCTGTCGTTACCGTACTCCGTCGAGCCACGGGGGGCGTGGAGGTGGCCTGCCTCGACGCGAGCGTTGAGATATCCCGGCAGACGGGCGCGGGCGAACCGGATGCGGCGAGCGAGCGCATTGGAGCCGTCGCCGTGGATATCGTCCCAAGCGGCGTCGTCGGGGCGCGAAAGTTGGGTGAGGAGGTCTGTACCCGCCTGTAGAAGTGGCTTCGTCGTCGCGCCGGCGGGATCGTCGACGGACGCACGGTCGTAGGCATCGCTCGCACGGTCGTAAGCGTCGCTCGCCTTCCCGTCGTTACCGGCAACCGTCTGACAGTGGCCAATCCACTCCTCGCAGGCGGCCGCGTCGAGCGGATCGGCGTCGCGTCGGTAGTCAGTTGCGACGAGTCGCGCCTGGAGCGCGCGATTATGGGTCGTCGCGTCGTCGCCAGCGATACGGGCCGCAACCCCCGCAAGCAAGAGATATCGGAAGCCGTCGCCCGCGCTCGTTCGGTCATCGGTGAGCGTACGCTGGAACCCCTCGTAGCCGGCCATCGTGCCGTACGCACCGAGCGTGTAGCTCTCTACGATATCCGGCCATCGCTCTGTGGCGAGACATCGAACGGCTCGGGCGACGTGATCACAGTCGGACATACCTAAATAAAGAGCGGAACCCTCGGAGTATCAGGTATCAGGTAGCCGGCTCATGCAATGTCTTGCCGTCATGTTCTGCAGTAAGAGCAGCGCGATTCGACGCGCTCGTCGTACAAGCGTTGACACAGCGTCGTGATTGGACCGGTGCCGATATCGATACCGTCGATAGATTCGATTGGCCGAAGCTCCCAGGTCGAGTTCGTCAGGAACGCCTCCTCGGCCTCACGCACGTCGTCAAGGTCGCACTCGCCGGTCTCGACGGGAAACGACTCGCTGCGGGCGATATCGAGAACGTGCTCACGGGTGATGCCGGGGAGTAGTTCGCCGCGCTCGGGCGTTTTGAGCGTCCCGTCGTTCACGAAGAAGAGATTACTCGTCGTTCCCTCCTGCACCTTGCCGGACTGGTCGCGCAACAGGGCCTCGTCGGGTTGGTGGTCATCGGTGGTCGCACGCCGGAGTTCGAGTCGCGCCATAATCCCGTTCAGATAGTTGTGGGTCTTCGCGTCGGCCGGAACTGCGTTCGAGGGGACCCGCCGTGTCGTGACGGTCTGAACGGTCGCGTGGTTGTCCCAGACGCGCTCGCCGTCGCGGCCACCCCGAGGCAGGGGCTTCACCACCACGACGACGGTCGGGTCAGTCACCTCCTTGGGCGTGAGCTTTCCCGACTGAACGCCCCGCGTTACAGAGACCCGAACGTAGGCGTCGGCGAGATCGTTCGCCGCGAGGGTGGTCTCGACGCGCTCGGTCAGGTCGTCGGGGACCGCTTCGGACATACCGAGCGTCTCGCAGGTAGCTTCGAGGCGGTCGCGGTGGTCGTCCCACGCGAACACCGTCCCGCCGTAGGCGCGACAGGTCTCGAAGGCGGCGTCGCCGTAGCGGAAGCCGCGGTCCTCGACGCTGACCGTGGCGTTCTCGCGGGCGACTAGCTCTCCATCGACGTGATACTCCATACCGACGCCACGACCGGGGAGTACGTCGGTCTGTCGGACCGAGCGAGTGAAGGCCACGGCTCTCTCAGAGGTGGTATGTACGCGGTCGTCGGCTGCTCGAACTGCGACGAGCTGTGGGTCGTGGAGGGGCGACCTGACACCACCCAGTGTCGCCGCTGTGGCACCCGCAGACAGCTCTCGAAGCTCAAAAAATTCGCCGAGACCGAGACCGCAGCCGCGGCCAAGAACGTTCGTTCGGTGATGAAACAGCAGCAGGCCGGTAACGACTCCTCCCTCGACGACTTCACTACGATGGGCGAAGACGCAGCCGACGCCGGGATAGCTGACGCCGACTACCTCGACGCGGTCGGCGTTGACAGCGCAGCCGTCGCCGAGGCTGGCGCGGTCGACTCGGGCCGGTCGCTGTCGAAGCGCGAGGCCGTCGAGACTGCACTCGACGAACTGGACGAGCCGACGACGGAGTCGATTACGCAGTTCGCCGCCGAGCACGGCGTGAGCCGCGACTACGTGAAGCGCGCTCTCGACAAGCTGGAGCGTGCCGGCGAGATAACGGATTCAGGGGGTGAGTACCGCAGACTGTGAGCGGTGAGCGAGACGACGACCGCGACGAGACTGCGTGGGAGCCGGATCCGAAGTGGGACGACCCCGGCAGCGACGGCGAGTCGGTCGGCTGGCCGGAGCTCTCGGAGCTGGACTCCGTCTCCATCGTCGTCGGTACTATCGTCGGTATCGCCGGTCTGCTTCTGTTCCTCCAGCCGACGGTGCGCGTTATCGACGTGTTCGGAACCCAGATTCCGACGTTCGTGCTCTCGTCCGGCGTCCTCTCGCTCGGCTTCGCGGTCGGCGCGCCGGCGTATCTCCGGCGTGGCTACTGGCTCCGCGGTATCGCCCACGCCATCGGCGCGGTCGGCTTCGGCGGGCTCTTCTTCGCCGCTGGCTTCGGAAGTCTCCTCCTGCTGTGGACTGGGCTGGCCGTCATCATCGGCGGCGTCCTCTTTCTCGCCGCCGAGTCCCGGAAGCTGGACTAGCGACCCAGCTCCTCGTGGGCACTGGCGAGATGCGACGAAGCGAGCGCGCCGAGCAGAGAGAGTTCGCCACCGAGCGCGGCCGTCGTGATGACTTCCGCGAGCGCGTCGGCGTTGGAGCCGGCCGGGTCGCCACCGCCACGGACCCCGACCACGTCGAGCGATTCCGCCTGCGTCGGGAGCGTCGTCCCGCCGCCGACGGTCCCCACTTCGAGCGAGGCGATTGAGAGCGACGCGTAGAGCGTATCGCCGCCGTCGCGCACGTCGACCGTCGTGATGGCGTTCGCCCCCTCGACGACCTGTGCGATGTCCTGGCCGGTAGCGAGGAAGGCAGCTGCGATGGTGTTAGCGGCGTGGGCGTTGAAGCCGAGCGAGCCGGCCTTCGCCGATCCCACGAGATTCTTGCGCGTGTTGGCCTCCGCGATGGCCTCCGGCGTCGTCTTGAGCACGTCCGCGACAGTCTCTCGCGAGAGCGTCACGTCGGCGCTGACGGTGCGCCCACGACCGTTGACGGCGTTGACGGCAGCAGGCTTCTTGTCAGAGCAGAGATTGCCCGAGAGCGCGACCAGTTCTGCGGGCGTCTCAGCCTCGATGTGTTCTGCGGCTTCCTGCGTGGCGATAGTGGCCATATTCATCCCCATCGCGTCTTTCGTGTCGTAGGCGAATCGGACGAAGACGCTGTCGCCGACGACGTGGGGCGTCGCGCTCGTGAGTTCGCCGTGGCTCGTCGTCGACTCGGCAGTCTCGGCGAGCGCGTCGAGGTTCTCGCGGACCCACGCCGCGACCTCGGCGGCCTCGCCCACGTCCGCCACGCGAAACACCGGCGCGCGCGTCATCGCGTTCTGGAGGACGCGGGCCGTCGCGCCGCCGTCCCGACGCATCGCCGCACAGCCGCGGTTCACGGAAGCGAGCAGCGCCCCTTCCGTCGTCGCGAGCGGGAGATATTTCTCGCCCGACACTGCGCCGTCGTCGTCGCCGTCGTTGATCTGGATCGGGCCGACCATTCCCATCGGGACCTGTGCGCCGCCGATGAGATTCTCGACTGCGGTTTCGGTCGCCTGCTCGGCGTCGAAGCTGTAGTCGGCGATAGTCGTGAGGTCTGCACCCGTCTCGTCGGCGAGGAGTCGCCGACGGGCGGCGGCGGCGGTGGCGGCATCGACTTGCTCGTCGAGCTCGTGGAGGCGGAGTTCGCCGTCCTGCACACGCTGGGCAAGCGTCTCCGGGTCCGATGTCTCGGTCATACGAAGGCGTCGAAGCGACGGCTCAAACCGTTTTGCATCCGACTCCCGAACGCTTACCGACGCGCCCGTCGACCCACGAGTATGACAGCGCCAGCCGACACCATCCTCACCAATGCCGAGGTACACACGCTCGGCGACCCCGACGAGACGTACGGCGCGGTCGCGATTCGCGACGGCCGTATCGTCCGGCTCGCCGACAGCTACGAAATCGAGTTTCTCGAAGGTGTGACGACCGAGGTCATCGACTGCGACGGAGGCGTCGTCCTTCCGGGATTCATCGACGCACACACACATCTAGAGATGGTCGGTCGCCATCTCATCCACGCCGACCTGCGCGACACGGAGTCGGTCGATGAGGCCATCAGCCGCCTCCACGACCGCGCAGTAGAGACCGACGGTCCCGTACTCGGCTACGGCTACGACGAATCGACGTGGGACGAGTCGCGATATCTCACGAGCGAGGATCTGAACTCCGTCGCTACAGACCGCCCCGTGGTCGCCTTCCGCGAGGACATGCACACCGCCTCGGTCAACGACTACGCGCTCGCCGAGTATCGTGGGGAGATGCCCGACGACGATATCCAGGCCGAAGGCGGCGAGCCGACGGGCGTGCTCGTGGAGGAGGCGGTTGGCGCGCTCTTTTCGGCGTTCGACCCCGGCGTCGACGGCACCGAGACGCTCCTGCGCGCGGCACAGGAGCACGCGAACGCGCTCGGTGTCACTGGTATCCACGACATGTGCCGGCGGAGTCACAAGCCCCGCGTGTTCCGCGACCTCGACGCGCGCGACGAGCTGACGCTACGCGTCCGGCTCAACTACTGGGCGAACCACACGGACGCCGTCGTGGAGACAGGGCTGCGGTCGGGCTACGGCAGCGAACTGGTCCAGACGGGCGCAATCAAGACGTTCACCGACGGGAGCTTCGGGGGGCGCACAGCCAAGCTCCGCGAGCCGTACGCCGACGGCGACACCGACGGCCAGTGGGTCGTTGACCCCGACGAGCTGGACGAGCTAGTGACTGCCGCCGCTGCCGCCGACCTCCAGTTCACCGCCCACGCTATCGGTGACGCGGCGGTCGCCGAGACGCTCGACGTGCTCGCTGACCACGACGCCCGACAGCTCCGCCACCGAATCGAGCACGCCGAACTCCTGACCGACGAGCTCGTCTCGCGATTCGCCGAGACGGGCGTCGTCGCCTCCGTCCAGCCGAACTTCCTGAAGTGGGCGCGCGAGGGCGGCCTCTACGCGTCACGGCTCGGCGAGCGCCGGCGCGAGGTGATGCCGTTTCGCCACCTGCTGGACGCGGGCGTCCCGCTCGCGTTCGGCTCCGACTGTATGCCGCTGGACCCGCTGTTCGGTATCGAGCAGGCAATCACCGCTCCGGAGTCGAGCCAGCGGCTCACGGTGACCGAAGCGCTGCGCGCGTACACGTTCGGCGGCGCGTACGCCGCCGGGCGCGAATCGGAGTTAGGAACGCTGGAGGTCGGCAAACGCGCCGACATCGTCGTCCTCGACGAGTCGCCGTGGGACACCGACGCGGATGCAGTGGCCGATATCGACGTGCGCCGGACACTCGTGGACGGCGACGTAGTGTACAGCTCGTAGAGCGACGTCGCTCGTGAGTCGGCCGGTCGGCGTGGACGACTGTATCGGTCCGAAGCGTGGACGACTGTATCGGTCCGAAGATTACAGCGATTTCTCGTAGCCCACGTAGTCGTGGTCGGCATCGTCGTTCTCCCACACCGTGTAGCGCTCGTAGCCGCGCGCCTCATAGAAGTCGATGAGGAACGGATGGCCGGTATACGTTCCCAACTGGAGGCGGTCGTACCCTTGCTCGCGGGCGTACGCCTCCGCGCGCTCGAACAGCCGCGTGCCGACGCCGTGACCCTGTTCGTCGGGCGCGACGGCGAGCCGTTCAGCGAACGGGTGCGCTTCGGATTCGAGGAGGCGCACCGCGCCAACGATATCGCCGTCGCGCTCGGCGACGAACTCCACGGACGGCTCCTCCGGGTCGAACCACGACCGGACGTACTCCGCCTCCACGTCGGCCATCCCGGTCGGGTAGCCGAGGTCGGCCGTCGTCTGGTAGGCGTCGCGGTAGAGCGGGACCAGTTCGGGCACGTCATCGACGGTCGCACGCCGTATCTCGATACTCACGCTCACTCCAGCAACACCTCGCCTGTCATTTCGTCGGGAACGGCGATACCGATGGAATCGAGCAGCGTCGGCGCGATATCGCAGAGCGCGCCCCCCTCACGGACGGTCGCATCCGATTCTTCCGACACTGGCACGGAGACGAACGGGACCGGATTCGTCGTGTGAGCGGTGTGGGGCGATTCCTCGGTTCCCATGTCGTCAGCGTTGCCGTGGTCGGCAGTGACGAAGAGGTGGCTGTCGGCGTCGTGGACCGCGCTCGCGAGCCGGGCGAGATTCGTATCGACGGCCTCGACGGCGGCGACTGCCGCCTCGAAATCGCCCGTATGGCCCACCATATCGGCGTTCGCGTAGTTCAACACGAGCACGTCCGGGTCGTCGCGCTCGATGTGCTCGACAGCCGCGTCGGTGAGTTCGGAAGCCGACATCTCCGGCTGGCGGTCGTACGTCGGGACATCCGGCGACGGGACGATGTGGCGTGTCTCACCGTCGAACTCGACTTCCCGACCGCCGTTGAGGAAGTAGGTGACGTGGGGAGATTTCTCGGACTCGGCCATCCGGAGCTGCGTGTGACCGGCGTCGGCGAGCGTCTCGCCGAGTGTCTGTGCGGGCTGTTTCGGCGGGAACGCCACCGGCAAATCGAACGTGGCGTCGTACTCGGTCATCGTGACGAGATGCGGCTCCGGCGGCGTCACGTCGACCGACCACGTCGGACGAATGTTCGCCAGCATACGAGTGAGTTGGCGGGCGCGGTCGGCACGGAAATTGAAGAAGACGACCGCGTCCTCGGGGTTGAGTGAGTAGTTCGAAACGAGCGTCGGCTCGACGAACTCGTCGGTGTCGCCGCGCTCGTAGCTCGCCTCAACGGCGTCGACAGCGGAATCAGCCGTGTGGGGAGCCTCGCGGTTCACGATGGCGTCGAACGCGCGCTTCGTGCGTCCCCAGTTCTCGTCGCGGTCCATCGCGTAGTAGCGACCCGTGACGGTCGCTACGTCGCCGGTACCGTACTCCTCGACCGTAGATTCGAGGTCGGCGAGAAAGCCAGCTCCGGATTTCGGGGCGGTGTCGCGCCCGTCGGTGAAGGCGTGGGTGACGGCCTCGACACCAGCGTCTGCTGCGGCTTCGACGAGCGCGTGGAGATGGTGTTGATACGAGTGGACGCCGCCGTCGGAGACGAGCCCCATAAAGTGGACGCGAGAACCGTGCTCGCGGGCATAGGCGAAGGCGTCGGCGATGGCGTCGTTCTCGCCGAGCAGGCCGGCCTCGCTCTCCTCGCTGATGCGCGTCGAATCCTGCAGAACGACTCGACCCGCGCCGATGTTGAGGTGGCCGACCTCGCTGTTTCCCATCTGGCCGTCGGGGAGTCCGACCCGGCGACCGTGCGTTTCGAGTCGTCCGGCCGCGCCGCGTTCGGTGAGTCGGTCGACCGTGGGCGTGTCGGCCGCGCGGACGGCATCGCGCGCGTCGTGGTCATCGTTCAGCCCCCAGCCGTCGAGGATGACGAGTGCCGCGTCCATACGCGAGAATTGCCGGGCCGGCGTAAGTAGCGTTCGCTATCGGGCCGCGACGTAATCTGTATTATCTGCCATCAGCCAGGAATATCAGAGGAAGATCATAAACGTACCTCAGACAGGCACGCGCCGAGTCACTTTTGCCCCGTGGCCACCCGATTCCGACAACGAATGACGCTCGATCCCGTCCACTTCAAGGCGATTTCGCGGCTGGCGAGCGGTGTCTCCCGCAACGTCGACGAGTCCGAACACCGGAAGTTCGGCGAGACGGTGTGGGACGAGTGGCTCGATCCGCTCGTCTCGGACGGCCGGAAGGTGGTCGAGCCGCTAGACGACCAGCGCCGCTACCGCGTGAACGCCACCGACATCGCGCTCGAAGCCGACGAGTACCAGCCGCGCCACGGGCTGGATTCGGGTACCATCAATCCGACCACGTTCAAGAACGGTCTCGTCGCGGACGTTGCCCACGCCGCGATGAGCCGCGTTCCCTCCGACCTCGATCTCCACCGCGAGCGCACGAACGTCATCGCGGTCCACTCCAACGACGTGACGATGGGCGATGCCGGAACGGACTGGCAGACGGACGACGGTGGCTACGTCCGCCAGCGGCTCCTCCACGTGCCCACGACCGACCACGCGAAGACCGCCGTCGTCCACGAACTCGCGCTCTACATGGCCGAAGCGACCCATGCCACCGAGCACGCCGACGCCGTCACCGACCTGCTCGTGATGGACGGCCCCATCTACCCGAAGGGGCTGTTGACGTGGCTCCAGCGCGACCCCGAGCTCGCGGAACTACTCGCGAGCGACGAGCGCCCGCGTGAGGTGCTCCAGCTCTACATCGACCTCGTGGAGCGATTCATCGAGCGCGATATCCCGATGCTCGGCTTCGTGAAGAACCCCGCCAGCCGGCTCATCATTCGGGCGATTCGCGAGAAGGAAGGTAACTCGCCGTGGCTCAATGACGCCGCGTTCTTCTCACAGCTGCTCGAACAGGGCTCGATGGAGAACGACGAGTGGGTGCGCGAGACCGACGCTCTCACCTACACGAACTGGTTCATCTCTCGGGGGAGCACGGACCGCGCGCTCGTCTCGCCGGACGTACCGGGCGTCGAGCACGCGTACGACAACGAGGCGTACGAGGTGACGTTCGCGATGGTGTACGACCCGCGGACGGACACCATCTATCGAGTCGAAGCACCGCGGTACTTCACCGACGACGCCGACCGGCGCGACCGGCTCATCCGGCAGATTCTGAACGGTGTCGCGAGCGAGCAGGGACCGCCCGCAGTCGTCGGAAAAGCTGACTCGCTGGCGAAGATCAGCGCGAGAGAGACGACCGCGCTCCGGCGATCGCTGGAGCAGGCGTTCGACTCCGAAATCGACGCCGACTACAACGACGACCGCTGGGGACCGTTCGTGGAGTGATCAGACCTCAGTCGGTTCGAGCACCTCAACTGAGACTTCCTCTTCGGGGACGCCGAGTCGTGCGAACTGCGTACGGAGATGTTCTTTCGCAGCAGCGACCGCGCGGTCGCGCTCCTCGAAGCCGCGTGGCGTCGGCGACTCGAAGGCGACGCGAATCTCCTTGTCCCCGATTGTCTGTGCCTGCCCGCCGGTGGCGACCTCGTAGAAGGAGTCACATACCCAGACGTACGGCGCGTCGGGATCAGGCGCGCCCTGATACGACGGCGGCTCCTCGCCGGGCTCGTACAGCGTGCCGGTCACTCCCGTTCCGCCCGCGAAGCCGCGAATCTGTAGCATACCCGGAGTAGGGGCGGGAGGAATAAATGGTCGCCGTCGAGGTCACGTCGCGCCGTGGTCACCGCCTCGCGGAACGGCTCGTCGTCGCGCTTGTGCTGTCGGAGCTGCTCGTACGCCTCCTCCGTGATAGTGAGACGCTTCGTCGCGACATATGCATATACGTATGGTTGTTTCTGCTGGTCACTCGGCCCGTCGTGTGAGTCGTTCCCGCGGCGTGGCAACACACGTCGCCAGAACGCCTAAACCGTCGCCGGGCGAGGTGTCAGTATGCGCAGTCTCACCTGTACGTCCGTTTTTGTAGGCCCCGCGTAGGGCCACCACCATCTTCTCCTCGCGCGCGCATCGTTTCCGAACAGTCTAAACACACCACACAGTATCACGACACATGAGCACGGACGATATCGAGGGGAGCTACGACCCCGACGCCGTCGAGGCACGGTGGCGACGCCACTGGGTCGACGACGGTACCTACGAGTACGACGAATCGAACACGGACCCGAACACCGCCTACAGCATCGACACGCCGCCGCCGACGGTGTCGGGAAGCCTCCACATGGGCCATCTGTACAGCCACATCGCCCAGGACTTCGCTGCACGCTACCACCGGATGGCCGACGGTGACACGTTCTTCCCGTTCGGCTACGACGACAACGGTATCGCCAGCGAGCGACTGACCGAGCGCGAACTCGACATCCGCCACCAGGACTTCGAGCGCCGGGAGTTCCAGGAGAAGTGTCGCGAGGTCTGTCAGGAGTACGAGACTAGCTTCACCGAGGAGATCCAAGAGCTCGGTATCTCTATCGACTGGTCGAACACCTACAAGACGATCGAGCCGCGCGTCCAGCGGCTCTCACAGCTCTCTTTCCTCGACCTATACGAGCAGGGCCGTGAGTACAAACAGCGGGGGCCGGCAATCTGGTGTCCCGACTGTGAGACGGCCATCTCACAGGTCGAAACCGAGGACGCAGAGCGCGACGCCCACTTCAACGACATCACCTTCGACCTCGTCGAGACGGCCGACGGGCGGCCGACGAGCGACTTCACCATCGCGACGACGCGCCCGGAACTCATGCCGGCGTGTGTCGCCGTGTTCGTCCACCCCGACGACGACGCGAACCGACGACCTCGTCGGCGCGACCGCACGCGTCCCGCTGTTCGGCCACGAGGTCCCGATCATCGAAGACGAGCGCGTCGACATGGAGACCGGCAGCGGCGTCGTGATGTGCTGTACCTTCGGCGACCAGAACGATATCGAGTGGTATCAGGCCCACGACCTCAACCTCCGCGTCGCCATCGACGAGTCGGGAACGATGACCGACGAGGCCGATGACTACGAGGGCATGACGCACGCACGAGGCCCGCGAGGCCATCGTCGAGGACCTCGACGACGGCGGGCCAGCTCGTCGAGCCGCGAGCCATCGACCACACGCGTGCAGGTCCACGAGCGGTGTGAGACGGATATCGAGTATCGGGTGACGGAGCAGTGGTATATCGAACTGCTCGATAAGACCGACGAGTACCTGGAAGCGGGGCGGGAGATGGACTGGTTCCCCGAGAAGATGTTCACCCGATACGAGCACTGGATCGAGGGCCTGGAGTGGGACTGGTGTATCTCCCGCCAGCGCGACTCCGGCATCCCGATTCCGGTCTGGTACTGCGAGTCGTGCGACGAGACAGTGCTGCCCGAGAAGGCCGATCTCCCGGTCGACCCGCTGTCAGACGATCCGCCCGTCGCGGAGTGTCCGAACTGTGGTCACGACTCCTTCGAGCCCGAAGAGGACGTGTTCGACACGTGGGCGACGAGCAGTCTGACTCCGCTCATCAACGCCGGCTGGGACTGGGACGAGCGACGGCGACGGCGGATGGATTCACCTTCGAGAACCCCGAACTCTACCCGTTCGACCTCCGCCCGCAGGGCCACGACATCATCAGCTTCTGGCTGTTCCACACCGTCGTCAAGTGCTACGAGCACACCGGCGAGGTGCCCTTCGAGTCAGTGCTCATCAACGGCCACGTCCTCGACGAGAACCGCGAGAAGATGTCGAAATCCAAGGGGAACGGTATCGACCCCCGCGAGGTCATGGACGAGTACCCCATCGACGCGATCCGCTACTGGGCCGCCTCGACCTCCGTCGGCGAGGACTTCCCGTTCAACGAGAACTCGATGCGACAGGGCGAGAAGCTGCTCCAGAAGCTCTGGAACGCCTCGAAGCTCGTCGACCACGCTCGCGCCCGACGAGCGAGCCCGGCTGAGCCCGACGACCTCGCCGCGATGGACGAGTGGCTGCTCGCCTCGCTCGACGACGTGACGGAGGAGGTGACGGCGTACTTCGAGGCCCACGAGTACGCGAAGGCGCGCGACGAGCTTCGCGCGTTCTTCTGGCATACGTTCTGTGATGATTATCTCGAAATCGCGAAGCAGTCGGATGCCGACTCCACGCCGTACACCCTGCGCGTGGCTCACCGGACGTTTCTGAAGCTGTTCGCCCCGTTCGTCCCGCACGTCACCGAGGAGCTCCACACCACGCTCTACGGCGACGACTCGATCCACACGCTCGCGTGGCCCGAATCCGAGGGCTACGAGTCGAACCGCACGGCCGGCGAGACGGCCCTCGAAGTCATCTCCGCGCTGCGCGGCTACAAGACCGATAACGGGCTCGCGCTCAACGAATCGCTCGACGAGGTCGCCGTCTACGGGGACATCGAGGGATTCGAGGACGCGATTTCGGGGGTGATGCACGTCGACGAGCTGGAGCGACTTGACGAGGCTCCGGCCCTCTCGACGGAGATTGCGGGCATTGACCTCGATTACTCGACGGTCGGCCCGGAGTTCGGCAGCAAGGTCGGCGACATCGACGCCGCCATCGAAGCCGGCGAGTACGCAATCTCGAACGGCCAGCTGCACGTCGCCGACGAGGTGCTCGGTTCGGAGCTGTTCGAAGTCGAGGAGAAGCGGACGTTTGCTGGTGAGGGTGCGTTCATCGAGACCGAGAATGCCGTCGTGATTGTTCGATAGCGTCTCGGTTTCTGTCTTTCTTGGAGGGTTTCGGTTTTGTTATGGTGTTGATTGAGACAGCATCGCGACTAGTTTGATTGCTTGGCTTAGGGTACAGCACCGTACTGTTTGGGTTGGTTTCGATAGCACCGTGACTAGTTTGCTTGCTTGGCATCGGATGGTTTGCTTTCGACAGCACCGGGACCACTACGATTGCTTGGCACCGGATACAGCACCGCGCGTGTCTGCGTTGGGTTCGACAGCACCGCGGACCACTGACGATTGCTTGGCACCGGATACAGCACCGAACGGCCACCGCAGCGGTCGAGTCGCGCCACAAGGGCGCGATGAACCGCACCAACGCTTCCCCACGACGCGCACGCTCACTCCGTTCGCGCGGCTGCGTCAGGCCACCGCCTCCGTTGCTCGTGCAGTGGCGTGGCCCGGCGCGCCTCGTGCGCGCGAGTCGTCGCGAGGGACGAGCGAACGAAGTGAGCGAGTCGGCTGGGGAGGCCCGTGGGCGGTGCTGCCGCGGTGGGTGGGACCGAAAGGGGCGGGCGTGTCGCGTTTACCTGGTCGGTTCCGTGACCACTCTCGACGCGAACGAAGTGAGCAAGAGATGTCACGGGGAGACCGCGACACGTCCGGGGCTTTCAAGCTGCTCGTCAGACGGCGTAGTCTACGTAGCTCAGCAAGCGACACGTCCGGGGCTTTCAAGCTGATACCGACAGAGCAGTAGCCGAATGAAAATCCAGCCTACGACACAGATCCAGACCGAACGAGCCACACCCGAACGGACAACGAGAGGAAGATAGCGAGCATCGTCAACAGGACAGCAAAGCCAGCAGCCAAATCGTGCGCGACCACGTCGTGAACAATCTCACCGTTGACGTACTCGGCGTTCAGAATCGTATGATGCGGCTCGCCAACGATCGGAACGAAGTAGTCCACGATATCGTTGAATCCGTACCACGCGAACGCGACGGCGACGGCCCAAATCGGAAAGTCAGCGTACTGAGGAATAAGGAAGCCCTGCACGACCATCCCGGCGTGGCTCCAGATAAGGAACTGATACAGCCACAACGGAGTCGCGCCCTGGCCCTCGATGACGAGCTGGACGAACGGAGCCCACGCGCCGAGCTTGAGACAGCCGAAGAAGGCGAGCGCGTGAAGCCACGGCACGTCGTAATCGCGCCGCCACGCGATGAGCGAGAGGGCGATGAAGAGGGTGGCGACGGGCGAGTCCGGAACGACCGGCCACGCGACGAGGACGGTGCGCTGGAACTGCGGGATGTAGTAGTAGAAGCCGGCGACGACGCCGAGCAGATTGATAATCGCGATGGGCCACGCGAGCCGAAGCCCGAAGGCGGCGAGCCAGTCGGGCAGAGGGGCGAGATACCACGGCAGGTCGCGCTCGGGTAGGTCGATATCGCCGCCCGGCGCGCGGGCCGCGAGGACGTTCAGTCGGTCGCCGAGCGAGTCAGCCATACGCGGGGGTAGAGCGACCGGGAGACAGCGACACGGCGAAGACCGGAGCTCATCGCCGGTGGAAGGACACGGATTAAGTGAGTGAGACTCCTACTGTTTGGTATGTCAGAGACCGATATCGAAGAGCTCCGACGCGGGACGGACCTCGTGAAGCGCGGGTTCGCGAAGATGCAGAAGGGCGGCGTCATCATGGACGTGGTGAGCCGCGAGCAGGCCCGCATCGCCGAGGACGCGGGCGCGGTCGCCGTGATGCATCTGGAGTCCGTCCCCGCTGATATCCGCAAGCGGGGCGGCGTCGCACGGATGGCCGACCCCGGCGCACTTGAGGAGGTCATCGAGGAGGTCTCCATCCCCACGATGGGGAAATGCCGCATCGGCCACACCGCCGAGGCGCAGATTCTCGAAGCCGCCGGCGCGGATATGCTCGACGAGTCCGAGGTGCTCACGCAGGCCGACGACCGCTACCACATCGACAAACGCGACTTCACCGCGCCGTTCGTCTGTGGCGCGCGGGATCTCGGCGAGGCGCTCCGGCGCATCGACGAGGGCGCGGCGATGATTCGCACGAAGGGCGAGGCCGGCACCGGCGACGTGAATCAGGCCGTCACCCACCAGCGCAACATCCAGCGCTCCATCCGGATGCTCTCGGGCATGAACTACGAGGAGCGCGACGAGTGGGCACGCGAGAACGACGCACCGCGTCAGCTCGTCCACGAGACCGCCGATATGGGTCGGCTCCCCGTCGTCAACTTCGCCGCGGGCGGCATCGCAACCCCGGCAGACGCCGCGCTTATGATGCAACACGGCTGTGACGGCATCTTCGTCGGCTCGGGTATCTTCGGCGCAGAGAACCCCGAGGCGATGGGCGAGGCTATCGTCGCGGCGGTCAACAACTACGACGACCCGGAGACGCTGAAGGAGATCGCCAAATCGCCCGGAAAGGGGATGTCCGGCCAGGCGAACGCCCTGCTTGACGAGGACGAGAAGCTGCAGGGTCGCGGCATCTAATACCGGACGTTTCTGTCGAGGACGGCCATATCCGCCTCCAGTTCGCCGACGCGCTTGAACGTCGGCGGCGAGACGATTCTCGATGCCGTTGACCGGTCGCGTGAGGCACCCATCAGTACGAGGTCGAATCGCGGAGCGGTGCGTTCGATGAACGGCTCCACCTCCTGTCTGGAGACGCGCGTCTCCACGTCGAACTCACAGGTCTCCGCCAGATTCGCGAGCATCGACTCCGCGCGGCGACGGTCACCCTCGGAGCCGATGCAGGTAGCGAGGGTGACACCACCCGGCTCGGCGAGTCGGCCGGCAAACGCCAGCATCTCGTGAGCCACGTCACTGGCCCGGCGCACCGGGACGAGCACCGTCGACCACTCGCGGCGGTGACGATCGACCGGTTCGTGTGCGAGCACGTCAACGGAGCCGCGAAACAGCGATGTGATGAACGGCGACAGCTGCCCATCGCTCTCTTCGTAGGTTGTCGCGACGAGGTCGCAGTCGAGTTCAAGCGCTGTCGCGTCGATGACTTCTGCGGGTGACTCGCCAGTCGCAACGACCTGCTCGCACTGCGCGCCGGTCGCGGCGGTGACGCTGGCGGCGAGCCCTTCGAGCCGAGCGGCGCTGGGGGCGGCGACAGCGGCGGGGTCGAACTCGTCCGTCTCGGGCGTATCGAGCCCGAGCGTTGCGGCATCCTGTCGGGTAGCCGCGTCGTCGGGAGCGGCCGTCGCACTCGGAGCCGAGTCACGGAGGAGGTCGCGCTCGGCGCTCGCAACCGTCTCGGAGTCGACCACGTCGACTAACACGACGGTGCCCGTCTCGCCGGCGATACATCCCGCGAGCATCGCGGTGACGGTCGTCTCGTCGCCGAGACTCGGCACGAGTACGCGGTTTGCGCTCTCGGTGGAGCGATAGAGGATATCGGCGCGTCGCTCGTAGATGGTATCGCGCCAGAGGACAAACGCGCTGACGACGGTCGCACTCGCGGCGGCGGTGAAGACGACGTACAGGACGAGCGGCCGGTACGGCATCCCTGTACTCGTCGGAATCAACAGCGCGAGCAGCGCCGTCGAGAACGCCGACGGCTCTTCGATGTCGAACGCCCACGTGACGGCGGCGGTGAGAAAGACCGCGAGTCCGGCCGCGAGTGGCGAAACGACGGACAACGTCTGCACATGAGCCAGGGGCAATAGTCCCGGACGTCATCGTGGCCACGATCGCGAGGGAGCCACACAGCGCGCCGACGGTCAGTCCGATTGTGAATCGCCACGGGTCGGCGTACCGACCTTCTGGGTCCGAGAAGAGTGTGAACGTCCCCGACGCCAAGGGCGGGAACAGCACGAACGGGAGCAGATCGACACTGTTTGACACCATCGTGACGACGATGATGAGCACTGGAACCGCCACCACTCCCGTGAGATGGACGAGGTTGTTCGTCGTCTCCAGCCACGCGGCGAACTCAGCGAGTTCGCGTCGCTCAACGCGGCGCAGTCTGGCGAGCAGCCGACGTAGCCGGTCGCTGACACCCATCGCCGTCTCGGACGTCCGCCACCGACTAAACGCTCGCGATAGCCCGCGAGGAGCCGAAAAGACCGGCCCACCTTCGAAATCTGGAGGCGGGTAGCGTTACATAATTCTACAGGTCGCTCGCGGCATCGAGCGCGATACCGATCGCGCGCTCGACGTTGTTCTTCGCCTTCTCCGGGAGTTCCTCGTCGGAGTCGGCTCCTTTCTGTGTGCCGGCGACGAGATTGCCGTCGACCGTGCAGATTGCACCCGCGGCGAGCCCGCGTCGGCGCGCGAGCGAGAACACCGTTGCGGCCTCCATCTCGATGGCGAGCAGATTCGCCTCGTTCCAGTCGGCGACGTACTGATCTGACTCGTTGTAGAAGGCGTCGTCCTGACGATGGGGCCGACGTGAATCTCCTCGTCGTTCGCCTCCGCCGCGTCGACGAGCGCGGTAAGCGTCTGGTAGTCCGGGACGGCGGGATAGGTCTCGGACTCGTAGCGCTTCGAAGTGCCCTCCTCCTTCGCTGCACCGGTCGCGACGATCATATCACCGACCTCGATATCTTCCTGGAGCGCGCCGATAGTGCCGACGCGGATGAACGTCTCGACGCCGACGCGTGCCAGCTCTTCGACGGCAATTGCAGCCGACGGACAGCCGATACCCGTCGAGCAGATAGTCAGCTCGCGGCCCTCGTAGGTGGCGTTGACGACTGTGTACTCGCGGTTCTCGGCCACGGTCTCGACGTTCTCACACTGGCTTGCGATACGCTCGACGCGGCCCGGGTCGCCCGGCACGAGTGCGATATCGTTCACGTCTCCCTCCTCGACGAGCAGATGCGGCTGTTTTCCCATACGCGCGTCTCTCGACGACGGATAAAGAGTCAACCGTTTGTGCCGGCAGTATCGACCGAACCCGCCCGGCTTTTCTCCGTGCCGCGTGAACGGCGGGTATGCCGCATCTCTTCGACGAACTTGAACTGCGCGACACGACCATCCGGAATCGCATCGCTGTCTCCCCAATGTGTCAGTACTCCTGTGACGAGATGGACGGGCTCGCGACCGACTGGCACAAAGTGCACCTCGGCTCGCGAGCCACCGGCGGCGCGGGCCTCATCATCAGCGAGGCGACCGCAGTCGAGCCACGCGGTCGCATCTCACCACAGGATTTGGGTATCTGGTCGCAGGAACACGCCGACGCGCTCACCGAGACGACGGCGTTCATCAAGAAACACGGTGCGACGCCGGCCATCCAGCTCGCGCATGCAGGTCGGAAGGCCTCGACGTACCGGCCGGCTGACCGCGGCGGCCGAACCACCGTCGCGAACGAGGACGGCTGGACCCCCGTCGGCCCGACCGAGGATCCGTACCCGTACGATCAGCCACTCGACACGCACAAGCTCACCATCGAGGAAATCGAGGGCGTCGTCGAGTCGTTCCGCGAGGGGGCAGAACACGCGCTCGATGCTGGCTTCGAGGCCGCCGAGGTCCACGCCGCCCACGGCTATCTTCTCCACGAGTTCTACTCCCCGCTCACGAACACGCGCGGTGACGAGTACGGCGGCGACTTCGCGGGACGGACCAGACTCGTCCGCGAGGTGACCCGTGCGGTGCGTGAGGTGTGGCCCGACGACAAGCCCGTCTTCGTCCGGCTCTCTGCGACCGACTGGATGGGTGAGGAGAACTGGACGGTCGAGGATACGGCCCGACTCGCGCCTCTGCTGGCTGAAGACGGTGCCGATATGCTGGACATCTCTGCTGGTGCGAACCACCCGGACCAGCAGCTTCCACACACCGGCCCGCACTATCAGGTGCCGTACGCCGAAGAGGTGCGCGAGGCACTCGCCGACACGGACTGTGTCGTCGGCGCAGTCGGTGCAATCAACACCGCCGAAGGAGCCGACGCGCTCGTCCGCAACGAACGCGCTGACCTCGTGCTACAGGCGCGCCAGAACCTCTACAATCCGAATTTCCCGCTGCACGCCGCCGAGGAGCTTGGTGCCGAGCTACCGGTTCCACGCCAGTACCGTCGCGGCTTCTGATCACCAGGACGTGATTCGCTCACGCGCGCCGCGGTAGCCGGCCGCGGTCCGCCACCGCTCGCCCGAGGCGAGATGCTCCACCTCGTAGCGCGCGCCACACGCACCACAGCGGCGCGATTCGGGGTCGGTCACGACTGCCGACGCGCGGTGGCGGTCAGCACTCCACGCGCAGTTCGTGCAGTCGAGCCGGAGCCGCGGCGTCGTGAACGTCGGACAGGTGATGGTCACGTCGAGCCGGTCGGCTTGCTCGCGAAATCGGGGACCGTGACTCGCCTCACCCGCCGTCTGGTACTCCCACGCGTGGATGAGCTCGTGGCGAATGACCCGCTCGAACTCCTCGCGGTCGAACTGCTCGGCGGCGCGCCACGCCAGTCGAATCGTAATCTCCTCGCCGTCGTACCGACACACACCGGCCCGCCGCTTCGCTCGGGTCGATATCTCCCACGCGAGCGCGTCGGTGTCGACGGGAAGCGGGACGCTATCGGCGTATGAACGCGCGTCGTCGAGAAGCGAGTCGTGGCTTCCCGGCGGCCACATCAGTCGTTACTGACGCCGAGCTTATCGAGGACCGCAGCGGGCATCTGCTGTCGGACAGCGTCGGGAATTTCGTCCGGTTCGGCGTTGGCCAGCTGACTCGGCGCATCGTCAGTCGGATCGAACAGTTGGAGCGCGGTGTGGATGGTGGTCCAGTCGTCCTCCTCGGCGGCGGCGCGGAGACTCTGTGTCGGCGCGGCGAGCAGCTGTGAGACGAGCGTGTCAGCAAGCGCCTCGACGGTTGCTCGCTGGTCGTCGGTAAGTCCGTCATCCTCGAGCTTCGAGAGCGCCGTCGAGAGCTCGCGTTCTTTCATACGTTCGGCTCCCTCGTACATCGCGGAGATGACCTCGTCGGCTCGCTTGCGCTTGTACTGGGCGAGCAGGTGGTCGAGTTCGGTTTCGATAATGTCCTCCACCTCGCGAGCGGCGGCCTGTCGGGAGGCGAGCGTGGCGTCAGTGAGTGAGCGCAGGTCGTCGAGGTTGCGCACGTCGACGCCGGTGACGCCCGACGCACTCGCGGCCACGTCACGGGGCTGGGCGATATCGATGATGAACGTCTCGCCGGCGTTGAGCAGCGTTTCGCCGTCGAGCACGGGCGTCGAGGAGCCGGTTGCGGTCACTACGACGTCCGCCTCCGTGACGGCAACAGGGAGCGCGTCAAGGCCGACTGCGGACACGTCGCCATCGAGCGTCTCTGCGACGTGGTCAGCCCGCTCTTGCGTCCGGTTCGCGATGACGACCTCGGCCGCGGAGTCGGTGAACGACTGGGCGGCGAGAGTCCCCATCTCACCGGCTCCGACGACGAGGGCGGTCGCGTTCGCGAGGGTACACTCGGTGCCGGCGAGTCGAGCCGCGGCGGAGCCGAGCGAGACGACGCCTTCGTTGATGGCCGTCTCGGTGCGGGCGCGCTCGCCGACGTGGAGCGCCTTGAGGAGTGCATCGTCGAGAATTGGACCAATCGTACCGACGGTCCGAGCAGTGTCGTACGCGCTCCGGAACTGACCGAGAATCTGATCCTCGCCGACGATGAGCGATTCGAGCCCGCAGGCGACCCGAAGCAACTGTTCGAGCGAATCTTCGTGATCGAGGTTGCGGGCGGCATCGGCCGGTGCGGCAGCGGCGTACTCGGCGAGTACCTCGCGGCCACGCGCCTCGTCGTCGGTGACGACGTACGCTTCCGCTCGGTTGCAGGTCTGAAGGACGAACGCTTCCTCAACATCCTGCTTGGCGGCGAGCTGTTCGACCGCCTCGCCTTCGCTCAGCGAACAGACGGCTTCGATATCGTCGATAGATGCGGTGCTGTGGGAGACGCTAACACCGGAGATGAGCGCAGAGTCAGTCACGTGATATCACCTACTATGTCGCGAACGACGCGATCGGCTTGTTGGCGAGCCTTGGCACCTCCTGTACCTAAATGCTTCCAAACCCGCTCATCTCGCACGACCGCCCGAACCGCATCCCGGCGGCGCGACGGATCGATCCCATCGGCCTGCAGTTCGTCGCGAATCTGGCCCGTGAGCGTCGCCATCTCGCCCGCGTGCTCGATATCTGTCTCGATCTGCTCGCGCAGATACTTCGAGAGTGCAGGCGCGCTTCCACCCGTCGAAATCGAGACGACGACCTCGCCGTCGCGCACGGTCGCAGGGACGACAACGCTGCCAGGGTCGCGCTCACCGTGGGTGTCAGTCCGATTGACGAGAATATCTCGCTCACGGGCGTCGGCCTCGATGCGCGCGTTCAGCGTCGTATCGTCGGTCGCCGCGACGACGAGTGCCGGCTCTGCCCGGTCGAGCCAGCCCGCGATGTCGGCGGGCTCAGGGGCTTCCCGGACGAACGCCGCGCTGCCGAAGTCGGCGTCGGCGAAGTCGGGCGCGACGACGACCACTCGCGCCTCGCGGGTGAACCGCCGGGCCTTGCGCGCGCCGACGCCGCCACCACCGAAGACGAGCACCGTCTCGCCGGTGAAGTCGTGTAGGAGCGGAATCACGCCGTCTCCTCTGTTTCGACCGTGTTGGCCTTCGCACGCTCGTCGAGTCTGATACCCGTCTTCTTCAGGATGCGCGTCGAGAACAGCGAGTCCCACTCGTCGTCGTCAACGTCCCAGTACTCCGCCATCACGTCGCGAACCTGCTGAATGCGGCGGTCACTCTCGGCCTCGTCGCGCCCGTGCGTCATCGCGAAGAAGTTGTACGGCCACACTCCCTCGTGGCGCGGGCGACGGTAGCAGTGGGTGACGAACTCCAGCTCCGCGACCACGGGGCCGACCTCGTCGACGAGGTCGTCGGGGACGTTCCAGACGGTCATCCCGTTCTCCGTGTAGCCGAGCGCGTAGTGGTTCGGAATGACGCCGACCCGACGCACCTTCCCCTCGGCGTTGAATCGCTTGATCGTTTCGAGGACCCACGAGACGGGCGTATCGAGGTCAGCAGCGATGTCGGCGTACGGCGTTCGCGTCGTCGGAAAGCCGCCCTGAATCGCCATCACGAGGTCGTACTCGTCGGGCGTGAGCGACTGTCGACCGGTCGGCGTCACGTCCGGACCGAGCTGTGAGAGATCGATATCGCCGTCGGGAATCGGCCCGTCGAGCAGGAACTTCGCACCGACGTGGAACTCACGCAGTTTCGGCATATCGTACGTCTCCTGTCCGGTTTGCTCCTCGATGCGGTCGAGCACGTCGGTCACGCCGTCGCTATCGGCGACGGAGACGACGAACCACATGTTCAGAAACGGGTGTTCGCGCTCGTAGTTGTGGGCGACCTCGCGGAACTCATTCACCTGCTCGGCGATTTCGTCGTAGCGTTCCTCGGGGGCGTGGAGTGCGACGAGCGAGGCAGCACCACCGATTTCCTCGGCGTTGACGAGCGCGCCGTACCGCGAGAGCGCGCCAGCGTCCACCATCTCTGTGAGTCGAGTGTGGAGCTCAGCAGCGTCGATATCGACGCCGCGGTCGCGGAGCGCAGCAGCCGCTGGCTCGAACGGGTCCTCGACGACCGGAAATCCACCCTGAAAGGCGTTTACGATTGCGCGGTCGAGACGGTCGAACTCGTAGTCGACGGGGCCGCGAGTCATTGCCGTAACTGGGGGCTACCGAAGGATAAGCCCCTCGCCACCGGCTACTCGCCGAGGACGCTGGTCACGTCGAGTCCTGCCTCGTCGAGGGCAGCGATGATGCCGTCCTGGTCGGCGTCGGCCTCGTAGTAGAAGACGACCTCGTAGTGGTTCTCGCGCATCAGCTGCTGGCACTCCCAGACGAACGCGTCGTCTTCGAGGGTGCGGCCCTGATGCTGATTGACGCCGAAGTCGGCGTCGTCGTTGCCGGAGTAGACGTACGTGTCGGCGGGGTCGAAACCGGCGTGCTCGGCGATGGTCTCGCCCACCTCGAGGGTGAGCTGATGGAGCGTCGGCTCCTCCTCGCCCGTGAGGTCGGTGTGGACGATGAGACCGTTCAGTTCGATATCGCCGGGCTCAAGCAGGGCCTTCGCCCGCTGGTAGAGGTCACGGTCGGTTACGTCGTTCATAGAGGAGAGAGGAGCGTCGCCACTAAACAGCCACCGATACGCGCGGGCGTAGCGGATGCTCGAAGGCTAGTATCGACGCCGTAGAAACACGCCGCCGCAGTCTGAAGCCGCTACCGTGACACTCCTGTGCTACAGTCGGGTGACGTTCGTCGCGCGCGGGCCTTTGTCGGCCTGCTCGATGTCGAACTCAACCTCCTGTCCCTCTTCGAGGTCCGGGCCGCCGACGTCTTCCATGTGGAAGAACACGTCCTCGTCTTCGTCCTCGGTCTCGATAAATCCGTAGCCGCCAGTGTCGTTGAAGAAATCAACAGTTCCTGTCGCCATTGCGTTTGAAGGATACAGAGACGTACATAAAAAGCCACCGGGTGCGTACCGAATTCGATCGGTCACAAGACTGACGCCCACGCGGCAGATAAAATCCAATGACGACGCCGCTCCGTCGAGCCGTGGGGTCGCTGTACGAGCGACTGCTAGAGTACGGTATCGACGCGACGCCCAGCCATATCGCCGTCATCCAGGACGGCAACCGTCGCTACGCTCGCTCACAGGGCGACGAGGAGAGTCAGGGACACCACGCCGGGGCACGAACGACCGAGTCTCTGCTCCGGTGGTGTCGTGACCTCGGCATCGAGGAGCTGACGCTCTATGCGTTCTCGACGGAGAACTTCGAGCGTCCCGACGACGAACTCGAATCGCTGTTCGATCTTATCGAGCAGAAGCTGTACGAGTTCGCCGACAGCGACGAGATTCACGCCGACGAGGTGCGAATTCGCGCTATCGGTCAGACGGACGAGCTTCCAGCGCGGGTGCGTGAGGCTGTCCGCTACGCCCACGACCGCACCGCAAGCTACGACGGTCTCCAGTTGAACATCGCGCTCGCGTACGGCGGGCGCGCAGAACTGCTTGGAGCAGCCCGCGAGGTCGCACGCGACGTGCAGGCGGGCGAGCTCGCGACCGATGATATCGATGCCGCCGAACTCGACCACCGGCTCACCACCCAGCCCACTCGCGACGTGGACCTCATCATCCGGACGGGCGGCGACGAGCGCACCTCGAACTTCCTACCGTGGCACGCCAACGGCAACGAGGCCGCCGTCTTCTTCTGTACACCGTTCTGGCCGGAGTTCCGCCGTATCGACTTTCTTCGGGCGATTCGCACATACGAGTCTCGGGAGGCGTCGTGGCGGACAACCCGTACACAGCGCGCACGGACGCTCGTGGAGTCGCTGCGCGGGAACGAGCTTCGAGAGGCGAATCGCGTCCTCCGGGTTGGGGCCGACGACAAACCGAAACTCGACGCCGAGGTCGAGCCGAGCGCCGACTGAGACGGTAGTTCTCACGACAGAATTCGGCTACCGACCGAATCTCCGCTGACGGTCCTGATACTCGCGGAGCGCACGCAGATACTCTCGTTTTCGGAAGTCCCGCCAGTTCACGTCCGTGAAGTACAGCTCCGAGTAGACCGACTGCCAAATCATAAAATCCGAGAGCCGTTCCGCACCGGTCTTGATGAGTAGGTCGGGAGCCTCGGAAAACAGGAGTCGGTCTTCGATAGTTGATTCGTTGATATTCTCGGGATCGAGATCACCGGCCTCGACCGCCTCGGCGACGCCCTGGACCGCAGTGGCGAACTCCTCGCGCCCGCCAAGCCCGATAGCGACCTGTACGGGAGCGTCCGCGGGGTCGTCGTCGTCCGGCCCTCGAATGGCCAGCTCGCGGGGTATATCGAGGGATTCGAGCGACGTTCGGAGCGTCGGAATCGCGTCGGCGTCGAGGACGCTGACGGAGACGGTCACGCGGTCGGCACCGTAGTCGAACGCCCACTGGAAGAGGTCAGTGAGCGTCTCGTACGCACCGGGTTCCAGCAGATCCCGCTCCGTGATGACGAGTGCGACCTGCTCGGGCAGCGATGCGTCGGCGAGCCGAATCCGCGCCGAGAGATACCGATCGTACAGTCCCACGACCCTACTCCCACCGTGGCTGGGGTAAGTCTCGTGGTCTCCCACCAGTGTTTTGACGCACAGCGAGCAAACGCAGAGTATGCTCGATGACCTGCTCGGCCGTACGAAACTGAAAGAGCGCATTGCCGACCTCGAAGAGCAGGTCCACCACCTCGAACGCGAGCGCGACGCCGAAAGCGAGCGCCGAAGCGACGCCGTCGCCGCAAAACAGGAGGCCGAACGCGAGCTGAATCGGCTGCGCGACCGCATCGCCGACCTCGAAGGCCGCGTCGGAGACGCCGGCGACGAGCGCCGGGAGTTCCGCCGAACAGAGACGCTCACTGGTGACCGCCGCGACGAGGTACTCGCTCGACTCCGAAGCGTCGAGACCGGTCCCGAGGGCGCGCTCACAGCCGTCGTGACCAACGAACACGACCTGCCCGAGCCGGTGCGCGAGCAGTTCGGCGACCGCGCACCGCTCGTCGCACGAGCCGCGCCGTGTGTCGTTTACGCCGACGATGCCGACCTCGTGAGTGTCGCGCTTCGACCGGCGCTACTGCCCGAGGAGCGTGCCGAGTGGACCGATTCGTTCGACGTAGAAGCGTCGTGGTTCCGACCGACGGGTCGGTTCGCGTTCGCGCTCGTTCGCTCTGACATCTTCGCACTCGGCGTCTACGAGGGAGCTGAGCGCGTCTCGCTGACCGGCTTCACGACCGACGTGAAGTCCGACCATTCGAAAGGCGGCTTCTCGCAGGGGCGATTCGAGCGCATCCGCGACGGGCAGATTCGCGACCACGTGAGCCGGTGTCGCGAGGCTATCGACGAGGCGGATACCGACCGCGTCTACGTCGCCGGCGAGTCCACGCTGCTCGGTGAGTTCGACGCCGACGCGACCGCGAGCGTCGACGCGACGGGCGACCCAGAGACGGCTCTCGACAGCGCCGTCCGCGACTTCTGGAGCGCTCAGCTGTTCGCGCTATGAAGGGGTGACAGCGGGATTTTTGCCTACCGAGAAGGTCCAACACGGTATGACACGACGGATTGCGGTGCTCGCACACGGTGGCTTTCCCGACGGCGCGAAGACCGCCACCGGTGTCCTCCGATACGCTGACGCCGAGGTGGTCGCTGTCCTCGATCGCGACATCGCAGCTGATGACCCCGACGCCCGCGTCGCAGACTACTTCCCCGGTGTGGCAGATGCACCGATCGTCGCCAGCAGCATCGATGCGCCCGAGTTCGACGCGCTCGTCATCGGTATCGCGCCAATCGGTGGTGGATTCGACGAGACGTGGCGCGAGGACGTGATCGACGCCATCGAGGCCGGCGCTGACGTGGTGTCGGGACTCCACTACTTCCTCGACGACGACCCCGAGTTCGCTCGCCTCGCGGGCGAACACGACGTAGAGCTGTGGGACGTACGTCGACCGCCGGAAGATCTGACCGTCGCAGAGGGGATCGCTCGCGAACTGGACACCGAGATTATTGCGACCGTCGGCACGGACTGCTCGACGGGGAAGATGACGACCACGCGCGAACTGTACGAAGCGACTGTCGATCGCGGCATCGACGCCGGCTTCATTCCGACTGGACAGACGGGCATCATCGTTGAGGAGTGGGGGATTCCGGTCGACCGCACCGTGAGTGATTTCACCGCCGGCGCGGTCGAGCGAATGGTCGAGGAGCGTAGCGACCACGAGTATCTGTTCGTCGAGGGACAGGGAAGCATCGTCCACCCGGCGTACTCGCCGGTGACACTGGGGATTTTGCACGGGGCGATGCCCGACTCGCTCGTCCTGTGTCACGAGGCGGGTCGCGACCACATCCACGGCTACGAATCGTTCGAGATACCGAACCCCGGCTACGTCGCCGAGCTGTACGAGTCGCTGGCGGAGTCGGTCGCACCAACCGAGGTTGTTGCGGGCGCGCTCAACACCGCCCATCTCGACGAACGCGGGGCGACCGACGCGAAGAAGCGCTACCGCGCACAGCTCACCGCACCGGTGGCCGACCCGATTCGTGACGGCGTGGACGAATTGCTGGAGGCCGTCCTGTGAACGCCTCCTCCGAGCGGATATCGATGGCGCTCGCCGAGCCGTTCGAAATCGCCCGCGGCGTCCAGACGGACAGCGAGAACGTCGTCGTCGAACTCAGCTACAAGGGCGTCACGGGCGTCGTCGGGACGGGCGCACGTCGGAACTGATTTGGCCCGGTCGTCGGTGACTCCCGTATGGGACACTGCGAGAAGCTCGAACGGATGTATCTCTCCTCCCCGACCAGCGACGAATACGACGCCGATATCGATATCAGCGAAGGAGAGGCGACAGTAACGGTCCCGGTACAGGAGAAGCAGTTCCACGCCGCCGGCGGCGTCCACGGCTCGGTCTACTTCAAAGTGCTCGACGACGCGGCGTTCTTCGCCGTCAATTCGCTCATCGAGGACGTGTTCGTCCTCACGACGAACTTCAATATCCACCTCACGCGCCCCGTCTCGGAGGGAGAGATTCGCGCCGAAGGGCGGGTCGTCAACGAAAATCCTCGCCAGCTCATCGGCGAGGCCGTCGCGTACGACGACGAGGGCAACCAGATTGCCCGTGGCTCCGGGACGTTCGCGAAGTCGAATTCGGAGTTGCGACCGGAAATCGGCTACAAGTAGAAAGACGAGTCAAATCGGTACGTCCAGCAGTATCAGTCGACGGCCAGCGCGGCGGCCATACTGGTCGCGAAAATGAACAGCATTCCCGTCGCGACGAACAGCCCGCGCGTGAGCGTCGTTTCGAGCGGCGAGACGGAGATGCCGACCGCGAGGGTGATTGCTGACGCGAGGGCGACGAGCGCGAAGAAACCGCTCCGGGTGATGAGCTGTCGGGTCAGCCGCGTGTGTGGCTTTGCGGGCGCGTTGTCGCGGGAGAGCTGTGCGAGGTCACGGACACCGAGCGTCGACGGGGTGTGCCGGCGGTTGAGCGCCCGGTGGCTGTTGGAGTCGAAGCTGTTGTTGTTCCACCAGTAGGTAACGAGATACGGAAACCGTTCGCTGATGGATTTCAGCCGAGCGGCGACCTGCCGGCCGTTGTAACCGTTGGGCGACTCCAACAGGACGATAGCGACGGTCTCGTCGACGACGAGGTCTACGGCGAGTCCACCGCTGCCACGCTTGATACGCCGTCGGTCGCGGCGACTCCGCCCGTCGTTGAGCGTCCGCTCCAGATACTGTCTGGCAAGCTGAGAGAGACCGGTCTGGGCGTGGTACGGGTTCCACGTATCGAGGGCCTCAACGACCGCATCGAACGTCTCCCGATCTGTCTCGTTCATACGTATTAGGAGTGTGTCGCCGATACACACCGCCGACACAGCTTCTATCTGGTCGAGACTATCGTTCCTCCGGGATTAAAGCTACTGTGAGCTGGCGAGTATCTCTAAACGCTTATACGGCGCGTCCGGTTTCCAACACATATGAGCGACGTGACGGTCACGCTTCCCGATGGCTCCGAGCTGACGGTGCCTGAGGGATCGAGTGTCGAGGACGTAGCGTACGAAATCGGTCCCGGACTCGGGGCCGATACGGTGGCAGGTATCATCAACGGCGAGCTCGCCGACAAACACGACGAGGTCGAAGACGGCGACCGACTCGTCATCGTCACCGACCAGAGCGACGAGTATCTGCAGGTGCTGCGCCACTCCGCAGCCCACGTCTTCGCGCAGGCACTCCAGCGACTTCACCCCGATGCCAAACTCACCATCGGCCCGTCGACCGACGACGGCTTCTACTACGACGTGACGAACGTCGACCTCGACGAAGCCGATCTCAACGAAATAGAGTCGGAGATGGCAGAGATAATCGAGGCAGACTACGATATCGAACGCGTCGAGCGCTCGCGCGAAGATGCGCTCGCAACGTTCGAGGACAACGAGTACAAGCGCGAGATTCTGGAGACCGAAGCCGCCGGCGAGGAGACGGTCTCCTTCTACGTGCAGGACGGCTGGGAGGATCTCTGTCAGGGCCCCCACGTCGAATCGACCGGTAAAATCGGCGCGGTGAAGCTGCTCAACGTCTCGTCGTCCTACTGGCGCGGCGACGAGGAGAACGACACTCTCACGCGCGTCCACGGGACGGCCTTCGAGTCGGAGGGCGACTTGGAGGAGTTCATCCAGATGCGCGAGGAGGCCGAAGAGCGCGACCACCGGAAAATCGGCTCCGAGATGGACCTCTTCTCGATTCCGGACCACTCACCCGGCTGTGTCCACTTCCACCCGCCGGGGATGGCGATTCGCCGCGAGTTGGAGGAGTACATCCGCGCGAAGAACGACGAACTCGGCTACGAGGAAGTGTGGACGCCCGAGCTCAACAAGGCGGAGCTCTGGAAGCCGACGGGCCACTACGAGAACTTCACCGAGAACGGTGAGATGTTCAACTGGGAGCAGGACGACACCGAGTACGGCCTGAAGCCGATGAACTGTGCGAACCACGCGCACATCTACGACGACACCACCCACTCGTATCGAGACCTTCCGATTCGGCTCTCGGAGTTCGGCACCTGCTACCGAAACGAACAGTCGGGCGAGCTATCAGGGCTGCTTCGTGTGCGCGGTTTCACGCAGGACGACGGCCACGCCTTCATCCGCACGGACCAGATCGAAGGCGAGATTCGCGACGCGCTCCGCATCGTCCAGACGATTTACGGCGACTTCGGCTTCGACATCAGCTACAAGCTAGAGACGCGCGGCGAGGGAGCCGTCGGCAGCGAGGCAGTGTGGGAGAACGCGACGGACGCGCTGAAGGCAGCGATGGAGACTGAGAACCTCGATTTCGACATCGAGGACGGCGAGGCGGCCTTCTACGGGCCGAAAATCGGTATCGACGTGCACGACGCCATCGGGCGCGAGTGGACCGTCGGCACCATTCAGCTCGACTTCAATATCCCGCGCGAACTCGACCTGACGTACGTCGGCGAAGACAACGAGGAACACCATCCGGTGATGGTGCATCGTGCGCTGCTCGGCTCGTTCGAGCGGTTCATGGGCGTACTCATCGAGCACTTTAAAGGGAATTTCCCGACGTGGCTCGCACCCGAACAGGTCCGAATTCTCCCCATCTCGGAGGATCAACTCGGCTACGCGCACCGCGTCAAGAACGAACTCGGCGATCACCGCGTCGAGGTCGACGACCACGACTGGACCATCGGTCGAAAGATTCGCGCCGCCCACGACGACCGCGTGCCGTACATGCTCATCGTCGGCGAGAATGAGCAGGAAGCCGGCACCGTCTCCGTGCGTGACCGCTTCGAGAACGAGCGCGACGGCGTTGTAACCGACGAGTTTGCCGCCCACCTGGACGCCGAAATCGAGAGTCGCACCATCGAGCCGGACTTCATCGCTGACGAGTAAATCCGCCCTTCGGCGTACCGTTCCAGACGTTAGGGCGAGCTCAACAAGGTAGCCAGGCTACTGCTCGTCTTCCTGCAGCTCCTCAAGTTCCGCCTCAACTGCAGGGTCTGTCGTCTTCGCGTCATCCGTCTCTTCGATCTCCTCACGCTCACTCTCGGTCTCGGCGTCCGCAGATCCGGAGACAGATTCGCCTTTTCCCTCCTGTTTACGCAGCGTGTCGAGTTCCGAGTCGATTTCTGCGTCTGTACGGCCTGTTTCGAGTTCCTTCTCGATCTCCGAGCGATCGTCCATCGCGTTTTCCAGCGCGCCCGACCCCTCGAGTTCGTCCATCGCCTCGGCGCGTGCTTCCATATCGTCGGTTCGCTCGCGCGCTCGTTCGATGGAACGGGAGACATCTTCCATCTCGTCGCCCGCACCTGTCATTGCCTCAGAGACACGTGTACTGGCCTCTGCAGCCTCATATCGCGCCTTAACGGTCTCTTTCTCGGTCTTGAACTGCTCGATCTGCTGTTGGAGATCATCCTTCTTCGAGACGAGATTATCCTGCGTCTGTTGGAGGTCCGCAATCTGTGTCTCCAGTCCCTCGATCTGGCTCATCTTGCTCTTCTTCTTTTCGAGCGCCTGTCGCGCGAGGTCCTCCCGATCCTGTCTGACTGCTTCCCGCGCCTGCTCGTTGTGCTTTTCCACGTTCTCCTCGAGCCGGCGCTTCTGGATTTCGAGTCGCTTCTTCTGGGTCGTCAGGTCAGCGATACCCTGTTTGACGTCCTGTAGCTCGTCACGCATCTGCTCGTAGGAGTAGTCGAGCTGTTCGCCGGGGTCTTCCGCGCTCGAAATAAGCGTATTGAGCTTCGACCGGATGACGTACGACGCTCGCGAGAGAATTCCCATATTCCCTCTATGTGTCCGACGACTAAAATCCTCAGCACCGCGCGGTTACGATCGCCAGTACGACGAGGTGAGCAGAACGAGTACGGGAAGGATTTCCAGTCGCCCAATCCACATCAGAAACGTCATAAGCAGCTTCGAGGGGGTGGGGAACGCAGCGTACGACCCCATCGGTCCGAGCGTACCGAATCCCGGGCCGACGTTACCAACGGTGGAGGCGGCCGCAGCAATACCCTCGAAGGCGCTGATATCGACGCCAGCACGGCCCGCGTCAAGCATCAACAGCGCCGCGCCGAACCCGAAGCAGAGGAGATACACGAGCGTGAACGTCTGGATACCGCGAACCGCGCGCTCGTCGACCGTCGACCCGCCGAGTCGGACCGGTGAGACCGCCTCGGGATGGACGGAGGTGAACAGCTCCCGCTTGATACTCTTGAAGATGACTACCCACCGGACCACCTTGATACCACCACCGGTCGAGCCGGCCGAACCGCCGATGAACATCGCGAGCAGGAGGAGATACTTCAGCGGCTGTGACCACGCGTTGAAGTCGATGCTCGCGTAGCCGGTCGTCGTCACCATCGCGAGGACCTGGAAGACGGCGTGACGCAGCGACGCCTCGATGTTGCCGGTGATACCGGAGTAGAAGTCGAGCGCGCCCGGTCCGACATCCGCCCCACCAGTGAACAGGAGCGCAGCGAGTATCACGGAGAGCACGCCGATGATTCCAGAGTAGGCGCGAAACTCTACGTCCTTGAGCAGTGCGCGCGGCTCTCCGGAGACGAGTCGCCACGTCAGCGCGAAGTTCACACCCGCTGCGAACATAAACGGGATGATGAGCCACTGGACGGCAGCCGAAAAGGCCTCGATTGAGCGGGCCTCCGGCGAGAACCCGCCGGTCGGCATTGTCGTCAGCCCGTGTGCAATGGCGTTGTAGGCGGCCGCGGCGTGGTCGGTGCCAGCCGCGAGATTATCCATCGCGGGCGCGAGCCCGGTCAGATGAAACGCGAACAGCAGGACGATTTCGAGGGCAGTGATACCGGCGTAGACGAGCCAGAGAACGCGGGCCGTCTCAGCGATGCGGGGCGTGAGCTTCTCGATGCCGGGGCCGGGAGCCTCGGCGTCCATCAGCTGTGCGCCACCGACGGAAAGCTCGGGCAGGATGGCGATGGCGAGCACGACGATACCCATTCCGCCGAGCCACTGGGTGAGCTGTCGCCACATCAACAGGGCGTGTGAGTGTTGCTCGAAGGAGATATCGCCCATAACGGTCGCGCCGGTCGTCGTGAACCCCGACATCGACTCGAACAGCGCGTTCACGGGCTGGGCGAGCGTGCTGTCGGTCCCCATCCCAGCGAGGAGATACGGGAGTGTACCGACGACGGCAACGACCAGCCACGTGAGCGCGACCATAAGCAGCGCCTCGCGCGCGCCGAGGTCGGGGTCGGGGTCGAACTGTTCGACTGCAAAACCAAGCAGAAACGTCGCGACGACGGCAACCGCGAACGTTAGAATATCCTCGCCGTAGAGTACGGCGACAATGAGGGGAACACACAGCGGGACGGCGAGATATTTGAGAACGCGACCGGTCAGGGCGGCGCTCGTGCGCCAGTCGACGCGGACCCCCTCACCGGAGCCGAGACTCAGAAGTGACACGCCGGGGCAGACTGGCGGCGAGAGCAAGAATCCATCGTCTCTCTATGCCCGCCAGAACTGCGGCGTCAACAGGACGAGGACGGGAATAATCTCGATACGACCGACCCACATCAGCAGAACCATCGCCGACTTGCTCACCGTCGAGAAGCCGGCGTAGCTCCCATACGGGCCTGCTGCGCCGAACGCCGGCCCGATATTCAAGAAGGTGGATGCGGCCGCACTCATCGCCTCGAACTCTCCGACGCCGGGTCCAGTTCGTCCCGAATCCACGACGATGAGTACCGTCAACAGGACGAAGATGACGATGCTCAACAGGATGTACATGGTGGTGTCGTGTATCGTCTCCTCGTCGACGATTTTTCCGCCGAGCCGGAGCGGGCGGATAGCCTCCGGGTGGAGTTGGACGAATAGCTCACGGCGGAACGACTTCAGCACGACGAGCCACCGGAACGTCTTGATAGAGCAAGTAGTCGAGCCGGCCATCCCGCCGACGAACATACACAAGAAGAGAATATGTTTGATTGCCGGCGACCAGACGTTGAAGTCGACGGTGGCGTAGCCTGTCGTCGTCAGAATCGAGACGACCTGAAACAGCGCGTGTCGAACTGTCGGCTCGATACCAGCGAACTCGGCATCGACTGCGAGTATCGTGGCTGCGAGTGCCGTCACACCGACGACGACCAGTGTGTAGAAGCGGAACTCCTCGCTGTCGCGCAGCGGTCCAGTTCTTCCCTGTGTGAGCGCATACAGGATGACGAAGTTCGTCGCACCGACGAACATAAACAGCGTGATGAGATACTGGACCGCAGGTGTGAATGCGCCGACACTGCCGGCTTCAGGAGAGAAGCCTGCCGTCGAGAGCGTCGTGAACGCGTGCGAGACGGCGTTGAATAGGTCCATCTGTGGTGCGATATCCAGGAGAAAGAGCAGATACAACAGCCCCGCGAGAAGGAGTGTCAAGGCGACGTAGAGCGAGCCGAGTAGTCGTGCAGTGCGTGACATTCGCGGCGCAAGCTTCGTGAGGTCCTCCGTCTGCGTCTCGGTCTCCATCAGCCGGGCACCGCCAACCGAGAGCTGCGAGAGCAGTCCAACCGCGAGCACCAGTATCCCGAGCCCGCCGAGCCACTGGAGTAGCTGTCGCCAGAACAACAGTCCCTGTGGATGGACGGAGAAGTCCTGGATAACGGTCGCACCGGTCGTCGTGATACCGGACATCGACTCGAACAGCGCGTGCAGCGGCGACGAGAAGCCGCCGGTACCGACGAGCAGGAACGGGACGCTTCCGACGAGCGCGACGGCGAGCCACGTCGCCGCGACCATCAGGAACGCTTCGCGAGGGTACAGATTCTGCTTCGGCAGTCGTTCGAGTGCGAAACCGACGAGCAGCGAGCCGGCAGCGGGGATGAGAAACGGGGTCGGCGATTCGGCGTAGGCGACGGCGACGAGCGCGGTAAGCGCGAGCGGGACAGCGAGCCCCTTGAGCACGGTTCCGACAAGGCTCAGACTTGTGCGCCAGTCAACTCTCATAACACGTCAGTGACTGCCTCGATGGCGCTGGCACTGGCGAACACCACCACGTGGTCACCGGCTTCAAGCACCGTGTCACCGCGTGGAGTTGTGAGTTCACCGTCGCGCGTTATTGCACCGAAGACGACACCGTCGGGCAGTTCGGCGGCGAGCTCGCGAATCGTGCAGCCGACGGCGTCACCCGACTCGTCGATCTCGAACTCCAGTACCTCGGCTCGATTCCCCTCGATAAGCGCGATGTTCTCCGCGTGGCGACCATGGGTGAACCGCGTTATCTCGCCCGCAGTCGCTTTCCGAGGCGAAACAGCCACATCGACGCCGACTGCCTCGAAGATATCTGCAAACTGAACGCTATCGACGACGGCGACGGTGCGGTCAGTACCGAGTCGCTCGGCCAACAGACACGCGAGGAGGTTCTGCTGGTCGTTCTCCAGCGTCGAGATGAGTACGTCGGCGTTGCCGACGTTCTCGCGGTCGAGAAAGTCGCGATCGGTCGCGTCGCTCTGCATCACGGTTGTTCCGGGAAGCTGTTCGGCGAGCCAGCGCGCGCGGTCGGGATCGTGTTCGACCAGCTTGGGCGAGAAGCCACGCGATTCGAGCAACTTCGCCGTCTGGTAGCCGACCTCGCTTCCGCCGACGATGACGATATCGCTCGGCCCGGACTGCTCCGGGGCGATAGCGGCGCTAAACGCCCGAGCTGACTCCGGACTCCCGATAACGACAACCTCGTCGTCACCCTCGATTCTCGTCTCGCCGCGCGGAATGATGATGCTCTCGCCACGAATGATCGCGGCGAAGGTGAGCGAATCGAATCGGTCTGCCTCCTCCACGGTCTGACCGGCGACGGGACTCTCGGCTGGAATCTCGAACTCGGCCATCTGCACGACGCCGTCCGCGAAGCTGTCCACGTCCTGTGCGGTGGCAAGCCCGATGACGCCGGTGATGGTCTCAGCCGCAAGCAGATCGGTACACACCATAAAGTCGACACCGAAGACGCGCGAGCCACGCTCCCACGTTCGGAGATACTGTGGACTCTTCACGCGGGCAATAGTGAACACGTCAGGGAAGATACTTGCTGTCCCGCAGGTAACAATATTCGTTCGGTCGTCGTCCGTCGACGCGATGAGCATATCCGCCTCCTCGATGCCGGCAGCTTCGAGCGTCTCTATCTCGCTCCCGTCTCCCTCGACGCTGAGGACATCCTCTCCGTAGCTGATCGATTCGACGCGTTCACCGTCGATGTCGACGACGGTCACCTCGTGTTCGCTGGATAGGTCGGCAGCGATACTGGAACCAACCTCACCCGCCCCGACGACGATTACGCGCATCTCTCCCAGCCTCTCATTACTAGCAACCGACTCTCCTACAATAAGTGGATTTTCATCGGTAGCGACCGAGGGCGACGAAGCGGTCCGACCCGCAGACAAATATATAAGTCTATTCACTGACAACGTAGAATACAGTTAGACAGTGAGACACTTGTGTCGAGTTGTACCCCTCGACACGTCAGTACAGTCTGTCGTATGTCGACTCGGAGTCAGGGCCCGAGTCGACAGTTAATGCGACGTGCCGTTGACAACACCTCTTCGGCCTCGACCGGAGCTAATGACACGAATCTCAAAACGGCAGAACGACTCCGAAGCACAGACAGAACAAGAAACCGACGATATCGACACGGAGAATCTCGTCCGGACAGCGGACGGTGAACTGATAGACGAGGAGACCGGTCTCATTATCGACGAGGATAACATCGATCGGGGCCCGGAGTGGCGGGCGTTCAACCACTCCGAGCGACAGTCGAAATCACGCGTCGGTGCACCGACGACACAGACGATACACGACAAAGGGCTGACGACGAATATCGACTGGAAGAATCAAGACGCGTACGGGCGGACGCTCTCACAGGAGAAGCAGAATCAGATGCAGCGGCTCCGAACGTGGCAAGAGCGCATCCGCACACAGGAGAGCGGCGAGCGCAACCTCCAGTTCGCGCTGAGTGAAATCGACCGGATGGCCTCCGCGCTCGGTGTCCCTCGGTCGGTTCGTGAAGTCGCTTCCGTCATCTACCGACAGGCGCTCGACCGAGATCTCATCCGCGGTCGCTCCATCGAAGGCGTTGCGACAGCGTCGCTGCACGCCGCGTGTCGACAGGAGGGAATTCCGCGCTCGCTCGACGACATCACCGGGGTGTCGCGGGTTGAGCGGCGAGAAATTGGCCGAACGTACCGCTACATCTCACAGGAGTTGGCGCTGACACTGGAGCCGATCGATCCGAAGTCGTATCTCCCCCAGCTTGCGAGTCAACTCGATGTGGACGATGAGATCCAGCAAGAGGCCGCTCGCATCATCTCGGAGACGACCGATCTCGGCCTCCACTCCGGCAAATCACCGTCGGGGTACGCGGCTGCCGCGCTGTACGCCGCCTCGCGTATCGTCGGCCCAAAGCTGACACAGCGCGCCGTCGCCGACGTAGCGGACGTAACTATCGTGACGATTCGCAACCGGTATCAGGAACAACTGGACGCAATCGACGCCGAAGTCAGCTACTGAACAGCGATTCCCTCGTTTCTGGTGACATCCTCACCCGCCGTAAACGGGGGGATTTTCTCGCTAATTAAAGATAGTCGGACGGCACGTCGGCGACTACAACAGAGGGAGTCAGCGACCGTTATCCTGCGACTGATATTCACGACAGCAACCACAAACACGGCGGAAGCCTCGGCTCCGTCGAGATAGTCGTCCGATATGGACGGATAGCGGCTTTTGTTGACATCCTCCCGCGCCTGAAGACGCGGGAATCCCACGGCACCGCGCCGCTGGATTGGGATATTAGGGTTTGCAGTCTACCACCCCGGCCCGAGGTTGGAATCCTCGGGAGAGGTCATAAGAAGACGCGGCGTTCAGACCCGAAATCCGGATTGTGAGCCTTCTGTTGGTACTGACCGATCGAGAAGAGATGAGAAGAAAAAACGAGCTGGTTGGTCAGGAACCGCCGCCGAACATCTGGCGCTTGTTAAGACAAAACGTCTTAATATATGGCCTGAGTTAGGCAATATACGATGAACGTCGACGACGCCAGCAACACACAAAATAAGCTCGATCGGCAGTGGAGCTGCTTGAGGAGAGCGATATCGACGGATCCGACCGAAAAGCGATCCACGACTTCGTTCGTCTGGAAAGACAGGGTAACCAGGACGTCGCGCGGAATACGTTGTATCGGGACCTCAGTAGTCTTCGATGCGCCTCCGACAGAGCTGCGGTCCCCCTCGTCGAGATGGATCGATCTGACTACCGTGACCTCATCCGGACCCTCACCAAGCCGAAGGATCAGGGTGGATACGGACTCGAACCCAACGGCAGCGGCATGAGAGGGTACAAGGCGGCTATCAAGGTCTTCTTCGAGTGGCTGGACGACGAACCCGACTACGGGGACTTCGGCTTCTACGAGGGAATCGACACGCCCTCCCAGAGCATCAGCCGCGTCAACGAAGACGAGATCCTCGAACCCGAGGACGTCGAAGCGCTGAAACAGCACACCAAGAACCACCGGGACCCGGCGCTCATCGAGTTCCTGGTCGACAGTTGCGCTCGCGCGTCCCTGGCTCTTCAGCTCCGAGTCAAGGACATCCACGACCTCAACACCGAACGCCCCTACTTCACCCCGAACCCGAACGGGTCCGGTCACAAGGGCGCGCCGGATAAGCGATACCCGATCCTCCAGAGCCGTGCCGAACTCCGTACTTGGCTCAATCAGAACCACCCCGACCCGCGGGACGAATCTCCCCTCTGGCCGGTCCTCCGAAGCTACGATTACGACAACCCGGAGGAGTGTGCTCTCAGCAGCGACGCGCTGCGCAGTATGCTCAAGATCTGCGCCGACCGTGCCGGCATCGAGAAGCCGGTGAACCCGCACAACTTCCGGCACACCGGAATCACTCGCCTGTCCCGAGAGGGACTCCAGCCCCAGCAGATCCAACACATCGCCGGCTGGAACGACGACCGGATGCTCCAAGCCTACGACCACACGACCGACCGGCAACGGAACGAGAAGATCCGGGTCGAGACCGGATACGTCGAGGAAGCGGACGACGACACCGGGCCGTCGAAGCCGAAGACCTGTGGGAACTGTCGCGAGACGCTCAAGCCGACCGCCCAGTTCTGTCCGCGGTGCGGCGCTCCCGCCGACCGGACGACCGAGGACGCCATCGACGAGCAGGACGACCGATCATCGAGTCCGCCGCACAGGCCGACACGGAACTCGCCGGCGCAGTGTTGGAGTTCCGGCAACTCCTCGACGAGTCGCCTCGGCTCCGGCGCGAGCTGCTCGACGTGTGAGCAACTCACTGGTCTTCTCCCCGTCGGTCAGCGCGATAGCTTTCTCGGCGTCTTCCGCTATCGGTAGGTCAGAGTCGGCGAGTTCCGAGAACGTATCGAGATGGCTCTGAACCAGCTCTTCGACTGACGTCTGTTCATCGTGCTGTGCTGCTGTCTCCGTATTATCGTGGGATTCGGTCATTGAGTCCGTTCGGTGCCGGGCGATCCCGGTCAGTACAAACGGACAGGCCCACCGATCGGGGGTCTTCGACGAAAGCCCCGAAACACCTTTGTTAGTCGAAAATCGACTTGGTGGTAGCCGGCAATGGTCAGCCGTCATGGTTGGCCTGTCCGGTCGCAAGTTTGCTTCAGATGTCGGCGGATTCCTTGGCCGGGGCCTCGCCGACATCGCCTGATTCAACGCTGAGCGCTGCGTACCGTAGCACCGGGCTGTTCCCGGTCTCGTGCGTGGCTTCTTCTCCGACTATCGTACTCGTGACCGCGAGCCGTGAGTTGAGTCGGATGTCTTCCACGCTTGTCTAGACGAGTGCCCGCCACCGATAAAATTATTCCGGCACACAGAGAATCCCCAATTAGGAGGATTCTGACTTGTATGAGTGACGGGGATCAGGACAAGAGCCGAGAACTGTTCACGGGTGTCGAAGACGCGGAGGGTGACCTCTCCAGCGAGTCGCTAATACATCCGGTGGACCGTCCCCGTGGTATCCTCTCTCCGACCGACAGGGAGTACCTCTGTGGGATGAAAGACTATAGCCACAACCAGACAGAACTCAATCGCCGCCAAGCGATCCGAGAGCGGACCATAGAGGGGATCCGCGACTTCAATCTGCTCTGGCTTTTGCTGGGGCAGACTGAGTGGGAAAAGGTCATGGAAGCATTCGATACCGAGGAGCTCAACACTGCCTTCTCGTCGATACTGGCGTTCATGTTCATCGGAATCGACCAAGACACCGGTCGAATGAGACAGATCCTGAGAGCGCGGTCTCTACCTTCGGTGCCAACTACGACACATCTGGTCGATGGTCAGGAAGAGCGAACACCGTCGACGTGGACATCGACATCGAATACGAGCCCAACGTCGATCAGCTCTATGAGAGAGTACAGGACGGTGAGGGGGGCCAACTGACACCCGGAGAGATCGGTGCGTTAGTCAAAGCTGGAAAGATTGATTCTGCGGACCTCGAAGAGCTTGAAGAGACAACTGACGAGTTTCCAGGGGTTTACGCTGGTGGCTCAGTTGAGTCTGAGCAAGGCGAGGGCACCGACTTGTAACACATAGCTACGGTTCATTGGTTGTAGATATGCCAGATGTCATAAAATATTGTTGGTGAGCAAAGATGCCGCCAGTCCCAGAACGCCGTTCGCGACGCTCGCCTTGATAGCAGATACGCCTACAACATGGCCGGCCAGACTCACCAGCTTGCTCTTGCTGAATACAACGTGTGCGTCGCCACCGGTGGGGTACTCCCAAACAAACAGCGGGATTGAGAAATCAAAATACTGCTCTACACAGCTGCACATCGTTTTCGGTTCTCCCGAGAGAGGGAAGTTGACGTACTAGGTATCAGATAGACCCGCATCAGCGGTTCTACCCATCGAAAGCAGTGGAGGGTCGCGGTTAGCAATTTTATCTTCAATCAAACAACACGCCAGTTCGCCGCATCCTGCTCACCCTCTCGTGTTCAAGACAAGCCCATCCTTGTAGGCA
>JAXHLZ010000002.1:0-40738 GCA_034521675.1 Halobacteriales archaeon | reverse complement strand
TACTCGGAATCGTAGAATGTATCGAATTTCAGGTATGTACCAAGAGTTGAAACATATTCTTATATTTCACTGATTGTATTTTGACAGGTGTATCAGCAGCCTCGAAACAGACGTGGCTGATGAACACACCGCAACCGGCCTGATAGTAATTTGTTTTAATTATTTGGGTGAAAAACGATATCGGTTTGCTTCTTCCCGTTCTACGGTGGGTATGGAGTATGACATCGGGTCGAACGAGTCGGTGACCTCGGCGGTGAGACGGGCGGTGAGCGCCGTCGAAGGCCGTGAACCGTGCTCGCTTCAACCCCTGGCCGATGTGCTCGATCCGGATGCGTTAGACGAGCTCTTCGCCTCGCGGCCCGGCGGTCGATCTCGTACGGGAGGACGAATCTCGTTTATTTACAGTGACTGTCGCGTATCCATCGACAACGGCGAGTATCTCACCCTCCAGCCGCTCAGATCTCGGCTTCATCAATCGAGCGGTCAGGAGCCGACCGACGGTTCCGTCGGGTCGTGGTCAAGCGGGCTATAGAACCCCGACCGATCACTGCTTGGGATCACGAGCAGTCAACAGGCCCTGGGCCATGAGCCGGCGGGCGATCACGACCAGGCCGTTCCCAAAGCCCACCCCGAAGATAGCCTGTTCTTCCTTCGAATCGGGCATAATCGAGCTCACCAGGATCGTCGAGCGATCGACGAGGAGGAGCCGACCGATCGCCGTGTCATCCACCGTGCTTTTCTCGCCGTGGAGCCACTCTAGGCCCGAAACGAACGTCTTGGCATCGGGCACAGCCGTTCGAATATCATTCTGGAGAGATTCCGTCAACGCGCCCACGAGCAGGTCCACCTCGTTACCGATTTCGTTGAGGGTGTCCACGAGATCCTCGGTCAGGAGCGAGTCGTCACCGATGACGAGGACGACCTCGTCGGTCGCGTCCTCGACGAGTTGCTCCGTCCGGTTCTCGATGGCGTCCCGGCCGACCATCGACCAGATCTCTTGGGCGGAGACGTCGTCGTCCGTTTCGACCATTTCGACCGAGTCAAGCGCGGTATGAACTCGGTCCACGCGGTCCTCGTACTGGTCGCGGAGCGTCTCGGTCGCCTCCTCGAGCGGAACGGCGCGGAACTGCTGCGGGCTCGAATGCTGGATTTCGACGAGCCCCTGCGCCTCAAGGATCCGGATGGCGTCGTACACACGTGTCCGGGGCACCTCCGTCATCTCGCTGAGTTTCTTCGCCGTTCCCGTGTCGAGACGCGCCAGGCCGACGAAGCACCGCGCCTCGTACTCCTTCAAGCCGAGTTGCTGGAGGAGTTCAACTGCTTCTTCCACGTTCGTATTTGATTCGTGTTCCATGTGTCCCAACTTCCCAGGACCGTCCGGGAATTGACTGAGGATACAACACCGAGACGAATAGGTGTTGTCACTGGAAGCATAACTCGGCGTGCCGATAGATCGTGCCAACATCGATTGTACGACGGAATTCGAGGAGATTTCGTCGGACGAGTAAATCTTATTGTAATGATTTCAGTGACTATAGCTAGAAGCATTATCAAGTGCGTACAAATCGGTTTTGCTGCTGTTATAATATTGTCACCCGCTTAATCACAAAACATCTATACGGGTCAACGCCCGATCTCTCAATAGGCACGCAGCGCAGTCTGTGTCCCAACCACCCTACGTTTGCGTGCCGACCCGCCACCTCGCGTGGTGGGTTCGAGCAGAAAAACACCCACCACTTCGATGAATACCGATACAACCGACGACCCACAGACCGTTGCGGTCAGGCAACTCGAACACTTCGGGCTGAGCAACTACGCTGCCCGGACGTTCGTGGCGCTCGCCAGCCTCGGGACGGGAACAGCGCGGGACGTGAGCCAGGTGTCCGAGGTCCCCCGAACCCGGGTGTACGACGCTATCGACGAACTCCACGATCGCGGGGTCGTCGATATTCAGCAGTCGTCGCCCAAGCAGTTCTGGGCCATCTCCGCCGAAACGGCAAGTCGGTCGTTCGAACACGATTTCCAGCACCGCGCGGAGACCCTGCGGGCGGCCCTCGGTGACCTCGAACCCGCCGAGCGACAAGCCGAACAGCGCGGGGTCTGGACGGTCGAGGGGCAAGCGGCGGTCACCAACCGCCTGCTGGAGTTTTTCGCTTCGGCCGAGGAGGAGATCGTCTTCATGACCGTCGAGGACCTCCTCACCGAGGACCTGATCGAGGGGTTGAGCGAGGCGGCGGAGCGTGGCGTCTCGATCAAGCTCGGTGGCGTGTCCGCCGATGTCCAGGAACGCATCCGAGACGAGGTGCCCGAAGCGATGCTGTTCGAATCGCTCTGGGTCTGGACCGACACGTCGGCCGGTCGGCTCATGATGGTGGATGGACGAAAGACGCTCGTGAGCGCGCTCGTCAACGGCACGGACGCGAGCGCGTCCGATCCGCGCTCGGAGACCGCCATCTGGGGCGAGGGTGACACGAACAGCCTGGTCGTGGTGCTGAAAGCGATCTTCACCTGGCGACTCGACAATCTGGAGTCGGCGTAATCGCGAGGCGGAGCCCCTCTTGTTACTCGAATAATCAAAATCCTCTCTGAAATTAATTTATACTGATACTATACGGCGGGACAACGTAGTGCCACTATGGGACTCACGTTCGATTGCGTCTGTGGAGAGACCATCCAAAAAGACGCAGAGTTCGGAGACGGAGCGAAATTAGACTCCTCAGCGACGTGTGATCGCTGTAGCCGAAGGTACGTACTCACCATCTCCGGACTCGGCTCCATAAAAAATCCCAAGATGACCCTGAATGACTGAACCATGGATGGCACTCCTCCCCCCTCCCCCGTTCTACCGAGAGAGATGAACGCTCAATTTCTGTCCCGTCACAGCGTGAACGAGAGGTGTGGGCAGTATGACCGCGACAGTAGCAGACAAGACCGCGACAACAGTACCCGAAGAGGCCAGAAAAGAGTTATACGAGATCTTCCGCAACGAGGACTCCTTCGAACAGAACGCACGTGATGCCCTCGAACTCGGCAGGCAATATCTCAACGCCGACAACGGGTATCTCACACGGATCGATCAGGAAACCGATCACTGGGAAGCGATCGCCAGTGCCGACTCGTCGGAAGGACCTTTGCCCACGGGCCTCGAACTGGATCTCGAGACGACGTATTGCCGTCAAACGGTCGATGCTGGCTCTAATTACACAATCTACGATGCACCGAACCAGGAGCGCGCAGACTCAATTCACTTCGAGACGCGATCCTCGCTATCAAGTGGGAACAGGGACGACCTGTCGGACTCGATTCCGCTGCTACGGGACGTGAGTAGACCCGCATTTTGATGGGTTCTGATGTCGCCTCCCCGATTTGAATAGCCGGTAGACGGTCGCCTCGCTTTGCTCGGGGCTGCGACTCTCGTGTTCAAATCGTGTCGGGAGGATTTTCACTGCTCACGGTTCGGTCGCGCTGCTCCCTCGCGAGTTCGCAGGAAAATGCCGCCTTCCCGATTTGAACCTCCGGACAGACTTCGCTTCGCTCGTCTTCCGTGCCCCCGCTCGCTTTGCTCGCGGGGAGGGGGACAGCTCGATCTTCAGTAATCTCTGTCCAACGTAGCTCGCGCCGAAAAAGTATGCCGCCTCCCCGATTTGAATAGCCGGTAGACGGTCGCCTCGCTTTGCTCGGCGCTGCGACTACCGTACTCAAATCGTGTCGGGAGGATTTTCACTGCGTCACGGTTCGGTCGCGCTGCTCCCTCACGAGTTCGCAGGAAAATGCCGCCTCCCCGATTTGAACGGGGGACAGCTCGATCTTCAGTCGAGTGCTCTCCCAGTCTGAGCTAAGGCGGCTCAGTTCGAACGACACGACGGGCGTGAAAAAGCGTTTCTATCCGTGATAGAATCGCTGCCAGCGACCGATTCGTCGAGGCAACCGTGGCGGTGGCCTGACGCACCGGCGAAGCCGTGTGCGTCGTGGGGAAGGGTTGAGAGAGCGGCCGAATGGCCGCGTGTCGGGAGCGGTCGCGGTGCTGTACCCCTAAGCCAAGCAATCAGAGTGGTGGCGGTGCTGTCGGTCGATTACTCGCTTCTATGGGGTCCGGGCGGAATGTGAACTGGAGTCACTCGCTTCGCTCGGCAGAAGTGGGTCCGGGCGGAATGTGAACCACGGGAAGACGTGCTCGTTCCTGCGCGCGCCTTCCCTGGTTCAATTCCGTCCGGCGAGCGATTCACTCGTCACGTCCGTTCCTCGCAGAATCGTATGGGTCCGGGCGGAATTGAACCGCCGGCCTCCTCCTTGTAAGGGAGGCGTCATACCACTAGACCACGAACCCGCTATCCGACTGAAATCGACCCGCGCGAATAGGCCTTGCGTTCACCGGTGGCGGAACGCTTAGCCTCTCTCGTTCCCACCTCCAGATATGAATCGCCGACAGATTTTCCCCGCGCTCGGCATCATCCTCGCGCTGGCCGTCGTCGGCTACGCCGCCGGGCTGTTCACTCCACTCCTGACGACCGGCGGCTACCAGCCGGTCGCCGGTCCGACAGCCACGCCAGCAGATGACCCAACTGGGACGAACACACCGTACGCAGACGGCTACGCGCGCACGTCGGTCACCGTCTACGACAGCGAGACGAACGCGACGCTCGGGTCGGTACGTGTCGCGGTCGCGGAGACAGGAAAAGAGAAGTACACTGGTCTTTCTAAGACGGACTCGCTCCCCGAGAACCGGGGTATGTTGTTTCCGTATGGTGGTGAGGCGAATCGAACCTACGTAATGCGCGGGATGGACTTCGGTATCGATATCATCTACATCGATAGCAACGGGACGATTACAAAGATTCACCACGCGCCCGAGCCGCCCGAGGGCGAAGACGGCGACCAGTACGAGTATCCCTGGTTACGGCCAGTACGTCCTCGAAGTGAACTACGAGTGGACGACGCGTCACGATGTGAGGGTCGGAGACACGGTCGAAATCGGTGAGTGGTAACGTCTCTCTATCAGTCTCTTTACCGAATCTGGCTTTGGCGAACGCTTTTGCGCGCGAGTAGCCACCACAGTACAATGGGAGCTTCTGCTGTCGAAGACGAAGACGACCCGTTCGAGGAACAACGGGAGAAGGCTGAGAATCCGATGCGACGGCTCTTCTTGCAGTACGGTAGGGAAAAGAAGGTCGCGTTCGTCGTCGGTGTCTTCTCTAGTGTCGTCGCCCGCGCGCTCGATCTGCTACCGCCGATTCTGCTGGGCGTCGCCGTTGACGCTATCTTCGAAGCGCGGGGCGCAGCCGACCAGCCGTACACGCTGATGTTCGTCCCCAACGCGTGGATTCCGGCCACTGAACAGGGCCAACTGTATCTCACCGTCGGTATCATCGCGTTCGCCTTCTTTGGCGGTGCGGCGTTCCACTACTCGCGAAACTGGGGCTGGAACTCCTTCTCACAGCACATCCAACACCAGATACGGACGGATACCTACGACAAGATGCAGCGGCTCAACATGGACTTCTTCGCCGACAAGCAGACCGGCGAGATGATGTCGATCCTCTCGAACGACGTGAACCGCTTGGAGCGGTTCCTGAACGACGGGATGAACTCTGCGTTCCGACTCGGTGTGATGGTCGTCGGTATCGCGATCATCCTGCTCGTGACGAACTGGCAGCTGGCGACGATTACGCTCGTCATCGTGCCGCTCATCGGCGTGTTTACCTACTACTTCATTAAGACTATCCAGCCCAAGTACGCCGACGTGCGCTCGTCGGTCGGGAAGGTGAACTCCCGGCTGGAGAACAACCTCGGCGGCATCCAAGTCATCAAGACCTCCAACACGGAGACGTTCGAGTCCGACCGCGTCGAGGACGTATCACAGGGCTACTTCGATGCGAACTGGGACGCCATCAGCACGCGAATCAAGTTCTTCCCCGGACTTCGGATGCTCGCGGGCGTCGGCTTCGTGCTCACCTTCTTCATCGGCGGGCAGATGGTGCTCGGCGACGGCGTCGGGCCGTTCACGAGCGACCTCCAGCCCGGTGAGTTCGTCACGTTCATCCTGCTGTCACAGCGGTTCATCTGGCCGATGGCGCAGTTCGGGCAGATTATCAATATGTATCAGCGCGCACGCGCCTCCTCATCGCGTATCTTCGGGCTGATGGACGAGCCGTCGCGTATCGTTGAGGACCCCGAGGCGGACGAGCTCGTCGTCGAGGACGGCGAGGTTATCTACGACGAGGTAACCTTCGGTTACGACGACACCGAGACCATCGTTCAGGACGTGAGCTTCGAGGTCGATGGCGGCGATACCCTCGCGCTCGTCGGCCCGACCGGTGCGGGAAAATCGACCGTGCTCAAGCTTCTGCTCCGGATGTACGACGTGGACGATGGCTCCATCTCCATCGACGGACAGGATCTACGCGACGTGACGATCCCGAGCCTCCGCCGGCAGGTCGGCTACGTCAGCCAGGACACCTTCATGTTCTACGGCACTGTCGAAGAGAATATCTCCTACGGTACGTTCAACTCCGACCGAGAATCGGTTGTCGAGGCGGCGAAGGCAGCGGAGGCCCACGAGTTCATCACGAATCTGCCGGAGGGGTACGACACCGAAGTCGGCGAGCGCGGCGTGAAGCTCTCGGGAGGCCAGCGTCAGCGTATCTCCATCGCCCGTGCGATTCTCAAAGACCCCGAGATTCTCATCCTCGACGAGGCGACCTCCGACGTGGACACGGAGACGGAAATGCTCATCCAGCGGTCGCTCGACCGGCTGACGACAGACCGGACGACGTTCTCCATCGCCCACCGACTCTCGACTATCAAGGACGCGGACAAAATAATCGTCCTCGAGGACGGCCAGATTGTCGAGCGCGGCAGTCACGACGACCTCATCGCGGAGGACGGGCTGTACGCGCACCTATGGGGCGTGCAGGCGGGCGAAATCGACGAGCTCCCGGACGAGTTCATCGAGCGGGCGCAAGAGCGTGACGCCAACCGCATCGAAGCAGGAGAGTAACCGGAAAAAGCGGGCTTTTAAGATACTCTCGCTCACTCGTAGATAGTATGAGCGTCGAGCTACCGTTCGCCCCGGTAGACACCATCATTCGTCGGAACGCAGGAGAACTGCGCGTGAGCGGCGAGGCGGCCGCCGAACTCGCCGCCCGGATTCAGGAGCGCGGTGCGGCGCTGGCGACGACCGCGGCTGAGCGCGCCACCGCTGACGGGCGCAAGACCCTGATGGTCGAGGATTTCGACTTCGAGACCGCCCCAGACCCCGAGCTTGAACTCCCTATCGCCCCGATCGACCGCATCGCCCGCCTCGAAATTGACGACCAATATCGCGTCTCGAAGGACGCCCGCGTCGCGCTCGCGACCGAACTGGAGTCGTTCGCTGATACGGTCGCGGCCGCGGCGGCAATCCTCACCCGCCACGCCGCGCGTCGGACGGTGAAGGAGGCAGATGTGGCGGCGTACTTCGAACTCCAGCCGTACTACGAATGAGATTTGGCTACCGCGAGGTGTGTCTCCGTCACGATACCGGCTCACGCCACCCCGAGAGTGCAGACCGGCTCCGGGCCATCAAGCGTGGGCTCTCGAAAGAACACGGCGTCTCCTACGAGGAGGGTCGGCTCGCAACGCCCGAGGAGATTCTCGCCATTCACGAAACGGAGTACGTCAACGAACTGGAGCAGTTCTGTGCCGACGGCGGCGGAACGTGGGACGCCGACACTGTCGCCGTCGAGGCGAGCTGGGAGGCGGCCCGCGCCGCAGCGGGCCTCTCACTGTGGGCCGGAGATGTCGCCCTGGACGGGGCGACCGGTCGCAAAACCCCCTTCGCGGTCGGACGGCCCCCTGGCCACCACGCCGAGGCCGACGATGCGATGGGATTTTGCCTGTTCAACAACGTCGCTGTCGCCGCTGCGGGCGCACTCGACCGCGATGACGTGGACCGTGTCGCCGTCTTCGACTGGGATGTCCACCATGGTAACGGCACCCAACATATCTTCGATGACGATCCGGACGTGTTCTACGCCTCAACCCACGAGCGCGGGCTGTTCCCCGGTACGGGAAATCTTCAGGAGACGGGCACAGACGAGGGACAGGGAACGACGATGAACATTCCATTTCCCGGCGGCTGTGGCGACGCAGAGTATCTCGCTGCCGTCGACGAGGCAATCGGGCCGGCACTGGAGCGGTACGATCCGGACCTGTTTTTCATCTCCGCCGGCTTCGACGCCCACCGGAAAGATCCTATCTCGCGCCAGCGCGTCTCGACCGAAGGATACGGACTCCTCACCGAGCGAGTGGTCGATCTCGCCGACCGGTGTGGGGCGGGGTTGGCGTTTGTACTTGAAGGCGGCTACGGGCTAGAGGCGCTCTCGGAGTCGGTTCGGAAGGTGAACAGCGTTTTCGACGGCTACACGCCGGCAGCAAACGAGGAGGAGGTCACCTCACGCGGTCGCTCGGTTATCGACGACGTGCGCGAGGTTCACGACCTGTGAACTACCCCACCTTACTCGCTCACCGCTGACGCGATTCGCTGCTTGAGGATGGGGCTTCCTATCTCCACGACGTTGTCAGACTCACAGAGTCTGACAGCCCGCCAGACGTAGTCTGACGACCGCGTTCGCGTCTCTATTTATCTCAAACCCACACGCCGGATACGAGTGTTTACGCACGCATAACGGCTTATACGTGCGGCGAAAAATATTCCCGCAGCTCCGTGCCGAATTCGTCCGCGAGTATCGCGATTTCGCCGCCGGCGAGAACGGTGTAGTCGAGTTCGAGCGCCCGCTCGATAGCTGGCCCAAGCGCGACAGAAAAAAGTGCGTCCTGAATAAACGCCTCCGGGGTCCGGTAGTCCCGTTCGCGTTCCACGACGTAGCGATCACCGTCGAGATACGGGCCGGTCTCTGGGCCATCAGCGTAGGTGGCGTAGAACCCCTCGGCGTGGTCGCGCACACCGACCGGTGGCCCCTCGTGGCGTTCGACTGCCGGTAGTCGTGGTATCTGACACTCGATGAGGAGTGCCGCCGTCTCGTCGGCGACACAGGTCGAACGGAGCGGGTCGAAGCCACGCCGCTGAAGCTCGGATTCCAGTCCCGATAGCGACTTCTCTAGCTGCGGGTAGAGCTGGTCTTCGACGATGTCCGGGGCATCGAACCGGACGGCGACTGGATGGGTGCCGCGCTCGCTCACCGTCTCGCGAACGGCCGCCGCGCCCATCGGCTCGACGCTACGAGGCTCGAACAGTTCCTCTCGCGGCTCGGCACACAGATCGCGGCTGTAGTGGATGAGCCGTGCGAGATTCTCCGCGGAGAGTGAGGCGGCGACGTTGCGGTCGGGATCAGTCGGGTCGATGACGACGAGCGGGTCCTCGAAGCTGCTGGTCGCGTGACCCTCGGGGTCGAAGTGGACGGGCGGGTGCCAGTCGGTCGCTGCGCGCACCAGTGGGATGAAGCCGCCGTGTTCCAAGACGAGCAGCTCCGCGAGATAGCCCGCGAAGCCGCGAGTCCGGAGGTCGGAGCCGTACGCGCCGATACCTTTCAGAAATGTCTTCGCGACGCGCGCGTCTCTGCGGAGGTCGTCGTCCAGCCGGGCTTCGAGATACTCTGTGTGGAACGGCGTCCGGTCGACGGCCGACTGGATGTCACCGGCGGAGTCGACGGCGAAACAGGGGACGCAGTCCACGGCGAACCCCTCGACCTCGCCCTTCACGTAGGGGTGTTCCGCGAACTCCTCGTGACCGTCGGGAATGACGCTGTGGCCCACTCGCAGCCCGTCGCGTTCGAGGTCCGTCCGCGGCGTATCGGGCGGGAAACGAACGAACAGGTCGATATCGCGGTCGCCGGCGAGCCACGTCCCGCGAGCGGTGGATCCAACAAGTCGTACGTCCGCCTCGACGCCGAGGTCGTTGATGGCGTCGAGTGCGCGCGCGCGCAGTCGGTCGACGACAGCGTGGAGTCGCTCGCGCTCGTCGGCGGTCGGGGTAACGCGATTGTCAATCCGCTCGACAACCGATTCGAGCGACGTGTCTGTCATATTCCGGCTTCGGCGCGGCTCGTAAAACCCGTGTCGGTGTCCGCTCCGAAGCGAAAGCCCTATCTTCCAAATCGCGCTACACGGAGATGAGCCGCCTTAGCTCAGTTGGTAGAGCACCACGCTGTTAACGTGGTTGTCCCAGGTTCGAGCCCTGGAGGTGGCGTCCTTCGGAATTTCACCCGGTACCGACGTGTCTGTCGATTCGGTACGCTGAAGTTCGCCGCCGGCCGACATCGAGATACAGGGCCCTTAGCTTAGTCCGGTATAGCACTCCGCTCATAACGGAGCGGTCGTTGGTTCAAATCCGACAGGGCCCATGTACTTTGGATAGTCGTCTGTCGACGCGAGAGACAACCGCTTTATCAGGCTGGACACTGTAACACCGATAATGAGTGACGATAGTGGCGGGCGAAAGCCCCTACGGATGCCCGACGATAACCAGCAGTTCGCCGTCGTGACGAATATGCTGGGCGGCGGGCGCGTTGAGGTTCGGTGTGCAGACGGGAAAGAACGAATGGGTCGCATTCCCGGTCGGATGCGGTTCCGAACGTGGATCAACGAGGGCGACGTGGTGCTCATCGAGCCGTGGGACTGGCAGGACGAGAAGGGCGATATCGAGTGGCGCTACGACGAGCAGGACGCCCAGCAGCTCCGCGAAGAAGGCCACATCGAGTGATCGCAGCTGGCGTCAGCGCGTAAACTCCTCGTCATCGAACTCTTCGAGTACCCACTCCAGTTCTTCGATGGCGCGCAATAGCGCCACCTCTGTTTCGTCTTCTAGCTGTGAAACGGGCGGGTCGTGACGGTCGTACTCCGATTCGAGCGCGGCGATGCGCTCGCGGATTATCTTTTCAGCTCGCATACTCACCCGTGCGCGCCGGGAGTATTCAGCGTACCGCTTGCTAACGAGTCACATCCCACGAACCCAAGCCGCTCCAGTGCGTACAACGGATATGAGCGAGATTCCACAGACCGACGAGGAGTGGCGCGAGCGACTCACCGATGAGGAGTACGAAATTCTCCGGGAAGAGGGGACGGACCCGAAATTCTCCGGCGAGTACATCGGTAAGGACGACGAGGGTGCCTACCGGTGTGCCGGCTGTGGCGCGCTGCTGTTCGACTCGGACACGAAGTTCGATGAGGAGGGGTCGGGCTGGCCCTCTTTCTACGACGCCGTTGAGGGCGCAATCGAGTTCCGCGAGGACGACTCGCTTGGGATGACCCGGACGGAGACGGTGTGTGCAGAGTGTGGCGGCCACCTCGGTCACGTCTTCGACGACGGACCGAACCCGACGGGAAAACGCTACTGCATCAACTCCACGGCAATCGATTTCGACGACGAGTGATACTACCGGACGCAATTTCGTGAATAGCTAAATCGTCAGTTCCGCGGTATCGGCGGGTCGATACTCTCTCAGTGGAGAGACGATTCAAATAGGTACGTCTGGCAGTATGAGCTACCACCGGCGGAGCGCGCTCGCCCCGTGTTTGCTCGCCAACACCAGGACGAATACGCCCGCGGCTGAGACCGCTGCAGCCCCGCCGAGATAGAATACCCAGTCGATGCTAACGTTGGTCTGGAGCCAACCGCCGACGAACGGCGCGCCGATGGAACCGGGCCGCCAGACGAACTCCCGGACGCCGAACGAGGAGGCGACGCCACTCCCTGCCGTGTTCTCACCTTCGTCAGCGAACAGCGCCATACTCGCTGGCTCACGGAAGGCGTCCGTCACCCCGAGCAGCGCGTTACACGCCACCAGTGGAAGGAACGCCGGCGAGAGATTTCCGAGTCCGGCCACCGCCGCTCCGATGCCGGTCCATTCCACTATGGCAGTCGTCGCCAGCCACTCCATCCCCGGAATTCCGGGCGGAAGTGCGAGTGCCTCCCCAATACCGGGGGTGAACGGGACAGCGAGCGCGATAGCCCCGTAGCCCGCTCCACCGAGTGCGATGAACGCGGCTCGTCCGAATCTGTCCGATAGACGGCCAGTGTAGGGCTGGAACAGCATATTCGCTGTCTTCTCCGCTGTAATAACGACGCCGACGGCGAAGGGTGCATATGCCAGTCCACCCTGTGCGACCTCGACGCCGGCGTAGATGGGCACCCACGTCCGGACGAGCGTGACGGCGACCGCGTACTGGCCGCGGAACGTTGTCAGCGCTCGCAGCCGCTCGTTCACCGATAGCGACGTGAACGGAAATCCTTCGATGCGGATGGGGTCGGGCCGGACGAACGCGACGACGGCGACCATCGAGACGACTAACAGGCCGACGAGCAGCGCGTACACGGTCTGGAACCCGTACACCTCGTAGAGCGCGCCGACCGACAGCGCGCCGACGGTGCCCGATGCGAGTCGCGCGGCGTTCGCCTTCCCGATGTGGTTGGCTCGCTCACCAGTCGGGGCGAGTTCGCCGACGAGCGACAGCGAGAGCAGCGAGGCTCCGGTCGCAGCAAAGCCCTGCATCGCCCGCGCGCCGACGAAGCCCCACGAGCCGGAGACGAACGCGAAGGCCGTGTACGCGAGCGCGGCGAGCCCGATGGCGAGGACGAGTGCGGTCCGCTTATCGCCGGCGTCACCACCCCACGCGAACGGGACGATGGCGAGCGTGGAGGCGAGCGTGTAGCCCGAAGTGAACAGCCCGAGCAGCAGCGCAGATGGGTCGTACAGACTGATGTACGTGGGGAGGAGCGTGGCGAGGGCAGCCAGCCCGAAGCCGCCGGCGAACCGAACGAGATAGAGACTGAGGAACTGAAGACGGTCGTCGGTCACACCGACGATTTTCCCGTCTGCTTCAAGCACGTTCCGATACGTTCCGGGTCCAAACTCTCTGTCTCATATCCATCCACGCTACCACCGCGACGTGCGGGAGCGTCAGCGCCGCGATGAGCACGAGATACAGCCCGACGACACCCTCGACTGTCGTCGGTGGCTCCGGTACCAGCCAGTAGAACACGCCGAGGAAGGCGAGTGCGACGGCAGTCAACGGCGCGGCCTGTCGCGCGAACCGTCGCAGCGGCGTCCACAGGTCACCCGTAGCCAACGCCTCGACTGACGGCTCGTCGGTCAGCGCGAGTCTGCCCACGTGTCTGAGCGCGTGCCACAGACAGAAGTAGAGTCCTACGGCCAGTAGCGGCGGCACGGTCAGGAAGTACGCTCCAAGCAGAACGGTCTCGCCGGCGTCGCGTCGCCATCCCTCGCCTGCCTGTTGCCAGTAGCCCACGCCCAGATGGACGGCGACGAGCACCGTGAACACGATGCCGACGGCGAATCGACTCGCCGGCGTGAAGACGGGTGCGAGGGCACTCGCATCACCGGCGAAGGGTGCGACGAGCAACCCGGCTACGCGCTCGTACTCGGACGGGAACGCCACCAGCGGGACGAGCATCGGGAAGCCACCCCTGACGACCGCCGCGAGTACACGCTGGGAGAGTGAGACGAGGTGGTCACCCCCGGCGAACGCGACGAGTGCGTGCATATCCCCCTGCCCCCAGTGTGCGAGTGTGAGGAGGATGAAGGAGACGAAGCCGACGACCGGCGTGAGGAACCACACGAGCGTGTAGCCAACCCCCAAGAGGAGATACACCAGCCCGACGAGGAGCGCGCCGCGCACGGTTGAGACGGCCGCCAGCCGGCTGGGAACGAGGTGATCTATCGCCCCGTGCGGAAGTCCCACCAAGACGACGGAGACGACGAGCGGCACCAGCTGAATCCCCCGCGACACGTCCGGATCGAAGGCGAAGACGAGCGCGAGCAGCCCACAGCAGCACCAGCCCGGCCACAGCGTCAGCCGGCGAACCGTCTCGTCGCCGCCAGCAGGTGGAAACAGCGTCACGGCTCTGCGGTGTCGATACCGAGTCGGTCAGTCGCCCACAGCCACAATATGAGTCCCTGCACGACGAACAGATTCGTCAGGAGGAAGAACAACACCTCCTCGATTGGGAGTCCGCCGACGGTCAGACCGGTCGTATACGTCGGCGAAAGCTCCCAGATACCGAGGGTGATGGCGACCATATCGGCCGCACACAGATATACGGTCGGCAAGCCGACGCCGATGGCGACCGTCTTCACGTGCTCGCGGAGATACGGCCAGCCGAACGCCCACTGGAGTGCGAGCACCGGTCCGGCCCACCCGAGCAGTGCGCCGAGATATGTCGTCGTCCCGCCGGCGAGATACAGCCGAATGCCGACGGCGCTGATGGCAACTCCAGCTAGCGCGCCGAGCAGTCGCTTCGACAGCGACACCGAAAGGGGGCGGTCGCTCGTCTCAACGAACTGATATAGCCACAGCGCCGTGATGAACGGCTGGACGAGAATAAAGAGCAGTTCCTCCACGGGGATATTGATGAATCGCGCGAGGACGACGCCCTCGCCGTACGACCAGACGCCCTTCCCGATAAGGAGTATCTCCCACGGAATCGTGTAGCCGAACGCGACGGCGGCGAGGATGGCAATACCGGCCCACTGCACCCGTGCGCGAGGGAGCCGGAGCTGGCGAACCCACACCGACAACAGGAGGATGAACAGGAGCGGGGCCAGAAAGACGAGGTGAAACCCCAGATACGGGGGAACGGCCATACCACTAATGCTCGTGGAAGAAATAAAAAGACGGCTGTCCGCGGTTGTCCGTCAGTCGGCGGCCTGTGCGGATGTCGACGCGTCGTTCATCGCGTCACGGCTGCGAAGGAGAACGAAGCCGAAGCCAACCTTCGCGAGCACGTCGAGCACGGCGAAGGCAGCAGTCTCCTGCGTGAGTGTCAGTGCGCTGATCGTCGACTCGGTACCGAGTAGCCAGACAATCGGGTAAAGCGACCACAGTACCAGGATCATCGTGCGGAGTCTGGAGAACGTGGCCGCGACCGCACTGGACTGGCGTGCTGCCTGTCCGCTGAGCGTGCGGACGAGGAAGAACAGCACCGCGATCATGAACGCGGTGCTGATACCCCACCAGAGCATGCGGTTGAGCGCGCTGCTGCGTGCGAGTGCGCCTGCGAGACCGGTCAGAATCATCGCGGCGTCGAGACCGACGAGCGTCGCGATGGTGTTGCGGTCTGCTCCGGCGAGCAGTGCGATATCGAGTAGCAGTAGCGGCGTGGTGAACAGCCAGTCCGCGTAGCGTGCCCAGTAGATATCGAGCATTTCACCAGAGGCCAACTCCACTTCTATCAGGCCATACCCCGTCGCCATACTGAAGTACGACGTGGCGGCAATCGCGGTGATGAAGATCGTGATGATATAGAACTCTTGTTTCCGCTCGTTCTTTTCGCCCCAGCCCATCGAGATGAACGCGATGGTGCCGAGCGCCATAAGGGCCGTACCGACCCATAGGATCAGCGACTGTGTTCCCGTTGGTTGAACCATAATCCACTACCTGATACGGCCGCGTGGTTCATAATACCACCCCAAAAAGCTTATTAGTAACAGCGATTTCCTTCTTTGGACCGTTGAATATTCATCTGGTTCGCTCCAACGCAGGTACACGTGTTTAGGTAGCTGTCGCCCCCAGTTGTGGTATGTCGCTCTCGCTCGATGCCACCCAACTCGACCGCTACTCCAGACATATCATTATGGACGAGATCGGCCCGGAGGGGCAGTCGAAACTTCTCGACTCTCGCGTGCTCTGTATCGGAGCCGGCGGGCTCGGGTCGCCGGTCATCCAGTATCTCGCCGCTGCCGGCGTCGGCACGCTCGGTATCGCCGACGACGATGTCGTGGAGCGGTCGAATCTCCAGCGCCAGATCATCCACGCGGACGCCGACGTGGGAACGCCGAAGGTGGACTCGGCTCGCGGCTACGTCGAACGGCTCAATCCCGACGTGACGGTCGAATCCCACGAGACGCGCGTTACCAGTGAGAATATCGAGTCGCTCATCGACGACTACGACATCGTCGTCGACGGCTCCGACAACTTCGCGACCAGATATCTCGTCAACGATGCCTGCACGCTCGCAGATGTGCCGTTCACCCACGGCGCGATCCTTCGATTTGAAGGACAGGTGACGACCTTCGAGGGTGGCGACGGTCCCTGCTACCGGTGTCTATTCCCCGAAGCGCCCGAACCCGGAACCGTCCCGAACTGTGCCGAAGTCGGTGTGCTCGGCGTCCTGCCAGGTGTCGTCGGCTCCATTCAGGCGACGGAGACGCTGAAGCTCGCCTTGGATTACGGCGAGACACTCGACGGCCGACTGCTGTTTTACGACGCCGGCGACACCAGCTTTGACGAGGTACCGATCCAGCGCCGGCCGGACTGCCCCGTCTGTGGCGACGGCATCGACTCTATCCACGAGGTGGAGTACACCGACAGCTGTGCCGTTCAGTCCTCCGAGACGACCTCGTAGACGCCCGCAAGCTCCGTTTCCGTCACCGACACGTCGATCTCGTCGCCCTCTTCGCGTGGCTCGTCGCTGACGAGCGTGATAGCTTCGATACCCTCTCGCCGGAGAAACAGCTTCACGCGCTCGAACCACGAGGGTGAGCCGCCCTTGCGACAGACGAGCAGATACCGGCCGGTCGCGCGCTCGACCAGCGCCGGCTGTAGCTCGTACTCGTCGAACTCGTCGGGCGCGACGACGTGGATGACTTCCGCACGGACCGGTGCTGGTTCGCTCACGCCCGCTGTACGTCCCCGAGATAGTTAGTCAAGTCGGACCGACTCGAACGTCTCCCCCGTCCAGCGGTACGCGGCGATCGTCGACTCCGCCGGCGAGACGATGAGATACACGTACCCTTCCCACGTCGCCAGCCGCTCGTCGGTCGCGCTCGGCACGGGTGGCTCTCGCGGATGTGAGTGGTAGAAGCCGACGACCGTCTCCCCCTGCGCTTCGACTGCGTCGAGAATCTCTATCTGTTCGACGGAGTCAAGTTCGTATCGCATCTGCGGGTCGTCGGCGACGTTCTCGGCCCGCTCGATTCGCGTTATCGTCTCCTCGTTTGGACCGACTAACACCCCGACAACCTCCTCGGGTCGACCCTCGCGCGCGTGTGCGAGCAGGTCCGTACGGGCCGCATCGGCCAGTCGCATCAGAGCTGCTCGGCGAAGTCTCCGGCGGGCCGCTCAAACGCATCGGGATACAGACACCACGCCAGCGCCTCCAGCGACTCGACCAGCCGCGGTCCGGGCCGATTCATCAGACTGTGGCCGTTGACGGCGTAGACGCGGTCGTTCTCGACTGCGGTCAGGTCGGCCCAGCCGTCGCGGTCGGTCAGGTCACCGAGATTCTCGTGAATCTGTTCGAGGTCGAAGCCACACGGGGCGACCACGATGACTTCGGGATCGTACTCGCGGACGGTCTCCCATTCGAGCGGGCGAGAGGCGGCCTCCGGCTCCTGCAGGCCGAACTCACCGCCGAGTCGCGTGACCATTCCCGGTATCCAGTGGCCGGCGACCATCACGGGACTGGTCCAGTCGAAGACGGCCACCCGCTCCGGTTCGCGGTTCGGCACCCGTGACTCGATGGCTGCGACGCGCGACTGGAGCCGGTCGACTAGCGCTTGAGCGCGTTCCTCGCGACCGAGTGCGGTCCCCACCTGCTCGATGTCGCGGTAGAGGTCTGAAAGTGAGTGTGGGTCCGTCGTCAGCAGCTCGCAGTCGAGATCGTACTCCTCGATGGCCTCGCGCACGAGCACCTCGTCCACGGCGCACACGTCACAGATACCCTGTGAGACGACGATATCGGGGGCAGCCGATTCGAGCACGTCGCCGCGAATCTCGTAGACGCCGCCAGAGTCGTCGGCGTCCTGCACTTGGGCGTCAATTTCGCCGGCCGCAGCGGTCGGGTCCACGCGTGCTCGATTCGCGTTCGGTTTGTCGGCCGCCGCCGGCGGGTGGTCGCACTCGTGGGACGTGGCGACCGGCTCTGCTCCCAGTGCGTAGACGATCTCCGTCGCCGAGGGAAGCAAGGTCGCGATGCGTCGGTCGCTACTAGACATATGTCTCATAGGGGGATCGACCCTGTTCGATGTTCCGGTCTACTGGACGGCGACTGCGCTCCCTGTGATGACCGGCTCGTCGTCCTGGTTCGTCACCGTCACCGACGCCTCGATTCTGGTCTCGTCGTCGTGTTCCTCGATATCATCGATCTCGACGGTCGTCGTGAGGATGTCACCGGGCCATACCTGCGCGACGAATCGGGTCTGGTACTCCGCCAGCGCGTGGAGCCCGAACACCTCACGCACGAGCCCGGACGCGACGCCCGCCGTGAACATTCCCTGGCCGAAGACGGAGTCGTAGCCCGCGTCGGTGACGAACGGCTCGTCGTAGTGGATGCGGTTGAAATCGCCGCTCGCGCCGGCGTACTTCACGAAATCCTTCCGCTCGACGGGACCGGTCGTCTCGGTGAACTGGTCGCCGACGGCGTGGGCGGTACTCATTGGTCTCCCTCCGAGATGGCCTGTCCAGTCTCGATGGAAGTGCCTGTCGCCGTGAGCACGAGATCGTCGTCCTCGTCGGTGAAGGCGGTTTCGAGCACGGCGAACGTCATCGTTCCGCCACCTTGGCCGTCGCGCTGGTACACGTCGGTGAGGGTCGTGTCGCCGGTGAGCACGTCACCGACGTACAGCGGGCGCTCGTACTCGTAGGCCTGCTCCCCGTGGATGACGCGGGCGGGGTCAAAGCCCAGCTCGAACCCTCCGTCATCGGGGATGTAGCGGGGGAACTCCGCAGTCCGGGTGAACGTCGGTGGTGCTGGAATCGTGTCGTACCCGGCCTCGCGCGCGGCTGTCTCGTCTAAATAGATATCTGCGGGATCGTGAATCGAGCGGGCGAACTCGGCGACTTTTCCCCGCTCGACGGCGAAATCGGTCGCGGTCCGGTGTGTCTCCCCGACCTGTGCTTTCAGTTCGGCGAGTGATTTTGTCGGCATACCTGATACCTTCCGGCCGAGAGCAAAAAACTACGCCCGCCTGCTCGGCTGGCGAGCGAGCTCTGAGTATCCGGCCGCACGCCTGAAGTAGTCGCCACCCCTATTCTCGCGCAATGAGTGACGCCGAGACCGGACCGCTGCGTCCGGACCGTCCCGACGCCGAGACGCCGTTTCGGGTCGAGGCTCCCTTCGACCCCGCCGGCGACCAGCCCGACGCCATCCGCGAACTCGTCGACGGATTCGAGTCGGGTATGCAGGAACAGACCCTACTCGGTGTCACCGGATCCGGGAAGACCAACACCGTCGCGTGGGCCATCGAGGAACTGCAACAGCCCACGCTCGTCATCGCGCACAACAAGACCCTCGCCGCACAGTTGTACGAGGAGTTCCGGTCGCTGTTTCCGGACAACGCCGTCGAGTACTTTGTCTCCTACTACGACTACTACCAGCCGGAGGCGTACGTCGAGTCAACGAACACCTATATCGACAAGGAGCTGTCTATCAACGAGGAGATCGACCGGCTGCGCCACTCTGCGACCCGGTCGCTGCTCACGCGTGATGATGTCATCGTCGTCGCCTCCGTCTCAGCTATCTACGGCCTGGGTGACCCGGGAACTACACCGAGCTGTCGCTGGAGCTGGAACGCGGCCAGCGCATCGACCGCGACGAACTGCTCGCCGAGCTCGTGGACCTGAACTACGAGCGCAACGACGTGGACTTCCAGCAGGGCACCTTTCGGGTGCGGGGCGATACGGTCGAAATCTTCCCGATGTACGGCCGGTATGCCGTGCGCGTGGAGTTCTGGGGCGACGAAATCGACCGGCTGACGAAGGTGGATACGGTCGCCGGCGAGGTGAAAAGCGAGGAGCCGGCTGTGATGATTCACCCCGCCGAACACTACTCGATTCCCGAACAGACAATCGAGGAAGCGACCGAGGAAATCGAGGAGCTGATGGAACAGCGCGTGAACTACTTCGAGCGACAAGGCGACCTCGTCGCGGCCCAGCGCATCGAAGAGCGCACCACCTTCGACCTCGAAATGCTCCGCGAGTCGGGCTACTGTTCCGGCATCGAGAACTACTCGCTGCACATGTCTAACCGCGAGAGCGGCGACGCGCCCTACACTCTGCTCGACTACTTCCCCGACGACTTCCTCACCGTCGTCGACGAGTCACACCAGACGCTTCCCCAGATCAAGGGGCAGTTCGCGGGCGACAAATCGCGCAAGGACTCGCTGGTCGAGAACGGCTTCCGGCTTCCGACAGCATACGACAACCGCCCGCTCACGTTCGAGGAGTTCACGGAGAAGACCGACCGCCGGCTCTACGTCTCCGCCACACCGGGCGACTACGAGCGCGAACACTCCAGCCAGATTGTCGAGCAGATCGTCCGACCGACCCACCTCGTCGACCCTGAGAATCGAGGTGACCGAGGCGCAGGGACAGGTTGAGGACCTGCTCGACCGCGTCGACGACCGCATCGAGCGTAACGAGCGTGCGCTCGTCACGACGCTCACCAAACGGATGGCAGAGGACCTCACCGAGTATCTCGAAGAGGCGGGCGTCGACGTGGCGTACATGCACGACGAGACCGACACGCTCGAACGCCACGAGATAATCCGCGACCTCCGACTCGGCAATATCGACGTGCTCGTCGGCATCAATCTCCTGCGCGAAGGGCTCGATATCCCGGAGGTGAGTCTCGTCGCCATCCTCGACGCCGACCAGGAGGGATTCTTGCGCTCGACGACGACCCTCGTCCAGACGATGGGGCGCGCGGCGCGAAACGAGAACGGAAAAGCCGTCCTCTACGCGGACTCGATGACCGACGCGATGCTCGACGCTATCGAGGAGACCGAGCGCCGTCGCCGCGTTCAGGAGCGCTACAACGAGACCCACGGCTACACACCGGCGACTATCGACAAGGAGGTCGGTGAGACCTCGCTGCCGGGGTCGAAGACCGATACGGGCGGCGCGTCGAATCTGGAGGCCGATACGGCCGATGAGGCCGAACAGCTCGTCGAGTCGCTCGAAGCTCGGATGGACGAGGCTGCCGCGAATCTGGAGTTCGAGCTCGCGGCCGACATCCGCGACCGCATCCAGCGGCTGGAGGCCGAATTCGACCTCGACGTGACAGACGACGGTGTCCCGACGCCCGACGATCTGTAACGCAAGTCAACTTGCTTTATAACAAACAGCGCAACCTTTTTGCACTACTCGCGGTAGATGTTGGTACGGCCACCCCGGCCCGACTGCCGCTTGGTACCCGGTGGATGGGGTTCGTGTGGGTCGGGCGGGGCCGTCACTTTACACTGTGAGCCGCCGGCTCGCCGCGCCGTCGAATTCATACTGACGCGCCCCGTCAGTTCGGCTGTGTCCGCCGATATCCGTCTCGCAGTCGCAACGAATGCTGAGACGCTCGCCCGTATCCGCGAGCCGCTGGCCGACCGCGGTATCACCGCCGACCACGTCGCCGTCTCGGAGCGAACGCTCCCGCTCGACGGCTCGCTCGGTGCGTTCGACGTCGGCTTCGTCTTTCCCTCTCGGCTGATGGAAGGGGGCGTCGCAGACGCTATGCTCGACGTGCCGTGGGTGAACAGCCGGGAAGACATTCTTCGGTCGCGCAACAAGGCCGGTGTGCTCGCTCGGCTGTCGGCTACGGATGTGTCGACCCCCCAGTCGGTGCTCGTCTCGAACCCCGTGAGCGACACCGACCTCGAAGCGGTGTGGGAGCGGTTCGACCCCCCGGTCGTGGTGAAGCCAAACTCTACGACCCGCGGGACGGGCATCGCGAAGGTGTCCGACTTCGACTCCCTGCTCGGCGTGACAGATTATCTCGATCTCGTTCACGACTACCGCGCGACGGGCGACCGGTCGTATCTGATTCAGGAGTATCTTCCCGACGCGCGCGACTACCGAGTGATGACGATCGACGGTGAGTACGTCGGCGCGGTCGAACGCCGGCTTCCAGACGCCGCGCTTGCCGAGGGACGGTGGAAACACAACGTCCACCGCGGCGCGGAGGCGACGGGTGTGGACCTCGACGCGGAACTTCAGCAGGTGGCCGAACGCGCCGCCCGAACACTGGATATTGACTGGCTCGGCGTCGATATTCTCGTCACTGACGAGGGTGCGGTGGTCAACGAGACAAACGCGCGGCCGACGGTGGATACGGCGATGAAGTACGAGAGCGACTTCTACGACCGGCTGGCGGAACTAATTCGCAGTCGGTAGATTATTCGAAGCCGATATCGGCGGAGGTGTCGACGCGCTCTAAGACCACGTCGAGGATGCCGTTGTTGAACGAGGCACTCGCGGTGTGTTCATCGACGCGTGCGGGGAGGTCGAGATGCTCTTCGTACTCGCGATGGGCGGTGTCGGCAGCGATGGTGAGCGTCTGGCCGTCACATCGGATGTCGATGTCTTCCTTCTCGATACCGGGGAGATCACCGACGACCCGGATGGGCTCCCCTCTTCGTAGACGGAGAAGTGGGCATCCGCGCCGAAGCCGGCGTCGTTCGGCTGTGCGGAGATGTCGACGTTCTCGCCCGTCATCTCCTCCATCATACGCTCGATTTCGCTGAAGATGTCATCAAACGGGTCGTCACGGTCGTCCCTTCTCATACATACAGATAGGCGAGTTCCGTGGAAAAGCCTTCTGACCGTGCCAACCGATAACACTCAGAAGCCGAGGCCCATCGCGTCGTTCGTCCGCTGGATGGAGGTTTCCGCGTCCGTCTCACCGAGTACGGCGCGCACGGCGTCGACGTTCTCAGGGACCACGTCGGACTCCTGATGGATGGCCTGGAACAGATACAGGTCGTCGTCCTCGATAGCGATTGACTGCTCCCAGACCGAATTCTCCCAGATATCGCCCCGCGGTCGGTCGCGGTCCATAGCGAACTCCTTCAGTTTACCAGCGCCGTCGATGTCGTACTCGGTGGCGATCAGAAACAGCCGCGACTCCTCGCGCAGGAGCTCACGAACGTCCTCGGCCGTCGGCACGGTTTCGAGTTGGACGTTGACGGAGTGGGTGTGCATCAACGTCGCAGGCACCTTCATTCCGAGCGTATCGATGTTCAGCTCGGGGAAAATGGTGTTCACGTCCGGGCCGTGGTGAGAGGGGAGTGTCACCGGGTCCGGCAGGGTGTCGTTGATCGGCCCGCGACTGGTCTGGGCGGGGTCGCCACCGCGGCGGACGAGCGTGACGCGCGCCTTCTCGACGCCGTACGCCTCCTGGAGTGGTGCGAGCAGTCGGGATAGCCCGGTCGTGTTACAGGAGACGACGCGGACGTGGTCTGCTCCCTCGACAGTCTCGAAGTTCGAGCGGGCGTTGAAGCTCCCATCCACGAGGTCGGCGTCCTCGGCCGCCCTGGTGCGGCGCGGGCGTGTCGTGTTCTTCTGTATAGCCGATCTGTTCTCTGCGCCGACGCCCGAGGGCGTCGCGTCCACGATGATGTCCGAGTCGGCCACGAGGTCCTCGACCGGCCCGGCTACCTCGATACCGGCCTCGTTGAACAGCTCACGCCGCTCCGGAATCGCAGCGTAAAGGGCATAGCCGTTCGCGACGGCCGTCTCGGCCTCGTGGTTCGGACGGGTCTTCGCGACGCCGACCAGTTCCATATCCGGCTGGGCCGCGACCGCGTCGGCAACCCGCTTCCCGATTGTCCCGTAGCCGTTGACTCCGACCTGAATCATACGCGTTACTCGAACTGGTGTGCCGTTAATCGTTTCGAGGCCGCTCCGAAAGGGTTGAATCTCGGGCGTGTGAACGCTGTGCATGACCGACCGTTCTGCGCCCGCCCGCACCGCCGTCGAACAGTGTCTCGCACTCCAGTCCGACGAGACGTGTCTCGTCGTCACCGACGACAAGCGCGAGCCCATCGGTCGCGCGCTCTACGAGGCTGCAAGCGCCGTCACCGACGACGCCAGTATCGTCCAGTTCCCGCCCCGTGAGCAACACGCCGAGGAGCCGCCCGAGCCGATCGCCGCGGCGATGCGTGCTGCTGACACCTTCCTCGCGCCGACGACGAAATCGCTCTCGCATACGCGTGCTCGGGCAGCCGCCTGCGAGGCCGGCGCGCGCGGCGCGACGCTTCCCGGCATCACCGACGAGGTGTTCACCGTCGGGCTGGACGCCGACTACGAGGAAATCGCTGCCGAGTGTGCAGCTATGCTCGAACAGGTTGCCGACGCCGACGAGATTCGCGTCACCGCCGACAACGGCACCGACATCACGTTCGAGCCGGGCGACCGCGCGTGGCACGACGACACCGGCATCATCCACGAGCCGGGCGACTTCTCGAACCTTCCGGCGGGTGAGGTGTTCATCGCTCCCGAGACCGCCTCAGGGACGTACGTCGTGGACGGTACCATCAGCCCGCACGGGCTGCTTGATGAGGGTCACACCGTCGAGGTGACGGTCGAGGACGGCTACGTCACTGACTTCTCCGACCCCGAGGTCGCTGCCGAGTTCGAGCGAGCCAGCGAGGACGTGGGTCGGGATGCGTACAATCTCGCGGAACTCGGTATCGGGACGAACGTCGCCGTCACGGAGCTTGTTGGGTCGGTTCTGCTGGACGAGAAAGCCGCCGGTACGGTCCACATCGCCGTCGGCGACAACGCCTCTATCGGCGGCGACACCGACGCACCCATCCACTCGGACGGCGTGATTCGCGACCCGACGGTGTACGTCGACGGCGAGGAAATTTCGCTTCCACAGCCAGCATAATCTATCGCCACTGGTCGAGCCAGACGATTTCATCACGAAGCGCCTTCTTTCGTGCGCGGTGGACGGTGTATCCGCTCCACCGAAGCGTCGAAACGAACACCCGCGGGACGGTGCTCGTCGGTGACGATGCTCACCCACGGTCAACGTGTAGCGAGTTTGAATGGCCAGTATCAAACGTACTGTCGACACTGCGGATCAGAGATCGCTGATGAAGCGACATACTGCCCTGAGTGCGGGGAAGAACTGCACGAAGCAGGTTGACCACAGCCCGGAGCAGTCAAAAAAACCGACTGACGCGGAAACACGGCCTGAACGAACAGCCCGGCCACGCAGGTAATCAACAATCGACTGGCCAGTCATCGGACAACCAGCCAGGCCAGCCCCGGAGATCAATCTGCGGCGGGGCTCCACAACAAACTGCTTCACAACAGCCGCAGCACAATCTGAAGGCCGTTCAATCACCCGCGTTGCAGCCATTGGCGGTGCTGTATTAGCCGGTGCTGCACTGTTCCTCCCGTGGATCAGCTCGTGCCGGGGATTTTCAGCTTCCGGAATGGACCTCCAAGCTATGCCGATCGCAGCAGGAGCAGTCGCCATCGCTGGCATCCCACCAGCACCGAGCTGGAAGAGGTTGGGGGCGGCTGTCATCGCTAGAAGTGGCGTTGGTGGGGCTGCTGTCGGCGGATTCGGTCTGTTTATCATCGGACTGGCTCGGTCAGAAGAAACATCGCTACCGGATGCGTCCGTGGACAAGATGTTCCAGCTGCGGCCGTAGAGCCCGGACGTGGGCTCCGCTCCATTATCGCCGGCGGGATCATTTTGCTTGCAGCAGTTGCAGGTCTGATCGCCTCGTTCCGCTGAGCCCGTGCTGATTTCCTGCCGAGGCTCTCGCCGAAGATGGTGAAACAACGGTATCTGTACGCTCAGCAGTAGGCTAAGCCGGCGTACGCCGCCGCAAGCGAGAATATCCAGTTGGTCTGCGATGTCGGCTGGCTCGTGGCTCCCTTCGACGACGAGTTCGTACACGTCGAGCACAGCGACGCGTGTTTCCCCGATTCGCGGCATACCGCCACGCACATCGGACGTTCGGGTGATTTCGACCATACGCCACGTCGGGCTTATTTGTATATAAATCTCGGCCGGCGTAGCCACGACGCGCCCCACGACGCGCTTTTAGGTTCGGACACGAACTACCGGTAATGAGTCACGCACGCGTCGCGCTCGCTTGTCCGTCGTGTTCGCCGGACGGGCCGACCGCACACGAGGTACTGAAGCAGGCCGACCCTGCCACCGTCCGGTGTGGCGAGTGCGGCCACGTCCACAAGGAGTCGCTCCCCGAAGACGAAACAATCGAACGCCGCGTGGTCGTCTCACAGTCGGGCGACTCCTTTTCGGCACGACACAGCGGCGACCCCGACGAACGGTTCGAGGTCGGTCAGGAGTTCCTCCTCGACGCGCCCGAGGCGCTGATGCAGGTGCGCGTCACCTCTATCGAGACTGACGAGGGCCGCGCCGAGGAGGCCGACTTCGAGGACGTGGGGACGCTGTGGACCCGCGCTGTCGGCAACGTCACCGTCAACGTGACGGTCAACCCCAAAGACGGCAAGCGCGAGGAAACCCGCTCCGTCGCGCTCCAGGTGCCGGGCGATGAGCAGTTCATGATCGACGAGACGGTCGAGGACGGTGACGAGAAGTTCACCGTGACCAGCTTCGTCGTCCGCGACGGCATCGACCGCTACGACCGCGAGCAGTACCACCACGCCGGCGACGCCGCGCTCGCGAAGGACCTCAAGCGGGTGTACGCCCGCGACGAGAACCCACGCAGCGTGCGTGGTCCGCCTGGTAGGCAGATGCCGTGACGCGACGCCGATTCCGAGTTCGAGACCCGAACGCGCCCGCCATGCGTCGAGGCGTCTCGTCGAGCGGCCGCACGAACGCGAGCGACCGCGATCTCGACGCCGCTGGAGTGCCGTTCCGCGCCACGCGTTCGTCCCCGACGCACAGCGTCGGGGGAGCGCCTACGCCGACCGTCCGCTCCCCATCGGCAACGGCCAGACCATCTCCGCGCCACATATCGTGGCGATAATGTGTGATATTCTCGACCCCGACTCTGGCGACTCCATCCTCGAAATCGGGACCGGCTGTGGCTATCACGCCGCGGTGATGGCCGAACTCGGCGCTGACATATACACCGTCGAGTATCACGAATCCCTCGCGCAGGAGGCCCGCGACCGGCTCCACCGGCTCGGCTACGACGTGCGAGTGCGCCACGGCGACGGTCGCGAGGGATGGCCAGCACACGCTCCCTACGACGGAGTGTATCTCACCTGTGCTGCACCCGAGATACCCGACGCGATACTCGACCAGACCCGGCCCGGCGGACAGGTGGTCGCTCCTGTCGGTCGCGCCGCTCAACGACTTGTCGGCGTGACGGTCGGTGAGGGGACAGCGATTCGTGAACGAACCGACCACGGCGGCGTCCGGTTCGTCCCGCTGCTCGGCGACGACTAGCGAGGCCGGGGGAGCGCGCGCTTCGACAGCGGCGGCACGAGCCAGTTCCCGCGGTTCGCGACGAAGATGTACTCCAGAATGCCGTTGTTGACACGCTGGCGGATGACGGGCGTCACCTCGGTGAAGTCGGTCCCGTTCATCGCACGGCGGACGGCGTCGAAGCTGCTCATCTCGCGCTGGAGCGAGGGGAAATGTAGCGAGGCGACGTTCTCGTCGGCTCGACCAAGTGCCGGCGCAACAGCTTGACGCTCCCGTCGTCGTCGCGGTTGGCGCGGGCTGCCTTCTGTGCGTGGCCGACCCGTCCGGAATCCTTCGCCTGCTCGCGGATGTCATCGAGCGTCTCGTCTACACGGGAGTCGTCACCCAAATTCTCGCCAGTTCCCTCGACCCAGTCCTTCTGGGCGTGTTCCGGCGAGAACATCTCCGCAACCCGCTCATCGAAGCTCTGTTCCCCGTACCAGTCGTCGAGCCGCTGGCGGATGCGCGAGATGTGTTTTGTCGTCCCGCCGGCGAACGGCCCCGACTCGATGGTGACGCGGTCCTCCGTGGCCTGATTCTGCGCGAAGCCGGCTTTGAACCCCATAAATAGCGGGCTCGCGTCGGGTACCGGTCCGTTGTCGGGGATCCCTTCGAGATTCGACTGCCGCTCAGCTGGCATTCCCGCGCCGACGAACCCCGTCCGTCGGTCGTCGTCGCTGGCGAAGAGCCGCGACCCGCGAGAAGCGCAGGCGTCGAACTCGATGCCGTTCGCGCTGTCGCCGTTCCACGGAGCGCCTCCTCGGCGGCGATAACGGCGTCGGCGTGGTCGCTCGCGAGGTGGACGAGCATATCCTGCTCGTCGAACGTCGGCTCCTCGAACGGCGACAGCGAATGTGGCGGTGGACAGTCCACGGAGTCGGGAAGCGACTCGTCGTACCGGTCGAAGTACGCCGGTGAGTAGGCCGCCGACCAGACGACTCCCTCGTGGCTCCACTCGAAGGCGCGGTTGAGCGAGGCGGAACGCCCGTTCGACCTGTGTCCGGTCCTGGCTGGTCGGCTTGCCGTCGCGCTCCAGCGTGAGAATACAGCCGCATCTGGTGGCGCGTGCAGCTGTTCGTTGCCGTACTCGTCGTGGCGAACCACATCATTCCACGCGAACTGGCGCTCGGGCAGTGTCGTGAGGTCGTCGGTCCCGGTCGGGCGGTCGACGCGCTCGTCGCCCTGCGTATCGAGACAGGCTGCGAGCCCCGCCGCGCCGCCGGCCGCGACGGCCGCCTTCAGCACCTGCCGGCGACTCGTTCCCCAGTCACAGCGACACCCCCATCGAATCGAACTGGAGGAAGGCCGTACTCCGTATCCCTCAGTGGCGGGCAGTCTGTGGCGGCACCGTCGGGGTTATCGTCACCGAGTCGTCTGGTGTCTCGACGATGCTACCGTAGTGGTAGCCGAGCTCGGGGTCGAGCGTTCGTGTGAGTTCGCCGTCGAAGCTCCCAGTGGTCGCCTCGACTGTCATCGCTGGAAGCGTCATCTGATTGTACGGTGTTCGCGCAGAGACATAGAGGTAGGTGCCGGAGCCGTCGATGCCCGCCGGCGGTGAGTCGAGCGTGCCGACGACGAAATCGGCGTCACCGCTGCTCGCGGAGCCGTGGACGTTCGGAAGCGAGTCACGGGCGGGGGCAGTGCCGGTGGGCATCATCCATACTCATCGGCTCGACGGCGGCGCGCTCGCCGGCGCGGTCGGGCGTCATCCGCCGCGAGAGGTCGTCGCGTGCTGACTGCGAGTAGTCGAACGTGATGGTTGTGCTCGCCGGCTCACCGAACCGGCCAGCGAAGCTCCCTGTCCGACGGGTGGACATCCCGCCGACGGAGACGGTCACCTCGTAGCTCCCGTCGCCCGCTAGTCCGGCGTTCGCGCCGTAGTGGGTTCCCATCGGCTGTGAGAGCATCGGATAGACGACTTCCTCGAAGACGAGGTCACCGTCGCGTCGGATGGTGAGCGACAGCCCCGTGTCGGGGAGTACCTGCATCGTCTCGCCGTCCCAGACGCTCGCCATAATATGCACGTCGTCACCGGATTCGATGCCCGTGCGCGTCGTGTCGCTTCCCGCCACGTTCCAGAAGCGGTGCGGGTAGGAGTACATCAGCCCGAACCGGTAGTCGCCGCCTTCGCTCATTCCGACCATATCCATCCCTTCGACGTGTGTCGGGTAGTAGACGGCGTCGGGGCGGTTGTCGAGTACGGGCGGATTTCCCGCCGGCTGCGTAGAGATGAGGTTCGAACAGCCGGCGAGCGCCGCGAGTCCGAGCGTGCTCCCAGCCCGAAGGAGGGTACGTCGATTCATATCCACAGGTAGGCTCCGCTATTAAAAACCGATTCTGGTCCGACCGTCTAGTCGAGCAGGTCGTCCACGAGCCGGGTGAACCGGTCCACGAGTCGCTCGGGGACGGACGGCTCCGCGCGGTCGAGGAGTGCACGCCGTCCGTCCGGGATCCGGTACGACGAGTCGGCCCTCGTCGGTCGCGAGCAGTCCCGCCTCCGCCAGCGCGGCCCCGGTGCCACGAGAGCGTGGAGTCGGCGATACCGATCCGGTCTGCGGTCTCGCTCGCCGTGAGCGGGCCGTCAGCGAGCAAGACGGCGACGATTTCGGCGGCGGTCTCTCGGCGGAGTAGGGCTAGGGCCGCTCGCTCCCACGCGTCGTAGTCCGGCGGGTAGTAGTGGGTTCGCCCGAACCGCGATTCGCCGACCACGTCCAGTCGGCGGAGGTGGTACTGTACCTGCCCGGGCGCGAGGTCAAGTTCGCGCACGAGGGCGTTGACGTGGATTCCGGGGTCTGCGCGGATGCGGTCGTCGATGCGGTCGCGCGTGCTCGTCATTCAGATCCACCTCCGCGACGGGCGGTGTAGACGGCTGCGATAACAAGTCCGACCATCACCGCGTCGAGCGCGTGTTCGAGCGTGTGGTGGGTCTCGTCGGGGAAGACGCCCAGCGCGAGCGCGACGCCCACGAGCGCCCGCGCTAGCACGCTTGCGAGCGCAAGCGTGATGAGCAGATACGGTATCGACCGCCGCTGGAGGAGTGCTGCCAGCGCGACTGCGACGATCAGCCCCGCCGCAAGCGTCCCGATACCGAGCAGAAGCGAGAGGAGGACTGTCGCCATCTGTCTCATTTCGGTGCCGAGCGAAAAAGAGGATGTCGCCGTTCATCGCCGGCCCATTCCTACGACCGCGATCGCGAGCACGGCCACGAGCGCGAGGCCGATACCGAAGCCCGGCTGACTCCCTGTGGTCGTCGTACTCATCGGCTCACCCGCCGTCGTGGTCTGGGTTGCGGTCGCTGTCCCGCTCGGTGTTGTGACGAGCGCCGGTGTCGCGGTCCCGCCGTCTGCAGGTGGTTCGGCCACAGTCACGTTCGTCCCGATTGAGCTGTCGCCGGCCAGCAGGGGTGACGCCCCTGCCGCGTCGTGCGTGAGCAGCACGCGCGCGTCGGTTCGGGCGGTTGTGTTCACGGTGAGCGTCACCGACTCGTGGGTGCCGGCGCTGAGCGGCGTCGTTCCGAGCGTCCGGCCGGTCGTCGCGTTCTGGACGACGAGGTGGCCCGCTGCCGGGAGCGTCGCCCGTCGAACTGTGACCGTCCCCTTGGCATCGGGATTCAGCGTTTCACTGGCCGTGACGACGGCTCGGTCATCCTTCGTGACGGTCAGCTGTTGGGTGGCTGTCGAGCCGAACGACTGCACTGGCGTGTCTGCTCCCGGCTCAAACTCACTGTCCCCGTCGTCGCGTCGCAAGACCAGGTGAACGGACTGAGTCTCCCAGTCAGCCCACACTTGCTCGTCGATGTCGACGCGAATATCGACCAGATACGTCCGGCTCCGAACCGGGGCCACGCCGATAATCTCCCCCGGCTCGCCGCCGTCGTCACGCTGAACGGTGAGATAGCCGTTACTCGACGCGAAGGCGGACTCCACGATGAGCGTCCCGTCGGGGGACTGCTGTGAACCGGCGGTGACGTGGTTCAGATGCGCGGCGACGGGAATCGGAGCGCTCGCGAGGACAACTACGACGGTGAGCAGCACGACAGCACGGCGCATTCAGCTAGTCACCGTCACCGGCGGCATCTGTCTGAACGCCCGCTCGTATCCCTCGTGGCGAGCGGTCTGTGGTGGAACGTCGGTGACGATTCGGAGCTGTTCGCCCGACTCCAGCGCAGAGACGGTCGCACCGTAGTGATAGCCGAGTTCGGGATCGAGCGTCCGGGTGAGCGCGATCGACTCGTCCCCACGCTCGACGGTGAGTGCCATCGCCGGCAGCACCATCCCGTGATACCGAGTGCGCGCCGAGACGTACAGATACGTCTCGCTGCCGTCGGCGCGGGCGTCGGTCGCGCCCGTCGCAAGTATCGCGTCGTCGCTGTTGGGTGTCCCGAACACCGTCCCCGGGAGCGCGTCGACAGCGGGAGTGGTCGCCTGCGGAATCCCCTCCATCTTCATCGGGCGGAGTGCGCCCGGCTGGCCCGCCTGTTCGAGCGCCTCTGCGCGCACTTGCTCGCGGTCGGCCTCGGTGAACGAGAAGTCGAGAGTGGCGTTCGCTGGCTCGCGAAATCGCCCCGCATAGCTCCCCGTGAGCTCGACACCGTCCGGAATCCCGCCGACGGAGATGTGCGCTGTGTACTGGCCGTCCGTCGGTGTTTCCCCCGACGCCGCGAGCGAAAAATTACCCCCGTAGTGGTACCCCATCGTCTGGGATAACATCGGGTAGATGACCTCTTCGGAGACGAGATTGCCGTCTCGGCGGATGGTGAGCGACAGTCCCGTCTCGGGGACGATGCGCCCAGTCTCACGGTCCCAGACGACCGCCATCGCATGGATGTCACCCGAGCGTGGCGTTCGCGACCGGTCGCTCCCGGTCATATTCCAGAAGACGTGCGGCGAGGCGTACATAAACGCGACACGATAGGGGCCCGCGTCGGCCATCCCCTGCATCGACATCGACTCGCGGAACGACTGGACGTAGATGCCGTTGGGAAGCGACTTGTCAGCTCCGGTGGGCGTCGATGTGGTCGTCGCTGTCGGCTCAGCGTCGGAGTCAGCACTCGAACAGCCGGCGAGAACTGCGGTGCCTGCTGCTACTGTCTGAAGAAGCCGCCGACGATTCATACCGACGAAAGGTTACTGTCGAGGAAAATAATTCTGGTCCAACGCGCCGCCGTGACTACAGCTCGATATCCTCCTCATAGAGCTGGTCGAAGTCGAGCTCCTCATCGCGTGTCGAGGCCGCCCGCTCTACATCCGCTCGACGACGCTGCTCGCGCTTGCTTCGACCTTTCCGTTCACGGCCGCGTTTGGTATCTCCCATTGCAACCGTGTCAAGAGTTCACACGATAATAAGTGTGTTGGTCAGTATCACGGGGAGAAGTAACACGGCTACTCGCTTCTCAGACGTGCGCGGTCGTGGTCGGCCTGAAAGTCGAGGTCCGGCCCGACGCCGATGAACTGAGTCGGATTGATGTCGGTGTGGGTGGTGTAGTAGTGCTCCTTGATGTGGTCCATATTCACGGTCTGCTCGATACCGGGCGTTTGGTAGATATCGCGCACGTACGGCCAGAGATTGTCGTACTCACGGATGAGTTGGACGTTACACTTGAAGTGAGTGTGATAGACATTGTCGAATCGGACGAGCGTCGCGAACAGCCGGAGGTCCGCGAGCGTGAGCTGGTCGCCGACGAGATACCGCTGATCGGCCAGTCGCTCGTCGTAGCGGTCGAGCGCGTCGAACAGCTCCTCCACGGCGTTCTCGTAGGCCTCCTGTGTACCGGCAAAGCCCGCGCGGTAGACGCCGTTGTTGATGGGATCGTAGATGTCGTCGACGACCTCGTCGATCTCTTCGCGCAGGTGCTCTGGGTAGAGGTCGACGCCATTCCCGTCGAAGGCCGTCGAGATGTGGCGCATCATCTCGATAGACTCGTTGTTGACGATGGTTTCTTCCTCGCGGTCCCAGAGCACCGGAACGGTTACACGACCCGTGTAGTTCGGGTCCGCCTCGATGTACGTCTCGCCGAGGTACTCGTGGTCGTTGACGGCGTCTGTCGTGCAGCCATCCTTCTCCGGCGTGAACTGCCACCCCCGGTCGTCGCGGTAAGGGTCGACGATGTCCATCGAGATGTCGTCTTCCAGTCCCATCAGCGATCGCACCATCGCCGCGCCGTGTGCCCACGGGCACGCACGCGAGATGTAGAGATGGTACCGACCGGACTCGGCTGGAAACTGCGCCGTGCCGAGCTCGTCGCGAAACGTCGTCGTCGAGCGGTCGAACTCACCGTCATCGTTGCTGAACTCGTAGGTGTCCGTCTTCCACTCACCGTCGACGTACATATTCACCATATCTCGTGTTCGTGCGCGCGGCGTATAGGCGTGTGGCGACACGCGTGTCACCAGCCTACAGCGTCGTGAGGGTGGCGTGTACCGACGGAGCCGGGGTTTCGAAGCCTTCAAATGCGTTGTCGGCGTTCTCTCCGATAATATGAGCGACAAGCCTGCCTCGATGTACCGTGACATCGACAAGCCGTCGTACACGCGACGTGAGTATATCACGGGCATCCCGGGTTCGAAGATCGCGCGAGTACAAGATGGGTCGCACCGACAAGGACGGAGACGAGTACGAGATCCAGATCAGCCTCGTCGTTGAGGAGGACGTCCAGATCCGTCACGGCTCGCTGGAGGCCTCCCGGCTCTCTGCGAACCGCCGTATGCTGAAGCTTCTCGGCGAAGAGGGCGACTACAAGATGATTCTGCGCAAGTTCCCACACCAGGTCCTGCGCGAGAACAAGCAGGCGACGGGCGCGGGCGCAGACCGTGTTTCTGACGGAATGCGACAGGCGTTCGGAAAGATCGTCGGCACCGCCGCCCGTGTGCAGAAGGGCGATCAGCTGTTCACCGCGTGGTGTCACCCGGAGGATGCCGACACGCTGAAAGACGCGTTCCGCCGCGCGTACAACAAGGTCACGCCGCCGTGCCGCATCAAGGTCGAGCGCGGTCAGGAACTGCTCGTCTCCTGAAGCTGCGATTTCTCTCTGATTTTCTCTCCGTTCGAGTCTCGACGCTGTTTGCGTTCCACCGTTCTCTGATACTGCCGGACGTACGTTCGCGAAGATCTGAACCGTCAGTTCCGCTGTATCGGTGGTCTGGTGGTCTCTCAGTGGAAATACGATCTCGCGCTGACTCTCGCACATAGGGCGCGACTCGACCGCCGGCGGTGCTGTGTCCCTTGCCAAGCAATCAGAGTGGTTGCGGAGCTGTCAGTGGGAACGAAACAGCGCGTACTGAACCCCGAAGCTGAGTCACAAACGGGCCGAAATCGTCGCCGCGGTCGAAGGGCCGACACCCGCTATCTCCCCTAGCTCCGACTCGCTGGCGGCGCGAACGCCCTCGACGCTGCCGAACCGGCGGAGGAGTCGCTTCCGGAGCTCGGGACCGACCCCCGGCAGGTCGTCGAGCGTCGTCGAGACCTCGTCACGCACCTGCTGGTGGTAAGCGACGGCGAACCGATGGGCCTCGTCGCGCACGCGCTGGAGGAGCTGGAGGTGGTCGGCGTCGTCATCCCAGTTGTAGGTGCGGTCGGGCGTGATGACGAGCTCCTCGTCCTTCGCGAGCGCGATGGCGGGCACGTCCCACCCGCACCGCGTCGAGTGCGTCGCGCGCGGCGTTTAGCTGCCCCTCGCCGCCGTCGATGAGCAGCAGGTCGGGGTCCGGGCGGTCGTCACGTCCTTCGACGGCTCGCTCGGCGCGCCACCGGAGGAGCCGGCGCATATTCGCGTAGTCGTCGTTCTCGTCGGTGAGCTTCTTCCGGCGGTAGTCGGCCTTCTCGGCGTCGCCGTCGAGGAAACACACGTCCGAGCCGACGACAGCCTTCCCCTGTGCGTGGCTTACGTCGAACCCCTCGATACGGTCGGCGGCGTCGATACCGAGCGCCTCCGCGAGCCGGGCGCACTCGTCGCGGCGACCGGTCTGCCGGCGCGCGTTCTTGAGCGCGAGGTCGACGAGTGTGGCCTCACGACCCGCACCGGGGACGCGCACGTCGGTTCCTTCGCGCTCCAGCCACGCGAGCACGTCCGCATCGTCGGGGCGCTCGGGAAGCAGAATCGCGTCGGGCAGCTCTCGCTCGGCAAAGAACTGCGGCAGAAACGCCGATAGCAGGGGAGCGACCTCACGCACATCGCCCGCAGCGACGCGGTGGCGCTCGCGATCCACGAGCTTGCCGTGCTCGCTGACGAGGCGTGCGACGGTCGCGTCGTTCCCCTCGATACTCACGCCGAGCACCGCGACCCGCTCCTCGGGAGCGTCGCTCTGGATGGCCGCTGCGCCTCCCTCGTGGAACGACTGGACGACGGCGAGCCGGTCGCGGAGATTCGCCGCGCGCTCGAACTCCTGTTCGTTCGCGGCTTCCTCCATCGCCTGTTCCATCGGATCGGCCAATATCCCGGTCTCGCCGTCGAGGAATCGGCGCACGGAGTCCACGTCGGCGAGATAGCTCTCGGCGTTAATTTCGCCCACGCAGGGAGCGGTGCAGATACCGACCTCGTGGTCGAGACACGGGCGGTCACGACCGTCGAACTTGTAGTCCGAGCAGCCGCGCACGCCGTACGTCTCTCGGAGCGCCTTGACGACGGTTTCGACGCGGCCCTTGTCCGTGTACGGGCCGAAAACGGTCGCGGCGTCGTCGGGATCGCGCGTCACTTCGATACGAGGGTAGTCGTGGTCGGTCAGCTGGACGAGGGGATAGGATTTGTCGTCCTTCAGCCGGACGTTGTACTTCGGCTGGTAACCGCTTGATGAGATTCGCTTCGAGCAAGAGCGCCTGCGTCTCCGTCTCCGTGACGGAGAAGTCGATACGCTCTGCGCGTGCGACCATCCGACGGATGCGCTCGCCCCGTGGGTCGGCGTAGGAGCGAACGCGGTCGCGCAGGTCGACGGCCTTCCCGACGTAGAGGACGGTGTCGCCGCGTTCGAACTGGTAGACGCCGGGCTTGTCGGGGAGGTCGCTCGCCCGCTCGCGCACGGCGTCGGTGTCCACAGTCCTCGTAGGGGGGTCGTGGCTTTCAGCGTGTCGCGACCGGTAGGGTGAACTGTCGGGGTGCGCGAACGGGAGCTATGGTCCAGTGTTGGCTCGTCGAACGGAGCTACGGCTCGCGGAACCTCATCACGCTCGTCTACGCGACGCCCGACGGCGAGCGACAGAACCGCAAGGAGATGCCGATAACTGCCGATCCGGAGAACGGTGCCGGTGACGGTCACGGCCGCGACAGACAGTGGCCGAGGAGAACCTCACGGCTGCGGACGATCCAGACCGCTACCGACAGGAAGTCGAGCGCGTCCGACGCGACCACGACCCCGACGACGAGCTCTGAACTCGGCTCGCGAATTGAGACACGTGAGTGGATAGCTCACGCTCGTTGGAGACCGTAACCCCCATACTTGCACAACGACGCATAGACGTATGAACCGTGCAGAGAAAGCGACGCTCCAACTGCAGGCGGTCGACGTGCTCCGAACGCTGAAGGAGACGCGAACGTACGACGAACTCGCCGCCGAGACGGGACTGCCCGCAGGCGATCTGAACCGATACGTCAACGGGCACGTCCTCCCCGGCGTCGACCGCGCCGAGGCGGTCGTCGGCACCGTCGGTCGCGAGACGCTAGAGGCCGAGCTCGAAGCCCGTATTCGACGGGACGACGACGGCTATATCGACAACTCCAGAGTCGTCTTCGACCAGTCGCTGCTGGAGTTAGTCGCTCCCGTCGCCAGCGAGACGTTCGCCTTCGAGACGCCGGATGTGGTCCTGACGGCCGCAACGGATGGCATCACGCTCGCAGCCGCGATGGGCAGGACACTTCGGCGCGACCGTCGCCTACGCGAAGAAGTCGAAGGAGACCGCCGTCGAGGAGTTCATCGAGTCGCGCCAGCGACTCGATTCGGGTATCGAACTCACCTACTATCTCCCGGCGCGGGCCATCGACGCCGGCGACAGCGTCCTCGTCGTCGACGACCTCATCCGGTCGGGTGAGACACAGGAGCTGCTGCTCGATATCACGGAACGGTCGGGGGCCGACATCGCCGGTGTCTTCGCGCTCATCGCAGCCGGCGAAGAGGGTATCGAGCGCGCACGCAGCTCGCGTCGAGGCTCCCGTCGGTGCGCTCACGACATTGTAACACGATATCACGACACATAGCAGAATCCTGCATATTTCTTTCTTCCGGACAGCAATTCTTGACACACTCCTGCGTGCGATCTGTGCGACACATGGCGTCTTTCCAGTCGCTTGGCGAGTACTTCGGTTTCGACGAACACGATACCGACCTCCGGACGGAGATGTTGGCCGGGCTGACCACATTTTTAACGATGTCGTATATCGTTGTGGTGAATCCAAGCATCCTCTCGGACGCGATCTCCATCGAGGGAATTTCCGAGACGCGCACCTTCCAGATGATTGCGGTCGTGACACTCATCGCGGCGGCGGTCGCAACACTCACGATGGCGCTGTACGCGAATCGTCCCTTCGGGCAAGCGCCCGGACTGGGACTGAACGCCTTCTTCGCGTACACGGTCGTCCTCGGGCTGGGCATTCCGTGGGAGACAGCACTCGCCGCCGTCGTCGTCGAGGGTGTGATCTTTATGATACTCACCGCGGTCGGCGCGCGTGAGGCGATTATTCGGCTGTTTCCGGAACCAGTCAAGCTCTCCGTCGGCGCGGGTATCGGGCTCTTTCTCGCGCTGCTCGGGCTCGAAGAGATGCACGTCGTCGCGGGTGACCCGGCGACGTTCCTCACCTTCAGCCCCGTCCTCGCAACGGACCCGGTCGCCGTCCTCTCGGTGCTCGGGCTGTTCCTCACGCTCGCGCTGTACGCCCGCGGCGTCCGCGGCTCCATCATCATCGGCGTTATCGCTACCTCTGTCGCCGGCTACGCGGCCAAGGCTGCCGGCTTCACCGGCGGCGCAGCCGTTGAGGCGGCGAAGTGCTGCCGGCGCGACGCTAAAGACGCCGATTCCGGTCGCGCCGAACGTTCCCATCGTCTACGAGCTGTCGAGCTACAACATCGCGCCACTGGCCGGCGCGTTCATCGGCGGGCTCCAGCAGATTCAGCCGCTCTCGTTCGCGCTCATCGTCTTCACGTTCTTCTTCGTCGACTTCTTCGACACCGCGGGGACGCTCGTCGGTATCTCACAAAATGCCGGCTTCCTCGACGAGGACGGCAATCTCCCGGATATGGACAAGCCGCTGATGGCCGACGCCGTCGGCACGACTGTCGGCGGCATTCTCGGCACCTCCACCGTCACGACGTACATCGAATCCGCGACCGGCGTCGAGGAGGGTGGCCGCACGGGAATGACGGCGCTCGTCGTCGGGCTGCTGTTCCTCGCGTCGCTCGCTATCGTCCCGCTCGCAGCGGCCGTTCCGACGTACGCCTCTCATCTCGTCTTGGTCGTCGTCGGGGTGCTTATGTTGCGTAACGTCGCCGAGGTCGCGTGGAACGACATCACCTACGCGATTCCGGCCGGGCTGACCGTGCTCGTGATGCCGTTCACCTTCTCCATCGCCTACGGAATCGCCGCGGGTATCGTCTCCTACCCGCTCGTGAAGGCGGCCGCCGGCCGTCGCGATGAAATCTCGGCCGGCCAGTGGCTGCTTGCGCTCGCATTCGTCGCATACTTCCTCGTGCGCACGGGTGGAATTCTCGGCAGCGTCACCGGATGACGCGTCGGCTATCAGTAAGTTAATGCGGGCGTGGGCCCCGATTTCACACCATGACGACGCTCGGAACCGCGACGGCCGCCCCCGGTGAGCAGGCCACTGGCCGGCTTCTCGTTGGCGAGGCTCGCGACGGCTCCGAGGTCGCGCTCCCGGTCTGCGTTATCAACGGCGAGCGCAACGGGAAGACACTCTATATGCAGGCGGTTTCCGACGGCGACGAGCTCAACGGACTCGGCGTTATCCAGCGGCTCGTCCCTCGGCTCGACCCCACCGATATCGCCGGTGAGATACTCATCGTCGGCATCGTAAACTGGTACGGCTTCCAGATCGCGGAGCATCGCAACCCCATCGACGACACGAAGACCAACCGCGCGTACCCCGGCAAGGAGAACGGCACCACGACTGAGCGCATCGCCCACGCGACATTCTCTGCGGCGGTCGGTGCCGACATCGCTATCGATCTCCATCAGGGCTCGACGAGTCAGATGATAAACGAGGTTCGGGTGCGATGTGGTCGCCGCCACCGACTCCACCGCGACTGTCTCGACCTCGCAAAGACGTTCGACTGCGGTCACATTCTCGACCAGCGCGGTCCCAGTGGCCAGCTCGCACGCGCGCTCCCCGACGAAGGCGTTCCAACTATCGACCCGGAGCTGGGCGGCTGTGTCGGCTGGGACGAGGAGTCCATCCGCTACGGCGTCCGCGGCACGATGAACGTCCTCACCGACTACGGCTTCCTCGACGGCAGCGTCCAAGCGGTCGAAACAGACTCGCGCCAGCGACTTCGACCAGTACGGCTCGCCCGCCGGTGGCATCGTCGACTTCCATCCCGAACTCGGCGACGACGTGACCCGCGGCGACACGCTGTTCGAGGTGACCGACGTGTTCGGCAGCGTCAAGGGGACAATTACTGCAGATAGCAGCGGCATTTTCTGGCGCGCGCGGCGACTCCCGCAGGTCGCACAGGGGAGTACGTCTGCTCCGTCGGCACCGGCATCGACTCGTACTGATACTACCGGACGTACGTTCGCGAATAGCGCATACGGATTACGCTAACTGTTTATCGCTATGACTGCACGACTGCGTGCGGTCAGTACGGAAATGACTTAGCGTAATCCGTCTGAATCGTCAGTTCCGCTGTATCGGCGGTTCGATGCTCTCTCAGTGGAAAGACGATTCAAATCGGTACGTCCGGCAGCATAACGCTGCTCGTTCGCGGCTCGCCTCCTCAATTTCCGAGCTGTTCACATCGAGCGAGCGACGAGATACCGATAGTGGGGATGTTATCGAACGGTTCGCATACCTGTCTGAACAGTACGTACAGATGAACGAATTAGCGCAGGCGACTGTGACCTATCCACCAGTTGGTGACCCGTGCAAAATATAGGGCGTGAAGTCAGCACTGATTGTTTGAATTTTGTTACGAAAACGAAACCCAGCTAGCACCGACTGATTCCACACATAGACCCTAAGGCTGAATGCAGTATTTGTTGATAGCCGCCGAAAGAAATGCAGAGCACGGATATACGTCTCAAATTGTGTTCTCTGATGACGGGACACGCCGTAGTATTTAAATCATCTACCGTTCCAACGTACACGTATGGAAGAGGACCTGTTTGAGCATATAGACACTGATGCTCCAGAGCGTTCAAGCGGAAGTGACAGACTCTGATCTGACATTCAAGATGCGTACAGCACGTCAACCGTTATACGTTATCGAAGAACAACATACAGTGGGAGAAGATAGCACTCGAAAGGGCGGATATAGATGATGGAACTCTCGATTCCCTCCGTCAGTTAGGATATCTCGATTGAGCCAATTGCCGCGCAAGATTCGCGCCCTGTATCTCGTATGGCGCTCTCCGGTAGTCAGTTCGACTATTAAACTGTGA
>JAXHLZ010000001.1:0-350558 GCA_034521675.1 Halobacteriales archaeon | reverse complement strand
TATTTTGCCGGGCGGCTTCAGCTCGTGATACTCCAGTGCGTCCTCGTCGAGTCCCATATCGCGTCTCTATCGTCGGACTACTAAACGGCTCGCGCTCGCTGCATCGTTCATACGAGACTGCAACACGCCAGTCGCGTTCGCCGTCCGAGCGATGGATGACGAGATTTGCCCGTAGATGCTGTGGCGTCACTCGGAATCGAGCTGGTCGGTCAATCCCCACTCGTCGGCCTGTGCCGTCGCCTCAGCCCGCGCCTCGCGCTTGAGGGCGGCGATGCGTTCGGCGTCGTCGAGAAAGCCGCCAACAGGGTCATCGGCGTCATCTGGCGCGCGTTCGCGAATCCGCGCGGCGAGGTCGGCGGCGTCGGCCCGTTCGGCGAGCCGACCGGCGTCGATTCGACACGCCGGGCGGTCGTGAAGCGCGTCGAGGACGGCTGCCGTCGTCCGGATGCGTTCGACCCGAAACGGTCCCGTCTCGGGGAGCGCGGCCAGTGCACGTGGCCCGGTCGGCTCGCCGTCCGGCACGACCGCTGCGGTCGGCACACCGTTATCGAAGGTCACGACGACGGGGTCGGTGTCGGCGACGGGGACTCCCGACACCACCCGGAGGTAGCCGGTGTGGCGAGTCTCGAAACACGTCTCCAGCGGCGTCGCGAGCGAGCCGACGACCCGTGATGCGATCAGCGTCCCCGCCGGTATCGTCATAGCGGGTCGGGAATGACGGCCGACTGAAACCGGTCGGCGACGGCCCCACCGTCGCCGGGCTGCACGTCGAGACCATCGGCGGCCCGTCGGAACGCCTCGGCAGCGGCCGACTCGGGCGCGTGTGCGAGTAACGGCTCACCTGCGCTTCGGGCAGCGCGGGCGGCATCGGCATCGGGCACCTCCGCCAGCGTCGGTCCCTCGAAGTAGCGGTCGGCCTGTGCTGCGACGCCGTCGTCGCCGTCGTGGACCTTGTTGAACAGCACGCCGGCGATGTCGGTCCCGTACGAGAGCGCGTACTCCTGTACCTTCAGCCCGTCAGAGAGCGCCGGGACGGTCGGCTGGAGCACGACGACGGCACGGTCGGCCAGAACGATGGGAAGGACAGCGGCCTTCGAGCCGAGCGTCGCCGGCGAATCGAGCAGCAGCACGTCGGTGTCGGTCGCGAGGTCGGCGACCACGTCGCGCAGTCGGTCGGGGTCGGCGCGCTCGAAGGCGGCGAGTGAGGTGCCACACGGGACGACCGACATCCCGAACCGCTCGTAGGTGGCTGCCTCGACGGGCGCACCTCCTTCGACGAGCACGTCGTGGAGGGTAGCGTCGGCGTCGGAGAGCCCGGTATGGAAGAGCAGATTCGCCATCCCGGTGTCGGCGTCCACGACCGTCACGTCGTACTCTTCGGCGAGCGCCATCCCGAGCGCGAGCGTGCTCGTCGTCTTTCCCGTCCCTCCTTTCCCGGAGGCGACGGCGAACGCTTCGACCATTTAGTTTTGTTCTGTGAAGCTAGAATAAAAGCGTTCGGCCTCAGCGGACTCCCTCAGCAGTTGCGTCGTGCAGAGCGAAAAAGCGACGGATCAGTACTCCGGGAGCCGCGCCGATCGCTCGGAGCCCTCGACGAACGGGAGCGGCTCGTGGCTTGCTGTCACCGGCTCGCCGTCGACGCGGACGGTGAGGTCGTCGAGGTCGGCGGTGAAGCCGACGAACGCAAGCGCGACCGGCGACTCCCGCAACGGCGAGACGCCCGCACGGGTCACGTCACCGACGTGGCTGTCGCCGGCGAATACTGCTGCGCCCTGTTCGGGAACAGAATCGAGAACAAGCCCGACCAGTCGGCGAGACGGTCGCCCCTGATTCTCGATCTTCGAGACGACCTCTTGGCCGACGTAACAGCCCTTCGTGAAGTCGAGGGCGTTCCGGAGTCCGAGCACGTTCGGGACCGTCCCGTCGAGTTCAGTTTCGAACATCGGGGTGCCGGCTTCGAGCGTCAGCGACTCCCACGTCTGGTAGCCGAACGGGACGGCGTTGTTGCCGCGTGTGATGAGCGTCTCGAACGCCTCGTGAGCATCATCAGCCGCACAGACCACCTCGTATCCCTCCTCGCCGGGGAGATTGTCCGTCCGGATGACGGTGACGCCGGCCTCGCCCAGCGAGCCGCGGACGAAGCTGAGCTCTTCTTCAGGACTGCCGACGCCGCCGTGGAGCACGCTCGCCACTTTTTCCGTTGCCGTTGGGCCGTGGACGCCGAAGACGGCGAGGTCGTCCGTCGCGTTCTCGATATCCACGTCCTGGATGAAGACGTTCTCGCGCCACGACTCGGCGAGCGGAGCGGCCTCGCCGGGCGGGGTGAAACAGAGCAGGCGTTCGCCGGCGTTGTAGACGTAGAGGTCGGTCTCGATTCGCCCCTGTGGGTCGAGTAAGAGCGCGTAGACGCCCTGCCCGTTTTCCGCTGGGACGGTGTTGGTGACGGCGTTGTCGACGAACTCGACGCGGTCGTCACCGCCGATTCGGAGGATACCGTAGCGCGTCTCGATGACGCCGACGCCCTTACGGACGGCGTGGTGGGTGCGGTCGGGCCGACCGTAGGAGTCGACGACCCGGCGGCCGTCGTACTCGCGGAAGGTGGCCCCGTGTCGTTCGTGTACGTCGGGGAGAACCGTCATTATCAACTGAAACAGGCCGACGGCCAAAAGCGCCTCGTCGTCGGATGTGGCTCAGAACGGGAACTTCTCGCGGAGCGCGTCGGTGAGCGACTGCTCGTCCAGCGCTTCCTCGTCAGGAATCACGCGGTCGCGAGGGTAGATGCGCGTCTCGCTGTCGGCGTCGGTGACGCGAATGAGGTCGTCAGCCTTCAGGGCGGCGAGCGCGTCCTCGAGGTCGTCGATCGGGGCGTCGACGCTAGCGCGCACCTCGAAGATAGTGAGTCCCTCGTCGCGCCGGTCGACGAGCGCGTCGAGCACCGCAAGCTCCGTCTCCTCGCGGTCGCGATACGCCGGTTTCGCCTGCATAGTCGCGTGTACGGTACGCGGCAACATAACCGTTCGTGGCGCGGGCGTCAGACGCCCGTCAGCGCGTCGGTAGCCTTATGCTCGCGACGGCGGGAACGTGTACAATGGGAGTTACGTGTTCGCTACTCGGGCACGCCTTCGAGGAGGCGGACACCGAGCGTGAACGAACTGAACAGGGAAGCGAAGCGGTCACCGTCATCCGAGAGATCGAGGAGTGTCGCCGCTGCGGTGAGAGCCGAGTCACCTCCGAGAGCAAGGAGGTCACGTCTATCCTCTCCCCCGAGGAAGTGGCCGCCGAGTCGGAGGGAGGGCCGGAGCCGGCGGTGACAGCCGCCGACGTGTCGCCCGATCCGGACGGTGACGAGTCGCCGCTTGATTTCGACGCTGCTGACGACACCGAGTTCGAGCCGACAGAGGAGCCGCCGGCCGACCCCGCCGAAGAAGACGCCGAGATTCTGAGCGAGGAACCGACGGAGCCGACGGAGTCGGCGACGCGCGAGCCCGGCCAGTGGCCCGAGGAACCGACGACGACGACGACGATGTTCGACCCCGACACGCTGACCGGAGGTGAACCCACGCCTGACGAGCCAGCCGACGAGGGTAACGAGAGCGATGGGCTCGATGAGGAGCCGGTGACGACGGAACCGGAGCCGGCAGCCACGAGCATCCTCGACGGCGAATACGTCTGTTCGGAGTGTGGCTTCGCCACGCCGATGGACACCTCGTCGCTGCGGGAGGGGGACGCGTGTCCGTCGTGTCACCGCGGCTATCTCGACGCCCGTTAGCTCCGAAATCCGTAAACCACCGGGTGGCAAAGCGGGCGTATGGAGGAGTACAAGATGCGGCGCGGGGAGTATCTGGAGGAACGAATCCCCAACCTCGAATCGACCGTCGAGGAGTACTTTGGCAAGATTACTGACACCGAGGAGTACAACGGCTCGGATCTATTCGTCATCGAGGAGCCCGAGAACCCGGTCTTCGAGCGCATCGTCATCGGTGCCGTGACGTACGGGAGCAAGAAGGACACCCTCGCGGTCGACTTCGTAGAGCGCGAGCTGGAAGATCTGATGGAGACGGGCGACGTGGACGCGGCCGGCGACGCCAACGCTGCCAAGAACGAGTTCCTGCTGGAGGCGACGGGCCGTGACGCGAAGGCACGGCGCGACTCGATGAAGCGCGACGTGGAGGACGACGCCCCGGACGATATCTGAGCCGATTGCTGATTCTCTCGCTCACGAGTGGTACCAACGACGCTGTGTTTTTCCGTCGTGGCGTGTCATATCAGGTATGGGCTACGCGTGTCCCGTCTGTGACGATCCGCAGGTCGACGCTCGCCATCTCGCGAACCACCTCGCGTTCACCGCCATCCTCGGCGACGAGGATCACGAGACGTGGCTGGACGAGCACGCCCCCGACTGGGCCGACGACGGCGAGCAGGAGCTCGCTCAGAATGTCCGCGAGTTCGCCGATGAGGACGAGTATCCGCAGATATTCGAGGACACGACCGGCGGGCGACCCGATCGCGATGGCGGCCGGTCGGGCGAGCTGTTCGAGGACGAAGGATACGCACACGACCACGGGCACTCACACGACCAGCAGCTCCCGCCACAGGCCGACGTCGACCTAGACGAGGACACCGAGGCGGTGCTGGAGGAGGCGCGAGAGCTGACGAAGGAGATGCTGGATGAAGACGAGGAGCCGGACGAGACTGAAGAGTAACGACCGTCGACACCGACCAGCGTCTGTTCTCTCGAAGGGAAACTACGAGCGAGATAGCCAGGGCGTAGTCGGTGCCGTCCGAACGAGCCACGCGGGAACGAGCCGGGTGAGCACGACCATCCCGACGAGCTCGACCAGCGTCTGCGTGACGACGACCGCCGGAACGAGGCTGTACGCCGGCGGGAGCGCCAGCGCGAGCGGGAGCACGACCAGTGAGTTTCGCGTCACCGAGGTGAACACGAGGGCTCGCGACTCCCCGAGATCCATCCGGAACAGTCCCGCGGTGAGCCGCCCCACGAGTGGCATCACGACGAGGAACGCGACGTACACCGGAACGACCACCGCGACCCGTCCGAGCGAGGCCTCGACGCGCGGCAGCTGTGAGGCGATGACCACCAGTAATGTCAGCCCCATCATCGGCACCGGGAGCAGCCCCATTGTCCTCTGCCAGCGACGACCGACATCGGAGCGGTTAGCCCACGCCTCGGTGAGCCACGCGAACATCAGCGGGAGCAGGATGAGGAACAGGAACGCCTCGGCGAATGGCCCCACTGCGATGATATCGACCACCTGCGGTCCGACGAACAGCCACAGATACACCGGCAGAAGGAGAAACTGGACGAGCAACAGGACCGGCGTCACCGCCGTCATCTGCTCTGCGTTCCCGCCGGCGAGCCCGGTGAAGGCGATGACGTAGTCGATACACGGCGTCAAGAGCACCATACACACACCGAGGACGATAGCCGGCTCCGATGGGAGCAGTTGGATGAGTCCGAAGACGACGAGCGGGACGGCGAGAAAGTTCACTCCGAGCGCGGCGGCCACGAACCGAGTGTTGGTGAACGCGTCCCGGAGCCTCGTGAACGGAATTTCGAGGAACGTGACGTAGAGAAGCACGGCCAGCACGGGCGTGATCGCCCGTTCGAACAGCGTGGCGGCCGTCGAGGCCCCGACGCCGAGCCCGACGGCAACGAGCACACTCGCGGCGTAAACTGCGACCTGGTGACGCTGGAGCCAGTCGCCCACGTGCATACTGTCGTCTCCAGAGCGAGGTCAAATATGACTGCTGTTCGACGGACGTGTCGAATCCCGGGCCACACCACGACGGCCTGCTATCGGGCTCGACCGACCGCAGCCCGGATGCGGTCGCGCCGCCACCACAGCTCCGTCACTCCCCACCCGAGCAGCGTCAGCGCCAGCGCGAGCACGACGAGGAGTTCGGGATAGAGAATCCACGAGGGCGACACGTACAGCAGGCCGTTGACGGCCAACTGCGGAACCGCAGTCCGGAGCGTGTAGCCCGGATTCGCGAGCAGGCCGGCACCGGGGTCGATACCCGGATTTCCGGTGTCGAGGGCCGGACCGCCGCCGGACTCACTCGGCGTAGCGAGTCGTTCGGCCTCGTACGGGAGCCGGACGGTCGCGGACCACAGGACGGTACCATCGGGTGCGACCTCAATGACGCGGTCGCCGTGGCTGTCAGTAACAAGCGTGGAGCCATCGGGGAGCCGGTCGGCGTCCCGGGGCCACTGAAGCCGCGCGTCGGTCCACGCCCACGTCTGGACCCATTCGCCGTCCTGCAGCTGGTACTCGACGACGCGGCGGTTCTCGGAGTCGGCCAGCGGAACGCTCGGCCCGCCGTCCGATTCGGGGATGTAGTCGGGGTTGTGCTGTTCGTAGAGGATATCGTGTGTGTCATCAGCGCCGAGCGTCTGGTTGGCGAGCAGTCCCTCGCCCGGCCGGAGGAAAACGGCGGAGTCCTGATTGCGGAGACTGGCCATAAACCGACCGTCCGGGAGCGCCTCGATATCGTTGACGTGGGTCCAGTCACCGGGCGAGCCGCCGGAGGAGCGGTCGTAGGCCTCGTCGGCGTTCCACCGCCACACCTCCTCGCCGGTCGCGAGGTCGATGGTGTAGAGGGCGTCCTCGTAGATGTCGGCAACGGCGATATGCGTCTCGTTGACACGGTCGATATCGTGGTAGCGGTTCGACGGGATACGGGGTGTAATCTGCGACCAGAGTCGCGTCGTCTCGTCTGTGCGGAGATTCAGCCGCTCGTACACGTTCCGCGAGCAGGGGTCGGTCGAGACGCCAGCACAGGCGTCACCGGTCAGCTTCTCTGCACCGACGTACTCGACGACGTACGGCTCACCCTCGACGGGATCTACGTCGAAGTAGGTCTGGAGCGTGCCGTTGCGGTAGGCGATTGTTCCGTCACCGGTGAGCGCGACGAGTTCGCCTCTGGCGTCGGATTCCGGGACGCCCTGCGTGGCGGCGACGGTGATGTTGGCAGCTGATTCGAGCGCGGCGGGGTCGTAGCCGCCGGCCTCGGTCGGTCGGAAGCCATCGGTGACAGTCGGGTCGTGTGGACCGGTGAGATAGCCGGTGAGCAGCCCGACGAGACAGATGACGACGACGGCGAGGAGGGCACGGCGGAGAGTCGAGCGGGCGAGCATCGACTCTGATGTATCGAGCACAGTAGGAGATTGTTTCGGTATATCTACCACCGTCCGACTCGTACGAGGGGTATGCACGAAGACGGGTGGTTCGCGCCGACGACGCCAGCGGAGGCCCGAGAGTCGTACAACGATCTCGCGCCGGCGGCTCAGACGGTTGTCCGGGAGACGGCAAAGGGGATGTCGTTCGACCGTGCGGAGTACGACGACCGCGTCACGAGCGAGGTCGTCGAGACGGCGCTCGACGCGCTGTTCGCCTCACTGCTCCGCGTCACTGTCGGTACGCGCGCGGAGTTCGAAACGGTGCGCGACGACTCCGAGTACGCCGTCGAACTGGCGGGGAGCGACGAGGTCGACAACGTCGCGTGGCACGTCGCACCGGCGACCGAGACCATTGTCGCGGCGACGTTCCACGAGCAGGAGGAAGCAGCGGTCGGCACGCTCCGCCGACAGGCGTACGGGAAGGTGTATCGCGACGTGGTGAAAGGCGGCGACGAGGAGGACAAGATCGTGAGACGAATCACGCGCAATGTCACGCTCGGACTGCTCGCCGTCGTGGTGCTCCTACTCGCGCTCGGCGCACTCCCGTCGTTCCTCCAGAGCGGCGACCCGTACTACGCCGAGGCGACGGCTGCCGAGGCCCCCACTGACGTGACACCCATCGACGGCGCGAATCTCTCGGCGCAGCAGTTCCCCTACACGTACGCAGCGGTGAGTGCAGCCGACGGCGGCACGGCACGCTCTGATGCCTACTACGAAGGACCGTTCGGTATCAAGGAGGCGTTCACCCACTCGGTGTTCGATGAGCGCGACGTGTTCAGACAGCGCTACGCGTCGAGCGTGTCGGAAGATGGGGTCTACGTCACGTTCGAGAATGTCACCTACCGCGTGACGGTGGTGCAGCCGTGACCGACCACGCTGCCCACGAGTGGCCCGTACTCGACTCAGTCGCCGAGTACGAGACCGGCTGGTACACCGGCGGCTACGACGAGGTGCGCCAGCCCGACGACACGACGAAGAAGTACTACTGGGCTGACCTGCCGCCGGCGGTTGTCGTCGTGGCACGTGACGGCGACGAGCTGGTGATGATCGAGCAGTTCAGGCCGGCCATCCGCGAGCACTGTCTCGAACTCGTCGCCGGCATCGTCGAGGACGGCGAGAACTACGCCGAGGCCGGCGCGAGAGAGCTGGAGGAGGAGACCGGCTTCGTCGCCGAGACCGTTACCCACATCGAGGAGTTCTGGTGCTCGACGGGCGTGCTCCGACACCGTCGAGGCATCGTCTACGCGGAGGGGCTCACCGAGGGAGAACGGAAGCTCGACGGCAACGAGTTCATCGACGTGGTGCGCGTCCCGGTCGAGGAGGCGCTCGCGCGTGCTCGCGAGGAGCCGGCAAACGACGCCACTATCGAGGGGATTCTGCTCGCGCAGGCGGACGAGCTACTGTAGCGAACGCACCATCACGAACGCGTCCTCGCCGTCGTCGTAGTAGCCGGGGAGTCGCCGGTACGGCTCGAAGCCGAACCGGTCGTAGAGCCGTTTTGCGGCGTCGTTCGTCTCCCGCACTTCGAGCTTGACGCGATCAACGCCCTGGCCGCGACAGACGCTGAGCGCCCGCCCAAGGAGATTCGCACCGAGCCCCTGCCCGCGGGCGTCGGGCCGGACAGCGAGGTCCTTTACGTGGCCGATAAGTGTCCCACCGTTGGGAACGGTATCGGCGACGATGAAGCCGGCGACGCGCTCATCGCCAGCGACCAGGAAGCCGGGCTGATCGAGAAACCGCTCGAAGGCGGCATAGGGCCACGGCTGGGGGAACGACGCGGTCTCGATGCGGTACACGTCGAGCAGGTCCGCGCGCGTCGCCCGCCGAATCATCGGCGCGTCGGTCGGACCGCTCCCAGCAATCGTCACACGTCGCCTACGTCGGTCGGTGGGTAAAGTCTTCATCGTCGGCCGGAGTCAGTATCTTCTTATACATCTATTATGTATCGCCAGTTGCACCCAGTGTTGGGTGCATCCCCACCCCGTCCCCGTTCGGAGAGATGTTCCCCGCACTCTCTCCGTTCGGGGACACTTTTCATTCCCCTGAGCAGTCGCTGACAACGGTGGGCGACGCGGAGAAACGAGTGCGACAGTCAGTTCGGCGTCCAGCCGCAGACCGTACACTCGGGAGCTGCCATCTCGTGAAGACCACCGCACTCCGGACACCGCTTCTTGTTATAGTCCTCCTCCCAGGCCGATGTCTCGGTTTCCGTCTCGTGGCCTCTGTCAGCGAGGAACTCATCGAAGATGTCGTTTGCGGTCGCCATACAGAAAGATAGTTGAACTGAGTGAGAATAAATGTATGGTACGGTGTATCACAGTATATGATATAGTTTGACATAGAGGTGTGGGCGACAGACGCCTCTCCCGCCGGAGAAGCCACGCCGCTTATGACCGGTGGTCGTGTTCGTACCTCTATGACTGACGATACGCACCTGACGCGGCTATTCGGTGGTCCTGGCAGCGGGAAGACCACCGCACTCCTCGACCGTGTCGACGAGATGCTCGACGACGGCGTCGACGTACGGGACATTCTCGTCGTCTCCTATACGCGGGCCGCCGCCGCGGAGATTCGCGAACGACTCGCCGAGCGACTCGACCGCTCGCCGAAGTCGCTGAAAGGGAACGTCTCTACGATGCACGCGAAGGCGTACGAGCTCCTCAACCTGTCGCGGGGCGACGTGGTCGGCGAAGACGAGAAGAAGGAGTTCTGCTCGGAGTACGGTATCGAGTTCGAGGGCGAGTACGACTCGAACCGCCGGCGCTCCTCGCGATCAACCACCATCGGTAACAAGATTCTCGCCACCTCAGAGTGGCTCCAGCGCACCCGGCGCGACGTGGCCGACTGGTACGACGTACCGTTCCAGTGGGACATCGACGAGGTTCGACTCCCGCCCGAGAAAGACCCGAACTCACAGACGGGAAACAAGTATACGCCGACATGGTCATCCGACGACGACCGCATCGACGTACCGGAGGTCATCCGTGCGTGGCGCGCCTACAAGGGTGAACACGGCGTCATCGGCTTCGCCGATATGCTCGAACGCGTCACCCAGCGGTCGCTCGTCCCGAACGTCGATCACCTCGTCATCGACGAGTTTCAGGATATCACGACGCTCCAACACGACGCCTACGAGGAGTGGCAACCGCACATGGAGTCGGTGCTGATTGCGGGCGACGACGACCAGGTCGTCTACGCGTGGCAGGGAGCCGACCCCGCGCTCCTGCTGGAGGCTGACCCCGACGACGACGTGGTTCTCCCGAACTCCTACCGACTCCCGTCGAACGTGCTCAACGTCGTCAACCGTGAGATTCGCCACATCAGCGAGCGACAGGAGAAGGACCTCAACCCCCGCAAGGAAGGCGGAACGGTCGAAGGAATCCGTTCGCCCTCGATGTTTGATCTGACGCGTAACGTCCGCGACACCATCGAGTCGACCGAGGATGAGACGGTGATGGTGCTGTTCCGCGCGCGCTACCAACTGTTCCAATTTATGGAGGAGTTCACCTCAATGGGGATTCCATACACCTCTCTAACAGATATTCGGATGTGGACCGACCGGCTGGAGGGGTACGTCCACGCCGTCGAGAAGACGACCGACGACGAGCACATGACCGGGCTGGAGGCGCGCCGGCTCGCCGAGATGCTCGCCGACTCCGCGTTCGGTACCAAAGAGCGCGACGACCTCTTCGACGCGCTCGACGAGCTGAAAGAGCAGAACAACGCCCGACTGGAGGATTTCGAGGTGAGTCCCGACTTCATCGAGGAGTACGCGCCGTTCACCCCCGGGGTCGCCGGTGCCTCCGACATGCTCACCCGCACCTCGAACTTCCAGGAGCGCTCCGTCGACGCCTACTTCGACGGGCCGTACCAAGGAATGGACTCCAACCGCGTCCGCGTCGGCACCATCCACTCTGCGAAGGGTCGCGAAGCCGACCACGTCTTCGTCTGTACCGACCTCACCGAGAAGGTGGTCGAGCAGATGGCTGCCAGCGTCGATCCGGACGACCTGTCCGAAGAGATCGAGTTCGAGAAAGGGACCGATCCGGTCCCGATTCTGACGGACAACGAACGCCGTGTCTTCTACGTCGGGATGTCCCGCGCTCGCGAGCGACTCGTCCTGATGGAGAATCTCATCGACGGCGCGCCGACGCTCCCGCTTGATGTGCTCATCGACAACGAGCCGAGCGAGCTCCCGCTCGTCGAGTTTATCGAGCAGGCACAGGAGCCGCTTGAGGTCGCTGAGCCCGCCGACTAATCCTCGTCAGGCTCCTCAACGACCGTCCCGATCGTCTTTTCCGCCACCATTTCAGGGATATCCGTCGGGGTCGTGAGGTACTCCTCGATGAGCAGCATCAACGCCGCGACCCCGAGCACGACGCCGCCGACCAGATGCTCGCCCGCGAGCAGCTGCTCGATGCCGAAGATGACGAGCGGGACCGCCAACGCGACGGTTGCTGCCAATCCGATGGTGCTCGTGATTGACCGCGCCATACCACCGGTGGGATGCGAGCGACTGAAAGCCCTCCGGGTTTGTTATTCCAGTTCTGAGAATCATAACACGTTTGAATTGCGTGGACGTACTCCGGCTGTGTTCACCGGAATTATCGAGACGACGGGCGAGGTGCTGGCCCGCGAACAGACCGCCGAGGGGCTCCGGCTCCGGCTATCGGCCCCGTTCGCCGGCGAGCTAACACACGGCCAATCGGTCGCGGTCTCGGGCGCGTGTCTCACCGTTGAAGAGCAGACCGACGACTCGTTTTCAGTCTTCCTGGCCGAGGAGACCGTCGACGTGACGTATCTCGGCGATCTCGCTGTCGGCGACACCGTGAATCTTGAACGCGCGCTCCCGGCCGACGGGCGCTTCGACGGCCACATCGTACAGGGCCACGTCGACGGCGTCGGTGAGGTCACCGGAATTGAACAGATAGACGATGACTGGTACTTCGAGTTCTCCCTGCCCGAGTCGATCGGCCAGTACGTCGTCTCGAAGGGTTCAATCAGTATCGACGGTATCTCGCTGACCGTCGCCGACATCGACGACGAGGGATTCGCTGTCGCCATCATCCCGGCCACCTACGAAATTACGACGCTGTCAGAGAAGTCGGTCGGCGATCCCGTTCACCTGGAAGTCGACGTGATTGCGAAATACGTCGAATCCATCACAGAACAGTACATCTGAGATGCGGTGACGCGACGCCCGCTGTTACAACCCTTATACGTCAGCCCTTCCTCCCTCCGATATGGATATTCTTCCGGACACGAGCGCGGTTATCGACGGCCGCGTGTCCGAACATAACGACGTGACACACGTCTACGTGCCGAACGCTGTCGTCGCGGAGCTGGAGTCGCAGGCGAACCAAGGCCGCGACTCCGGATGGGCCGGTCTCGAAGAGCTGCAACGACTCGCCGAGGCGGCCGACGCGAACGAGCTCTCCGTCGAGTACATCGGTCGACGGCCGACCCACGCAGAGACCGAAGGCGCGGGCGAGGGCGACATCGACGCGCTGATTCGCGAGCTCGCACAGGAACACGGCGCAACGCTGCTCACGAGCGACCGCGTACAGGCGGAGGTCGGCGAGGCGATGGGTGTCACCGTCGAATACGTCGAACCGAAAGTGGAGCCGAGCGATGACACCGATGACGACCCCGACGACGAACTGGATATCGAGCGCTACTTCGACGACCAGACGATGTCGCTCCACCTGAAGACGGGGGTGGTTCCGATGGCGAAGCGCGGCGACATCGGTGACGTCACCTACGGACCGATCGCCGGCGAGCCGCTGTCGGAGTCGGAGATGCTCGCGTTCGCGAACGATATCGAGTCGACCGCACGCGCCTCCTCGCGCGGCTTCGTCGAACTGGAGGAGCCGGGAATGGTCATCATCCAGTACGCCGACTACCGTATCGCTATTGCCCGACCACCGTTCGCCGACGGTATCGAGATTACGGCGGTCCGACCCATCGCCTCGCCATCGCTCGACGAGTACGACCTGCCAGACGGCCTGCGCGACCGCTTCACCGAACACCAGCGCGGCATTCTGCTGTCCGGCTCGCCCGGGGCCGGGAAGTCGACGTTCGCGCAGGCGGTCGCGGAGTTCCTCGCCAGTTCGGACTTCGCCGTCAAGACGATGGAGAAACCGCGTGATCTCCAGGTCGGCGACCACATCACCCAGTACACCGAGCTCCGAGGATCGATGGAGCGAACTGCCGACTCGTTGCTTATGGTGCGGCCCGACTACACCATCTACGACGAGGTGCGCAAAACCTCTGACTTCAACACCTTCGCTGACATGCGGCTCGCCGGCGTCGGGATGATCGGCGTCGTCCACGCGACTCGCGCCATCGACGCGCTCCAGCGACTGGTCGGTCGCGTCGAACTCGGAATGATTCCGCAGGTCGTCGACACGGTTGTCTACATCGAAGCCGGCGCGGTGGACACCGTCTACGAGGTGGAGACGAAGGTGAAGGTCCCCCACGGCCTGATGGAGGAGGACCTCACTCGCCCGGTCGTCGTCATCTCAGATTACGAGACTGGGGAGCCGGCCTACGAAATCTACACGTTCAATCAGCAGGTCGTCACCGTCCCGCTGGAGGACGCCGACGAGCAGGAATCGGGCGTTAGCCGCATCGCCAAAAACGAAATCGAGCGCGAGATCAAGTCCATCGCACACGGGCAGGTGGAGGTCGAAATTACGAGCGACAACGCCGCCGTCGTCTACGTCTCCGAGAACGACATCTCCTCGGTTATCGGGAAGGGCGGTGGCCGTATCACCGATATCGAGAACCGCCTCGGGATGGAACTCGACGTACGGACGCTCGACGAGTACGCCGGCAGCTTCGGCGGCGGAGATACGAGTAGTAGCTCCGGCGGCGGAAGCACGCAGGGCGAACCCGTCACGCCGGATATTACCTCCCGGCACATCATCCTCCCAGTCGAGGGGCACGCCGGCGAGACGGTCGAGGTGCAGGCTGGCGGGCAGTATCTGTTTACGGCGACCGTCTCGCAGGGTGGTGAAGTACAGATATCGCGAGGAAGCGGGCTCGCGGACGAGCTGGAGACGGCCGTCGACCGCGGTCAGCAGGTCACGATTACGCCGCAGTAGCCACGCTTCGGCTGTGTTTTAGCGAGTTGTCAATCGTCTGCGGCGGCGACGGTTTCTGTGGACTGGTCGTCGGTATCAGTGAGCTGGTACAGATTCTGTCGAGCGTCGGCGAAGTAGACATCCTCGCTCACGATGTCGATGGCCTCGAGTCGTTCGAGCGCGTAGCGAACGGTTCGGGCCGACAGCATCGACTCCTCGACGATTCCTTTCTGGGTCATCGGGCCATCGTACTCCAATACCTTGTAGACGAGCTTTGCGCTCGGCGGAAGGTCCGCAACTGTCTCTCCGTCAGAATCGCTCATACTACTTCTGATAACACACCGTGACGGCATAAGCGTGAAGGTGAGTTATTGCTAACCGTCCCGCGAGTGGCCGTGAACGCCGGTTGAGACGGCCACTGCACCAGAAAGAGTTGTTGTTGTGGGTTCGAATCGCTTTTGCCGTCAGGGTGACGACAGGGACATATGGCGACCGACACCGCTGGCCGTTTCTCCTCGCATATGCGCGGAGTCGTGGTCACATCACTGGCGTGTTCGATGGGGCTTGTCGCTGCGGTCGCGTCGTCAGTCGTGACGGCCGGTCTCACCACGCCCGCAACGAGCAACCAGGCGCTGTACGTGCTGGTGGGGGCGATTCTCGTGCAGTTCCCCATCCTGTCGGTCATGGGTATCGACGCCGGTGAGTTCTCCGCCAAGGACTACCTCTACGTCGCGTTCATGACCTTCGCACTCTGGTTCATCAGCTGGGGTATCCTGCTGACCACGGGGAGTAGCTTCTAATGGCCGGCGACTCTATCGCGGTCGTCGATTTAGACCGGTGTCAGCCCGACCGGTGTAACTACGAGTGTATGAACTACTGCCCGCCCAACCGGACGGGCAAGGAGTGTATCGTCGAGCGCGGCGACCACTTCGACGAGGACGAGCCCCACGAGGGCGGCGACGACCAGATACTTATTTCCGAGGAGATCTGTCTGGGCGAGAGCTGCGGTATCTGTGTCGATAAATGTCCATTCGACGCCATCGAGATTATCAATCTTCCCCAGGAGCTCGATGAGCATCCGACGCACCGCTACGGCGACAACGCCTTCGGCCTCTACGGACTTCCAGCCCCCGAATCCGGAGCCGTCACGGGTATCCTCGGTCCGAACGGTATCGGGAAGACGACGGCCGTCCGCATTCTCGCTGGCGATATCGAGCCGAATCTCGGTCGCCACGCCGATACCCCGTCGTGGGACGAAGTGATGGACGCCTACCGCGGAACCGAGCTTCAGTCGTATCTCGCAGAGCTTCGCGACGGCGACGTAACCGTCGCCCGCAAGCCACAGTACGTCGACAAGATTCCCAACAGCTTCTCGGGCATCACCCGCGAGCTTATCGAGGGTGTCGACGAGCGCGGGGTTGCCGACGAGATCACCGAGCGGCTTGAAATCACGCCCGTCCTCGACCAGCCGGTCGATACGCTCTCGGGCGGAGAGCTCCAGCGAGTCGCGCTCGCGGCCACGCTCGTGCGCGACGCTGACTTCTACTTCCTCGACGAGATTACGCCGTATCTGGATATCGGCCAGCGCGTCACCGCCTCGCGGCTCATCCAAGAGCTCGCGGCGGACGGCGACCGGTCGATGCTCGTCGTCGAACACGACCTCGCCGTGCTCGATCTGCTTGCCGATTCGATTCACGTCGCGTACGGTAAGCCGTCCGCCTACGGTGTCATCACCGATCCAAAGAGCACGAAGAACGGCATCAACGAGTATCTCTCGGGGTATCTCGACAACGAGAATATGCGTATCCGACAGGAGGCAATCGAGTTCGATCAGCACGCACCACGGGTCGCCTCCACGACGGACACGCTCGTCGAGTATCCTGCGCTCAGAAAATCCTACGGCGAGGGAGAGTTCTCGCTCGATATCGACGCCGGCGAGATTCGCAACAACGAGGTGTTGGGTATCGTCGGCCCGAACGGTATCGGAAAGTCAACGTTCGCGAAGATACTCGCCGGCAAGCTCGATCCCGACGAGGGGAGTCTCGACGCGAATCTCGATATCTCCTACAAGCCACAGTACGTCGACATCGACCAGCCGATGCGCGTCGACGCGTTCCTGTCATCGATTACCGACCAGTTCGGCTCCTCGTACTGGGAGACGGAGATCGCGCAGCCGCTTCAGCTCCAGCGCATTATGGAGCAGAACCTCACCGACCTCTCGGGCGGCGAGCGCCAGCGGGTCGCCATCGCGGCGTGTCTCTCGGAGGACGCCGACCTCTATCTCTTGGACGAGCCGTCGGCCCACCTCGACGTGGAACAGCGGGTGCTCGCCACTCGCGCTATCCGTCGCTACACGGAGAATCACAAGGCGACGGCGATGGTCATCGACCACGATATCTACACGATCGACCTGCTGGCCGACCGGCTACAGGTGTTCGACGGCCAGCCGGCAGAACACGGCCACGCCGGCCAGCCGGTCGGGATGCGCGAAGGGATGAACGACTTCCTCGCGAATCTCGACGTGACGTTCCGGCGCGACCAGCGCACCGGTCGCCCGCGCATCAACAAGCCCGGCTCGCAGAAAGACCGAGAGCAGAAGAACGCCGGCGAGTACTACTACGCGCCGGCCGACGACGAAGAGCTGTAATCCGTTCCCGACCCGAAGGTTCCTGTTCGTGGCTCTCCTCTGTGAGGTATGCGCTGTGATTATCACACCCACTCGACCTACTCCGACGGCTCTTTTCTCGGCTGGATGGTGAGCGCCGCAGAGCGTGCTGGGCTCGACGCTATCGGTATCACCGATCACTGCATCGTCTCCACACGCGAGCAGCCGCGCCACCAGCGCGAGAATATGGGGTTCAATCTCGACGTGACCTACGAGCGGCGGCGATCTGCTATTGAGGCGATGGACGAGCGTCGCAACATCGATATTCACGACGGCGTCGAGATGGATTTTCACCCCGCCGACGCCGACGAAATCGCGGCCTTTCTCGACGAGGTCGGGTTCGACTACGCCATCGGGAGCGTCCACGAGGTAGACGGCACGAACATCCACTTCGAGGACCACTTCGCCGAGCAGTCGACAGCCACTCGCCGCGACCACGTCGCCACCTACTTCGACCGGCTCGTCGCGCTCATCGAGTCAGAGCTGTTTGACATCGCCGCCCATATCGATCTCGTGGAGCGCAACAGCACACTCCGCGGGCTGGCGACCGACGAGCAGTACCGACAAGTCGCAGAGGCGTTCACTGAGTCGCAGACCGTTCCCGAGCTGAACGCCGGGCGCGTCCTCTCTGAGTACGGTGAGGTGCACCCGAGCCCGCAGTTTATGGAGATACTCCAGGAGGAGGGTGTCGAGTTCGTCTTCGGCACTGATTCTCACCGTCCCGACGATATCGAGCCGCGCAAGGAGGAGCTGGAGAAGTTCGCCGCGACACACGGCGTCGAGACGACAACGCTCTCGCTGTGAGGGGGCAAACAGGTGGACCCGGCGAGTCGGTAGCAGGTGGCCCACGCGGTCACCGGAGGCTGCTACCGTCGATTGTCAGCGGATGGGGCCGGTGGCCGCGTTCTGGTATAAAAACTACCAGTCCTTGCAGTCAGCACAGACGAAGTGGCCGTCGTCGTGCCAGCGCCGCGTCACCGATGCGCTACACGACTCGCAGAGCGCGCCGTCAGGAAAGAACTGTGCCGTAGCCAGCAGTTCGTCGGGAGCGTCAGGTGCATCCGATATCGAGGGCTCAGCATCGTCGCTCGCGGCCGAGTGCTGATCGCCGTCATCGGTCGTCTCAGTGAACTCCGACAGCGAGTGGTCGCTCACGGCTATCACTTACCGTAGTGCGGCAAGAACGTGGCGAACCCGCAACTGAGAAGTAGTCGCACACCAACCACGACGTATGGCAGGCTTCATTCAGAACACGATACAGGGAGTAATCGAGTACTTCGGCGGTGTGATTATGCAGAGTCCCGAACAGGCGCTTCTCGTCGTGCTCGGCGGGCTCATCGTCGGAGGTGCATCGGCCGTGTTTGGCGTGCTTTCGCTCGGTGCCGTCGTCAGTCTCGTCGGGCGCGCACTGCCGACCGCCGGCCCGCCGGAACAGTAGCTACGACAGCGTCTCTCCGGCCAGCTCAATTGCCGTCTCCAGGTCGGGTCCGAGTGGCGACCCGACGACCAGACTGTCTGCGTGTTCTAACACGTTCTCCGCCCGCGCAGCGACTGTCTTGGGCGTCCCGGCGATACAGAACGCGTCGATCATCGGCTCGGTCACCCGGTCGAACGCCGCCTCAAACGCACCGGCTGCGATATCGTCACCGATCGCGGCTGCCGTCTCGTTATCGATCCCGTGGCGCTTCAATACGGGCGGTGCAGCTCCCGAGGCGATAAATGCGACCGGTGGTCGGGCAGCGGCGCGTGCTTCCGTCTCGTGTTCCGCAATCGAAACGGAGGCGTAGGCGGCCAGCTCGAAATCGCCCCGCTCGTCGGGGCGGTCAGATTTCCCTTCCTCGACGCGGTCACGCGCCCACGCGATGTCGTCCGGATGCGAGCCGTTGAACAGTAGGCCGTCAGCGTGTTTGCCGGCCATCCGGCACATATGCGGTCCCTCACCGCCGACGTACACCGGAATATTCTCGCCCTGTGGCGGCTCGAAGTTCAGCCCCGCGTCGGTCGCGGTATGGACGCCATCACGAGAGATACGCTCGCCGGCCCAGACGCGCTGTGCGTCCTTGAACGCCTGCAGGGTGGCCGATAGCCCCTTCTCGCGCTCAACGCCGAGGTTCCGGAGCGTGGACGGGTCGCCCGGGCCGATGCCGAACACGGCGCGCCCGTCGGAGGATTCGTCCAGCGTGGCGACCTTCCCGGCGAGTGTAATCGGATGCGTGTCGTACGGGTTGGCGACGCCGGGGCCGACGCGAGCGCTGTCGGTCCGCCGAGCGATGCGATCGAGCGCGACAAACGGGTCGCGGTTGTTGTAGTGCGATGAGCAGAATATCGTGTCGAAGCCGGCGGCTTCCCCGAGCGCGCCGAGATCACCGAGCCTGGCGACCGGGTGTTCGGGCGTGAGTTCGAGACCGAGCATATCTGGGGTATCGGCGGCCACTGCCTTTGCGTCTCCGACCGCTCGGTGTGTTGCCGGTAGCTGCGGCTGTGGGGCATCAAAAAAACAGAGAAGGGAGAAGATTCAGTCGTCGGCGGGCGCTGCGCCTTCGGCGTCGTACTGTGAACGCGTGAGCGCCAGCTTGCCACCGGCAGAGAGGATCTCGCGCTCTCGCTCGGACGCGTCGAGGTGCGCGGTCAGCTCCCAGTCGTCGTTGACGCGGACGATGAACTCCTCCTGTCCGGAGTTGACGGCCGCAGCGACGTCGTCGACGATCTCGATATCGTCGCCCTGATCGATCTTCTCGTAATCCGCCGAATCGATAGTGAGCGGGATAAGACCGAAGTTGAACAGGTTCGCCTTGTGGATGCGGGCAAAGGACTGTGCGAGGACGCCCTCGATACCGAGATACATCGGGCAGAGGGCCGCGTGTTCACGCGAGGAGCCCTGGCCGTAGTTCTCGCCGGCGACGAGGAAACCGTTGTCGCTCTCCAGTGCGCGCTGTGCGAACGTGTCGTCGACACGCGAGAGCGTGAACTCAGAAAGCTTCGGGATGTTCGACCGGTACATCAGGATGTCCTGCGTCGCAGGGATGATGTGATCGGTCGTGATGTTGTCCTCCATCTTGAGGAGCGCCTCACCCTCGAGCTCCGAGTCGAGCGGGTCCTTCAGCGGCACCTCGCCGATGTTCGGTCCCTTGACGAGCTCGTCGTCGACGGCTTCGTCGGGCGCAATAAGATCCGTCTTCGAGCCGTCGTACTGCTCCGGCATCTGGACGCCCGGCGCGTCCAGACCGAGTTCGTCTGCAAGGTCGCGTGGGTCGGTCAGTTCGCCCTTGATGGCAGTGGCAGCCGCGACCTCCGGCGAAGAGAGGAAGACCGAGTCGTCCTCGATACCGGAGCGACCCTCGAAGTTGCGGTTGAACGTTCGGACAGAGGCGGAGTCGGATGCCGGCACGTGGCCGATACCGATACAGGCACCACAGGTGGCCTCAGAGAAGTTCACACCGGCGGCCATCATCTCTGCGGTCCAGCCCTCGCGAGCGAGAATCTCGGAGGCCTGCTTGGAGCCGGGTGCCACGATCATCTCGGTCTTCATATCGATCTCCTGGCCCTCCAGCATCTTCGCGGCGGGCAGGATATCCTCGTAGCCACCGTTCGTACAGGAGCCGACGATGACCTGCTCGACGTCCTGTCCGGCGACCTCACGCACGGGGACGATGTTGTCCGGCATAGACGGCTGGGCGACGAGCGGCTCGATGTCGCTCAGATCGACGACGATCTCGTCGTCGTACTCGGCGTCCTCATCGGGGCCGACCTCCTCGAAGACGTCTTCGCGGCCCTGTCGAGAGAGGTACTCGCGCGTCTCCTCGTCGGTCGGGAAGATGGAGGAGGTCGCACCGAGTTCGGTTCCCATGTTGGTGATGGTCGTCCGCTCGGGAACGTTGAGCGTCTCGATGCCGGGACCGGTGTACTCGAAGATCTTGCCGACGCCGCCCTTGACACTCAGCCGACGGAGCATCTCGAGGATGACATCCTTCGCCGAGGACCACTCGGGAAGCTCGCCTTCGAGTCGCACGTTGACGACTTCCGGCATCTCGATGTAGTACGGCCCACCACCCATCGCGACGGCCACGTCGAGCCCACCCGAACCGATAGCGAGTTCACCCAGTCCGCCCGGCGTGGGCGTATGGGAGTCCGAACCGAGCATCGTCTTGCCCGGCGCGGCGAAGTTCTCCTTGTGGACGTTGTGACAGATACCGTTGCCCGGGCGCGAGAAGTGCGCGCCGAAGGTTCCTGCCGCAGAGCGGAGGAAGCGGTGGTCGTCCGTATTCTTAAAGTCGAACTGGTAGGTCTGGTGGTCACAGTACTGCGCTGCGACCTCGGTCTGGATCTCGTCCAGTCCGAGCGCATCGAACTGCAGCCAGACGAAGGTCCCGGTCGTGTCCTGTGTGAGGACCTGATCAATCTCGATACCGATTTCTTCCCCTGTCTCGAGCTCCCCTTCGACGAGGTGCTCCGAGAGGATTTTCTCTGTTAGCGTCTGTCCCATAACGTGTGTACGTCCGCCAGCCTAAACTATAAATCCGGCGTGTCTACCCGATTTTGCGCCGAACAGCCCGCGAGACGGTCGCTGTCGGCGTCGTGAGAAATTCCGTTACAGCTGGTCGACCGCGAACGTGGCTCTCGGGGTCTTACATAGACGTTCACGACAGAGTGTGTTGACAAACCACACAAATCGACCACTGAGCAGTCATGTCGTTCTGGAGGGAGGAACCACGTTGCTTTTTCGCCGCTGTGTCGACGGGTGGGTATGCACCTCTTCGCTGTCGACGGCCTGCCTGAAATCGAGGCTGGCGACGACCTCGCGACACTCATCGACGAGCGCGTCGAGTTCGAGGACGGTGACGTACTCTGTGTCGCCTCCACCGTCGTCTCGAAGGCCGAAGGGCGAACCTTCGACTACGACGATTTCGAGGCGAGCGACCGTGCCCGTGCCATCGCCGACCGGCTCGCCGACATCACGGGTGACGAGAAAGATCCCCGGTTCGCACAGGCCGTCATCGAGGAGAGCGAAGAACTCATCGTCGAAGCCCCGTTTATCCTCGCAGTTGCGGAGTTCGGACATATCACCGTCAACGCCGGCATCGACCGCTCAAACGTCCCTGGCGGCGATCTGCTGCTCCTCCCCGAAGACCCCACTGGGTCGGCCGAACGGCTCTCCGACGCGCTGGGCGTCCCGGTCGTCGTTACCGACACCTCCGGGCGGCCGTTCCGGTACGGCCAGCGAGGAGTAGCAGTCGGGTGGGCCGGGATACCCGCCTCACGCGACTGGCGCGGCGAGTACGACCGCGACGGTCGCGAACTCGGCGTTACCGTCCAGTCGGTCGTCGATGAGCTCGCGGGCGCAGCGAATCTCGTCGCCGGCGAAGGCGACGGTGGGACGCCCGCCGTCGTCGTGCGCGATTGGGCGTTCGGCGACCACGACGGCTCCGAGAATCTCTTTCGCGAGGATGAGGATGACATCGTCCGCGACGCACTGCGCGACTGGGAGTTGTGATCCCTACTCGATAATCCCGTAGCCGCGTCGGAACAGCAGCACGTCGACAGCGACGACGATGACGGTAAGTCCGACGAGGACCGCAAGCGAGAGGTTCGCGTTCACGTCGGTGTAGCCGAGGAAGCCGTATCGGACGCCGTTGACCATATAGATCATCGGATTCAACAGCGAGACCCTCGCCCAGAAGTCGGGGAGCGTCTCCAGCGAGTAGAACACGCCGCCGAAGAACGTGAGCGGCCGGAGGATAAACTGATTGAGCACAGTCAGATAATCGAAGTCGCGCGCCCACAGCCCGCCGATGACGCCGAACGCAGCGAACAGCGTCGTAATCGTGATCATGAACGCGACGAGATACAGCGGCTTCCTGACCGGTACGCTCCCGCCCTCGATGGCGAAGGGAACGAACAGCAGGCCGACGGCAACGATAATGGCACCGACGACCAGCCCGCGAAGCGCGGAGGCGACGACGTACGCGAGAACCTGACTGGAGTACGGAAGCGGCGAGGTGAGCACCTCGTGAATATACTCGTTCCAGCGACCGTGGAAGATGGAGAAAGAGGCGTTCTCGAAGGCGTTGGAGATAGCCCCGAGCACGACCAGTCCGGGGAGGATGAAGAGGATGTAGTCGTACCCCTGAATCTCGGCGATTCGTCCCCCGAGAATGACGCCGAAGACGGCGAAGTAGAGAACATTCGTGATGGCCGGCGGGATGAAGGTGTTGCGCGGCCGGCGCACGAACCGGAGAATTTCGCGTTTCAGCAGCGACCGAAATCCCGTCCCGAACGCGCTCATTGGGTCACCGCCCCACCAGCGTCGGTGTCGGCACGCGTCATCCCAACGAACACCTCTTCGAGCGAGGCGCGCCGGAGGTCGAGATTCACCACCTCGTGGCCAGCACGGTCGAGCGCGCGAATCACGGCCGCCGCCCGCGAGCCGGCGTCGTCGACTGTCACGGAGAGTTCGGTTCCGTCGAGTGTCACGCCGTGAACGCCGTCGAGATCGAACGTCGGCACCGCATCGGGCGCAGTCGCGAGCGTGACGATGATGGTGTCCTCGCCGCGTCCTCGAAGATCGTCGGGGGACGCAACCTCCACCTTCCGCCCGGCGTCCATAATGGCGACGGTGTCACAGAGCCGCTCGGCCTCCTCAATGTAGTGAGTGGTGAGGAGCACAGTCGTTCCGTCGTCGTTGAGTCGCTGGACGAGCTCCCACAGCTCGCGGCGAAGTTCCACGTCAACGCCGGCGGTCGGCTCGTCCAAAATGAGGAGGTCGGGTTCGGTGACGAGTGCGCGCGCCAGCAGGAATCGGCGCTTCATCCCACCAGAGAGCCAGTCGAAGCGGGTGTCGCGCTTGTCGTAGATGCCGACGGTCTTGAGCGCCTCGTCGGCACGGCGTTCGGCCTCCTCGGGCGCAACGCCGTGGTAGCCGGCCTTGTGTTCGAGCACCTCGTGGATGGGGAAAAAGCGGTCGACGTTGAACTCCTGTGGCGCGAGCCCGATGCGGTCGCGGGCCTCGCGGTAGTCGCTCTCTACGTCGTGGCCGAACACCTCGGCGGAGCCGGCCGTCGAGCGTGCCAGCCCGACGAGGATGTTGATAAACGTCGTCTTGCCGGCTCCGTTCGGTCCGAGCAGGCCGAAGAACTCGCCTTCCTCGACCTCGAAGGAGAGGCCGTCGAGCGCCTGCACGTCGCCGTACTCCTTGACGAGATTTTCAGCGCGTATCGCGGTCATACAGAACCGAACAGCGGAGCGGGGGTAAACGACGCGCTTCGTCGCTACTCCAGGCGCTCGCGAGCGACGGAGATACCGCCCGGCGTGATGATGAGCTGGTCGTCGTCCTTCTGGATGATGTCGCCGCCCACCTCGTTGGCGACCTGTTTCAGTTCGTCGGAGATGTGTTCCATCGTGCGGTCGGTCGTCGTGTGGCGGGTGATATCCGCGATGACGATGTCGCCGTCGTAGATGGCGTCCTTGATGGGGATGACATCTCCCTGCTCGCCGATGGTGGCGAGGTGTACCTGCGTCCCCGACTCCGAGGGTGTGGCGTCGAAGTCGTCGATGTCGAGTTCGACGTAGTCGTCGGTGCTCCGGCCACCACCCAACAGCCTGCTCATCAGTCCCATACTGGCGAAACGCGGCGTCGCGGGGCAAAACTCTTGCGTCAGACGCCGGGTCGTCGCGACCGCAAGCGTTTCCCTGCGAGCGTCGTACCCTCGGCTGTGACATTCAGCATCTGCGTCCGCGAACCGTACGAGGCCGACGACGGCACCGAACAGACTCGCTTCGGCGTCGCCGTTACCACCCGACTCGCTGCCGTCGGCACGCTGTGTCCCTTCGCCAACGAGCACGGTGCCGTCGCCACGCAGTCGCTCGTCAACGTCGAGCTCGGTAAGAAGGGTATCGAGTATCTCGACGACGGGCTCGCCGTCGACGACGCGCTCGGAGCGCTGCTCAACGCCGACGACGGAAGTTCGAACCGCCAGCTCCACGGCGTCGACGACGAGGGGACCTTCGCCTTCTCCGGCGACGACTGCAAGGACTGGTACGGCCACGTCGAGCGTGACCACTTCACCGTCGCCGGCAATCTCCTCACCGGCGAGTCGGTCGTGGAGGCGACCGCCGATGCCTACGAAGCGAGCGATTCGGCGCTCCCGCTGGCCGAGCGGCTCGTGGACGCGCTCGCTGCCGGCCACGCCGAGGGGGGCGACAAGCGCGAGGAGCTAACGGTGCAGTCAGCCGCGCTCATTGTCACCACGACCGAAGATCGCGAGATGGAGCCGTACTACAACGACCTGCGCGTCGACGCTACGGAGACGCCAATCGAGGACCTACGCGAGACGTACGAACTCGCCGACGAGAGCTATCAGGCCGCCCTGGACAAGTACGAGGAAAGCTACGAGGAGGACGATATCGACGCTGAAGAGGAGTAGGGTTTGGTTGGCAGTGTTGGGTTTCGCATCGCGCTGTTTAGGTTTGACAGCATCGCGCTATCTGTTCTGGCTTCGACACCGTCTACTCTGGCTTCGACACCGTCTACGCTGGCTTCGACAGCACCGACATCGCTGTGATTGCTTGGCTCAGGACACAGCACTGCAGACCGCCGGCGGTCGAGTCGCGCCACGAGGGAAGGACGGACCGTGTGCTCACGTGTCGCTTCGCTCCCGCTCGCTGGCGCGCGGCCATTCGGCCGCTCTCCCAACCTTTCCCCACAACGCGCACGGCGAGCGGTGCGTCAGGCCACCGCATCGGTTGCCTGTGCGGTGGCGTGGCCCGAGAAGATCGGGCGTCCCACTGGACCGTCCGCGGGCCTGTGAGCGGGAGCGAAGCGACCGGACACACCCAGACCTTTCAAGCTGCTACCAACGACGCAACCGAAGCGAGCAAGCGCCCGAACAGGAGAACGACGCCTACACAGCGAACTCAAACAGCTCGTCGCCGACGTGGTGAAGCGACGTGACGACCTTCCCACTGTCACCGATCATCTCCGAGCCGGCGACCTTTGCGCGGCCGATAGCGAGCACTTTTCCGTGGCTCTCTTCGGCGATGGCGACCAAGTCGCCAGCCTCGATATCGGTGTCGGCCTCGACGATACCCGGTCGCATCACGTCTGCGCCGTCCGAGACGAACGAGATCGCGCCGGCGTCGACCGTGACGACGCGGTTCTCAGGAGTGAACTCCTGTGCACCGTTGACCGTCAGCGACGGCTCGCTGTCGAAAAAGACGACGTACGGCTCGCCGTCGACGAGTACGACCCGCTGATCGGAGTCGTCGAACGTGACGTCCTCGAAGCTGTCGCCATCGATTTCCACGCCGAACGTGTCGCGAATCGTCTCAACGATGTCGTCGATCTCATCGCCGCGCAGGTGGTGGCGCGATTTGACCTCCATATCTCGGAGTACGCCGGTGTGTGGATAAATCCGTCCATACCGCCGACGGGAGACGGTCAGGGCGTCCGGAAGGCGCGAATCGTGTCCCGCGAGGTCGGCTCGCAAAGTAGCTGTGCACAGCCGTACTCGCCGAACACCGATTTCCAGTCGCGGTGATACAGCGGGAACTCACCGTCCACGCAGCTCGTCTCGGACTCGCCGCGCCCGCGCGTCGGGCTGTTTCCTTCGTTCTCGGCCGTCACGATCAGATCACCGCTCACTCGAACCACCTCGTCGAACACCCACGTGTCGTCCGGGTGAATGTGTTGGAGCGTCTCGACGGAGTACACCACGTCGAAGGCGTCCGTCTCGAACTCGGGGAGGATATCCTCGATAGCGCCGGCGTGGAAGCTCCCCGTCTCGGCGAGCGTCGGGTACGCCTCCCCCATCACGTCGAAAGAGTCGTCGTTGATATCGATACCCGTCAGTCGCTCGTAGCCGTTCTGTCGGAGGGCCTCGAGGTGGCGACCAGAGCCACAGCCCAACTCCAGAATGCGGGCGTCGGCCTCGGCGTAGTGGTCGAACATCTCCAGTAGAATCTCAGTCACCTGATTTGGCCCGAGGTCAGCGTAGTACTGCGGGGAGTAACGGCCCGACCGACCAGCCCAATCGTCACGTACCTCATCAGGATCCATACCGTCGATAGGCGCTTAACTCGTAAATGTAGTGCGAACCGCGGTTACGACGCGCTGTCGCCCTCGCAGTCGCGAAACGCTCGCTTGAACTGCGAGTCGGCCGTCTCGTACCGGGCGCTCGCGCTCCGCTCGTCACCGTTCACCCCGGCTCGACCGGCCGTCCGGAGCGTCGCTGCCGACTGTGCAAGCCCGTCTGACCGGCACGCGACCGTGTCGAGCATCGACGGAAATAGCGATACGTCGCGGTCGAGCGCCATCGAGAGCGCTTCGCTGGCCGCTTCGAAGCCCCCACTCGCAGCCTGTGAGAGCTGGGTGACACGCTCGTAGTCGGCGGCCTCGAACGCACGAATCGCCCGGGCGAGCGTGTTCATCCCCGCGACGTGACGCTCCATCCCGCGAACTCCCGGCACCCACCGATACACGAGCGTCGAGACGTACGTCTGCTCGGCCTGCTCGTCCGTAATCGAGAACGCCCTGATACCGAGATCGATACCGTCCGTCGCGAACTGTTCGAGTAGCTCGCTCGCGGCGACGCGCTGCTCCGAGATACTCGCTAAATCCTCACGCGTCGCCGTGAAGTAGTCGTACGCGTCGGTGAGTTCGTCGGCCGCGTACGCGTCTACGCCGCGGTAGAGTCGCGTGAATCCTTCCGCCAGCGCCGTATACTCCTGATACTTCGTGTTGACGTACTCGCCGAACGACAGAAGCGTCTCGACGCGGACCCGCTGCGTCTCGGATCCCTGCTCGCGCACGGGCACGAGCGTGTCACGAACGACGGTGAGGGGGTCGTACACGTCATCCTTGTCGTGGATAGCGAACTCGCGGAACTGGTCGTCGGACGTCGCCCCGATTTGGCCGTCTTCGACGACCTGTAACGCCTGGACGTGCTCGAAGGCTGTCGCCGCCTTCGGCTGCGCCGTCACCAGCGCCGCCATCACCTCCGGATCGGTCGGCCTCGGCGTTGCCGTCGGCTTCGGCGTCTCCGTCGCGGTCGGTGTCGCAACGTCTGTCTCCGTCGCTGTGCTGGTCTCGTCGTCGGTGTTGTTGCAGCCGGCGAGCGCGCCGGCGAGTGCGGTGCCGCAGACTGTGAGGATGGTGCGTCGGTCTGTGGTATCCATATCTAGAGAGTGCGGGTCTGCTACTGCGTCGGTGTCTGCCGGTCGACGTCGTACTTCGAAAGCTCGGCCGTCCAGTAGATTCGCGGCTCGGAGGTGACGTACACGCCGATTCCTTCCTCTGTCACGTGCTCTCTGAGCAGCGCTTCGCGATGCGGCGGCGAGTCGAGCCACGAGTCGACGGCCATCTGAGCTAAGTCTTCGAGCGAGCGGCCAGGCGCTGGATTAGTGACGGAATATAAGTTCTCGTAAACGACAGCAGAGTCGTACCCGTAGTTGGGTAGTCGGGTTGTGTGTCGGTTCCCATTCTGATCTTCGTGTGAAAAGAACTCGTGTCTACAGCCATATCCCGCGAGTGAAGACGAGCGATATCCGCCAGCTGTGAGTCGTAGGAGATGTGACCACGCGAGTGCGCCTCTCTCGCTTCGTTCGTCGCCTCGTGCGTGAGTCGTTCCAACTTCTGCACGTCTGAAACGATAGGGGCGTGTGTCGCCTCGTACTCCGGAATCGGCTGCGGCTCGGTTCCATCGGACTGGACGGTACGACGCTCTGCGTCTCGATCCTGAGAGGCCTGTGAGCAGCCGGCTAATGGCCCGCCGACGAGCGTCAGCCCAGTCATCCGGAGTAGCTGTCGTCGATTCATACAGATGTGTTAGCTGTGAATTCTTCGTTGATAAGCTTTCATACTATTTATTTGGGAAAATAAATTCTTAACGAGTAAGCAGATTACTCCCGAGTTCGTGCCGTTGCTCGTTGCTTGTCGGATCGTTTCCAGGAGGCGCGTGCTGGAGTAGCTCGTTACGCCGCTCTTCCACAGCATCGCTCGTATTCGTGTCGACGACGGAGCTCTCGTTCGGATTTGACTGTGCCGAGCGCTCCGGGCTGCTAGAGACGTGAGTACTGCCATCCGAGTTCTGAATCTGATCCCGCTGAACGGCCAAAACTCGCCCCTCAGCCGCATCGTAGACACGATTGTCGCTCTGATCTAGCGCGACGGCCTCAGTGATACCGTCGGACGGATCGGTCGGCGGATCCGTCGTCTGATCGTCACCAGTTCCAGAGCTGGCGTCGTTCGATTCGTCCTGTATCTCTCCGTGGCGCGCTGCAATCTCGCTTCCCTTCACGTCACTGTCCGGCGCAACTCTAACGAAGACGGTTACGTCGTCGTGGTTAGTCGAGTCGAGTCCATCCTCGATTTTGACGTTAGTCAACGTCTTGTGCTTGTTTATCGCGAGGTTACTCCCTTCACCGAAGCTCAGTTCGCCTGCTGCTTCAGCTTCGGTGATGAGCCGCTGTGCGGTTTCGCCGCTAACCTCGGTCGTGAGTGTGTAGCTATCGGCCCCGACGATGTCGGTCGCCTTGTCACCCATTGCGAGGAATCCCGATCCAACGTATTCGAACTCCGAACCGTCACGTTCCGGAATACCGTCTCTGAGATTGATGGTGTGCGGATCGGCACCAGCGGTCGCCGTCACTTCTCCCGTTCCGGAGAGAACAATCACTTCGTTTCCATTGGCCGGATACGGTCTCGGTCATTGAGGTACTATCACCTTGTCCACCGTCACACGACATCGCGGTGAATCTGACCGCCTTGTACGTCGTCGCGCCGTGGTTGTCAGTTGCAGTGTAGGTCGCGGATGTGACGCCAGTCGAGTCCATCCGGATCGGCATCGCTCTGTTCCACTCACCGGTGGCGGTGTCGCCGTCCTCAGTGATGATAGTCGGAGTCACTCGCATCGCGTCGCCGACGCAGCCGGTGACGGCGGGCGTCACCTCGATCTGCGGCGCGCGATTGTCGTTGCTAATGTCGACCACTTTCGTCGCTGTCGCCGTCTGGCCAGCGGTGTCGGTGACGGTAAGCGAAATACGCCGGGTCTCGCCGGGCGCGTCGGCGAAGGTGTGCGTCGCGGTAGACTGCTCGTAGCTGTACGCGCCGCGCCACGAGTAGCTCACGATGCCGTCGTCGTCGACGGCGTTAGCCTCGAAGGTCGCTTCGCTCCCCGGCTCAACCGTGTTCGGCCCAGAGATAGAGACAGCGGGCGGCCTATCGGTATCGGCAGCGCCGCCGAGTTCCAAGAGCTCGGTCCGGTGTTCAGGTCGACGGCGAGGGCGGTCGTCGTCGACGTCGCGATGGTCGCGGTTGGCGCGTCCCCGATTCGACGACTCCGAGGTCGGCGGATCCGGTCGGCGAGGTATCGATGGTCGGCGGGACATCGGCGGGCGGTGAGGAGCTAGCCGACGGCCGTTCGTTGTCGAGCGAGACAGCCGGGAGATTCGTCGCCCGAACCTGCTTGTCGAGGACGACGGAATCAGCGTCAGTATCGATGACCTCGACGCGGACGATATCGCCCTCTTCGATGTAATTCTCCTCCAGATAGACGGTGAGCGCCTCACCGTTCCGCCATATGGTCGGAGAGCCACGCGCGGTTGTCCCACCGACGCCCTCGACAATGCTGCTGGCGCTGGGCGGCTGGTCGTCGCTGCCGCCGAACGACAGAAACGGAAGCCGGTCGAGAACGCGAGCCGGCGGGCCGGGCGAGTCCTCGTTTTTCTCCCGTTCAGAAGCATCGGTCTCATCGTCCTCGTCATCGTCGCGGTCCGAGTCAGCGGCGGCGGCAATGTTCGCTCGTTCCAGCTGACCGATTGCTGGCTCGCTGGTGAGCGCACGGTCGGTCGTCGTGACGCCATCGTCGAACGTGGCGGTCGTCTCTGTCTCGGTGACGATCGTCGTCTTCGGTACCATTCGGTAGTGACTGATGACGCGCTCGGTCGTCGTGCCGGCCCGAATTCGCTGTTCAACGATCCCGTACGTCGGGCGCTGTGTCGTTACGGTCGTCTCTCCGACCGCCGCGTCACTCGCGAGCGACCAGCCCTCGCCCGGCGATCGGACGGCGAGTTGTGTCTGTGTCTGCTCGACAGACTCGGTTCGGACGGGACCGTCGCTCACTCGTCGCCAGCCGTCGCCGGGCGACTCGGCAGCGAGCGTCGTCTCCGTACGCGTCTGCTCGGTGTGGGAGACAACAGCTGCGCTCTTTCGCGTCCAGCCAGGGGCAGGCGGCGCGGTGGCCACCTCGCTGTCGGTTCGCTCGACGAGTTTGTAGGCGAAGGCGCGCGTCGACGCCCGCTGCCAGCCGTCACCGGCCGGTTCGGTCGCCGACAGCGTCCGTTCGGTCGTTCGATCGGTACGCTCGTACCGGTAGTAGGCTTCGGTGTCGTACTCCGGCGTCAACCGCCACTCGTAGACCGGCTGGCGGACGGTCTCGTAGCGAGGAACACGCTCATACCCGTACACCGGCTCGCGAACCGTCTCGCAGTTCCACCCGCGAGCGAATCCCCACCGAGTCCGGTCCATCGAACACTCCTCGTGCGTCTCGTATCCGGTCCGAACGCGCTCGCGGTCGAAGCCGGTGAGTCGCCGCTCTGTCTCGTAACCCGTCCGGACGCGTTCGTGCGTCTGGCCCTTGTATACCGAGTCGGTGTAGAGGACGCCGCTGGCTCTCGACCACTCGGAGCCGGGAGAGTTCCAGTCAACCGTCGTCTCGCGGTCGGTGACGGTTCGCTCCCATCGGTAGCGCGGAATACGCTCGGTCCACTCGTGGGTCCAGCGGTACTGCGGAATCTGTTCGGTTACCGTGCGATTCCAGCGGTGGATCTGTCGCTCGGTCGTGACGGTCCGGTTCCAGCGGTAGGTCGGCACGGTTCGCTCGACAGCTCGTGTGCCTGTCTGGACGCGCTTCTCGACGGTCTCGTAGACGGGTCGCGTGACCGTCTCGTACACCGGTTCGGGTTCGAGTCCGTTGGTAACGGTCCGGGCTGTGGTCTCCGTCGTCGTCTCGCTGTGTGCGACGGCCTGACCGGTATCGATGACGGTGAAGCCGCGCTTGGCCGAGTTCGGGAACGTGACTCGGACTGTCGTCGAGTCGAGATCGAGTCTCGACCCGATGACGGGGAGCACGCGGAGCTGGTTCTGAGAGACGATATCGACGCTGGCGCGCTCGATCGTCGTCTCCGAGGCAATCTGTTCGTCCATCCGCGTCGAGAGGCCGGCGTAGACAACGCCACTCATCACCACCATCAGCGCGACCGCGACGATCATACCGGTGGTGGAGGCGGATGCCTGCTCGTCTGTCGTGAACATATGGTATCGAGTATCTGTATCTGGTGTCGGTGGTGCGCCCGTCGCGGGGTGTGACGACGGTGAGGAAGCCGTCGAGAACGTGCGGTCGGCTACTCGTCGTCGGGCGGGCTATCGCGCGGCTGGGGTGGCTCAGAGACGCAGCCATCGTCGTCCGTCTTCGCGGTCGCGTTGGAAGCGAGGTCAGTACGCAGTGCGTCGAGTGCAGGCTCGCGCTCCAGTCGAGAGTCGTCTTCGTCGAGTAGCTCCTCGAGTACCGCCTGCTGACGGGTGGTCTCGGCCGCAAGCGCGCGAACGAGTCGTTCCAGTTCGGTGAGTCGCTGTTCAGTGGCGGTAGCTCGCTCCAGTCGGTCGACGCGGCTGCGGAGCGCGCGAAACGCCGGATCGGATTCGAGTGTTTCGTGTGGTGACATAGGGTGGCTGTCTCGGCTTGGTATTTGAACGTTAGTCGTGGGTGTTCTGGACGCGAATCTCGAAGATGACGACGTTGGGGTCGTCGTCGTTGCCGCTAGCGCCGGAGAGCGTGACGCGGACGCGTTCGGTCTGCTCGTTCGTCTCGCCCGTCGGCGCGGTCACCTCCGGAGCGGTGTACTCGAAGGTGACCGTCCCGTCGCCGGCAGAGAGTCGTTCGGTAGTAGTGTAGCCGCCAGCGAGTCGCCCCTCGGTCGCGACGCTGGCCGTCACCGGCACGTCCGGCTGTGGATTCGCGTAGCTGTCCGCGACGCTGGCGGTGAGCGTTGTGGTCGTCTCTTCGGGGACGACCGGCGTTCGGTCGTCGGTAGCGAGATACGCGGTCTCGGGCTCGCTATCGGCGGCAAATCCGGGCTGGTGGCCCGTGCGCCAGCCGAGCTTCGCCATATCGAGCCGGTAGCTGACGCCCGTTTCGAGCGAGACGGTGAGCGTGCCGTCAGTCTTCTCGACGGCGGTGACGTAGCGACCGTCACCGTCGTAGGCAGGCGCGGCGGGGGTCGTGTTCTCGTCGATTTCGGCGGCGAGCAGTTCACGCCACCGCGTCTCGGAGAGCGTCGTCTCGAAGCGGACGGTAATCGGTGTTCCGTCCGTCGACTGCTCGACGCTGACCGAGCGGTCGGCCGTCGAGAGCTGCTCCGTCCGGAGCGTGAGCGGCTTCGTCTGCCCGGTCGCGATATCGCCGGTCGTCCAGACGAGATTCAGATTCCGGCCGTCGACGACATCGCCGCCCGCGACCGGTTCGGCGTGGTCGCCGTACTGTTCGGTGAGCACGCCCTGCGCGAGCCGCGTCGTCGGCGCGTCGTACTGGTGGTAGCCGGGCGTGTACGCGAGGGCGGTCGTTCGACGTGAAATCGTGTGTCCGTCGAAGTGATCGGCCGCGCTGGGATTCGTCGCCATCGCGCCCGTGACGGCGAGTTCACCGGCATCTTCGGTGTGGAGCGTCCCGTACGGCCCGGGCGGCTGGGCGAGAATCAAGTAGGTCGGGTAGCTGTCGCCCATCCGGAGGACGCTGGCCTGCCCGTCCGTGCCGTCGGCGACGACGCCGCGGTCGGCTTGTATCTCCTGCATATCGGCGAGCACGGTACTGGAGTGGCGCATCTCTGTCTCCGACTGCACCTGCGGAGCGAGCGATACCTGCGCGACCAATAGGAGACTGAACAAGCTCCCGATAGCGAGTATCAGCCCAATCTGGGTTGCCTGCGCGCGTCGGTCGTCGCTGCACATCGTCAGTCGTGTATCGGTACGGTTGTCAGGGGATGTGGTGTCAGTCATAGCTAGATGAAACAGAAGACGACGGTCGCGAGGAGGAGCTGGGGCAGTGCGAGCTTCAGTCCGGAGAGGGCGCTGTCGTAGGCGATCTGTCCGGAGACGAGCCCCGTAGCGAGCGCCTGTACGAGCGTGCCGTGGAACAGGACGACCCGGAAGGCGTCGATATCGATGTTGGTCCCGAAGGTGCTCGCGCCGAGAGCGTTGGCCTGTGAGGCGGCCTCGGCCATCGGTGGGAGGTAGAACTCGATGACGCCGACCGCGACGACGAGATAGAGTAAAAATCCCATCACGCCGATAACGAGCTGATTGCGCGTCTCGTCCTTCCGGCGCGTCTCCAGCCGATAGGCGGTGCGCACATCGTCGGCCACGACAGTGAGGACGGCACGCACCCGGCCGCTGGCGGCGTTCGCCTCTGCGAGGAGGTGAACGATCCGGGTGAGTCGCTCGTTCCGCACCCGATTCGACATCCGGCGGAGCGCGTCACCGAGGACGACGTTGTACTCCATCGCGCGGTCGACGCGGCGAAACTCACCGGCCAGATACCCCTCGGAAGTCTCGCCGACGAGCCCGATGTTCTGTGCGAGCGTCATCCCCGTCTCGGAGGTGCTCGCGAGCTTCCGCACCACGTCGGGGAGTTCGCGATTGACGCGCTGTCGGTGGCGGTAGTTCCGCTCGTGGAAGTACGCCAGCGGTGTCAGGATACCGAACAGCGGGACGACGACCGACAGGAGCGTCGTCGCGACTGGTGCAGCAAAGAAGCCAGTCGGGGTCGGCACGGCAATTCCCCCGATCGCGATTACACCGATGTACACGAGCGCGACGGGCACCGAGATAGCGAGTGAGACGATCGGTCGCCGGCGGACGAGATCGATTGGCGCACGGAACGTCCGGACGGTCGATTGACGGCGGAGCGCGGCGCGCAGGCCCTCGATACCGCTCGCCTCCGTCGGCGAGAGCGCGTCGGTGTGGCCGCTGGTCCGACTCGGCGCGCGGTCGGTCGTCTCGCCGTCGAGTCGGTCAGCAAGCTCCGGAACGGAGACGCGGTCGTCGTCCACCGGAAGCGTGGGGGAGGTGCCGAGGTCATCGGGCGAAATGGCGTCGATGAGGACGATGAAGCCGACGGCGACAGTCGGCACGAGCAGATAAACGACCAGCTGGAGTCGCGCCATTCCCGATCCGGAGATGGCGACCATGATAGTGAGCGTGATGAGCAGAAACAGCGGGAACGCGACGCCGACGATCATGTACAGCTGTGCGTACATACCGACGGTATCGACCGTCTGGTCGTTTGCGCGCCGGCGGCGTTCCTGGTACTCCTCGGCCTTGCTGCGGAGGAACGGCGTCACATCACCACCCGTGTCGATAATGCCAATCATATCGTCGAGAAGCTCCGCGAGTTCGGTCGACGGCGTCGATTCGCGCGCGCTCCGGAGCGCGCTCCGGAGGTCGGAGCCGAAGAAGTCCATATCGTTCGTGACCGCCTGGAACGCGACAGCCACCTCGCCGTAGGTGTCCTCGGTTTGGGCGAGCCGGCGGACGATAGCCGGAAACGGGAGGTCACCCTGTGAGAGCGCGAACATATACGTGACCGCCTGCGGAAGCAGATATCCGATGGCGCGCTCACGCTGGTAGGCGGCGAATCTCGGCGCGTAGTAGAGACTCGCTCCCACGGGCGCGGCGACGAAGAGCCCGACTGCCAGCGTGACGAATCCCATCCCGAGGGGAATCTTCAGCAGGGCGGCGACGGGCGAGAGCGGGCCGAGCGACACGGCGAGGCTGAGCCCCGCGAATACGCCCAGTTGGCGCAACAAAAGTGCGAACAGCAGGCCGACGACCGTCCCGCCGGCGAGCGCGACGAGCGTCCACAGCGTTGCGCGGGCGAGATACCGGTCGTAGGATTCCTCGTAGCGCGCCTGATTGACGACACGCCGGTACGATTCGAAACGGTCGCGGCGGTCGCGGAAGGTGCCGGCGAACCGACGGTAGGCGAACCGGTCGAGTCGGCTCCGGTCGGCATCGGTCGCGAACCGCTCGCGAACTGCGACGACAGCGTCGGCGACGCGATTCAGCAGTTCGGCCCGGCGCTCGTCGTCGGGATCATCGACCTCGAAGGCCGCGTCGTCGGTGTTACTCGCCACCGTCACCTGCCTCGGTGTGACGGAGCGTTTCAGCGTCGAGTTCGCCGGCACGCACCTGCTCGATGACGCGGTCGGGCGAGCGCTCGAAGGCGCGTACGGCCGCAGAGACTGCCTCGTAGCCGCTGATATTCTCCGCGACGAGATGGGCGAGCAGTTCGCGCCGGCGGTCGATCCGGTCGTCGATGGCCGGCTGCTCCTGTCCGAGACTCGCCACATGTGCCGACCGGTTCACCTGCTCGATGGTGTCGTCGGCCTCGCTCCACTCGAATATGGTGCGGATCTTGAGCCGGCCGCCCTCGATGTCGAGAACCTCTGCAATCTCGGTGTTTCGGCGCTCGCTCGCGGAGCCGATCTGCGCCTGAAAACAGAGGAAGCCGAGCTCGGAGATAAGCTCCTTCTCGACGCCCATCCGCGGCCCTTGCAGGCGATTGAGGACGGCCTCGACTCGGTCAGCGTGGAACGTCGAGTAGGTCGTGTGGCCGGTGGACATCGCCTCGAACATATCGCGGGCTTCCTCGCCTCTGACCTCGCCCACGAGGATATACTCCGGGCGCTGTCGGAGCGCGCCACGGAGCAAGTCGAACATATCGATGCCCGTCTCGTCGGCGTCGCCGGTCATCGGCTCGCGGGTGAGCGAGGCGACCCAGTTCTCCTGTGGAATCTGGAGCTCGCGGGTGTCCTCGATAGAGACGACCTTGGATTTCGGCGGGAGAAACATCGACAGCGCGTTGAGCGCGGTCGTCTTCCCCGAGGCGGTCCCGCCGGCGACGATACCTGAGAGCCCGGCGTCGATACACGTCCACAGGTACGCGAGCTGATCGACGGTGAAGGTCCCAAGCTGGACCAAGTCGACGGGCGTGAACGGCACCTCGCGGAACTTCCGGATAGTGAAGTTCTCGCCGCGAGGAGCGACCTCGTCGAGCGTGAGCTGGATGCGCGAGCCGTCGGGGAGGGCGGTCCCCTGCATCGGTTTCGCCGTCGAAATATCCTTTCCCGACCGCTGGGCGAGCATCTTGATGAACGAGCGGAGCTCGCCGGCCGCGTACTCGATGTTCGTCGCGAGGTCCTCGTAGTCGCGGTGATAGACGAAGACGGGGCTCTCAGGTGCGTTACAGGAGACCTCCTCCAGCCGTGGATCGGACATCAGCGGGTCGATCTTGCCGAAGTGGATGAGATTCCGCTTGAGATAGTAGCAGATCTGCTGGAACGACGATTCGGGAACGTCCAGACCGGGAAGCTCGTCGATAACACGACGGGCCTGCGTTTCGAGCATCGTCTCGCGCTCAGATTCGTCCTCACCGGTCGCCGCGCGGTGGACGAGATGCTCGCGGAGTTCGCGCTCGAGTTCGCGGTAGACGTAGTGTTCGTGCTCGTCCAGTTCCGGCTCGACGACGTGGTAGCTGTACTCGTCGGTGCGCGTGTCGCGGAGCACGGCTGCGAAGGCGAACGGCCTGACGAGCCAGTAGCGTTCTGCGGTTTCGACGCCGCTGTCGGCGTCGATCCCGAGTTCGGTGCGCATCGGGACGAGCAGCTGCCGACTGCGTTCGTCGGGGATCGGTCCATCGGTCCGGCCACCACCGGCCGAATCGAACGGAAGATCAGATCCGTCGGAACGTGGCGTCTGTTGCGTCTCGCTCGTCCCCTTCGGTTCACTCATCGTGATATCCGCTTCTGCCCAATGAGTTAATATTTTTTGTTTTTGTCTGTAATTAATATTATACTCCACGTTTTTATCGGAACCCGACGTAGCGACGGTATGAGTTCCGACGTGTTCCGCACCGGCGTACACAGCCTCGATAGAGCACTCGGTGGCGGCGTTCCGTCGGGATCGGTCGCGGTCGCACTCGGGGACGCGACGAGCGCGGTCGAGCTACTGGGATACCGGACAGCGGTCGCGACGGAGCGCGACACCCGTTATCTGACGACGATGCGGACGCCGGCGACGGTGCGAGCAGCAATCGACGACGCCGCCAGCGCCGGCCGCACACTGGGCGACCTCGGCCCGTCCCACTCCGAGACGGTCGACATCCGGCAGGTGGGTGCCACCGAGACGGCCGGCGGCTTCCAGCCCGCACTCGACGCGTTTGACACCGTCGTCGTCGACTCCTTTCGGGATATCGTCGTGACCGGTGGCTGGCGGGAGCTGTTCGCCGATATCCGCTCCCACGTCCGCGAGCGCGACGGGCTGGCGCTGTTCGTCCTCGACGCTGACCCCGACAAGTCGCTGGAACGGCCGCTCAGACAGGTGTGCCGGGCGGCTGACGCCGTGTTTGAGTACCGGACCGACCGCGCGACGGAGGACACGCTCACCGCGCGAAAGGTGCGCGGGCTCGCCGCCGAGGAGCCGGTGCTTCCGGTAACCGTCTCATTAGAGGTCGGTCGCACGCTCTACCACGACCCCGACCGTGGTCACGAGTAGCTCCCAGTGGACGGACTTTTGCCCGCGCACACCGGAGTTGCTGGTGGTGGCGGTGACGACAGTTACCCCCTCCGAGCCCCGTGTGACGAGGCATTTCCTCCGAGCCACCGTCTTCTCTTCGGCAGGTAGCGAGGACAGAACGGAACAGAATATCCCGGTCAGAGTACCTGTCGCGAGCAGGAGCCACAGAAGTTCTGCGTCTTCTGGTCGACTTCGCGGACCGTGGGTGAGAAGCTCATAACGCATTTCTTCTCGTCGCAGTGTTCCAGTCCGAGCGTGTGGCCGATTTCGTGGACGACCTCCTTGCGGACGCGGTCGGTGAACACCTCCTCGGGAGATTTGGTGGCGCTGCCGCCGTCAGAGGCGGTCTGGAGCCGATGGGTGGAGATGACGCTGCCGTTCCCGGAGAGATACGCCAGCCCGAAGACGTAGTTTCGGCGGCGGTAGTAGAGGTCCTGCGCGGTGATCGCGATATTTTTCGTACCGGAACCGACCCGCGACGCGAGTTCGATGAACTCCTCGGCCCGGTACTGATTGCGGGCCTCGTCGTAGGCGGATTCGGGGAGTGGCTGGCGGTCGTGAAGCGTCACCTCGGCGTCGTAGACGGCGCGGAGTCCCGAGGAGGCCTCTCGCTTCACGACGGGGGGGACATCCCCGACCGGCACGATGTCGACGTGCATACGAAACAGTTAGACAACATCGGAAGTAAGCGTTGCGCCGTGGACGACTCTCGTCTCGTCGCGACGCTCGCAGCCGACGCGAGTCGTGCAATCGAGGTCGGGATCGGGAACCGCACCGACATCGCTGCCGGCCTCACCAAACAGGGAGTCGCGGTGACGGCGACGGACGTGGTGGCGCGCGACGTTCCCGAGGGGGTGCGGTTCGTCCGCGACGACGTGACCGACCCCGATCCGACGGTGTACGCCGACGCCGATATCATCTACGCGCTGAACTGCCCGCCGGAGCTCCAGGGCCCGCTCGTGGCCGTCGCACGCGCTGCCGGCGCGCGGTGGGCGTTCACGACGCTGGGTGGTGACCCGGTGCTCGTCGACGCGCGACCGAAAACACTGCCGCAGGAGACGCTATTTATCCCTCCCGAGCCGAACGGTCGCGTATGATAGACGCGGACGCGGTCGTGCTCGACATCGACGGTGTGCTCGTGGACGTAGCGAACTCCTACCGGCGCGCCGTCGTTGACTCCGTCGAGCGGGTATATGACGACACCATCGACCGCGAGTCCATCCAGCTGTTCAAGGATGCCGGCGGCTTCAACAACGACTGGGAACTCACCTACGCGGTTGCGCTGTACGTGCTCGCGCGCGACGCCGGCTTCCCGCTCTCGCTGGATACATTCACCGAAAAAATCGGCGCGTCAGGCGGCGGGCTCGCCGGAGCAGAGACCGTCGTCGCGGACCAGCTCGACCCCCACTCCCGGGAGTCGGTGTACGCCGACTGGGATCGCGACCGCCTCCACGGCGTATTTCAGGAGCTGTATCTCGGAAGTGACCTCTACCGCGAGTTCGAGGGCGAGGAGCCGACGCTCGACACCGACGGCTATATCCACGACGAGCCGACCATCCTCACCGCCGAGACGCGAGACATCCTCACCGACCGGTACGACGTGGGCGTCGTCACCGGCCGGCCCGCGGCGGAGGCCGACATCGCACTCGACCGCGTCGGGCTCGACGTGCCCGACGAACACCGCTTCACGATGGACGATGCCGCCCCCGGCAAGCCCGATCCCACCGCGCTCGTGACGCTCGCCGAGCGGTTCGACGCCGAGACGACCGTTTTCGTCGGTGACACCCTCGACGACATCGAGACAGCCATCAACGCCGACGAGACCGACGACCGCACCTATCACGGAATCGGTGTGTTGACCGGCGGATTGACGGGCGAGACCGGCCGCGAGAAGTACGAACGAGCCGGCGCGACTGCTGTCCTCGACTCCGTGAACGACCTGCCCGGTGCGCTGGTCGGCCCAACCGACACCGCGGGACGGTCACACAACGCTTAGGCGACAGCCACCGTGAGTGTGGGTATGCGAATCGCACTGCTGGGCGGTACCGGCGATATCGGGAAAGGACTCGCGCTCCGATGGGGCCACGACACCGACCACGACATCATCCTCGGCTCGCGCGACCCGGAGAAGGCGCGGTCGGCCGCGGAGGACTACGAGACGACGCTGGAATCACACGGCGTCGAGACGAAGATAACGGGGTTCGTCAACGAGATGGCGGCCGACCGCGCCGACGTGGTCGTACTCGCCGTCCCTGCTTACCACCTCACCGATACAATCGAGGCGGTCGCAGCGAAGCTGGACGACACCGTACTCGTCACCCCGGCTGTCGGGATGAAACGCGACGACGACGGCTTCCACTACAATCCGCCGCCGGCCGGCTCCGTCTCCGCGCTCGCTGCCGACGCTGCCCCCGACGATGTCCCCGTCGTCGGCGCGTTCCACAACCTCGCCGCGGGTGGGCTCGCCGACCTCGACACTGAGTTCGACTGGGACACGCCCGTCTTCGGCGACGACGACGGTGCAAAGGCGACCGTGATGGAGCTTGCAGCCGAAATCGAGGGACTTCGCCCGCTCGACGTGGGCGGGCTGGCGAACGCCTCGGAAGTGGAAGCGCTCACGCCGCTGCTCATCAATCTCGCGAGCGAGAATCAAGGGATGCACGACCTCGGCGTGAAGTTCTGGTAAATGGCGAGTAAGCGGCACGTCACGACGGACACAACAGCGCGTGTCGCCCTGTTTTTCGTCCCGCTAGGACTGCTCGCGTGGCTCTCTGGGCTTCCCTTCGTCTTTCCGAGTCTCGGTCCGTCCGCGTACGTGCTCGCCGTCCTCGCGCTGCTCGCCGTGGAACGGAGCGTGCAGCGTCTCGTCGCGGACGCGGACACAAGCCGTCCGTCACAGGTTGTGGGTGGCCATCTCATCGGCATCGCCGCGGGAGGGTGCCGCGGCCTGCCATCTGCTGCGCGCCGGCCGGAATGCACACGGCTGGCTCCGGCATCCGCGCTACTGGCGACGCTCCTCGCCGCTACGGCTCCGACGGCCGGAATGCTCGACGACCGATGACGCAGCATCCACCTGCCTGTGCGACGACGCTCATCGTCGCGCTCGGCCTCCTGACGACACCGCGAGAGACATCGTGCTCGCTGTTGTGCCGCCGCCGTGGAACGGAGCGTGCAGCGTCTCGTCGCTTACCCGTCGTAGGGGAGCTCGAACTCGTAGCCGACGGCCTCGACAGCCGCGTCCAGCACGTCCTCGACACCCTCGTCAGTCTCGATGCTCATATAGAGGTCCGCATCCATCTCGCGAGACTCATCGCTCTTGTTACAGACGGTGAGGACGGGGATTTCATCGTCTGCCTCGTTGGCGTCGGCAGGCGAGTCGCCAACAGTAGCTTCAGCAAACAGCTCCTCGATTTCGTCGCGGAGTTCGAGCTGCGACGAGAGCGGGTAGCCGCAGTTGCCGCTCGCGTCGGCGATAAACAGGACGGCGTCGGCCAGATGGATGAGCGCGCTCACCGCCTGTGACTCGATGGCGTTGCGCTCCGCTGCGGGGCGGTCGAGCACACCCGGCGTGTCCACGAGCTGATACCGGATGCGGTCGCGCTCGAAGTGACCGACTCGCAGCTGGCGGGTGGTGAACGGGTACGTCGCCACCTCGTTCGACGCGCGAGTGACACGGTTGACGAACGACGACTTCCCGACGTTCGGGTAGCCCGCGACGACGATCGTCGGTTCGTCGGGGCGGATATCCGGGAGGGTGCGCAGCTCGTCGCGCGCGTCGGCGATGGCGAGCAAGTCATCCTCGACGGACTCGGTTATGTCGGCGTACCGAGCGAAGGCCTGCTTTCGGAGCTTGCGCGCGGTGTCCGGGTCGGCGTTGCGGATGCGACCGTGATACTCCTGTTTGATCTTCTCGACCTGTCGGGAAGCCCACATCACCTCGTTCAGATGTTGGCGGAGCGCGTCTACGTCGAGATCCTCGCGCGCAACGATGGCGTCCGCGAGGTCGCGATAGAACGGGTCCACGAGGTCGAAGTCCGGCCACGAGGTGACGACGTTGCCGAGATTGTCCGAGAGAATATTGCCCGCGGTCTGGAGCATCGACTCCTGGGCCTCGATACCGTGTTTGGCGTTGCCCGCCCGCGCCGCCCGCGAGAACGCCTTGTCGATGAGCTCCTGCGACCGTGGCGTGGTGGGGAGCGACTCGAAGATAGTCATTACCCACTGTTCCCTATCAACGCGTAAAACACGTTCGTTGGGTGCTCAGACTCCGTGTGTCGCGTTCACAGCGACGGCGACCGTAGCGGGGTTTTTGTCCTGGGCGACCGAACCGTGAGGTATGACAGCAATCGATGCCGGCGACCTGCTCCCGAACGAGCGCGTGATGGACGCGGTCGCGGAGGGTGAGATCACACAGCTGACTCGCGGCGCTGGGACCCGCTATGCCGCCGAGGGCGACACCTTCGTCGTCGACGGAGAGACCATCACCGTCGTCGAAGTGGAGGAACGGAAGCTCGGCGATATGACAGACGGCGACGCCGAACGCGAGGGATCGCCGTCGCTCTCGGCGTACAAGTCGCGTATGAAGCGCGCCCACCCCGGCGGCTTCGAGTGGGACGACGACGCCGACGTGCTCACCTACCGGTTCGAGCGGAGCGAGTAGGCAGCGGCGCGCCTACAGTTCGTTGAGTACGTCGTCGATGTCCAGCTCCTTCATCGACAGCAGGACGAGCAGATGATAGAGGAGATCAGCGGATTCCGCGGCGAGTTCGTCGCTATCGTCGTCCTTGGCGGCGAGAATCGTCTCCGTCGCCTCTTCGCCCAGCTTTTCGAGCACGTAGTTCTCTCCCTTTTCGTGGGTGAACAGCCGCGTCGTGTACGAGTCCTCGGGGAGGTTAGCCTTGCGCGATTCAATTACGTCGAACAGCTCTCGCAGTCTCTCGTCGGTCATCGGATATCGACACGGACGGTCCGCAGGTCGGTGAACGCATCGGTCTCGCCCGTCCCTCGGCGTTACGGCTCGCGGAAGAAGGCGAGTTCGTGGATGCGGGCGTCGTCGGTGAGCTCCGGATGGAACGCGGTCGCGACGATTGGTCCCTCCTGGACGGCGACGATACGGTCGTTCCACTCGGCGAGCACGGACACGTCCGCCCCGACTGAATCGATGGCCGGCGCACGGATGAAGACGGCAGGGAAGGGAGAGTCGAGTCCCGTCACGTCGAGCGGGGTCTGGAAGGAGTCAGCCTGCCGGCCGAAGGCGTTGCGGTCGACGGTCACGTCGAGCAGTCCGAGCGTGCGAACGCGGTCGTCCTTCGCGTCGGCGGCGAGGACGATGAGCCCGGCACACGTCGCGAGGACGGGCTTTCCGGCGTCGACGTGAGCGCGAATCTCGTCGTCGATACCCTCCTCTGCGAGGAGCGTGGAGATCGTCGTGGACTCACCGCCCGGAACGAGCAGGAGGTCACAGTCGGGGACGAGCCCGGCGTCGCGAATCGTCACCACCTCGACGGCGGTGTCGTGGCGGGCGGCTGCCTTCTCGATGGCGGCGGCGTGTTCTGACACGTCGCCCTGGACGGCGATGACGCCGGCTGTGAGTGCCATATCTGCGGTAGGAACGACGGCGAGAAAAGCGCGCGGGTCCGTTATGCGAGGACGTTCAGAACGATGATGAAGACGCCAAAGAGAACGCCGAAGGCGACGACGGTCTGTGGGGCGATCGTCGGCGTGTTGCGGTCTTCGCTGTCGAAGTACCGGACGAGTCCCGCAGACGACATCAGGCCGCCGGAGTTCTGTCCACTGCTCATACGATACAGTTCGAGCGCAGCCACCTAAGCGTTGTGTCACGGGCGGAAGCCGGCAACCGCGAAAGGCTTTACACCGCGGCTCATCTACGTGAGGCAGAATATGAGTGTCAACCTGAAGGACTTCTACGCGGACTGGTGTGGTCCGTGCAAGACGCAGGACCCGATTCTCGAGGAGATCTCCGAGGACTACCCCGAGGTCGGCTTCGAGAAGGTGAACGTCGACGAGGACCAGGAGACGGCAAACGAGTACCAGGTCCGCTCGCTCCCGACGCTCGTCATCGAAAACGACGACGGTATCGTCGAGCGATTCGTCGGCGTCACCCAGCGCGACGACATCGAGAGCGCGCTGCAGAAAGCGGGCGCGTAACCCGGTCTCAGAAGGCGGACAGATAACCCGGTCGCTTTTCTCTCCGCACGCGTACCGACGGTATGGACGGCGAAGTTACCCCGGCAGAGCTATCTACGCTACGTGACGCCGAGAACCCGCGCATCGTCGATATCCGGTCACCCGTCGCCTTCGACCGGAGTCATATCCCCGACAGCGAGAACATCCCCTTTCCCGAGCTATCAGGTCGAATCGAGGAGCTGAACGGCAGCGACCGCATCGTCATCGTCTGTCCACACGGCAAATCGTCGGTACAGGCCGCCCGCCTCATCGGCTCGTACGAAGGGACGACGGGCCGAGTCGAGTCGCTGGAGTCCGGGCTCACCGGTTGGGAGCAGGCGGGCTACGAGCTGGAGTCGTCAGGGCCGAGCGACGAAGGGCCGAGCGCGGAGCCGCCGTTCTGAGCGGTCGCATCGCTGGCCGATTAGAGAGACGAACGCAAGGAGAGGGTGGTCAGGCGACGTTGAAGCCCTTGTCGCGGAGGAAGTCCTCCACACGGCCGGTGTGGTTCCCCTGGAGTTCGATCTGGCCGTCCTCGACCGTCCCTCCACAGGCGAACTTGGATTTGAGGTCCGACGAGAGTGAATCGACATCCACGTCTTTCGGGTCGAACCCTTCGATAATCGTTACCTCCTTCCCGTAACGGCGCTCGTCAATGCGGATTGTGATCTCTTGGGACTCCTTCGCGACGTCCTCACAGACGCAGAGTTCCTGGGGCAATCCACACGTCGAGCAGACTTCCGACATTACGCAAAGACATACAGAGTGGCGGTATTAAACGCTGTCGGGAGCGGCGATCAGGAGCTAACGATCACGTCGGCCAAATTGACGGCGTCGTCGGCGTCGGTCTCGGTCGCCGCCTCGGCGTACACTGCCCGCTCGTACAGTTTCGCGAGTCGCTGGAACGGCTCGTCTCCCACGGCGTCGGCGTACTGTCGCACGGTTTCGTCCGGCCGGCGCGCCCGCGTGCGCGCTTCGAGCGCGTACTCGGCGCGGGCGTAGGCGTGCTCCACGTCGGCGAGCGGCGTCTCGCGTGGCTGGTAGCGGAGCCACACTGCCCGATAGGCGAGTTCATCGATACCTGTGAGCCGGAGAGCGGCGATCCCGCCGACGAGCGCGATAGCCGCGAGCGCGGCCCGCTCGCGAGGGAAGGAGCCGACCACGCTATCCGACGGTGTCGGGGTCGGCGTCGGCTGTGAGACACTCGGCGGAGCCGCGCCGCTGCGCTGTGGAATCGGCGTTGGTGTCCCGCTCCCGGCCACGCCTTCTGCTGGTGTCGTCGGCGTCGGGGTCGAAGTCGGTGTCGGCGACCACTCGCCGGACTCCGTCTCGTCGGTGTCGACGTTCGCCTCGTCGGCAGCGCGCGCCGCGCGGAGCCGGCTCTGCTCGTTCAGCTGGCGGGAGGCGGCCGGGGTCGGATCGAACCGCTGCCAGCCGTAGTCGGGAAAGTACACCTCGACCCACGCGTGGGCATCGAGGCCGCGAACCACCCACGAGGATTCACCCACCCGTTGACCAGGCGTATAGCCGACGACGAAGCGGGCGGGAATCTCCTGCGTTCGGAGCATCGCGACCATCGTCGTCGCGAAGTACGTGCAGTAGCCGGCGTCCATCTCGAAGAGGAACTGGTCGGCGATATCGCCGCTCGGCCGGTCCACGTCGAGCGAGTAGCTCCGATTAGCTTCGAGCCACGCTTCGATGCGGCTAGCCGCGTCGTAGGCGGTCGCGGCGTCACCGACGATATCCGCGGTGCGGTCGGCCACGCGCGTCGGAAAATCGCCCGGGAGCGCGAGATACCGCTGTTCGATATCGGCGGGATACCGCTCCGGAGGCGCTCGGAGATCACCCGGAGTCGCCTGCGAGACTGCCGAAGTGACCGTGTAGGACTCACCCTCGCGGAACGAGCGGGTCGGGGCGAGGCTCCCGTCGGGATAGCTGTCGATATTAGTCGGGACCCCCGAGATGGCGGTCGGCTTCCACAGCGCCGGCAGCCGACCCATCTGTCCGGCGAACGTGTAGCGCTGCTCAATGCTGGTGGTCGGACCGGGCGGCGCGTCTGGATCGTCGTACGGCTCCGTCTCTCCGGTGCGAATCCAGCCGCGCCCGGAGTAGCGATCGAACGAGAGCGCCCGCCAGTAGCCGGCTCGCTCGCTCGTCACCTCGAATCTGACCGTCGGCGAGAGCGAGATCGATCCCTGAATTCGGAGCGACTCGCTGTCTGCGAGCAGATTCGCCTCAGTCGTGGTCGCGCCGCCACCGAGACCGTCGAGTCCGCCGCCGCCGACACCGGCCTGCTCGCTCGGTACCACGTCGAGTACCGAGGTACCGACAACCGCACCGCCGAGCCCGACGAGCACAGACCGCCGACTCGTGTCGACGGCGACGGGAGCCGCGTCGATGGTGCCGAAGCCGGCAGCCGCGGCGATACCCACCGCACCGAGCAGGGTCGTCGTGGTGCCGGCGTCACCGGTCAACACGAGCAGCCCGAGCATACCACCGGCGACGGTCGCGCCGGCGACGTAGCGGCGACGCACCGCGAGATACCACGCGAACATCGTCGGCGCGGGCGTCAGCGTCAGCGCCCAGATGTCGGCGTTGATGATGCGGAGAATCGACATCCCGGTGAGTATCGATATCGCGTCACCGACGAACGGACCGAGACTGTCGCCCAGCGAGACGGTCGCCGGGAGCGAGGCGACGTACTGCTGGGTGCCGAGCGCGACGAGCGCGAGAAAGGCAACGAGCGCCCACCGCGGTCGAACGAACCGCGCGAGCAGCGTCCCGCCGGCGAGCGAGATGGCCGCCAACACCGGGACCGACCCCGAGCCGTCAGCCACGACGACGATACGGTCGAGCACGGTGAGATACGTCAGTATCGCGAGCAGGACACCGCCGGTCGCGAGCAGTCGGTCCGGGCGGTCCACGTCGAACAGCGACCGCACTCGGCCCTCGGGAAGTCGCCCGCGGGGCTGTTCGCGACCGCTCACGCTCCCGTCACCCCCGTCAGTTCGTCGAACGTGAACGACTCGTCGGTGATGGTGACGGTCGTTTCGTCGGTCGTCGCGTCGATGCGAACGTCACCCTCGTCGGCCGGCCGACCCGGGCCAGTTCGGGCGAGCAGCGCCAGTATATCGGTCCGGGCCGTCGGTCCCCTGCGCTCGGGAACCCGGCCGTTGGGCGCGACTAACCCGACCGTGAGCCCGCGGTCGAGGAGATGGACGGCGATGCTGGCGGCCGCGGTCGCCATCGCGTCCGCGCTGTCGGCGTCGCTAGCCGCAACGACCGTGATACCGCCCTCGTCCGGGGCGGCGTACTGCGTAACGACCAGCTCGCCCGGCTCGCGTTTCGCCGACGACGGCCAGTGGACGTTCCGGAGCGGGTCGCCGGGGACGTACTCGCGCAGCGAGGTGAACGCGTCTCGTTCGGGCGAGCCGGCTTCGTCTACCAGTCCCGCGAACCGTCGGGACGGAGCCAGCGGCTCGACCGCCGGATACACGAGAAGATCGGTCGGGTCGCCCCGCTCGCCCGTACGCGACACCAGCCCGAACACGTCCGTCTCTCGCGTCGTCGCCGGGCCGAGCCGACCCACACCGCGCTCGAGCGAGTTCGACGCGGTAGCCGTCCGGGACGGTCGCCGCGGCGGACGAGCCGGTCGCCGACGCTGTCGGTTGTGGTCACCGGACCGTCGCTCTCAGCTCGGAGTTCGATATCGCGCGTCTCGCCAGGGAATCCCGGCGTCGGCTGCGTCCGGGTGACCGTCGGCGGAGCGCGTCGGCGGAGCGAGAGCCAGCCGTAGCCCGCCACCACGACCGCCGGCATCACGACGGCGTTGAGCGCGCGCGGCCCGGCGGAGAGCCCGGCCCACAGCGCGACCACGACGAGCGCGAGCGTCGCGTACCCTCGCCGTGTCGGTCTCATCGCTCGACGGGGACGGCCTCGAGTGCCGACGCCACCACGTCTGCAGGGTCGCCCTCGCCGCGACCGACGCGAATCCGGTGGGTGAACACCGGCCCCGTCTCCTGTTGGATGTCGTCGGGGACGACGTAGTCGCGGTCGTCGAGCACCGCCCGGGCCTGTGCGGTCCGCAACAGCGCGACCGATCCACGGGGCGATACGCCGAGCTGTGCGTGTTCCCGGGTGTAGCCCGCCAGTCGCGTCACGTAGTCTCGGACCTCCTCACTGACGGTCACGTCGGCCGTCGCTGTCCGTGCGGCGACGAGGTCCTCGGTCGTCGCGACCGGCTCCAGCGACTCGATTGGGTGTTCACCGACGACTCGACCCAGAATCTCCGTCTCATCTTCGGGTTCGGGATAGCCCAGCGAGAGCTTCATCGCGAAGCGGTCGAGTTCGGCGGCGGGGAGTTCGTAGGTGCGGTCGCGCTCCACGCTGTTCTGTGTCGCGACGACGAAGAACGGTTCCGGCAGTTTGTGCGTGGTGCCGTCGACGGTGACCTGTCGCTCCTCCATCGCCTCCAGCAGCGCGGCCTGCGTCTTGGCCGGCGCGCGGTTGATTTCGTCGCCCAGGACGACGTTCGCGAACACCGGTCCGGGTCGGAATTCGAACGTCTGGTCGGCCTGGTCGAAGACGTTGACGCCGGTGATGTCGGCGGGGAGGAGGTCCGGCGTGAACTGGACGCGCTTGAAGTCGCACTCGAAGGAGGTGGCGACCGAGCGCGCGAGCATCGTCTTGCCGACGCCCGGCACGTCTTCGAGCAGGACGTGTCCCCGACCGAGCAGCGCGACGACGAGATGCTCGATACTGTCCTCGTTGCCGACGATGACCTCTCCGATGTTATCGATGACGCGACGAGCCGTCTCGCCAGCGCTCGCAGTGGATTGCTGGCTCATCGTGACACGACCATGTGGAGGGATAGCATTATCCGATGGATGGAACCGCTGTACCGTAAGTTTGGTCCCGAGCGTGGGGAGCTTTATGTCAGCGGGTCACCGGGATAGGATAATGACGCAGACGGCGATTTCCGGCGACTACTACAACGCCAATCTCTTCTCGAACTACTATCTCGACGAGCGAATCTACGGGCTGGACGAGTGGGACTGCGACGAGCAGGCGCGAACAGCGATGGAAGAGCTTCAGACGCTGTACGAGCGCGAGCGCGGTCAGTTCGAGGGGCGAAAGGAGGACCAGCATATCAGCCGATGGATCGCGCCGGTGTTGGAGACGCTGGGATTCGTTCACGCCTCCGAGGCGACGCTGCCGAACGGTGGCGGCTACGTCGACCGGACGCTGTTCGGGTCCGACGACGAACTGCTCGCCGCCGAAAACGGCGACAGTGAGACGTTCTTTGCTCGGTCGCTCGCGCTGGTGGAGGCGAAACAGTGGGAGCATGATTTTGAAGCCGAGTTCGGCACCGACCGCCAGTATCGGAACGCCTCCCACCAGATCAAACATTATCTCGAACGAACGCCCGACGAACGTCCAGCTGGGGCATCCTGACCGAACGGGACGGAAGTGGCGGCTCTACGGGACCAACGACTACGAGACGCAGACCTACTACGAGGTCGACCTGCCCGAACTGCTCGAACGCGGCGACCTGGAGGCGTTCAAACGATTTCTTCGTCTTCTTCCGCGTGGCAGCGTTCCGCGAAATCGGCGGAACGACGTTTCTCGACCGGGTGTGGTCCGAGAGCGAGACGGCCGCACAGGAACTCGGGGAGGACCTGCAGGACAACGTCTTCACCGCGCTTCGCGTGCTCGGTCGGGGATTCGTCGAGAGCAACGACGGCCTCGATATCGACCCCGACGACGAGGCGGCGCTGGACGAGTTGAAAGAGCAGTCGCTCGTCCTGCTGTACCGGCTGATGTTCGTGCTCTACGCCGAGTCGCGGCGACCTGATCCACCCGGAGGAGACGAGCGCAGGCGGAGTACGAGGAGAACTTCAGCCTCGACGTCAGCTCCGCTAGACATCCACGAAGACACCGGTCGAGGTCGGAGACGGCTTCGACGACGGAGTTCAGCACGTACTCGACTCGATGTGGTCGCGGCTCGCAGGACCTGTTCCGGCTCGTCGACGAGGGCGAGGAGGCGCTCGGGATTCCGGCGTACAACGGCGGGCTGTTCGACCCGCTGAGAACACGCGTTCCTCGACGACCACGACGGTGTAGCAACCGGTAGGTCGCGGAGGTGGTCTACCGTCTCTCGACGACACGAGTCGGAGACGACCGACGAGACGGTCGTGCTCGCGGACTACGCCGACCTCGATACCCGGCACCTCGGCAGCGTCTACGAGGGCCTGCTCGAACACGAGTTCCGCATCGCCGACGAGCAGCTACGCGGCAGTCTCGGACGACGGCGGGCAGGTCTGGAAGCCCGCAGACGAGGTCACGGTCGCCGACGCCGTCGAGACGGTTGACGGCGGGCGGCCTGTACGTCGTCAACGACGAGGGCGAGCGCAAGGCCACCGGCGCGTACTACACGCCCGACTACGTCGTGACCTACATCGTCGAGGAGACGGTCGGACCGCTGGTCGAGGAGATTCGCGAGGACCTGAACGCCGAGGGCTCGAGTCCGGCGACCGCAGGAGTTCTACGCGCCGTTCTCACGGCGCGTCACCGACCTTGACGGTTCTCGACCCGGCGATGGGGTAGCGGGCACTTCCTCGACGAAGGCGACGGAGCTACCTCGCCGAGCAGGTGATGGCGGAGGTCGCGCGAGGCTCGAAGCCGAGTCCGCCGCGTGGCGTTCGACGAGCAGCACAGTTCGGCGTCGAGATCGCCGAGGAGTGCATCTACGGCGTCGACCTCGAACGGCATGGCCGTCGAGCTGGCGAAGCTGTCGATGTGGCTGGAGACGCTCGCGGCTGACCGCCCGCTCGCCTTCCTCGACCACCACTTCAAACAGGGGAACTCGCTGGTCGGCTCGGACATCGAGGCCATCGAGGAGCTGGAGTCGGACGCCAGCGACGACGACGACGACCAGTACTCGCTCGCGGAGTTCGGCGCGACCCGCGAAGGGACCATCGAGCGACTGATGGACATCTATCAGGAGTTCCTCGCCATCGAGAACGAGGATATCGAGGACGTGCGCGAGATGAAGCGCACGTACCGCGAAATCGAGCAGGACGATCTCCGTCAGCGGCTCGTCGCGATGGCGAACGTCCGGACCGCCGAGGACTTCGGCGTCGACGTGCCCTCCGGCGCGTACGAGCGTATGGCGCGCGCGCTCGAAGACGATGCGGAGTGGGCAGACGGTCGAAGAACGGACTGGTTCAAGACCGGCGCAGGCACTCGCCGACGAGCAGGACTTCTTCCACTGGAAACTGGAGTTCCCTGAGGTCTTTTCGAGAGGAGGGGGGTGCGGCCGAGCGAAGTGGCTACGATGCCGTAGTCGGGAATCCGCCGTGGGTTGTATCGAGGGAGCTATCGAAACTTCCAGAATTGTTGCTACAACCTACTATCGGAGACGTATACCAACGTATCCAATAGAAATTCGTATGTAGCATGTTATTGGATACGCTCAGATACTGCACATCGAACTTACAATTCACGAATTTCGGTGTTTGTCAACACCAGACCCGTACCGCACGAACAGAGCTCATCCGAGCCACTTAGAGATATGTTGTCCAGACATTGCAGATATCGGATATCGTCGACTCTCAGACGATGTCGTTGAAGGAGTCGCGTATGTTATCAATATCCAGTCACCAGAATGGAGTCCATCTGAAAACTCATCGAATCCGAGACAGACGTGCTCATTCTAGTGAGCAGATCGAGCCAACGACATCTTAACAGAAAGTCACAACAGATTCCTCATGTAGTAGCAGAGAAATCAGTCAAGTATTCTCGGCAAAGATCAGCAGGAAGCATTCAGTTCGTTGACGATTATATTAAATCTGGGCTCGACGAGGGACTCCTGAAAAAAGATAGAAGAGCCGACAGTCGGATCCTGATAAATTTGGGGCACTGGCCGGAATTATGCTTACGACGAAACGTCAGGGACGCAGTGAGGATATCTCATAACCCGAGTTTCACGCGGCATGAGAATCTCTAAGACGGTATTTAAGATAACCACAGGAGCAAGGACAAACGAGTACTATTGACTCACACTGAGAGAAGTGGATAAACATCAAGGAGGCTGTCTTGGAGCATCCCGGAGAAACGTCTGCATTTCGACAACCACAGTGCTATCGTTCGCCAGATCATCTCAGGGGGACGCGGATCAATTAATACGGCATCACAATGAGAATGAGCATGTTCCAGATATCAGTGAGATTCGCACTAGCCTGGATAGAGATACTGAAGAAGCAGAAGGAATCTCACGCGATACTCAATGCGCAGCCTTGAACTATCATACATCATCAAACGATATCCGGATGAGCCGAAAAGCAGTTCCAAAATGATTCTGATCAACGACTGCAAGAGTGTTCCCTCAGATCCCAGCTGACATGCGAATCCTGAATCTCCACTTCGCTGAGAAAATGATCGGACCTCACAAGAGTCGAGAGTTCGCTCAATCTCCACCTCCCCGACTACCTCGGCAGCTACGACGACGGCCCAACTCTCGCAGACCTGAATCCGATGCCTCCCTCCGGCCTCGCCGACAGCCTCCTGACGAGAAAGGGATGGGCGACGTAGAGCGATTCGAGATCGGTGCGAGCAAGAGAGGCGACGGTCGAACGCATCAGGAACCAGGTGACAATCTCACTCGTGCCGTACGTGAAGCCAATCGAGAGCGAGCGCGACGACTACGAGACGAACACGCACGGCTACACGACGCTTGACCCCGTGCCGGCGATGGAGTTCCACGACGTGGACGACGATACCGCCGCGCTGCTTTCGGCGTTCGTCCCCTACGCCGTCGAGAACGAGGAGGCGGGCTACCGTGACCGGCACGACCAAGACCATCTCGCTGCTCGACCGCTTGGAGGGACTGACACTGCCGGCTATCGAGGACGTGCGCGACGGTATCGAGCGCTACGAGCAGGCGACCGAACGGGCGGCGGAGCTGGACGAGCAGATCGAGCAGACCGACCGTCTCATCGACGAACTGGTCTACGACCTCTACGGGCTGACCGACGAGGAAATCGAAATCGTCGAGGAAAGCGTCGGAAACTGAAACGTTGCTGAGCCCAATGACTAAGCAGCGTCAACACCGATGTCAACGTAACGATGGCCACTGCCGATGAACAAATTCGAGTCAGTGACGCGGTGAAACGAGAACTCGACCGCCGACGACCGAGCGGGTTCGGCCGGTTCTCCAGCCGACGCGTCCGGAGTCCGCGACCCCTCCAGGCGGGAGTCGAAAGGCCGAACGCGACGGCCGGTGGCCACCGGAAAGACCACGCGACAGGCGGCCGCCAGCATCCGCTCGCGGAGCGAGCGGTTCACCGCGCCGAAGGCGCGGCTGCGGCTTTTTGGTGCAGATTTTTGCTGTGAGTGGCTCCCACAGCGCGCCGGAGGCGCGCGAGGAAGCCCGAACAGCAAAAAGGTGCGCTAGAAGAACTTGAACAGGTCGTCGCGCTTCGCCTCGTGTAAGTGATGTCGGACGGCCTCGTTCAGCGCGTCGATGCTGCCGGTCTTCGCCGTAATCGGCGCAATCGTCTCACCCTCCCACTGTTTCCACGGCGGGAACAGGCCGAACCGGTCACAGATCTCGTTCAGTCGCTCGTCGCGGTCGGGGACCTTGTCCATCTTGTTGACGGCGAGCACGACCGGAATTCCGAGCTCGCGACAGAAGCCGAACATCTCGACGGCGTGGGGAATCTCGTCAGGGCCGGAGTGGCGGTCGATGATGTCGACGGCGGCCTTCCCGTCGAGGACGATGACGCCACAGAGAATCTTGTCAGCGTTCGCCTCCAGATACTGGACGATATGGGTCTTGATATCGTCCTGTACGTCGTCGGGGACGCCGGACATAAACCCGAAGCCGGGGAGGTCCGTGATGACGAAATCCTCACTGGTCCAGTCGTAGTGATTCGGCTTGCGGGTGACCCCCGGCTTCTGGCCGGTGTCGAAGGTGTGACCCGTAATCTCACGCATCAGCGTCGACTTGCCGACGTTGGAGCGGCCGATGAGGACGACCTCGGCGTCGCGGTCGGGGCGAGAGTCGAACATATCCTCCGTAGCGGGCCGAACGGGATAACGCTCGTGGAGTGATACTGCCGGACGGACGTTCGCGAATCGCTGAATCGTCAGTTCCGCTGTCTCGGTGGTTCGATAGTCGCTCAGTGGAAAGACGATTCAACTCGGTACGTCCGGCAGTATGAGTTCTACTCAATATTGGCGGTGACGTACTCGACACACCGTGACACGATTTGACGGGTGAAGGCTGGCGTCAGTTCGCCCTGTGGGTTGACGACTGCGTCGTGTTTGACCGTCGCCACGACCCACGGCGAGCAGTAAGACGTGGTGTCGCCGCCACCACCGACCAGCCAGTCGTCGTCGCTGACGGCGACGTTCGCCGGCAGGTCACTCAGCGTCAGCCCGGCACAGATGTACTCCTCGCCGGCGTACGGGAGGTCAGCAGAGAGGACGAGCCACGGTCTGGGATTCGTGCCGGCAGTATACGGGTCGGGAGCCCAGACGACGTCGCCGGCGGTGAACGACGCCTCACTCACGACGATGCTCCCGGGGATCGGCGGCGTTCTCGCGCCACGCCGCCAGCCGTGGCGTCTCCTCGTCGGTCTCGTGGGCCGCGAGCGTGGCGCTCGCGTGACCGGTCGCCGCGTCAACAGCTTCCTCGTGATCACTGATACGCCAGTAGTGTCCGTGGTGATCGACGCGACCACGGTCGCGAAGTCGGACGAGCGTCGGACCGACTGATCCAGCCGTGACCTCCGTCTCTTCGGCGAGTTCACTCTGCGTGAACGCCCTGTCTGCGTTCGTGCGGAGAAACGCCAGCAACTTCGCTGCGTTCGTGCCGGGACTCGATCGGTCCCTATCGTCGGCTAACTGCTCAAATGCTTCCTTTCCAATCGGCATACATAAGCTATGTACTGAAACGTATTAGATGTACTGCGAACCGAGGAAGGGGAGAGGCGGCTTTTTATTTACGGATTACGAGCCACAAACGTGCGACTCGTACAGGTGACGATTCCGACGGGCAAACGCGACGCGCTGTTGTCGGTGCTCGATGACGAGGGCATCGACTACGTCGTGACCGACGAGGCCAGCGGGCGCGAGTACGTCGGCGTCGTCTACTTTCCGATACCGACCGCGGCCGTCGAGCCGGTGCTCGAATCGCTCCGCGAAGTCGGCATCGACGATCAGGCATACACCGTCGTCCTGACGGCCGAAACGGTCGTTTCGCGAAAGTTCGACCAGCTGAAGGAGAAGTACGAGGAAGACGAAGGAAGCGACGACCGCATCGCTCGCGAGGAACTCCAAGCCCGCGCGGAGGATCTCGCCTCCTCGCTGCCGACGTACGTCGTGATGACGATCGTTTCGGCGGTCATCGCGACGGCGGGACTGCTGCTCGACTCCCCGGCGACCGTCGTCGGCTCGATGGTTATCGCGCCGCTCATCGGCCCGGCGATGGCCGCTGCGGTCGGCAGCGTCGTCGACGACGACGAGCTATTCGCGCGTGGCGTCCGGATGCAGGCGCTCGGCGTGACCCTCGCCATCGTCGCAGCCGGCGCGTTCGCCGCGCTCGTCAATCTGTTGAATCTCGTTCCCGCATCGCTCGACCCCGCTACCCTCGGACAGGTGCGCGAGCGACTCAACCCCGATTTCCTCTCGCTGGCCGTCGCGCTCGGCTCCGGTATTGCGGGAGCCGTCTCGCTGACGACAGGCGTCTCCTCCGCGCTCGTGGGCGTCATGATCGCCGTCGCGCTCGTCCCGCCGGCCGCGACCGCCGGCATCGGTATCGCCTACGGTAGCCCCGTGATGGCAGTCTCATCGGGCGTATTGGTGGTCGTGAATCTACTCTCTATCAATCTCGCCGCACTCGGCGTGCTCTGGTACGCGGGCTACCGCCCAGCCGGTCTCTTCCGTGAGGACGAGGCTCGGGCCGCGACTATCCGTCGAGTCGCCGTGCTCGTGGGCGTCATCCTCGTGCTGTCTGCATTCCTCGGCGGCGTCACCTACGACACCTACCAGACCTCCGCCGTCGAATCGGACATCGAGGCCGAAATCGACAGCCTGTTCGCCGCCAACGGCCAGTATCCAGAACTGACGGCCTTCGAGACGGTCGTGAGCTTCCAGCCACGGGATCCCGTCTTCCTGCTCCACGACGTGTCGTCGATTGTCGTCACGGTCGGCGTCCCGCCCGGCACAGAGACGACCGGACTCACCGACGCAATCGAGGCGAAAGTGTCAGGGGTCGTCGAGAATGATGTCGACGTAGAGGTTCGATACGTCGCCTACGAGACGACGTAGCTCAAATCCGCCTTTGAGTTATCAGCGAGGTTATCTAAACACGTGTTCTACAGAGCGTCGTGCGCCAACAGACACTCATCATCGTCGCCGTCGCGATTGCCGTCCTCCTCGCCGGAGCCGGCATCGCCGCGGCCGTGACGACGATTGACCAGCCAGCTACCAACCAGCCAGCTACCGACCAGCCCGCCACCCAGCAGTCGAGCGATACCCCGACCGTCACCGTGACCGGGGTCGGTGACGCCGAGACTGCGGCCGATCGCGCCGTCGTCCACGTCACCGTCGAAGCGACCGCCGACAACGCCAGCGAGGTGCGCGAACAGCTCGCCACCGACGCCGACTCGATGCGCAATGCGCTCACCGAGGCCGGTATCGAGTCAGACCAGATTCGGACTGCTCGCTACGACATCTCGCGCAACTACGACAGCCGCGAGAACCCCGATGCGCCCGCCTACCGCGGCCAGCACGGCTTCGAAATCACGCTGACTGACACCGGTTCCGTCGGGACGGCCATCGATGCTGCCGTTGAGGGTGGCGCGAGCTACGTCGAGAACGTCCGCTTCACGCTCTCGGAGGATGCGCGACAGGAACTCCGGACGCAGGCGCTCGCCGAAGCTATGGAGACGGCCCGCGGTGAGGCCGAGACGCTCGCCGAGCACGGCGATCTCGAACTCACCGGCACGGCAGAGATCTCGACGACGGCCGACTATCAGCGGCCCGTCGCCTACGCCGCTGACAGTGGTGGTTCGGGTGCGGCAACGAGCATCGACGCCGGTCCCGTGAGCGTCTCCGTCACCGTGCAGGTGACGTACAACGCTCAGCACGTCTAGGCTGCGATCTGGTCGGTTTTGTCGCTGATTTTTGTTGTGTTTTGGTTTTTGCTTCTGCTTTTGACTGTGCTGTGTGCTCCGGCTGTGCTTCTACTCTCGACAGCACCGTACTGTTTGGGTTGGTTTCGACAGTACCGTACTGTTTGGGTTGATTTCGACAGTACCGTGACCGCTGTGAGTGCTTGGCCTCGGGTTCAGCACCGTACTGTTTGGGTTGATTTCGACAGCCCTGCGACCACTCTGATTGCTTGGCATCGGATTCAGCACCGCAACTGCCACCGCAGCGGTCGAGTCGCGCCACAAGGGCGCGACGGACCGCGTGCTCGCGTGTCGCTTCGCTCCCGCTCGCCGGGGCGCGGCCATTCGGCCGCTCTCCCAACCCTTCCCCACACCGCACACGCGCGCTGGAGCGCGCGGTGCGGTAGGCCACCGCCTCCGTTGCTTGTGCGGTGGCGTGGCCCGAGCGCGCCTCGTGCGCGCGAGTCAGCGCGAGGGACGACGTGAGCGAAGCGAACGAGTCGGTTGGGGAGGCGTGTGGGCTGTCCGGGTGGACAGAAAGGGGCGGGCGTGTCGCGTTTACCTGGTCGGCTCCGTGACCACTCTGAGCGAACGCGAACGAGATGTCACGGGAACCGCGACATGTCCGGGCTTTCAAGCTGTTTCACCAGCGAGATGTAGCCAGCAAGCGACACGTCCGGGGCTTTCAAGCTGCTTACTCGACACAGCATGCAGTCGAAGCCAGCAAGCGACACGTCCGGGGCTTTCGAGATAGTACCAACACCGTAACCGAGTCCAGAGTCGGCCTACAAGTCGTACAGGTCGGCGAACTTCGATTCGGCGTACTCGATAAACGCGTCAGCAGCAAACTCCTCGCCAGTCGCGCGCTTCACGAGCTCGTTCGTGGTGTAGCGCGCGCCGTGCTGGTGAATCTCCTCGGTGAGCCACTCGTGGAGCGCGTCAAACTCACCGGCTGCAAGCTGAGAATCCAGCCCGTCGATATCCGACTCGGCGGCATCGAACAGCTGCGCGGCGAGCACGGAGCCGAGCGAGTAGGTCGGGAAGTAGCCGAACGAACCGTGCGCCCAGTGGATATCCTGGAGACAGCCCTCGGCGTCGGTATCGGGCGTGACACCGAGATACTCCTCCATCTTGGCGTTCCACGCCTCGGGCACGTCGGCAACGTCCAGCTCACCCGACAGCAGGTCGCGCTCGATTTCGAACCGGAGGATAATGTGCATATGGTAGGTCAGCTCGTCGGCCTCGACGCGAATCAGATTGTCCGGATACACCTGATTGGCCGCCTCGTACAGTTCCTGTCCCGACACATCCGTGCCGAGGTCGTCGTTCACGAGGTCGACATAGCTCGAGAGGAACGGCTCCGAGCGACCGACGTGGTTCTCCCAGAGCCGAGACTGCGACTCGTGGACCGTCAGCCCGCGGTTCTGGCCGAGCGGGGTGCCGTACTCGTCTCGGGGCAGCCCGAGTGTGTAGGTGGCGTGGCCGAACTCGTGGATGACGGAGCCGATGGAGCCGACGGGGTCGGCGTTGTCGAACCGGGTGGTGACGCGGGCGTCGAACTGCGTCCCCGAGGAGAACGGGTGTGGGGCGGTGTCGAGTCGGCCGTAGTCGTCGGGGTAGCCGAGATAGTCGAGCGTAGATTCGGCGAGGGCGAACTGGTCGTCATCCGAGTAGGTGCCGTCGAACGGCGTCGCGAGGTCGGCGTCGGCCTCGTTCAGTTCGTCGATAAGCGGAATCAGGGCGTCACGCAGCTGTTCGAGCACGTCCTCGGCGACCGAGAGGTCGAGCCACGGCTCGTAGTCGGCAAACAGCACCTCGTACGTGTCGGCGTCGGGATCGATATGCTCGGCGTACTCCCGTTTCAGCTCGAGCAGCGTCTCTACCTGCGGGGCGAACGTCTCCCAGTCGTCCTCGGCTTTGGCCTCCTTCCAGATGGGGAGCGCGTTGGAGGTCTCCTCGGAGATGCGCTCGACGAGTGACTTGGGTACCTTCGCAGCGCGGTCGAACTCGCGGCGAATCTCGCGCACGATGGCTGCTTGCTCGTCGGTGAGATCGCTCGCCTCAGCGGCGTCGAGGTCGGCCTCGAACGCGTCGCTCGTCAGGATATCGTGGCGGGCACCCGAGAGCGCGGAGGTCTGTTTCGAGCGAGCGGGGGTACCACCTTCCGGCATCACGACCTCCTGGTCCCACGAGAGGACGCCCGCGGCGTCGCCGATGTAGGTCGCACGTTTGTACTGTTCGAGGAGAGAGTCGTACGCGTCGGGGGACTCGTCTGTTGTCACACTGAATCTGTGGCGGGCGAGCGTAAGAAATCCGACGATTCGCGGACCACGACGGTTGGTTTGCTCGGCGAGCGCGGTGACGACAGGATGCTTTTGACGACTCCGGCCCGAGAGCGAGTATGCATTTCGACCAGCGGGAACAGACCGCACTCCGGGAGGCCGGACTCGACACTGACGACCTCCAAGCCGCCTCCGAGAAGGTGGGCGAACTCGTCGCCGAGACGGCAGCCGACCTCGAAGCGTTCGTCGCCGACCACGACACCCTCTACTCCGATATGGACCTCGCACACGCAGGCGACGGGCCCGCCGAACACGCCGTCGAGTATCTCGACACCTACACCCACGGCGGCGACCTCCACGGTTGGCTCCGCTTCGAGACGTGGGGCGTCACCGTCACCGACGGCAGAATCCTCACCGACGAGACGGTCGAACTCACCCTCGATGGCCGCCACGGTCGCACTCACTTTGCGACCAGCCCCGACGCGCTATGACGGTCCGAATCCGGGGCATCTACACGACCGCGCTCACGGAGCTGTTCGACGACGTGGTACAGGCGTCACCACCCATCCGAGAACGATTCGACGAGTCGTTCCCCGTCGCTCCCGCCGACCTCGCGGTGTGGACGACGAACGACAGACAGGGCGTCACGCTCTCCGGTGACCCCGGGACGGTGACCGACGCCCACGAGCGACTGGCGGACCTCTCTCGCGACACGCTCGCGTGGAGCGACCCACTTCCGAAAGACGGCGTCTTCGCCGGCGAGGTGACGGAGACGCTCGGCGGCGGTGCAGTCGTCGATATCGGCGACGGCGAGGGGTATCTTCCCTACAGCGAGACGGACGATCACGTCGAGACGAGCGACACCGTGCGCGTCCAGGTGCGGCGACCCAAGCCGCCGTGGAGCGACCGCCGAGCGCGCCTTTCGACGCGCATCGAGGTGTCGGGCGAGCTGGTGCGACTCGTCCCCGGCGAGTCGCGACAGACGGCCGGCGCGGCGAATCTGGAAGACCTGCTTCCCCCAGAGGTACCCGAGGGCTGGCGACCGAAGTGGGGCCGCGACGAGGAGGACGCCTCGATGGACGCACTCGGGGAGGCGCTCGCCGACGCGACCGACCGCGCCGAGCAGTTCGACGCGCTCCCCGAACGAGGAGAGCCGGATGCCGAACGAGAAGAGCCGGACGCGCCAACAGCCCTCGCAACACCACTCGCGACGAGTCACGTCTGGTTCGGGCGCGAGGGTCGGTTCGAGCTCGACGACCTCCGACGAGACGTGACTCGGACGATGCCCGGACACCACCGCGTGAAGGCGGGCGCGTCGGACGCGAGCGCGGCCGTCGACTTCGCGGAGGCGCTCGGCGCGTTCGACTCGGACCAGTTCCCGTTCGACGTGGTGACGCGTCAGTTCGGCCCTCAAGCGGGAGCGACGCTCGCCATCGACCACGGGAAGCCCGACGGTCGGTGTATCACGCTCGGTAACGGAGAGGTGACGGCCGTCGCGTCCGACGGTTCGCTCACGCTCGAACGCGAGATGACACCCGGCGGTACGTACGACGGACTCGGCGTCGATCGACGAGCGGGTGACGTAGCCGTCACGAAGTTCAAAGAGGGGCGCTGGTGGTATCCGACCGTCTACCGAGGCGACGACGGAACCCGCCGGGGGACGTACGTCAACGTCTGTACGCCGGTCGAGCTGTTTCCGGACGCCGCGCGCTACGTCGACCTCCACGTCGACGTGGTGAAGGGACCGGACGGCGAGGTGCGCCGTGTCGACGACGACGAACTCGACGCCGCAGTCGAGGCCGGCCACGTCTCCGAGCCGCTGGCAGAGAAGGCCCGTGCCGTCGCTTCGACGCTCGAACGGGCGCTGTGAGTTCGAGCGCTGTGAGTTCGGGCGCTGTGAGTTCGAGCGCCGTAATGCCCGTACACTAATCGTCCGGGCGCACATCGGCTCGGTATGGAACTACTTCCCGATCTCGACGGACGGGTCGCGCTCGTCACCGGTGCCGCCCGCGGACTCGGTCGCGCGTTCGCGCTCGCACTGGCCGACTGCGGCGCGGACGTGGCCGTCCACTACAATACGAGCGGCGAGGCCGCTCGCGAAACGGCCGCCGACATCCGTGAGCGGGGCGTCGACGCACAGGCATTCTCCGCCGACGTGACCGATCCGGACCTCGTCGACGACCTCTTCAGCGCAATTGAGGACGAGCTCGGCCCGGTAAACGTCCTCGTCAACAACGTCGGCGACTTCGAGCCCGTCCACTGGGAGACGATCGAGTGGTCGCGCTGGCGGGAGGTGACGGCGACTAACTACGAGGGAACCGTGCTCTGCTCGCGGCGCGCGCTCGCTCCGATGCGCGCGGACGGCTGGGGCCGTATCATCAACGTCGGCTACGCCTCCGCGGACAAGGGGCTCGTCTCGCCGAAGAACTTCCCGTACTTCGTCGCGAAGGCGGGCGTGCTGATGTTCACGCGGATGCTCGCCGCCGACACGCAGGCGGACAACATCACCGTCAACGCCGTCTCGCCGTACGTCATCGAAAGCTCCGACGAGTTCCCCGAAGAAGCCCCACGCGGCCGATGGGCCACCTACGAGGACCTCATCGCACCGACGCTGTTCTTCTGTTCTGACGCTGCCAGCTATCTGTCGGGCGAAAATATCGAGGTCGACGGGGCGATGTCATCGCCGTTGTTAACGACGCGCCGGACGTTTGAGGAGAAGCAGGTCGATTGCCTTCTCGCTGAACATCTCGGTGAAACCGGTCCGGCCAGGCGGGCGGCTCAGTCGGGTTTTCGGGTCGGAGCAAGTCGTCGTAGCAATGGGTGGTGTACCCCCTCGATTGCGTGGCCAAGGGCGTCCATTGCGGTCTTCGCCGTGAGGTCCGGCGGCAGCGTCGTAGTCGTCGGGTCAAGGACGGCAGCGTCGGCGCGGACGTGCGGGCTGGAGATCCCCTCCTTGATGTTCTTTCGGGCGCTGCGAGGATCGCGACGGGCGATCCTGTTCCGACCCGTCCCGGCGGTGGTGAGGAGCAGATCAAGAGGTGGTCCGGATTCTGTGAGAGCCTCGCCGGCGCCGGTCGGCGCGGCCACGTAATCAAGCACCTCGCCGCCGTTAGCGACGACCGCGCGCATCGCCTTCGCGATATCCATACAGCTGCCACCGCCGAGCCCCAGATAGAAATCGTAGCCGTCCTCGCCCATCTCCTCGCGAACGAACGCGATACACTCCTCAACCGCCTCGATACTTGGCTCACGGTCAGCACCGTCGTACACGTCGACATCGAACCCGTCCGCGGCCAATTCGTCGGCGACCCGACCGGCGTGGCCAAGGTCGACTATAGTTTCGTCCGTGACGATCAGCCCGCGCTCATCCCCATCGAGCCCAAGCTGGTCAAGCTGATAGCCGAGTTCGTCTGCGGCGCCGGCCCCAACCCGGATCACCGGCATCTGGACCTCCCAGACGGTCTCAGGCGAGAGCTCGTGTGGGTCCGCAGAGACAGAACGCTCGTAGCTCACACGCCCCACCCCGGCTGGATCGCCTCGAACTGGTCGGGGTTATGACCGAAGACGACCTCCGCGTCGTGGTGGGAACCAGTGTCCCACAGGATCGTTGCCTCGAGATGGTCGATAACGAGATTCCGCACTGGAATCTCCCCGTACTCGGTGTCGGGATTTGATTCGTCGTGGCTCCCGATGGTGTTTGCTTCCATCATATAGTTCATATTATGGTAATCCGCCGCGATCGATAACGTGTATCTCGACGTCGACCATACATTTGGATGTATCCCTAATAATTAATAAATAGTATGGTGGTAGCCATATTATTGTGACGGCTCGTCGTCCATCGACGCGAATGCGGCTCCGAGCGCGACACCGACACCCATCCCGATGGCGATACCAATCGCGATGTCGTCGAGCGCTACGCCCAGCGCTACGCCGATACCCGCCCCGAGTGCGATACCGATACCCATATACTCCGGGTGGGGCAGGTCGTCGTCCGCTGGCTCCTCGCTGCTCACGGCTCAGTTATTCTGAATCGCATCGAGAACCATCGCGGCGGCCACGACCGGCTCCTTCGGCACGTCGCTCGTGTCGTCCAGCTCGATTTTGTAGCTATCGCGCAGCGAGAACTTCCCGTGGATGCTGCCGACGTGGTCACCATTGGCGTCGGTAATCTCGTACTTGTGCGGGATGAGATAGCCGAACGGGAGGAAGTTCCGGGCGAGCGTCACGGCCGCTCCCCGTGAGTCGATCTTCGCGAGCGCGCGCTCGGAGTCAGCGTCGCGAATCGTCCACGTATCCTGCAACAGCGAGTAGTCGTTGTCGAGGATAACGAGGTCCTCGCCCGTCTGACTGTCGGTGAGCATGTAGTCGCCGGCCACGTCGAGAATCCCGCCGGCTTTGACGGTGAACACGTCGTTTCCGTCGGCGTCCACGAACGGGAACTCCTCCTTCAGCTTGAACATCTTCTGTTTCCCCCGCAGGACGACGTTGCCGGCCGAGTCGGTCGCCTTGTACTTGTTGCGGATGAGACTCTGTGTGACGGTGTACTTCGAGTCCGTCAGTTCGATACCGCTGATGTCGTAGGAGGACATACCTCTCTCATCTCGGGGCTGGCTGATAAGCGCTCGCCAGATCGTCTGACGCGTGACCGACAGGGTTTCCGTTCGCGCGACCCTCGATTCGGTCAATGAGTAAAGACCACATCGAGGTCCGAGGGGCCGAAGAGCACAACCTCAAGGACATCGATATCGAGATTCCCCGCGACGCCTTCACCGTCGTCACGGGCTTGTCGGGGTCGGGCAAGTCCTCGCTGGCCTTCGAAACGGTGTACGCAGAAGGACAGCGCCGCTACGTCGAGTCGCTCTCCGCGTACGCGCGCAACTTCCTCGGTCAGATGGACAAACCGCAGGTCGAGAACGTCGAAGGGCTCTCGCCCGCGATCTCCATCGACCAGAAGAACGCCGCCAACAACCCCCGCTCGACGGTCGGTACCGTCACCGAACTCCACGACTACCTCCGACTGCTGTACGCCCGCATCGGGAATCCTCACTGTCCCGAGTGTGGCCGGCCCGTCGGCGAGCAGTCCGCCCAGAACATGGTGGCGCGCCTGCTCGAACTCCCCGAGGGGACACGCGCGAAGATTGCCGCTCCGGTCGTCCGCGACCAGAAGGGAGCTTTCGAAGATCTGTTCGACGACCTCGTGAGCGAGGGATACGCCCGCGTCGAGGTCGACGGCGAGGCGTACGACCTGACGACTGATCGCCCCGACCTCGACGAGAACTACAACCACACCGTCGATATCGTCGTGGATCGCGTGAAAATCTCGGAGGAGGCCCGTTCTCGTATCACGGACTCCGTCGAGACCGCACTCGATGAGGCCGACGGCGCGCTGAAGGTCATTCTTCCGGACTCACCCGAAGACACCGATTTGGGACGGGAGACTCGTTCGACGGGCGATTTGGCCGGCGAGAGCGACGACCGCCTCGTCGTCACCTTCTCCGAAGAGTTGGCGTGTACCCACTGTGGCATCGACCTACCCGAACTGGAGACGCGCTCGTTCTCGTTCAACAGCCCCCACGGCGCGTGCCCGGAGTGTGAGGGCATCGGCGAATCGAAAAGTGTGGACGAGCGACTCGTCGTGCAGGACCCCTCGAAGCCCCTGAAGGACGTGTTCGAGCCGTGGTCGTACAACCGGAAATACTACCAGCGACAGATCGACAACGTCGCAGAGCATTTCGGCGTGAGCGTCGAGACGCCGTTCGAGGAGCTCGACGAGGAAGTTCAGGAACAGTTCCTCTACGGAACGGACGATATCGTGGAGTTCTCGTGGCGCACGAAGAACGGTGTCCGAGAGAAGTCCGAGCGGTTCGAGGGCGTGATGGGAAATCTGTCGCGGCGACACGTCGAGACGGACTCCGACCGCGCCCGCGAGCACATCGAGGAGTACATGGCGACGACGACCTGCCCGGCCTGTGACGGGACGCGACTCCGCCCGGAGTCACGCGCCGTCCTCGTCAACGGCACCGACATCACCGAAATAAACGAGCTGTCTATCGGCGATGCCCTCGAATATTTCGAGGGACTCGAAGCAGAGCTGACCGAGCGCGAGCGCAAAATCGCCGAGGAGATCTGCAAGGAGATTCGCGCACGGCTCGGCTTTATGAAAGAAGTCGGACTGGAGTATCTGACCCTCGACCGCGAGGCCGCCACGCTCTCCGGGGGCGAGAGCCAGCGGATTCGGCTGGCGACACAGGTCGGCTCCGGGCTCGTCGGCGTGCTCTACGTGCTCGACGAGCCGTCTATCGGGCTCCACCAGCGTGACAACGACAAGCTGCTCGACACGCTCGAAGGCCTACGCGACTTGGGAAACACGCTCATCGTGGTCGAACACGACGAGGAGACGATGTGGCGGGCAGACAACGTCATCGATATGGGGCCCGGTCCGGGCAAGCGCGGCGGAGAAATCGTCGCCCACGGCGACGTGTCCGACATTATCGCCGAAGACGAGTCGATTACCGGCGAGTATCTCTCCGGCGAGCGAGGGATTCCCGTTCCCGACGAGCGACGCGAGGCCGACGGCTACCTGACGATTCGCGGAGCCCGCCAGCACAACCTCGACGACCTCGACGTGGATATTCCGCTCGGCTGCTTCACCGCGGTTACAGGCGTCTCCGGCTCGGGCAAGTCGACGCTGCTCCACGAGATCCTCTACAAGGGGCTCCGGAAGCGGATGAACGACAGCGACGTGAATCCAGGCGACCACGACGACATCGAGGGCATCGACCAGATTCGCGGCGTCCGGCTCATCGACCAGTCACCCATCGGTCGTACACCGCGCTCGAATCCGGCTACCTACACGGGCGTCTTCGACCACGTCCGCGAGCTGTTCGCCGAGACGAAGCTGGCGAAACAGCGCGGCTACGAGAAGGGTCGCTTCTCGTTCAACGTGAAGGGCGGGCGGTGTGAGGCCTGTGGCGGGCAGGGAACCGTCAAAATCGATATGAACTTCCTCTCGGACGTGCACGTCCCCTGCGAGGAGTGTGACGGCGCGCGCTACAACGACGAGACGCTCGACGTGACCTACAAGGGCGAGACCATCTCGGATGTGCTCGATATGGAGGTGGACGAGGCGTACGACTTCTTCGAGTCTCACTCCGGACTGCGCCGTCGCCTCCAGCTCCTGAAGGACGTGGGGCTGGGCTACATGCGACTCGGCCAGCCGTCGACGACGCTGTCGGGCGGAGAGGCCCAGCGCGTGAAGCTGGCCGAGGAGCTGGGCAAACAGGACAAAGGCGAGACGCTGTATCTGCTCGACGAGCCGACGACGGGACTTCATTCGGCGGACGAGCGCAAGCTCATCGAGGTGCTCCAGCGGCTGACCGACGACGGCAACACCGTCGCAGTCGTGGAGCACGAGCTGGATTTGGTGAAGAACGCCGACCACATCGTGGATTTGGGTCCGGAGGGTGGCGAACACGGCGGCGCGCTCGTCGCTGAAGGCACGCCCGAGGCGGTCGCCCGGAACGACGACTCCCACACCGGACGGTATCTTCGTGATCTGCTCCCGGCTGTCGACCTGGAGGGGCCGCGCTCGGACAGTCGCCGTCACGAGCTGAAGGAGGCCGACGCACCGGCCGCAGAGTAGTCAGCCCGACCACGAACGTGCGGGCTGGCAGAGTAGTCAGCCCGACCAACGTTCTTAATTGGCTCTCGCGGGACAGTTAGTTGTGAAACGATACGCCGTAGTGGCAGTCTTTCTCGCCGTCGCGCTCGCGGGCTGTGGTGGCCTGGCTGGCGATACGTCGACGGGGCCGATTGCTGACGGGTACAACGAGACGGGCGTTCAGAACGTCTCCGTCGCCATCCAGACCCACCAGCAGGCCGTCGCGTCGAGTCGGTACAGCTACGAACAGACGGTCGAGACCGGCGGGACGACCGGGAGCTTCGAGATACACAGCGGGCCGTCGGGGACGATAGCGACCCAGAGCTCATCGAACGGCGCGAGTCGGTCGGTGTGGCGTGACGCCGAGGCTGCCGAGGTGCGCACCCAGCGCGGCGGTGAGCCGGTGTACAGCACGCTCGCCGGCAACGTCTCGGTCGCAATCGGGAACTCACGGGCTGGGAGTACGCTCAACGCGGCCGAGCAGTTCCCGCGCACTATCCTCCAGCAGGTCGCCTTCGACGCCGCGGGCGGGACGGAGTGGAACGGCGTCAGCGTGCGTGAGTACACGGCGACCGGCTTCCGCGTCGCCGGCATCAACGGGTCCGTCGACGGGCAAATGCTCGTGGACGCCGAAGGACGCATCCGCCACATCGACATCGACCTGACGCAGGCGATACAGGGACAAGAGCAGTCGATCAGCATCGAGACGAGCCTGACCGACATCGGCTCCGCGACCGCGAGCGAGCCGAGCTGGACCGGTGACGCGCCGTCCGTCTCGGTCGTAAACGAGGGAGGTATCCTCGAGGTGACCAATACCGGAAGCGACGCACTCAATTCGACGTTTACAGGGCTGGATGCCGGACTCGACGGACCGCTCGCGCCCGACGAGACGATGTACATCGCACCGGGGAACAACACCGTCAGCGTGACGCGTGAGCGTCCCGACAGCGTCGAGTACAACTGGCCGCGTCCGACGGTCGCACTTCGATTCGGAACAGACCGGACGGTGACCATCGGCGCGTACTTCAGCGCGGAGTACGCCGACGAGCCGGTCACGCTGGGCGCGTAGTACCGGCTTGACAACTTAAGTTGGATGCCGTCGTTTTCTCGCGTATGAGCACCGCCGTCGATGACGAGACGATCCTCGAAGTGTTGCGATCGAACAGCGCGCCACAGATGACGACTACCGAGATCGCCGACCACCTGCCGGTGACGCGCGGCACGACCCGGACGCGACTCCAACAGCTCGTCGATGATAGCCTCCTCAACCGCGAGACAGAGGGGAACAACGTCGTCTGGTGGCTTCCCGAACGCGAAGCAGAGCGTGAAGCGTGGGAGCCGGAGGAGCCGGTCGAAGACGAGACGACGGACGAGGTCGATTCCGAGGAAGACGCTGAGACGGGAGCCGAGCAAGAAATCGAGGAAGAGGCGGAAGAGGAAGCCGAGGAAGTCGAAGCAACTGACGACGAAACCGAAGCCGAGGAAACCGAAGCGATGACGACGCTGACGACGAAACCGAAGCTGACGACGAAACCGAAGCAACTGACGACGAAACCGAAGCTGACGACGAGGAGACGGACGAGACGGAGATTGCGGTGACGGCGACAGAGCAGTCGAAGACCGAGAGCGAGGACGGGACAGAGGTGGAGGTCGAGGCGGTCGACGCCGAGCCGTCGGTGGAGACGCCGGACGAGGCGACCGAGACCCGAACCGCCGCTGAGCGGGAGCCGGCCGCAGAGCTGTCGGATGACGATGAGGGGCTGCGCGTGCTGGCGGGCGTAGCCGTCGGACTGGTAGCCGTGATTCTGCTGCGTCGACTGCTCGGCGACGACGCAGAGTAGGCAACGACTGAAAGGCATTTACTCGCGCTCGCGAAGGAAGACGTATGCACGATTTCGTCGTCGTGGGTGCCGGACCCGCGGGCTCGCGGTTCGCCCGGAGCGCGAGCGAGCGCGGCCACGACGTGCTCGTCTTCGAACAGGGAACGATCGGCGAGCCGCTGGCCTGTTCGGGCCACGTGTCGCTCGACGTGTGGGAGTACGTCCCTGAGCGGTTCCGCGAGGAGCTGTTCCAGAACGAGATTCGCGGGGCGCGGTTCCATCTCGGCGGCCCCGGCTCACGGGCGTACCCCTTCTACCGCGACGAGCCGATTTCGAATGCCGTCGATAGGGTCGGTCTCGACCGAGCACTCGCACGCGCGGCGCGCGAGGCGGGTGCCGACGTTCGGGACGGCCACACCGTCACCGGCATCGAAGAAAGCCGTGACTCGGTGACAATCACCGTGCGCGGTCCGGACGGCACCGAGACACACGAGGCCCGGATCGTCGTCGGAGCCGACGGCCCCCGGTCGCGCGTCCGCGAGCAGTGCGGGATTCCGGAGCCAGACGAGTTCCTCCACGGCGTGCTCGGCTTCGACACCGATCCCGACCACGAGGCGTTCGTCGATGTCCATCTGACCGTCCCCGGCTTCTTCGCGTGGCGCATTCCGCGCGGCGATGAGGGCGTCGAGTATGGACTCGCCGTCTCGCCGGGCGACGACCTCAACGCTCGGTTCGACCGGCTCGTCGAGGGGTACGACGCGACCATCGACCGCCGATGTTCCGGGCTGATTCCCGTCGGTCCCGCCTCTCGGACCATCGGCAGGCGGTCGTTACTCATCGGTGACGCGGCCGGCCAGACCAAGCCGTTCACCGGCGGCGGCATCCTCTACGGGATGCGCAGCGCCGACCACGCCGCCCGTACCGTCGACCCTGCCGACCCCGCGACGCTCGCTGATTACGAGTCGGCGTGGCGCGACGACCTCCGAACGGAGATTCGACTGGGCCACGCGATTCGGGCCGGCTACTCGGTTCCGGGACCTATCCAGCGACTCGGCCTGCGGGCGTTCTCGGGAGAAATCGGCGTCCATATGGACGAGCCGTCGAGTCTCTTCTCTCGTGAGCAGCTGCGTGCGATGTTCTAACTAGACATGCGCGCAGAAAGCCTATCACCGACTCCCGACTCACAGCGCACATGACCGAAGAGCTAGTCGAGCGCGTCGACAGGCCGGTCACGCCCGACCGCATCACCGACGATCTCCGCGCGCTCGGCATCGAACGAGACGACACGCTGTTCGTCCACTCATCGCTGTCGGCGCTGGGATGGGTTCCCGGCGGTGCGCAGGGCGCAGTCGAAGGGATTCGGGCGGCTGTCCCCGATGGCACGGTCGTCGTGCCGACGCATTCGACTGACCTCTCTGAGCCGAGTGGGTGGGAGAATCCACCCGTCCCGGAGTCGTGGTACGGCCCGATTCGAGAGTCGATTCCGGCCTATCGCCCCGATTCGACGCCGACCCGAGGAATGGGTGCTATCGCCGACTGTCTTCGTAGCTACGACGCGGCGGTTCGAAGCGACCATCCCCTCTATTCCGTCACCGCACTCGGAGCCGACGCCGAGGAAATCGTCGCCGATCACCCGCTCGAAGACGGCATGGGTCCCGATTCGCCGCTCGCGACGGTACGCGACCTGAACGGACGAATTCTCATGCTCGGCTGTGACTGGGGGCGCAACACGTCCTTGCATCTCGCAGAGCATCACGCCGACATCGACCAGCTGCGCGTCGAAGCAGGGGCACCCATCGCCGTCGATGGCGAACAGGAGTGGGTTACGTTCACCGAACCCGACTACGACGACAGCGACTTCGCTGCCTGCGGGGAGGCGTTTCTGGACGCGCACCCCGAATCGGCGACGACGGGCGGGGTCGGCGAGGCGGTGGCCGTGCTATTCGACCAGCCAGCACTGCTCGAGTTCGCGACAGCGTGGCTCGCCGAGACGCGCTAGAGGCTGATACCGAGCATCTCGACTCCGAGGAGGAGGCCGACGACGATGCTGGCGAGTCCGGTGACAAGCCGGAGTGGGCGGAGCCGGCTGACCGCGTGGCCGACGCCCCACGAGGCGACACTCATCCCGACGATGGTGGCGACGGAGAAGCCGGCGAGGAAGCCGGCCCCCGCGAACGTGCTGCCCGCGGCCGCCGCGAGCGCGACCACGACGCCACCGCTCCCGGCGAAGCCGTGGACGATACCGACGAGAAACGACGCCTCGTCGGTGTGGTCGTGGCCGAGCAGTCGGGAGCCGATGGGCGGGCGGTCGAGCAGGACACGCACGCCGAGTCCGATCAGCAGGACGGCGACGGCGAACTCGATGACGCGACCGACGAGCGCCGGTAGTTCGACTCCGAGGGCGAGGAAGAGGCTACCGAGCAGAACGACCGGGAGACAGTGGCCGAGTCCCCACACGAACCCGGCGGTCACCGGGCGGTCGTCGTCCTCGACGAGCGTGGCGACGGCGGCCACGTGGTCGGCCTCGAACGTGTGGCGGACGCCGAAGAGGCCGCCGACGACGAACGGAACTTCGAGCATATCTCGCTCACTCGCCCGCCGGTCAAAGCGCTGTCCATCCGCCGAAACACCGAACAGCCAGCCACCCGAACCGTCGGTATGGACGCACTCGTATTGTGTGGCGGTGAGGGAACGCGGCTCGACGCCGGTGAGAAGCCGCTCTATGCGGTGGGCGGCGAGCCGATGGTCGGGCGCGTGCTCGACGCGTTCGACGGTTCGAACGTCGACACTGTTTACGCCGCCGTCACGCCACAGACTCCCGATACCCGCGCGTACGTTCGAGACCGCGCGACCGTCATCGACACGTCCGGCGACGGCTACGTCGAGGACCTCTCGCGCGCACTCGAAACGGTGGGGACACCCGCGGTGACGGCTGCGGCCGACCTCCCGCTGCTCGCGTCCGAACACGTCGACAGCCTGCTGGCTCGCGAGCGCTCCACGAGCGTCTGCGTGCCGACTCGGCTCCAGCGCGCGCTCGACGTCCGGCCCGACCGCGTACAGGCGGTCGACGGGGAGAAGCTGTCGCCGTCAGGGCTGAATCTCGTCGGCGAGGGCGAAGACGAAATCGACTGCCGGTGGGACGCCCGGCTGGCTGTGAACGTGAACTACGCAAGCGACGCGACCGTCGCGGAGCGGCTCTGCTGATGGATCCTGACAGCGTCGCGAGAGCCGAGCGCGTCCCACACGGCTCCAGTGACGACCCCGACGTACTCGATTTCTCAGCGAATATCAACACCCGCGTCCCCGACGGCGCGCGCGCCGCCTACGACGCTGCCTTCGGGGAATCGCGCTCATACCCGTCCGATGACTACCCCGACTTCCGGGCTGCTGCCGCGGAGTACGTCGGCTGCTCGCCCGACGAGATCGTCCCGACTGCGGGGGGACTGGCCGCGCTCCGACTCGCCATCGCGACGACGGTATGCCCGGGCGATACCGCGCTCGTCCCGTTTCCGAGCTTCGGAGAGTACGCCCGGGAAATCGAGTTACAGGGCGGTGAGGCAACGCTTGTTCCCCACGACGACCTGCTCGACAGCGACCCCGCGCCGCACGCGCTCGCGGTCGTCTGCAACCCCAACAATCCGACCGGGGAGGTCGCCGACGCCGACGAACTTCGCGCGTTTGCACGCCGATGTCGCGAGAGCGACACCCTCCTGCTCGTTGACGAGGCGTTCCTCGGCTTCACCGACGAGCCGTCGCTGGCGGGCGAGCCGAGCGTCGTCGTCGCGCGCTCGCTCACCAAGCTGTTCGGCCTCCCCGGGCTGCGGGCTGGCTTTGCCGTCGCGTCTGGGACGGTGTACGACCGGCTCTCGACGGCTCGGCGCGCGTGGTCGCTCGGCTGGCCCGCCGCCCGCGTCGGCACGGTTTCGATGCGCGATGAGAGTTTCATCCACGAGACGCGCGAGCGCGTGGCCCGCGAACGGGCGTTCTTGCGCGAGGCGCTCGCGACCGAGTTCACCGTCGCGCCGAGCGATTCCCCCTTCCTGCTCGTCGAGGTGCCCGACCACGACCGACTCATTAGGCAGGCACGGGAGGTCGGCGTCGTCGTGCGCGACGCCACCACCTTCCGCGGGCTGGACTCACACATCCGGGTCGCCGTCTGCGAGCGTGACGAGAACGAACGGCTGCTCGACGCCTTGGGGGTCGATGTACCGGAGTAACCGGCGGGGAGGCGTCTGTCGGCTCCACGGGCCGCAGACGCGGTGGCTGTCGGCCGGCTTTGACGGCGGCTACAGCGAGGGTGAGCAGGCGTTCAACATCACGGTCCCCAGTGGATTCGACCGGACCGACCTCGCGCGCTACGCCCGAGAGCGCCGCGACGAAGCCGGCTTCGGCAGCGGTCCAACCCTGCTGACTGGAGTCCAACAGCAGCACGCGACGGGGGCACGGCTCGGCTCAGTGACGGTCGTCGCGACGGCTGGCATCTCGAATCCGGCGGGGCTGGCGATGGAGCCAGAGGGAGGAGAGAGAAACTCGAGTCCCGACGGCCCGCCGACGCCGGGGACGGTAAATATCCTGCTCGCGACGACGCGGCGACTGCCCGATGGCGCGCTCGCCAGCCTGCTCGCGCTCGTCGCCGAGACGAAAGCCGCTGTCCTGCTCCACGAGACTGGCTTTCCAGGAACGACCTCCGACGCGGTCATCGTCGGAAGCGCGCGTGACGGCGAGCCAGCGCAGTTCGCCGGCAGCGCGACCGAGGTGGGACGGGCCGCCCGCGCCTGCGTTCGCGAGGCCGTCACTGCGAGTCTCGACTCTCGATACGCCGAGCGTGCGCTGCCGGACTCGGTGGCCGACGCCGAGTACGGCGTCGAGACGACCGCCCGCGCTGACGTGTTCACACCGAACGATACGCCGAAGTAGTCGGCCCGCTTGCTCTGAGTGTGCCCGTTACGTTCGACCTGTTCGGAACGCTCGTCGAGAGTGATCGCCCCGCCGACCCCGCAGCGGCCGTCGCGCGAGAGCTCCGCGAGCGCGGCGTCGCGGTCCCCGACGACTGGGCCGACGCCTACGCCGAGCCACACATCGACGCCCCCGAGGGAGCCGAGGTGCCACTACACGCCCACGTCGCCCGTGCGCTCGACTCGCGAGGAGTGTCCGCCCCGAACAACGCCGCCCGCCGCGCCGTCACCGCCGCCTTCGAGCCGGAGGTGACTCCTCGTGATGGAGCCCGCGCTGCCGTCGAGCGCGCCCGCGAGCGCGGCCCGGTCGCTCTGCTCTCGAACTGCTCCGTCCCCGAGCTCGCTCGCCGGAGCCTCCTCGCTGGAGACCTCCGCTGGCTGAACGACGACCGCGACCCGCTGTTCGACACCGTCACCACGAGCCTCTCGTGTGGCTGGCGAAAGCCCGACCGCCGCGCCTTCGAGACGGTCGCCCGCCAGCTCGACTGCGAGCCGGACGAACTGATCCACATCGGCGATAGCGACGCCGACGCCGGTATCGAAGCTGTCGGAGGCCGCTTCATCGACGTGCGCGAGACGCCGCTGGAGGAGCTGTTTCGATGAGTCTCGCCGCTGCCGGAGCCGTCCTGCTGGCCGCGCTGCTCGACCGACTGGTCGGCGAGCCACCGGCGCGACTCCATCCGGTCGCGCTGCTCGGCCGAGTCATCGACCCCCTGGACCGCGCGTGGAACAGCCCCTTCGAGATGGGCGTCAGTATCGCCGTCACGCTGCCGGTAATCGTCGGAGCAGCACTCGGCGCGCTGGTGGCCGTTCTCGTCCCGCTCTCGCTGCCGGTCGCCACGGTCGTCGCAGGTCTCGTCCTCTTCTCGTCGACCAGTCTCCGAATGCTGCTGGACGAGGCGCGCGCCGTCGAGCGCCTACTCGGTGAGGATACCGACGCGGCTCGCGAACGGCTCCGCTCGCTAGCCGGGCGCGACAGCGACGACCTCGACGCGAGTGAAGTTCGGTCGGCAGCTATCGAGAGCGTCGCCGAGAATCTCGCCGACGGACTGGTCGCGCCGCTAGTCGCGTTCGGGCTCGGTGCGCTCGTCTCGCTCCCCGTCGCTGTCGGCGCGGCTGCGTTCGTCAAAACCGTCAACACGCTGGACTCGATGCTCGGCTACCCCGACAAGGACCACGGGACGGCGAGCGCGCGACTCGACGACATCGTGATGTGGCTGCCGGCGCGGCTGTCGGCGCTGCTGCTGGCCGTGGCTGCTGTCGACCCCGAGACGCCGTGGCGGGCCCGCAGCTGGGTCGACCGCGTCCCCTCGCCAAACTCCGGGTGGCCGATGGGGACCGTCGCCGCGGCGCTGGCCGTCCGCCTCGAAAAGCCCGGTGTCTACATCCTGAACGACGTGGCACCCCCACCCGAGGCCGGTGACGTGGGCCGTGCGGTTCGACTCGTCTCGCGGGCCGGCTGGCTCGCGTGGATCGCCGTCATCCTCCTGCTCGCGTACGCGGGATGGTTCTGATGAGCGCACTCCGAGGCGCAGTTGGCTTTCTTACCCGACTCCCGGTCGCGAGCGACGGCGACGACTGGACTGCATTCGCGAGCGCGCCGTGGGCGTTCCCCGTCGTCGGCTGGCTGGTCGGCGGGCTGGCGGCGCTCGCGCTCCTCCTGCCCGCGCCGGTCGTCCCACTCGCGTATCTGGTCGCGCTGCTGCTTCTGACGGGCGTGAACCACTTCGACGGGCTGGCAGACCTCGGCGACGCGATGGTGGTTCACGGCGACCGTGAGACACGTCGCGCAGTCCTGAAAGACAGCGAGGTCGGCGTCGGTGCGGTGCTCGCGCTCGGGACTGCACTCGTCGGGATTGCGTTTGCGGGGGGAGCGCTGGCTCGGCTCCCGCTCCAGAGTGCGGTCGTCGTCGTCGTCGCGAGCGAGGTGGGCGCGAAGCTGGCGATGGCGACGCTCGCCTGCACCGGTCGCGCGAGCCACGAAGGGTTCGGGAGCGCGTTCACCGACCGGTGTTCGGCGAGCGATATGCCGGGACCACTACTCGTCGCGCTGCCGGCGATGGCGCTGGTCGCGGTCGACGGCGTCACCATTCCGGTCGTCGCCGCCACGCTGGCCGCACCGCTCGCTGTCGGGTGGTGGCTGCAGGGATGGGCGAGCACGAATCTCGGCGGCGTCAACGGCGATGTGTTCGGCGCGGTGAACGAACTGGGGCGGCTTGCCGGTCTCTACGCCGGCATCCTTCTCGTCTAAGCGAGCTTAGAGCGTCTTCTCGTCGCGGACAGCGTCAGCATCGATATCGGCCGCATCGTCGATACCAGCTAACCCCATCGTGAGGTCCAACTGTGAAAGCGTATTTCTGAGTACCTGCTCGACGCCGTCCTGCCCGGAGTGGGCCAGCCCGTAGACGAACGGGCGGCCGAGCATCACGGAGTCGGCTCCGAGCGCGAGCGCTTTGAACGCGTGCTCCCCGCGACGGATTCCCGAGTCGAACAGCACCGTCGTCTCGTCGCCCACCTCGTCGACGATATCCGGAAGCGCCTCGATGGCTGAGATGGAGCCGTCGATCTGGCGGCCGCCGTGGGTGGAGACCTGCACGCCAGCCGCACCCGCATCGACTGCCTTGCGCGCGTCCTCCGGATGGAGAATTCCCTTGATGATGACCGGCAGGTCGGTGCGCTCGAAGACGAACTCTAGGTCGTCCCACGTGAGCGATGCGTCGCCGAAGACGGAGAGAAACCGGTCGACGGCTGCCTCGGGATTCTCTTCGGGAGGCTCGTCGAGCGACTCGCGAAACGCCGGGTCAGAGAAGTAGTTGCCCATTCCCTCGCCGTCGAGGAACGGGTAGTACCCCTTCGAGAGGAGTCGTTCGCGCCAGCCGAGCGTCGGCGCATCGACCGTGAGGACGATTGCCTCGTAGCCGGCGTCCTCTGCACGGTCGAGGAACGACGCTGCCACGTCCCGGTCGGCAGACCAGTAGTACTGGAACCACTTCGGCGTGTCACCTAGCGTCTCGGCTACCTCCTCCATCGACCGCGTGGAGAGCGACGAGAGGACGAACGGCACGTCCAACTCAGCGGCGGCGCGCGCGCTCGCGAGTTCTCCCTCCTCGTGGACGAGCCCTTGCACGCCGAGGGGGGTAATCATCAGCGGAAAAGCGTGCTCCTCGCCGAGAATATCGACTGAGAGATCGCGGTCGGCGACGCCACGCAACATTTTCGGAACGATTCGCCACCGCGAGAACTCCTTGTTGCGCTCGAACGTTTCTTCGGTGCCCGCACCGCCGTGAATGTACGCCTGCGCCTGCCACGACATTCGCTCGCTCGCCTCCTCGCGCAGCGTCTCGAAGGAGACAGGGAAGTCGGGCGTCTTGTCGTCAAACATCCCGCGTCGGTACACCTCGCGAATCTGCTTCACGCCGAACTGCTCGCCGTGGGTGTCGTCGTCTGACATACAGGGAATGGCGGACCCGCCGGCATAACTCTACGGCTCGACACAGGCGTCGCGCGATGTGGAAACGGGAAGGAGCGTGAGAGGCCGTGCATCGACCTCCAGTCGCGGCTGAATTCCGCCGCAGTATAGCTGTTTCGTCGCGTCAGACGATCGTTCGTTCTCCGTCGGCGCTGCGTCCGACACTCAGTACTCGGTCCCCCGCCGCGCCCGGATGCCGGCGTCGAACGGGTGGGCTACCTTCCGCACGTTCGAGACGAGATCTGCGACGCCGTCCAGATACGTCGGCTCCGTGTGTGAGCCGGTCACCACGAGTTCGAGATTCGACGGCTTCGACTCCACGAACTCGACGACAGTCTCTGGCGAGACGAGGTCGCGGTCGACGGCGTAGAGCAGTTCGTCGACGATGAGCATATGGATTCCCTCGTCAGCAGGGGCGTCAAGAGCAAAGGGCGTCGTCAGATCGGCGTCGTGACACGCATCCACGAGCTCGCGAGCGCGCTCGAAGCCGACCTGCGCCTCCCGCTCGTGGTCGCGGTCGTCGCTCCCGTCGTTGAGCGCGTGCCAGCCGTAGTGACCGAGGTTCTCGTAGCTGTACCCCGGAAGGGCGGCGATGGCGTTGTACTCACCGCGGGTTGACTCGACGCTGTCGGCTCCGCCTTTCATCAGCTGGAGCAGATGGACGCGGTAGCCGTGGCCGGCCGCGCGCATCCCCATTCCAATCGCAGCGGTCGTTTTTCCCTTCCCGTCACCCCACCAGGCTTGTGTGCAGCCGAAGTCGTCGGGTGCGCTCGGCTCGATTGGCTCGGCCGTCGGCGTCTCCCCACCGCCTGGTGTCCGTTCGTGCATACCCGTAGCTGGTGTGTCGGCGACAAAGTCGTATCGTCACGTAGTGTCACTCGGCGAACTCGACGCCTCTGAACTCAAAGCGCGCGCCACCCGACTCGCTCTCCGTCAGCGACACCGACCAGTCGTGCGCCTCAGCGATAGAACGGACGATAGCGAGCCCGAAGCCAGTCCCGTCGCCGCCGGAGTGACCGAACTCGAACACTTGCTCACGGTCCTCGGCTGGCACGCCGGGACCGTCATCAGCGACGTAGAAGCCCTCGTCCAGCCTGCCGACGGTGACCGTCGGTGAATCGTCGCCGTGTTCGATAGCGTTGCAAAAGAGGTTCTCGAACAGCTGCGACAGCCGCTCGGAGTCGGCACGGACAGGGGGTATCGTGTCGGTGTTCAGCGTCGCATCGCCGGGGACACTCCCCCAGGCGGCACGCGCGACAGACTCCAGCTCGACGGACTCCAGCTCACCGACACGCTGCCCGTGGCGGGCCAGCGAAAGCAGGCCACTGATGAGCTGCTCCATCCGATCGAGCGCGGCGGTAGATTTCTCGAACTGCTCAGCGTCGCCCGTCTCGCGCGCGAGCTGGAGCCGACCGCGGGCGACGTTGAGCGGATTTCGGAGGTCGTGGCTGACGACGGCCGCAAACTCGTCGAGTCGCTCGTTCTGCCGTTCGAGCTCGCGCTCGCGGCGCTTCTGCTCGGTGAGGTCCGTGTAGACGGCGAAGCCACGGGCTGACTCCGATCCGATCTCGTACGGAACGACATGGAGTAGGAAATCACGCGCGCCCTCGCTGGTGAGCCGTCGCACCTCGCCGTGGAAGCTCTCACCTGCCCGAATATCGGCGTTGTACCGGGCGGCATCTGCTCGGTTCGACTCGGGGATGATGTAGTCGTCCAGCGACTCATCTAACACCAGTTCGCGGTCGTAGCCGAACACCGATTCGAACGCCGGATTTACGTCGCGTACAATGGGTTCGTCGCCGTCGAACTCGACGTACGCAGCCGGGTCGGGGACGTTCTCGAACAGCGCCGCAAACCGGTCACGCTCGGCCGCCAACACCCGCCGCTGTTCGACCCGGTCGAGTGCGGCCGTCGCGTTCGCCGCGAGCACGTCTGCCAGCGTCCGGTCGGAGTCGCTGAGACCATCCGCGTCGGTGATACCGATGCTGAGCACGCCGTACGATCCGAGGGGAACGTAGTAGCTCCCTTCGAGCGCCAGGTCGCCCGGGTCGTTACCGTCGAAGTACATCGGCTCGCCGTTGCGGAAAGCGCGTGCTACCGACCGGTCGGCGTCGACAGAAATCGGCTCACGCGAACCCAGCCGGTCGGTGAGGGCCTGTGAGACGTTCGTCGGTACGAGCAAGTCCTCCTCGACGAGCCTGACCATCGAGACCTCGTGGCCGAGCACGTCAGCAGCCGCATCGACAACTTGGTTCGCGATAGTTTCGGGGTCGCTCGCTGCGAACAGCTGTCTGGTGGTGTCGTGGAGCCCGTGGAGCCGCTGGTCGCGCCGGTGGCGGTCGGTCACGTCGCGCAACACACCGACTGTCCCGCGGAACTCACCGTCCGGAGCCGGAAGCAGCGAGACGTGGTTCTCGACCCGGCGCTGCTCGCCACGTTTGGTGGTGACGGACATCTCGTAGGTGACCGTCTCCGCACCGTCGAGCAGTTCGCGAATTTTCTGCGTGCCGCGCCGGATATTTTCCTCGTCCATCAACACCGAGACGTGTTTATCGATGAGCTCCTCGCGGGTGTAGCCGGAGAGCTCGGTCGCAGCGTCGTTGACTGTCAGAAACCGTCCGTCTTCTCCTATCACGTAGACGAAATCCCCGAGCGTATCGAACAGCTGTCGGTACTGCCGCTCGGTCGCCATCGTGACCGACTGCTGTAGCCGGTCGGGAAACGCCGACGGTGGACACTCGTCGCGGAGCACGTAGTCCTCGGCCCCGGCCGCGAATAGCTCACTCGCGAACGACGCGTCACCCTCGTCGGCGTAGACGACGACCGACACGTCGTGTCCACACAGCGAGAGCGTCTCCTCGGGTGGAACCCTCGGACCGACGACGAGCGCGGCTGCACCGGGCAGTCGCTCACGGGCCTCCGCCGGCGTGGCAACTGCCTCCACGGTGTAGCCAGCAGCCGACAGCGGCTTTCCGATTGCCTCGTCGCAGCTCTGACCGAGGCAGATCACCCGAGCTGTCACAGTACCCTGTGGGACCCATTCATATATAAAAAATTTGTTGCATCCGTTCGCGGACAACGTCGCACACGAACGAGCGACACCGCTCGAAGAAAGCAAGGGCGCTGGGTGTGATGAGGGAGCAGTTTCAGCTACGGAAACCGCCCGAGGGCGAAGGGGGCCGTTAGGTAGCCCGTTCGAATCTGAAATTTTCCGGGGTCGCTCGAACCGCCAAAACCGCAAGACGGCGTGGGTACTACCGGAAGCCCTGAATCGACGGGAGAATGAGTCCGCCCTCCTCGATTTGAACGGAGGAAGGCGGTCGGCCTCGCTGCGCTCGGCCGCTGCGACTTCCAGGCTCAAATCGGGTCGGTTGAACGTTTCACTGCTCACGTTGTTCGCAGGAAAAGTCCGCCCTCCCCGATTTGAACGGGGGACAAGTCGATCTACAGTCGACTGCTCTACCAGTCTGAGCTAAGGGCGGGCGCATTCAGATTCAGTTGACTGTCGGACTTAACCGTTATCATCGGGCGTCGGACGACGGGTGACAGACGGGAGTGAGACAGTCGTCAGACAGGCGAGAAGATTAAAATACTGCGCCATACAAGCAGAGACGACTGATGAGTAAGATTACGTTCCGGGCGGACGATGACCTCGTCCGACAGCTCGACGAGTTCGACGCCTCGAAGAGCGAGGTGATGCGCGAGGCGCTGCGCGAGTATCTCGAAGATCCCGGAACGTCGGACACAGAGTCGAACGCCGCGTCCGGAACGGTCGACGCGATGCTCGCAGACCGCGTCGACACGCTCATCGAAGAACGACTTGGCGGCGTCCAGCGCTCGCCACAGGACGTAAACGTCAATATCACGCTCGAAGGGGCCGCTAGCGCGGTTGAGACAGGCGAGTCAACGGCGAGTGAGACGCGTAAGACAGACGCAGCGACAGAGGAAAACGCGACAGAATCAGAGCCGGAGACGTGCAAACAGTGCGGCGACGAACTGCCGCAGTCTGCCGTTTACTGCGCCAACTGCGGGGAGAAAGCCACCCACCGCGTCTTCTGTGAGTGTGGCGACGAGCTCCGATCCGACTGGGCATTCTGTCCCGCGTGCGGCCGTCGCACCACCGCCGCCGACGTGCTGAACGATTCGTAAGACAGCGCATCCACGCGTTTCAACGCCGTATACGTGCTTTTTCCATTATGTCTTACGAATTAGGGAGAACGTTTATAATCCCTCAGTCTGTGCATACGATTGCGTAAGACGGTCGTCTTACAGCAAGCGAGGGGTCGTACGCACTCCGGCGCTGTCGGGCGTTTCCACGCTGTAAACGTGTTGCGGGTGTGCACCGCACGCCGTCTTACTCAGGGAATACAACAATGGAGCGTGTGACACTACGAATTCCGGAACAGCAGATCGCCGGCGTCGAACAGATGGTCGATACGGGAGAGTTCCCGAATCGCAGCGAAGCGATTCGCTCGGCCGTCCGTGAGATGCTGAATGAACAGGAGAGCCACGAGGACGAAACGCGCCCGTGGGCCAAGGTCTGATGCAAGACCTCGTTAACTCCGCGTTGGAGAATGCAGAGGAAGAGAGTCGCGACCTCTCGGAGGCAGGAAACGATGTCGACGAGTTCGGCGACCCGCGAATCGCCATCATCGGCTGTGGTGGAGCCGGCAACAACACCGTCAACCGACTGTACAACATCGGTGTGGACGGTGCCGACACCATCGCTATCAACACCGACAAACAGCACCTGCAGATGATCGAAGCCGACACGAAGATTCTGGTCGGTAAATCGCTCACCGAGGGACTCGGTGCTGGCGGTGACCCGTCCGTCGGTGCTCGCGCCACGGAGATGGCACAGGGCACCATCAAGGAAGTCCTCGGCGACGCGGACCTCGTGTTCGTCACCGCCGGGATGGGTGGCGGGACGGGAACCGGTGCCGCGCCGGTCGTCTCGAAAATCGCCAAAGAGCAGGGCGCTATCGTCGTGGGGATGGTCTCGACACCATTCAACGTCGAACGCGCCCGCACGGTGAAGGCCGAAGAAGGGCTGGAGAAGCTTCGCAACGAAGCAGACTCTATCATCGTCCTCGACAACAACCGCCTGCTGGATTACGTGCCGAACCTTCCCATCGGGAAGGCGTTCTCCGTGATGGACCAGATCATCGCCGAGACCGTGAAGGGTATCTCGGAGACCATCACCCAGCCGTCGCTCATCAACCTCGACTACGCCGATATGACCTCCATTATGGGGCAGGGCGGCGTCGCGGTGATGCTCGTCGGCGAGACGCAGGACAAGAACAAGACGCAGGAAGTGGTGAAAGACGCGATGAACCACCCGCTGCTCGACGTGGACTACCGCGGCGCAACGGGCGGGCTCGTCCACATCACCGGCGGTCCAGACCTCACGCTCAAAGAGGCTGAGGGCATCGCACAGAACATCACTGAGCGACTCGAGGCCGACGCAAACGTCATCTGGGGCGCGCGCATCCAGGACGAGTACAAGGGGAAGGTGCGCGTTATGGCAATCATGACGGGCGTCCAGTCCGCTCAGATTCTCGGCCCATCCACCCAGAAGCAGGCCGACGCCTCGCGTGAGGCGCTCGACGCCGACGTCAACGGACTCAACGAGGTCGACTCCAGCACCTCGACGGCAACAGAGTCGGCGAGCTCGGAGTTCGGAACCGGCCACACCGACGGTGGCGAGAAGCCGAGCGAGACGAACAACGGTCTCGACGTTATCCGATAAGTCAGATTTCGTAACTGATTTTTTGTCGTGGTGTACTGCGATTCGAGCTATAGCTATGTGGTTATTTGTTCTGATATGACTGGGTTCGAGAGACGAACTGGCGGTGTATTACAGGCGGCTGACGAGCGTACGACGCACGGCAGCCAGAAGACAGACGTTACCGTGCGGGAACCTCACCGTCGACCGCCTCAACGAGGTAGCATTTTCGGCACACGTCGCGGTCGGTCGGCGCGCCACAGTGGTCGCACTCTCCGAGGTCGTCGACACCGTCTCGCAGCGAGTCGGCTGCAACCTCCGCGAGCTGTTCGTATCCGGCCATAATGGAGTGGCGCGTCCCCGGATGGTTCGATTCGAGCTTCAGGAGAAGCTCCTGAATCTCGCCGCGGTACGCCTCGCTCGCGTGGGGACACTCAGTGATATGGGCGGGCAGATTCTCGATGTGCGCGTAGAGGGCGACCTCCTTCTCGGGGACGTCACGGAGCGGCTTCGCCCGCGGCACGAACGTTTCCTGTGTCTCGCGGTCGTCGAAGTCGCCCAGCGAGGCATCGAAGTGCTTCGCAATCTGTCGAGGATTCCCTTCGAGGAAGTTCATCAGCGCGGTCTGTGCCTCGTCGTCGAGATTGTGGCCCGTGAACAGTTTATCCGCGCCGAGCTCGTCGGCGTAGCGTTCGAGCAGGTCGCGCCGGAAGACGCCGCAGTAGGCACAGGGAGCCATCCCTTCGGGGTCGGACTCAGCCACGTCGTCCATCTGGACGCCGAACTCCTCCTCGTAGGTGACGAGCTCGTGGCGTAAATCGAGCTCGTCGGTGAGTTCGACACAGGCATCGACGCTCTCGTCGCGGTACCCCTCGATACCCTCGTGGATGGTCAGGCCGATGAGTTCGATACGCGGGTCCTGCTCGAAGGTGTCGTGGAGAATTTTCGTGAGGACGACGCTGTCTTTGCCGCCTGAGAGCCCGATAACCCACGTATCGGGATCCTCGGGCGTGGCGTCGTCGGGGACGACTCCGTCCTCGCGGATGCGCCGTCGGACCCGCTTCTCGACCGACTGGGTGAAACATCCCTCACAGAGATGTAGCCCGGAGTAGGCGAGATGCGTGACGGCGTCGGTCCCGCACTTGTCGCAGTCCATACGCAGGGTTCGTCGCGAGCCGATTACGGCTTTCGCTCACTCGACTCACGATCGAGTGCACTCGGTCCCGTCGCGAGTGCTCGTCTGATCGTCTCGATATGCTCGTCGCGACACCGCGAGGCGAACAGTTCGTGCCCACCATCGTAGGTGACGCGATGGGATTCGGGAACGCGCGCCTCGATTGTGCCCGTGTTGACGACGGCGTCTGTCGGCGAGTAGAACACGCTCGCGCGCTCGGTATCGAACGGCGGGAGACGCTGCTGGGCGCGGTATACCTCTCGCAGGAACGTCGGCGCGGCACGACTCGGATTGTCAGCGTAGCGCTCGTCGGTCGTCAGTTCGCCGAGCGCATCCTGCTCGATACCCGCCGGAAGAATCGGTGTCGCAATCGGCACGCGCATCAGCAGCGAGACGACCGGATTGTCCAGGCTGTCGTGGAACCCCCACCACGGACTACAGTGAACCGCCGTCTCGTAGTCGTCGAGGAACGCGCCGATGAGTCCTCCCGTCGAGTGGGTGAGCAGTCGGTACTCGTCGAGCCCGTCCGTTACGGAACGCACCGGGTCGAGATACTCCTCCTCGAAGTCGCGAATCGTGATAGGGAGCTGAAAGCCGTGAATCGTGTACTCGTCGGCGAACTGCTCGATGAGCCACTCCACGCCCGGATGTTCGAACCGGTTTCCCCACCCGAGCACGAGCACGAGGTCGTCGTCGCCATCGCCGAAGGTCGTGGTGCGCATAGCCGCGTTAGGACGGCTCGTCGCTTGTATCCTCGGGCGCAAGCGGTTTGTCTCGCACTCTCGTCCATCGGGTATGACAGACGTGACCGCCGGTATCGACCGCGAGCGGGCCGTCGCGACCATCGAGCGTATGCTCGACCAGGCGAGCGACTCCCTCCCCGTTCCTCTGCGTGAAATCTGGGTTGCCGGCGATATCGTCGTCGGACTCGATCCCGTCCCGCGCGTCGAGATCTACCTCACCAAGGACCTGCTGTTCAAGGACAGCCCCGAGCGCGAGGCCGAGTTCGAGGAAAGGTACGACATCTCGGGCGTCGGTAAGAGTGTCCGTGCCGAGTGGGCCGAGGCGAATCCAGAGCTGCTGCGAGCCGACGAGTCGGGCTATGTCGACCCCGCCGCCTGTCTCGTCGCTCATCTCCTATCCGACACAGAGGACGAGCCGTTCCGCGTGACCGTCTCAAACACGAGCTTCGAGCGTGCGGTTCCGAAACGACTCGCGAAGTTCGACGACGGCAACGACACGCGCCCGCTGGATCCGCGGGCTGCCCTGCTGTGGGCTGACGAGGGCGACGGCGGGACGGTCAGCGAGTCGGCGCTCGAAAAGCTGCGGGACAACGAGTTCGTCTTCGCCACGCTGGAGCAGGCGCTCGCGATGGTGGATGAGGATGTCGGTACCGGGGCGGCCGCCGACGCGATTCGCGACCTGGATATCGACGAGCGCGTCGTCGAGAGTGACGTGGTGTGAGTACCCGAGACGCTACTCGTCTTCGAAAATAAACGTCCCGTCCGTCTGAATGCGCTCGCCGTCGACCTCAATAAACGAGTTCTCGCTCATATCCACGATCATATCGGTGTGGACGGCAGAGTCGTTGCGCTCGTTTGCCTCGCTGACGGTGTCCTCGTAAGCCATCCCGATGGCCATATGGACGGTGTCGCCCATCTTCTCGTCGAACAGCATATTGTAGGTGAACTCGTCGATATCGCGATTCATCCCGATGCCGAGCTCGCCGAGATACTTCGCGCCCTCGTCCGTGTCGAGCAGCGAGGTGAGCATCTCTTCGTTCTTCTCGGCCTCGTGTTCGACGACTTCGCCGTCCTCGAAGACGAGGCGCGCACCCAGCACTTCACGCCCGTGGACCATCACCGGCTTGTCGAACAGCACCTCACCCTCGACGCTGTCGGCGACGGGCGCGGTGAACACCTCACCGCCCGGCATATTGTGTTTCCCGCAGTCGTTCTTCACGATGTTTCCTTCGATAGACATCTGCACGTCGGTCGTCTCGCCGGATTTGATGTGCACCTCGTCGGCGTCTTCGAGGATATCGACCAGCTGTGACTGGTACTCCTCGACGGCGTCCCAGTCCTTGTTGACGGCGTCCCAGACGAACGCCTCGTAGGCTTCCGTCGACATCTCCGCCTTCTGTGCGCCCGATGGTGTCGGGAACTGCGTCCCGTTCCATCGCTTGTCGAGATACTCCTGCTGGATGGGCTTGTTCTCAGCCGACTGTTTCTGGCGAATCTCCGGCGGGACGTCGCTCTGCTCGGACATATTTTGCTGGCCCCGGATGGAGATCATCGCGTCGGCGGCCTCGATTTCGGCGAGCGCCATCTCGTTGAGTTCGATATCGTCCTCGTCAACGGCGCGCATATACGCGCGGCTCGCACGCGAGGAACCCATTGCGACGGAGGTGGTTGCACCGCGCTCGGCACACAGCTCGTTGACGGCGACGATGAGGTCCTCGGCTGCGGGCTGGCCACGGATAAGGACGTTATCGCCCTGCTCGATCTCGGTACTGTGGTCGACGAGCACCTCGGCGTGCTCGCGGATACGTGGGTCCATATGTCCTCTCAACGCGGCAGACAGTTAGCTTCACGCAGAAGTCGGTTTCTGTTTCCGTTCTTATACGTCGCCGACCGCGACGTGGAACGGGACCGTCTCGGTGCGCTCGTACTCGCCGGCCTGCGTCTGTTCGAGCGCCTCTCTCCCCATCTCGCGCCACGCCGCGCGCAGTTGGTCGAGTGCGGTAGCGTCACCCGCGAGATCGCCCCGCTTCGAGCGAATCGCATCGCCGCGCGCCTTCCGACCAACCGCTTCGAGATCGGCCTCGGAGTACGGCGGCGCGACCGTCTGGGTCTGGTCGCGCCGCGCCGTCTGGATATTCGTGAGCCCGGCCTGCTCGAACAGCGTGGCGAGTCGATTACCGAGCGTCACGTCCGTCTCGACGCCGGCGATGTAGCGGTCGCGCGCCTCGCCGGCCAGTCGGGATTCGCTCGCCACGGTCGACTCGACGGTGACGGCGCTGTTGTCGGGTTCGACGGCGGCGACCGACTCGCTCGCGACGCGTGCGAACTCGGCGAGCGCGCGTTCGTGGATCGGGGAGATTGATGAGGAGCGCCTGACAGACGACGAGGTCGAAGCTGTCATCGGGAAACGGGAGCCGGTAGGCGTCGGCGCGTACGCCCGGTATGTCGGCGGGCAGATGTGCGAGCAGGTCGGCGTCGCGGTCGGCTCCGACGAGTCGGGCATCAGTCTCTGCTCGGATAGCTGCTGTAAGCTCTCCTGTTCCGCAGCCGACATCAAGCACGGAGTCGCGGTCGCCGAGTCGGAGGGGAGCCAGCGCGCTCCGGTCTGCCCACATCCCCTCGCGCGTCCGGTCGAGATACTCGGCGGTGAAGCGGCGCACACTGCGGGTTCGCCCGGCGGTGAAAAAACGGCGTCGGCTCTACGCGTCGAGTTCGGTGCCACACTCCGGACAGACGAGCACCATTCCGTCGTCGCCGAACTGCATCTGCATATTGTCGCTGTCGCCCTCGGGACACGGCTGTGGGAGACGCACGTCTTCGCTGTCGCGCGGCGCACCGAGCGCGATAGCGGTCGCCTCGCCGTCGCCGGTGTTCTCGCTCGTCTGATACTCGCCGGGGGCGAACCGAATCGCCTCGTCGGCCTCGACGACGACCGACTCGTCGCCCTCGTAGCCGACGGTGAAGGTCACCTCACCCTCGGTGACGTAGAACAGCTCCTCTTGGTCTATGTGGGTGTGTAGCCCGCCTGAAAAGCCCTCGCCGGGCTCGACAGAGTAGTGATTGATTGCGAGGTCGCTTGCGCCGAGTGCGTCGGTCAGTCCGCGCCGGTCCGCCGGTCCCATTCCGCCCGATTCGACCCCATCAGCTGAGATTTTCTCCATACGTGACGGTGGGCGGCCAGCCTGAAAAAGTTCGACCCGGCGTCAGTTCACTCTTGATGGAGTTCACGGACTCGTTCGATGTTCCACGCGAAGGATTTGCCGTCCTCGGTCGGAGTCTCCAACGCCATCGGAATCCCCTCGTTCGCAGCGGTCTTGATGAACGCGCGCATCCCCTCGACGCCGATCTCCCCCTCGCCGATGTGGGCGTGTTCGTCCTTGTTCGTCCCGCAGGCGTGTTTCGAGTCGTTGAGGTGGACGTACGAGAGCCGGTCGAGTCCGACCACGTCGTCGAACTCAGCGAACGTCGCCTCGACGCCTTCCGCGGTGGAGAGGTCGTATCCCGCGGCGAAGACGTGGGCCGTGTCGAGACAGAACTCGATCGGCTCGCTCGTCTCGTCGGCGACCGTCGCGAGGTGTTCGAACTGCCCGCCGAGTTTCGTGCCCGACCCCGCGTCGGACTCGATGAGCACCGTCACATCCTCCGGTACGTCGAGATCGTCGAGCACGGAGCCGGCGTTTGCCAGTCCTCCCTCCACGCCCGCCCCGGTGTGTGCCCCGAGGTGGACGTTCACGTACGGGATTCCGAGGTCGTCGGCAACGTCGACTTCCTCCTGCATCGACTCCAGTGACTTCCGGCGGAGGTCGTCTTTCGGCGTGCAGAGATTGACGAGATACGAGGTGTGGATGACCCACGGGCGCACGTCGTTTTCCGCCGCGAGGTCGCGGAACTGCGCTACGGCGTCGGCGTCGATATTCGGCGACTGCCACACCTGCGGCGAGTGGGAGAAGATCTGTCCGCAGTTACCGCCGTAGTCAAGCTGCTGGTGGACTGCGTTGGCCGGGCCGTCGTACGGTCCCGCGCTCTTCGCGATTGAGGTGTGTGCCCCGATTCGGATGTCGTCTGCGCTCATATCGGTGGTCGGAGAGCCGGCAGGAAAGTGGTATCGTTTGGCCGCTTGGCTCTGTTCTCGTTTGGATTTCTGCCGCGGAGCTGGTGTGTTTGGGTGGTTTGGTTTCGACAGTACCGCGACCATCCTGAATGCTTGGCCTTGGGGACAGCACCGTGCTGTTTGGGTTGGCTCCGACAGCACCGTGCTGTTTGGATTGGCTTCGACAGCACCGGGACCGCTGTGAGTGCTTGGCACCGGATGGTTTGCTTTCGACAGCACCGGGACCACTACGATTGCTTGGCACCGGATACAGCATCGCAGACCGCCGGCGGTCGAGTCGCGCCACAAGGGCGCGACGAACCGCACCAACCCTTCCCCACGACACACACGCTCACTCCGTTCGCGGTGCGTCAGGCCACCGCCTCCGTTGCCTGTGCGGTGGCGTGGCCCGAGCGCGCAACGGCGCGCGAGTCAGCGCGAGGGGTGAACGAGCGAAGCGAGTGAATCGGCTGGGGAGGCCTGTGGGCGGTGCTGTTGTAGTGGGTGGGACAGAAAGGGGCGGGCGTGTCGCGTTTATATAGTCGGTTTCGTGACCACTATCGGGAGCGAACGCAGTGAGCGACCGATATGTCACGGGGAGACCGCGACACGTCCGGGGCTTTCAAGCTGTTCGTGAGAAGATAGTCAGCGGAATCAGCAAGCGACACGTCCGGGGCTTTCAAGCTGTGCTCACCGACGAAATAGCAGTCAGCAAGCGACATACCCGAGCCTTTCAAATCGTTCTCACCGATGAAATGACCGTCAGCAAGCGACACGTCAGAGACATTCGAATCGGTCACAACAAGAGAGCAGTCGAACAAATCGAGAGAACGGAAACCAAAGCCACCACGAGCAAACCCTACGTCGGATCCTCACGAGACCGCGTCCACGCCTCCGAGCCGTACTTCTCCCGAGCACGCTGTTCGGCAAACGCGATTTCGTCGTCGGTCCACGACCCCACCTCTGCACCGGCCCAGTCGGCGAGGGCGTCCTCCAGCGCCGACACGACCTCTGAGCGCGTCAGCTCCGGACGCTGCTCTTGCAAACTCGTCACGCGACCCTCGAAGTCGGCGGGCGACACCTCGTCGGTGGCGAAGCAGTCGAGATGGCGTTCCGGCTCGCTTCGAAAGGAAATCGAGCCGTGCTGGATGACGGCATCCTTCCGGCGATACTGGGCGTTGCCAGACAGCTTCCGACCGTCGCCGGCGACGATATCGTGGGCCGGGTGGAGGGCACGGAGATAGCAGGCCGGCTCGTGGATGGCGGGCTGCTCTACGTCGGCGAACCGAGCGTCGATACCGAGCGCGTCGAAGGCGTCGAACAGCGGCTCACAGAACTGCGCGTACGTCTCCATCAGGTCGCCGGGCACCTCGTCGGCAGGCGCGATAATCGAGTAGGAGATGTCGCCGTCGGTATCGTGGTAGATACCGCCACCACCGGTGTTGCGTCGAATCACGTCGACGCCCGCACGCTCGCAGGCGTCCCAATCGACACTCTCCGGATTCTGTCGGTAGCCGAGCGAGAGCGTGCTCGGATTCCACTGATAGAGCCGAACGGTTCGGGGACCGCCCGCGGCCGCGGTGCGGGCAGCAGCCTCGTCGTAGGCCATCGCCTCCGTTCCAGACAACGGCTGCTCGCGAATCAGTCGCCACTCGTCGCTCATTCGATGAAGGTCTTCTCGTGGAGGCGGTCGGTGACCTCATCGAGCAGAGTCTTGAGATGAACCGTATCCTCGCGGTTGTACGAGATGAGCGTCTCTAGCGAGCCGTCTTTCCCGCGCTCGTGCTCGCGCCACAGTCGAACGGCGTCGCGGCCCGAGATGTCGGGACGGTCGCGCTCGATGCCCACCTCGGGCTCGATAGCCTTCAGCCCGCCCGACAGCCCCACCTTCTTCGCGGCGTACATCGCGTCGACGTGAGGTGTGTCGATGTCGAGATCGAACGACTCCTCCAGGAAGGGAACGTCGAAGGAGGCACCGTTGAACGTGACGAGCAGGGAGCCGTCGAGTTCGCGCCGGAGGTTCGCGGTCGTGAGGTCGTCGCCCCGAACGAGCGTCGTGGTCTCGCCGTCCTGGTGGAACGAGACGGTCGTTACGTCGTCGCGCTGTGGCGAGAGACCGGTCGTCTCGATATCGAAGAAGACGGTGTCATCACGGAAGTTTTCATAACAGCGCCACAGCTCGCCCGAGGGAAATCGCTCGCCGAAAAAGCGGCTGTCCTCGCGGGCGAGACGGTCGCGGGCGGTGTCGATGAACGCCTCGATTCGATCGCCGGTCGTCGGGCCGACGTGGCTGGGATCGAAGCTGTCCCAGTCGGTGACGCCCGCCGCCCAGAGGTTCCGCTCCGTCGTCTCCCCGACGCCGCTGACGGGGATGAAGCTGTTCTCGATGCGCATACCGGCAGTTCCCGCCCACCGGCTAACGTGTTTCGCTCGCCGCGGGCGGAGAGAGCCGCCAGCCCACGAGCCCGCAGACGGCGAAGCCGAAGGCGTTGAGCGAGCCGTGAACCGCGACCATCTGCCCGATTGGCAGTCCGAGCGGGCTGGTCCCGGTGTAGGCGGCCACCCCGTAACCGAGGGCCAACACCATCGAGCCCGCGACTGCACTCGCGTCGGTGTTCACGGCGGGAGCGTCGTCGGCGTCGCGCCCGGGCGAAGCGACTCCGTCTCCCGAGATTCGGTCGTCTGCGTGAACGTCCCGCTGTAGCCGAGAATCTCACCGACGAGCGGGTTCGTCACCTCCGCCCGGACGCGAAAGCAGTCTTCGCTGTCGAGAAAGTTGTCCCGCACCTCGACGGTGGCGGCCATCGGCCCGGCGAGCGGGAGATACCGGCCGGCGACCCGCGCCCACTGCTTGCCGCCCTCGATGACGAGTTCGCCGGACTCGACGCGCGGGTGGAGTTCGCTCACGATGTGGCCGCCGCGCCCGAGGAAATCGAACAGTCGGTCGCGGTCGTCGTCGTAGACGGTCAGCGAGTCGAATCGTCGGGTCGTCGACTCGAAGGTGAACGCGCGCTGGGTGATGAGCGCCTCGCGGCCCGCCACCTCGACGCCGGCCGTCGTCACCGTGAACGGGACCGCCTCCCCCCGTTCGGGAAACAGCAGATTCCAGTGGGGCATCGCGTACAGTCCGGGGAGGACGAGGGTGCCACGAGTAATATCCATCTCGCCGCGACCGACACAGACGGAATCGTCGGTCGACGCGAGCGCGTACCGGTCGCGCACGCGCTGATGGAGGTTGTCGGCTTCGTCGCCGAGCTTCGCCGCGTAGACGCCAGTCATTCTCGTAATGGTTCCACAGGTGCGAGCAATGAACGTTGTGGGCTATAGCTCCGGTGACCGCGACGCTGCGGATATCAGCTCTCGCGGTCGAGTTCGTACTCCATCGCCCACTGATGGAAGTGACCGAAGGCTGGAAACAGCGCCTCGGTTCGGGATGACCGGCCGAACGACCGACGCGGTCGCAGACCTGCTGGACCGCGAGCCACGGACGCTCACAGCGTTCGTCGCGACGTACCGCGAACGGTTCTGTCAGTAGTCGGTTCGGCCCATTTTACTATATCAGCATATAGTTTATAATCCGAAATAACGGAGAGTCGCCGGAGATACGGAATCAGGGCAGAGAAGGCACAAGCGCGACGCAGGAAGGTTAGACGACGAGCACGTTGTCGTTCGGATCGTACTCCATCTCGCGGGCGACCTGATCGCGAATTTCGGTGCCGAACTCGCGTTCGAGGAGGTAGAAGGCCGCATCGAGTCCGGAGGTGACGCCGGCCGCGGAGACGATACCGTCGTCAACTACGCGCGCGTCCGCGACCGCTACCCCGGAATCAGCGAGGTCGTCGTGCGCAACTGCGTGGGTCGTGCCGTGCTCGCGGAACAGATCGGCCTTCGCCGCGAGCATCGCCCCGGTGCAGACGGTCACGATGTCGGTGGAGTCAGCAAGCCTGGCGAGGCGGTCGGGAATCCGGCCGTCGTCGTACTCCGCGCGCACGCCAGGACCGGGTTCGCTCCACCCGCCACCCGGCACGACGAGTAGGTCCGGCTCGGCGAGTTCCCCGTCGCTCCCGACCCGGAGTCTGTGGCTCGCGGTGACGAAGTCGCGGTCATCGAGGGTAACCATCCGGATGGACCCACCTCTCTCGGCGTATTCGAGCCCGTTGGCAAGCACCTCGTAGGGACCGACCGCGTCGAGTTCGTCGAAGCCGTCGTACAGCAGTATCTCTACGTCCATACTGGCGGTTTGCGGGATACGCGATTCAACCTTGCGGCGAGGCCATAAACCACAGAGCGAGATACCAAATCAGGTGACGCCGCCAGACTGGGCGTCGAACTGCTCGTAGGCGCGGGTCTCGTAGACCTCGCGCAACGTCTCGGCCACGTCGAGTACGTCGGCGAAGCCGGTGTAGAGGGGAGCCGGAGCGACACGAATCACGTTCGGCTGTCGGAAGTCGACCACCACGTCGCGGGCTTTGAGCGCCTCGGTGAGCCGGTACGCCTCGGAGTGTTCGATGGCGACGTGGCCACCACGGCGCTCGGGGTCGCGGGGAGAGCCAACGGTGAACGAGTCGGGGAGCGTCCCTACGAGGTCGACGAGATAGTCGGTGAGCGCGACTGATTTCTCGCGAATCCGGTCGATACCGGCCTCCAGTATCACGTCGAGCGCGCCGTCAAGCGGCGCGGCCGAGAAAATTGGTATCGTGCCGATTTGGAACCGCCCTGCGCCGTCCGCGGGCGTGAACTCGTGGCGCATCTCGAACTGCGTCTCCTTCTCGTGGCCCCACCAGCCCGCGAGCGCAGGCGTCAGCTCGGCGTTCGACTCGTGACAGAACAGCCCCGCAATCGCCCCGGGTCCAGCGTTCAGATACTTGTAGTGACACCAGACGGCGAAGTCGACGCCACGGTCGTGCAGCGAGTGAGGGACGACACCCGCGGAGTGGGCTAAGTCGAAGCCTGCGTACGCGCCGTACTCGTGTGCGAGTTCGGTCAGTCGCTCAATATCGAGCAGTTGACCGGACCGGTAGAAGACGCTCGGGAGAAAGAGTACGTCCACATCCTCGACCTGAAGGGCGCGTTCGACAGCGTCGGTATCGATGGTACGGCCGTCCGCAGACTCGACGACGGTGAGGTGCTCGTCGGGGTCGAGTCCGCGCTGTCGGACCTGGGCACGGATGGCGTAGTGGTCGGTCGGGAAGTCGAGATCGTTGACGAGAATCGTTCCTGGATTCGAGGCGGTTGCCGCGCTACCGTTGTTTGCGGCGTCGTAGAAGGTAGCGATGAGGGTGTGGATATTCGTCGTCGTGGAGCCACAGACTGCGACTTCCGACTCGCTTGCGCCGACGAGTGGGGCGAGCTTCTGTCCGAGCCGTTCACCGTAGTGGAACCAGTCCGGGTCAGCGTCGGTCCATCCTTCGACCGCGTGTTCGCGCCACTGCTCGATGGCGCGGTCGAGACTCGCTTCGGCATCCACAGACAGTGTGCCGAGTGAGTTCCCGTCCATATACGTGCCCGGTACGTCGAACCGGTCACGAAACGCGGAAAGCGGATCGGCGCTATCGGCGGCAGTAGCCGCCTCACGCCGTGTTTCGGGGTCGTTGTCGACCGAGGGCGTCTCCATACACTCGTCTCAGTCCCCAGCTACAGGGGTCTTTCGGAGCCGTTAATAAACTATATACTACGATATGAAATCTGCGGCTTTGTTGAAATCCTCAAATGGGTACACATTTGCCCCGTAATTCCACGATGAAGGTCCTCCCGAAGTCACAGATTCTCCGTTTTACTGAGAAAGCGATCCATCTGGGACGTCGAGCCATCTCTCGATACTCCTGAAATTTTGTGAACACCGCTATACACTCCCGCAGCACGTTGTTCTACTGTGTCTCAAAGTTCGAAAGAACACGACTACTGTGGTCTGCTTGACGAACTGATCGAGATGCCACGCATTCGTCAAGCTCTTGCATTAGCTGAACTACCTACGCCATCAACGCTCTGTAAGGCATTCAACCGGCTTGATATGACTGTATGGCGTGTCATATTGACTCTCTCAGCGACACTACTTCCGACAAGTGGAATCGTTGGAGTCGATACGAAGGTGAATGCAATCCTTGATCTACACGTGACGACGACACAAAAACACGATACCGGATTGCGCCGTCGTTGATCAAACGCAATCCCAAGCATATTGAGATTCTGCTCGGTGACAAAGGGTACGACGACCAGAAACTCAGGCGACCTGCCTGTCAAGAGGGTGTCATAGAACGATTCACACAGAGTTATTTTCATCCAAAATTCGAAGAACTGGCTGTTAAGTAGGTGTGCGTACTAATCGTAACAACCATACACCTGCAGATTATTTTATATAATCAATTCCGATGGATGAGGATGCCCAAAACGTCTCTAACATATATAAATCAGCCTGTGAGTCTGCGCTTGCGGGCATCGCAATCGCAAATTTGGAGGGCGAATTATGCAAGGTGAATCCTGCGTTCACCGATATGTGGGGGTATGATGAAGACGAAGTCATCGGCCAGCCAGTAACCAATTTTTGGGAGGATCCTGCCAAAGCAGCCTCAGTAGCCGAACACGTTATTGAACATGGCGAATGGGAAGGGGAACTTGTTGCGGAACCAAAAGACGGGAATCCATTCGAGATCCAGGTCTCAGCCAGTGTCGTGACGAATGAAGAGGGAGAACCAGCCTACATAATGTCCTCGTTTATCGACATCTCCGAACAGGCCTCCCGTGAGCGCGAACTCCAGCACAAAAACGAACAACTGGATCAGTTCGCAAGCGTGATTTCGCATGATCTTCGGAATCCATTAAATGTTGTACAGGGACGGATCGAATTGGCTCAAACAGAGCATGAGAGTGACCATCTTTCAGCTGCGGCGTCTGCACTGGAGCGTGCGCAAGCGATACTCGATGACGTACTGACGTTGGCACGCGAGGGTGAAACACTCGGTGAGACCGAACCAGTTGATCTTGCGATGATCACTGACACGTGTTGGGAAACTGTAGAGACGAAAGAGGCTACAGTCTCTATTGAGACGGGACAAACAATTCAGGCAGACCGCAGTCGTCTCAAGCAAGCAGTAGAAAACTTGCTTCGGAATGCGGTCGAACACGGTGGCGAAAAAGTGACGATAACGGTCGGGGACTTGGATGACGGATTCTATGTAGCGGACGACGGCCCGGTATTCCCGAAGAGGAACGTGAACGCATATTTGAGGCGGGCTACTCAACAAACAGCAAGGGGACCGGTTATGGACTGCAAATTGTCAAAGAAATTGCGAACGCCCATAGCTGGAACGTTCGCGTAACCGAGAGCGATACCGGTGGCGCGCGTTTCGAGATTACCGGGGTAGAATTAACTGATTAATAAATGCCATATATCTTGCACGGATTACTTACCAGTTGATAGAGAGGTCACGATCCCCTTCGCTAATTTGTTCAGCTGTACGTACCTATGCGACAGTATGGATGAACGGGGTATGAGAACCGTTGTATGATACCCTCCGTCAACACAAGGTTCGGCCACTGATCAAGCACCGTGAGTTCACATCGCTCCACAAGGCATAGAACGCGCGCTTAGACGCTGATCTCTACGGCCAATGGAGTCAGTCTGAGACCATCAACTCAACACTCAAGCGAAAGTACGGTGCGTTTGTCCGCTCACGGCAATGGTGAAACAGTTCCGGGGACTCACTATTGCCTGTCTCGTTCATAATATCGACCGCTCACTCTGGGCGGTCAATACAGGTGAACGACTTAGCGCAGGATATCGTGACTTATCCAGCAACTAGTAAGTTCCCCGTGCAAGATATAGATGATAAAGTCGGTACTAAAATCTCTCAACTGAACGCCACATACAGCGTGGTGTAGAAAGCGGTACGCGGCCTACACATCTAGTACTTATCGAATATTGTATACAAGATACGGGGCCGATTTTCCACACCACAGTACCCGCGGATCCGCGATATGCAGACTTCGAGGGAGATTTAAACGGACATCTTGATTGCCAGCTGTCTGGTGAAACGGACTGGCTTGAAGGGATTTGCCCTGCGATTGTATCCGACTCTAGTTGCGCGGAAAGGGACCTCTCAGCCACCGGCGCCTTCGACACTCAGATCGGGGAGTTCAGCGTGCCGAAGTACACCTGCCACGCGAGGGCGGACTTGGCCACGAGACTCAACAGAATATACATCTTCTCTCCGAAGAGGTAGTTCTTCCATCGTGACACCTCGAGATACTGTAAGGCCATATTCAACGCGAAGAGATTGAAGAAAACGAAAATCGAGACGTAAATGTAGATAACAAACTCAGGGAACTCGCCGCCGCTGGCTGTCACCGTGCCAATGAACGTAATTGCGATGACAATCCAGGGCACAATCCCGGCGACGACACCAACCCAATAGGGTGTCCAGTCGGTTTCATCCGTCGACTCGTTGCGTCGTTCCATCAAGAGTCCACTGAGGTTCATTACTGCAACGAGTCCAAACAGCCCCACGAGTGTTCCGAGATCCCAGACTCCAGCCAGCATACCGATAACGACGATCATCAGCGAGGCACTCACGGAGTATTCGTACCAGCGGTAGGGATTCAGCCCCCTGTCGAGATAGTCGACGTACCGGTCGTACAGCACGGTCGCGATAGCGGTATGCGCGAACGCAGAGATGAATAGAAACGCCGCCGCCAGCAGCGGGAGATTCGCGTCAATAAATGAGACGGTCTCCGGAAAGATGGTCTCAGTTTCGGCGTTGAAACCGTACCTCGTCCGTGTGATTGGCCACAGGACCCGGTCAGCCAAGGCGACCATCGCCACTCCCTGTACAAAGTGGAGGACAGCCATAAGCGCGTTCCACAGTCGGAGTCGCGTATCTCGCGCGGACGACTGCTGGTTGTTCTCTGTAGCCCTCGCAGTTGATGTCGACATAAAACTATATTCTTACTTATAGCATAGTAGTTCTGCCGATAGCCGTGTCTCTATATCTTAGTGGCAAGTGCAGATTACAAGCGTATGGAACCAAAGGATTACGCGATTCTGTTCGTTCTTGACGTGATTGCAACCGTGGTTGGCATCTTCGCGTACATCGCTGTTGGGGGCTCGTTCTAATCGGTCAGTAGTTCGGACTGCGTGGTTACCCACCTGTATCGACCGATTTGCCTCGTCCGCTATCCGAGCAGATCGTCGTGCAAGACTCGCGCGTTGTATCCATCAGCGTCTTCGCAAACTTCTCTATATTTGTTAGTAACGGCGTGACCGATACAGAGGGTGGAGGGTGAAATCAGCACGAGAACAACGGTCATTCCGCTGGAACCAGACTGAATCAATTGCTCTCTATGCGTGCTTATTTATCGTCACAAACACAAAATAGACGTTTCTTAGTGACCGGCCGAGTAACTGTGACTGGGTAAGACGGGACGCAGCGCTCTGGTGTGTTGGTGCCGTGTGTTGCCAAACACAGATGATTGTGTGCCCGGACACCTGGCTGCCCACTGCTGGAGTAGCCGGCTAACGGCAGTTGGTACCGCTCATAGCAGGAACGCGAACACCGGGTATGAGGCGACAATCGCCAGCGACGGCGTCAACACCCACATCGTCACGATACGCTTGGCCGCCGCCGGGTCGAAGAGACTTCGCTCGTCGATATCTGCCGGTCCTTCGGCGCCGATATCTGGGACATCCGGGGTTTCGTCTGGCTTCTCGGGCGATTCCTCTTCTCGGGCAATATCCCCAATGGTCGGGCTGGCAGGAGCATCCTCAGCGCGTGAGGTGACCAATGCGCCGGTCGAGACGTCTACATCCGGACCGGCTGGCGATGGCGTCGCCAACTCCGTCAACGTCGCTGCCCGACTCGCTCGACCCCATCCGAGCCCAATGATCGTCGAGGTCGTACTGACGGCGAGACTCGCCGGAATCCCGGCAGACGAGAGAATGGTGATAACCGTTCCACCGACCACGGACACGATCAGTGAAGCGAGTATCGGTAGCTCCGTGATATCGTCTCCAACTGTTTCAAGCGTGCGCCGGGCGATTGTGAAACTACCCAATCCAAAGGCCCCCACCGCGATCAGGACGCCTTGATTGACCGTCAACGACCCTCCAGAACCGACGAGAGGGGCAACAGCGTTCGCAGCATTCGACGCCCCAGCGGAGAACGCCATATAACAGCCAATGATGACTACCGCAAATGACCCGACGATATCCTGCGGTGATGCGTTCTGATTAATCGACGGTCGTGGAATCACTCCCGATCGATCGAGTTGGATGAAGTGGAGATTGAACGTCGTAAACGCAAGGTACCGGTCGAGATAGGGGTACATATAGCGGCCGACCACGACCCCAATAAACAAACAGATCAGCGGGGCGACGATCCAGGCTGAGACGATAACGAACATCAGCGCCTGATTGAGGGTGCCGGATGCAAGCCCCAATCCGACAATGGCACCGACAGCGGTCATCGAAGTCGAGGCTGGGACGCCGTAGAGATTCGATATCAACAGTGATGCGCCGGTAAAGAACAGAACGGCGATACTGGCGATGGGGGTAAACTGGGCTGCCGGCACGATACTGCTGCTCATCGTGGCGATGACGTTCCGTCCGACGGTCCACGCCCCGAGAAAGCCAAAGCCAACGAACAACGCCCCCGCAGTTGTCTTCCGAATTAGGCGTGAGCCGACTGCAGGCCCGAATGCCACGCCCGTGGATGATCCGCCAATGTTGAACCCAACAAATACGGCGACAAGGATACCGACGACGGTCAGGAGTGCCACCATCGTAATTGCGTCAACCTTGTCGGGCTTCGATTTATAAGCTCTGTCATCAGGGCCGGCTGACATCGGGTTTCAATGCTGAAGAGTGGGTGATGCGAGTCTGACCAATGGTTTATCATTCTGCCCGCTATATTTTATGTATGATTTCCCGCGTTCTTGTCCCGATGGACGAGTCCGAGATGGCTGAACACGCACTGGAATACGCGCTTGAGGCGCATCCAGATGCGGAAATTACGGTCTTACATATCGTCGGCGAACCCTCCGCGATGATGGGAAAAGCGGTAGGACTTGCACTTGAAGACGATTTTGAGCAGGCAGTGGAGGAGCGCGCATCACAAGTCCATGAACGAGCGCATGAGATAGCGCAAACCTACGAGAAAGAGATAACTACGGACGTTGCGTGGGGACGTCCAGCGAAAGCGATCATCAATCGAGCAGCTGATTTCGATACTGTTGTGATTGGTAGTCACGGTGGATCGCTTGCAGACCGGTTGTTCGTCGGTAACGTTGCTGAGAAGGTGTTCCGCCACTCACCGGTACCGGTAACTGTCGTCCGATAGCGTCTCTGTACTGACTAGCAGCGATTCATCCTGATCAGCAATCTCGCGTGCTGCATATGCGCGTTCTATTCAGCACGAACCGAACTGATCTGTACAGATTCTATCAGAGACCGGCTGCTACATATAGAGATTCTATCGAGCGTTGACCGGTGTCGTGTATTATTTTTGTGAATTGGAAAATAACATAGGGTCGAACTGACGAACCGATACGGCTACGAGTCATAGAGTGACCCGCGGTCTCGATATGTAGGGTTCGACGGAAGGTTCTTGCTTCCACGTAGTCGAATATTTTGTATGGATTGCTCGAAATGCCGCAGGCTCGGCTCACTGTGGATGATCGGTCAGGGGCTGCTAATCGCTTTTGTCCCACAGCTCTGCGTACGGATGATGCAGAAAATGATCGGTAAGAACTTCGAAAACACCGAAAAACTCAGTGCCAAACCAGCACTTCTCCGACAACTTCGGGCATACGGGATCGGTATGGCTGCTGCCGGGATCGCCGGCTTCAGTATGGAACAGGTCGCTTCTGAACCGGACGGAGCGAGTGACCCCGACGAATCCGAGACCACCGATGCAGGTTGTTGTTGTTGCGATTAGATTTAGATTTGGGCGAACGTAATCTCTCCGTCGGCCATCGAAAGGTCACTTGACGTATTCTATCAATCCTGCTCTAATTTGGGGTCGGTATCAGGTCGCTTTTGTTGGGATGGTGACTTGGTTCGTGTGCCATTTATTACCTTTTTACCCACTTCCTGACTCTGCCGGTCAGTTATACTAGTTTCTCCCGTTACACTAACGAAGATGTCTCCCAGCTTTTGATATTCATCTCGGGACGTAGAGCTGTCTTTGACCATACACGTCACTAAAAACTGCGAGTATCATTAACGCCCAACATATTCTGTTTCAGTATCTTATTGATTATACGGGTAAATTTATCTATACGTTGTCTGTACCGACCGATTACCATTACGGTCAATCGGACCATCCTTGTGCAAGACTCGCGCCCTGCATCTTATACGACGCTCAGAACATTATCCGAAACTGGTAGGACTCCCAGTGGTCAATTTGTAGGCCTCATCGACCGGCTGTCTCAGTTGAGAATATATCTAAAGAATAGGATTTCAACAAAGCCAAATCTGCGTAAACCCCGAACGTTGAGGACAGTTGCCGGCGAGTCTACACCATGAGCGAACCGCTGAACAGCGACCTCGCGACAATTGTCGACAGGTTCGAGGCGACCGGTATCCCCGACTGGCACACCCTCTCCGTCGAGAGTGCACGCGAACTGGAGGACGACGTGTTCGCCCCTGAGCGAAAGACAGAGGTCAGATACACACGCGATATCGAGATCGATGGGCCACACGGGACAGTTCCGATCCGAGCCGTTCGCCCGGCTGTCAGCGGCGAATTGCCGACCATCGTCTTCTATCACGGCGGCCTGTGGGCGCTCGGTTCGCTGGATTCTGTCGAGGATATCTGTCGGGAGTTGGCAGTCCGGACACCGGCTGTCGTGCTAGCGGTCGATTACCGGCTCGCCCCCGAACACCCGTTTCCGGCAGGGCTCGACGACTCCATCGCCGCGTACGCGTGGGCGCGTGACAATGCAGACGCCTTCGGCGGTGACCGCACGCGCGTGAGCGTCGCGGGCACGAGCGCCGGAGCGAATCTCGCCACCGGCGTCGCCCGATTCTGTCGCGACGGCGATATTCCGATGCCGGACCGTCAGACACTGCTGTATCCGATGGTGGACGACGACAGAACACGCGATTCCTACGTCGAGAACGCGTCCGGACCGCTGCTCTCGCGGGACGCAATCAAGCATTTCTGGGAGGTGTATCTCCGCTCGCCGGTAGACCGTGAGAATCCGTACGTCGCGCCGCTCCGTGGCGACCAGTCGGGACTCCCGACGACGACAGTCGTCACCGCCGGCCACGATCCGCTTCGCGACGAAGGAGTCGCCTACGTGACGGCGATGGAAGAGTTCGGTGTCGAAGTCACACACCGCCACTACCCGTCGATGTGTCACGGCTTTCTCTCACTGACGGACGGAGTGGCTGTTGCCGACGAGGCGATGGACGCCGTCGCCGACAGAATCGTCGATTCCTAGATGGCAGCGATTCCGCCGTCGACGACGTGGACCTCACCGGTGACGTAACCTGCCGCGTCACTCGCCAGATAGACCGCAGTGCCGGCGATTTCTTCAGGTTCGGCGAATCTGTCGGCGGGAATCCCGTCGAGAAGCTCCTCACGAATCTCGTCGTTTCCTCTGACCCCCTCGGTGAACTCCGTGATGACGTAGCCGGGAGCGAGCGTGTTCACTCGAACGTCGGGTGCCCAATCTGCCGCGAGTGTCTTCGTCATTCCCGCTATCGCGTGTTTCGAGGCGGTATAGGGGGCCTGTGAGGGTAGACCGATGACGCTGCCGACGCTCCCGATGTTGGTCACGGATCCCTCGCCGTCGCGGTCAGTGACGCGGGTCGCGAACTCACGGGTACACCGGAAGGTGCCCGTCGCGTTCACGTCCATAATGTGTTCCCACGTCTCTGTGTCGAGTTCTGTCGCGTCCCCGAAGAAGGGGTTCGTCCCCGCGTTGTTGACGAGTGTATCGACGGGTCCAAACTTGCGTTCTGCGGTGTCAAACGCGCGCTCGATATCGGCTTCGTCAGTCACGTCGCCGACACAGGCGACGGCCTCGCCGCCGGCGTCGTGAATTCGTTCGACCGTCGCATCGAGGGCATCCTCGCTCCGTGCAACGGGGACGACTGCCGCGCCGGCTTCCGCCATCGCGACAGCGATTGCCTCGCCGATTCCACGGCTACCACCTGTCACGACCGCAACCGATCCCTCTAGAGAGAACATATCGAGTACCATGGGTGGAACTCAGCCGGTGGCCACAAGACTGTTTCCTCGCGTATCTTCCACAACGCTCTTCAGGCCGCTAGGTAAGCCAATAGATGGACAATGACAATACTGGATTCTGCTGGTGGATTAGTCGGAAGTATCATTGCATCAATTGTCCTGCTCGTGTTCGCGATTCTCACCTTCTTCGTGACGGTGTTCATCGTACAGGCAGGTGCGGGGCTGGCCGGCTACTCGCCAACCGGTGACTTCGTCGTACTCTCGGCCGCGGTGCTTTCTGGCAGTTCGATCGTCGCCGGTGCATCGCCGCTGGCCGCCGTGGGAGAATGAGACGAAAACGCCGGAAAGGCTCCGGCGCACTGATCACTCGGTGACCGGTGCGTTCGGCGCGTGCCGTTTCACGCCGTTGATTGCTTCGACCGCGTTCGAGCGACCGCTGTAGCCTTCTCCAGAGGTAGCAAGGATTGTACCGTTACGGTGGCGGAGCCGCCAGCGGAAGTCACCGCCCTCGTCCTCGTACACCTCGACGGTCGCGACCCCCACCGTGAGTCGGTTGGCATCGGGGGCGTACTGCCGGACGCGGTCGACACCCTCGTCGCGTTCAGACGCCGAACTGTACCCCTCACCGGAGTCCGCGAGGATGTTTCCGTTGCGGTGGATGAGTCGCCAGCGATGTTCGCCGGCGGCGTCCTCGTAGGTCTCAAACTGGCTGGAGTCGCCGACCTCGCCGCCGGCAACCTCTTGGAATCGGTCGGCCGCGCGGCGGGCGTTCGACCGACTGCTGTACCCCTCGGCGGAGTCCGCGAGGATGTTGCCGTTGCGGTGAACGAGTCGCCAGCGGTAGTCGCCACCCTCGTCGCCGTACACCTCGATACCCGCCGGGTCGAAGGTGAGATACTCCGCCGGCGCAATCGACGCCTGAACCGACTCGACACCTTCGCGTGCCGCGCGCTTATCAGAGAAACCGCGGGTCGCCGCGGCAATCGTGTTCCCGTTGTCGTGGCGGAGCCGCCAGCGATACTCATCGCTATCATCGCGGTACAGTTCGAACGACGCCTGCGGGTCGCTCGCAACGGGATCGACCAGCGGTTCGGGGTCCGCTTCGCGCTGCCAGACGGTCGCCGCGCCGAGAGCGTTGCGCTTGACGCTGCGCATCCCGCGGCGTGCGTTCCGATCACTCGCGTAGCTTTCCCCGGAGGTGGCGACGATATTGCCGTTCTTGTGGACGAGCCGCCAGCGCCACTTGCCGGCCTTGTCCCGGTACACGTCGAACGTCGCGCTGCTCTCGTAGAGTTGTTTCACCTGTGCGGCCGCGGCGTGGAGGTCGTCGCGAACGTTGTCCGTCTCCACTCGTGCCGCGTCGCGTTCATCGCGAACGTCCGCTGTCCCCGCTCGTGCGTCGTCGAGTTCGCCACGGGCCTCGTCCGTCTCTGCTCGTGCCGCATCAAGTTCGGCCTCCAGTTCGGCGATTCGCTCTGCGTCGGCCGCGTCGTCGCTTCGGGCGTCAACGAGGGCCGATTCCACGCTCGCGCGTGCGCGGCTTTGTCCAACCGACAGCGGAGCGACCACCCCCGAAAGGGTGATGAGCGCGACGCCGAGGGTGTAGACGGCGACGACCCCCTGTGCGCTCCCCGAGGTGAGCGCCCAGCCACCGGGGAAGACGCTGAGGAACCACACCAGCGCCGCCAGTGCGACGACTAACCCGAGATACACCAGCCGGCGTGCGCCCCGGTGGAATGACTGGCCGATGACCTGTCCGGCTAGCGCCGCCGCCAGCCCGCTACCGGCGAGAAGATACGCGAGTTCGCGCATCCCCGTCCGGCCACTGCCCATTGAGACGAGAAACAAGGCCATCCCCGCCACCGCGAGTGCCGTACCGGCGACGAACAGCCAGTACCCGTACGCCTCAGCCGTCGTGAGAGGCTCACCGAATCGCGTGCGATACACCGACACCAGACGGTTCGTTTTATTTGCCATACTTCGAGTGATTGACGCTACACAGCGTCTTATCCTTTTTCCTGAATAATCAGCTCATAGTTATATTATGCTAGCGGGCAGCACCCTTCGCTTGGAACTGTGCGTCGACCGTCGGATTCACTGCCACGACAGAGCCGATTCACTATCGCAAAATGCAGTTTATCGCTCGCACCGGACCACGAGTTGCTTTTGCGTCTGCGGGCGGTAGCAGGCGCTATGGTCCAGAACATCGCTCCGCTGATGGCGGAGCTGGAGCCGGAGGACTTCTATCTGCTCTCCGGGCTCGAACAGGGGATGCGCTTCTCGCGGTGGGTCGCACGCGGGAAGATCGCGGAGTTCTCGCGGCTCGACGGCGAGGAGATGGAGTACCGGCTCGACCGGTGTGAACAGCGCGAGCTCGTCGAGCGCAAAACCATCCAGTACACCGGCTTCCGACTCACCTTCGAGGGATACGATGCACTCGCGCTTCGCACCTTCTCAGAACGAGAGACTATCGAGGGCGTCGGCGCGCCGCTGGGGGTCGGCAAGGAGTCCGACGTGTACGAGGTGCGGTCGTACAAGCCGCTCGCGCTGAAGTTCCACCGCGAGGGGTACACCAACTTCCGTGAGGTGAATCGGGAACGCGAGTACACCGCCGAGAACAACCACATCTCGTGGTTTTACACCGCGCGAAAGGCGGCCGAGCGCGAACACGAGGCACTGCGGGCCGTCTACCCGGACGTTTCGGTGCCACAGCCGGTGGGCCAGAGCCGCCACGCGATCGTGATGGAGAAGCTCGACGGCGTCGAACTATCGAAGGCGAAACTTGACCCCGAGCAGGCCGTCGGCGTCCTCGATCTGATTCTCGACGAGATGGCCGAGGCCTACCAGCAGGGGTACGTCCACGCAGATATGTCAGAGTACAATGTATTCGTCGCTAGCGACGGCGTGACGGTGTTCGACTGGCCACAGGCCGTTCCGACCGACCACGAGAACGCCGAGGAGTTCCTCGAGCGCGACTGCGACAACATCGTCAGTTACTTCGAGCGGAAGTATCCGAGTGAGATACCCGATATCGACACCAAGCGACTGGCTACAACACTTCGTGAGGGCAGTTTCGACGGTATCAGTCTGCTCGCGTAGCTCACACACCGTTTCTCGACAGATATTTTCTCGGGAGAGCGACCCCGTTGGTAGATTGATAAACTGTATCAGGGGACGGGTAAGTACATTCAGGACCCCCTCGTCTCGGGTACTACGGTAGAGGGATACTGATATCGAAACTCTCGAAGTGGGGGACCGATGTGCGGTTGTACTACGTCGATTCGATTTCGTCGAAGAGATCGCTCACGCGGCGTTCGATCTCGTCGCGAATCCGACCGACCTCAGCAGCGGATTCTCCATCCGGATCGTTGAGGTCCCAATCGCGATTCTCACCTGCCCATCCCGCAGGACAGACGTCGTCGGCTGAACAGCCCATCGTGATGACGTAATCGCTCGCCTGCGTCTCCTCGAACGTGATCTCTCGCGGGGTCCGGTCCGAAACGTCGATTCCGACCGCGTGCATCGCCCGGACGACCTCCTCGTGGACGGCGTCGGCGGGACGCGTCCCACCGGTCAGTAGGTCGACGTGCTCTCGTAGCCCCCGATCAGCCACTTCACGCTGGGCGAACGCGTAGGCCATCTGGGACCGGCCCGCGTTCTGCACGCAGACGAACGCGAGGGTAGTGGTCACGGCTCAGTCGTCCTCCGGAACCGGGTCCGAGTCGCGATCAATGTCGCTCTCGGGATTCGTACTATCCAGCTGTCCCGTGGTGTGGCCCCGCCAGTCGATGTTTCGTTGCAGCCACAGCGCGACGTACACCAGCGTGAGCAGCACCGGCACTTCGATCAGCGGCCCGATGACGGTCGCGAAGGCGACGCCGTGGTCGACGCCGAAGATGGCGACCGCGACGGCGATCGCGAGTTCGAAGTTGTTGGAGGCCGCGGTGAAGCCGATCGCGGTGGTCGTCGAGTAGTCCGCGCCGATCCAGTGACCCATCCCGAAGCTAACGAAGAACATCACGACGAAGTAGATCGTCAACGGGACCGCGACCAGAAGCACGTCAGTAGGCTGGCCGACGATCCGCTCGCCCTGCATCGCGAACATAACGATTACCGTAAACAGGAGTGCGATCAGGGTCATCGGATCGATGGTCGGGACGAATTGCTCCTCGTACCACTCGACACCCTTGGTACGCGTCCCGACAAACCGGGAGAGGATACCAGCCGCGAACGGAATTCCGAGGAAGATCGCGATCGCCTCGAACACCTGCATAACGCCGATATTGAACTCGGCGATACCGGTCGTCAGTGTCTCCAGGCCGAGCGCCTCGGGGAGGAAGAGCGCGAAGAAGGTGATATACACGCCGTAGGTCACGATCTGGAAGACGCTGTTGAACGCGACCAGGCCAGCGGCGTACTCGCTGGAGCCCTCCGCGAGGTCGTTCCAGACCAGGACCATGGCGATACACCGCGCCATCCCGATGAACACGAGTCCGAGGAAAAACTTCGGGCGTGCGGGGAGTCCGGGGACGATCCCGCCGAAGAAGATCAGCGCGAGCGAGACCATCAGCGTCGGGCCGATCAGCCAGTTCTGAATCAGGCTCAATCCGAGCACGCGCCACTGGGAGAACACCCGCGGTAACTGGCCGTAGTTGACCTTCGCGAGCGGCGGGTACATCATCAGGATGAGCCCGATCTCGACGAGGTGGAGATCCTGAATGGGTTGGGTCACCGACGGGGCGACGGAGCCGAGGCCGACGCCGATAGCCATCGCACCGAAGATCCAGACGGTGAGGTACTTGTCTAGGAAGTCCATCGACCGCGGGTCGCCACAGTCCGGGCAGTCGCAGTCCGGGCCGTGTTCGTGGTCGAGGTCACTCATCGGTGCTCACGCTCCCTTCGAGGACGGTGACGAGCGCCACCGCGCGGTTAGTCGCTCGATACTTCTTCCAGCGGCCGTCCTTCCGGCCCTCGACGAGGCCGGCGTCGACGAGCGCGGAGAGGGCGTGACTCAGCCCGCTCTCGCTCACGTCGACGACCGCCTGGAGCTCGCAGACGCAGAGCTCCTCGCCGGCAGCGACGAGCACGCGCACGAGCGTGTATCGCGTCTCGCTGGAGAGCGCCGACAGTACGTCGAGTTCCGCCTCGGCCTGTGCCGTCCCGAGGCCGGCCTCGAGCGTGGAGAGTTCGTTGAGACGGCGCTCGACGTCCTCGGTGCGGCACTCGCCGAGCTCGTCGTCGAGATACCGCTGTAATCGTTCAGTTGCTTGTGCCATCAGCAGATACTTGACTACTCGCTCAATTAATTGTTGCGGAACACTCCTCGAAAGGGAGGAGAGTACACGGATAATTGTAATAAAGCGGGCGGACTGTATTCGAGAGGACCGATGCGTTTATTCGTATGTATGAGTAGAGATCCAATTGAATCGTGACTAAATTAGCAAGAGTAGTTGATAACCGCACCGCCACCGACAGTCGGCACGGTATCCAAGGTATCCACGAATGATGGAACTCACACTGTACGAGGAAGCGATGTGTTGTTCGACTGGCGTCTGTGGCCCCGATCCCGACGACGAACTCGTCGAGGTCAGCGCCGCACTCGACCAGCTCGAAGACGAATTCGACGTCGAGGTATCGAGAGCGAACATGCAACACGATATCGACAAGTTCCTCGAGACCCAGCAGATCGCGGATCTGGTCGACGAACACGGCACGTCGGTCCTCCCGATACTCGTCCTCGACGACGAGGTAATCGCCACGTCGGAGTATCTCTCCTACGACGAACTTGCGACCGAACTTCGCGAGACACAGAACGAACCTCAAGAAGCCTAACTGATGAATACGACTACGACACCCCGAGACCTCGTCGAACCGAGCGGTGACGACACCGAGTTCGTCTTTTTCAGCGGGAAAGGCGGCGTCGGCAAGAGCACCGTCAGTTGCGCGACTGCGACATGGCTCGCCGACAACGACTACGAGACACTCCTCGTCACGACCGACCCTGCACCGAACCTTTCGGACATCTTCGGCCAGGGAATCGGCCACGAGGTCACCGAGATCGAGGGCATCCAGAACCTCTCGGCCATCGAGATCGACCCGGACACGGCTGCCGAGGAGTACCGACAGGAGACCATCGAACCGATGCGTCAGCTGCTCGGCGACGAAGAGATCCAAACCGTCGAAGAGCAGCTTAATAGTCCCTGCGTCGAGGAAATCGCGGCCTTCGACAACTTCGTCGACTTCATGGAGAGCCCGGAGTACGACGTGGTGGTATTTGATACCGCTCCGACCGGCCACACCATCCGCCTCATGGAGCTGCCCTCGGATTGGAACGCCGAACTCGAGAAGGGAGGCTCGACGTGTATCGGGCCCGCGGCCTCGATGGAGGACAAGAAAGTCCAGTACGAGCGCGCAATTGACACGCTCCAGGACACCGAGCAGACGACGTTCGCGTTCGTCGGCAAGCCCGAGGACTCCTCGATCGACGAGATCGAACGCAGCGCGGGCGACCTCGCCGAACTCGGCATCGAATCGCAGCTGCTGGTACTCAACGGCTACCTGCCCGAGTCGGTGTGCGACGACCCCTTCTTCGAGGGGAAACGCGAGGACGAACAGGCCGTCATCGAGCGCGCCCGCGAGGAGTTCGACGCCGACGCGATGGCGACGTACCCGCTCCAGCCCGGCGAAATCACCGGGCTCGACCTGCTGTCCGACGTCGCCGGCGTCCTCTACGACGGCGCGGAAGCGACCGTCGACGTCGGCTCGGCAACGGATATCGAGACCGACCAGTCGGTCGACGTCGAGGCGCTGGCCGATCCGGCATCGATCGCCGACCGAGTGACGCCGAGCGACGACGAGACGCGGTATCTGTTCTTCACCGGGAAAGGCGGCGTCGGCAAGAGCACTATCGCCGCGGCCTCGGCGACGAAGCTCGCTGAGGCGGGCTACGAGACGCTCGTCGTGACGACGGACCCGGCGGCCCACCTCGAGGACATCTTCGGCGAACCGGTCGGCCACGAGCCGACATCGGTGAGTCAGGCGAACCTCGACGCGGCCCGGATCGACCAGGAAAAGGCTCTCGAGGAGTACCGCGAGCAGGTCCTCGATCACGTCACCGAGATGTACGAGGACAAGGAAGACACGGAGATCGACGTCGACGCCGCGATTGCGAACGTCGAGGAGGAACTGGAGTCGCCGTGTGCCGAGGAGATGGCGGCCCTCGAGAAGTTCGTCAGCTACTTCCAGCAAGACGGCTACGACGTGGTGGTCTTCGACACCGCGCCGACCGGGCACACGCTCCGCTTGCTGGAGTTGCCTTCCGACTGGAAGGGGTTCATGGATCTGGGTTCGCTGACCAAAGGAGCCGCCCCCGCGAAAGGCGACCAGTACGACGAGGTCATCGAGACGATGCAGGACCCCGAGCGGAGCTCGTTCGCGTTCGTCATGTATCCGGAGTACACGCCGATGATGGAGGCGTACCGGGCGGCCGAGGACCTCAACGACCAGGTCGGTATCGAGACGGCGTTCGTCGTCGCGAACTACCTGCTGCCCGAGGAGTACGGCGACAACGCCTTCTTCGCGAACCGACGGGCACAGCAGGAGAACTATCTCGGCGAGATCAAGGACCGCTTCGAGACGCCGATGATGCTCGCGCCCCTGCGCCGTGACGAACCGATCGGACTCGAAGAGCTGAGCGCGTTCGGCGACGAGATCACGGGTCTGTCCGCGGTCACCGAGCGGAACGAGGTGACCATCCAATGAGTCAGGAAGTATCCAACGAGCAAGCGGTCGAGGAACAGCTTCAGACGTTCATAGAGACGGTCAAAGACTCCGAAACGTACGAGGAGTTCGTCGCAGCTACCGAGCGCCTCGAAGCGGACTCGGAGGCGATGGCACTCCTGCAGGAGTACCAACAGAAGAAACGACAGATGCAGCAGGGTGGCTCCGACGACGCCACGATGAGCGAACTCCGGGAACTTCGGGCGGAGATGGACGACAACGAGACGATCCAGGCCCACCAGGCGGCTCAGGAGGCGTTCGTGGAACTCCTCCAGGAGACCAACGACGTCATCAGTGAACAGATCGGTCGCGAGTTCGCCCAGTCACTCGGAGGTGGGTGCTGTTGAGCGCCTCCGACGAGGACGTGCTGGCGGCGGCCGAGGCCCTCGGCGAGGAACTTGCCGCGGCGGAGTCTGACGCTTCGGAGTTCCAGTTCACCACGATGCTGCGGCAGTGCAACGAGGCGATCACCGAGGAGACTGGCGTCGAGTACGGCCAGGTCTGCGGTGCGGACGAGTGCTGCTGATACCAGCGAGTGTCAGATTCTCACGACTATCGCTTCCGAGAACCACACGCAGCCGTGTGGCGATGAGTTCCCTTGCTGGCGGCGCGACTGTTGTTGTCTGAGCGTCGCAATCGCCGAGGTACGCCGTCGTCGAAGCTCTTTTTCGCGTGTTGACGGCCGAGAATACAGATTAGGCCGTCTTGTTGACGGTGATTAGTGCGGTCGGAACGATGATTGCGATCGTCAAGATTGCCCCGCTGATGACCGCAAAGGGCGCGATCGCGTTTGCGGGGTACGCTAGAAGGTCGACGGCCGCCCAGTCGACGACCGTCAGGATGACCGTGTAGGCGATCGCTGCAAGCAGTACGACAACACTGAATGCACCGACGACAACACCGGCGAGCGGTGGCGACGAATCGGATATCTTCGAATCGGAGTTCATTGATATACTCTGTAGTAGTATAGTGGTGTATGCACATATTTAAACAACGTGAAGTGCGGGACGATTGGATCGTTGTGTGTCGACTCCGTTTAGAATTCTGTAAAACGCGCTTATTGAGGGTTATATGGAAAACGACGGCTCTCTTCTCAATATCGATTTGCCCGCCGGACAAAATATAATAGTGTAGTATCCCCATTACTCCACTACAAACGTTTTATTTATACATCTATCTCGATATAAGACGATACGGAACACCGCCCGCTCATCCCGCGGAGTGACTGATGGCCACGCGGCTAGGATCCGAGACGGTCGAGAAGATATTCGGGGTCGTCCTCTTCGGGATGGCGATCGTCCTGCTGTATCAGGCATTCGGGGCCTGACCGATGGCTGATTCCGTCCTCGAATCACGATCTCCGAACACCATCCATCTACTCTCGAGATCACAATGACTGACTACGATTCGACACACGAAACGGACGGAGACGAGGGGCATAGCCACGGACAGACCGGGGAGACGGGTAGCCGAACGCTGGCAGCGGTGTCGGTGATCAATCTCCTGGGATTTTTCGCCGAACTCGCCGGAGGACTTCTCTTCGGCTCGGTCGCGCTGCTCAGCGATGCCTTCCATATGCTGTTCGACGCGCTGGCGTACGTCATGGCGTTTGCTGCCACCTACGTCGCCGACAACTACGGCGATGGCAACCGGTGGTCGTACGGACTGCATCGACTGGAACCGACCGCGGCGTTTCTCAACGGCCTGCTGCTGTTACCGATGGTCGGGTTCATCCTCTGGGAATCCTACCAGCGGTTCCTCTCGCCGATCGAGATCGGAACGGGCCCCACGCTCGTCATCGCGTTCGGTGGTCTGCTCGTCAACGTCGCGTCGGTCTATATCCTCCAAGGCGAGGGGATGAGTCTCAATGAGCGCGGCGCGTTCTACCATCTTCTCGGCGATGCTGGCGGATCGGTGGCGGTCATCGTCTCGACAGTCGTCGTCGAGGTGACCGGCCTCCGGATCGTCGACCCGATCACAGCTGGCCTCATCGCCGCCGTCGTGACGTGGTCCGCGGTGCGGGTACTGCGTGACAGCGGGGCGATCTTCCTCCAGGGGACGCCGATCGCCGGTGAGGAGCTCCGGGATCGACTCGGCGAGATAGACGGTGTAGCTGCGGTGTACGATCTGCATACCTGGCGGATCTGTAGCCAACTCACTGTCGCAACGGCCCATATCCGAACCGATGCCGAAACGATCGCCGACGCCGACGCGGTGGTCCGCCGTGTCCACGAGGTGCTGGCCGACCGAGGGGTCGACCACGCGACGATCGAGCGGTGTTCCGCAGCTGACACTCACGGCTCACATCGCTGTAATCTCAGCCATTGATGCTCTCGCATCGCTATGCTGGCTGTCGGACTGTATCCGCTACTCGTCGGCTCACACGGTGAAAATCGGTGACGCTGCTGAGGAGCTGCCATTCAACTGTGTTTAGGCCACCCAAAATGATATTTCCAATTTCAAATATTCTTTGCCACATAGCGTAAACTCGAATACGACAGATGCTACAAGACGTCATATTCGTCTTCCTCGCAGGGTTGATCACGGCGTTAGCGACCGGGCTGGGAGCAATCCCGTTTTTGTTCGTCGAGGAGTTTAGTGATCGTTGGAACGCCGCGCTGTGGAGGATCGCCTCCGGGATTATGGTCTCGGCCTCGCTGTTCGGGCTGATTAATGAGGGGTTGGCCTACGCCGCCGGCGGGCTTCCGACATTGATACTCGGCGCGGCGATTTTTTCGAGTCTCCCCCAACCGATCAGCGCAGTGATCGCCTTCGCGTTCGTCCGGTGGGCCGAGGCGTTCCTCCCCTTCGGCTTCGGCTTTGCGGCCGGCGCGATGATCTACCTCGTCCTCACTGAGTTCATCCCCGAGGCACTCGAAACCGGCATCGACCTCCCTCACAGCGGCTACCGCGAGCTGTCGACCGGGATCAGCGCTGGCGTCCTGCTGATGCTCCCGCTGTGTACGTCTGACGATCCTATGGCAGTACATCCGAGACGGATGAGTCGTCGAAAGCGAGGAACGATGTTGGCGTGGCCCATAACAGAGTTGGCTGCCAGGGGAAGAGGCACTCAAAACCATCCTCGAGACTGCGCTCTAACTCATCAACAATCTACGCCACAAGAGCGCAGGCAATTGTTGCGACTACCGGGCCCGCTCGCCAAGTCGACTACATCCAAGCGCTAGTCGTGAGAGCGTATTCGACGGGTGGTTTCAGCGCTGAAAGGTGCTTTCTGTAGGGGTACTGGAATCTTATATCGGCCGTCCTCGTAGTGATTTCCGTGATACTCGAATGACGAGCGTCGAAGTCGAATACTGTGACCCGTGTGGCTTCATCGACCGCGCAACCGAAACGCAGACGCAGATTCTCGAGTCGTGTGGCGAGACAGTAGACGGCGTCGAACTCGTCCCCGGCGAGGACGGCGTCTTCGAAGTTCGCGTCGACGACACTGTCGTCTTCGACGTCGACGAACTCGAGTACGACCTCACGACGATTATGGACGGTGTGTGTGGACAGCTCTCTGCGTGTGACTGTGACCCTAGCGAACTCGGCGGCGAGGACACTGACTCGACTGATTGCAGTCCCGGGTGTTGCTGAGTCAGCTCTCTATAGATGAGCAAGACTCGTGTCGATGATTTCGACCAAGCTATCTGCCGGGGAACTCACCCGGATGTCGAGACACCGTGTCCACACCTCGTGGACGGCCAGGACGAAACGGGTCGTACAGTCGTTGATCGACTCGCTCGACTCGAGACGAACGCACTCGAAACTGTGACGGGTGCCGAACAGTTCAAATGTGAACACTGTGGCTGTCCACTCGCGAATCTGGAGAAGATGAATCTCGCACCCGATGCGTGTCCTCGCCTACAGATCCACGACAAGTGAGAGGGATAGCTGGCGGCGGCTATCCCATTGACGGTACTTTAGTGTCTTCACGCCCGAGAGAGGGTATGGAGCCGACGGACGTGTCTGACTGGCAGGAGTCGTGGCATCAGTTGCGAGAGATCCTCGGCTCGAAGTGGGCGTTTCACGTCCTGCGATTGCTTTCGGATCGACAGTACGGATTCAACGAGATGCAGCGGTCCATCGACGGCGTGACGGCGACGATGCTCTCGCGGCGACTGAAAGAGCTACAGTGTCACGGCTTCGTCGAGAAACACGTCGAACCGACGACGCCACCCTCGACGACGTACGAACTGACCGAGAGTGGAGAGGCATTCGTCGAACTCCTCGGAGAGATGGAAGGAATGATCGGTCTTACGGAGTGCTCCGACGGGAGCGAGTGTGCGACCACGGGCGAGTCGTCGAAATGCGCGACAGTCCAGTAGTTCAATACCGACACCAGCCGGTTCCTGATATCGATTTTTGGTTCTGAGCATTCGCCTCGTCGTCCCAATCACCAACTACGGAGGCGAAAATAATCCGACAACCGTGATCACTACGGTGTGAAAAAGTTATTTGATACTCTCGATCATAGCGGTGGTCAGGTGGACAAATCGAACCTGAGTCGGATTGTGAGTGGGCGAGCCGTATTATTCCAGAACCGGGGGTACTCAGTCCTCATTCGGAGCGCGCTATTCAACAGAGCAGCTCAGTAGGTTCTCTGCGATTAGATGTACAATAGCGGCACCATCACCACGACCCCGGCAAGAGTTCCACCTGCGAGTTCGCGGTAGCCGCCGTGGGGAAGGTCAGCACCGGTTTTGAGCGCTTCGGGAATGAATTCCGTAAAGACAAGGTAGATCATTGCACCCGCAGCAAAGCCAAACCCAAACGGGAGAAACGCCTGAGCCCAAGTCACGAAGGCGAAGGCGATAACGGCACCAATCGGCTGTGGAAGGCTCGAAAACACTGCTGCGCCGACCATACGCCACTTCGAGAGCCCCATCTCGCGCATCGGAATCGCGATTGCAGTCCCCTCAGGGATATTGTGGATTGAAATAGCGAGCGTCATAAAAACGGCCAATACTGGTATCGTGACTCCGAAGACATCCATCCCATCCGCGAAGCCGAGTTCTGCAAAGGAGACACCGACGGCGACACCTTCGGGGAAGCTGTGGACAGTCAAGATCCCGAGAACTAACACTAACGTCTTCAGGTCGCCGTCAGCAAACGCCTCGGCTTCCAATCGGGTATCGTCGTCATCACGATCACTTGTGCTAAGATCAATTCGGTCGAGTACACGCTCGGACCCTTCAACCAGGACAACCCCGGCCAAGAGACCAGCGAGCATCAGCGTCGGAAGCCCCTCATTGGCGTACTGTAACCCCTCACTAATCAGGCCAAATAGCGACGCTGCGATCATGATACCAGAGGCGATCCCCCAGAGGCCAACGTTCCATCGGTCACTGAAATCTTCAACAAAAAAGAACGGAATTGCCCCTAATCCAGTGGCTAGCGCAGTTGCGAGACCGGCAACAAACACGAGCGTAATGTTGCTCAAGAACCCCATACTGAACAGTTACTTAGCTCAGTGAAGAAGTTTCTGAATCACAATATTTATTTTTGGTTTCCCTAAATCTATCGTGGGGTTCTCTCCAACACACCGAAGAATCTTCCGAACGCAATCGAATGGCACAACCTCTCGACCTCAGCCATCGACTCCACGTGAGTCTCAAGATGGTTTCCGAGCCTCGATAGTTGCAGACACGAGGTAGTCACCGAGGTCTCGGTCAGCGTCCCAGTCACTGATGAACTCGGTGCTCTCGTCCTTGGGCTCTATCTCGATTGCTTCGAAGCCGGCACTATCGAGCATCGCTTCGAGGGCGTCGACGGTTGACGCACCAGCGACGCAGTTAGCTAGCGAGTCTGGATCCATCTTGACATCGTCCGGGAACGGGGCGGTTTGGACAACGTCTGAAATGGCGACACGGCCGCCGGGCTTGAGGACCCGGTAAGCGTCATCAAACACGCGCTGTTTTTCGGGAGCGAGATTGACAACGCAGTTTGAGATAACGACATCGACGGTTGCGTCGGCGACGGGGAGATGACTGATTTCGCCGAGACGAAACTCGACGTTGTCGGTGTCGTTCTTTGTCACGTTCTCTCTCGCTTTCGAGACCATCTCCGGCGTCATGTCGACACCAATGACATCCCCGTCCGGGCCGACCTCCTGTGCGGCGAGGAAGCAGTCGAAGCCCGCACCGGAGCCAAGATCGAGTACTGTCTCGCCGGGCGTCATCTCGGCGAACGCCTTCGGGTTTCCACACCCGAGGCCGAGGTCCGCACCGTCGGCGACCGACGCGACGTCGTCCGCGTCGTAGCCGAGGCGTTCGCTCCCGGTCGCGTCCGCGTTACCGTCACAGCACCCACCGTCGTCGGTGACATCGATACCGACATCGCCACAGCAGTCTTGGCCATCCAAAGCGATAGTCCCGTAGCGTTCGCGCACCATCTCGCGGGTCTCCTCGGGATCGCGGTCACCGGTCGCTGTCTCAGTATCGTTACTCATAGGTTCCTCGCAGGTCGTCGAGCGTTTCGAGGAGAGCAGAGGTCGCTGCAGTCGTTTCGTAGTACCGCCAAGAGCCCTCCTTGCGGCGCGTGACCAATTGTGCGGTGTACAACCGAGAGAGTGCTTGGCTGACGGCACTTTGACTAACGCCGACTGCAGCTTCGAGATCACAGACGCAGACGCCGTCGTCGGCGTTCGCGATTCGGCGAAGCAGTTCGTATCGCGTGTCGTTCCCCATCGCGGTCAACACCTGGAGATCCGTCGCCATCGCATCCGAGTCAACATCACCGGGCGGTGCACAGCAGGGAGCAGCCCCTTCCGCGGTTCCGTCAACAATCACGTCCTCTGCCATATCAGGTCCAGCTTATACAAGCAAATACTAATATGTTTTCCCCCACGGAACCATTCGCAACTGCGGAATCAACGGAGGCCCTCGTTGAAGTCTCAACACTACCGATTTGAACTCCAAATCAGTGCGCTAAACTAAAATCTACGTTCGAGATTATGTGAGCTGAGTGCGTATACATTGAGAGTACCGGTCTCAACTTCAGCGATGCTCGGCACAGAACCGAATCAAACGGGACACTCCTGAACATAAACGGTCAAGTGAGGCTCACCGCACCACAACGCAACGGTCTGAAGAATATCACTCAAAAGACGAATGAAATTGGGTAGGCTGCTTTGTATTCGAAAGTTTCGGGCAGTGAATACCGAGTATCTCAAAGAGGAAATCAGGTAAGTACAGAGGACGTATATACAGATAATGAATCAACGGAAGAGCCAAATCAGTATCCAGGGGATGAGCTGTGCGAACTGTTCGGAGACGATCTCCGAGGCAGTTGACTCGCTCGACGGTGTCTCAGAGGCGAACATCAACTTCGCCACCGACGAAGGGTCGGTGACGTACGACCCGGAGACGGTCTCACTCGGAGAGATATTCGACGCCATCGAGGAGGCGGGCTACACGCCGGTGACGGACTCGGTCACGATCGCGGTCACCGATATGTCGTGTGCGAACTGCTCGGAGACGATACAGGACGCACTCGAACAGACACCGGGCGTCGTCGAGGCCGACGCCAACTTCGCGACCGACGAGGCGCAGGTCACGTACAATCCTGGCGAGGCGAGTCCGGAGACGTTCTACGACGCCATCGAAGAAGCGGGCTACACACCCGTTCGCGAAGACGCGGAGAGCGACGGGGGCGGAGAGACGGACGCTCGGGAAGCTGCCCGAGAAGAAGAGATACGCCGACAGCTCCGGCTGACACTATTCGGTGCGGTGTTATCTCTGCCCCTCGTGGTATTTATGATCGACCACCTGCTGGAGCTCGGACTCGTCGGCGACGAGATCGTCGGGCTGCCGTCCGGGTGGGTCGCGTTCGCGCTGGCGACGCCCGTCCAGCTGGTACTCGGCCGGCCGTTCTACGAGAACGCCTACACGGCGCTCGTCAGAAACCGTCGCGCCAATATGGACGTGCTGATCGCACTGGGGTCGACGACAGCGTACGTCTACTCGGTGGCAGTCCTGCTCGACGCAATCGCTGGCGGGCTCTACTTCGACACGGCGGCGTTCATCCTCGTGTTCATCACGCTTGGTAACTACCTCGAAGCCCGCTCGAAGGGGCAGGCCGGCGAGGCACTCCAGGAGCTCCTGGAGATGGAGGCCGATACTGCGACGGTACTCGATGAGGATGGGACCGAATCGGAGATTCCACTCGAAGACGTCGAGGTCGGCGACCGACTGAAGGTTCGACCCGGCGAACAGATTCCGACCGACGGCGTCGTCGTCGACGGACAGAGCGCAGTCGACGAGTCGATGGTGACCGGCGAGTCCACCCCGGTCGAGAAGCAGGAGGGCGACGAGGTCGTCGGCTCGACGATCAACGAGAACGGCGTACTCGTCGTCGAGGCGACGAAGGTCGGGAAAGATACCGCACTCCAGCAGATCGTGCAGACGGTGAAAGAAGCCCAGTCGCGCCAGCCCGACATCCAGAACCTCGCCGACCGTATCTCCGCGTACTTCGTCCCGGCAGTCATCGCAAACGCGCTCGTGTGGGGCATCGTATGGTTTCTGTTCCCCGACGCCCTCGCGGGATTCGTCGAGGCGCTTCCGCTGTGGGGACTCGTCGCAGGCGGTCCCGTTGCCGCCGGCGGCGTCTCGGTGTTCGAGTTCGCCGTCATCGTGTTTGCCTCGTCGGTGCTGATCGCCTGTCCCTGTGCGCTGGGGCTGGCGACGCCCGCCGCGACGATGGTCGGGACGACACTCGGTGCACAGAACGGCGTCCTGTTCAAGGGGGGCGACGTGCTCGAACGGGCGAAGGACGTCGACACCGTCGTCTTCGACAAAACCGGGACGCTCACCGAAGGCGAGATGGAGCTGACCGACGTGGTCGTCATCGACGGCGACGGCGACAGCCGACCCGTGCAGGGAAGTGGAACACCGGCTGCCGACGGCGGCCAGCTGACCACACGTGAACGGCTCGACGAGACCGACGTGCTCCGGCTCGCAGCGATTGCCGAGAGTGGGAGCGAACACCCGCTCGCCCGGGCGATTATCGACGGAGCTGAGGAGCGCGGTATCGACGTGAGCGCTCCCGACGGATTCGAGAACGTTCCCGGCCAGGGTGTCACGGCGAGCGTCGACGGCAGCGAAGTGCTGGTCGGCAACCGAACGCTGCTTCGCGACAACGGAATCGATCCTTCGCCTGCCCAAGAGACGATGGAGCGACTCGAAAGCGAGGGGAAGACGGCGATGCTGGTCGCCTACGAGGGCGAGCTCGTGGGAGTCGTCGCCGACGCCGACACGGTCAAGGAGAGCGCGAAAGACGCCGTGAGTCAGCTCCGAGAGCGGGATATCGATGTGATGATGCTCACCGGCGACAACGAGCGGACGGCCCGCGCCGTCGCCGAGCAGGTCGGTATCGACCCCGAAAACGTCCGTGCGGAGGTTCTTCCCGAGGACAAGTCCGACACCGTGGAGTCCATCCAGGCTGATGGGCGGAAAGCGATGATGGTCGGTGACGGCGTCAACGACGCCCCCGCACTCGCGGTCGCCTACGTCGGTACGGCCATCGGGTCGGGGACGGACGTGGCTATCGAAGCCGCCGACGTGACGTTGATGCGCGATAATCCGGTCGACGTGGTGAAGGCGATCCGCATCTCGGAGGCGACGCTGGCGAAGATCAAGCAGAATCTCGTGTGGGCGCTCGGCTACAACACGGCGATGATTCCGCTGGCCTCGCTCGGACTGCTCCAGCCCGCACTCGCCGCTGGCGCGATGGCGTTCTCCAGCGTGTCGGTGCTGTCGAACAGCCTGCTCTTTCGCCGGTACACGCCCGACCACGACTACGAGCTCCTCGGTCGGCTCCGCTGAGCGGCGTTTCGACTCATCGATATTCTATCGACATTCGCGCGTCTCACCGGACAGTATCTCCAGAATCGAGAGGACGTGCCACTGGGTGTGTGCAGTCCAACGTGTTTAGGGTGGGTGGGGGCAAACGGTCGAGTGGCAGAGGGAGTCCGGCCACCGCCTTATCGGGAGTAGGACCCCGATGGCGAGGAAAGTCCCCCCACCGACCGGGCAGGCGACTGGACACACGTCCAGAGCGGGAGACCGCTGGCACTGGAACAGCAACGACACGTCCACTCCGGAGTGATGATGCGCGCGACCCGACCCGTGAGGGAAGGAAGTGAACCCGCAGAACGCCGATGGAGTGGGATCGATGGAACGGCGAATCCTCGCCGGTGCAAGCCCGTCGTTTGTTGGTAGCCCGGAGACCGCGACGGGTGCTCAGCCGAATGCCGGACCGAACAGAAGGGGGCTTACTCCCCTCAGCCACTTTTTTGCACGGCAGGGCTTCGCCCTGCCGGCAAAAACCTGGACTAAAAAGACACTCGACCCTCCCGTTGGTCGGGTCTCGGTCCTGCGGCTCGCTTCGCTCGCCGCAGTGAACCGCTCGCTCCGACGTCGCTCGCGGATGCTATCGAGATATCAGAGAGTAGTTACTCAGCTCCGAAGCCGACGCGCTCCGCATCGCGTGCACACCGCTCTGTCGCGGCGTCGATATCGAACTCTCGAACAATCTCGCCGTCCTCGATGAGCGGTTCGAGGAGTGACTCGCCGTCGGCGGGTGCGGGCGCGTCGGCCGGCTGAACGACGTGGTCGCCGTCGACTCGATACACCGATTTCGCACCCGTCAGTTTTCCGCGCTTAGCCGCGCCCTCACCGTCGCGCTCCACGATGTCCAGCCCGAAATCCGTCGGCGACCTGTTGGAGATGGCAGAGCCGACGCCGAATCCGTCGACGTACGGCCGGAGCTGGCGAACCGTCTCGACGGTGATACCGCCGGAGACGAAAATATCAATCTCCTCAAAGCCGGCGTCGTCGAGCGTCCATCGCACCTCCCTGACGATATGCTCGAAGTCGCCGCGCCGAGAGCCCGTCGTGTCGAGCCGGATACCGTCGAGGTCATCGACCGCTCGGGCTGCACGGAGTGCCTCCTCGGTCTCGTCGGCGTACGTGTCGGTGAGGGCGATGCGCGGCACGTCCTCGGGGACGTGGGCGTCGAACGCCCGCCACGCCTGCTCCTGATTGCCGCGGCCGAACGCGATGACGAGCGCGTGGGGCATCGTACCACCGGCTTCACGGTCGAGCACGTCGCCGGCAGCGACGTGTGAGAAGCCGTCCATCCCACCGACGAGTGCGCTACGTTCGAGCGATGCGGCCGTCGAGGGGTGGACGTGGCGCGCGCCAAAGGAGAGCGCGGTCCGGTCCTCAGCGGCGGTCGCAATCTCTCGTGCGCCGGTCGCCCACGCGCTCGCTGGCGAGAGAAAGCCGAGTAGCGATGTTTCCAGCTCGGCGAATTCGAGATAGCGCCCCTCGATGCGCATCACCGGACCGCCGTCGAACAGCTGACCCTCACGAAGCGCAGAGGCGTCGAGGTTGTGGCCGGCGAGGAGCTGGGCGACATCTTCGACGCCGGCGAACACTTCGAACTCGCCGGTCGGGAACTGGTCTGCCGTCACCTCACAGACGACGTGCGGATCACGTCCATCACCTTCGAGCGCCTCTCGCGTCCGCTGGAAGTAGGCATCGGTCGCCCGACCACTGGCGATGGCATCGGGCGAGATGATATCGAACATACCGAACTGTCGGTCGGACCGTCGAAAAAGCTACTCGTGGACGTCCGGCAGGTCGTCGGTCGTCGGTGCGTTCACGATGGTAACGGTGTCACCATCGACGGTGACGCGGAATGCATCGGCGTACGCCCCACTCTCGATGACGTACACGCCACCGGACTGCTGGCTGCCGCCCCAGTAGGCGAGCAGGTCGGCGTAGGCATCGGCGAACTCCGCTGCGTCCTGCGGGCTATCCCAGACAGACTTCCAGACGTAAGCCGTCTCGTTGTTCTTCTGGTAGATATGCATCCGGTCGCCGTCCCAGCCGCGAACCGGCGGCGCGGTGTACTTGAACGGCGGCTGGACGAGGTTCCCGTTCGAGTCGAGATTGAGCAGCTCTTGCGGCTGGATAACCGGCTGATTGCCGGTGCCGGCGTACAGCGTGTAACCGAACATAGCGGTCATCGCGGATTGACCGAGCCGCGCAGTCGGATTCCGTTCCGGCGGGTCGACGCGCTCCCAGCCGTTCGTGGTCGCGTCAGAGAGCGACACGTCGGTCGGCGGGTCCGGGTTGACGGCGTACTTCTCGGGGATAGCAACCTGTTCAGTTGAGGCCGGCAGGTCGTCGTACATCTGGTTGATGCGGTCCCAGCCGCCCCGCTCCTGATAGAACTCGACGAACGCCGGGCCGTCGTCGTACGGGAAGAAGTTCATAATATAGATACCGAGATGGAGATCGCTCCCACCGGCACCGGAGCCGGACTGTGGCGCGGAGAGACACTCCCACTCGTCGCCGCAGTTAGCCATATACCGCTCCTCGGTGAGACTCGCGCCACCCTCGATGAGCCCGTTCTGTGCGTTCGACTGCTCGCGGGTACTGGCGGTAATCGTGGAGAGATTGAACTGCTGGTCCTGCAGCGCGTGGGTGAGCTCGTGGCCGAGCGTTCGCTCGCCGGGGAGATCAGCCGTCTCGCCGCCGTAGATGACGACGATGCGGTCGTTGCGCGGCGTGTAGAAGCCGGCGACCGACGAGCCGCGGTTCGACTCCTGGACGGCCAGCGAGTCCTCATTCTCGCCAACGAGGAACAGCCCCTCGAACTTCGCGTTATCGAAGGCTTTGAACGCCGCAGAGCGCTCGCCACCGCCGCTGTACTGGCTGTTCTGGTACTCCTCTCGCGACATCAGTTCGACGGGAACCGTCGAGCTGAACTCCAGTTGGCGGACCGTCTCGACGCGGGCCATCGCGCGGGCGATAATGCGGTCGCGCTCGGTCTCGTCGAGACCGTCACTACGGTCGACAGCGAGAGTCTCATTCGCCCAGTAGCCGTTCTCCCAACCGAGGCGGTCGGTCTCGGGGTCGGGGAGGTCAGTGGCGGGGGTCGGTGTCGCCGCGTCCGACGGTGTCGGCGTAGCTGTCACGGAGTCGGAAGTCGGTGTCGTCTCACCGGTTGGGGTCGAGTCGCTGTAGCCGACACTACAGCCGGCGAGAGCGACGAGGACGACAAGAAGGACGGTCGAACGTGCTCGCATACCTATCACTCAGCCCCCATCGTCAAAAGCGGCGGTGTTCACGGGGTGATATTTTTCGCCATCGCGACCGTTGCCGGCGTATGGCGCAGTTCGATCCAGCAACGACGGCACTGCTCGTCGTCGACATGCAACGCGACTTCTGTCACCCGGACGGCGCGCTGTACGCGCCCGGGAGCGAGACCGCTCTAGAGCCGTGTGCCGACCTCGCGGACGACGCCCACGAGGCCGGCGCACGCGTCGTCTACACGCGCGACGTCCATCCGCCAGAGCAGTTCGACGGGAGCCACAGCTACGACGAGTTCGACCGCTGGGGCGAGCACGTCCTCGAAGGGTCGTGGGGCGCGCAGCTGTGTGAGGAGTTCCCAATCGAAGCGGATGATCACGTCGTCGAGAAGCACACCTACGACGCCTTCCACGAGACGGAACTGGACGGCTGGCTCTCGGCGCGGGGGATCGACACGCTCCTCATCTGTGGCACGCTCGCGAACGTCTGCGTACTCCACACGGCAGCCAGCGCCGGGCTGCGCGACTACCGGGTTGTCCTCGTCGAGGATGCCATCGGTGCGATCGAAGCGGAGCACCACGAGTACGCCACTGACCACATCGAGTGGCTCGTGGGCGAGCGCACGAAGACAGCGGAGATCGCATTCGCGTGAGCATCCGCCCCGTCCGCAAGTCAGATCGCGATGCAGTCGTCGCGCTCCACCGCACAGCCATCCGGTCTGCCGGCTCCGATCCCGACGACGTGCCCGGCAACGGGGACCTCGACACGCCGGTCGCGTCGTTCCGTGGCGAAGGCGGTGCGCTGCTCGTACTCGATACGGGAGAGATCGTCGCGATGGGTGGCTACAAGCCGCGCGAGTCGGGCGTGGAACTGCTCCGGATGGCCGTCGCGCCCGATGCGCAGGGCGAGGGGCACGGCTCCCGTCTCATCGAGGCGCTGGAGAGCCACGCCCGCGAGGCGGGCTACGGTCGAGTGGAATTGGAGACAACAGCGCGACAGGAACGAGCGATGGCGTTCTACCCGAGTCACGGCTACCGTGAGACGGGGCGGCGACGGGACGGCGAGTACGAGGTCGTCCGGTTCGAGAAGTCGCTCTAAGCGCGGAAGAGTCGGTAGGCACCGGTCGCGAGCGCGACGGGCGTGGTCTCGCCGTCGCGTTCACTTTCGAGGAGAATTTCGCTGACGCCGACCGTCTTGCCCGCGCGGGTCACTTCGGCGGTCGCCGTCAGATCGCCACGGGCAGCCTCCAGATAGTTGACGTTGAGATTGATCGTCGCCATACCGGCGGTAAGGGGATCGTCGAGTTCGCCACGGAGTGCCATTCCGCCAGCGGTGTCGGTGAGCGTGGCGGCGACGCCGCCCTGGATCGGGTGACAGGTGTCGTCCTCGGCCCCGGTCCAGGGGACGTTCGTCAGCTTCCGGTCGTACGGGATCGCCATAACGGCACGACCGCGTTCGAGTTCCTCGACCGTCACGCCGAGCCACGAGAGGAACTCGTGGTGGGTGTCAATGTACTGCTGGAGTGCGTCTGCAGCGCCGTCTGGAAGTTCGTCCACGCGAACAGAAGGAGCGACGATGGCTTGTACTCTACGCTGGCATAGTACGGTCGAGTCCGGCGACGTGGGCTGCGAGGTCGGTCGTGGTCACGATGCCGATGAGGCCGGCGTCCTCGTCGACGACGGGGAGGTGGTGAACACTGGATTCGACCATCAGATCGGCAGCCTCGGCGACGCTGGCCTGCGCGGAAATGGTGACCGGCCTATCGGACATGTACGACGAGACCGGCGTCTGGTCTTTCGGCTCCTGGCCCGCGACGATGTGGACGAAGTCCGTCCGAGTCAGAATACCGGCGAGTTGATTATCATTCTCGACGACAAGCACCGACCCCACGTCGGCGTCAATCATCACTTTCGCGGCCTGCTCGACGAGCGTATCCGGTGTAACCGTCTTGAGGTCGGTCGACATAAGTCGCCCGACGAAGATGTCGTCCATAATAATTGAGTACACATGACACGGTATAAACTTAGCGGCAGGAACAGCCACTATCGCTGATAACGGGCAGCGAGCGCGGCGACGGCTTCGCGGGCGTAGCCGTCGGGGACGTAGACGAATGGGATAGTGCCCTCGAACTCGCGGCCGCCGTAGAGCCCGTGGTCGGCGACCGTCTGCACGCGGCCGCGGTGTGCGAGCGGAATGTCGCGCAACTCCGCCGGTTCGTACTCCGGCACGTAGGAGTGTTCGACCCACGCTTCGTGAGCCGGGAGGTCGAGGTCATCTGCGAGCGCTCGTTCGAGGCTGTCGTCGTTATCGATGAGCCAGTGGGCGTACGCGTCGGGGTCGACGCCGTCGGGAACGGCGTCGCCGAAGCCGAGCCGGTGCTTCCAACAGGACTCCGCGAAGTCGCGGGCGCGATAGCGGTCGTAGAGGTCGGTGAATGCCTCGCTGGGCGGGTCGTCAGCCGCCTCGCGAAACCGTTCGAGTAGCCAGAAGTCATCGATACCCGAGAGGACCGCGTCGGCGGAGATGAGATCCTTCTCGACGACGAGTTCGTCCAGCAGCCGCTGGAACAGCATATTCGCGTACACCGACTTGTGGTGTTGGGTGACCCACTGGTAGAGCGAGACGCGTCCCTCCAGATAGTTACCGATTGCCGAAAGCGCGCCCTCTGCGAGCGCGAGCCCGGCCTTCGGGTGAGCTGTGTAGGCACTCGTCATCCGGTCGGTATCAATATCGAGCACGTCAGCGCCGGTCATATGGTTATCTCTGACCATATAGTCGAGCCGGTCCACGTCCACGGGCGAGTGGAGGATCTCGGGTCCGACGCCGTACTGCCACGCCGAGCCCCTCTCGTAGGCGAGACTCCAGCCGAGCACGTAGCCGGCCACCTCCATCGGGGAGACGCCCAGCCTCTCGAGTTCGTCGGCGTACACCTCGAGGATGTGGACACACGAGAGCAGCTCGTGGGGGGCGGCCCGCTCGATGGGTTTGGGCCAGCCGTTCACGTCGGGCGCGACGGTTCGAAAGCGGGCAACGAACTCCGCGTCGACGAGTCGCTCGCGGAGCGCGTCGACATCGAGATGGCGTTCGCCGAGATGTGACAGCGGTGGATGGCCGATATCGTGGAGCAGACTCGCACACGCGAGCGTCTGCTCGATCTCATCCAGTTCCGCGGTGGTCGCGCCGTCGGTGAAGTACGACTGCCCGCGGAGATTCGTGAACACCTCGCTGGCGAGGTGGTAGACGCCGAGCGAGTGCTCGAATCGAGTGTGTGTCGCGCCCGGATAGACGAGATGCGTCGCCGAGAGCTGGCGAATCCGGCGAAGCCGCTGGAACTCCGGAGTATCGACCAGTCGCTCGACCAGCGGCTCGTCCAGCGTGATGTAGCCGTGGACGGGATCTTTGATACGGCGAGTGCTCATTTCCAGTTGGAACGGTCGGGGCCGGGGAGACGGTTTCGATTCAGAACGGGTATGTAATCTCCGTCTCTGCCTCCGAGAGCGTCCAGAGCCGCTCGGCGAGCGTCTCGTCGTACGAACGGTCGGTCGATTCCTGCGGCTCGGGAGCGCCGCGCATCTGTCCAAAGCCGCTTGGGCCGATGTACTGGCCACCCTCGGCGTCGGGGTCGGTCGCAGCGTACAGCGTCGGGAGCGCGCCGTCGGCGGCCGACTGCGCGATAACGCGATTTACGACACCCATAACGACGCGCATCGGGAGTGATGTCGCCGCACCGCCCTGGAGATTCGTCGCCGCGAAGCCGGGATGACAGGCGAGACTGGTCAGGTCACTGCGCCGATCGAGTTCGTACGCGAAGAGGAGGTTCGCGAGCTTCGACTGGCCGTAGGCCGCCCAGCGGTCGTAGTTCGCGCGCGAGTGCGGATCGTCGAAGTCGATCTCACCGTTCTCGTGGGCGCGCGAAGAGACCGTGACGACGCGGTCGCGGAGCTGGTCGGCCAGCAGCCCGGTGAGCGCGAAGTGGCCGAGATGGTTCACGCCGAACTGCATCTCGAAGCCGTCCTCCGTCTCGGCACGGGGAATAGCCATCACGCCGGCGTTGTTGACGAGCACGTCGATCGGGCCGTCGAGCCGGTGAGCAAAGTCGTGGATCGAGTCGAGATTGCCCAAATCGAGGGGCTCGACGCGGAGGCTCGCGCTCGGGACCTCCTCGCGGATCTCGGCGCGAGCGATCTCCGCGCGGTCGAGCGAGCGACAGGCCATCACGACCGTGCCGCCGGCGCGCGCGAGTTCGCGCGTCGCTTCCTTGCCGATGCCGCTGTTCGCGCCGGTAACGATGAATCGGCGGTCGCTCTGGTCGGGTATATCGTCCGTGCTCCAAGCCATATTGGAAGGACGGCCGCAGCGAGCAAAAGCGCTCGCTCCAGACCGGACGACACAAGCGTCGGCTACCCCGACGACTGGTATGACGAGACTCGTACTTGCGGCCGGAACGACCGAAACGGCGGCCATCGACGGGCTGAGTGCGGCGGGTATGGACGGGGATCTACTGGTCCATACGCCGAGTGCCGATGCCGAGATACTAGAGTACGGGCAGCTGGTGCGCGCGCCGGTGACGCCCGTCTCGCCGGCTGGCTGTCCGACGCCGGCGGTCGTGACCCGCGCCGTGCGCGAGCAGCTGGAGCTACCGGTGACGGTCGTCGATGCCGGACTCGCGAAGCCGACGGCTGCTGGAACCGTCTCCGTTGGCGCGACGCCGGGTCGCGACATTCGTGAGGACGAGCCGGTGCCGACGGCCTACGGCGCGTGGGAGGCGGCGCGTCAGTTCGGCCGCGCACTCGACGACGACCTCGTGCTCGCCGAGACGGTTCCCGGTGGCACGACGACCGCGCTTGGCGTGTTGACGGCGCTCGGTGAGACGGACGCCACGGGCGTCTCCTCGTCGCTCGCGTCGAACCCACTCGAGTTGAAACGGGAGGTGGTCGAGTCGGGTTTGGACGCCAGCGACCTCGACGCCGGGTCGTGTGCAGGCCAGCCAAAACGCGCCGTCCGGCGGATGGGCGACCCGACGGCCGCGGTGCTGGGCGGGCTAACCGTTGGCGCGCTGGAGACGGACACGCCGGTGACGCTGGCCGGTGGAACCCAGTTGCTCGCCGTCGCTGCGCTCGCGCGCCACGCCGACGCGACCGGTCGGCTCTCGCTCGCGACCACCTCGTTCATCGACGCCGACCCGAACGTCGAGCTGTCGGCTGCCAGCGAGCGGTTCGACCTCGACGTGACCGTCACTGACCCCGGTTTCGACGATAGCCACGTCGCCTTCGAGCGATATCTCGCCGGCGAGGCGAAGGAGGGTGTCGGGATGGGTGGCGCGCTCGCGCTGGCCGACGCTGCTGGTGTTCCGATGGCCGACGTACGCGAGGGCATCGTCGACGTGTACGAGCGACTACTGGACTAGTAGTCAAATGCCAGTTTCCGATGTACGTCCGGAGAGTACAACAATCAGTTACAAATAGTCCGGGAGAAACATAAATAAGTATATAAAATCAAAATTGGGTATGAATCGTCGCCAACTGCTCGCCGTGGGTGTAGCCGCCGTCGTCGGTGGCTGTTCGTCGCGAAACGCTACTCCGGCACAGCTACCCGTTTCTGTCCACTTTATCAACACGAGTTCGACGCAAGTAACCGTGAGGGGCGAGCTACGACAGGGTGATGAAGAGCGGTTCGAGCAGACGGTGAGGCTTGACGGGGTCTCTGACGGCGGACTGGATAGCGAGCAGTTCGAAGAGAAGGTGGCCGACAGGCCGTTGTTAGCCCGTGGACAGCGGATGAGGACTGACGAGAAGACTGAGTTCGAGTTCGAGCAGCCTCCAGATGGCCTCGTATTCTTCGTTGAGCAGGGTGGAACGCTTACGCTCTTTCGCCAGAGTTAGCGGTTGAGACGTTATTTCGTGGCACCGAATACCAAGCTGTCTGTGTTGTCCTCAACAGCACGGCGACCACTGCGATTGCTTGGCATCAGAATACAGCACTGACTGTCTGCATTGGGTTCGACAGCACCGCGACCACTGCGATTGCTTGGCTACGGATACAGCACCGCGCCAACCCTCCCCCGGACCGCACACGCTCGCGCGGCGAGCGGTGCGGTAGGCCACCGCCTCCGTTGCGTACTCAAGCGAAACTGTGCGGTGGCGTGAGCCGGCGCGCCTCGTGCGCGCCCGTCGTCGCGAGGGATGACAGAGCGAACGAATGTGAGCGACGGAGTCGGCTGGGGAGGCGTGTGGGCTGTACGGGCGGGACTGAAAGGGGCGGGCGTGTCGCGTTTACTCGGTCGGTTCCGTGACCACTCTCGACGCGAACGAAGTGAGCGAGAGATGTCACGGAGAGACCGCGACACGTCCGGGGCTTTCAAGCTGTTCGTGAGAAGGTAGTCAGCGGAATCAGCAAGCGACACGTCCGGGGCGTTCAAACCGTTCTCACCGACGAAATAGCGATCACCAAGCGACACGGCAGAAACACCAGAGCAGTCCCAATCACGACCGAGCCACGACACCCACAGCAGCCAACCCACCCACGACGAGCGCGAACCAGTAGCTCATCACCCGATACACGAGCGCAATCGAGAGAGCGACGGCGTTCGACACTGGCGTGAGCGCGACCAACAGCGCGACGAGCGCGAGTTCGACGCCACCCGTCCCGCCCGGCGAGGGCGTCAGCCCGGCAAGCGTCGAGGCCGGGACGACGAACAGGACGAGCAGCGGGTCGATACCGGGGATAGCGAGCGTCTTGCCCGCGAAGTAGAGCGGAAGCGCGAAGAACACCCAGCCGGCGTAGGCGAACGCGACGGCGACGACGAGTGCACGCCGGTCCTGTGCGATACGGCCGAACGACTCGTACAGTTCGTCGATTCGAGCTGCGACGCCGTCGACGGAGACACGGCTCGTCAGCCCGGCGATAGGTCGGACGAGCCGGAGCACACCGCCGCGAACGCGCTCGCGGAAGCGCCACGCCAGCCCAACAAGAACCGGAACGCCAACGGCCATCGCGAGCAGTCCCCACGCGAGTGACTGGGCCGCGCCCGGTAACGACGACTGCGCGAGCAGGACCGAGAGTCCGATTGCCGAGAATGAAAAGAACGGAAGCAGATTCAGCAGGTCAGCGGTGACGACGGACGCCAGCGACTCCTCGTAGCTGGCTTCGGTGTCACGCGAGAGCACGTACGCGATGAACGGCTCGCCACCGGCCTGTCCCAGCGGGGTGACGTAGTTGGCGAACGTGGCGGCGAAGTAGGTACTGACGAGCTTGCGAAACGGCACCTCGATACCGGCGACCCGGAGGACGATGTGCCACGCTTTCCCCCAGAGGACGAGACACAGCAGGGTCGAGAGACAGCCGACCGCGAGCCACCGGAGGTCCGCACCCGCGAGCGTGTCGACGACCTCGCCCAGCCCGAACTGCGAGGCGACGAAGTAGAGAACGACGCCGGCGACGGTGAAGCCGGCGAGAATCTTCCAGCCGGTTGCGCGGTCAACGGGAAACGAGCGCGCCACTACTCCAGATATCCGAGGTCCTGCAGGCGGTCTTTCGCGGTATCGTCCATCTCATCGAGTACCTCGGCGTCGGGGTCGTACTCGTCGTCCCACGTCTCGCCGACGCGGGTCTCGAACTCGCGCAGCGTCGACTCGATTTCCTCGATAACGTCGTCGGGGTCGCCGATGCGGTCGTCTCTTTCCTCGGGGTCAGCGTCGATGCGGTACGCCTCGTCGGTGATGCGCTCGTTTCGGATGTACTTGCCGTCCGTCCGCCGGGCCGCGCGCATCCGGGAGTAGTAGCGGGACTCCTCGTCGAGGGTGATACCGGCTTCCTCGGCTTTCGTCTCCAACTGCTTGAGTTCGACCACGGGCCGGTGGTACTCGACGAAGGCGTACTCGCCGTCGGCGAAGTCGCGATAGTCGGCCGAGAGGAGCGAGCGCGTGGTGTCGAGCGGTTCGCCCCGGCCTGCAGACGCGCCCGTGAAGTCCAGTATCGTGTGATAGAGATCCTGCATCTCGACCTGCGTCTCGTCCCGGCCGGCCGACTCGCCCGGCTGCTTGATCATAAGTGGAACGTTGACGAGCGGGTCGTAGATGCCGAACTCGTGGCCGTACAGCCCGTGTTCGCCGTGGAGTTCGCCGTGGTCCGCACAGACGACGACGAGGGTGTCCTCCCACTGGTCGGTCGCCTTCAGATGCGAGAACAGCCGGTCGAGTTCGGCGTCCATATGGCGAATCTCGGCGTCGTACAGTCCCTGAATGTCTTCGAACTCGGAGTCGGAAATATCGCGCGCGCCGGAGTTATACTCTTTAGAATTCTGACATACTTCGGTCGCGTCGACGCCGGGGGCGAACTCCTCGGCGTACTCCTCGGGCGGGTAGACCGGGAGATGGGCGTCCATCAGATTGACGAACGTGAACCACTCGTCGGCCTCGTCGGTGAACTCGATGGCGTTGTCGACCACCTCGGGCGTCTTGGAGTCGGCTCCCTCCGCGCCGGCGAAGTACTCGTGGATATCGTTGCCCACCTCGACCAGCTTGTTGGCGACGCGCCGGAGCGTGTCGTTGTCGTTGACCTTCTGCCAGAGGTCCGCGAGCGTGCCCGAGAGGAACTCACCGGGCATCACCTCGAAGAAGTTGTCCTGCTCGTCGAAGCCGGCTGTCAGCCGGGTGTATGGCGTAATCCACGCGTTTGAGGAGTAACACGCCGTGTCGTAGCCGTCGGCGCGAAGCGCCTCAGCGAGCGTCCCGATGGACTCGTCGAGATACGGCTGTTCCTGGCTCGCGCCGTGTTGGCTCGGGTACAGCCCGGTGAACATAGAGGCGTGCACGGGGAGCGTCCACGGGGCCGGCGCAACGGCCTGCTCGTAGACGGTCGACTCGTCGGCGAGCGATTCGAGCGTTGGCGTCGTCTCGCGATCGTAGCCGTACGGCGTGAGGTGGTCCTTCCGGACGGTGTCCAGTACGACGAAGAGGACGTTGTCCGCGTCTGTCATACCTGTCTCATTTTCTGTGACGCGAATAAACCTCGTGGTCTGCTGCTGTCGGCATATATTGCCGTAACTGAGAGTTATACGAGTCTCGAAGAATATGCATATCGTACATGAATACGCTCGGATTCGATACACGAGCACTCCACGCCGGTCACGAGTCCGACCCGGCGACCGGGGCAGCGTCGCTCCCAATACACCAGACTACATCCTACGAGTTCGAGGGTGCAGAACAGGCTGCAGAGCTGTACGCGCTCGAACGCGACGACCACATGTACTCGCGCATCTCGAATCCGACGACAAGGGTGTTAGAACAGCGGCTCGCCAGCCTCCACGGAGGAACGGGCGCGTGTGCAACCGCCTCGGGAATGGCCGCCTTCGACGCCGCCACCCTCGTACTCGCGGAGTCGGGAGACAACGTCGTCTCCGCGTCGTCGATCTACGGTGGCACCCACACGTATCTGAATCACACCGCCGCGCGCCGAGGAATCGAGGCCCGATTCGTCGACACGCTCGACCCCGAGGCCTACGCCGACGCCATCGACGAAAACACCGCCTACGTCCACGTCGAGACCATCGGGAATCCGTCGCTCGTCACGCCCCCGTTCGAGGAGATTGCGGCGGTCGCACACGCGCGCGATGTCCCCCTGTTCGTGGACAACACGTTCGCGACGCCGGCGCTGTGTCGCCCGCTGGAACACGGTGCCGACATCATCTGGGAGTCGACGACCAAGTGGATTCACGGCTCGGGCACGACCGTCGGAGGAATTCTCGTCGACGGCGGCGACTTCGACTGGCACGCCGGCGACTACCCCGAAATGACCGCGAATCCGGCCTTCGACGGGCTGGACTTCACCGAGCGGTTCGGGGACCGCGCCTTCGAGTACGCCGTCCGCCAACGGAGTCTCCGTTCGCTGGGCGACCAGCAGTCACCGTTCGACGCCTGGTCCACCCTCCAAGGCGTCCAGACGCTCGGACTTCGGATGGAGCGCCACTGCGAAAACGCGCTCGCCGTCGCCGAGTACCTCGCCGACCACGACGACGTATCGTGGGTGAACTATCCGGGCTTGGAGAGCCACGAGACCCACAACCTCGCGAGTGAGTATCTGGAGGGGTATGGCGGCATGGTTACCTTCGGCCTCGACGACGGCTACGAGGGCGGCACGCGCGTCTGCGAGAGCGTCGAGGTGGCAACGTTCCTCGCGAATGTCGGCGACTCACGCACACTCGTCATCCATCCCGCGAGCACGACCCACGCCCAGCTCTCGGCGGAAGAACAGCGTGCCTCCGGCGTCACGCCGGACCTGCTCCGGCTGTCCGTGGGGATCGAGGACAGCGACGATATTATCGCCGATCTGGAGGGTGCGATATGAGCAACTCAGTTTCACTGGGCGAGTTCGAGTTCGACTGCGGCGAGTCGATTTCCGACCTCGAACTCGCCTACGAGACGTACGGCGAGTTCACCGGTGACAACGCCGTCCTCGTCTGTCACGCGCTCACCGGCTCACAGCACGTCGCCGGCCGTCGCCGACGTGACGACACGGCCGGACAGGCCGCAGCGTGGTGGGACGACATCGTCGGGCCGGGAAAGGCCGTCGACACGAACGACTACTTCGTCATCTGTGCGAACGTCCCCGGATCGTGTTACGGCTCCTCCGGCCCGCCCGCCGAGGCCCCTGACGGCGAGCCGTGGGGGACGCGCTTTCCCGCCGTGACGGTCGCCGACTGGACGCGCGCTCAGCGACTCCTGCTCGACGAGCTCGGCGTGCCGAATCTCCACGCAGTTATGGGCGGGTCCGTCGGCGGGATGAACGCCCTCGACTGGGCGAAACGTCACCCTGACCACGTGGACAGAGTGCTCGCGGTCGCGACGGGCGCGCGACTCGACGCGCAGTGTCTCGCCCTCGAATCTATCGCCCGGCGAGCAATCACGACCGACCCGAACTGGCAGGACGGCGACTACTACGGCGACGGCCCCGATCCGGTGCAGGGACTCGCGCTCGCCCGCCAGCTCGGCCACGTGATGTATCTCTCGAAGTCATCGATGGCCAAGAAGTTCGGTCGTCGATCTGCCGGGATGGACGCCGCGCGCGACGCGTTCGAGCTCGATCCCGCCGCCGGGTTCTTCCCGTACCGCGAGGTGGAGTCGTATCTCGACTACAACGGCGAGCGGTTCGCCGAGCGATTCGACGCCAACGCGTATCTGTATCTGACCCGCGCGATGGACAGCTACGACCTCGCGGGGGGCTATGAGTCCGACGGTGACGCGCTGGCTGCCTTCGACGGCGAGGCGCTCGTCGTCTCGTTCACCGGTGACTGGCACTTCACAACGGAACAGGGCGAGGAGTTGGCTGAGGCGTTCCGGGCGACCGGGACCAGAAGCGCCCACCACGTCGTCGAATCGGACCACGGCCACGACGCCTTCCTCGTCGAGCCGGAGCACGTCGGACCTCCGTTGGGTGATTTCCTCGATTCGGGTGTGCGGGGAAGTGCCGTCTCCGATACGGTCGAACGCGACGAAGGTGATGATTTCGCGCCCGTCCACACCAGTCTCTTCTCCAGCTAGGAGTCGAAGGCCGAATCTAGCGGGTCCGGCCGCTGCAGCGCGAGCATATCCATCGCGGTGCGAGCGAAGCCGCGCAGTCGCTGCACGTCGCGCTCGCCGTACTCCCGTGGCTCGGTGTCCATCACGCAGAACATACCCAGCGACTCGCCGCCGGGCGTCCGGAGCGGGACACCAAGATACGAGCGCATTCCCGCATCCAGGAGGTCGTCGATGGTGGCAAATCGCGGGTCAGCGAGGAGGTCCTCGACGGCGAAGTGCGACGGCTCTGTCAACCCGTGCGTACAGATCGAGTTCGCGCGGTCGAATCGGTCCCGGTCGATACCGGTACTACCCAAGAGGAACTGGTCACAGTCCGTGAGAAAGCTGAGGAACGAGACGGGCACACCGAGTGAATCCGCCGCTAGCCTGGTGAGTCGGTCGAACGGGAGCACACGCGCCGCGTCGATATCGTAGCCGTCGAGCGCGGCCAGTCGAGCCGCCTCGCGCTCCGCGTGAGGGCTCGCGACCGAGCCCTCGAGCGCCAGCCCGAGCTGCTTGGCGAGCGCCGGAGGTGAGAGACGACGGGCGTCGTACCGCTCGGTGAACGTCACGTCGTGGTCCGTCACGTCGAGTCCGGCGACACCGTCGGCGTACAGAAACAGCGGGAGCTGGGGCGCGGTAGCGCGGGCCAGCGCCGCGAGGTCGTCGCCGGTTCCGTCCGTGAGTGTCGCTCCCGTGACGATCGCATCCATCCTCTCCGCAGCGAACTGCTCGCGAGCCGCCCGAAGCGACTCGACGCCGACAGTCGAGATGTCCGCCGTCTCGCCGAACGCGTCGGCCACGGCGGTCCGCCGCTCCGTATCCACCTCCGCGTAGAGGACGGTGCGAGACATATCCTGGAAAACAAATTTGTCATTCATAAGTGTTGCTGCGCCGTCAAACCAGTCGAACGCTCAAGTACGAGCAACCGTATTCGGGCGTATGAACGCCGATACCGTGGATTACTCCTTGCTCGCGGGGGTGGCTATCGCGCTCGCGACGGGACTGGCCGGGCTGGTGGCGCGCCCCGGCGACGCGTGGCTGTTTCTCCTCCACGGCGGCGTCGGCGTCACGCTCGTCGGCTTTCTGGCGCTGAAGCTGTGGCGCGTCCGCGCTCGCGTCAGGGCCGGCGTGCGCGCACGTTCCGGTCGCGTAGCCATCTCGATACTGCTCACCGCGCTCGCCGTGGCCGCGCTCGCGACCGGTATCGCGTGGGTGTTCGGAGTCGTGCTACCGGGGGCGTTCACGCTGCTGTTCGTTCACGCCGTTCTCGGAGGGGCGACGACGGTCGTACTCGTCGTCCATCTGCGTGACCGCCTGCGAATCCCCTCGCGAGCGAGTCTCCACGACCGCCGGCAGACGCTCGCGTGGGTCGGAATGGTGACGCTGGGGGCTGCAGCCTACCGAGCGAGCGACGTGCTCGGCACGGCCCGCCGCTACACCGGGTCGCGCGAGCAGGGCTCAGGTGAGGGAAACGACTTCCCCGTGACGTCGTGGGTCGCAGACGATCCCGAGCCAATTGACACCGACACGTGGACGCTGTCGGTGACGGGCGCAGTCGAGACAGAACGGGAGTTCGGTCGCGACGACCTCGCGTTCGAGGATGAACAGCGCGCGCTGCTCGACTGCACCAGCGGTTGGTACTCAGAACACGAGTGGCGCGGGCTGTCGGTCGGCGAGCTACTCGACACCACAACGCCAGCGTCCGGGGCGTCGTGGGTGCAGTTCCGTTCGGTGACGGGCTACCGGTGGTCACTCTCGCTCGACGAGGCGCGGGACGCGCTGCTTGCGACACACGTCGACGGCGAGCCGTTGGGCCACGGTCACGGGCGACCGATGCGACTGGTCGCGCCCGGACGCCGCGGCTTCCAGTGGGTGAAGTGGGTGACGGAAGTGCGACTGTGGCGACGGCGCGACTACTCCGAGTGGGTCGCGATTCAGGTGTCCGGGCTCTAGACGGGTTCGCCCTCCTCGGTGGAGGGAATGACGTGGTCGATATACTGCTCGACGGAGGGTTCACGCACGTCGACGCGCACGTCGATAACGCCGAGTTCGCCCGGTGAGCCGACGGCGAAGTTGACTCTCCCCTCGAAGGCGGCGGCCTTCTTCAGCCGGAAGGAGAAGCCCGACTCGTCCACCTCGAATGCGTTGCGCGCAGTGTCGAGAATCTCCTGTTCGTGGAGGAGTTCAGAAAAGTGCGCGAGGTCGTGTGTCTCGGCGACGAGCAGTCCCTCCTCGACGGTGACATCGGCGTCGGGAAAGACGGTACGGACGGCGCGCTCGACGCGGTCTGGCAGCTCAGTCTCGTTGACGGGCGTCTCCGCCCGCACGTCGACGGAAAATATCATTGGAGTATCTCGTGGACCTGGTCGTGGAACTGTTCGAGCGAGCCGTCGTTCTCGATGGTGCGGTCGGCCTGCTCGATTGCCTCGCCGAGCCCGAAGCCGAGTTCGCGCTCGTCCCGCTGACGGAGGGTCTCGTTCGCGCTGTTGTCCCGCCCGCGGGCGTCGATACGCTGTGCCCGCTCCTCGAAGGAAGCCTCGACGGCGATAAGCTCGAACTCGTCGCCGAAGGCGGTGCGGAACTGCTGGAGCTCGGCGGCCGACCGAAGCCCGTCGACGACGACGGTGTCGCTGTGTTCGAGCGCGTCTCGGACGATCGGAATAGAGCGTTCGGCGATGGCGAGTGGGCCATCCTCCTCACGGAGCGCCTGTGCGACCTCGCCGTGGTGGTCTGCGGGGTCGAGTCCGCGACGACGACACTCCGTTCTGATAACATCACCCATCGTGACGACCGGGATGTCGAGGTCGTTCGCGACGCTGGCGAACTCACCCTTGCCGCTGCCCGGTAGCCCGACGGTTCCGATGACGGCCATTACCCGTCTTTTTACAGAGTCGCCGATAAGCGCTGTGCTTGGACACGGGTGAAAGCTGTCGAGGAGCAAAGCGTTAACCACGCGCCGCTCCCCGCTCTCCGTATGAAGGTACTCGTCACGGACCCCATCGCAGACGCCGGTATGGACCGGCTCCGTGAGGCCGGCCACGAGGTCGAAACAGGCTACGAACTGGAGGGCGACGCGCTGCTCGACGCGGTCGCCGACGCCAACGCGCTCATCGTCCGCTCGGGAACCGAAGTCACCCGAGGACGTGTTCGAGGCCGCGCCCGACCTCGTCATCGTCGGCCGCGCCGGCATCGGCGTCGACAACATCGACATCGACGCCGCGACCGACCACGGCGTCATCGTCGCGAACGCCCCGGAAGGCAACGTCCGCGCCGCCGCCGAACACACCGTCGCGATGGCATTCGCCAGCGCGCGCTCGATTCCACAGGCCCACAGCCGGCTCAAGAACGGCGAGTGGGCCAAGAGTGACTATCTCGGCACGGAGGTGAACGCCAAGACGCTCGGTATCGTCGGACTCGGCCGCGTCGGTCAGGAGGTTGCTAAGCGACTCTCCGCGCTCGGGATGGATCTCGTCGCCTACGACCCGTACATCTCCGAGGAGCGCGCCGAGCAGATCGGGGCGGAGCTCGTCGACGAGCTGGAGACCGTTCTCGACCAGGCCGACTTCCTCACCATCCACACGCCGCTGACGCCGGAGACGGAGAACCTCATCGGCGAGGACGAACTCGCGAAGCTCGAGGGCGGCTACGTCGTCAACTGCGCCCGCGGCGGCATCATCGACGAGCCGGCGCTCGCCGCAGCCGTCGAGGACGGCACACTCGCGGGCGCGGCACTCGACGTGTTCGGCGAGGAACCCCTTCCCGACGACTCGCCGCTACTCGACGTAGACGACATCATCGTCACGCCGCATCTGGGAGCCTCCACAAGCGCGGCACAGGAGCACGTCGCCACCTCGATCGCCGACCAGGTGCTCGCGGCATTCGCCGACGAGCCGGTCGTGAACGCGCTAAACGCGCCGTCGATGGACGCCGCCGCCTTCCCGCGCGTCGAGCCGTATCTCGGTATCGCCGAGACGGCAGGCGAAATCGCCGTCCAGTTGCTCGACGATCGCATCGAGCGCGTCGAAATTGCCTACGAGGGCGACATCGCCGACGAGGATATCGATCTCGTCACCGCGAGCGCGCTGAAGGGCGTCTTCGAGCCGTCACAGCTCCACGTCAACAGCGTCAACGCACAGAGCACCGCCGAGGAGCGCGGCATCGAGGTAACCGAGAGCAAGCGCCGCCAGTCGGAGGACTTCCAGAGCCTCGTCACCGTCACCGTCGAGCGACGGCGACGGACTCCGTCGCCGTCTGCGGGACGCTGTTCGCCGGCGAGGACCCGCGTATCGTCCGCATCGACGGCTACCGCGTCGACGCGATTCCCGGCGGCCAGATGGTTATCGCGCGCAACACCGACGAGCCGGGCGTCATCGGCCTCATCGGCTCCGTGATGGGCGAGTACGACATCAACATCGCCGGGATGTACAACGCCCGCGAGACCATCGGCGGCGAGGCGCTCACCGTCTACAACGTCGACCACGAGATTCCGGAGGCCGCACGCGAGCAGCTGCTCGCCGACGACCGCATCATCGACATCACCTACATCGCGCTCGACGGCGTCGACATCAGCCGATAAGGCAGGTTCTTTATCTCTGGCTGTCACGATTCGGGTATGAGACGGTTCCCGACAGCTCTCCTCGCGCTCCTATTTGTTCCCCTGCTCGTCCTCACTGCGAGCGCCGGCGTCGCCGCACCACCGCCCGTCGACGTGTGCGGCGTTTGTGGGTTGGCAGACGACGAGGGCTACCCGCCCGACCAGCCCGAGGCGACGATACTGGATAGTTCGCTCACCGTCACGGTTCACGACGACGGGACGACGACGTGGGTGGAGACGGCGACTGTGAGTGAGGAGACGGCAGACCGACTCCGGACTGACGAGCGCTACCGACAGCGCGTCACCCAGAGCACGCGTATCGTCACGCGTCCGCAGAATCTGACAGCGACACTCAACGGCCAGCAGGTCACGATTACCTACGGCGGACAGACGCCGGCGGAGCGACGGATCGGCGGTATCCGGGTGTTCGATTTCGACCAGTCGAGCTACCGACCCTCGATTGGTGCGTACCGGGTCGCCGTTCGAGGGCCGGACGGGACAGTCGCACACCGTGTTCCGGGGAACGGTGAACAGATAGACGGAGACGCAGTGTGGCCGGCCTCGGTGACTGATGGGTTCGGACGGACGGCGGTCGTCTTCGCGCCGTCAGGGCCGGTCGGCGCGGTGTTTGCACACACAGTCGGAACATCGCGTCGTGCCGTCGGTGGCGTGGTGCTTGTCGTCGCCGTGCTGATAGTGAGTCGGTACCGGCGCGAGTGAGGGAGCACGTGGGGCGTGAATCAGATCGTCGAGAAAGGATTTTGTCGGGACTGCGAGGCGGCTCAGCTCCGGGCGAGCAGAAGAAGTTGTACGGCGTATCGAGCTGGTCGTCTGATCAGTACCTGCTAGGAGTGATTGTGCTCCTGAGGAACGTCAGGGAGATCGAGGAGCTCAGCTATGGAGTAGTAGAGGGAGTCAGCAGTCGCGACAGTCTCATCAGCGCTACTTAGGTCTGCGTCTGCATTGCCTTGCCCGCGGAGGGCGATGCAGTACATACCTGCGCCCCTCGCAGCCTGAATTCCATAGGAAGAATCTTCAACAGCGAGGCTCCGTTCCGGTTCTACACCTACGTCAGATGCGGCCCGCTCATAGATGTGTGGACTCGGTTTCGCGGCTCCCTCGATATCGGACGCCGTCACAACGGTGTCATACGCTTGTTCGAGTTCGAACCGAGCAAGCACTAGCTGGACCCACTCACGAGGGGAAGCAGACACGAGCCCGGTAGTGATGTCGTTCCGGTTAATTCGCTTCAGGAAGCGATGATAACCGCTGAGAAGCGTCGCTTTCTCACGATACACCTCACCGGCCCATATGCGATACAGCTCCTGGAACGCTTCACGATCGACAGTGAGTGTCACTGGTGCAGCAAGCAGCTGATCGTAGGCATCGTTGATACTGAGGCCACGAATGAGACCTGGATCGACGGTATCTGCCGTGACTTCCGGCAGGATCTCCTCAGTTTCGATCTGTTTCCAGATCGCTGCTGTCTGTACGATGACCCCATCCATATCGAAGAACACTGCAGTATGGTCTGTCGTCATCTGTCTCTCCTCGCTTGTCGATAGCTGCTCACCGAGGCCGTCTGACTCGAATGTCGAGGGGCTCCTAGTCGATTCATCGGCGAATAGGAGGAGCTTCAGCAGATTGTACTCCTGAGCTGTGGTAGATTGCTTCGCCGCTATCTGGGTCGAACAGGTGGATACGGTCGGGGTCACATGCCAACTCCAGCGTGTCACCGGTCGTGATCTCTCGGTGGGGATCGACAGCGACAGTCATCGAGTCATCACCAACGTGACCGTGCACAAGCAGCGTATCGCCCAGTGATTCGGTCACATACGCAGACAATTGAATTTCGGGCTCAGACGTGTGGTCGACGTTAGTGAGTAAGTGGATATCCTCGGGACGGATACCCAGAGCCGCCTCAGTGACCGTTCCCGGTGTATCGGGAAGTTGAACATCGTAGTCGACACCGGTCGCAGCCGTGCGGCCGCCACGAGACTCAATTCGTGTATGTAGAATATTCATTGAGGGACTGCCAATAAAGCCGGCAACAAAGCGATTTGCAGGGTAATCGTAGATATGCTGTGGGTCATCAACCTGCTGGACGGCTCCATCTCGCATCACCGCAACCCGGTCTGCAAGTGTCATCGCCTCCGTCTGATCGTGGGTGACATAGACGGTCGTTGTTGCGAGTTCGGCGTGGAGGGCCTGCAGTTCGGTTCGCATCTCCGTTCTGAGTTTCGCGTCCAGATTGCTCAGTGGCTCATCCATCAACAGGACATCTGGATCGCGAACGAGCGCACGGCCAATCGCGACTCGTTGTTGTTCACCGCCAGAGAGTTCGTCAGGTTGGCGATTAAGCAACGCTTGGATCTCAAGGGTTTCGGCGGCTGCTTCAACTTGCTTGTCGATCTCCTCGCTTCCCAGCCCGGTTGCAGACGCAGCACCGAACGACATATTCTGCCGGGCGGTCATATGCGGGTAGAGAGCATAGTTCTGGAACACCATCGCGACATCACGGTCTTCTGGGTCGACCGACTGGACCGCTCGGTCACCGAAATGAATGGTACCGTCGGTGACCGTCTCAAGGCCGGCTATCGTCCGGAGCGTCGTACTCTTTCCACAACCCGACGGGCCAACGATAACGAGGAATTCGCCATCATTGACCGACAGGTCGATATCGTCGACGGCAACAACATCACTGAATTCCTTCCGAAGGCCAGACAGTTCGATGCTCGTCATTGCGACCACCGCTGTGGCTGGTGGCAGTCGGCTGGCGATACCAACGGCGTCGTTACCGATGTGTGTTGTGTCGAGGTCATTGTGTTTGGTAGTTGAATGTTTTTAACAGCGATCGGTGCAGCCCAATCATAACGAGCAACGGCGGGACGAGGGCCAACACCGTTCCGGCCATAATGAGGCCCCAGAGCGGTCGACCGGCAGCGACACTTCCCTGCAGTTGCGAGATACCGACCTGAATTACCTGTTTCTGTTCGGAGGAAATTACGATGAGCGGCCACAGATACTGATTCCATCCCCATATAAACGCAATTCCGAGAAGGCCGACGATCATACCCCGGGACATCGGCAACAGTATTTTAAATAGGAATTGAATCGGTCCAACTCCGTCAAGTCGGGCATTCTCGACGAGAGAGGTTGGGATCGAGCGGAATTTCTGTCGCAATACCAGGAGGGCCGTCGGGGACGCAAGCGCTGGCACAATCAACGCTAAGAGCGTATCCTGCCATCCCAAGCGAATCATCAGTTCGTACAACGGAACGATGCGAACTGGGACAGGGAGCATCAGCGTCAACAGTAGCAGAAGAAACAGGCCTCGCTTGAACGGCACGTCATAGTAGACAATCGCGAGTCCGGCGAGGAGCGATACCGTGACCTTTCCGACTGCGGTCGCAATCGCGACGATTGCGGTGGTCATAATGTATCGGGCGAATCCATACTCAGTCAACACTGTCCAGTAATTGTCGACAGCTTCACTGCCGAAGCCGAGACCGCCGATATTCAGGATCTGGCTTGCCGATTGCGTCGAGAACATAACTGCCAAGACGATCGGCGCGCTGATGATCGTCAGCGTGATCACGAGCAGTACGTGGAGCCCGACTTGGTCGTAGATATCAGCAAGCCCATCACGAACGCCGAAGTTGGTGTTCGATGTGGGCCGTGTGGCAACGTCGTCCGTGTCGTCGTTGTCAGTTGTATTTGTAACCATTGTTATCCGAAGTGTGCATAACTGTCAGAGAGACGGATCTGAGTATACATGAGGACGCCAGAGATGACGAACAGAATGATTGACTCGGCGGCGGCAACGCCGAGATTCTGATACGCGAAGGCATCTTGATAGATTTTGTAGATGATCAGATTCGTCGCCTCGCCGGGACCACCTTTGGTCATCAGATCCACAACAGGGAACGGTCGAAACAGCGCTTCGATTGTGTTGAGGACAATTAAGAAGGCGATTGTTGGCGAGATGAGCGGTAGATACACTCGCCTGATGAGCTGCCACGAGCTGACGGCATCAAGTCGGGCTGTCTCCTCCAAGCTTTTCGGGACTGTCGCGAGTGCGCCGACGATGAAAATCACGTTGTAGCCGATTAGCTTCCACGTCGTTGCGAGTGCAACCATCAGGAACGCCAGCACAGGGTCGTTGCGCCACTGGAACGCGATTCCAATTGTTTCCAGCGCTCGTGTGACGATGCCAACAGTTGGGTGGAACAAGAAGCTGAGCAGGAGAGCTGAGACTGCTAATGGAAGGGCGTATGGCCAGATTGCAGCCACAAGATATAGTGAGGATCCCTGAAGGACGCGATGAATCAGGTATCCAATATACAGTGACACGGCAAGCGTCGCCACGACAACGACGACAGCAAAAACGAGGGAAATAATCAGACTGTACTGGAACGATCCAGACGATAGTAGTCGGTTGAAGTTCTCAAACCCGACGTACACGCTGTTCAGTCCGAAGGTGGACGTTTTGAACAGACTCAGTCGGAAGGTATCCAGTGCCGGATAGTAGGCAAAGATGAGACTTAGCGCTACAATCGGCAACAACAGCAGATAGCCCTGCCAGTTCGAGTTGTAAATTTCGCGTGACATCTCAGGCGCGGTCGTACTGTTCGAGCACGCGCTCACCTTCCTCTTTTGCTGTCTGCATAGCGGTTTCGGCGTCAGTACCGCCCTGGAACATACGCTCTTGCTGTTCGGCGATGATTCGCGTGATCTGTGCAGACGAGCCCATCGCAGCCCCACGAGTCGCGACCGAATCTTCCCACGAGAGGAGTTGCTCTTTTGCGACACCGAATGCTGGATTCTCTTCGTACCAGCCTTCGGACTCCAGCTGGTCAATCGCTCCCTTATTCGTCGGGTAATACCCAGTCGATTTGTGCCAGTATGCCTGCTGATCGGGATTGGTGAGGAATAGCATAAGATCACGAACCACCTCACGTTTCTCACCAGTGAGTCCGCTTCGAGCCCACAGCGCTGCCGTCCCAGCATTGTGACCCATTCCATTCGCGGACGGCGTTGGCAGCGCAGCAGCCCCAAGATCGATACCGTTCTCGTTAGCAGCACTCAGTTCTCCGGCCATCGACCCGACAGACGTCATGTGCATCGCGGAGTCACCGGTGATGAACGCCTGGCGTGCCGGAGACCACGATTCGATACCGGGATTCATATACAGCCCGGATTCGGCCATCCCCTCGTACCAGCGCGCAATCTCAAGCGATGCGTCACTGGTCAGGTGGAGTGTCGATGGTTCTCCTGCGTGGCCATTCTCCGCGTCTGTCAGTGGCTGTCCCATCTCCTGCATCCAACTGAGCGGCCACCATGCAGCGTTGGGCCACGTGATACCGTACTCTGCAGCACCAGAATCGACAATAGTTTGGGAAGCGCTCTGAAGCGATTCAAGTGACGCAGGTGGACTCTCTGGATCAAGTCCTGCCTCCTCGAAGAGCGAACGGTTGTAGAACATAATGATCTGTGAGGAACCAAAGGGGAGTGCGCGAACCTTCCCTTCGATCTCAAACGGACGCACAGATGCGCCGGTGTAGTTCGATGGATCGAACTGACTACCAGCGATATCAGAGATCGGCTCGAACACACCACTATTCATAATCGAGACCGTCGCACCAGATCCGAGATGGGCAATATCGGGTTCGTTGTCGGCCTGTGCAGCCGTGAACACCGCATTGAGCGTTTCTCGATAGTTCCCTTTGCTCGTGTAGTTGATCGTATAATCAGGGTACTGCGATTCGAACTGCCCCAGCATCTCATCATAGATAGACTCGTAGTAGCCACCCCAGGCGAGCCAGATGTCGATAGTGTTCGAGTTTGCGTTCGAACTACCGCCTCCAGTGCTACCTGTGGAGGTATTTGTCCCGCTGTTCGTCGTGCATCCTGATAATCCGAGGCCAGCTGCTACAGCCGTGCTGCTGGTCAGGAATGTGCGCCGAGTTGTGGACCGTGAGTCTGTCATACGCATCTGGGGATTGCGAGGATAGCGGCTTCAGTATTCATTGGGTAATATATGATTGTCCAGTAGCGCGGCTGTGCCAGCAGTCACTCGTCCGCCGCTGTCCGGACAGCTTTGTTACGTCAATAGTGCTATCGAGAGCACAACAAATTCCCACGAAGACAGTCAGTTGATCGGCGCGGAGTACGCCGTCAACGTAGCGCGTCGAGCTTCTGTTTGCTCATTTCGAGATAATCGGTATCTCCGGTCATCACTTCCATCGATACGGTTCCATCCCAGTCAACGCCACGAAGCTGTGTGAGCAACTGGGCAAATGGCATCGTGCCCATACCGAGTGGCAGATGTTCGTCTGCGTCGTGTCGAGTTTCGTTGAGGTGGATGTGTGAGATCTGCGACGCATACTCATCTACGAAGCCAAGTAGTTCGTCATCGGACATACCAGCGACGCGTGCGTGTCCAGTGTCTAGGGTCATCTTCGCGGGAGTTTCAGACAGGAGTGCCGGCATACTGTGGATCGTGAAGCGACTCTCGAAGAGGTTCTCCGGGCACACCTCCAGATCCACTTCTGTACCATACCGATGTACCTCTCGGATCGATTTGTAAACGGCGTCTCTAATTTCATCGTCTGTCCACGCGCCGCTGTAGGCGACGGATCGAGGGTGGACGACGCCTTTCTGCGCTCCGGCAGCTGCAGCGATACGAATACTCTCTTTCAAAACATCGATACTTGCCGTACGGACGGGGTCATACGGAGACCCGATATCGAGTGGAAACGGAAGATGACACAGAAGCTCAACTCCTGCATCTACGGCCGTAGCTGCGATGTCGTCAGTCTGGTCGGCCAATTTTGTGTGTGCAGTTGGTCCATCCATCCATAGTTCCACGAAATCGAGATCGAGATCCGCAGCTACATCGATTGCTTCACGCCACTCCATTCCACTGGTCGTTACAAATCCAATGTCAATTTCGGCCATCAGGCGAGTTGTGGGCGGGGAAGTCGTTCCGTCTTGCTAAGAACACTATATATCAGTCTGGAAGTGAAATGATTACAGATTAGATATATGCTCCGGAGTGATACCTGAGTGAAGTTGCACAGCAAGCTCTGCGGTGTGTACCCAATAATAGATCGTCTGTTCGAGCGTCCGTGATAGCGATGTTAGGTGGCCGTACTGCTCCGGATCATACGTGGTGACGAGTTCGAACAGCTCGTTCAGGTTTCGGTGAATATCATCTTCAACCCCGTAGAGGGTGTCAAGAAGATCAAGCTCCATCTCGAAGAGAATTTGCTCCATCAGCTGGTGTACCTCAGTCCCTTGGGTGAAAATTTCTGGATATGCGTTCGTTGACAGCGCTCGTCTTCGGGACGGACTGTGTCTGTGCCCCGTCTGAGAGGAAGCACGCTCTGTCACCGACAATTTCCAGGTTCATCGCGATCGTACTTAGGTCGGCAGCAACGCGGTTACCGGGCCACGCTGTCGATAGTGTCATCGATTTTAACTCCTCGAACACAACGCGTGAACGTTCATTTGCGAGCGGCTCTAAATCCTCTGCCGCTTCGTCGGGAGATGCTCCGTCGAATGATGCACGTGCAGCTTCGTATTGGCGCATTGTGACTGCGTCAAGATCGTTGAGCCGGTCGAACAGTCGCCAGATATTGACCTCGTGTCTGCGTGGCTGGTCGCCCTCATCGATATCATCAGGCTCAAAAATCGAGAGTGACTGTGTCGCATCGAACACCGCAGCCTCATCAACGACGTATGCCTTGGTGATGAGACCATTATTTTTCAATTCGCGAAGGAGTTCTGAGAGGTAGTTATCAGAGAGACCGGTCGCGTCGGCAAGTGCTGTTTTCGTCTCCGGCGCGTCTTCATCGATTGCTTCGATAATTTCGATGAGTCTCCGTTCTCGCTTAGTGCGATCAGTAGTCCTGTTGAATTCAAATTCGGACATATGTCTTCACGCCGGAGGGCCGTCTGCATATAGCTGCGGTGGCGAAAGTACAGAGAGAATATAGCAGTATAGATGAAGATATATTCAAAATACGAACTTTCAGATTCAGCGTGAAACTACGTCTGTTATATGGAGACGCGGAAGGTCCAGATGTCGGGAGGCAGTACCTACACAGTCTCGCTCCCCAAAACCTGGGCAATAGAACATGGGATTGAGGCGGGGTCAGTGTTGTTTCTCCACCCACAGGAGAATGGAACGCTTCAGTTAACAACCGATCAGCGCTCGGGTGCAGAAAAATGGAAGCGGACGCTCTCGATTGGTCGGTTGTCACCTAGGCAAATTCAGAACCGACTGATAGCGCTGTATGCGGTTGGGTTTGGAGAGATCACCCTCCAGAGCAGCAGTGAAATTGACGACACGGTCCGACGGACCGTCACCGAGGCAACGGCAGGGTTCACTGGACTCGAAGTTATGGAGGCTGATAGTCACAGTATCACGCTACAGAACCTCGCTGGAGCAGAGAATCTCGACATCAGAAAGAGTACCTTACGGCTGCGACTCGTGACTACGTCGATGTATCGCGACGCGGTTTCTGCACTGCTTGAAGACGATTCTGAACTCGCAAAGAGCGCGATTGAGCGGGACGCTGAGGCTGACAAGCTGTTTGCCCTGCTCACGCGTCACTTCCGCCGGGCGATTAGCAGTCTCGAGGAGGTGCGACAGTTGGGGCACAATCGTCAGGATATATTTGAGTATTATTATGTCGGACGACAGCTGGAGCGTGTGGCAGACCACGCAGAACGGATCGCCTCGCTTACCGTCGACGTAGCGGCAACCGTTCCCGATGAGTTCCACGAAGAGATTGAATCACTCGCCGCTCACGCCCAGCAAAGTATCGATAAAGCTTCAAAAATCCTGCTGATGAGTTCCGATGTGGAAGCTGGTGACCGGGTGCTCGAGGAGTGCGATGCGCTGTTGGATGAAATTGCGACGTTAGATCGAACACTGTACGATCACGATGAAGCAGCAGAGGCCCATTTGGTCGGGCGACTGCTTGATAGTCTTCGGCGAACAGTCGAGTATAGTCAGAACGTTGCACGAATCGTGATTCAACAGTCGGTTCGCCAGGTCTCCGACAAGTAACGACTGCCGACATCATATCCCGATATCGTCGCCGCCGCCCACGACCGCGGGCTACACGTTCAGGCGGGCACGCCGGAGGCAGGACCGACCGCCGAGTTCCTTGAGACTGCCGCGGAACTGGGCGTTGAGGCAATCAGTACCGACGAGCCAATCACAGAGCGGTAGTCACGTCTTCGCCGAGTGACGACCGTTACAGCAGCTGACGCAGGCGACCAAACAGACCACTACCGCCGATAGATTTGCCGGCGAGATGCCGGAGGATATCGTCGGTGTCGTTCGGGACGTCCTCGGGATCCTCGCCGGCGGCGGCCGCAGCGTCGGGGTCTTTCAGCAGGTGGCCGGTCGTGAGACAGACGACATCTTCGCCGGTGGAGATATCGCCGCGCGCGACGAGCTTGCGAAGCCCGGCGACGCTCGCAGCGCTCGCGGGCTCGACACCGATACCCTCACCTGCGAGGTCACGCTGTGCGTCGGTTATTTCGGAGTCGGTCACGGCGACAGCCGTCCCGCCCGTCTCGCGAATTCCGGGAAGGGCCTTCGGGGCGTTAACGGGATTACCGATGCGAATCGCCGTCGCGATGGTCTCAACCTCCTCCCAGCGGCGAGTGTCCTCGCGTCCTTCCTCAATTGCCTCGACCATCGGCGCAGCGCCCGCCGCCTGTACGCCGGTGAGCTTCGGTACGTCGCCAGGTGCGAGCGCACCAGAGGAGACCAGCTCGCGGAAACACTTGTACAGCGCGGCGGTATTGCCCGCGTTCCCGACCGGGAGCACGATGCGGTCCGGGAAGCGACCCTCTTCGTTCCGGAACCGTTCGAGGATTTCGAGGCCGATCGTCTTCTGCCCCTCCAGTCGGTAGGGGTTGAGCGAATTGAGCAGGTACGCCTCGCCGCGGGTGGCAAGGTCCTGTACGCGGTCGAGACAGTCGTCGAAATTCCCGTCGACCTCGAGGATACGCGCACCGTGGAGACTCGCCTGTGCGATTTTCCCGGCAGCGACGTTTCCTGCCGGCAGCAGGACGAGCGTTTCGAGGCCGGCGCGGGCGCCGTAGGCGGCGAGGGCGGCGGAGGTGTTCCCCGTCGAGGCGCAGGCGAGCCGGTCGACACCGAGTTCCTGTGCGACTCTGACGCCGACGGTCATCCCGCGATCCTTGAACGAGCCGGTGGGGTTCATGCCCTCGTGTTTGACGCGGAGGGTTCGGACACCGATATCGGTCTCCAGCCGCGGCACTTCGTGGAGTTGGGTGCCACCCTCGGGGAGTGAGACGCCCGTCTCAAACGGGAGCGCGGCGCTGTAGCGCCACACACGCTCGTCGCCGGAGAAGTCATCGAAGGTGGGGTAGTCTGCGTAGCGAACCTCCAGCAGGCCGTCGCACTCGGGACAGGTGAACACGACGTCGTCGAACGGCGGGAGGGTGTGTGAACACTCGATGCAGTGGAGCCACACGTCGTCAGCTCCTTCGGGTGGGGTGGGATGGTCGGGTAGCGTCAGGTCGGCCATATCCCACGTGAGCGGTCAGTACACAAATAGCGGGCGGTCGCGACAGTTAATTCTCGGCGGCGAGATGTGTCTCGCCCCACTCGCGCATCGACGCGATGACGGGTTCGAGGGAGGCACCCCGGTCGGTGACGGAGTACTCGACGCGGAACGGCTTCTCGCTGACTACCTCGCGGGCAACCAGTCCGTGTCCCTCGAGCTGTTCGAGCGAGTCGGAGAGTACCTTCGAAGAGATACCGTCGACGGCGCGCTGGAGATCGTTGAAGCCGCGTTCTTCGGCGATGAGCCGGTGGATGATAACCGGGTGCCACTTTTTACCGAGGATGGTCGCAGTCGCGGTAATCGGACACCATTCCTCGCCGGCACACCACACTTCGAGTTGATCGTTGGTCTCGCTGTCACTCATAGCCGGAAGTTTGAGACCGGAGTGAAAAACGTTACCGACAGTAACCGACTTTCGGGGGAGAAAGGGAGAGTGGTGAATCAGACGAGACCGGCAAGTAGCCCCTTCTGTGCGTGGAGACGGTTCTCTGCCTGCTGCCAGATAGCGGCGTTATCGCTTTCGAGCGCGGCGTCGGTAACCTCCTCACCGCGGTGGGCGGGGAGACAGTGCATCAGGTGGCGGTCACCGAGCCGTTCCGGAGTGATTTGGAAGCCGTCGAAGGCAGCGAGCTTCTGTTCGCGCTCGTCCTCTTGGCCCATCGACACCCACACGTCGGTGTAGACGATATCGGCGTCGGCAATGGCGGCATCGGGATCATCGGTGAGCGTCGGCTCGCCACCGAGCTCAACCGCGCGGTCGAGCACGTCGCTCCCGGGGCCGTAGCCGTCGGGCGTCGCGACGGTTAAGTCGAGGTCAGTCATCGCCGCGCCCTTGATGAGCGAGCGACAGACGTTGTTGCCGTCGCCGACCCACGCGACAGAGGCGTCGAAACCGCCCGTCAGCTCCCGGATTGTGAGCAGATCGGCGAGGGTCTGACACGGGTGGGCGTCGTCAGTCAGTCCGTTGACGACGGGAATCGAGGCGTACTCCGCGAGTTCGGTCACGTCGGAGTGGTCGAACATCCGAGCCATCACGGCATCGACGTACCGCGAGAGGACGCGCGCTGTGTCCTTGATCGGCTCCCCGTGGCCGAGTTGGATGTCGTTCGGCCCGAGAAAGAGCGCGTGACCGCCAAGCTGTGTCATCCCCGTCTCGAAGGAGATGCGCGTGCGCGTCGAGGGTTTCTCGAATATCATCGCGAGTGAGGCCCCCGCGAGTTCGGGGTGGGCCTTGCCGCGAGCAGTCCGCTCCTTCAGGTCCTCGGCGCGGGTGAGTACATCAGCCAGTTCATCACGTGTCAGATCGTCTATGTCTGTGAAGTGTGTCATAGGCGTGTCGCCACCTCCTCAAGAACCGCCGTTGCGCGGTCGAGTTCCGCGAGTGGGAGTCGCTCGTCGGGCGCGTGGTCGAGGGCAGAGTCCCCGGGACCGTACGTCGCCATCGGCACGTCCCACGGCGCGAAGAGATTCATATCGCTGGTTCCTGTTTTGCGGAGCAGTCGCGGGTCGCCGCCGGCATTACGGATGGCGACGCGAAAGGCGCGAGCAGCCTCGCTGCGCGGTGAGACCATCACCGGCGGGACGCTGTCGTGCCAGTTCACGTGGCCGGCATCCAGTTCGGCGTCGGCGCGCTCGCGCACGTCACCGACTGACAGCCGCGGCGGCACCCGGAGCTGTACGTCGAGCGTCGTCTCGACGCTGAGTCCGTCCTCGCTCGTGCCACCCTCGACGGCGATCGGTTTGGCCGTCACCTGCTCGAACGTCGGCTCGTAGGGGTCGTGTTCGAACCGCTCTTCGACACGGTTCCACCACCCCAGCCCGTGCTGGATCGCGTTCGGTTCCGGCCGAGAGGTGTGACCAGACTCACTGGTCGCGAGGTAGGTGCCCGAGAGGATACCGCGGTAGCCGAGCGTGACACCGTCCCAGCCGGACGGTTCGCCGTTGATTACGGCGTCGGGGGCATCGCGCGTCTCGACGAGGTGGTGTGCGCCACGAGAGTCGACCTCCTCGCCGACGACGCCAGCGAAGGAGACGCCGGTTCGGACGGCGGCGACGGCCATCGCGGTGAGCGGGCCAGTCGCATCGACGCTGCCACGCCCCCAGAGCACGGGCCCGTCGGCGTCGTACTCGGCCACGTCGTCGGACTGCTCGACGCGAACCGGAATCTCGCCGGGCACGGTGTCGATATGCGAGGTGAGCAGCACGGAGTCGTCGGCGGGCGCACGGACGTTCCCCACATCGTCGATCCACACCTCGCGGTCGTTGGTCTCGAAGAAGGCAGCCAGTCGCTCGGCGGCTTCGCCCTCCTCACCCGTCGGCGACGGGATGGAGACGAGGTCGTACAGCAGTTCACGGGCCTCCGTATCCGCGCTGTCGTCAGGAGCGAGCGCAGCGTGGCTCACGAGACGACCGCCTCGATTGCATCCACCACCGCGTCGCAGTCACCCTCGTCGACGACGAGCGGCGGGAGCAGTCGGAGGACGCTCCGCCCGGCCGGAAGCGCGAGCACCTGATGATTCAGCGCCAGGTCGCGCAGCAGCCGATTCGCCCCGCGCTTCACCTCGATACCGACCATCAGCCCCTCGCCGCGGACCTCGCGCACGTCGTCACCGACGCGCTCGCGGAGCTGGTCGCGGAGATACTCGCCCATCGCTGCGGCGTGGGCCGGCAGCTCCTCGGATTCGAGGATGTCGAGTGTCGCACCGGCGGCCGCACAGACGACGGGGGTGCCCGAGAACGTCGATCCGTGGCTGGCTGCGCCGTCAGCGACCCAGTCGCGAACGAGTGTTGCCCCAAGCGGGAGCCCCGATGCGAGTCCCTTCGCCGAGGTGAGGATATCCGGCACTACGTCGTGGTGTTCGCAGGCCCACATTGTCCCCGTGCGCCCGAGGCCGGTCTGAATCTCGTCCATAATGAGCGCAGCGCCGTGTTGTGCAGTGTGGACGCGCACCGTCTGCAGATACTCCGTCGAGGCAGGATTGATTCCACCCTCACCCTGGAGTGGTTCGAGGATGACGGCCGCGGTCTCGTCGTCGACTGCCTCGGCTATCGCCTCGGCGTCGCCATAGGGGACAAACTCCACGTCGCCGATGAGCGGCTCGTAGGGCGCTTTGTACTTGTCTTTCCACGTCGTGGCGAGTGCCCCCATCGTGCGGCCGTGGAAGCCGCGGGTCGTCGCGATAATCTTGGTGCGGTTCGTGGCCGAGCGCGCGAACTTCAGCGCGGCTTCGTTCGCCTCCGTTCCGGAGTTGCAGAGCCAGACGTTGTCGATGTCGCCCGGTGCGACCGCGGCGAGCTGGTCGTACAGGGCAGTGCGGGCCGCCTGCGGGTACGACGCCTGCACGTAGAGGAGCTCTTTCGCCTGCTCGGTGATTGCGTCGACCACGTCCGGATGGCAGTGGCCGACGGGCGTGCAGGCGTAGGAGGCACCGAAGTCGAGATACTCGGTGCCGTCACGTGCCGTGAGCGTCGCCCCCGTTCCCGACTCCATCGGAATCGGCTTCTCGGAAAAGACGAAGGAACTCATTCGAGCGCCTCCGGGTGGATATGGGTTCCGCCCGTATCGAGCGCCGTCAGAATCGGTCGCTCGGCGTTGGCCGACGCGACGACGACCTCACGTGCGCCAGCTTCGAGTGCCTCGGTCGCGGCCATCACCTTCCGAGTCATAAATCCCTCTGCGGCGTCGGTAAGGGCATCGTACTCGTCGGGCGTCGCGACGGTGTCAATGCGCGTGCTCGGGTCGTCGGGGTCGGCGTAGACGCCCTCCACATCGGTGAGGACGACGAGGGTCGCGCCGAGTGCGCCCGCGACCGCCGCGGCCGCGCGGTCGGCATCGGTGTTGACCGCGGTCCCTTCCGCGAGCATCGGCGGCGAGGCAACCGGCGTGTAACCGGCCGCGAGCAGCGTTTCGAGCAGGTCGCTATTCACGTCCTGAATCGTCCCGGAGTGGTCGCCGCGGCGAATCTTCTTTTTGCCATCTTCGACGACACGGACGGCGGATTTGCGTTTCCCCGTGAGCAGCCCACCGTCGACGCCGGAGAGCCCGACCGCGTCGACGCCGGCGTTCTGAAGTCCGGTGACGAGGTCAGTGTTGACCAGCCCGGGAAGCGCCATCTTGAACACGTCCATCGTCTCCTCGTCGGTGAATCGGCCGACGACACCGGAGGGCGTTTCGACGTACTCCGGCTCCTTCCCCATCGCGTCGAGCGTGTCGTCGACGGCAGTCGAGCCGCCGTGGACGACGATACAGTCCTCATCCAGCTCGGCGATATCCGCGAGCGCGCCCTCGGGGTTGACCGCGCGTGCACCGCCGATTTTCACGACGACGGTCACGCTGACCACCCGACAGCGGTGCCCACCGAACGACCGGTCCGGGTGGGACTGGAAGGGGGCTTCCGAGGTGCTGTCACCGGTATTATACGTCCAGTAATCGTCGCAAAATCGTCGTTCGTCATGGTACTGAAAATCGATTCGCGAGAAGTCATCACGGCGCTCCCACCGGGTGGAGTCCGGTGTGTTCCAGGCCGGCGGTCTCGTCGAGCCCATACGCGATGTTAGCGGCGTGAACGGCCTGTCCCGCCGAGCCTTTCATCATATTGTCGATGGCGGAAAAGACGACGAGCCGCTTGTTCGCGGCGTCGAGTTCGAAGCCGACCTCCGCGAAGTTCGACCCGGCGACGGCCTTCGGCTCGGGGTAGCGGTACACGCCACTCCCGCCGGACGCGAGCCGAACGAACGGCTCGTCCTCGTAGCTGTCACGGTAGGCTCCCCAGAGGTCACCCTTCGAAACGGGACCGTTCGGGAAGATGTGACAGGTCGCACTTGCGCCGCGAATCATATCGACCGCGTGGACGGTGAACGACACGTCGATGCCGAGATACTCGCTGATTTCGGCCTCGTGACGGTGGCCCGTCGGCGCGTAGGGTCGGACGACGCCCGACCGCTCGGCGTGGGAGGCAGCCTGTCCGCCGCTCGCACCACCCTCCGAGGAGCCGACCTTCACGTCGATGACGACCTGTTCGTCGCCGGAGAGGATATCTGCCTCGAACAGCGGGAGCAGCCCGAGGATGGAGGCGGTCGCGTTACAGCCGCCGGCGGCGATCAGATTCGCCCCCGGCAGATTCTCGCGGTTCAGCTCCGGAAGGGCGTACTCGGCGTCGGCCAGCAGCTCCGGGCGGTCGTGGCCATCGTAGTACTCGTCGTAGGCCGACTCTTCGGGGAGCCGGAAATCCGCCGAGAGATCGACGACGGTGTCCGCGGCGTCCTGGAACGCGTCGATGTGCTGCATCGAGACGCCGTGTGGCGTCGCGGCGAACAGCACGTCGACGGATTCGAGGTCTGTTGGATCCGAGAAGCGGAGGTCGAGGTGGCGGAGGTTCGGGTGAGCGTGGCCGATTGTCTTGTTCTCGTACTCGCGAGAGGTCGCCTGCACCAGCTCGAACTCGGGGTGGCCGTCGACAAGCCGGCACAGCTCGCCGCCGGTGAAGCCGGAGCCGCCGACGACAGCGGCCTTCATACGGTGGCCTCCATCTCGGCCTCGGCGCGGGCTTCGAGCCAGTCGACGACGGTTCCCGGCACGTCGGTTTCGGCGACCTCGTTGAGCGCCTTGAACTCGACAGTGTGGTTTACCTCGTGGACGGTGTAGGAGTCACCCGTCTCCATCAGGTCGACGCCGAGCAGGCCGCCGCCGACCGACTCGCTGGCGCGCGCGACGAGGTCACGCATCTCGTCGTCCACTTCGAGATGTTCGGTCTTCGCACCCTTCGCAGCGTTGGTGAGCCAGTGGTCCGACGAACGGGCCATCGCGGCGACCGGCTCGCCGTCGGTGGCAAGCACGCGGATGTCGCGACCCGGTTTCTCGACGAACTCCTGGACGTAGAACACCTTGTGCTCGTAGTGCCCGAGCGTCTCTTTGTGTTCGAGGATGGCTTCGGCTGCAGATCGGGTGTCGATTTTCGCCATCAGTCGTCCCCACGAGCCGACGACCGGCTTGATGACGCAGGGGTAGCCGAACGACTCGATGATCTCCATCGCGGCCTCCTTGGTAAAGGCGACCTCGGTGTTAGGGGTCGGAATCCCCGCATCCGCGAGCACGAGACTGTTTCGCGCCTTGTCGGCACAGATGGCCGCTGTCTCTGGGTCGTTGACAACCGGCACGTCGTACTGCTCGACGAAACGGGTGACGTAGCGCGAGCGCGAGGTCGCGAGACAGCGATCGATGACGAGGTCACAGCCCTTGATGTCGGCCGGTGGCTCCGTCAGTCCGAACCGCTGTTTGCGCACGTCAATCTTTACAACGTCGTGGCCGCGCTCGCGTAGTTCCGAGAGGAGGAGCTTCTCGTCCCGGCGGATTCGCGAGTACAACATGCCGATTCGCATCGCTTACTCGCCCCAGTCTTCCTCCAGTTCGGGCGCGGTATCCAGCTCGACGGGGTCGGTCCCCAGCACTTCGAGCTCCGCGCCACACGTCGCACAATCAACAATCTCGCCGACTTCCAAATCGTCGTGGAGGCTCACGTCTGCTCCACATTCGATGCACTCTGTCATCAGTCATCTATCCACACCACACATCCTTAACTCCGTCGAACTTGTCAAGCAAAAAGAACTATTCAGAGCCGCTGCTACGTAGATAGAACGCGTCCAAAGCCGTCTTCTGATTCGAATGCCAGAATAGTGTTATGTGTCCCCAGCAGGGGACGGCGGGAGTGGTCGCCGCCGTAGTCGTGGCTCAAACATACGAATCGACCTCCGTATTCAGCAGGCTCACTCCCTCGGTGAGTGTTTCGCGGCGCGCAGCAAGCGCGGCTTCGGCGTCGGCGATGTCGCCGGCCGCGCGCTCGAGCGCACCAGCCACCTGCTCGGGCGCGGGTCCGCCATACGAGTCGCGTGAGTCGATGCTCTCGGCCGGGTCGAGCGCGGCATCGAGCGCGGCGGACTCGACGTACTCGTCGAGGTCGACACCTGCGTCGGTCGCAGCCGATTCGATTGCCTCGCGGTCGGCTCCCTGTTCGGCCGCCTCCGCCACAATCTCGTGAGCGGTGCGGAACGGGAGCCCGCCGGCAGCGAGCAGGTCCGCGACGCCGGTCGCCGTGGAGAATCCTTCGCCCGCCTCGTCGGCGAGCATCTCTGCGTGCCAGTCGGCGGTGGCGACCGCACCGGCCGCCACCGCTGTCGCCTCGGTCACGGCGTCGATCGCCTCGAACGCGTGGCCGTGCGCGCGCTGGAGGTCGCGGTTGTACGCGCGAGGAAGTCCCTTCAGCGTCGTGAGGATACCGTTGAGTCCGGCACTGGCGTCGCCAGCACTCGCACGGACCAACTCCAGCGAGTCGGGATTCTTCTTCTGAGGCATAATGGAGGAGGTCGATGCGTAGTCGTCGTCAAGCGCCACGTACCCCTTGCTGGCGAAGATGATGAAATCCTCTGCGACGCCTGAGAGCGTGGTCGCGAGCGTCGCAAGCGCAGCCGTCGTCTCCGTGAGGAAGTCACGGGCCGATACCGCGTCCATACTGTTCTCGATAACTGAATCGAATCCCAGCAGGTCGGCAGTGCGCTCGCGGTCGATATCGAAGGTCGTACCGGCGAACGCCGCCGCGCCCAGCGGTGAGCGGTTCGTCCGGTCGAACGCCGAGAGGAGCCGTTCGGTGTCGCGTGCCAGCGCCGACTCGTACGACAGCAGATAGTGGCCCACGGTCGTCGGCTGCGCGAACTGGAGGTGAGTGAAGCCGGGCATCGTCGTCGCCTGTTCCTGTTGTGCGAGTTCACACAGCGACTCGCGGAAGGCGAGCACCGTCTCGACCAGCCCGAGCGTATCCTCGCGGAGCCGGTAGCGCAGACACGTCGCCACCTCGTCGTTACGCGAGCGCCCAGTGTGCATCTTCCCGCCGACGCGCCCGATACGGTCGATTACGGCCGTCTCGATGGCCGAGTGGACATCCTCGCCGTCGGGAAGCTCGTCGTGGCCGGCTGCCTCGACAGCGTTCAGCGCGGCGAGAATCTCGCCCGCCTCGTCGTCTGCGATGATGTCCTGTTCAGCGAGCATCACGACGTGGGCGCGATCCACCTGCAGGTCGGCGTGGAAGATGCGCTCGTCGGCGGCGAGCGACGAGAGGAATCCGCGGGCAGGGCCGCCGCTGAACCGCTCGCGTCGCACCACATCGCCCGCAGATTCCTCAACCATCTACTCGTCCTCCTCCTGTTTCTTCGCCGTCGCGTCGATGTCCGTCCCGGAGAGAGGTGACTCCTCGCCGAGTCCGCCGTCGGTGGCGGTGACGCCCTGTTCTTTGTTGGCGGCGGCGATGCGGCGGTTGGCAAGTCGCTCTTGGAAGCCGTGGTATTTGGCGACGCCCGTCGCGTCGGCCTGCTCGATGCTGCCGGTGACGTCCTCCGTGTTGAACGAGGCGGCCTCGGCGGAGTAGACGGCGTACGGCGACTCACGACCGACGACGCGCGCCTGTCCACCCTCGAATCGGATGGTCACCGTTCCCGTCAGGCGCTCGTTCGTCGTCGCGATGAAGGCGTCGAGTGCTTTCATCAGCGGGCCGTCAATGAGTCCCTCATAGCCCTTTTCTGCCCACTGATTGTCGACCTGCGTCTTGAACGAGCGCTCCTCCTTCGTGAGCACGAGGTCCTCCAGCCCTTGGTGAGCGTTCAGGAGCGTGGTCGCGGCCGGATGCTCGTAGTTTTCGCGGACCTTCAGCCCGAGCATACGGTCTTCCATCACGTCGGTGCGGCCGACGCCGTAGGTGCCGGCGAGCTCGTTCAGCTCCTCGATGAGGGCCACGTCGTCGTACTCCTCGCCGTTGAGTGCGACCGGATATCCCTTCTTGAACGTGAGTTCGATTTCTTCTGTCTCGGCAGACGGCGGCTCCGTCCACTCGTAGATGTCCTCGCCGGGGACGAAGCTCGGCTCCTCCAGCTCCTTCCCCTCGATAGAGCGAGACCAGAGATTCGTGTCGATGGAGTAGTCACCGCCCTTGCCGGCCTCGACCGGGAGGTCGCGCTCGGCGGCGTACTCTTGTTCCCACTCGCGGGTGAGTCCAAGCTCGCGCACCGGGGCGATGACTTCGAGGTCGGAGTCGCGCCAGACGGCCTCAAAGCGGAGCTGGTCGTTTCCTTTTCCGGTACAGCCGTGGGCGATACCGGTACAGCCCTCTTGTTCGGCCACGCTCAGAATCGCCTTCGCGATAACCGGGCGTGCGAGGGCGGTACCGAGCGGGTAGCCCTGGTAGGTCGCGTTGGCGCGCACGGCATCGAGCGCGAGCGCGGCGAACTCGTCTTTCGCGTCGACGACGTGGATGTCGAGTCCGAGCGCGTCAGCCGTCTCCTCGGCCTCGGCGAACTCAGCGTCGGGCTGGCCGACATCGACCGTGACCGCGATGACCTCGTCGTAGCCGTACTCTTCTTTCAGTAGCGGGACGCAGACCGTCGTGTCGAGCCCGCCGGAGAAGGCGAGCGCAACTGTATCCGTCATATGTTGTGTGTTGTGTGGCTACCGCCGACCGGGCGGTAAATCGTTGAGAGCGGGCGACCGTCGTGGAGGATAGGTGTTGTGCGGGCTCAAAGGCCCGGCCGCGGTCGCCGCGAGAGAACGAGCACACCGCTCGGCGTGGACGCCGCACTGCCACGAGTGAGGGTGTGGTGCATCGTACTTCCTCGTACCTACCACGTCATATTAAACACTTGTGCCTGCGCAACGTTGGCCAGCCGTGATAACACACCACTTGTCCAGGCCACTTATCCCGGCGAAGAGCGAACAGGAGGATATGGTAAACGCCGATGACGTACTGAAACTCGTATTGCTACTCGTCGCACTCTGGATTGGGCTAGAGATACTCGAGGCGGTCGTCGATATCACCTTCGCGGTATTTGGGGCGCTCCAGCCGCTCCTTGGCCTGATAATCATCGTAGTTATCATCGCGTTCCTCCTCGACAGGATTTAATCACCAGCGCGACAGCTTCCAGCGTGCATAGCGTCAACGTCCCCGTTCCGGGCGACATCGTCCGACTTGCACGGGGACTCGCCAGTGAATGTCTGACTGCGACTCCCCGGCGCGGCCACAGTCTCGTACTAAAACGGCTTCCCGACGAGCGACTGCAAGGAATGGTACGCGAGGTGCGGGCAGTGCTCAGCGACACCGGCCCGTTCGAGGTTCGTATCGACCACGTCGACCTGTTCCGCCAGCCACCGACCGGGACAGCTCCGGTCGCGTATCTCGCTGTCGACTCACCAGGAATCGACGCGCTACACCGAGAGTTATGTCAAGTATTCGACCCTGTCGAGGGGTTCGAGGGGAGCGAGTACGACCCACATGTTACCATTGCACGCGGCGGTGACGCCGCGACGCTTTCGGGACGCGATATCGAACCCTTCGAGTGGACGGTCGATCGGCTGGCGGTGTGGCATCCGGGCCGCGAGATGGAAGTCGAGTCGATCGCGCTGTCCTGACTACGGCTGCGGCGGCGACCCGTCCCACGCGTCCATATCGGCGTAGAAGTTCAACATCGCGTACTTCAGCTTCTGTGGGGCGATATCGATGTGTTCAGAGCGCTCCGTCTCCGGAAACGACGAAACCACGGAGTACTGGCCGAGATCACGCGCCTTCGACTGGGTGTACCGCTCGTCGAGCAGGACCCGCACCCCGAAGTCGTCGGGCGAGCGAACGACGCGCCCGAGCGCCTGTCGCGTCTTGCGAATCGTCGGCACCTCGACGGCGTACTCCCAGCCGGCGTCCTCGTCGCCGAAGGCCGTCGCGTACGCCTGCTCGACGGCGGCCATCCGATCGTCCAGATGCGGGTACGGAACGCCGACAACGACGACCGATCGAGCTTGGTCGTCGTCGTAGCTCACCCCTTCCCCGAGGGTCCCCCACAGCGAGGTGAAGAGGACACCGTCGTCGTCGGCCGTGAACTCCTTTTTCAGGTCCTGTGCCGAGACGCCCGCACGGTCGAGATACGGTCGACCGTCCGTTTCGACCCGATGGAAGTAGCGCTCCGCCTCGCTGTACGAGGGGAAGAAGACGAGTGTGTTACCCGGCGTGAACTGCACTACGTCTTCGAGCGTCTCCGTGATCGTCTCCTGCACGTCGGGGTCGTCTCGCGCGCTGGCGAACAGCGCCGGCGTGTCGACGGCGTAGGTGCGCCGGCGCGACTCCGGGAACTGCTCGCCGTACGCCATCGTCACCGGACCCTCCTCGTCGTCTGACTCCACGCTACCAACACCGAGTACGTCCGCCAGCACGTCGAACGGGCGGAGGGTAGCGGACATCAGGACCGCCGCGTGGAGACTCTCGAATAGCGGTGCCGTCACCGATCGCGGGAGACAGGCGAACAGTTCCGCGCGCCCGTAGATACCGGCGTCGTCCCGGCGCACCGAGACGACCGGATAGGTAGTTTCGTCGGTGCTGTCGACCCACTCGTCGATGAACTCAGCCGCCTGCAGGACGCGACACTCCTTGCGCGTCGTCGTCTCGCCGTTCTTGTACGCCTCCTGGTAGCGGCGGTCGAGGGTCGAGCCGAGATTCAACGCGGCTTCGAGGTCTTGGCGGAACCCTGGCCCCTCGTAGGCGTCGAGGAAGCCGAGCGTTACCTCGTCGCGGCCCGCCTCGTTGTCGATGTCGAGGTCGTGCCAGTCGTCGCCGACGGACTGCTTGTCGCCCAGCGAGAGCGCAGCGTCGTAGCTCTCGGTGAGGCCGGTCAGATACGCATCGATGACGCGCTCTGCGGCCTCGACACGGAAATCTTCTTCCTCATCCAGTTCGGTGAGCGCGGAGTCGAGCGTCGGCTCGGCGAGTTGGCGGGTGGCGTGGTCGCGGGCCGCCTCTTCGATGTTGTGTGCCTCATCGAACACCGTAATCACGTCCTCGGGGTCGCGGCCGAGCCAGCGGAAGAACTGCTCGCGAATCATCGGATCCAGCAGATGATGGTAGTTACAGATAACCAGATCGACGCCGTCCATTCCCTTTTTGAGCAGTTCGTAGCCACAGAAGCCGGCCTGTTCAGCGTAGTCGTACACCTCTTCGGGCGTGCGCACGTCGCCGGTGAGCCACGCGTAGAACTCGTCGGTATCCTCAGTGAGGTTCGCGTAGTATCGCTCGCAGATGTTTCCCTCTTCTTCGAGGGCGTTGACGCGCTCCTCGACAGCTTCGAGCTCATTCATCACGCTCGAGCGGGCCTCGCTAGCCTGCTCGTTCCCGTCCTGTGCGGCGTCAAGCAGCTCCTGCTCGCGGGCTTCGAGCTCGTCGAGCTCCGCCTTCTGGTCAGCGAGATCGCGGGTCGTATCCCGGAGAGCCTGACACTCCTCGTAGCCCACATCGATATGACACATCGATCCCTTTCCTTTGAACACGACCGTACGTATCTGCTGTTGGCGGGTGATGGCGCGGGCCTCCTCGATGAACTGACGGGTCTGCTGGTGGACGTTCGTGGAGATGACGACCGTCTTGTTCTCGCTGTCGGCGTACTCTAGCGCGGGGACGAGCGAGGCGAGCGTCTTGCCTGTCCCGCAGGCCCCTTCGAACAGCACATCGCGTTCGTCGGCGAGTGCGTCGTGAATCCGGCCCATTGCCTCGCGCTGGTGGGCGTACGGCTCCTCGTACGGGAAGTAGCGGAGATACGACGCGCGCTCGCTCACACAGATGCTCGGTCGTTCTCGGATAAAAAGGGTCGGCCAGCAGAGCGGAAGTGGACCGAGCCCTTATGCCGGAAACCGCGACCACCGACGGCGTGCGCTGACCGCCACCCGGACCGATTCAGGTGAATGCGTGGACGACCGGTCCGGGGCTGTGTCCACCTGTTCGCTACCGCTCGGGTTCGATATATACCTTCTCGATATTGGGCTCGGCGTCGATGAGCGACTGCTCGATAGCCGTGATGCGGTCGTCCATCTCGCCAGTCGGAATCCCCGCGTCGAAGGCGATATCGGCCGTGACGAGGACGTTCTCCGGGCCGAAGTAGACGGTCCGGAAGTCGATAATGTCGGCGACACCCTCGGAGTCGAGGACGATGTTACGGAGCCCTCGCTCTACGTCTGCTGAGACCGACTCACCGAGCAGGAGTCGCTTGTTCTCCCACGCGAGCGCGACGGCAAACCCCATCAGCATAACGCCGATGATGGCCGCTGACGTGGCATCGTAGATCGGGTTTCCGGTGGTACGTGTCAGAAAGATGCCGAGGAGGGCGATACCCGCACCACCGAGGGCAATCGTATCTTCGGTGAGCGCCGTCAACACGGTCACGTCGGCGGTCTTTTTGAACGCCTCCCGGAAGCCGGACCAGCCGTGCTCGTCTATCTGGCCCGACATCGAGACGTACGCCTGCTTGAACGCGTACGATTCGAAGATGATCGCGCCGACGAGGACCGCGTAGTTCACCCAGACGCTCGGAATCTCCGCGCCGACCAGCGGGAGAATCACGTTCGTCACTTCGACGGACGTGGGTTGAAACAGCGCCTCGCGCATTGCGTGATACCCGTGTTTGAGCGACTCCCAGCCGGCGATGCCAAAGAGGAGCACGCTGACGAGAAACGAGTAGAAGAACTGCGCTTTCCCGTAGCCGAACGGGTGGTCGCGGGTGGCCGACTTCCCGCCGTATCGGAGACCGATGAGCAGAAACACCTGATTGCCGGTGTCGGAAATGGAGTGGTATGTCTCCGAGAGCATCGCCGGCGAGCCAGTAACGAGATAGCCAGCGAACTTCAAGATGGCAATCGCGCCGTTCGCGACGAGCGCCGCGAGGACAACCGATTTGCTACCCGCCATTATAGCGGGGACACGGGGAGACGGCAAAGTCCTTGCCGTCGGGGCTGTAACTCCAGAGTGTGATACTCGTCCTCTCCGACACACACGGAACAGCCGATGCCCGGCTCGACGGTCGGACTGCGACCGCCATCCGCGAGGCAGATCTCGTCTGTCACTGCGGCGATTTTATGACCGAATCGGTGTTCGAAAAGTTCGAGTCGGCCGTCGAGTCGAACGGGGGACGATTCGCAGCTGTCGCCGGCAACAACGACCCGCCGGCAGTCCGCGACCGCCTCGGCGACGAAACCGTCGTCGAACACGATGGTATCCGGCTGGCACTCGTCCACGGCCACCGCCACCACGACACTGCGCTCGCGATATTCGGGCGGCAGTCGAACGCCGACCTCGTCTGTGTCGGCCACAGCCACAATCCGGGCATAAGACGCCTTGGAGAGACACCGGTGTTGAATCCGGGAAGCCACGCCGAGCCGCGACGCTACCGTCCGGCACACGCAGAGCTGTCGGTCGGTGCAAAGGTGATTGACGGCTCGCTCGTCTCGCCCGACGGCGAGACGTTCGAACGGTTCGAGTTACCGAAGTAGGGGAGGGCCGAAGTCAGCACCTGTTGCTACAGCCGGGGTACAAAAAGCCGTATCCGAGACTCAAATGGCTCTTTGAGTGTACGACAGCAGCACGACGGTGAGCAGCACGAGGAGGCCGCCGAGGAAGAAGACCAGTCCCGGCGGGAGCGATCCGAATAGCGCGGCACCGGTACTCGCGGCCGTCTCCGTTGCCGTTCGAGTCGTCTCAGCGACAGTCTCCTGTGGGGTTTGGGTTACCTCGGCGACGCTGAAGCCACCGGCATCGTCGGTCGGCGTGGCCGTGACGGTCGGGGCCGCGTCGCCACCTGTACCACCGCCGCCTGCACCGCCGGTGCTCGTTTGCTCAGTGCCGGGAAATAGGCCGCCGCCGAGATACTGCTGGACGGCGAGACTCCCGACTAACAGGACGCCGACGCTGCCGAGCAGTCGCGACAGCGCGGCTCTCACGCCTGATGTGCGTTCCTTCTCGGCGGCGACGATGACGAGCGGGCTGTCGGCTGGCGCGTACACGTCCATCTCGCGACCCTTCTCAGAGTAGGCCGTCCCCGCGACCTCGACGACGCCGGCGTCCTCCAGTCTACCCAGGTGGTACTGGACGTTCTGGATAGAGCTGTCGACGCGGTCAGCCAGATTCGCGGGGGACGCTGGCTCGTCGTGGAGCGCGGCGACGATGCTACGGGCGGTTTCCGAGCCGAGCGCGGCGAGCAGGTCGTCGGCGTCCTCGCTGTCGACGCCAACCACTCTGGGGTCGCCGTCGGGCGAGATGTCGGGGGAGGAGGGCAGCAGGCTCACACGTTCCTGTGGCGAGCCACCAGTATGAGTTTTGTGAGGGGAAACGCCTATTCACGTGAGCCAAGAGTCACACGTATGGTCAACGTGGACCCCGTACTCGTCGTCATCATCGCGCTGTTGCTCGGGGTGGTCCTCTTCGTGTATCTGTTCATCCGGCGGACGCTGCTGGCGTTTTCCGAAGGAATACGCGACTCCCAACGCGACTAGACGGCGCGTGCGGCCTCAACCGCTGCGTCCACATCTGACTCGTCCACGTCCCAGTGGGTGCAGAACCTGACCTGCTGCGGGCCGAACCGCGACGCCTGTATCCCCGCCGCTTCGAGTGCATCGAGAAACGCTTCTGCTGGCCCGTCGGTATCCACGAGCACGATGTTCGTATCCGGGTCGTGAACAGAGAGTCCGTCCACCTCGCGCAGCCCGTCGGCGAGTCGCTGTGCGTTCGCGTGATCCTCGTGGAGCCGTGTCCGGTTCTCCAGCGCGAGCAGTCCAGGCGCAGCAATCATACCGGCCTGGCGCATCCCACCGCCGAACAGTTTTCGCACGCGTCGTGCGTTCTCGATGAAGGAATCGGGGCCAGCGAGAATCGAGCCGACGGGCGCGCCAAGCCCCTTCGAGAGACAGAACATCACGGTATCGACGGGGGCGACGAGATCGCTCGCAGGGACGCCGAGCGCAGCCGCGGCGTTGAACAGCCGTGCGCCGTCGAGATGCGTCGAGATGCCGTGGTCGCGGGCAGCATCGGCTGCAGCGGCAATTTCGTCGACCGGAATCGTAGCTCCACCCTTGCTGTTGTGTGTGTTTTCGAGACAGAGCAGACTCGTTCCGGGGCGGTGGCCGTCGCGCTCGACGTAGCCGTCGTGGACCTGCTCGGGCGAGAGCGAGCCGTGGTCGTCACCCTCGATAGGACGGGCCTGTACGCCGGAGTGTTGGGCGATACCGCCGAGCTCCCACTTGTAGAGATGACTCTCCGTCTCACACAGCAGTTCGTCGCCGCGCTCGGTGTGGGTACGGATGGCAATCTGGTTGCCCATCGTTCCCGAAGGGACGTAGAGCGCGGCCTCGGTATCGACGAGGTCGGCGGCGCGGGCTTCGAGTTCGTTCACGGTCGGGTCGTCACGGTACACGTCGTCGCCAACGTCAGCATCGCGCGCGGCATCGCGCATCGCCGTGGACGGTTTCGTCACGGTGTCGGAGCGGAAATCGGACATACAGATGGTTTGAGCGGGAAGACAAATACGCGGCGGTCGGCCATCGAAATCCGTTAGGCCGGCTCTCCCGAGGTGCGGGTATGGATCCACGAATTCGTGAACACGCGGAAGTCATCGTCGACCACTCGCTCGAAGCCGAGGCTGGCGAGGACATCGTCATCGATGCCCATCCCGTCGCCGAGGACCTCGTGACCGCCCTCCACGAACGGCTCGCCGACATCGGTGCGAATCCACTCGTGATTCAGGGTCGCGCCGGCAAGCGGTTTCGACGAGCGTATCTCCGTAACCACGACGGCGAGTTCGAGCCTGCCGGACCACGAGATGGCGCTCTTCGAGGCGATGGACGCCTACGTCGCGATTCGCGGCGACGCCAACGTGACCGAGGAAGCCGACATCGACGGCGATATCCAGACCGCCTACGACCAGGCACGCCAGCCCCTGCTCGAAGAGCGGCTCGGCAAGACGTGGTGTCTCACGCAGTACCCCGCCGCGGCGAACGCCCAGCTCGCGGAGATGAGCACGGAGGCGTACGAAAACTTCGTCTATGATGCCGTCTTGAAGGACTGGGACGCGGTGCGGGAGCACCAGGCCCAGATGAAGGAAATTATGGATGGCGCGGAGTCGGTGCGCATCGTCTCGGGCGAGACGACGGACCTCACGCTGAGCGTCGCTGGCAACGAGACGCTCAACGACGACGGCCACGCGAATCTCCCCGGCGGTGAGGTGTTCACCGCGCCCGTGCGCGACAGCGTCGACGGCGAGGTCTACTTCGACAAGCCGGTGTACCAGCGCGGCAAGGAGATCACCGGTGCGCGCCTCCGATTCGAGGACGGGAAGGCCGTCGAGTGGGACGCCGAGAAGAACGCCGACGTGTTGGACGACATCCTCACGACCGACGAGGGTGCGAAGTACATCGGCGAACTCGGCATCGGGATGAACCGAGATATCGACCGCTTTACCTACAATATGCTGTTCGACGAGAAGATGGGCGACACCATCCATCTCGCGGTCGGGCGAGCCTACGACGCCTGCGTCGGCGAGGAGAACGAGCAGAACAGCTCCGCCGTCCACGTCGATATGATTGTGGATATGAGCGAGGACTCGTTCATCGAGGTCGATGGTGAGCGTGTGCAGGAGGATGGAACCTTCGTGTTTGAGGAGTAGTCCAAACGAGCGAAGCGAGTTTGGACAGAGTATCCGAACGGCGAGGGACGAGCCGTGAGGACAGCAACGCCGAGTAACACGAGGCGTTGACACGGAGCGGGAGCGAGTAAAGCGAGCGACACGCGGAGTAGTTCAGCCGAACGAAGTGAGGCTGAACAGAATCGATGCGGGAGGGAGGAACGACCGCGATGCGTCGCTGTTCGGAGTTATCTCGCGTGACGACGCGGCTGCTCACGACTGTTAAAAAATATCCAGCGAGTGAGCGCTCGCTGGCTCCCAGGCAGATAACCACCGTCCACGGGATTGGGAACGGTAGACGCGAAGTGACAACGCGTAGAATGGTACGGTGTTGAGCGCACTCGTACCGAAGGCGGCTCTCGCCGCGGTAGCCCATTTGGTACTGGCCGCTACCGGAGAGTCTATCTGAACACCTCAGCCGAGATTTTCTGTCCGATTGTCGTGGTCTCAGCCAGCCACGTTGTGGTCCAACGCACTCTGTCGCACATTACATTCCATTTGTTCACCGAGTCGTGTATAAGCCTTATGCTGTATGCAGTTTTGAGTCTAATTACTGTCTATATCACCTTATATATCGCAGTAAAGTTGTGTATTCGTAGACTTATATAGTCAGAAATAGCAAAATTGCTTGATTCAATTCGCGGGCCAAAGCGAGAGTGGACAAACGCGAAGTGTTTGTGGACTATCGGTTTCTTGCTGGCTTAGGGGAGGTCAGCGTGTTGGGGCTGAAGGTATTGGAACGGTGTCGAGTTTTATCGCGTGTAGGGTTCGGCGTGCACGGACACTGACCAGCTCGAAGTGGGTGTGCTGTACAGCAGGGGAGGAGAGCCGGGGAGGGGAGCTTATATCTTCATCGACAATAACAGGTTGGCATGAGAAAGCTGGACGACGGGGTACGGGAAGTGATGCAGCAAATGAGGGTAAGGGTGACAGAAACGTCTTACAGCAATATAACAACGGCGGTTGGTCTATTCAGGTCTTACGCTTACTAAAGCCGCTTTTCTTGCAATGACGGCTATCGAGAGATGGGAAAGGCGCGAACAGCCGCAGTCAGATGGGAGCCATCCAAGACAAAGAGCCAGAGAAGATAGATACTGGAGAAATAAACGATTTTATCACAAGTCATAAATTGAAGGCGTTACGAGCGGCTGCATCAGGCCTATCAGCGAATCACGGAGCGCTGAGACGGCACGGAAGGCATAAGGAAGCTGATTTGAATCTGTCTTCAGGAATCCTGTTTTTGGCGAAGACAGGAAATTGATGAACGGGGGAAATATGTTATATATACAGATGTTGATTTGGATGGGAAGAACATAGAGTGGCCAGGGGGATTAGTTACCGCAGACGAAGCATACTACTTCATTTGTATGGCATTTGAGATTTTAATCGAAGAGTCAGATGCGGGTTTTGGTTCTGCAATAGAGGAGTTCGAAGGAGAGAGCACGGTTACAGAGTTTGAAACTCCCGCAGACTTCGAAACAGCGATATTGTCAATGTTAGAAGAATTCAGAGGAAAATATGAGCAAGAATTCGACCCCTCCCAGTTAGATTTCTTTGTGCCAAATATTGACCGAGATCATTATGAAGAGCCTTGGAAGATATTAGAAGAGATCAGGCAAAATGAGGTGAAGGTAGACAATGAGAAGCGGGAGACATTGAGGCAGGTAGCGGAGGAAGGACTTGAGAAGCCCGAAGAAGAGAAATTAGAGGAATTGCCGGAGGGTATGGAATATGAGGAGTACAAGGACTACTGGCTGGAATATGGTCTTGATGCCGCGATAGATACACCATACTTCACCCGAGATAATATGCATCCAGAGCTAAGGAAGCTCTACGAAGAGGTTCGAGCGAGAGTACTAGTTGAATTATCAAGATGTGAAACGACCTCACCCCCGTTCAGGGAGATTCAGTCGAGCGAGCGTATTAGTTGAAAATCAGGAGTGGTATTTTCACACCAGCTTCGGTTGAGGACTATAATCGTAGGCGAAGACAGTGAGTTCATCAAGAACAACGGGGCGGTGATCGACACCTACGAAGACCAGAACGCGAGTAATCTGCGCGTATACACGCTTACCGACCTGCTGGGAGTAGCACAGCTTTGGCGAGAGCACGGTGGGATTCGAACCACGGTCGGACGTGCTCGCTTCGCTGCGCGCGACCTCCCTGCTTCGAATCCCGGTGTCGTTACTGCTCACTGTCGTTCGCAGATAACGAGCACGGTGGGATTCGAACCCACGATATTCGGATTAGAAGTCCGACGCTTTGGTCCGAGCTAAGCTACGTGCCCTCATCGACCGTACCTCCGGCGCGAGCAAAAGCACAACGGCTGGCGGCTGCGGGAACCGATGGGTTTGGATACGATGACAGAGAACTACCGGTATGCTCATCGCGTTCGACTTCGACGGGACGCTCTCCGACTCCGAGATGACGGTGCTGCTTGGTGACCAGTGCGGCGTCGCAGACGAGATGGAAGCCATCACCGAGCGAGCGATGAACGACGAGATCGACTACGCCACCTCGCTACGCGAGCGAGCCGCGCTCCTCAACGGACTCTCCGAGGATGCTGCCGCCGAAGCGTGGGACCAGGTCGTCCTGCGCGACGGCACAGCCGCGGTCATTGACGCGCTCCGCGAAGGGGGCCACACGGTCGCCATCCTAACGGGCGGCTTCGAGACGGGCGTGGAGACAGCACTCGACGCCGCAGGAACGAGCGTCGACACCATCGTCGCGAACCGACTCCCCGTCGAAGCGGGCGCACTCACCGGCGAGGTGGAGGGACCGCTCATCGAGGGAACGAAAGACGACGCGCTCGAGTCGCTCGCCGCGGAGTACGGCGTCGAGCTGTCGGAGACAGTCGCGGTCGGCGACGGAGCCAACGACCTACCGATGTTGGAGGTGGCGGGGCTGGCGATTGGCTTCGAGCCGAAGCCGGCGGTAGAGCCGGCGTGTGACACCACCGTCACCTCGATGTCGGAGCTGTTGTCAGCACTCGAATCACGAAACATCGTCTGAAACGGACTGTGGGTTCTTGTAGGGGAGCGTCGAACACCGCGTAACTGATGGCTAACTCAGAGCGCGGGGACAACGTCCTTATGCGGACGTACACCGAGCGATTCGGAGAGCCGTTCACCGACGACGAGGTGTACGGCTACTGGCTGTTCGTCGCGGGAGGACTCATCGCCGTCGTCGGGATGGGCCTGTTCTTCCTCTCGGTATCGATGGGTTGGGGACGCGGCATTCCATATCTGTTCGCAGCGACCGGGCTGACGACGGCGGTGACGGGACTCATTGTCGGACGGTCGCTCCACGAGCGCGCCCAACAACTCGTCTACGTCGGCTTCGCCATCTGTCTTGCCGCACTCGCGTGGTTTCTCGTCGCCTTCCCGGAGCAGTGGCGGCTCGACAGCGCGACCACCCAACAAATTATCGGGCTCTACACCGTCGGCGTGGCCGCAATCTCGCTATCGGGAGCGATTGCACCCGTGACGGTCGGGCAGAGCGATGCCCGCAAGAAGATCGAGGCGGAGCTACAGGCTGCCCGCGAGGAGGTCGAGGGGACGGAAGAAACTGTCAGCGAGCTTCGGGAGGAACACGCCGACGCAAAGGCCGAGATGGAGGCGCTCAAGCGCGAACTCCGGCGCATCCACGAAGAGGTACTCCCGGAGCTTCGCGAAGAGCGCGAGGTCGTTATCGAGCGATTCGAGGAACTCCAAGCAGAGTTGGAAACCGCCCGCGAGACGGTCGAGACGGCGCACGAGGAGCGGGACGCCGCCCGCGCGAAACTCCAGCAGGCACACGGCGAGATTGCGACGCTGGAGACGCGACTTGAACGGTTCGACACGAGCGACGCGACGTTCGACGTGTACCACGACGACGCCGACGAGTGGCGCTGGCGGCTCGTCCACCGGAACGGCAACATCATCGCAACCTCCGGCGAGGGATACGCCAGCGACCGGAGCGCGCGCCGCGGTATGGAGAACGTGAAGCGAAACGCCGCCGCCGCCGCCGTCGTCTGGCAGCCAGAGGGTGCGGATCCCGAGCCGGACATCGAGGCGTTGACCGGCGACCAGCGGTCGAACTTCGAGCTGTACCGGACCGGCGACGAGCGCTACCGTTGGCGACTCCGCCACGAGGATGGGACCGTGCTCGCGACCGCCGTCGAGAGTTTGGCGACGGAGCGAGACGCCAGCGAGCAGATGGAGACGCTGACCAGGGTGGCTGGACAGGCAGGCTATCTCGACCTATCGCCGACCGGCATCGAGGTGTATGAGGACAGCAGCGGCGACTTCCGCTGGCGACTGCTAACCGCCGACGGAGCCGTGGTCGCGATATCGAGTGAGGGCCACGACTCCCGCAACGCCGCCGACGAGGCCGCGGCACGGTTCCAGTCCACCGTCGAGGCCAGCGCAAACGGTGAGGACGGCCCACGATTCGAGCGCTACATAGACGGCGACGAGTACCACTGGTGGCTCGCAGCGGCCGACGGCGACATCATCGCGACGGCGGGGAAAGGGTACGAGGACGCCGTCGCCTGCGACGACGCGATGGACCACATCCGCGACCACGCGCCCGACGCCGACCGGCTCACCGTCGGTACCGCTGCCGTCGAACTGTACGAGGAGGACGGGAAACACCACTGGCGGCTCCGCCACGAGAGCGGTACCGTTCTCGCTATCGCCGGCGATGGCCACGAGAGCCACGCCGAGACAATCGAGGCGGCAAACCGCGTGAAGCGCGACGCCCCCGACGCCTCCGTGATTCACGAGAGTGGTGAGGATGAGGAAGATGCGGGCGACGACAGCGAAGCCGACTCGAGTGAACACGACGAGGGCCAAACTGACGAGTTGGGGCCCGATGGGGACGGGGCGTCTACAGACGCGGAAGCCGAGAACGAGTCGTAGCGTCAGACGCGCGTCAGCCGTTACGTACTGCGGTTTTTTGCTGTGAGCGCGCGTATCGGAAAGTCGATGGAGCGTCTGAATCCACTACTGTGGCTCGGCGAACGGGCAGGGAACTATCCGCTGCGGCTCTCCGGCGGCTTTGCTGCTATCGGTGGACTCGTCGCGGTCGCACTGTCGGTCGGCTCGAACCCCGAAATAAGCGAACTGGTCTCCGTCGCGAGCACGCAGCCGGCGTACGTGGCGGCCGTCGTCTGTGGACTCGCCGTCCTCCTGTTCGTCGACGGGTGACAGGCGGATTGTTCTACGGACCGATTGTGTACGTGGCCGTGTGATCCGTGGAACGGCGATACGCGGATTCTCGTCAAAAAAGCGTCCTAACGCGGCAGCGACTCGTTCGTCTCGTCGGTCCGATTTGGGAGTCGATTCTGGTTCCGGTACCCGAAGGTTCGGGGCGCGGCGGCAGTCGTGATGCGGCGCTCGTCGGTCCAGCGGTCGCGTGTGGTGGTCGTGGGCTGTCCGGGTCGGATGGTGGATTCTGTGGTGCTCATTTGGGGTCGGAGAGGGATGGTCGGCGTGCTGTACGCGTCTTGGAGGAGAGTTATCGATGGCGTACAGCGAGCATACTCACGGCGAGGAGCCAGAGTATAATGAATGTTTGTGTTCGTGCACGGTTGTACACAACAGTCGGAGCGGCGAAAACGAGCGAGCTGTTCAGTCGTCGCCGGTCGTGATATCCGCCGAGAGGCCCTGCGCCATCTCGATGTCCTTGGAGTTATTGAGCGTCCACGCGGTGCGCTCGGTGACGGCCTCGATGACCTCACGCGCCGACGGGTAGCCGTTGCCGGATTTCTTCACGCCGCCGAACGGAAGCTGGACCTCCGCGCCGATACACGGGAGATTCCCGTAGGCGAGCCCGACTTCGGCGTTGTCACGGTAGTAGTTGATCTGGCGGTAGTTCTCCGAGATGACGGCCCCGGCGAGCCCGTACTCGGTGTCGTTGTGGATTTCGACCGCGCGCTCGATGTCGCCGTCGTACTCAAGCAGCGCGACGTGGGGACCGAAGACCTCCTCGTGGGTGCATCGGAGCGGTTCGTCGGGGTCGGCCTCATAGACGAACGGACCGAGCCAGTTACCCTCTTCGTGGCCGTCAGGAATCTCCTCGGGTGGGAGCTCTTCGCGGTCGACGAGGACGTTCACGCCCTCGTCGCGGGCGAGCTGGTTGTACTCGCGTACTTTCTCGCGGTGCTCCGGCTCGATGAGCGGTCCCATAAATGTGGATTCGTCGAGCGGGTCACCGACGGCGACCTCCTCGGCGAGCGCGACGAATCGCTCTTTGAACTCCTCGTACACGTCGGTGTGGACGACGAGCCGCTCGCTCGATACGCAACGCTGGCCCGTCGTCTTGAAGCTCGACATCACGGCGGAGTGGACAGCGGTGTCGAGGTCCGCCTCCTCCGTGATGACGATGTTGTTCTTTCCACCCATCTCACAGGCGGCGAGCTTGCCGGGCTGCTGGGCGACCTTCGAGGCGACCTCCTGGCCGACTTCGGCGCTCCCGGTGAAGAGAACGGTGTCGACGCGGCTGTCGTCGACGATGGCCTTGCCGCACTCCCCGAAGCCCTGCACCATATTGAACACGCCGTCGGGGATGCCCGCGTCGAGGAACATTTCGGCGAGAATCTGGCCACACCACGGCGTCTGCTCTGCCGGCTTGAACACGACAGTGTTCCCCTCGACCAGCGCGACGGCCATATGCCAGAACGGGATGGCGACCGGGAAGTTCCACGGCGTGATACAGCCAACGACACCGCGCGGATTCCGGCGCATATAGGCGTCTTTCGACGGAATTTCAGAGGGAACGACATCGCCCTTCGGGTGGCGGGCGTCGCCGGCGGCCCACTCCACCATATGCCACGCCTCGGTCACGTCGGCTTTTCCTTCGGAGATCTCCTTCCCGCACTCCTTGGTGACGATTTCGCCGAGCTCCTCGTGGCGGTCTTTCAGCTCCTGGTAGATATCCCAGAGATACTCGGCGCGCTGCGGGTGACTGAGCGCCTGCCACTCCTCCTCGGCGGCGTCAGCGGCCGCGACCGCGCGGTCGATATCGCTCTGTGTCCCCTGCTCGAAGGTCGCGAGCGTCTCGCCCGTCGCAGGATTGCGCGACTCGAACGTCTCAGTTCCGTCGCCGTCGTCCCACTCACCGCCGATGTAGTGTCGATAGGTGTCCGACATAGTTGGTTCTCACTCTCCCATCACGAAACGATACACCCGACCATGGGCGGAAGCTACAAGTCGGTGTGTGCGAACAAGAGGTATGAGTCAGACGACACCGACCGGTACGCGGCTCACGCTCGACCTGTGGCACCCGGACTGTTGGGCCATCGAGGCGACGAGCCAGACGGCTGGAGGGGTGCTCGCCCACGCCGTCTACAGCTCTCCCGAAACGAACGGACCGGAGTCGGTCAACGGACTGTTCACCGCCTTCGGCGAGAGCGAACACGAGGTGGACGAACTGCTCGATGAGATCCGCGACGCCCCCCACGGCGGGAGCGTCCACGAGTTACAGGAGCGATTCGGGCGCGAGCGCGACGCGCCGGGACGCGTCGTCACGGAGTTCTTCTTAGAGTACGACCCCAACGATATGGTGTGTCCCACGCTCCTCGAACACGGCTTCGTCCACAGCGCTCCCGTTCGCATCGAAGGTGGTCGCGAGGAGTGGCAGGTGGTGTTCGCCGGCGACCGCAGCAGCATCGAACCGGCGCTCAACGGCGTGCGCGAACAGGCGGACGCCACCGTCGAGGTGGAATCCATCACCAGCGGCGACGCGCGACAGTCACCCCGCGAGCAGCGACTCGATTCGCTGACGCCGACCCAGCGGGAGGCGTTCGAGGCCGCGCGGGCGGCGGGCTACTACGAGTGGCCGCGGGAGGCGACGACCCGCGAACTGGCCGCCGAACTCGACGTGTCGAAGACGACGTATCTGGAACATCTCCGGAAAGCCGAGGCGAAACTGCTGAATCCGTCGGAGTGACATCCTCCCCGTCGTGAACGACGGGGCTTCCCGTACCGCAGGTGGGATATTTGCCGGTCTACGACACGACCTGTTCTCTCGTCCGAAACGTCCCGCTCTCGCGGTCGAACAGGTGCGTCGATGGCTGTGCCACACAGCCGTTACTCCTATCCTCTCCGTGAGAACTCGGAGTTATCTTCTGGCGCATATTCTCCGCCCCGTTGCAATCCGCGTTGGCTACCAACTCGCACGACGAACAGACGTACAGACCACGTTCGACACGGTTCGACTTCGTGTCGTCACCACACTTCGAGCAGGTCTTTGAGGTATCCCACTCGTTCTCCTTCAACACCTCAACACCTCGTATCTCACCCTTGTATTCGAGATACTGGTGGATACGGTCAAACGCCCACGTATGCAGTTTCTTGTTGCCAGTCTTGCCCCAGTCTGAGTCACGCACGTCTTCGGGCCAACTCACCGCGAGCGTTCCAACACCACGTTCGACACACTCGGTGATGATGGCGTCTGTCAGCGTGTGGTAGAAGTGGGTTTCGCGGTCAGCGAGTTTTCGACGTGCCCACTTCGATTTCTCCGAGGGGCCGTTCCCACCTTCGGTGTCGTACTCTGTTCGGGTGAAGTAGTGCTTGTCCTGCTTGAGTGAGTTGCCGGGGTACAGCACGTATTCGTCGGGGAACGCGACCGTGGCGATGTTCTTGATGCCGAGGTCGATGCCTGCCACTTCGTCACCTGCGGAGTCGTTGGTTTCGAGTTCGACTTTGCAGACGAAGTGCAGTTCCCATTCGTCTTTGGATCCGTTCCAGACGGCACGAACGTTCTGCACCGAGTTGACTTCTGCGAGATCAACGTCCGGGCGAGTCTGATACTCGCAGAGCAGGAAGTCCGACCAATACTCCTTGAGATTCGAGCCTTTCGAGAGCCGAACTCGATTGTTCTCGGAGTCGTGCTTGAAGCCGTCTTCTTTGAACGTAACCGTACTACGTGGTCTCTTGTCGCCGTGTTTTCGGTAACCGGGCGGATTCGCCTCGTCAAACTTGTGTCGCAGGTCGAACCATGACTGGAAAGCGTCGGAAAGTTCTTCGATGACTTTCTGACTGGATTGTGCGTTCAAGTCTTTCCAGCAGGCTTGATTCTTCATATACGATTTGAGCGACCCTTCGTCTGGGATTTCGCCGGTCGCGTCCCAGATGCGGTCGGCTGTCCATCGTGCGACGTTCCAGATTTTCGAGGCGGAATCTCCGAGCGAGTCAAGGCCGTCGCAGACCTGCCGGTGATTCTGGATGGAACCAACGTAGGTACGAGTGGCCTTAATCGCCATACATAGACTATGTAGACAAACCTATTTAATGGTGTGGATTAGCGTTGAATATCCAGCCTGCCATCGTCGGTGGACTGTGGAGGGGTTGTCGGATTCACGCCCGTCCCCAGAACGCTGCGCGTTCTGGTGTGCGAACGAGAGCTTCGCTCTCGTCAACGCCGTGAACGGCGGGATTCTCTCCTCGCAGAAAGATAGGTAGCCGCGGGGGCGGCAATAATTGCTGCCCGTGGGCGAATCGACCATGGTCGGGAATAGCTATACGCCTATAGTTCCTCAAAGAGCGGTGTATGACAGAGAGACCCATTGATAGACGGACAGTACTCGGACTCACGGGCGCGGGTGCCATCACCCTCGCTGCCGGCTGTGTGAGCACGACCGACGAAGAGACGCCGACGGATTCAGGAGGCAACGGCGGCGACGGCGGCGACGGCGGCAACGAGGCGACAGCTACCGACTCTGGCGGGTCGAGCCAGCCGTACAGCATCGGCGTGGTGAACTCACTGACCGGTTCGCTGTCTGCGTTCGGCGCGCGAAACAAACGCGGGATGGAGCTCGCGTTGCGCGACGTGAACGAGACGACTATCCGCGGGCGTGAGCTCGACGTCATCGTCGAGGACTCCGAGAGCACGTCCAGTTCCGGCGTCTCGGCAGCCCAGAAGCTCGTCAATCAGGACGGCGTCCCGTTCCTCATCGGCGCGGTCGGCTCGGGCGTCTCACTAGCCATCTACGAATCCGTCGTCAACGGCACTGACGTGGTCCAGTTGAGTCAGAACTCGACGGGAACGGACCTGACGAACTACCCTGGCCTGCTCCGGATGTCGCCGCCGGGTGGCGTCCAGTCGTCCGCGCTCGCCTCACTCGTCAATGCCGACGGCCACGATTCGGTCGCGCTCGCGTGGGTGAACAACGACTACGGACAGGGGCTCGCCGAGACGTTCCGCAACGAGTGGGACGGCGACATCGTCTACGACGAACCCCACGACCAGGGGGCCTCCTCCTACGCCAGCGTCGTCTCCTCGATGGCGAACTCCGACGCCGACGCGTGGGTATTCATCACCTACCAGCCGGAGTTCACCACGATGGCACAGGAGGCGTACTCGAACGGCTACGAGGCACCCTACTACGGAGCCGACTCCGTACAGGGATCTGACGTGCTCGACGGCACGCCCGAGGGGAGTCTCGAAGGGATGCAGGTCGTCGTCCCATCGGCGGCTGTCAGCCAGGAGAACTATCAGCAGTTCGCCTCGGACTTCGAAGCCGAGTACGACCAGCGGCCCACCTCGTGGGCAGCGTTCATGTACGACTGTGTCGTCACAGCCGCACTCTCCATCGCGACGGCGGACGAGTTCACCGGAAGCGCGCTCCAGGCAACGGTGCGCGACGTGACCCGTCCCGAGGGCGAGGAAGTGTTCACCTTCGCCGAGGCGATGGACGTGCTCGGCGAGAACGGCACTGCATCGGATATCGATTATCAGGGCGTCTCCGGTCCCATTGACTTCGACGAAAACGGTGACCCGATCGGCTTCCTCCAAGTGCTCACCGTCCAGGACCACGAGTACGTCCAGACCGATACTGTCCAAGGGTAGTCGTGCCGCTCTTGGACTATCTGGCGAACGGACTGGTGTTTTCGAGCATCATCGTGCTCGCGAGCATCGGCCTGTCGCTGGTGTACTCGATTGCCGACTTCGCCAACTTCGCGCACGGCGACACGATGGCCGTGGGCGCGTACGCCTCCCTGCTCACCTTCGGTGTCGTCGGGAGCGTCGGCCCGACGATACTCGCGCTCCCAGTGGGATTCTTCATCGCGCTGGCGATCGGGGCGGCCGTCGCCGCGCTCGTCGCCGTCGTCACCCACGTCATCGTTTACGAGCCGCTGGAGGTGGACTCCATCGGACTGCTCATCACCTCCATCGGCGTCGCGTTCGTCTACCGCGCCATCATCCGGTTGCGGTTCGGATCAAGCCCCATCGAGTTCGACATCCCGATTCAGCGACCCATCGACGCGCTCGTACCGCTCGGTGTTCGCGTCACCGTCCACGACGTGGCTATCGTCGCGAGCGCGGCGCTACTCGTCATCGGCCTGCACATTCTGTTGCAGTACAGCGACCTCGGGCGGAAGATGCGCGCGACTGCCGACAATCCGGACCTTGCACGGGTCGCGGGCATCCGCACCCGCCGGGTCGAGTGGTGGACGTGGATTATCGGTGCCGGACTCGCCGGCGTCGGCGGCGGTTTCCTCGGACTGTACAATCAGCTCTCGCCACGGATGGGATTCAACATCCTGCTCGTGGTGTTCGCGGCGGTGATCCTCGGCGGCATCGGCTCCATCTACGGCGCGATGGCCGGCGGACTACTCATCGGCGTCATCAATCAGCTGATGCCGGCTATCTCCGACGTGGCGATCGCGCTTCCGCTGGTTCCGAACGTCGGGCCCGCATACGCCGACTCAGTCGCATTCCTGATTATGGTAGCTGTCCTACTCATCCGTCCCTCGGGCATCGCCGGAGGTGAGCGGACATGAGTCTGCGCGATCGCTACGACGCGATGACGCGGGCCGAACAGGGTGTGAGCCTGTTTATCATCGGCTTTGTCTTCCTGCTCATCCTCGCACTGCTCACCGGCGGGCTGACACCGTCGTACACGCTGTATCTCGCCGGGCTCACCGGTATGTACGTACTGTTGTCCTTTGGATTGAACGCCCAGTGGGGCTACACCGGCCTCATCAACTTCTCCGTCGCGGCGTTCTTCGGCATCGGCGCGTACGGGACAGCGCTTGTCACGGCGAGCAACTCACCGCTCGCGATTCCGGGTGGCCTGCTCGTCGGGTTGGTGCTCGCGGTAGTCGGGGCGGCCGTCATCGCCGTCGCCATCGCGATTCCGACGCTGCGACTCCGCTCGGATTATCTCGCTATCGCCTCGCTCGGGCTGGCAGAGGTCGTCCGTCAGATCGTCCTGAACCAAAGCGAGTGGACCAACGGCTCGGGCGGACTACGCGGGATTCCGGACGTCTTCGCGGGCTGGCCCGTACTCGGCAGCCTACCTGAGCAGCTACCAGGTCTCCAGTTCACCGAGTACGCGGTCGGTATCCCAGGACTGTTTCAGGTGCGCATCCTCGGCTTCACGCTCGCCACGCCGTTCTGGCGAGACTTGCTGAACTTCACCGCGGTCGTGGTGTTCGTCGTAGCCGTGTATCTCCTGCTCCGGCGGGTCCACCAGTCGCCGTGGGGTCGCGTTCTCCGGACGATTCGATCGGACGAAGACCTCGCGTCCGCGCTCGGCAAGAACACCTACGGGTTCAAGCTGCAGTCGTTCGTGCTCGGCTCCATCGTGATGGCGCTGGGTGGCGTCTTCTACGCCTACCTCGTCGCCTACGTCAGCCCCGGTGATCTCGAACCCATCAACACGTTCTACGTCTGGATTGCGGTCATCCTCGGCGGGAGCGGGTCGAATCGCGGTGCGATCTTCGGCGGCTTCGTCGTCGTCGCGATTCGTGAGGGGACACGGTTCGCGAGCGATTTCCTCCCCAGTCAGCTTCCCGTAGACGTCCCGGTGCTCGTGGACGTGTACGGCGCAATTGTGAGCGATTTCGGCTCGACGCGACTGCTCATCGTCGGTCTGCTTATCGTGCTGGTGATGCGACTCAGACCGGAGGGCGTGCTGCCGCCACAGCGCGAACTCGTCTGGCCGAGCGCACTGGAGGACACCGATGAGTGATACACTGACGACTGGCGCGAACCGCGAAAAGGACGACCCCGTGCTCGAAGTCGAGGGGCTGCGCAAGACCTTCGGCGGGCTGGTGGCGACCGACGACGCCAGCTTCGAAGTCGAGCGCGGAACGATCACCGCGCTCATCGGCCCTAACGGGGCAGGGAAATCGACCATCTTCAACCTCATCTCTGGCTTCTACGAGCCGGACGCCGGCACCGTCCGGGTCAACGGGATCGACGTGACCGGAAAGGAGCCTCACGAGGTTGCGGACGAAGGGCTCATCCGGACGTTCCAGACGCCCCGGAAGCTGGAGGGAATGACCGTCCGCGAGGCGATGCTGGTCGGCGCGAAGGACCAGCCCGGCGAGTCGTTCGTGAAGCTGTTCACGGACCCCAGCGGCGTTGAAGCGGCAGAACGGGCAAACATCGAAGACGCCCACGAGATACTCGAACAGTTCGAAATCGGGCATCTCGCGAGCGAGCCCGCGACGGAACTCTCCGGAGGGCAGATGAAGCTCGTAGAGCTCGCCCGCGCGATGCTCGCCAAGCCGGAGATACTCCTGCTCGACGAGCCGGTCGCGGGCGTGAATCCGACGCTCGCGAACAAGCTGTCCGACCACATCGCCCGGCTCAACGACGAGGGCGTCACACTGTGTCTTATCGAACACGATATGGAGTTCGTGATGAACCTCGCAGACCCAGTTATCGTCCTCGACCGCGGGAGCGTGCTCGTGGAGGGGTCACCTGAGGCCGTCCGCAACGACGAGCGTGTTATCGACGCGTATCTCGGAGGTGAGTCGGCGTGAGCATCCTCGAACTCGACGGCGTCGACACCGGCTACGGCGACGTGCAGGTGCTCGACGACCTCTCGATGTCGCTCGAGGAAGACGAAATCGTCTGTCTCATCGGTCCCAACGGTGCGGGGAAGTCGACAGTGCTGAAGACGGTGTTCGGGCTGTTAGAACCGTGGACGGGGTCGGTCCGGTTCCGCGGCGACGATATCGGCGGGATGGCTCCCGAGGATATCGTCCGTGAGGGTATCGGCTACGTCCCGCAGACCGAGAACGTCTTCGGCTCGCTCACCATTGAGGAGAATCTCCGGATGGGTGGGGTTGCACGCGACGACGACCTCGGCCCGGTCATCGACGGGCTCTACAACCGCTTCCCGCTCCTCGACGAGAAGCGCCGTGCGAAGGCGTCGGCACTGTCGGGGGGCCAGCGACAGGTGCTCGCGTTCGCGCGTGCACTGATGATGGAGCCGGACGTGCTGCTCATCGACGAGCCGTCGGCGGGGCTCGCTCCCAACACCGCCGACGAGGTGTTCGCTGACGTGCAGACCGTCAACGATGGCGGCACGGCTATTCTGATGGTGGAACAGAACGCCCACAAGGGACTGGGCATCTCCGACCGCGGCTACGTCCTCGACCAGGGGGCAGTCGCGTACGCGGACGAGGCTGACTCGCTGCTCGACGATCCCGAGGTGTCGCAGCTCTATCTCGGCGGGTAGCCCGCTGCTTTCTTTAGTTGTCACGCCGTAGCACGGAGTATGGACCCGCTGTTCATCGCTGGCGGTCTCGCATTATTCGCGCTCGTGTTCGGCGGTTTGGAGTTCCTCGACGATATCCTCGACCGCTACTACCCGATGGACGAGGAGGTCGACCCCGACTAGACGAAGAGCCGAACGACCCCAAACAGAACGAGTACGCCAAGCACATCGCAGGTGTTCGTGACGACGGGAAGGACCACGTCGTCGGGGTCGGCACCGACACGGAACGCGACGTAGGTGGCCGTGATACTCACGACGACCGATAGCAGTGCCAGAATCCCGCCACACAGCGTCGCGACGAAGACGACCATCCCGATCGACAGTGCCGTACCGCCGACGACTGACTGGATCGCCCACGCGCTCGCACCGACGACTGGAAACAGGGTCGCGGCCAGCCCCACCGTCGCGATGGCGTTGCCGACCAGCGTCTCGTCCGCCGGCTCAAAAGAGAGCAGTCCGAGATGCAGCGTCGTCGAGAGCCGCGAAGCCATGATGGAGCCGAGATTTCCCGCCATCCCGATAGTGACGGGGACGAGCACGAGCAGCGATGGGTACTGGAGCAGCGTCTCCTGGAGCGTGTCGAGGACGAGTCCCGATCCCAGCTCTACGAGTGTCAACACGACGAGCACGGGAAGCATATCGGCCAGAATTTCCCGGACGGTCCAGCGCGCCATCTCACCCACCTCCGAGCGCGAGGACGATTCTGGCGGCCACGAGCATCGTCGCGATGCCGACCACGTCGCCCGTGGTCGTGACGACCGGCCCGGCCAGCGTATCGGGGTTCAGCCCCCGTCGATAGCCGATGAAGACGACGACGACGACGGCAACGGTGAGTAGCAGCCCCGACACGGTACCGGCGATGAGTGCGATACCGAGGAGCGTCGCCAGCCCGGCGTGATCGCGACCGAGCACGGAGAGCAGCGCGAAGCCGGCCGTCGCGGCGAAACAGCTCACCAGGATGCCGTTGGCCATCGCGGCAGCGACGGCCGCGCGGGTCCGACGGTCGGCGAGGTCCAGTCGCGGCTCAATGAGCCCCTGGTGGAGCGCGCTGGCGAGTCGCGCACCGAGCGAGCCGAAGACGTTCCCACGGGTCGCGAGCAGCGCGGGGACGAGGAGGAGGAGGCCGGGGACGGCGGCGAGTTCGGCCTCCATCCCGCTGAGGACGACACCGGCGAACAGTCCGCCGACCGCGCTGAGTGCTACCACCGGGAGCGCCTCCCGGTAGGCCTCGATCGCGGTCTCGCGGATGGTCATACTGGACGGTCACGCGGTGTGTGCAAAAACGCGGCGGGTCGTCGAACTCGCCTGTCCGCGTGAGATTCGATGGCGTGTGACGTGTATCGACGGTCGAGTCGGGGACTTTCTTCGGGCTGGCGTGCGACGAGTGCGTATGAGTGGGGATCCCGAGAACGTACCGACCATCTCCTGTTCGCGCTGTGACGACGAGTGGACGCTCGCGCACGAACTCGAGGAGCTCGGGCTGGGCAACGGCGCACTCGAAGCGTTCGCTATCGACCACCGCGAGCACACCGGCCACTATCCGGACGGCGTGACCCCGTGGGTCGCCGACTGCCGGCACTGCCCGGACGGCGTCGAGCGCATCGACGAGACCGCGGTGCGTCGGTGGGTGCAGACCCACGCGCGCCACACCGGCCACGAGATCGACCTCAGCTACGACGGCGAGACGGAGCGTGTGACACCCGAGTAATTTTCCTGATTGCTGTACTATCAGTTGTATGAACAGAGCCCTTCCAGTAGCCGGTGTCGTCGGTATGGCCGTCGGCGTCGCGAGCCACCAGTGGCTGGTCGGCAGTTGGTACGTCGCAATCTCGCTCGCGGCCATCTACGTCGGAGCCGCGTACTTCCCGCTGGCGTTCGATATTCAACTGCTCGGAGAGGCGTTTCGCTTCGAGGAGCGACTCGACCGGCTCGGCTACGCCGTCGGGCTGTTTGGCGTCTGCGTGAGTCCCATCGCGTTCGGATTGCAGTACGCACCAGGAACTGACACCGTCCGGCTCAGTTTCGTCGTGTGGACGGTCGGACTCGTCGCCTTCTTCCAGTTTGCCGGGCTGGCGCGGGAGTCCGACATCGATACCGAGCTGCGATAATACTATTGCAGTCCTATTACAAAGTATTACGTATGCCGATTAGCATCGACAGATTCGACAAGGAGGATACGGCGACTCTCGATATCGAGGCCGGAACCCAGCCGTTTCGGGTGCTTCAGTTTCTGGCAGAAAACGACGAGCAGGCGTTCACGCAGACGGAGATTCACGAGGCGACGGGCATCAAGCGCGGGAGTCACTCCAGCGTCGATAGGACGAGCGTCGAGAAGTCCGTCTCGGAGAGATAGCCGGCGTCGAGCGCGTGGAACCATCCCTCGTGCACCTCGAAGTGGCCCTTGGTCTCGCGATCCTCGTCGTCATCGACGTTGTCGAACGCCCACACCTCGACGGGCTCGGGATTCCAGGCTCCGGCGTCGGGAATTGAGAGCCCATCACCGCTCTCGGTTTCGATGCCGGCAAGCGCGAGAAACGCGCGGAGGATAGTGCCGACCTGCGACTGCGGTATCTGTCGGTTCACGCCGGGCGACTCGTAGCCGACGTGGAGTGTACCGTCGTGGTGTTCGCAGTTGGTCACGTAGAGGCCGTCATTCGCGAGTTCCGACTCCAGTATCGCGGCGACGTCCTCCTCGGTCAGGGTCATATCGGGGGTTCGTGGCCGTCGCCTTAGCCTCACCGGAGACTACCCCTGTGAGGGAGGTGTCTCCTGAAACGCGACGACCGCCTCGCGGAGTTCGTCGGGAAACCGCGTCGGCTCGCCGTCGGTGACGCAGACGTGGGTGACGGTGCCGTCTGCACACACCGCGTCGTCGGCTTTTCGCCGGCACTCCCACTCGAAGGTGAGCGACGCATCGCCGATGTGGTCGATGCGGGCCGCACACACCAGCTCGTCGCCGAAGGTGGCTGATTTCCGGTAGTTCACGTCGACGTTGACGACGTGGACATCGAACTCGGACTGCTCGCTCCACCCGTAGTCGATGTCGCGGAGATACTGGCTGACGGTCTCGTCCTGGTAGGTGACGTAGTTACCGTAGAAGACGACCGCCTGCGCGTCCGTCTCCTCGAACCGCACCCGCGTCTCCCAGATGTCCTGCATACACAGAAGGAGTCGCCGGGTGCGAAGAAGCTCACGACACGGCGAAAGCTACTCACCACACTCGGTCCGTATCTAACACGATGACAGTCTACGACGTGGTAGTTGCGGGCGGGGGTCCTGCGGGTCTGCAGTTCGCGCGCGAACTCGGCGCACGAACCGACTACAGCGTGTGTCTGCTGGAGGCGAACCCGTCGCTCGCCGACAACGACAAATCGACGGGCGGCACCTTCGAGCAGGTAATCGACGGTTTCGACGTGGACGAGTCGGTGGTGATGGGCGCAAGCGACCACGTCATCTTCGAAGGGCCGACCGCGAGCGAGCGACTCGCTATTCCGAACTACGTACTCGACTTCCCGGCGTTTCTAGAGTGGCTCGGCGACGAAGCAGCGAGCGACGGCGTCGAGATACGGACCGGCGAACGCGTCACCGGTCCCGTACTCGAAGACGGTCGCGTCGTCGGCGTCGAGACGCGGGACGAGAGGATTCGCGCGAAGCTCATCGTGGACGCGACCGGTGAGGCCGGCACGCTGACGACGAAGTTGGGGATGTGGGACCGCGATGCCGGCCAGCGCGGCATCGGCAAGGAGTTCGAGGTGTCGGGTACCTTCGATGCTGACGCGATGATATTCCGGTTTGACCACGAGGTCGCTCCTGGCGGCTACGCATGGGTGTTTCCCGGCGACGACCGATTCAAGCTCGGCGTCTGTTGGGTGAACGATTTCTACGAGCGACACGCTCCCGATAGTCGATCCATCGACGACTACCTCCGCTCGTGGCTCGACCGCGACGACCGCTGGCAGGTCGACGAGATTCACGCCACGCACGCGGGCGCGGTCGTCTCGGACAACTCCATCAATCAGCGCGTGGCGGACGGGCTCATCGCCGTTGGCGACGCGGTATCGAGCATCAACCCTCTGTTCGGTGAGGGTATCCGTCCGGGGATGGAGTCGGCGCGGATGGCTGCCGACGTTGCTATCGGTGCGCTCGACGCGGGCGACTGCTCGCGCGACCGACTTGCCGAGTACGAGCGCCACTGGAACAGCGAAAAGGGAGGGAAGTGGCGGCTCCAGCGCATCGTCGGCGAGCTGCTGTACGACTTCGACGCCGGCCAGCAGAACGGGTTCGTCCGGGCGTCAGGAGAGTTTTCACAGGCCGGGCTCAACCGGCTCCAGCGGTACGAGCTCACCGTGCGCGACCTCCTCCGCCTGTATCCGGCGCGGGCGAGCGACGTGTTGAAACTGCCGCGCGTGGCGCGACACCTAGCTTAGAGCCGGTCGGAGAGTGACCCCGCGGCGAAGTACGTATCGAGGACAGTTTCTGCCAGAAAGCCGTCGGGGTCGAGGACGATGTAGACGACGACGAACGGCTCGTCGGGGTCGAGGACGAACACCTCGAACGGAGGGGTCGCGCCCTGGCTCTCGTCGTGATAGCTATCGCGCCCACCGGCCGCGCGGACGATGAGCGGTTCAATGGGCTTCGCCCCGTCGCGGAACTCGGCGAACACGTCCTGTTGGCCGGGCTGGTCGGCGAAGGTGTAGACGATTCCGTTTGGATCGCCGTCGGTGCCGTGGGTGACGCGGGCGTTCATCCCGCTCCCCTCGCTGACGGCGTCGTCCCAGCAGCGAGTCGCGGCCTCGAAGATCTGCTCGTCAGTGCGGGTGAACCGAATTCGCGTCCGGTCGGTCACCTCGTAGTCGGCGAGCGTCGGGTCGCCGTCGCTCCACGTGAGTGTGGCATCGATGCGATTGCCCACCTCCACGTCGGGCGCGTCACTCCGGGCGACGTAGGTTGGGTCGCCACTCTCCGTGTCGAGCAGAAGCCACTCGTCGGCGTCGCGGCCCGCGAGCACGCGGAACTGCCCGGTCGTCGTCTGCTCCATAGCCGGACGTGGGTGCGGGGGTGGAAAACGCCGACGGTGTGACCGACACGGCTTTGCGAGTCGCTCCGCGAGCCGAACCATGTACGAGAGCGGGCGCTACGTCGCCAAACAGTTGGAGCCGGTCACGGACGAGCAGATACAGCCCAACGGCGTCGACCTGACGCTGGCGGCGGTCGAACGCCAGACAGAGCCGGGGCGCATCGACACGGACGGGAAGACAGTCGGCGCACGCGAGACGGTCGATCCGGACGACGGGGTTTATCGACTGGAGCCGGGCGCATACGTCGCTCGCTACGGCGAGACGATTGCTGTCCCCGACGAGCACGTCGGCTTCGTCTATCCGCGGTCGTCGCTGCTGCGCAACTCCTGTATGCTGAACACGGCGGTGTGGGACGCCGGCTACGAGGGGAGAGGCGAAGGACTGTTGCAGGTGGGCCACACCGTCGAGCTGGCGGAAGGGGCACGTATCGCGCAGTTCGTCCTCGCCGAGGCAGACCACGAGGGGCGGTACGACGGCACGTACCAAGGCGAGAATACCGCGTAGCCCGTTTCTGAGACGCCCGGCAGCCTTTATGAACGTTGCTCACGAACCTTGGGACAGTAACCATGGCTGCAGGTGCCCAGCCGAACTCGTTCACGGACCGTGCCTTCTTCGAGGCGTTGGTCCAGAACGGCTCGGACGCAATTATCACGATCGACACGGACGACCGAATCCGGTTCGCAAACGACGCGACCAAGCGGGTGTTCGGCTACGAGCCGGAGGAGCTCGTCGGTGAGTCGCTGACCACCATTATCCCAGAGCGGTTCCAGTCAGCCCACCGCGCGGCCATCGAGCGATATCTGGAGACCGGGGAGCGAACGCTCGACTGGGGTGGTATCGAGCTACCGGCCGAACACCGCGACGGTCACGAGGTGCAGCTGTCCATCACGTTCGAGGAGTACGAGTACGGCGGTCAGACCGTCTTTTCGGGTATTATGCGCGACGTGAGCGAGCGGAAGGAGCGCGAGCAGAAGCTCGAACAGCAGAACGAGCAGCTGGAGCGGTTCGCGTCCGTCGTGAGCCACGATCTCCGCAGCCCGCTCCAGACGGCGAAGGCAACGCTCGCGGTCGCGAAGGCGACCGACGACGAAGAAGCGCTCGAGGAACTCGACGAGCTGCTCGACCGGATGGACGAACTCGTCGACGACGTGCTCGAACTCGCGACGCAGGGCCAGACTGTCGACGAAACGGAGCAGGTGTCGCTGGAGGCGGTGGCGTCGGACGCGTGGAGCGTCGCCGGCCACGACGATACCGCGTTCGAGAGTGCCGACGTGACGCTGGATGCCGACCCCGAGCGGCTCCAGACGCTGTTGGAGAATCTCTTTCGCAACGCCCGCGAGCACGGTGGCGCGAAGTCCATCTGGGTTGAGACGATCCACGACGGCTTCGCCGTCAACGACGACGGGATCGGGCTGGGTCACGTCGACGAGGAGAAGCTGTTCGAGCACGGCTACACCGAGAGCGAGTCCGGCACGGGTATCGGGCTGAACATCGTCCAGACCGTCGCACAGGCGCACGGCTGGCGCGTCGAGGCCGGCGAGAGCGAGGATGGGGGCGCGCGGTTCGCGTTCCACGGGGTGACGACTAGATGACGGCACCCCCGAACGGTGTCGATTCAGACGACGGGGACAAGGAGTCCACCAAGCCGGTAGTGCTGGTCGTCGACGACGAGCCGCGAGTAACGCAGGCGTTCGCGCTGTGGCTCGACGATTACGACGTCCGGACCGCACAGTCCGGCGAGGAGGCGCTGGAGCTGCTCGACGGCGTCGACGTGGTCCTGCTCGACCGACGGATGCCGGGGATGGATGGGAGCGAGGTGCTTGAGGCGATTCGCGAGCGCGGCCACGACTGCCGGGTCGCGATGGTCACGGGCGTCTCTCCCGAACTCGACGTGGTAGAGATGGAGTTCGATGACTATCTAGAGAAGCCCGTCGATCCGGAGGAGCTGGCCGAAACCGTCGAAAGGTTGCTCTCGCGGGCAGACTACGACGATCGAATTACCAACCTGCTGTCGGTGACACGGAAGATCGAGCTGCTCCGGACCGAACACCTCGAAGACGACGAGGAGTTCGAGTCGCTGCTCGCGGAGCGCGACCGACTCAAGGACGAGACGGACGAGATGCTGTCGGATCTGGGTCCAGAGGAGTTCGCCCAGATTATGAGCGATCTCTGATACGGATTACGCTAAGTCATTTCCGTATTGACCGCACGCAGTCGTGCGGTCGTAGCGGTAAACAGTTAGCGTAATCCGTATGAGTTGTAGTCGAGCAGCGACCTCTGAGTGCTAGTCGAGCAGCGTCGAGAGAGGTCTCGTTCGCTCAGACGCCCGTTCCCGAGGCTGCATCCGGCAGGTCGTACTCGTTGACCTCCATCCCCAGCTCCTCGATTGCGCGGCGCATATGCTCGCGCTCTGCGAAGTCGGCACCGTCCTCCTCGCGGAGCCGCTGTGCGGTGGCGAACACCTCGCCCTTCCGGTCGTCCGGAATATCGAACACGTCCGTGGATATCTCGATGACGAGTCCGTTGTTGTCCTGCGTGTACAGCGAGTAGAAGATACCGCGGTCGAAGATGTTGTAGCCGCGGCCGTCGTCGTTAATCGCCTGCTCCATCTCCTCGAATCGCTCGGGGTCGACGCTGAAACAGAGGTGGTGGACCGCGCCGGTCTGTGGCCGCTGGCCCGCCGCCGATGGCCGGTCATCACTCACGAAGAAGGTGAGCATCCGCCCGTCGCCCGTATCGAAGAACAGGTGTGTCTGGGACGGGTCGTCGAGATTCGGCTGGCGCAGGACGAGGGGCATCCCCAGCAGGTCACGGTAGAACGCGAGGGTGTCCTCTTCGTTGGAACCCCACACCGTGATGTGGTCGGTGCCGGTGGTGTTGAACGGTGCGTCTGGCTGCTCAGCGGTGATCTCTGGACTGTCGTCTGCCATACACGTTGTTGGTGGTCGCTATACATAAACGGGCGCGGGCATCGACGTCGCCGGGTGACGCGGATGTCAGTGGCACGCGCGTCGGTAACGTGATTGTACTCGTCTACCGCTGTCGAACACGTCGAGGCGACGGCGGCGGCGCTGTCGGCGATGGGTGCGAGCGCGGAGGCGGGGACGTATCCGAATGTGGGTCACGCAATCAGCGACGGGGCGGTCGATGCGCTCCGGCGGCTTAGTCGTCCGGACTGATACCGGCGAGTCGCATCGCATTCCCGGTGACGCCGACGGTCATACCGGCATCGCCGGCGAGTACCGCCGCCCAGATGGGGACCAGCGAGAGGGGAACTCCGACCGCGAGCAGGGCTTTCACGCCGAGACTCGTCCAGATATTCTGTCTGATGATACCGTTCGCGCTCCGAGAGAGCCGGTGGAGATACGGGAGCCGTGAGAGGTCGTCGGCCATCAGCGCGATGTCGGCGGTTTCGAGGGCGGTATCTGTCCCGGCCGCGCCCATCGCGATCGCCACGTCGGCAGTCGCCAGTGCGGGCGCGTCGTTGACACCGTCGCCGACCATCGCGACCGTCCCGTGCGTCTCGCGGAGCTGTTCGACGGCAGCCACCTTCTCGTCGGGCATAAGACTCGCGTGCACGTCGTCGATACCGACCTCGTCGGCCACGGCGCGTGCGGTGCGGTCGTTGTCGCCGGTGAGCATCGCGACGTGGACGCCGGCCTCCCGGAGCGTGGAGACGACGCGGGCGGCATCAGGGCGAACCTCGTCGGCCACGGCGACGACGCCTTCCATCTCATCCTCCGTCCCGACGAGGATAACGGTCTTCCCCGCCGACTGGAGCCGCGGGATCACGTCGTCCAACAGATCGAGACAGCCCGTTCGCTCGCAGAGATTCCGGGTCGTACGGGTAATTTCGCCGCCGTCGCTCGCGGCGTGCGCGTGCGAGAGGTCGAAGCCGAGATCGGTGAACAAATCCGGCGTACCGGCGTAGTGGGTCGTCCCGTCGAGGTCGGCTGTGACGCCCTGTCCGGTGAGCGCTTCGAATCCCTCGATATCGCGCTCGGTGACACCGGCATCGTCCGCGCGAGCGATGATGGCCTCGCCGATGGGATGCTCAGAGCGGCGTTCGAGCCCCTGTGCACACCGGAGCACGTCGTCCTCGTCGTTGTCGCCCAACGGGACGATATCGGTTACCGTGAGTTTCCCCTTCGTGAGCGTGCCGGTCTTGTCGAAGGCGATCGCATCGACGTCGCCCATCGTTTCGAGATGACGGCCGCCCTTCACGAGGACGCCGTTGCGAGCAGCGCTCGTGATACCGGAGACGACGGTGACGGGCGTCGAGATGACGAACGCGCAGGGACACGCCAACACGAGCAGCGTCAGTCCGTAAACGATGTACGTCTCCCACGCACCCGAGAGGAAGAGGGGTGGGATGATAGCGAGCAGTATCGCGATCCCCACGACGAATGGGGTGTAGTAGCCGGCGAACCGTTCGACGAACTGTTCGCGGTCGGTCGTGTCGCGTTGGGCCTGTTCGACCAGATCCAACACCGTCGCGATTGTGTCCTCGCCGGCCGCGCTCGTCACCTCGATTTCGAGGTAGCCGCCCTCGTTAATCGTACCCGCAAACACCTCGTCGCCGGCCGTCTTGTCCACGGGGACGGACTCGCCGGTGACGGGGGCCTGATTGACAGCGCTCGTTCCGTCACGAACGACGCCGTCCCGGGGAATTTTCTCACCGGGGCGGACAGCGACTCGCTCGCCGCGTGCGACCGTGTCGGCCGCGACCGTCACCGGATCGCCGTCTCGGATGACGGTCGCCTCGTCGGGTGCGAGCTCCATCAGCTCCGCGAGCGAGCCGCGTGCGCGGTCCATCGCGTAGCGTTCCAGCAGCTCCGAAATCGAGAACAGGGTCGCGAGCATCGCTGCCTCGAAGTAGAGTCGCTCGCCGAAGCCGACGCTCACAGCGAGCGCGCCGACGATGGCGACCGACATCAGCAGATCGATGTCGAGGCTGCGCTGGCGCAGCGAGTAGTAGCCGTTGCGGAAGACGGCGGCCCCGCCGACCGCGACCGCGCCGAGATACGCAATGTCACCGACCGGAAACTCACCTATCGTCGGGCCGGTCGCCTGCGTGAGCGGGTTCGCAAGCAGCAGGCCGACGAGCGTCAACACGCCCGCCGCGTAGGTCGCGAGCGCGCGGTTGCTCGTCCACGTCCCCGATTGTTCGTCCGACCCCTCGTCGCTATTGACGACCTCGTAGCCGGCCCCCTCGACTGCGCGTTCGAGGGTGGATCGGGTCGTCTCCTCGTCGTGTTCGACCTCGACAGTACCAGTCGTCGGGTTCGCGTCGATACGGGTGACGCTTGAAACCGACTCCAGTCCGTTCGTCACCTTCCCCGCGCAGGAGGCGCAGTCCATCGACGGCACCGAGAGCGTGGTCCGATCGGTGGGCGTATTGTGGCTCTCGTCACCCCCGTCGTGGCTATGGGTGTCGCCGTCGTGGGTGTGGCTCATTATCGGAGGAAGGAGACACAGATATATTAACACCGCTGTTATAAACCACCCATCCGGGTATAATTTCTATTATTCAAAGCGTGTTGAGTTAACAATCTGGCGGGGAAGACGGTCGGTCGAGCGTCGGGAGACACGCGATTTAGAAGGGTTGCACTCCTTGTTCAACCATGGATGAAACGTGGGACGAGACACGCATTCGTCAGTTGCACGACGACCTCGTGGAACTGTACGGGCCGGCCGAACGCGACGGTGAACACGGGAGCGACGCCGACCCCGGCGAGGGTGTCCGGCAGCTGGTAACGACGATTCTCTCACAGAACGTCGCCGACGAGAACACGCGGCGGGCGTCGGAGAACCTGTTTGCGACCTATGAGGGATACGACGCCATCGAGTCAGCACCACCGGAGGAGCTGGCGGAGGTGATTCGCGTCGCCGGGTTATCGGAGACGAAAGCCGACCGTATCCAGCGGGCGCTGGCGGCGATTCGAGAAGAAACGGGGGGCGCGTACTCGCTGGCGTTTCTCGACGCGATGGAGACAGCGGAGGCGAAGACCTGGCTCACCGATATCAAGGGCGTCGGTCCGAAGACAGCGAGCGTCGTTCTGAACTTCCACTTCGGGAAGCCGACGATGGCCGTCGACACCCACGTGGAGCGCGTCTCCAAGCGATTCGGGCTCGTGCCCGACGCTGCATCGAACGCGACCGTTCACGACCTGCTCGACGAGCTGGTGCCGGACGAGCTGAAGTACTCCCTCCACGTCCTGCTCATCACCCACGGTCGAGAACACTGTACGGCACGGTCGCCCGACTGCACGAATCCGGTCTGTGAGCGCTACTGCACCTGTGCTGACTGTTGACGACACAACGCCTTTCACTTTCCACGCGAAGGAGAGGGTATGACATTCGATCCGAGCGCACAGGGACTCGACGTCGACGCCGTCCAGGAACGCGTCGATGACGCCATCGAGAACAACGAGGTCGTCCTATTTATGAAGGGTTCCGCGATGATGCCGCAGTGTGGCTACTCGAAGCGCGCAATCGGCATCCTCCAGCAGTATCGCGACGACGTGGAAACGGTCGACGCACTCCAGAATCTCGACGCCTTCCGCGCTGCGCTCGAAGAGCACTCCGGCTGGGAGACCATTCCACAGGCATTCGTCGATGGTGAGTTCATCGGCGGCAGCGACATCATCGCCGAACTCGACGAGCGCGGCGAACTCGCGGAGAAGCTCGGTGTCGACCCCGAGAACGTCGGAAACGACGCCGCGACGGACGCCCCCTTCTGACGATGCTGAGACCGGGCTAGACTCCGAGCCCGCGTGTCACATCCGGTCGCTGAAGTCCCACGTGTACAGCTTCGCCGGCTCGATGCGGATATGTATCTCCTCACGCTCGTCCGAGAGCAGTCGTCCGGCCAGCTCGGAATCCGTTCCACCGAGATATCGCTCCAGCAGCGACCGCAACAGGGTCATCTCTTCGTCGGGTCGGAGCGTCGCGCGACCGCTCCCGCGGACACCGAAGTAGGGCGGCTCGTTCACCGAGACCTCGAAGCTCACGTTTCTGTCGGTGCGGAGATACTCGACGATATCTGCGTTCGCACTCGTCGCGCAGTCGAGTCCCCCGTCGCGCCACCGATACCACAGCGACAGCATCCACAGTCCGCCGTCGGGGGTGTGACACGCGAGTCGCAGCGGGACAGTGCCGGCGTCACTCGTCAGGAATGCGTCGAGCTCGTCACGACTCCACGCTCCGGAGAGCTGCATAGGCGCTGTACGTGTCGGTGAGTCATAAACACAGGGAGGAGCCGACGGCTTACGAGTGACGGAATGAAGTGGACGAGCGCGGTTCAGTTCAAGGCGACGTGTCACCGAATCCGCGAGCGGTGTCAGATGCTCATCGACGCGGGACCCTCGCGCCGATCTCCGAGGACGCTGAATGAGGTGACTCGCGAAGATCAGCGGTATCTCGCCGATGATCTTAACACCGAGCACCAGCCGCGACCACGAGCGCGAGGATAGTTCACGCAAAGGGATTGTCGGCGGTATCGAGTTGCGTCACCCAGTCGAATGGGCCGAAATCCCGCTCGTCGAATGTGTAGAGATACTCGATTCCCTCCCGCTCCATATAGCTGGCAATTGTCGCGTCGCCAAATGCAACATCGTACGCAGTGAACAGGTCAGTCGCGCGGGTGAAATCTTTCTGTGCGGCATAAACAACCTCGAAGCCGGCAGAATCGTTCAGCCGCTGGAACGTATCTACTGCGAGGTCGTGGCGTTTGCGACTGTGAAGCCAGTTTAGCGTCTCCAGCAGTACATGGTCGGTGACGCGGGCGGTGGGGAGCGTTCCGTCGTCGATGCTGTTGACAATCTCCTGTGCGCGGTCGTGTTTCTGTCCGTTCTCACGCCGGTACTCCAGTAGGACGGTCGTATCAATTGCTGCGACCGGCATCAGTCGTGCTGTTGGGTCGGCGTATAGCCGGCAGTATCGTGCGTTTCAGCGGGGTCGTCCTCAAATGTGGCAGTCTCGGCGTCGTCGAACGCGCCGTATCGCTGCCGAGCGACTTCGACCACGAGCGCCCCGTCGTCGTCCGTACTCCAGCGGAGCTTGTCACCGGGTTCGATGTCGAGTCGGCGGCGAATGTCGGCGGGGACGGTAACGACACCGCTATCGCTCACTTTCGTCTCTTCGGCGGGCTCCTGTGTTTCCATACACCGGAGTAGAGGCTCTCAACACATACTTGTTGCGCTACTTGTGCTTCTCGTGCACGCGTGGTGGTCCCTTCATATCCGGTCGAAGTGGCCGTGATACCGAACAGAGTGGGGAACCCGAGGGTCGCCTCCCCTATGTTCTGTGCCGAGTCTCCGGTATTGGATGTGTCCCCCTTCTGATCAGTAAACAGAATTTGATAGCGTACCATCCGATTGAGCGTCACGGACGCTCTCGAAGTCGAGCGGTATCATCGTCTGCCAGACAGGGGTGACCCGGAAGAGAGGCCGTTGGTCACTCGGTCATTCTGCCGGGTTGTTTCACCCGACATCAGGCAGAGAAGTAGCGCGTAGCGGCGGCTGTGTGGTGTTCGGGCGGTACTTCGCGAAAACGAACGGTTCGGATGGACGAGCGGGGATTTGAACCCCGGGCCTCTTCCTTGCGAAGGAAGCGATCTACCGCTGATCTACTCGCCCGCGGTGCGGTGTATCCGTGGTGATCGTTTATCTGTTTCGTTCCGAAAACGCGCGTGAGTTGAGACACACGCCCGCTGGAACGTCGGTCCTCAGTTTCGTCGGGCTCACCTGACGCACTTCGCGCTCACGTTCGCAAGCGCTCAGTCCTCGAGGACGATCTCGATGGAGACGTCGTTCGGGACCTGGATCCGCATCAGCTGGCGGAGCGCGCGTTCGTCGGCGTCGATGTCGATGAGCCGCTTGTGGACGCGCATCTCCCAGTGCTCCCACGTCGCGGTCCCCTCACCGTCGGGGGACTTGCGCGACGGGACTTCGAGCGTCTTCGTCGGGAGCGGGACCGGACCGGAGAGCTGCGACGCCGGTCTTGTCCGCGATCTCGCGAACGTCGTCGCAGATGTCGTCGAGGTCCTCGGGTGCCGTGCCCGCGAGGCGAACGCGTGCCTGCTGCATGCGTTATCGCTCGTTGACGCTGAGGACCTTGCCGGCCGCGATGGTCTGACCCATGTCACGGATGGCGAAGCTGCCGAGCTCCGGAATCTCGCTCGAGGGCTCGATGCTGAGCGGCTTCTGCGGGCGGACCGTCACGACGGCGGCGTCGCCGGACTGGATGAAGTCCGGGTTCTCCTCGGCGACCTCGCCGGAGGAGGGGTCGATCTTCTTGTCGATGGACTCGATGGTACAGGCGACCTGTGCCGTGTGGGCGTGGAAGACCGGCGTGTACCCTTCCGTGATGACGGAGGGGTGCTGCATCACGACGATCTGGGCCTGGAACGTCTCGGCGACGCTCGGCGGGTCGTCGGCCGGGCCACAGACGTCGCCGCGGCGGATGTCGTCCTTGCCGATGCCGCGGACGTTGAACCCGACGTTGTCGCCGGGGCTCGGCCTTCGGGACCTCCTCGTGGTGCATCTCGATGGTCTTGACCTCGCCGCCCACGTCGGAGGGCTGGAAGCTGACGTTGTCGCCGGTGTTCATGACACCCGTCTCGACGCGGCCGACCGGGACGGTCCCGATGCCGGAGATGGTGTAGACGTCCTGGATCGGCAGGCGCAGCGGCGCGTCCGTCGGCGGCTCCGGCTCCGGCAGGTCGTTGAGCGCCTCGAGCAGGGTCTCGCCGTCGTACCAGGGCGTGTTCTCCGACGCGGAGGCGATGTTGTCGCCCTCGAACGCCGAGATCGGGATGAACTCGGCGTCGTCGGTGTCGAAGCGGACCTGGTTGAGGAGGTCCTTGACCTCTTCGACGGTGGTCTTGTAGTCGGACTCGTCGTAGTCGACGAGGTCCATCTTGTTGACCGCGACGATGAGCTCGTCGATGCCCAGCGTGCGGGCCAGGAAGACGTGCTCCTGGGTCTGGGGCTGGACGCCGTCGTCGGCGGCGACGACGAGCACGGCGTTGTCGGCCTGGCTCGCGCCCGTGATCATGTTCTTCACGAAGTCGCGGTGGCCCGGACAGTCGACGATGGTGAAGTAGTAGTTGTCCGTGTCGAACTCCTGGTGGGCGATGTCGATGGTGACACCGCGCTCTCGCTCCTCGGCGAGGTTGTCCATGACGTAGGCGAACTCGAAGCCGCCCTTGCCCTTCTCCTCGGCCTCTTCCTTGTGCTGCTCGATGACGTGCTCGGGTACGCTCCCCGTCTCGTACAGGAGTCGTCCGACGAGCGTGCTCTTCCCGTGGTCGACGTGGCCGATGATGGCCAGGTTCTGGTGTGGTTTGTCGCTCATTGTTGTATCTCACGCGCAGAGGCGCTGTATCGGAGTACTTCGGCGGTCGTCCATAAAACGATTTCGAAAGCGACCGCCGACATCCGGCCGCGTCTGGCGGTTTGCGAGCAGTCCACGTACGGCGATGCGGTTCGCATCCGTCGGTCCGCGTGGACGCGTCGACTGCCGCCAGTCGGCGAGTCGGCCGACGTCGGCCGAGCACCGCGCGTCGCCGTCTCCGGCCCGCCCGCACCGCGCCCGAGACGTTCGAGCCGACCGGCGTGGGCCGTCTCCAGCTGGACGATGTTTCGGGTGCCGGTGACCGCGAGCGTGCCGTTCTCGGGCACGAGCCGCGGACCGACGCGGACCTCGCCGTCGGCGACCTCGCCGATGAGCCGGATCGGTCCGGCCGTCCTCGCGCGGCGAGTTCGAGCGCGCTCGCCCGGGAGATCGCTGCGATCCCCTCGACCGTCGGCGTCCGCGAGCGTGTACTCCGCCCGCCGTCGCGAGCACGTTCGCGAGGATGACGCACTTCAGCGCGGCGTCGGTCCCCTCGACGTCGAAGGTCGGGTCGGCCTCGGCGACACCGAGGTCCTGGGCCTCCGCGAGGACGTGTTCGTAGCCGAGCCCCTCGGCGGCCATCCGCGAGAGGATGAAGTTCGCGGTCCCGTTGAGCACGCCGCGGACGGCAGTGATGTGTTCGGGGTCGAAGTCGTCGATGGTCGAGAGCACCGGCATCGCGCCGCCGACGGTCGCCTCGAACAGCACCGTCCCGGCGCTCTCGCGCTTCGAGCGCGCGGACGTCGTCGTAGCGCTCGGCGACCGGTCCCTTGTTCGCCAGGACGACGTGGCGGTCGCGTTCGAGCGCCGCCCGCGACGTGGCCGAAGCCGGGCTCGGCGTCGCCGAGCGTCGTCGGCGTCGCCTCGACGAGCACGTCGTAGTCGGCCGCCAAGCGCGTCCTCGGGGTCGGCCGTCGCCGACGACTCCGTCGGTCCGTCTTGCGGTCGAGCGACCGCCGTCGACGTCGATGCCCGTCGGCGTCGACGACGGCGCCGTCGAGATCGGCGAGCGCCGATGACGTCGTGGCCGTACTCGCCGGCGAGTTCGACGACGGCGCGCGCCGACGGCGCCGGCACCCGACGACGGCGAGTCTCATCGCGTCACCTCCGGTCGAGCGGCTCGATGACACGCGAGATCCTTCTCGTCGGCGACCGTCGCGGACGCGCTCGACGAGCGCCTCGCCGCTCGCCCGCTCGGTCGCCGAGCCGGAGCCGCGCGCTGGACGCGTCCTCCGTGCCCTCCGGCGCGGACAGCGAGAGGTCGGTCACCGACGCGCCCGTCGCAGTCGCCTGAATCCGCGAGAGCGTGTCCGAGAGGTCGGTCTCGACGAGGTGGCCGACGAGGACGACGGTCAGCTCCTCGCCGTAGCGCTCGGCGCCGGCCTGGATGACGTTGACGCCCGGCCTCGCGGAGCGCGTCGACGATGCCGTCGAACCGCTCGGGCGTCGCCTCGAGGTCGACCTCGACGGGGATGTGCCCCCGCGGCGTGAGGTTGCCCCGCTCGTGGAAGCACCGACAGGAGGTTGCCGCCGTTGTCCGCGATCGGGTCGAGCGCGCGCAGCAGCTCGCCCGGTTCGTCGACGAGTTCGAGTCGGACGGTGTACGCCTGAGCGCTCGCTCACGGTCGAGCCCTCGGTCATACCGGACCAGCGTGCGCAGTATGAACGCGCCGGCGCTCGCAATCACCGCCGTCGAACCGATGCTGCACGTCGTGCCGACGTATGGACTGCTGTTTCAGCCTCGAGATCGTATGCCGGATCTGCGCAGGCGTCGACGACGTCGTTCTCGCGCGTATCGCGCCGAACGTCGCGTCAGCGTCGGCGTACTGCGGCTGGCCGACTAGTTCCGCGGAACCGTCGGTCGGAACGGCGACGAGTGAACGAGCACGACGATGGTACGCGCGGCTGCTGCACGGCGGTAATCCGAGACGCGAAGCAGGGCCGACTGAGCCGTTAGAAGTAGTCGATCTGCTGTGGGAGCTCCAGCTTCATACCCTTGCGCTCGCGGATGCGCTGGATGGTCTCCGGCTGGAGGTTGTCAGCCATAACGCGGAAGCCGGCGTTCTCGGTGTTCCACGACGCGCGACCCTCGGTCGCCGAGCGGATGTCCGAGGAGAAGCCGATCATCTCGTCGACGGGCGCGATACCCTCGACGACCATGAGATCGCCCTCCTGGTACATGTCGTCGACGCGGCCACGACGACCCTGAATCTCGCCGGAGGCAGCGCCCATGTGCTCGTTCGGCACGTCGATACGGACGTTCTGAATCGGCTCCAGCAGTCGAATCTCGGCGTCCATCAGCGCGGTGTGGACCGCGTCGCGGGTCGCCGGGATGACCTGTGCCGGACCACGGTGGATAGCGTCCTCGTGGAGGCGAGCGTCGTGGAGACGCAGTAGCGCACCACGCACCGGCTCCGCGGCGAGCGGACCATCATCGAGCGCCTCCTCGAGCCCTTCGATGACGAGCTCCATCGTCTCGTTGAGGTGCTGGATACCCTTCGTGTCGTCGATGATGATGTTGGTGCCGTGGATATGCTCGACATCCTGTGCGGTGTCCTTGTCGAGTCCGGCATCCATCAGCGCCTCGCGACGTTCCAGCTCCGGCATATCCATCGTCGCCTCACCGAGCTGAAGCGTCTCGACGATATCCTCCGGGAGCGGCTCGACGGTCATGTAGAAGCGGTTGTGACGGTTCGGCGAGATTCCCTCGACCTCGCGGGAGTCCGTCGTCGGCGCTTCGCGGTAGACGACGATGGGCTCACCGGTGTTGACCGGAATACCCTGATTGCGCTCGATGCGCTGGGTGATGACTTCGAGGTGAAGCTCACCTTGCCCGGAGATGAGGTGCTCGCCGGTATCTTCGTTAATTTCGATACGGATAGTGGGGTCCTCCTTCGAGACCTGTCGCAGCGTCTCGATGAGCTTCGGGAGGTCGTCCATATTCTTCGCCTCGACGGACTTCGTGATGACGGGCTCCGAGATGTGCTCGATGGACTCGAACGGCGTCATCTCGACGCTGGAGACCGTCGAGCCGGCGATAGCGTCCTTCAGACCGGTCACGGCGGCAATGTTCCCGGCGGGGACGCGATCCACCTCCTCGCGTTCACCGCCCATGTAGATACCGACCGACTGGACGCGGTTCGTGCCGGCGGTACCGGAGACGTAGAGGTCCTGACCCTTCTCCACCGTACCGGAGAAGACACGACCGGCGGCGATTTCACCGGCGTGCGGGTCGATGCCGATATCGGTGACCATGAGCACGACCTCGCCGTCCGGAGCGACATCGCGCATATCATCGGCGAGCTGCGACTCGGTGTCACCACGCCAGACACGCGCGATACGTCGGGGCTGTGCGTCGAGCGGGTCCGGGAAGTGCTCACAGACCATATCGAGCACGACATCCGACAGCGGTGTGCGCTCGTGGAGTTCGAGCCGCTCGTCGTTCTGTTCGAGATCGATGATTTCACCGAAATCCATCCCGGTGCGCTGCATCGACGGGAAGGAGATTCCCCACTTGTAGAGGGCGGATCCCATTCCGACGGTGCCGTCCTGAATAGAGACGGTCCAATCGTCCACGTCGTCCATATCCTCGGTCATCCCCTCAATGAGCTCGTTCACATCGGCGATGACATCGTGAAGACGCTGTTGCATCTCCTCGGGCCCCTCCTGCAGCTCGGAGATGAGTCGGTCGACCTTGTTGATGAACAGCGCGGGCTTGACACCCTCACGTAGCGCCTGTCGCAAGACGGTCTCGGTCTGGGGCATCGCGCCCTCGACCGCGTCCACGACGACGAGCGCGCCGTCGACGGCACGCATCGCACGTGTCACGTCACCGCCGAAGTCGACGTGGCCCGGCGTGTCGATGAGGTTGATGAGGTGGTTAGTGTCCTCGTACTCGTGGGTCATCGAAACGTTCGCCGCGTCGATGGTGATTCCGCGTTCCTGTTCGTCCTCTTCGGTGTCCATCGCCAGCTGGTCGGCCTGTTCGCCGCCGCCGATCATACCCGCACCTTCGAGGAGGTTGTCAGTGAGTGTCGTCTTCCCGTGGTCGACGTGAGCGGCGATGGCGATGTTCCGGATCTGCTCCGGCTCGTCCATCAGCGCCTCACACTCGTCTACGATCTTCTTCCGTCGGCCCATTATGCAGGCGAGTAACCACACCAGCGACTAAAGGGTAGTGTTTCGCCCCTACCGAAACGGCCCCGAAACCGTGGTAACGCGCCGCAGGCCGGCGAACTCACTCAGTAGTCGTGGTGTTCACACAGATACTCGTACGCCCACTGGACGCGCTTGAACGCGGTCTCGTCTCCGCCGTGGTCCGGATGCGTCTCCTTCACCCGGTCGCGATAGGCTGTCGTCACCGCCTCCTCGTCGGCGTCGATACCCACACCGAGTACCGCACACGCCTCCCGCTCGCGGGGGGCGACCGTCTCCGGCTCCCGTTCCGGCTCCCTGCTCACGCGCTCGTTCCACCAGTCGCTCGGCCCCTCGTCCGGGCCGGGCGGCTCGTGGTCGGCTGGCTCGCGCCAGAACGGCTCCTCGAACCACGCGGGGTCGTCCCAGTCGGGCGGCTCGTAGTCGATATCCGCGGAGCGCGACCGCTCTGTCTCCGCCCCCGCCTCGCCGACTGTCCCGTCGGGGTTGCGCTCAACTCCGACCCGCTCGTAGGCGGTCGCCGCGATATTCTCACGGCTCCGCGTGAAGCAGCGGTAGCCGCCGGCGAAGGTGAGCCCAGCACCGGCAAATAGCAGGAGTGAGGGGCCCCCAGGCGTGGCAAAGGCAGCCAACAGTGTAAACAGCGTTCCCGCGACGAGAAGCGCCACACCGGTCCCAAACAGCAGCCACCCGCGGTTCACACTCGATATAGTGGACCACGAACATAAACGTCTCCGGTGGATTCGGCGCAAGCCTCAAACGCACTCGAATCGTGGTATTGATACACATGGAACTGCGCGTAACGGGCGACGGGCCGGCGGCACCGTTCCTCTCGGCCCGCGACCGCTTCGAGACAGAACACGAGGTAGCGCTGCCCGTGAGGGTCGAAATTCGAGAGGATCCCGACGAGCGGACACTCGCCGGTCACTACGACGACCACCATCGACTCGTGATGAGCCAGCAGGCCGCCACGAGCGTGATGGCCCCCGAGCTCGCCATCCACGAGTTCGCACACATGGCTCGCTACGAGGAGAAGCACCCCTCGCACACGATGGAGACGAAGGAGGCGTTGTTTCTCGCGCTGGCGGGTCGCTCGGTCGAGCAGCGAAAGCTCGCACACTGCTATCAGATCGCGAATCATATGAAAGATATCTACGCCGACGACCTGACGCTCGCCGTCTCGCCGGCCGACAAGCTGGTCTCGTTTATGGAGTCGTCGCTGGCGGCAGCAGTCGCCGACCGACCGGCCGAGCGCCCGGGCGACTGGACCCGGCTCACCAGCGCCGCCGACCCCGAGATTACGGTCGTCAACGCGGCGTTCGCACTCGCGCTGTTGGAGCGCCACGACGCCATCGCCGACGATCACAGGCTGTACGACCTCGCACGTGCGGCCGCGAGCGATGCGCCCGGCGTCTCGCTGACAACGTTCAAGCGGGCGTTTCGGTCGCTGGACGCCGACCCTGATGAATCCGACTACCGGAAGGCGCTCGTGGACGCAACCCGCGAGTACGTGCTGGAGTCAGACGGTCCGGCAGCCGCAGACTGACGTGCCCGGCGCTGAGACGCGATTCAATACCCTTTTCCTCGCCCGAGGATACGTTTCCCGTATGGCAGACTTTCAGATCGTCGTCGGTGACCCGAGCGACGGGATGACGTACCAGCTGGAGATCGACGGACAGGATGCGAATCGATTTATCGGCAAATCCCTCGGCGAGGAGGTCGACGGCGAGGCAGTCGGTCTGTCGGGCACGACGCTCGAACTCACCGGTGGCTCCGATACGGCCGGTCGACCGATGCGCTCTGACGTGCGCGGCCCGGACACCGATGCAATCCTCGCCACCGGCGGCACAGGCTACAACCCCGACCGCGACGGTGAGCGACGGCGTATCACCGTGCGAGGCGCAGAAGTGAGCGACGAGACCCGACAGATCAACGTGAAGGTAACGGGCGACGACGTGGATGTCGCAGCGGTCCTCGGCGACGAGGAGAGCGACGAAGAGAGCGACAACGAGTAACTCTACCCTTATGGCTGATTCAGTTCCGAGCGACGCCGTGAACAGCGTGCGTGCAACGCTCGCCCGCGCTGGTCGCACCGACCGACCGAAGGTGACAGTGCCCGACGAGGAGAGCGAGCTGTTCCCCGAGTTCGAGATCGTCCGTCTTGGCACCGGCACCGGTACCTACTTTGCACGTGTCGAGCTCGCTATCGACGACACGATGGAGATTCGCGGGCTCTACGACAACGCCCGCCTCGCGAAGGAGGGCGACGGCGAGAATCACCTCCCCACGTGGGCCGACGACAACGGTCTCGACTTCGGGCGCACTGTCCACCTCGATATCGTGGACGAGGGGTTCTTGTACGGGCTACGCGCGCCCGGCGAGCGAGTCGTCTACCGCGTCCCCGACCGTCCGGACGACGGGCTCGCCGACATCGCCGAGCAGATCGAGGAGGGATCAGATTGAGCGCAGACGCCACGCCGTACGAGCAGTTCCTCGCCGGCGAGCGCCACGAGGACATCCTCGTCTTTCTCCACGAGCAGTCCGTTGGCGAGCCGGACGCGCTCGCAGGTATCGCCGAGGACGTGGGACCGGGCGTCGCGCTCGTCCTCCCCGGCGACCGCGGCAGCGAGGTGCTCGGTGAAGTCGTCGGTATCGACCCGATGGACTTCGCCGGCGTCGCGATGGACACCGACGGCGACATCCGCGCCGACTGCACCGGCGGCACCTGCCCGGAAGGGACGGGTGACGCCCACCGCGTCAAGTTCGTCTTCGCATTCACGGAGGCGCAAAACGAGGAGGTCGGCGGCATCTACGGCGAGGGCGACGTGATCCACGCCTACGCCGCCTGCGAGTGCGGCCAGACCTACTCCGACAAGTGGCTCATCGGCGAGGAGTAGTCGTCACGAAGCGTTCTGAGGAGAGAACCGGCGTTTTTCGCTCGAAGAGATTAGTCGGTTATCTCACAAAAGAAAGTATGAGAATCGGGGACAGCCACGCGAGCAGACGGACCGTGCTTATCGGTCGGTATCGACGCCCTCCTCGTCCTCGTCGGGAAGGTTCCGGAAGGCATCGAGGATGACCTGCTTCGTGACTGCACCGCGCGTCGTCCAGTGGTGGGCGTAATCGAGCATATCGTCGTAGATGTCGGGCTTACAGCCCGCAGCCTTCGGGTGGCCGCCACCGTTCACCTGCTCTGCCACCTCGTGACACCGCTCGAATCCCTCTGTTCCGCGAATCGATGCGGAGCCAGCGGGCTTCACGACGACCGCTGCATCCGCGCCTTGCTCACGGAGTGCTTCAGCGACTTCGTTCTGTGAACATCGACCGTAGGTGACACCAACGGTCGTGCCGTCGATATCGCGGAGCTCCGCGCGCTCGACGGCTTTCTCGATAAGCCGCCGTTTCTCGACGCGCTCGGCTTCGAGGAACGTCTCCACCTCGGGTGGGAGGTCAGCGCCGTGTTCTCGAACGACGGTGACGTACTCCTCTGGCTCTTCCCAGTGGGCGTAGTCGGCGAGATCGTCCGACCGGGGGTCGTCGCGAATCCAGAGGTCGTGGTCGCGGGTGACGGCGGCGAGTTCGGCAAAGCGTCGGGGGAGTTCGCCCAACGACCGGAGTGTCACGTCGGCGGAACATTCCTCGTCAGAGTCGCCAACGACCAACTCGACGCCGGCAGCCTCGACACGGTCGGTCGCCTCGTCGCTCCACTGGTGGTGGTCAAACCACGAGACGCCTTCAGCGCGGTCGACGAGGTCAGCGAGCCCGGTCAGCTCATCGCGCTCGTCGGGACACAGATCACAGATGTAGACCCGGACGCCGTCGGGGGCGAACTCGGCGAGGTCGGCCACGGCATCGTCGAGTTCGTGCGGACTGGCGGGAAGCAGCGTCGCGCCGTCGTGGAACTCGCGAATGAAGGCGACACACGCGAGTCCGTCGGCGTCAGGGTCGGCGATGACGACCGTTTCGGCGTCACTGAGCGTCGCTTCGAGTTCGTCGTCGTCGTGGTCGTCCTCGTCGGGAGCGAAGAAGCCGGCTCCGGGCAGTAACGAGGTCCGCTCCAGCGGGAGCGTCTCCGGGTCGATGAGCGAATCGTCCATACGCTGGCTCTAGTGGCTGGTGGCAAGAAGCCCCCGATACGCGCGTCAGGCCTCTAGCTGGCGGACCGTGAGAACCGGGACCGGACAGTCGCGCACGACCGTCTCCGCGACTGACCCGACGACGAAGGAGTGTTCGCCGTGGCGGCCGCGCGTCCCCGTCGCGACCATATCGGCGTCGGTATCCTCGGCGTAATCGATAATCTCCGTCGCCGGGTCACCCTCGCGGACGGCGACCGTGACGGGCTGGTCGGCAGCGCTCTCGACGGCATCGAGCGACTCGTCGGCCTGTGACTCCAGTGCCGTTCGCACCTCGTCGTGAACGTCCTCGGGGAGCCCGTTCATCTGTGTCTCGTCGACGACGTACAGCGCGTGGACCGAGGCCTCGAATCGACGGGCTACATCGAGCGCAGCGGTGACCGCACGGCGGCCGCTGGTGGAGCCATCCGTCGCAATCACGACCGTATCGAACATATTGCCCACCCCTCGCGGACGGGGCTTAAATCTCGCCAAAAAACAGCGTCAGGGTGACTCTCCCGTCTCGATAGAGAGGTCGGAGACGGGATACGCGACGCAGGTGAGCGTATAGCCGTCGTCCATCTCCGGCTCACCGAGCATCTGGTTGGTGTGGTGTTCGACGTACTGCTCGGAGTTACCGCCATCGGTGATGTGGCCGGCACAGGAGATACACTGCCCCTCTCGGCAGGCGTACGGCAGGTCCCAGTCCTGCGCCTCACCGGCCTCCAGCAGCGTCGTGTTCTCTTTCACGTCGATCGTGGTACCCTCCTTGACGTACTCAACCTCGTACACCTCGGCTTCGTCGTCAGGAATCGCGGCGGGGTCGTCGTCCACCTCGGCTTCGCCCTCCGCGAGTTCACCCTCGGCACCGCCCTCACCGACGGCGGCAGCGGCACCGCCGCCACCACCGATAGCGCGGTTCATCGGCTCGGGGAAGTCGGTCTCCGGGACGCTCTTCGCGCGGCGTTCGAGCACCTTCTGGGAGATATCGTCCGGAGTCGCGTGCTCGGTGCCGCGTGCGAGATGCAGGGCGACCATCGTGAGCGTGAGTGACGCCCCGAGTACGATGCCCAGCGTAGTGACCATACGCCGTCTTTGGCTACGTGCTTCAATAGCGTTGCGATTAGCGCGCAAACGCCGGGGAGCGCACAGCTACAGCGAGAGGTTGATGGTCTTCGTCTGCTGGTAGTGGTCCAGCGTCTCCTCGCTCAGCTCGCGACCGATACCCGACTGCTTGTAGCCGCCGAACGGGAGCCCGGCGACGAGGTCGTGGTAGGTGTTGATCCAGATGTAACCCGCCTCGATATCGCGGGCCGTCTCGTTCGCTTGCGAAATGTCGTCCGTGATGACGCCACCCGCCAGCCCGTAATCGACATCGTTGGCGAGCGTCATCATCTCGTCGTAGTCGTCCCAGCGGAACACGTTGAGTACCGGTCCGAAGATCTCCTCCTGGACGGCCTCGTGATCGTGGCCTAGCCCGTCGACCAGCGTCGGCTTGACGAAGCAGCCGTCCGAGAGCGACTCGTCGTCCGGGATGCCGCCGCCGGCGAGGAACGTGCCGCCGCCGGCCTCGGCCTCCTCCAGATACTCCAGCGTGCGGTCGACCTGCTCGCGCGAAACCTTCGGGCCGAGGTCCGTCTCGCGCAGGAGTGGGTCGCCAATGGTCATATCATCGACGGCCTGTGCGAGTCCACCGAGCACCTCGTCGGCGATATCATCGTGGACGAACAGTCGGGAGCCGGCCTCACAACACTCACCGGTGTTGTAGAAGATAGCCTGCGAGACGAGCTTGACTGCCTTCTCGGGAGCCACGTCTGGGTGGACGACGACCGGGCTCTTCCCACCGAGTTCGAGCGTCACGTCGGTGACGTTGTCAGCGGCGGATTTCATCACCTGCTTGCCGACGGCCGTCGAGCCGGTGAACGCGATCTTGCGCACGTCCTCGTGGCCCGTCAGCGGTGGGCCGGCCTCCTCGCCGTAGCCGGGGACGATGTTGACGACGCCGTCCGGCACGATGTCGTCGATCAGCTCCGCCAGTCGAAGCGCCGACAGCGGCGTCTGCTCAGCCGGCTTGAGTACCGAACAGTTGCCCGCGGCCAGCGCGGGCGCGAGCTTCCAGGACGCCATCATCAGCGGGAAGTTCCACGGGATAATCTGGCCGACGACGCCGTACGGCTCCTTGACAACCTGACCGAGCCGGGAGTCGTCCGGCATCGTGCTGCCGCCGTTCTTGCGGACGATGCCCGCGAAGTAGCGAAAGTGGTCGGCAGCCAGATACACGTCGGCCGCCGACTCGGAGACCGGCTTCCCGTTGTCGAGGGACTCCAGTTTGGTCAGCTCCTCGGAGTGCTCGTCGATGGCGTCAGCGATATCGAGCAGCACCTGCTGGCGCTTGCCCGCGCCATAGCCCGACCACGTCGAGTCGAAGGCGTCCCACGCGGCCGTCGACAGCGCGGTCGATATCCGCCTCGGTCGCGCCACCGACGGAGGCGAGCACCTCACCCGTCGTCGGGTCAACGGTGTCGATGGTGCCGCCCTCAGCGGGTTCGACGAACTCGCCGCCAATGTACAGTCCCGTCTCGTCGGGGACAACCTCCGCAGCGACGGACCGGTGTCGCTCACGGATTTCACTTCGCGCTGACTCGCCTGCCTGTGATTCACTAGACATAGTCACTAATACTGCGAGTGACAGGCGCAAAGTGTTTTCGGCGGTCGCTGATCTCTGACAGTGAGTATTTTGCTTCCCCGAGGAACAGACACACATATATCATTGCTGAGAAGAACGCCTCACGCAACACGCGACCGTTCCTACAGACACGGAGACGTTCTACGGGATGCCGAGATTGAGGTAGCCTCTGATTGCTGTACGAAAATTTTATATGTGCAGTCTACGCAGTACGTTATATGGTAACGCAGTCCGGCACTGGATTAGCTCCAAATATGTCCATTTCCAAGGGAGAGGCTCCACAGGAGATGGCTCGATCATCACATTTCGGCCAGCTATGACTTCGTCAGGGACAAGCAAAAAAAGGATACTTGACCGCCTTGCTGCGCTTGAAGAAGAAAATCAGCAGCTTCGGGAGAATCTTTTTGCCATATGGAAATGTAGTCAATGTTGAATATGGAGTCGTCCTACGATACTGTTGGCGAAGTTTCAGATTCCGGTGAGTACCGGGACGCTGCCAAATATATGTCGGACATATTGCAATCGGTGTTCAGGCACAGCGATCAGGGCTACCGCAAACAGGCACTAACAGCCTGTAAAGAGGTCGACGCACGGCAGTTTCAATATCTCGACGAGGAGGAGGTCCATCTCGCCTCCTCTGCGCTTATCGATGCGCTTCGGGCGAAAGATGACATCGAACTCCAGACTCTCCAGCAGGGTGGCTTTGATCAAACGGCTGTCGAAGATGCTGACTACAGTCCGGTGACACAGAAACTTCGGGAACGGGCAGTGATCGTCGGGGCGGACCAGCGATACGCGACGGAAAAAACGAAAGCGTGGCGACCACACAAGGCTGGTGGTGACTACTGGACACCCTACCAGCGGGCACAGATGTACGAACTCCGCGCAGCACCGCTGCAGAATCCGGCGTATCCGAGAAGCCGCAAGCGGGGTATCCGGCCCAGGACCGGAACCGATGCGATACGTCCTCGCTTCGGAACTGCACGATATGAATGAAGACCAGTTCTGGAAGCAGGGGAGGCGGGTCCTCGTCCCCTATTTCGAACGGATTCTTGAAGAATACGATAATGAGTAACATCGAATCCAAACCGTCAGTTGACAAAAATTATGCAGAAAACAGAGCCGGTTTGAAACTGTTCGACAAGCAGTTGCCGTCGACCGAACTCCAAATTCCGTCGTCGATGACAATCCGGAAACGCTTGACCTGACGGCTGCGTTTCTCGAAAAGGAACGGGAGGGATTCGACGTTATCACAAAATCAACAGTAGACGAGGCGATGAACACACTCGATGGGACCTATATCGACGCAATTGTCAGTGACTACGAGATGCCCATAAAAAACGGGTTGGAGTTTCTCGAACAGGTCCGGGAAGCATACGAAGAGATCCCGTTTATCCTCTTTACCGGAAAAGGGAGTGAAGAAATCGCCAGCGAAGCGATTTCGAAAGGTGTGACCGACTATCTTCAAAAGGAGGGTGGTGCGAGCCAGTACTCCCTACTGCAAACCGCCTTGAAAATTCCGTTGAACAGTATCGAGCTTCGCGGAGACTCGAACAGTCACAAGAAAAGTTTAGCAAATTAGTCAAAAATTCCACCGATATGCTCGGTATCGTACGATCAGAGTGGAGTCTTCACATACATTTCGCCAGTCTGTAAGGACATCTTGGGATACGAACAGGAGGAACTACTCGGGAGTGTGCATTCGAGTATATGCCACTGAGTGACAGGCAATCCGCGATGGAGGATTTCTTCGAAGCGATCGAAAACCCAGAAAAGGAACCCACTATTGAGCATCGCTTCAAACAAAAGGAGGGAGGAACAGTGATTCTGGAAACACGCGGTGAAAATATGTTCGACGACGCACTCATCGACGGATTCGTCGTCAACGCACGCGACATCTCCGCACTCAAACAGCGTGAGCAGAACTTAAAACAACAAAACGAACAACTCAGAGATATGCGAAAGGTGGTTTCCCACGACCTCCGCAACCCACTCAGTGTCGCGTCAGGCTCTCTCGAGCTCTATCGGGATACCGACGACCGGTCGTATCTGGAAAAAATAGAGAATTCCCTGACTGGATGCAAACCCTCATACAGCACGTGATGGCAATGGCCGAACAGGAGACGAAGATACAAGATGTCGAGCAGGTCTCGCTCGAATCCGTTGTGACCGACGGGTGGGAAATGGTCAAGACACCGAATGCGAGTCTCTATGTCGTCGATTCGAAGCAGTTTGAAGCCGACTCCGACCGACTCCAGCAGGTATTTGAAAACCTGTTTAAAAATACTGTTGAGCACAACAACGGCGAGATAACGGTCCGCGTCGGGACAACCGAGAACGGTATCTTCATCGAAGACACGGGAAAGGGGATCCCCCGGAAGACCAGGGACAAGTCTTCGAATCCGGGTTTACCACCGAAGCGGAAAACACCGGGTTCGGCCTCAATATCGTCAAACAAATTATCCTCGGACACGGCTGGGACATCGAGATTACGGAGGAGAAAAACGGTGGTGCACGCTTCGAAATTACAGGACTTTCATTCAAGCCGATAGTCCGTGAGTGAGAACAGAGAACTGAAAGCCGTCTCCGTACCTGGGTGGGTCGCAGGCGTGACATCTTCCTTGTGGTAAACAACGGGGCTTCCCGTCCTGCAGGTGGATATTTGCCGGTCTACGACACGACCTGTTCTCTCGGTTGGAACATCCCGCTCTCGCGGTCGAACAAGTGCGTCGATGGCTGTGTCGTTCGAAAATCTTCGATTTTCGTGATGACGAAGACCGGGCTCTCGAACCACCACGCGGCCGTTACTCCTATCCTCGCTATGAGGACTCGGACTTATTTTCTGCCGCAAATTCTCCGCTTCGTCACAATCCGCGTTCCCGACCAACCCGGCACGACGAATACACGTACAAGCCACGTTTGACACGATTTGATGTCGTGTCGTCACTCTCGTTTCAGCCAACAGTTGTCGAATAGAAGAAACGGGGCTACTCGCGAGCGACCTCGTGGCGGCCGAAGCCGTAGCGGAGTCGGTTCGCCAATCGCCGAGAGAACTTCGCCCGCACGCGAGAGTCGAACCGTTCACCGAGCGCGTCGTAGATGAGCGGCACCGCCACCTCCTGTTCGAGCGCCTCCTGAACGGTCCACGTCCCCGTAGAACCGCCGGCGACGTGGTCAGCCACATCACCGAGATCACCGCCTTCCTCGCGGAACGCCTCCTCACAGAGTTCGAGAAGCCACGACCGGATGACTGCACCGTTGTTCCACGTCTTGGCGACCGCCTCCAGGTCGAGGTCGTATCGACCTTCGTGGAGCAGTTCGAACCCCTCACCGTACGCCTGCATCAGCGCGTACTCGACGCCGTTGTGAACCATCTTGACGTAGTGTCCGCTGCCGGCAGGCCCCATACGGTCGTGGCCGTCCGGGCCGGTCGCGACGGCGTCGAACACCGGCTTCATCGTCTCGTAGGCACCCTCGGGACCGCCGATCATAAGCGAGAAGCCGAGGTCCGCACCGGCCGGACCACCTGACGTGCCGCAGTCGAGATAGTGGGCAGCTGTCGACTCGGCCCGCCGGGTAGAGTCCTCGAAGTGGCTGTTGCCGCCGTCGACGACGATATCTCCTTCAGAGAGCGACGGCTCCAGTTCGTCGAGCGCGGCGTCGACGGGGTCGCCGGCGGGTACCATCAACCAGATGCGCTTCTCTTCGCCGAGCGCGTCTGCGAGGGCGGGAATCGAGTCGACCGTCGCGATACCCGCCTCGTTCGCGTCGGCGAGCGCTTCCTCGCTCACGTCGAAGGCAGTTACGTCGTGGCCCGCGTCAACGACGCGGTCGGCAACGATCCGTCCCATCCGTCCGAGTCCGATAACGCCGAGATGCATACGCGACGGTTCGGGGGCTGGCAGGTAAGGCTCCCGGTCCCTGGATGTGACACGAGATAGCGTGACAGACGACCGAAACGAAGGGGTCATCTCGGGCGGTAGCTGATAGTAGGTATGAGTACGGACTCCACCGATTCGAGCATCACGGAGGGGAGTCTGGTGCGACCACTGTTCACGTTGGCGTGGCCGATCGTCGTGACGCAATTGCTACAGGTGGCGTACAACATCGCCGACACTATCTGGCTGGGTCGGACGGCGTACCCGTCGGCGGCGGTCGGTGCCCTCTCGCTCGCGTTCCCGCTTATCTTCCTGTTTCTCTCTGTCGGTGGCGGACTCACCGTCGCCGGAAGCACGCTCGTCGCCCAGTACACCGGTGCGGGCGACGACGGGGACGCCAGCAAGGCCGCGAGTCAGACACTCGCGTTCGTGACCCTTGTCGCCGTTATCGTCGGAGCCGTCGGCTATCTCTCGACGGATCTGCTGCTCGGTGTGCTACCTGCTGACCCGGAGACAGCCGCGAACGTCATCCCGCTGGCGAGTGAGTATATGCGGGTGTTCTTCCTCGGGACCCCGTTCCTCTTCGGCTTCTTCGTCTTTTCGGCACTGATGCGCGGCTACGGCAACACCCGAATTCCGATGGCCGTGATGTTCGTGACGGTCGTGCTCAACGTCGTGCTCGACCCGCTGTTCATCTTCGGGTGGGACGTTGGCCCGCTCGACTTCCCGGCGATGGGCGTCGAGGGTGCAGCGGTCGCAACCCTGCTCTCGCGGGTCGTCGCCACCGCCATCGGGATGTTCATCCTCTTTCGGCTCGCAGTCGGCCCGCAGCTCCGGGTCGCGTATCTCAAGCTGGAGCGCGAGTGGGTGAAGCGCATCGTCAACATCGGTGCACCCTCTGCGCTCGAACAGTCGACGAGCGCGCTGGCGATGATCACGCTGACGGCGATGGTCGCCTCCTTCGCCCCGCCGGTCGTCGCAGCGTACGGGCTGGGCAATCGGCTCATTTCGCTGGTCTTCCTCCCCGCGATGGGGCTGGGCCGGGCGACGAACACGATGGTCGGGCAGAATCTCGGCGCAGGCCGCGGCGACCGAGCGGAGCGCGCGGTGAAGCTCGCGGCGACGACGGGCGCGGTCGTGATGGCCGGCGTCGCCGTCGTGGCGCTCGTCTTCGCCGAACCCATCGTCTCAGTGTTCATCAGCGCGACGACTGCGGACGCGGTCGCGACCATCGAGAACGGCGTGCAGTACCTCCGCATCCGGACCGTCGAGTTCGCCTTCATCGGTGTGTTCCAGGTCGTACTTGGGGCGTATCGCGGTGCAGGCAACACCCGGACCGCACTTGCCTTCTCACTGACGGCGCTGTGGCTCGGGCGCGTTCCGACGGTGTATCTACTGACGTTTATCCTCGGAATGGGGGCGACCGGGATCTGGATCGGGATGGCGCTTGGCAACATCGTCGGCGCGATCGCTGCCGTGGCGTGGTTCACCCGCGGGACGTGGAAACAGACGGTCGTCGAGACGGAAGAGACAGAGCGCGTGGAGACGGCCTGACTACTCGGCGTCGACTGCGCCGACAGAGAGATACTCCTCAAGGAGGTCCTGTCGCTGTTCGAGTTCATCGACGGTTCCCTCCCACGCGTTCGACCCCTTGTCGATGATATACGCCCGCTCTGCGAGGTCGAGCGCGAAGTCGACGTTCTGCTCGGTGATGAGCACCGTTACGTCCTGTTCGACGATATCCGAGAGCACGTCGTAGAGGTCGTCTACGATGACGGGCGCAAGCCCCTCCGTCGGCTCGTCGAGCAAGAGCAGGTCTGGACTCTGGATGAGCGCGCGTGCGACCGACAGCATCTGCTGTTCGCCGCCGGAGAGGTTTCGACCGCGGTTCTCCCGCAGTTCGTCGAGGATGGGGAACACCTCGTACATCTCCTCGACGGGCCGCGGCTCGCGGTCCTTGCACATGTCGCGGGCGACCTGCATATTCTCGTGAACGGTAAGCGTCGGGAAGATGCGCCGCGCTTCGGGAACGAGCTTGATTCCACGGTTCGATATCTCGTTGACGGACTCCTCGGAGATATCCTCGCCGTCGAAGGTGATACCCCCCTCGCGGCGAGGGATAGTGCCGGTGATAGTGCGGAGCGTCGTCGTCTTGCCCGCACCGTTGCGCCCGAGCAGCGCGACCACTTCGTTGTGTTCGATATCGAGATTCAGATCGAATAGGACGTGGCTGTTGCCGTAGAAGCCGTTCACGTCGGTGAGTTCGAGGAGGCTCACGCCGACTCACCTCCGGTCTCCTCGGCGTCGCCATGCTCGGCGTTCGTCCCGCCGAGTGAGGCATCCAGGTCCTCATCCTCCTCCAGCCCGAGGTACGCCTCGCGGACGCGCTGATCCGAGAGGACCTCATCGGGTGCACCGTCGGCGATGAGCTTCCCGTTGTCGAGCACAAGAATCCGGTCAGAAATACCGAGAACAACTTCCATATCGTGTTCGGTGATGACGAACGTGGTGTCGGTCTCCTCGTCGAGCCGTTCGACCAGCTCGACCATCCGGCTGGTCTCGGTAGCGTTCATCCCCGCGGTCGGCTCGTCCAGCAATACGACGGACGGGTCCGTTGCGAGCGCGAGCGCAATCTCGACCTTCCGCTTGTCACCGTGAGAAAGATTGGCGCACTCGGTGTCGAGGATGTCAGTGAGGCCGATCAGCTCTGCAATATCGAGAACGCCGGCCTCGAGGTCGTCGTCGGTGGCAGCGATCGCGCGGAAATCAAGGGTGCGACCGTCGCGGCTGATGCGCGCGATACGGAGATTCTCGGCGACGGTCAACCCGTCGAAGACGTTGTTGATCTGGAAGCCGCGTGACAGTCCGAGCGACGCGATTTCGTGGGCCGGCTTGTTGGTCACGTCGATGAGGTCAGCCTCGCTGTCGCGGGGGCGGAGCCTCACTGCCCCGCTCGTCGGCTCAAGTCGCCCGGTGAGCAGGTTGTAGAAGGTGGTCTTGCCCGCGCCGTTCGGTCCGATAATGCTCGTGATTTCGTTCGCCTCGATGGAGACGTCCAGGTCGTCGACGGCGACGAGCCGGCCGAACTGTCGGCGAAGCTCCTCGGTTTCGAGCACCGAGCTCACGCTTCAGCACCTCCGAACAGCCCCTCCGGCTTGACAAGCAAGACGGCGATCATCGCGATGAACGGGAGGAGTTCTCCCGCCCCGGGGACGAAGAGACTTCCCACCGCGATAGTGACTCCGACGAAATACGCGCCCACAAACGCGCCGCCGAAGGAACCGAGCCCGCCGATGACCGCGATGACGAACGCACGGATGATGACCTGATCACCGAGACTAGAGGTGATAGACAGCGTCGGAGCGGCGAGTGCCCCACCGAGTCCGGCGAGTGCCGCACCGACGAAGAAGACCATCGTGTAGAGCCGTGGGACGTTCACGCCCATAAGCGCGGCCATATCCCGGTCAGAAGAGGTAGCCCGCACCAGCCGGCCGATATTCGTCGTCCGGAGCACGAGGAAGATGGCGGCCAGCGTGAGAATCGACACGAGGATGATGAAGCCGCGGTACATCGGCAGCGCGAGACTCGACGTGAGCGTGAGGCTCCCGCGCAGCAGCGCCGGTGGGTCAACGACCTTCTGTCCGGTGCCGAAGACGAACCGGACCACGTCCGTGAGTATCAACACGAACGCGAAGGTGACGAGCAGCTGCTCCAGTTCCTCGCGGTGGTAGACTCGTCGAATGAACACCACTTCTATGAACACACCGACGAGTCCGGCACCGACCGCAGCGGCCACCAGTCCAAGCCAGAAGCCTCCGGCGACTGATTGAATAGCGACGACGCCGATATACGCGCCAATCATAAACAGTGCCCCGTGCGCGAAGTTCAACACATCGAGAACACCGAAGATAAGACTCAACCCCACAGCGATGAGGAAGAGCCGCCCTCCGATAGACAGCCCCGTAATTATCTGGTCAAAAACCAGTCCCTGGGATACCATACCGTACCACACCAACACGGTATGATTAAACCTTACGTCCGAATATTCTCGATTCGGCGGGGCGATTATGCATAGAATATATATACCATTCCAACATAGCGGGTTGTAGTATGGGAAGTGACCACACGAAACACAGTGACGGTACTGGGAAGACAAGCAGTGGACGAGTGAACAGGCGAAGTTTCCTCGCGGCGGCGGGAACGGGAACTGCGGTCGCGCTGGCCGGCTGTAGCGGCGGCGGCGGTGACACCGTCAAAATCGGTGGTATCTACCTCCTGTCAGGGTTGGCACAGGCGCTCGGGACCTCCTCGGCGAACGCTGCACGGGCAGCGGTAGACGATATCAACCAGAACGGTGGCATCAACGGCCAGGACGTGGAGATCACGATTAAAGACCACGGGAGCCAGCCGGCACAGACGATTCGGAGTCTCGTCCAGGAGGACGACTCCGACGTGCTCATCGGTATCACCTCCTCGGGTGTCGGACTGGCGACGGCTCCGACCATCGAGTCGCTGAGCGTACCGTTCATCGCCACCGATATCGGGACGCCGTATCTCACGGAGTTCGACACGGAGGCGTACGGCGACTACTACAACAGCGACAGCGGGAAGGCGGCGGTCATCCCGAACGGCTTCCGCTCGACGGCGAACACCTCGCACATGACCTACGGCATCGCGAAGTTCATCGCCGACAACTACGGCGCGATGCGAGTCGCAAACATGGGCCCGGACTACGCCTACGGCGAGCAGTGTTGGGATTACTTCAAGGCGTACTCCAAGGGGCTGGGCGTCGACCACGAGTACGTCTCCAGCGAGTTCGTGTCGCTCGGTGCGAGTGATATGACCCCACAGATTAACTCCACGCTGAACAGCGATCCAGACCTCGTATTCACGAGCTTCTGGGCCGGCGACGCGACGACGTTCATCTCACAGGCTGCAGAACAGGGGCTGTTCGATCAGGTGGAGGACGTGTTCGACACCATCGGCGCGGACCCGACGGTGTTCAACGCGCTCGGCGACACCACGCCCGAAGGGATTCACATGTCCGGCTGGTACTGGCCGACCGCCTACGACAACGAGTACAATCAGGCGTTCCTCGACAAGTACGAGTCGATGTACGCCGACGAGAACGTCCCGTCGATTCCGGGCTTCACCGGCGGACAGACGTGGGGCGGGGTCCAGACGTACAAACAGGTCATCGAGTCGGTCGGCTCGCTCAACTCCGACGACATCATCGCCGAGCTGGAGGGGTTCACCTTCGAGGAGGACGTGCGCGGCCCGGTCACGTACGACGCCGACAGCCATCAGGCACAGGCACCGGTGACGCTCGGAACGACGAGCTTCGATGCCGACGTGCCGTACGACGGTGCCGGGCTGGCCGACATTCAGAAGTACGAAATCACCCGCGACGAGTCGCTGGAACTGCTCGACGGGAGCGGTCTCGGCCCCGGAATGTAGATGAGCGGGACACTCGATTCAGTGCCGGCCGTCGACGGCAACGAGCGACTGCTCGTGGGAGTCGGCCTCCTCGTGCTCGTCATCGCGCCGTTCATCCTCGGTCCGTTCCAGATGGGACTGCTCGCGGAGGTGCTCATCTTCGGTGTCTTCGCAACGGCGTTTAATCTGCTGTACGGCTACACCGGGCTGCTCTCGTTCGGTCACGGGATGTTCTTCGCCGTCGGCGGCTACACGATGGCGAAGACCGTCCAGACAGTCGCCCCGATGCTCAGCTTCGGCGAGCTGTTCGGCGGTGCGAGCGTCCTCGCAACGTGGCTGTTGGGGCTCGCCCTCGCGATACTCATCACCGTGCTGGTGGCGATAGCAATTGGCTACCTCGCCGTCCAACTAGAGGAGATCTACTTCGCGATGATTACCCTCTCGTTCACGATGGCGATCTACGCCATCGCGAATCAGGACATCATCGGGACTATGCTCGAAGCACTCGGCATGGGCAACGGCACGTTCACCAACGGTTCCGACGGGCTGACGTTCACGCTCGGTGAGGTAGATCTATTCGGCTTCACGTTCACGCTCGTCGATATCGCCAATCCCTTTGCCTACTACTTCGCCACCGTCGCGGTCTTCACGGTAACGATGTACCTGCTCTACCGCATCGTCAAATCACCGTTCGGTACGGTGTGTAAGGCAATTCGAGAGAATCCGGAGCGCGCCAGCGCGCTCGGTATCGACACCACCCGCCACTCGTGGGTAACGTTCGTTATCTCGGGGAGCTTCTCCGGGTTGGCAGGCGGAATGCTCATCCCGCTGTTCACGAATGTCACACCCCGATACGCCTACTGGGCGTTCTCGGCAGAGCCGGTGTTGATGACCGTCATCGGCGGTCCGTACTCGTTCTTCGGACCGCTGGTCGGCGCGTTCAGCTACCGATATCTGCGCTGGTTCATCAGCCGATTCGAGATGCTGGAGGCGTACTGGCAGTTCAGCTTCGGAGTGCTGTTGCTGCTCGTCGTGCTGTTCGTCGCGAACGGCATCATCGGTGCACCAGATCAGATTCGTTCGTGGCTCGACTCCCGCGGCGAGTAACTACTCGCCCAACTCTCGCCGTTTGATTTTTCCGGTCGTCGTCTGTGGTAGCTCGTCGCAGAAGTGTATCTCGCGAGGATACTCGTGTTTCGCCAGCCGGTCGCGGACGAGCGAGCGAATCGCCTCGCGCAGTTCGTCACCGACGGTCGCGTCGTCGGTCGGCTGAACGAACGCTGCGATTCGTTCGCCGCGGAGGTCATCGTCCACGCCGATGACACCGACCTGTGCCACGTCGGGATGTTCCAGTATCGCCTGCTCCACCTCGCCGGGACCCACTCGGTAGCCCGCCGTGATGATGACATCGTCTGCCCGTGATTTGAACCAGAAATAACCGTCCTCGTCGCGCCAGCCGAGATCGCCGGTAAGATGCCACGTTCCGCCGTCAGGAGCATCGAGCGTCGCGGCAGCGGTCTTCTCGGGCTGGTTCCAGTACTCCTCGAAGAGTATCGGGTCGCCGTCGCGCTTGATAGCCAACTGGCCGATCTCGCCGTCGGGACGGCGTTCCCCCGTCTCGGGGTCGATTGGCGCTGCCTCGTGCCCGGGGACCGGCTTCCCCATACTCCCCGCTCGTGTCTCGAACCACGACTGGCAGTTGGTGATGAAGATATTCGCTTCCGTCTGGCCGTACAGTTCGTTGACCGTGACACCGCCGAGATCCTCGCGTGCCCAGTCGAGTATCTCCGGCGTGAGCGGTTCGCCACCGGAACAGATGACCGACAGCGCGAGGTCGTCGCTGTCGACAGATTCCTCCATCAGCATCCGAATCGCGGTCGGAGGAAGGAAGCTGTTCGTCACCCCGTACTGTGCCATAATGTCGTACGCCCACTCGGGATCGAACCCTTCGGTCGGTGCACCGACCACCGGCTGACCGTAGTGCCATGCCGGGAACAGCAGGTCACCGAGCGCGCCGATCCACGCCCAGTCGGCCGGCGTCCAGAACACCCCCGTCGGGTCGAGTTCGAAGTACATCTGGAACGAAGGACAGTGAGCAACCCAGACGCTGTGCGTGTGAAGCACGCCCTTCGGTGGTCCGGTCGAACCGCTCGTGTAGATGATGACTGCGGGCGTCTCGGGCGTCGTCTCGACACGGTCGAAAGAGGCCGGCGCGTCGATCAGGTCGGTGAAGGGGATCGCATCGCCGACTGCCGTCTTCCCTCGTTCGACGTGGATGTCGAGGTCGGGGCAAGCGGCCACCGCCTCCGTGACGGCGTCGTGTCTGTCGGCGGCCGCGACGACGGCGACCGCACCGCTGTCCCGGAGGCGACTCGCCAGCGCGTCGGGACCGAATAACACCGACAGCGGGAGCGACACGGCCCCGAGTTTCCAGCAGGCCAGATGGACAAGCGGATTCTCGACCGTCTGTGAGAGGACGACCCCGACGCGGTCGCCCCGCTCAACGCCCCGCTCTCGGAGGGCAGCGGCGACGCGGTCGGACTGCCTGTCGAGATCACCGAACGTGTAGGTCGTCTCGGCTCCGTTCGGGAGCTGTTCGTACAGCGCTGGCTGTTCGGGGTCGTGTTTCCCCACGAGGTCGGCAGCGAGGTTGTAGTCGTCCGGAATCGACCACTCGAACTCGCGGCGTGCGGTCTCGTAGCTCTCGTCCGGAACAGTGATACTCCAACTCATACCACGACGCCGTGTGGCAGTTGGAAAAGTCCTTGTGTGGTACTGACAACCGTATGCGATCAACGAGCGCTGTCAGCAGTCAATCAGGATAGCTCCTCGATATCGGCGCGAAGGTCGTCGACATCAGCACGCAGGGCATCGAGTGCAGCCGCCGGCTCCGTCTCGTCGAGGGGAGCAACGGTCTCAGACAGGTCCTCGATCTGTGACTGGATGCGGTCGAGCTGCGCCTGCTGGTCGGGACTCAGTCCCGGGCCGAACGCGGTCGAGAGCGTCTCGCGCGTCTCGTCGTCCAGCCCGCCGTCACGAATCTCTGCGGCCAGCGCATCACCGACCGACATCGATGACGCCTCGAACCCAGTCTTCGGAGCCGTCTCGTCCGCCTCCGCCGATTCGTCGGGCGATTCCTCGTCGGGGCGGTCGTGGGGAGGGATGACATCTTCGTCGGCATCATCGATGGTTGGCTCCACAGGCTCGTCGGCTTTCGTGATGGCAGCCTCCAGTTCGGCCTCGTCGAATTTCGTGATAGCGGCCTCCAGTTCGGCCTCGTCGGGGGCCGGCGGCGTCATCATCATCATCATCATCATCGTCGATGAGCGGGGGGTCGGCCGGCTCCTGCGGCTCGTCCGGTTCGGGCGGGACCATATCCTCGGTCTCCATCGTCGCGAACAGCTGGCCGGCGGAGACGCTTGCCGCAGCGTCGGAGTCGAGCGCGGGATCGATATTCTCTCTCATCTGTCGCACTTGGTCGGTGTCCTCGCTGGGAATTATCGTCTCGTTTTCCTTCTCTTCGCCCGCCGCGAACTGGCCGTCAGCGTAGCTTCGGGTCTCGCCGTTTGGCGCGACTGCACTCGGCTCTGGAGCGACGGCGTCGAGTCTGAGCGAGTAGTTATCCCACGCGATGGAGACGCTGTTCACGTCGACGACCATCCCGTAAATAATCTGGAGCGGGTCGACCGCGGTGATGTTCTCTGCGAAGACGACGCGGTTGTCGTTGACGCTCCCCTCGTCGGGGCTGAAGTTCGGGTGGAAGCCGGATTCGGTCGCGGCGACGGCACTCGGCGCGGTGTCGGTCACGATTACGGCCGTCTCGCCCGGTGCATCCGTCGTAACTGCGAGCGTGACGAGTACACCGGAATCTTTCACCGCAATTGATCGTTCGACGGTCGCAAGGCCGTCGGAGACGGTCGTCGTGTGCACCTCGTGCATACCAGACTCACTACTGCTACCCTCTTAGACCTCCTGCCTGGTTTCAGCGGCTGAAACGACTGTTCATACTGCCGGACGTAATTTCGCGAAGATCTGATACGGATTACGCTAACGGTTTACCGCTACGACCGCGCGACTGCGTGCGGTCAGTACGGAAATGACTCAGCGTAATCCGTATGAATCGTCAGTTCCGCTATCTCGGTGGTTCGATGGTCTCTCAGTGGAAAGACGATTCAAATAGTTCCGTCCGGCAGTATCAGTTGAACGCTTCGGGGTTGACCTCGCCCGCTGATCGGTCGATCTCCTCCGGGTCGGCGTCCTCAACGACCTCGATACCGCGGTTGTTGACGGCGTCCGGATCTAACCCGACTTCTTGGAGGAAGTCCTTGTAGATGCGTTCGCACGTCTCAGCGGCCTTCTGTCGCTTGCTCGCGTGGTCACACAGCTCCGCCAGGACGACGCCCTCCGGCGTCTCGTCCTGGTAGATAATCCAGTGATTGACCAGATCCGAGAGCCGGCGGATAGGCGAAGTGAAGTGACCGTAGACCTCGAAGTTGAGCGCGTGGTGGCCGCCGAACGGGTCGGACATATACTTCGCGCGCGGCATCACCTTCATCACGGCCCACTGAATCTTGTCGAGCTGGCGGCCGGGAGCCTGTTCGAGCGTGGCGTTCACGGCCTTTCGCGGGTCGTCCCACGCGTCGCCAGGGATGGAGACGCCGTCGAGGTCCTGAATCTCGCGCAGCGCCTCGTCCCACTCGTCGGGGGTCGGCTGCGGGTGGACGCGGAACATCGCCTCCAAACTGCGAACCCACTGGAGTTCGTGGGTGACGGCCTTGTTCGCCTTCAGCATACACTCCTCGATGATGGTGTGTGCGCGGTCGCGGCTCGGATTCAACACGAGCGAGCCGTCCGCCTTCCGCTGTTCGTGGAGCTGATCGGCCAGCTCGTGAACGAGCGAGAGCTCTTCGTGAAGGTCGCTCTCCTCGTCGTCGAGTCGGTCTTCGGCCTGTCCGTAGGTGAGCCGCTCGTCGGAGTGGATGACGGACTTGTAGATGTCGATGGACTCGTTGGCGAACGTCTCGCCGTCGATAGTCATCTCCACCGTGTGAGCGAGTCGGTCCTCGTTCGGGACGAGCGAGCAGACCGTCTCTGCGAGTACCGGCGGGAGCATATGCATCGTGTACCCCGGCAGATAGACGGTGTTCGCTCGTTCGAGCGCCTCCTCCCACATCGCCGTCTCCGGCTGGACGTAGTGGGTCACGTCGGCGATGTGAACCCACAGCTTGTAGTCGCCGTCGTCGGTCTTGGCGATGGAGAGAGCGTCGTCGAAGTCCTGTGCGTCGGCGGGGTCGATAGTGCAGGTCGTCAGGTCGCGGCAGTCCGTTCGGTACTCCTCGCCAATCTCGGACTGGATTTCGCCTTCGATATCGGTCGTTCGCTCCTTCGCCTCGCGAATCACCTCACTCGGGAAGGTATCGCGAAGCTCGAACTCCTCAAACAGCTCCTCGCGTTTGTTCTGGAGGTGACGGTCGAGTTCCTCGTCGATGCAGACAGGCCCTTGTGCTTCGGCACTGCCGGGCTTTGGCGTCTCGTCGGTCATAAGCGGGGTTGGACGGGGTGTCAGTTAGGCGTTCCGTCGCTACGCCTCTATGGAATCGGTTTACTCTACGAGAACGGTATCATCGCTCGTTTTCGCGCTGGCGAGACTCCGTCGCGAGGTCGGTGTAGCGGGCGAGAAACTCGGCGCGGTCACACTCGCCGGCCCCGCTCTCTTCAAGGATGACTTCGAGGTCGCCGCGGGGCTGGTGGTCGGTATCACCGTAGCAGGATTTACAGAGAAACTCGAACTCCTTCTCACGGCGGTCGTAGCGGTCACCGTGTTTGTCGTACTCGCGGGCGTCAGAGCGGGCGACCGTCTCGCCACAGGCGATACAGGTCACCTGTGTCGAGCGGTCACGGCGTCCCCACATAGGTGCCAGTAACGCGGGGGGGTCACTTATTCTCACCGGAGCCCGCGTTCGGCCTCCCACGCCCGGAGCAGGCTCGCGAGCGTCGCTGCGACCGGCGTCGGCTGGTCGTGGTCGGCGACCGGACCGACGATGGCGTCCACCTCGGTCCGGCGCTCGGCGTCGATATCCTGCAACATCGAGGAGCGATTGGCTCGGGTAGTCCGGGCGACCCGCTCCACGGCGTCGGTCGCAGCCTCGTCAGCGAGGTCGACGCCCTCAGCGCGGGCAACGGCGGCCGTCTCGCGGGCGGCGGTCGCAGCGACCGACCTCGCCGGCCCCTCGACGAGCGCGCCGTTCTCGACATCGGCGAGGGCAGTCGTTGCGTTGATGCCGACGTTGACGGCGAGCTTCCGCCATAGGAGTCTGGGCATCTGGTCGCTCGCTACGGCGTCGATTTCGGCGGCGCGGAAGGCGGTAGCGACGCGGTCACCCCACTCGCTCGAGTCGCCGTCGGGGTCGCCGACGGTGACGGTCCCTTCACCGGTACAGGCGACGACGCCGGGGTCGGTGAGTCGCGCGCCGTAGGTGCAGGTCCCGGCGAGCACCGGACAGTCGAGCCGGTCGCGGAGCGTGACCTCGTTGCCGAGCCCGTTCTGGAGCGAGACGACACAGCCGGTATCGGTGTCGGCCAGTGCGGCGGCGGCACTGGCGGTATCAAACGCCTTGGTCGTCACGAGCGCGATATCGCAGTCGGCAGGTGCGGTCGTCTCGGCGTCGGGGTGGACGGTCGCGTCGAGACTCCCCGTCACGCGGAGCCCGTGCTCGCGAATCGCCCGCATATGGGGATCGCGCCCGACGAGCGTGACCCTGTGCTCGCGAGCGAGGAGCCCCCCGAGCAGCGAGCCGAGACTGCCGGCTCCGACGACGGCGACGTGCATAACAGAACGAGAACGGCTGCAAGCAAAAGTCTCCGGACCGACGGTGAGCGCGAGTCGCTACTCCTCAGTCGTCGTCTCGTCGAGTTCCTTGTCGCCGACGTAGATTGCCGCACCGTCCTGCACGACCTTCTCCGCGAGGACGGCACACTTGATACGCATCGGCGAAATGTCGACGCCGAGCATCTCGACGATGTCGTCGCGGTCCATCTCACGGACCGTCTCCAGCGTCATTCCCTGTAGCTCCGTCGAGAGCAGACTCGCGGAGGCCTGCGAGATAGCGCAGCCGTCGCCGATAAACGAGACGCCAGCGATGGTCTCGTCGTCGGCTTCGAGCTTCACGAACAGCTTGATAGTGTCACCACACATCGGGTTCTCGCCGACGTGTTCGAAGGTCGCGTCGTCGATTTCGCCGTAGTTACGCGGATTCTTGTAGTGGTCGAGAATCTGCTGGCGATACATATCGGTGCCGGTTCCCATTACAGGATTGTTGGGGAATCACGGGCAAAAGGGTTGTCCTGCGGGAGAACTGTCAGAAAGATACAAATACTCCGCGAAACTGTCACAGATGTATGACACGTCGATCCATAACACGCCGAACAGTGCTGTCGGCGCTTGGAGTCGCAGCGACGGCGTCCGTGGCCGGCACCTCGACGGCGACAGCGAGACGGCAGGAGGCGCTCGAACCCACACATACTGTCGAGGCCCCCGGGACGCGAGAGGTCGTGATGGCCGACGACGGCGTGCACGCGTTCGTCGCAGTGGGTGACGGTATCGTGGTTGTCGACACCGACGCTGGTGAGGTCGTCGCTCGGCGGCGCGAACTGCTCGCCGAGCGCGAGAACGGACCAATCTCCAGCTACGCGGACTGCGTCTACGACAACGGAACCCTGGCGCTCGTCGGGCGAATCAACGGCCCGCTAGATGCGATTAACGGCATTTTCGTCTTCGACGTGAGCGACCCAACGAGTCCGACCCAGCAGCGGTTTATTCCGACCGACCACGGTATCCACAACGCCGCGATATCCGGCACAACGGTGTTCACGACGGCCGCAGGTATCGCCCCCGACGCGCCAGTCGTCGCCTACGACGCGACCGACGGAATCGAACTCGGTCGCTGGTCGGTCCTCGACGCCGGCGACGGGTGGAGCGACGTGTGGCAGTACTACCGTATCACCCACGACATCTACGCCGACGGCGACACGCTGTACACCTCACAGTGGGACGCCGGAACGTGGCGCGTCGACGCCAGCGACCCCGCTTCGATGACCGCCGAGGGGAAAATCGGCGGGCTCACGCAGGCGGAGTTGGCTGCACGGGAACCGGGAAACACTGCGAAGTATATCGAGATGCCGGGAAATCACCACGTCGCCGCCCCGCATTCGGAGCGTCCGCTCGTCGCTGTCGGCTACGAGGCGTTCGAGTCGCAGGAGACGGAACTCGACGGCTCGCCCGCCGGCATCACCATTTGGGATATCTCCGACTTGGAGAATCCACAGCGAGTCCAGTCGCTCGCACCACCGGTGCTGGACGGTGGGCGACTCAGTACCGCACACAACATCCGCTGGCGCGGCGACCGGCTCTACGCCTCATTCTACTACGGCGGGGTGAAGGTGTACGACCTCTCCGACCTGGCGAACCCACAGGTCGTCGGGGAGTACCAGCAGCCGAACGAGGCGCAGTTCTGGGCGGCTGTCCCGAACGAGGGTGGATTCGTCGCCTCCTCGATGGGCGGACAGACCAGCAGCGGGGAGTCGTTCCCGGCACAGCTGTTCGTCTTCCCGGAGCCGTCGGGCGAGGAGACCGCACCCGCAGAGATTGGTGCGTGGCCCGGCAACGCGAACGCGGCGGTGAATCAGGTGTCGACGCCGACACCGACGCCCTCTCCAACACCGACACCCTCTCCAACACCGACACCGACGCCAGAGCCGACGGCAACACCGACGACAACGGAGACCGCGACTGCAACTGATTCGGCGACCGAGACGAGCGGGAGTCAGCCCGGATTCGGCGTACTCGCAGCGCTTGCCGGCGGTATCGTCGGTGCATCGCGGCTGCTCTGGAACGAGAAGAAAGAGTGAGCGACGCGAATCAGGCGAAAATCTGGCGCGCCTCGTCGACGGCCTCGACGAGCGCGTCGACCTCCTCGCGGGTGTTGTACAGATAGAAGGAGGCGCGGACGGAGGCGCTCGTCCCGAGCACGTCGTGGAGCGGCTGGGTGCAGTGGTCGCCGGCGCGGATGGCGACGCCGTAGTCGTTGACGATAGACGCGAGGTCGTGGGCGTGGAGGCCGTCGACGTTGAACGCGACGAGTGGACTGCGCTCGTCGGGACCGGGGCCGTATATTTCGATGTCGTCGTACTCGTCGAGCTGTTCGTAGGCGTAGGCCGCGAGGTCGGTCGAGTGGTCGTCGATGCGGTCGATACCAACGTCCTCGATGTACTCGACGGCCTCCGCGAAGGCGATACCCTCGGAGATAGATGGGGTGCCGGCCTCGAACTTCCAGGGCAGTTCGTTGAACTCGGTGTCCTCGAAGGTGACCTTGAGAATCATATCGCCGCCGTAGAGATACGGCTCCATCGCGTCGAGGATCTCCTCCTTCCCGTAGAGTGCGCCGATACCCGTCGGCCCACACATCTTGTGTGCCGAGAAGGCGAAGAAGTCGCAGTCGAGTTCCTGCATATCCACGGCCATATGCGGGGCCGACTGCGCGCCGTCGACGAAGATGTACGAGTCGTGGTCGTGTGCGATGTCGGCGAGCGTCGAGACGGGGTTGACGGTGCCGAGCGTGTTGGAGGCGTGGACGACACTCACCATCTTGGTGTCGTCGGTGATGAGTTCGCGTGCGGCGTCCATATCCAGCTTCCCGTCGTCGGTGATGGGGATGTAGCGACACGTTGCGCCCGTCTTCTTGGCGATCTGCTGCCACGTGACGAGCGAGGCGTGGTGTTCCATCTCGGTGAGGACGACCTCGTCGCCGGGACCGAGTTCGTTGAGTCCCCACGCGTAGGCGACGAGATTCATCGCCTCCGTCGTATTCTTGGTGAAGACTATCTCCTCGCGACCGGCCGCACCGATGAACTCTGCGACGGTGTCGTGGGCCTCCTCGTAGGCGATAGATGCCTCTTGGCTGAGATTGTGGATGCCACGATGAACGTTGGCGTTGTACTCGTAGTAGTAGTCCGTGATGGACTCGACGACGCGTTTCGGCGTCTGTGACGTGGCGGCGTTGTCGAGATAGACGAGGGGCGTGCCGTCGAACTCGCGGTCCAGAATCGGAAACTCCTCGCGACGGGCGCTCACGTCGAGTGGCGCGGAGTGGACTCCCATTACCATATGAAGGGCGCGGGACCGTAACACTCCTTCGGTCGTGTGAGTCTCAGGCGTCCGTAGCGGTCCGGATGGCCTCCACGAAGCCGTCACGCTCCACATCGACGAACAGCATCTCGTCGCTATCGAGCACGGCGGGCGGTGTCGAAGCAGTGATTTCAGTCGTCTCCACGTCTTCGAGTCGAGTCTGGATATCGGCAATGCGCTCGCGGGCGCGGACCGGCTCGGCCACTACCGGCTCTCCTCGACGAACCGCGAGAGAACGGTATCTTCGGCGTTACGGAGCCGGTACTGGAGCGTCGACCGGGGGACACCGAGTTCGTCGCTCAGCTCGCCGACCGTCGTCTCACGGGGGCGCTCGTAGTAGCCGGCGTCGGCAGCCGCTTCAAGCACACCACGGGCATCAGGCGAGAGGTCAGCTTCGGCCCGTGACATAGGGTCCCAGCGGCCGGCCTCGGTCAGGTGTGAGACTTCGAGCGAGAGCCCGTCACGAAGTTCTGCCTCGATGGCATCGTACAGCTCGCTGACGGGCTGGTCCTCGGGATAGAGCACCTTCCAGCGGTACTCACCGCCGGATCGACTGGCCTCGAAGATGGCTCCCTCCCCGACGTGGTCGGTAACGATGTACGGGACGGAGTGACAGTCCTGAATCTCGCGCCGGTAGGTGTAGACGGTTAGGCTGGTCGCTTCGCGGTCCAGGACGTGGTACTCGCGGTAGGTGTCGCAGGCGTGGTCGTCGAGACACTCGTTACACCGGTCGTGGTCGAGAAAGATCTCCTCGGCCGCGCTGATGGCCGCGGCCGGCCCACGCAGATGGTCGACCCGCCACATCGCGTCGGTCGTGGTCGTGCACTCGGAGGTGCGGGCGGTCAGCCCCGGGTGGTCGTGAAACACGTCCATCAGCAGGTCGGATCCCGACTCGTAGTGGACGACAAACTCGAACTCGCGCATACACGAGCGAAGGCGCTCGACTGCTAAGACAGTTGGCGTCTGCTAGTTCTCGACGGGTCATACTGCCGGACCTACCGATTTGAATCGCATTTCCACTGAGAGATCATCGAATCACCGAGACAGGGAAACTGACGATTCAGATCTTCGCGAAAGTACGTTCGGCAGTATCAGGTTCCGTCGACGAGTCGCTCCAGCTGTTCGGGCGGCACCGCACCGCGTGCGCCGTAGCCGTCGTATGCGAACGTCGGCACGCCCGTCACGCCCTGCTGGTGGGCCTCTTCGAACATACCGCGCACACGCTCGCAGAGATCCTCGTCGTCAACGGCTTCCCGCACGAGCTCGGGGTCGACACCGCTCTCCTCAGCAACGTCGGCGAGCACGTCGGCGTCGCCGATGTCTCGGCCCTCGGTCCACAGCGCCTCGAAGATGCCCCAGTCGAAGGCGAGCCACGTGTCGTAGTCGTACTCGTCGTGGACGCGGACGGATGCTATCTGTGCGGGCAGCGAGTCCACGTCGCGTGACAGTTCGAGGTCCATCTCCACGTCGTACTCCTCTTGCAGCCGGCGGACGTTCTCCTTGGCTTGCTCGAAGTACTCCTCGTCTTTCCCATCGTCGACCGAGTGGTCGATACTCCCGTCGGGGTTGCGCTTCTGTGAGCGCAGATCGAACGGGTGCCAGTCGATTTCGAGCGGCTCCTCGCGCGTCTCCTGATACTGGTCGAGCGAGTGGCGACCCAGATAACAGAAGGGACAGACGTAGTCGGAGAAGACAGTGATCTGTTCGCGGCCGGCTGTATCACTCATATCCGAGGGAGGGTGTCGAGCCTGAAAACCACATCGCCGCCGGAAGCCGATTCAGGCCTCAACACCGATGTCGGTCTCGGTGTGTTCAGCGAGAAAATCGAGCACGTCGCTGGCTCCCTGAAACCCCTCGGAACGTCGGGCGACCAGGTCGCCGTCGCGGAACAACAGCAGGGTCGGCACCGACCGGATGTCGAACCGGTCCACGAGCCCGATATCGTCGCCGGGATTCACCATCCCGACGGCGATATCGCTGGCGCGGGCGACGTTGCCGAGCACCGGCTCCATCGCCTGACACAGCGAACACCCCTTCGTATACGCCTCGACGAGCGCGACGTCGTGGTCAGCGAGGAAGGCGTCGAGGGCCTGCTCGTCGGCGAGTCGCTCCGGTTTTGCACTCTCGTTCATACTCATCGTAGGCTGTGACGACTCAAGTATCCTCGCTCGGGGGTGAGCCGAACGGCATTTGCCCGCCGACGCGCTTGCGGGGATATGGAGACGGACGCGCTCGGCGCGCCGGCGAAGATGGCCGACCGGCGCGAGGAGCTGACGCCGATGCTGTCGCAGTATCTCGACTTGTGCGAGCAGTACCCCGACTCGCTCGTCTTATTTCAGGTCGGAGATTTCTACGAGACATTCTGTGAGGCCGCGGAGCTGACGGCGCGACTGCTCGAAATCACGCTGACGAAACGCGAGGACTCGACCGGCCAGTATCCGATGGCCGGTATCCCCATCGACAACGCCGAGAGCTACATCGAGACGCTGCTCGATGCGGGCTATCGCGTGGCGGTCGCAGACCAGGTACAGGAGCCGTCAGAGACGACGGGAATCGTGGATCGAGCCGTGACCCGCATCGTCACGCCCGGCACACTCACCGAGGACGCCTTCCTCGACGAGTCGAACACGTTCGTCGCCGGACTCGCGGACGACACGGGCGAGGAAACCGACGAACGTGGACTGGCCGTGCTCGACGTATCGACAGGCGACTTCTACGCGACGGGGGGCGACGAGCGAGCGGTTCGCGACGAAATCGACCGGTTCGCACCCGAGGAAGCGGTTATCGCGCCGGGCGTCGATGCCGACACATTTGGCGGAGAGACGATGGTGTCGCCGTTCCGACCCGACGCCTTCGACCTCGATTCGGCACGCGACCGAGTGGCGTCGTACTTCGGTGATCCCGACACGGTGCTCGCGACCGACGCCGAGATTCGGGCCTGCGGCGCGCTGCTCGCGTACGCCGAACACACCCGCGCCGGCGAGGCCAACCGGCTCGACTACCTGAATCGGCTGACCAGATACGACCCCCGCGAGCATCTGCTGCTCGATGCAGTCGCGCTTCGGTCGCTCGAACTGTTCGAGCGCCGCGGGGTCGGCGGGCAGACCGACGCGACGCTGTTCGACACCGTCGACGAGACGGCGAGTGCACTCGGGGCGCGAGAGCTGACCGACCGGCTCCGGCGGCCGCTGCTCGACACCGACGAAATCGCTGCTCGCCACGACGCCGTCGGCGAACTGCGCGACGGCGTGCGCACCCGTGAGCAGCTCCACGCCGAGCTCCGCGACGTGTACGACATCGAGCGGCTGGTCTCGCGTGTCTCGCGCGGGCGAGCGAACGCTCGCGACCTCCGGTCGCTCAAATCGACGCTCGACGTGGTGCCGGCGATTCGCGAGGCGCTGGCCGATACCGAGAGCGACCGGCTCACAGCGCTGCGCGATCGGCTCGACCCCTGCGAGGACGTGCGCGGAGAAATCGACACGGCGCTGGTGGCCGAACCGCCAATCGAACTCACGGAGGGCGGACTCATCGCTGAGGGGTACGACGCCGAATCTCGATTCGCTGCGCACGACCGAACAGGAGGGAAAGGCGTGGATCGACGCGCTGGAGACCGACGAGCGCGAGCGCACGGGCATCGACTCGCTGAAGGTCGGCTACAATCAGGTCCACGGCTACTACATCGAGGTGACGAACCCGAATCTGGACGCCGTCCCCGACGACTACCAGCGCCGCCAGACGCTGAAGAACTCCGAGCGGTTCGTCACGCCAGAGCTGAAGGAGCGCGAATCCGAGATCGTCACCGCCGAACAGCGCGCCGACGACATAGAGTACGAGCTGTTCACGGAGCTGCGTGCGTCGATCGCAGACGAGACCGAGCGCATCCAGTCGGTGGCGGACGCGCTGGCCGCACTCGACGCGCTCCAGTCGCTGGCGACCGTCGCGGCCGAACGCGACTACTGTCGCCCGGAGTTGGGCGGCGACGATATCCACATCGAGGCGGGCCGCCACCCGGTCGTCGAGCGGACACAGCGGTCGTTCGTTCCGAATCCGACGACGCTCTCTCGGGGCGATATCGCGGTTATCACCGGACCGAATATGGCCGGTAAGTCGACGTACATGCGGCAGGTGGCGCTCGCGGTCGTGCTAGCGCAGGCTGGCGGATTCGTGCCTGCCGCGTCGGCGCAGTTGCCGGTCGTGGACCGACTGTTCACACGAGTCGGGGCAAGCGACGACATCGCTGGCGGTCGCTCCACATTCATGGTGGAGATGACCGAGCTCGCCACCATCCTCGATGCAGCGACCGACAGGTCGCTCGTTCTGCTTGACGAGGTGGGACGTGGCACCTCGACAGCTGACGGGCTCGCACTCGCACAAGCCGTAGTCGAACAGCTCCACGACGTGGTTGGTGCGACGACGCTGTTCGCGACTCACCACCACGCGCTGACCGAGACAGCCGAGCGGCTGCCACGGGCGAAAAACTACTACTTCGCCGCCGACGGCAGCGGGGATGAGGTCTCGTTCACGCACGAGCTGCAGTCGGGAGCAGCCAGTGGGTCGTACGGCATCGAGGTGGCGCGCAGTGCCGGCGTCCCCAATCCGGTCGTCTCGCGCGCACACGAACTACTTGGACAGGAGTCCAGCGCAGTATCGCCGGGGACGACAGCGCTCTCAGCCGAGATCGCCACGCGACTGCGCGAGGTCGACCTCGCGCAGACGACGCCGCTCGAAGCCTTGGAGCTGCTCTCGGAGCTACAGTCGCGGTTAAAGTAGCGCGTCGACGAGCCGGAAACCGCCGAAGCTAAGCAGGAGCGCGAGCGCGAGCGAACCGATCCACGCGAGGACGGTGTAGAGCATCTTCTGGCGAGAGACGCCGGCCCCGCCGGCGGCGTAGCCCGACCCGATGATGGCCGAGACGATGATCTCGTTGAACGAGACGGGGACGCCGAAGAAGACGGCCGACTGCGCGATGGCGAAGGAGGGGATGAGCGCGGCGATCGAGCGGCGCGGGCCGAGACTTGAGTAGTCCTGTGAGAGCGCCTTGATCATCCGTGGCGCGCCGGTCCACGAGCCGGCGAGCAGGCCGACTCCGCCACCGAACAGCAGCACGGGCAGTGCGATGTCGATATTCCCCTGTTCGAGCAGGGGGATGAGCGGGCCGAGCGCGAGGCCGACCTGCGAGCCGCCGGCAGAGAAGGCGACAAGCCCGCCGAGCGCGAGCAGAAAGTGGCGCTGGCCGGCGGCCTCGTCACGAGTAATATCGAGTCTAAGCAGTCCGGCAAAGAAACCGGCGAAAGCGACGGTCGCGATCACTGTCCCCACGAGCACGGGTGTGCCAGTCACATTCTCGCCGAGGATGACGCGGGTGACGGCAGTCGCGATACCGCGGGCCGAGTCGCCAGGGCCGAGCAGGACGAACTCGATATTCGCGAGAATTATCCCGACGATGGCAGCGAGACCGGGGATAGCGACCGACTCGGGGACGCGCTCGTCGCGGAGCAGTTTCGCAGTGCCGAAGGCGATGCCGCCGCCAATGAACGGCGTGAGCAGCCACAGCGACGCAATTTCGGCGTATTTGGACCACGCGGGACCGAGTCCAAGTGCGATCCCGGAGCCGACGACAGCCCCGGTGACGGTGAAGGCGGTGGCGATAGGATAGCCGGCGAAGACGCCGATCGCGACGAGCACGGCAGCGGTCGCGAGCGCGACGATAGCTGCCGTAGGCGAGAGGCTACCGCCGATAACGAGTTCGGAGCCAACGGCTTCGGTGACGTTGGCACCCTGCAGAAACGCGCCGGCCAGTCCGAGGAGACCGACGACAAAGCCGGCCCGCATCACGCTGATTGCGTTCGCACCGACGGCGGGCGCGAACGGGGTGGAGCCGGAGGAACCGGCACCGATAGCCCACGCCATAAACAGCGAAGCGAAGGCGGCGACGAGCAGTGTAACGATAGAGACCATTATCGAAGGGACAGGCTCCGATTATTTATACATCCATCAGATGGAAACATAGCGGAGATAATCAGCCGCGAACCGGCATATACGCCAGTCCGATAATAAGTAACGACGCGATCGCGGTGATATAAATGATGCCCCACAGCCCGTTCTGTCGCTCGTGATAGTAGTCCTGCCGGGCGAGTCCGGTCTGATAGGCGCTCCAGTCGGTGTCCGAGGATGCCAGAATCACTCGGAGATTTTCCTCGCTATGGCCCTTGAAGTGGGCGAAGTATCTGGTGTCGTCAGCGAGTGTAATGTTTCCACCCTCGGCGAGTTCGCGCTCGCTCTGCTCGGAGATAGTCCAGGAGAGGGTCGCGACATCGCTCGTGACCTCGCTCAGCGTGGTCGTGGTGTTCTCGTACTCGACGGTGTCACCCTGCTCGAACGTCTCGGTGGCGGGGTCGGGGAGGTACTCCGAGAGCGGGATATTGGTATTGTTCGACCGATAGGTGACGTACTCGGTGCCGTCCTGCGTGACGGTCTGGTTGTAGACTGAGTCGTCAGCGCTCAACAGCGCGGGCACGTCGAACGTCTGAGTCAGCGTCACCGTCGGCGGGCTGGCATCAGCGTCCAGCGCGACGGTGTAGTCGGTGCCGTCGTAGGTGATCGTGGAGCTGTTCTCCCACTCAGCGGTCTGCTGGACGCCCGTCGCGGTGTAGCTCAGACTCCCCGCTGGAGCCATTCCGCCGCCACCGCCGTGACCCCCACCGCTCGCTTCCTCCATCGATAGCAGAACGGTGTACTCGGTCCCGCCGCGAGTGAATTCCGAGCCGTTCTCATACAGTTCGCCGTTCGAAAGGGTCGTATCGATCTCCTTTTGCTCCTGACCGGGTGCCGTGATCTCCGGCTGTTCAGCCAGCGCGTGCACCGAGAACGCACTCGCTCCCAGCAGCACGAAGAAGACGAGATATATCGCCGCGACTCGCCGTTGCATAGGTGCGTTACTGAACGGTCGCGTATAGGCGTTACTTTCCACACGTCAGCAAATGGCACAACACTCACCCTCTCTCCCGCCGTGCGCCCCGGTATGGACCCGCGGATTCACGATCACGCCGAGACGCTGGTCGACTGGAGTGCACGCATCGAGTCGGGAGACAACGTCGTCCTCAGCGTTGCAGAGGATGCACACGATCTCGGCGTCGCCGTCGCAGAGGCGCTCGGCGAGCGCGGCGCGAACGTCCACACGACCTACGGCTCCGGGGAGCTATCGCGCGCCTATCTCGAATCGCACGACGGCGACTTTGACACCGATCCCGCCCACGAACTTGCGCTGTACGAGCACGCCGATACCGTGCTCAGACTCGGCGGCGGACGCAACACCGCTGAGATGGCCGACGTGGACCCAGGGAAGCAGCGCGCCTACGGCGAGGCCCGACAGGGGATTCGGGAGGCGCGCTCCGACAGCGACTGGATGTCGACCGTCCATCCGACGCGGTCGCTCGCACAGCAGGCCGGTATGTCGATCGCCGACTACCGCAACTTCGTCTACGACGCCGTCCTGCGCGACTGGCAGTCGCTGGCCGACGAGATGGCACAGATGAAGGAGCTGCTCGACGCCGGCACGGAGGTCCACATCGAGAACGAGGGGACGGACCTCACGATGCGAATCGACGGGCGCACAGCCGTCAACTCCTGTGCCAGCGTCGCGTACGACTCACACAATCTCCCCTCTGGCGAGGTGTTCACCGCGCCGTACGCGACCGAGGGACACGTCACCTTCGACATCCCGATGACGGTTCGGGGAAAGCCGATTCGCGACGCACGCGTCGAGTTCGCCGACGGCGAGGTGACAGATATCGACGCTGCGCAGGGCGAAGACGTACTCTGGGATATCGTCGAGACGGACGATGGGTCTCGACGGCTCGGCGAGCTCGGCATCGGGATGAATCGCGGTATCGACCGAATCACCGACAACATCCTCTTCGATGAGAAGATGGGCGGGACGGTCCATCTCGCGCTCGGGCGAGCCTACGACTCGAATCATCCGGACGGAGAGTCGGGCAACGACTCTACTGTCCACGTCGATCTTATTACCGATATGCGCGGTGAGTCGCGGCTCTCAGTGGATGGCGAGGTTGTCCAGAAGGATGGTCAGTTCCGTTGGGAGTGACGATTCACCGCCACCACTCGCTGCGGCGCACATCTGGGTCCGACGACCGAAGTGGCTCGGGAAGTGCCTCACCGCGGAGCCCGAAGCCGCGAGCCGTCCAGGAGCCGACGTGCCATCCGCGGGCCTCGGTGTCGATATCGACGACCGTTATCGACAGCCGGGTGTACGTCTCCAGCGCGTCGTCGCCGTCGGGGTCGAGCCCGCGCAACGAGCCACAGGAGCCGCTGCCGTCGCTACAGGGGTCGCTCTCAGTGAACCGAATCGTCACGTTCGCCCGTTCTGGGTCCGAGACGCGCGTGAAGGTAACGTTCTCCGGGACCGTCCCGTCCGCACCGCGAGCAATGTAATCGAGGGCCTCCGTCACCTGTCGACGGGTGGCGTCGTGCTCGCTGGGTGCGACGCCGTCGTAGTCGACAGCGTAGGTGAGATCGGGCGAGCCCCACGGAAGGGCGCGCTCAGTTGCATCAGGTTGTGGCAGCGTGTACAGTTTCGCCTGCGCGCTCATCACGTCGCGGGGCGGGTCGTCGTGGCTCAAGCCGAGCGTGTGGCCGAGTTCGTGCTGGAGCAGGAGGACCGTCGAGGCGTTGTCGAATCCCGTCTCGATGCGAACGTTCGCCGGGCGGTTTACCGGGCCGTCGGTGATATACGGCGCACAGCCGGCGGTGAGCTGCGTACCGTCGTGGCCACAGCTGTCGATGTTCTCGACGAACCGAATCCGTACGTCGGGGTCGGTCGCGTTCGCTCGGAGGTCGTACTCGATCGGGTAGCCGGCGTACTCCGCGGCGCGCTGCTCCCAGTAGTCGAGCGCCTCGCGGACGAGCGGTTCGTAGTCGCGATCGGTGCCGACCTCGTCGGCAAGCGTCACCGTCAACGTCGTTTCCCGATAGGGATTGTCCGGGTCACCGGTCCACTCCGGCGTTGCCGTCGCGCCGGAGTCGTCGGGAATAGACGGGATGGCCCCGCCACAGCCGGCGAGCAGAACGACGAGTGCGAGCGAGACGAGCGCGAGACGGCTGCGCATACCTCGCGTTCGCGGGGTCCAGTCATACGGCTTGTGACCGCGTATTTCGACGCCCTTTTGCCCGCGAACGGAGAAGGTGAGACAAGCACATCGGTTTGGCGGGCTTCCGATGGGCACCTGCTACGGCAGGCCGGAATGTGACACGACGGATGTGTTGAACCACGCAACGCCCGCGGAGAACTATGGCACGAAGCTTCTACTCGCACATCCGGGAGGCCTGGCAGACCCCGAAGGAGGGGAAACTCGCAGAGCTACAGTGGCAGCGCCAGCAGGAGTGGCGCAAGCAGGGCGCAATCGAGCGCATCGAGCGCCCCACCCGGCTCGACCGCGCACGCTCGCTCGGCTACAAGGCCAAGCAGGGCGTCGTCGTCGCCCGCGTCGCCGTCCGCAAGGGCAGCGCGCGCAAGCAGCGCTTCAAGGCCGGTCGCCGGTCGAAGCGCCAGGGTGTCAACAAGATCACTCGCCGCAAGTCCATCCAGCGCATCGGCGAGGAGCGCGTCTCGCGGAAGTTCCGCAATCTGCGCGTCCTCAACAGCTACTGGGTCGGCGAGGACGGCTCGCAGAAGTGGTTCGAAGTCATCCTGCTGGACCCCGAACACGGCGCAATCCAGAACGACGACGACCTGAACTGGATCTGTGCGGACAACCAGCAGGGACGCGTCTTCCGTGGCAAGACCAGCGCCGGCTCACAGGGGCGCGGACTCCGTACGCGCGGCAAGGGTACCGAGAAGACCCGCCCGTCCGTCACCTCGAACGGACGACAGGGTAAGTAGTCCGAGATATCCCGTATCTCCTCATCTCGAAGCACCCGTTTTGAACCACCTGTAGGCCACGCAGTCGTTTAGGCTCGTTTTGGCGGCTAGCGGTGTCGTATCTATCCGCGTTCGTGCGGAGCAGTGCGCATTCAAAAATATGGATACGACCGTTCGAGACCTACGCTTCGTCTTCAGCCATCTGCTGTCTGATCTCCTCGAGCTTGAAGTACGAGGCCAGCCCCAGAATCGTCACGGGCCAGAAGCCGACGAACTGCCCACGCTGTTTGTCTCCCTGCACGTAGTAGAAGTACAGGGCCAGTAACACGGACCCGATAGACGCCAGCACAACCGGGCCGAATGTGTCGCTCTCGATACTGTCGGTCGCTTCTTCAGTTGGTGTACTCACGGCTGTTATTTGGGGAGGGTCAAATAAATCGCTTCTCCCGAGGTGACCGTCTGCCAAGTCACAAGAGTGGGCTGGTCTCAGACTACTGGGATCCAGGTGTGTGAACTCGTCGCAAACATCTTGTCTCCCTGGCACGTATGTCAGAGTATGGAGTTCAGTTCGGACACCGAAATGGTCGTCGCTGGCGTGTTGTTGAGCGTACTCGTGATGCTCGAGATACGCCCGATCTGGCAGCAGATTCAGCAGAAATCGCAGTGACAGCCAGGACATACATTTAACAGATAACCGGCGTTACAGCTAGTATGGGAAACGAAATCGACCGCATCGACACGGGAAAGCAACGACAGACGGTATCACGACTTGGGCGCATCCTGTTCGGACTCGGCATCGCACTCCAAGCCTCCGAGGACTTCCGCGATATGGAGGACAACGTCGAGTACGCCGAGTCGGCGGGCGTACCTGTTCCCGAGATCGCCGCGCCGCTCGGCTCGGGGACAGCCCTGCTCGGCGGGCTCGCCATTGCGGCGTGGCGACTGCCGAAGGTGGCGACCGGTGCGGTGGTGACGTTCCTCGCTATCGTAACGCCGACGATGCACGACTTCTGGAACAAAGAAGATGCGGGCGGAGAGCGGCTCGCTTTCTTCGGGAATCTGGCGATGTTGGGCGCGGCGATAGCGTTCCTTCGCGAAGCTTACCGGTAGAGCTCGGCGTCGAGATAGCCGTCGAGGACGGCGCGGACGCGCCCGGCCACGGCAGGGTCAGTTGTGACGCCCCATAACATTCCACCGGAGGCAAGCGCGACGAGGGCGGTGGCGGTGTCCTCGGCATCGACGGGGTAGAAGGCGTCCGACTCGATACCGGCAGTGATGACGGCAGCGATGCGGCCGTGGATAGCGGCGTAGAGGTCTGTCAGCGAGTCGGCGTAGCTCTCGTCGTGTGGAGCGCGCGCGAGCAGTTCGAGGAGCGCGACCCGAAAGGCACGACGTTCGGGGTCGATATCACGGGGGAGAATACCGTCGAGCAGCGCTTCGAGCGTCTCGCGGGGGTCGTCCTCATCGTCGATTTCGAAGTCGGCGCGGAACTGTGCGACGAGGTACGAGAGGAACTCTTGGAGGATGGCGTCCTTGTCGTCGTAGTGGTAGTAGAGTAGCGACTTGCTCTTGGGGAACTCATCAGCGATCGTCTGGATGGTGAGACCGGCGTAGCCGTGGTCGACGAGCGCGGCGTACGTGGCGGCCATCGCTTCCTGCTCGGTCTCGCTACGCTCGCTCATACACACGGACGAACGAGCGGGGAGAAAGCCGCTTCGGTCCGAACTCAAGTAGGAAGCCGCGGCCATCGACCGTATGGCCGACCGAACGCTCGTCGCGTACGAACGCGCCGACGGCTACGACACTCACTACGCCCACGACCGCCCCGATCCCGACCGACTGACGCCAGCGACACCGTTCGGCGGGCCAGCGGGTCGTGACCTCACTCGCCTGCAAGAACGACTCGATCCACTCGGCATCGATATCGACGATAGCGACGCTCAGACGCCGGTAGAGCCGCTTCCACAGGCGACCGGGGTTGCGTGGGCAAAGCTGGTTGCGACCCTCGACTATCAGAGCTACGCGTGGTGTTACCGCGTCGACCGCGACTGGCATATCGAACAGTTTCTCGTCTGCCATCTCGGACTCGGCGCGCGCGGCGGAGCGGAGCGAGATGCCGTCGGCGACGGCCTCCTGTTACCGGTCGCCGGACACGAGCGCGAGTACGCCCACGGCTGGTTCGAGGGAACGAAGGCCGCCACGGCCGATATGATGGAGTGTGGTGTGTTCGGCGAGCAGCGCGCTCGCGAGTATATGGCCGGGCGAATTCGCTCGTTCGCCGGCGACCGGGCCTGTCATCCGGAGTCGGAGTGATTTAGCGGCCGCCGACCCAGCCGTCGGTATGGACCGCGACCCGAGCGACGCACGCGAGACGGTGCAGGCTGGGCTTGACGCCGGTGAGCTGGTGACGGTATTCGGGCGGTGTCGCGTCGAGTACGACGGCCGTGCGAGTTCAACGCTCGGACCGGGCGACCGATTGCTCGTATTAAAACCCGACGGCACTGCGCTCGTCCACACGGACGAGGGGCACCAACCCGTGAACTGGCAGCCGCCCGGCTGTGACCACGAGTCCCGTCTCACCGACGGCGATCTCCACATCCATAGCACGCGCACCACGCCAGAGGAAACGCTGGACGTGTACTTCGAGTCGGTTGCAGCGGTGGACCGCTACGCCGTCACCGACGACTCCGAGCTGTCGGTATCGGGGACGGAGGCCGACCTCCGCGAGCGCGTGCTGGCGTCGCCATCACTCGTTGAATCGGGCTTCGAGCCGCGGGCGACCGAGCGGGAGACCGCCGCCGGCGCGGTCGACATCTACGGGGTCGACGAGAACGGAAACGCGGTAGTCGTGGAGCTGAAGCGGCGGCGGGTCGGTCCAGACGCTGTCGGGCAGCTAGACCGGTACGTCACCGCGCTCCGACGTGAGAGCCACAACGAAACGACCGTCCGCGGAATTTTGGTCGCCCCGTCGGTGACCGACCGGGCGAGCGAGCTGCTCGCGGAGCGGGGATTGGAGTTCATCGCGCTGGAGCCGCCAGAGTAGCCTACTCGTTCTCCGGATCGGCGGCCAGTTCGTCCGCCTCGGGCTCGCCGAGCCGGGTGACGCGTGCTTTCATAATGCGGGTGTTCTCGACGGTTTCGACGCGGATTTCGACGTTATCGTACTCGATGATTTCTCCTTCCTCGACGAGTCGGCCCGCACGGTTGAAGATGAAGCCGGCGATAGTTTCGAACTCCTGTCCCTCGGGGAGTTCAATGTCGAGCCGGTCGTTCACGTCCTCGATATTCACTTCGCCGCGAACCATCGCGATATCGTCGTCAACGAACTCGATGGGTTCGTCCTCCTCGCCTTCGAGAATCTCACCGACGATTTCTTCGGTCAGATCTTCCATCGTGAGCAGCCCCTCGGTCGTGCCGAACTCGTCGATGACGACGACGAGTGGCATCCGGTTGTGACGCATCTCCTTCAGTAGTTCGTCGACGTTCTTCGACTCGGGAACGTGGAGCGTCGGCTCGATGACCTGTTCTAAGTCGAGCGCCTCGTGCTCGCCGTAGTCGAGATCGCGCACGAGGTCACGGATATGGACGACGCCGACGACGTTGTCGAGACTCCCCTCATAGACGGGGAGGCGGGCGTGGCCCGACTGAATACACGTCTCGATAGCCTCCTGAGCGGTCGTATCGACGGGAACGGCTGTCATATCGAGTCGCGGCGTCATTACCTCCTTGGCAATCGTGTTGTTAAACCGGAAGACACGCTGGAACATCTCCCGTTCGTCCTCCTCGATGACGCCCTCGCGTTCGCCCGTCTCGATGATGTCGCGAATCTCTTCGCGGGTGACGTACGACGTTTCGATGGTGGAGCGACCGCCGGTGACCTTGTTGACGAGCCGGGTCAGGTGGTCGAAGACGATGATGAGCGGGTAGAGGACGTACTCGGCGATTTTGAGCGGGCGGGCGACTCGAAGCGCCCACGACTCGGTGTTCTCGACGGCGTAGCTCTTGGGTGCGGACTCGCCGAACAGCAGGACGACGGCCGTGATACCGAAGGTTGCGACGGCGACCGCCTCTCCCTGTGAGAGATACAGCGCGAACACACCCGTCGCGATGGAGGACATCGCGATGTTGACGATGTTGTTGCCGACGAGGATAGTGATGAGAAGCCGATGGGGGTCGTCGCGAAGCTCTTTGAGCGTGTCAGCACTGGGAGAGCCCTCTTCGGCGAGCTTCTCGATGCGGTGGCTCGCCAGCGAGAACAGCGCGATCTCCGAGGAGGAGAAGAACGCCGAGAAGACGATGAGCACACCGATAACGGCGATTCCAAACGCGAAGAACGCCTCTTTCGAGACCGTCGTGACGTACAGGTCGATTTGCTCTGTCTGCAGGAGAACGCCGAGTTCCGGTGGTATGCCCATTTGAGACGAAACGAGGTTATCGGGGGAGAGGATTAAGCCTTGTCTCCCGTCTCGCGCCGATATCCTTACGGAGCAGTCAGCCGTATCCCTGCCTATGTCAGCACCGATTACGCTGTACCGGCTGCAGGGCTGCCCGTTCTGCGAGCGGGTCGTCCGCGCGCTCCAGGATCTCGACATCGAGTACGACTCCCGGTTCGTCGAGGCGCGCCACTCACGGCGCAACGTCGTCCAGCGCGTCTCCGGCTCTCGGACTGTCCCGGCCATCATCGACGAGAACACCGGCGTTACGATGTCCGAATCGGCCAACATCGTCGAATACGTCGAACAGACCTACGGCCAGACCGAGACCGAGCAGCTCCGCGCCGACGGAGGCGAGGCGTAGATGGAGCTCACATTCGACGTTATCGAGCTCGAAGAGACCGACCACGTCGCAGCGGGTGATACCGCTCCCGACTTCACCCGCCCACTCGTGAACCACGAGTACTGGGAGGATACCTCCCTCTCGGAGCTCGCCGAGGACGACCCGGTCCTGCTTGTCTTCCACCCGATGGACGGGGACTTCCCGGCGACGTACATCTGGCAGGAGATTCGCGATCGCGGGTGGAGCGACTACGATACCGAACTCGTCGGCCTCTCCATCTCGACGCCGTACGAACACAAGACGTTCATACGCGAGTGGAAGGAGTTCGAGCAGTTTCAGTTCTTCTCGGACCCGGCCAACGGTGTCGCAGCGGAGTACGGCATCGTGAACGACCTCGACGGCATGACGGGCATCGAGGAGCCACGGCCCGCAGTGTATCTGCTCGACTCCGATCTGACGGTCGAGTGGGCGTGGGTCGCCGAGGAGTGGCCGGACTTCCCGCCGTACGATGCCATCGAGGCCGAGCTCGACGATCTGTAGATGAGCGATACCGATATCGACCGCGCGGCCGCCGCACTCCGCGCCGGCAAACTGGTCGTCTACCCGACAGAGACGGTGTACGGACTGGCTGCCGATGCGACCGATCCCGATGCCGTCGAGCGCGTCTTCGACGCCAAGCGACGCGACCGGGACAAGCCCGTCTCGGTCGCCGTCCCGTCGGTCACATCACTCGCCGATCTGCTCACGCTCACCGACCGCGAGCATCGGTTCGCGAGCGAGTTCCTCCCCGGCCCAGTGACGCTCGTCGTAAACAGGGGTGAGCTGCCGGCAGTACTCACAGGTGGCGGTGAGCGCGTCGGCGTTCGCGTCCCCGAGCAGCCGCTCGCCCGGCAGCTGCTCGACCGCGTCGCACCTATCACGGCGACGAGCGCGAACATCTCCGGCAGAGAGAGCACCCGCAACGTCGGCGATCTCGACCAGGAGATTCGTGATGCCGCAGCGGTCGTCCTCGACGGCGGCGAGACGACCGGCGGCGAACCGTCGACCGTCGTCGACGTGGAACGCGAAACGATCCACCGCGCCGGGCCGCTCGTCGACGACATCGAGACGTGGCTCGACGGCTCACAGTAGCGACCGGAACGAGCGCGTCTTCGTTCCGCACGTCGACCGGTACTCACAGGCGTCACATTTTGCGTCGTTCTCGATGCGAGCGGGCGGCCCGTCGATACTTCGGGCACGAGCGAGCGCCTCCCGGTAGCCCGCTTTCTTTCGCGTCGTCAGCTCGACCGTCCGTACGAGCCCGTGAGCAGGATACTCGACGTATGCGCGTTCAACAGTCTCGCTGTGTTCCCACGCAAGCGCCTTCGCCGCCGCGACAGCGCGTACCCCCTGTGGCTCCCAGACGCCCGTTTCGGGGGGATTACCCGCGGAGACGACCGAGACCGTCGGCACGGAGTCGTCGACCTTGTGGGCGATACCACGGGCGTCCTTACCCGACAGTAGCACCTCCGTCCGGTCCGGCTCAGCGAGCAGGGGCCACGCGTCGTGTTCGCGCAGACAGCCGAGATTCGCTCGGTACTGGGTCGGCGTGATGGCAATGGGCTCATCGGCGAGGTTGCTGTCGGGTGCCGCGAGTTCGGGGTAGCGGAAGGCGAGTCGTCGCTTCGCCCGCACCGTATCTGGGATTTCGAACTCGTCGTCACGGCGGCGGTAGTAGAGCTTGCGCGGGCAGTACGCGGCGGCGGCGAGGTCGGCGAAGGTAGACACGGGGCCGGTGTGGCGGCTTCGGATATACGCTGTGGGTTTTTGCCGGCGGGGCGCAGAGCGGAGATATGGACGAAATCGCGTTCGGAACCGACGGCTGGCGCGCCACGCTCGACGTGTTCACCGACGAACGTGTGCGCATCGTCGGGCAGGCGGTCGCCGACACGCTCGACAGCGGCCCGCTCGTCGTCGGCTACGACGCTCGCCCCACCTCCCGCGGCTTCGCAGAGTCGCTTTCGGACGTGTTGACCGACAACGGCATCGACTGCGTGCTACCCGAACGCGACGCTCCGACCCCGGTCGTGGCGTGGACCGCGAAGGAGGGCGACTTCGCGGGCGCGCTGATGGTGACGGCGAGTCACAATCCTCCCGAGTACAACGGCGTGAAGCTCATCGGCCCGACGGGTGCGCCGGCACTTCCCGAGCAGACCGAGGCGGTCGCCGCGAATCTCCGCGAACCGACTGCGAGCGAGGAGACGGGGGTGGTGACCGAACGCGACCTGCTGGAACCGTATCTCGACCACGCGCTCGCGACCGTCGAGACGGATCTCTCTGGGCTGACGGTAGCGTACGATGCGATGTACGGCTCTGGGCGCGGCGTCACCGACCGTCTGCTGGAGGCAGCAGGCGCGGAAGTGATTCGACTCCACTGCGAGACCGACCCGGAGTTCGGCGGGACGCCACCGGAGCCGACCGGCCCGCGGCTGGGCGAGCTGGTTCGCGAGGTGGAGACCGGCGACGCAGATATCGGAGTCGCAAACGACGGCGACGCCGACCGACTGGGTGTCGTCACGCCCGAGCGAGGCTATCTCGACCCGAACCGCTACTTCGCCGCCATCGCAGACGACCTGCTCGACCGATGAGCCGGGCGACGTGGTCCGGACCGTGAGCACGACGTTCCTGCTGGACCGCGTGGCACAGGCCCACGGTCAGACCGCCCACGAGACGGCAGTCGGGTTCAAGTGGGTCGCGCAGGCGATGGCCGAGCACGACGCTCGGATCGGCGGCGAGGAATCGGGCGGCTTCGGACTCCGCGGCCACCTTCCCAACAAGGACGGCGTGCTGTTCGCGCTGTTGACGGCGGCCGCCGAGGGCGAAGAACGAATCGACGCGCGAGTGGATCGGCTGCTCGCGACCCACGGCGAGGTGGTCCAAGACCGCGTGAGCGTCGACTGTCCGGACGCGCGAAAAGAGGCCGTGCTGGCGGCGCTGGAAGACAAGATTCCCGACGAAGTGGTCGGAGCGACTGTGGAGCGTGTCGTCACCGTGGACGGCTTCAAGCTCCTGCTCGCGGACGGCTCGTGGCTGCTCGTGCGGCCGAGCGGGACGGAGCCGAAGCTCCGAGTGTACGCCGAATCCTCCTCCGCCCAGCGGGTGAAGGCGATTCTCGCGGCCGGCGAGTCACTCGTGAAGCCGCTGGTCTGAGCAGACGCCGTGAAATCGGCCGTTACCGGTCGGCGAGATGGCGAAGTCGAGCGACTCGTAGAAGGGGCAGACGCGCTCGTTGAACTCGGCGACGACGGGGTCCCAGCGGTCGGTCGCCTCCTCGACGAGAGCAGTCCCGATACCCTGTCCCCGGCGACGAGGACGGACGGCAATCGCGCAGAGCTGGCCGCGCTCGCCGTCGGTCTCGACGGCCGTACCGCCGAGTACTCGGTTCGCCTCGGCCGCGACCAGCACAGTCATTCTCGGGAGATCGGGCACCTGCAACATCGCCACGTCGAAGATGGAGCGCACAGTTTGAATCTCCTCGCTCGTCGCTCCGCGAATCTCCATATCGAAAGAGGAGGCCCGACAGATGTTAATCCCAGCGAGTGCCGCCTTTGATGAGTCGGAGCACTCGGACGTGGTCGGTTTCGACGGGGGCGTCCTCCGGCACGGGCGTGTCGTCGACGAGCACGGTCACCTCGTGGCGAGAGTACTCCAGCCGCTCGACGAGGTCACCGTAGGTCGCGTCCGCGTCCACGTCGACGAGTTCGGTCCCCTCACCGACCACCTCGCAGGTCACCTCCATCTCACTCACCCACGCTGAGCTGGTGTTCGTAGTAGGCGAGTGGATGTGAGAAGTCGCCACACGCGCCGTCCTCGCAGTCGCCATTTGCCTCCATCGTCGCACACGACGGCGGGGCGAACTGCGAGCCGTTCGGGCCGGCGAGTCGTTCGTACTGATAGCGGTACTCGTCGTCCGTATCGTCGATGACGGCCGCGATTTCGGCATAGCTCACGCCCGTCGCGGCGAGGAAGGTCAACAGCGTGTACCGGCCAGTCGTGCTCAGATCGCCGGCACGGGCGTCTTCGATTAGCGCGTCGATACACGGCGGGAACGCCGACGGCTCGAATCTGTCCACGTCGCTGGTTCGCTCGACCGGCGCGAGCGCGTTCTGGAGCGTGTCGACCTCCGGGGCGAGCGCGTCGGCGATAGAATCGGGCACCGACAGCGGAAGCCCGTCGGCCACGCGCTCGCGCACCGCCTCCCGTAGCAGTTCGTACAGCTCGCGCCGGGAGACGATGACGATGCCGTCGGTGAGCGCACGGGTCGCCAGCCGCCACCGCTTCCCGTCGAGGGGTGCAGCCAGTTCGAGATACGTCGTCACGCCCACCTCGAAGCGCCCGTCGCCGACGGCGGTCACGTCGTCTCCCACGTCGAAATCAGCCAAGAGTGCGGGGAGCGTGAGCGCGTCGTCACTCGTTGATTTGAGCTGCGTGTCGGCGTCGAAATCGTCGGTAAAACGCTCGTACGCGAGCGTCGCTTCGGCGGTGGCGTACTTCTCGACGGCACCGCGCACGTCGAGCAGGGAGACGAGTACGCGGGCCACGGGATACGAGAGTAGCTCCGCGCGGACGCTCCACCGGCTCTCGGGGGCGACGGTCCCCTCCACGAGCGCGCGTTCGACGCGCTCGACGCCGCGTTCGACCGCGGGGCCACCCTCCTGGACGACCGTCGCGAGGTCCACGTCCGCGGTCTCGACCGCCTCCCGAGACGCGTCGAGGAAGGGGTAGCGGGCGTGAAATCGTTGCACAGCACGGTTTGACGGGGGCTGTGGATAAGTACGACGGTCCCGCGAGCGGCGATGGAGCCGCCCGTGTGAGCCACCCACAGCGGATGGAAAGCTTAAGGCCCGAACGCCGCCCACTTCGGCCAACGAGGACTCTATGAGCGACGCCGAACACGGCTACGACCACACGACGGTCGAACGACGCTGGCAGGACCGCTGGGACGACGAGCACGTCTATCGGACGCCCGACGACGCCGAGGACCCGACCTACGTCCTCGGGATGTACCCGTACCCGTCGGGCAAGCTCCACATGGGCCACGTCCGAAACTACACGATTACGGACGCGTACGCCCGTTTCCGCCGCATGCGCGGCGACGACGTGCTCCACCCGATGGGCTGGGACTCGTTCGGCCTTCCCGCCGAGAACGCCGCCAAGGAGCGCGACACGAACCCTCACGACTGGACGATGGACTGCATCGACACGATGCGCGGCCAGATGCGCTCGATGGGCTTTGGCTACGACTGGGAGCGCGAAATCACCACCTGCACACCCGACTACTACCAGTGGAACCAGTGGCTCTTCACCCGATTCCACGAGGAGGGACTCGTCGACCGACACGAGTCCGAGGTGAACTGGTGTCCCTCCTGTGAGACGGTGCTCGCCGACGAGCAGGTCGAGGGCGACGCAGAGCTCTGCTGGCGGTGTGACACGCCGGTCAGGCAGCGCGAACTCGACCAGTGGTTCCTCGCCATCACGGAGTACGCCGACGAGCTGCTCGACTCAATCGACGATTTGGAGGGGTGGCCCGACTCCGTCCGGCAGATGCAGCGCAACTGGATCGGCCGGCAGGAGGGACACAACTCCCGTTCGAGGTGCAAGACCCGGAGGAGGATGAGGCGACGGTGACGTTGAGGCGTTCACGACCCGCGCTGACACCGCCTACGGCGCGACGTTCTTCGCGCTCGCACCCGACCACGAGATTGCACAGGCCGTCGCCGAGCGCGACGACGACGTGGCTCACTTCATCGACGAGGTAGCCGATCCGGACGGCGAGGAGCCGAACGGCGTCGCCACCGACCTGACAGCGACGAATCCCGTGACGGGCGAGGAGCTTCCGGTCTACGTCGCCGACTTCGTGCTCTCGGACGTGGGAACGGGTGCGCTGATGGGCGTTCCCGGCCACGACGACCGCGACCACGCGTTTGCAACGAAGCTTGGTATCGACATCGTGCCGGTCGTCGCGCCGAGCGCGGACGAAGTCCCGGACGTGTCCGAGTCGGCCTACACCGACGACGGCGTCGTCGTCAACAGCGGCGAGTACTCCGGGCTGGACGCCGACGCCGCGCGTGAACAGATTACGTCGACGACGTTCGACGGCGAAGCACACGACCCAGTACCGCCTACGCGACTGGGGAATCTCCCGCCAGCGCTACTGGGGGACGCCGATTCCGGTCGTCCACTGCGACGACTGTGGTCCGGTGATGGTGCCCGACGAGGAGCTGCCGGTCGAGCTGCCGGAGTTCATCAACACGACGGGCAATCCGCTGGACGCGGCCGAAGAGTGGAAGCAGACCACCTGTCCCGACTGCGGCGGCGACGCCACCCGCGAGACCGACACGATGGACACCTTCGTCGACTCCTCGTGGTACTTCCTGCGGTATATCTCGCCGGACCTCGAGGACGCGCCGTTCGACCGCGAGCGAAGCAACGAGTGGATGCCCGTCGACCAGTACGTCGGCGGCGACGAACACGCCGTGATGCATCTGCTCTACTCGCGCTTCTTCACGAAAGTGCTCGCCGACGCCGAGGGGCTGGACCACCGCGAACCGTTCGAGAATCTGCTCGCACAGGGGATGGTCCAGCTGGAGGGGTCGAAGATGTCGAAATCGAAGGGAAACGCCGTCTCGCCACAGCGCATCGTCGACGAGTACGGCGCCGACACCGCCCGGCTGTTCATTATGGAGGCCGCCCAGCCCGACCGCGCCTTCGACTGGAGCGAGCAGGGCGTCAAGTCGACGCGCGCGTTCCTCGACCGGCTCCACGAGCAGGTGTCGGACCTGACCGACGGTGACTACGCCGGCGAGAAGAACACGATCGCCGAGTACGTCGACGGCGAGATTGACGCCGCAATCGCCATCGCCGGCGAGGAGTACGACGACCTCCGATTCAACGTCGCCGTCCGCGAGGCGCAAGATCTCGCGCGCACGCTCCGCGGCTACGTCGAGTACGTCAACGAGCCACACGCAGAGACGGTCGAACGCGGCCTCCACGCCGTCGTCTCGCTGCTCGCACCCGTCGCCCCACATCTCGCAGAAGAGCTGTGGACGACACTCGGTCACGACGGCTTCGTCGTGCACGCCGCGTGGCCAGAAGGGGGCGACGCCGAGGACGCGTCCGAGCGTCGTACGCTCGTCGAGAACACCCGCGAGGACGTGCGCGACATCATCGACGTGGCCGGCATCGAGGACCCCGACCGCATCGACGTGGTCGTCACGCCCGACTGGAAGTACGAGGCGCTCGGTATCGCCATCGAGTCGGACGCTCCGAACGTCATTTCCGAGCTGATGTCAGAGCCGTCCATCCGCGAGCAGGGCGACGACGCCGCGAGCTACGGACAGGACCTCCAGGAGAACCGCGAGGCGCTCACCCGACCGCTCAACCCCGAGACGGAGTACGAGACGCTCCGACGGGCCGCGTGGCTCATCGAGCGCGAGTTCGACGCCGAGGTGCGCGTGCTCACCGCCGACGAAGCCGACGACGCCAGCCACGCCGAACCCGGTCGCCCGGCTATCGACATCGAGGAGTAAGCTTTTGCTCGCGCGTCGAGCTGGCCCACCGTGGGCACCTTCGCGACCGACGTGCAGGAGCGACTCCGCGACGCGCTCGCCGAGCGTCGCAATGGCGAGTGGGCCACGGAGACAACGATAGCCGGCACACCGGTCGACGTGCTCGGACAGGGTGAGCGAACCGTCGCCGTCGAGTTGGAGTGGCGACGCGCCGACCCGGTCAACAACACTGCAAAGCTGTTTCGCCATCTCGCCGAGGAAACACTCGACGGCGAGATACTCGTCCTCCAACTGTTCAGTCGTTACTACGATCTCCAATCGGGCGGCGTCAGCTCCAAGCGCGAGAACGCCGAGTTCGTCGGCCGCGTCGCGACGGACGCGCTTGCGGGGTTCGACTACCGGCCGCTCACGCTCGATATCGACCCGCCAAAGCGCGGCGGTGATCGGCCCGAAGGCTGGCGCACGGCGGTGGCGCGCGCGGCGACACAGATTGCCGACGCGTGACGACACGGAACCCCTTTGTCTGACGGCTCCTGTCTCCCGGTAGTGGCACCGACACAGGCCGTCGCCGATGCCGTTCCAGATTTCGCTGATGCCTTCGGCTTCGAGACGTTCAATCGGATGCAGTCGGCAACGCTTCCGGCGATTCTAGAGCGCGACGACAACGTCGTCGTCAGCGCACCGACCGCGAGCGGGAAGACCGCACTCGCCGAGCTGGCGATCTGCAAGACGCTCGAAGCCGGCGGCACCGCCCTCTTTTTAGCCCCGCTGCGCGCGCTCACCAACGAGAAGGAGAGCGAGTGGGAGCGGTTCGAGGAGATGGGCTACTCGGTGTACGTCGTCACGGGTGAGCGCGACCTGAACACCCGGCGCGCCGAGCGCGCCGACATCCTCGTGATGACGCCCGAGAAGACCGACTCCGCGACCCGGAAACACGACTCCGCGCGCTACTCGTTCATCACCGACGTGGATTGTTGTGTCATCGACGAGGTGCATCTGCTCGACTCCGAGAAGCGCGGCGCGGTGCTCGAAGTGACGGTTTCGCGGCTTCGCCGCCTCTGTGATCCGCGTATCGTCGCGCTCTCCGCGACGATGCCGAACGTGGCGGACATCGCCGACTGGCTCGACGCCCCCGACGCCTGTACCTTCCAGTTCGGCGACGACTACCGCCCCGTCCCGCTTCACGCCAGCGTCGAGACGTACGCGACCGGCGACAACGCCTTTCAGAACAAGTATCGGCGGCTGTATCGCGCGCTCGATCTGGCACAGCCGCACATCGAAGACGGCGGTCAGTCGCTCGTCTTCGTCGCCTCCAGACAGGACACCGTCCGCGCGGCAGAGAAGGCCCGCGACGTGCTCACCGAGCGCGATATCGACATCGGCGCAAGAGGCGATTACGACCTCCACACCGACGCACAGGACCTTCGCAACGACACTCTCCGTCAGTCGGTCGTGGACGGGGTCGCATTCCACCACGCCGGACTCTCACGCGAGGACAAGAACGCCGTCGAAGCGTGGTTCAAGCAGGGGAAGGTTCAGCTCTTGTTCTCGACCTCGACGCTCGCGTGGGGCGTGAATCTCCCCGCCCGATGCGTCGTCATCCGCGACACCAAGCTCCACGACCCGCTGGAGGGCGAGGTGGATATGAGTTCGCTCGACGTGCTCCAGATGCTCGGGCGCGCCGGACGACCGGGCTACGACGACACGGGGTACGCCCACGTCGTCTGTGAGGGAAATGATGTCGAGAAGTATCGCCGACTGCTCCGCGATGGGAAGGAAATCGAGTCGCGACTCGCAGCCGAACTCGACTCGCATCTCAACGCCGAAATCGCGCTCGGCACGATTCACGACCTCGATGACGTGATGGACTGGCTCCAGACGACGTTCTACTACGTCCGCGCCCAGTCGGCACCCGACCAGTACCGTTTCGGCGGGAAGCTCCGCGAGCGCGTCCGCGAAACTCTACAGGACCTCGTCGCCTCGGGCTTCGTCGAGACGGACGACGAACTCCGTGTCGAGGGGACGCCACTCGGTCGGCTCGCCTCGAAGTTCTATCTCCGGCTCGACACCGCAGAGCGATTCAAGTCGCTCGCCGACCGCGCCGAGAGCGATATCTCCGACGCCGACGTGCTCGAAGCCGTCGCGACGGCCGGCGAGTTCGACAGCGTGAGCGCACGTCGCGACGAGCGCGACGCCGTGCGCGCCGTCTTGGGACCGGAGGGCGACGATCTCGATCCCGGGAACCGGAAGGTGCTCGCCATTCTGCGCGCCTCGATGGACGGCAACACACCCTCGGAGCTTCGCTCTGACGCGTGGGTCATCCGGCAGAACGCCCTGCGAATGTTGGCTGCGCTCCGCGAGTTCCTCGACCGGTTTGCCGGCCCCTATGCGGCCAACGTCGCCTGCCGTGTCGAGGCGCGCGTCGAGAACGGCATCTCCGCCGACGCCGTCGGCCTGACGGCCATCGACGGCATCGGGAAGGGAAGGGCGTCAAGCTCGCCAAAGAGGGACTACAGACGCCCGCCGACGTGCTCGCTGCCGGCGTCTCGGGGCTTGTCGACGCGGGACTCTCGGAGGGCCTCGCAGAGCGCGTCATCGAACAGGCGCGCGAGCTGCCGGTCGTCGAGGTGGAGTGGGGGGAGTTTCCCGACAGTATCGCGCACGGAACGAGCGAGATGCACGACGTGACCGTCACGAATACAGGTGGTGGCGCACGCGGCGAGGTTCGCGTCACGGTCAACGGCGTCGAGATGTCGAGCGAGTCGCGCTATCTCGGCGAGGCGACCGTTCCGGTGGGCGTGTTCGGGGCCGACGCCGACGAACTCACCTTCCGCGTCGAGGTAGCGTTCGCAGACCTACCACTCATTCCGGTGAGCGAGACGCGGACGGTCGTCGTGGAGTAATCACCCGAACGAGTGGACGGTCATCTCCAGCGTATCCAAATCGAGAATCGGCGCGAAGCCGGCATCGGGGTTGATGTTGACGGATTTCTGGAAGTCGGTCTGCGCCTGCCAACAGCCCGAATTGACGGCGATAACTCTTCGATACTTCCCCCAACCGAGCTTGTGGACGTGGCCGGTGTGGAACACGTCGGGTACCTCTTCCATCACGAGATAATCCTCCTCTTCGGGTGCGACGCGGGTCTTTCCGCCGAACTGCGGGGCGACGTGGCGTTTTTTCAGGAGCTGATACATCGCTTTGTGCGGCTCGTCGTAGCTGGCTTTCTCCTCGGGAAGTTCGGCGATGACCTCATCGAGTGAGACGCCGTGGTACATCAACACCTGCACGCCCTCCACATCGACGAGGGCGGGGTTGCCGTGGATACGGGCGTCGTGAACCGACATAATATCCCGGAGCTCCTCGTCGAAGCCGGGCTGGGGTTCCGCGAGCCGGACGGCGTCGTGGTTGCCCGGAATCAGCAGAATCTCCATATCGCCGGGCACCTCCTTCAGATGCTCGGAGAACTGCTCGTACTGGTCGTAAATATCGACGATAGACAGCTCCTCGTCCTGGTTCGGGTAGACGCCGACACCCTCCACCATATCGCCCGCGATGAGGAGATACTCGACGTGTTCGGCCTCCTCGGTGTGGAGCCAGTTGGCGAATCGGTGCCACGCGTCTTCGAGAAACTCATCGGAGCCGACGTGGATATCGGAGATAAGCGCGGCCTGTACGTGGCGATCTGCGGTGTTCGGGCTGTAGGTGCGTGGCACCTCAGGGAAGTGGATAGCATCGACGAACAGAATGGAGCCGTCGTCGCTCAGCCCGCCCTCGACGGCGATGACCTCGTCGAGAAGGAGTTCGTCGACGAGGTCGGCAATCGGCCGGTCCTTCATCACGAGACACGGGAAGACGCCGTTCGTGTCCTCCAGCTCGATGAGCCAGTGGCCGCTTGCAGTCGAGCGAATGTCGTTGATCATCCCGACGAGACCGGCCTCGCCGCCGCCCTGTGAGCGCTGGAGCGACGTGGTGGGGCGGTGTTGGACCCGACCCCGAAGCTGGCCGGCGAGCTTCTCATAGCGATCGCGAAAGACGGTGACGAATTCGTCGTACTCTCCGGTTCCCGTTGACTGGCCCGTGATATCCTGTGCGACCGAAATCGACTGTTTCGACTGGTCGCGTGAGACGTTCCCAGACCCCCCCATTTCAACTGGAACGTCCCCGCCGTCGGCGTTCGATTTCGAGCCGTTCGTTCCAGTGGAAACGGAGGGGTCGTGTGAGGCGGTGTCGTGAGTCGTGGTGTCGGTTCCGCTGGGCCCGGCGGAGCGTTCCGTGGCGCGCTCGTCAGCGAGCGCGGCCTTCACGTGATCGGCAGTAAGGATGAGTTCGTCGTCAGGCGTTGCTTCGACTGCGAGCAGCGCCGCCTGCTCGGCGTTGTCGGCTCCTGCAAGCAGGGTCACAGCCTCGCGAGAGGCGTTATAGCCGTGGCTCGCGAGAAAGCTGGCGATGCGGGCCGGCGACGCCATTGGCATAGCCCGAGGGAGGCGACTGAGCGAGAAAAGCATGCCGAAACCCAGAACGTTGAAGCGATTCGCGGAGAGATGAGAGACAATGAGCGACGAATCGGGACCAGAGGGGCTACGCGAGTGGCCCCAGAAGCTACGCGAGTGGCTTCAGTGGTTCCGAACGACCGACGACGGGGCCGTCATCTACGTGCGAGAGATGGGGATGAGTATCGCCGCGGTACTGCTAGTCGGGCTCCTGCTGTTCGCCGTGAGCGGCGTCTGGCCCCCGATGGTCGCCGTCGAGTCCGGCAGCATGGAACCGAATATGAAGGTCGGCGACCTCGTGTTCGTGATGGATGAAGAGCGGCTCGCGCCCGACGCCGCCCACGCCGGCACGGGCGTCGTTACCTACCAAACTGGCCGCGAAGTCGGCTACAAGCAGTTCTCCAACTACGGTGATGTCATCATCTTCAGGGCGGATAACGAGTCAGGGACGCCGATTATCCACCGAGCTCGCTTCTGGGTCGATCGAGGGCGAGAACTGGTACGATGAGACGAATCCGGACTACCGCGGCGGCGCAGACAGCTGCAGCGAGATGCGGAACTGTCCCGCCCCCCACGCCGGCTTCATCACGAAGGGCGACAACAACCCAAGCTACGACCAGATCGGGTCGCTGAGCCGCCCAGTCAAGCCGTCGTGGGTCGTCGGCTCTGCCGAGTTCGGCATCCCGAAGCTCGGCTACGTGAAGCTGTGTGCAATCGAGCTCCAGACGCCCGGCACGCAGCCGAAGTGTCCGGTTGGCTAACAGTCCGGGCGGCTAACAGTCCGGTCGACTAACAGACCGGCTTCGGGTTGACGCCCATTTCTTCCAGCTGGTCCGTGTACGTCTCGTAGGCCGTCTGTATCGTCTCGCCCGCAGCGTCGAGCGCGCGCTGCCAGTCGTCATCAGAGGCACACAGCGCAGCGAGATGGTCGGTGGCGCGTGCAAGCTGTCCGTCGAGGTCGTCGCCGAGCGCGCGGAACGTGCTCGCCGTCTGCGGGTCAGCCTGCCCGACGAAGAAGCCCGTCACCTGCTCTTTCGACTTCTCGGCGACGAGTGCTCTGCCGACGAACGCGCCGAGTCGCTCGACGGGGTCGGTCCGAGCGCGCAGTTCCTCGTGCATCTCAGTCACGTCGGACTCGACCGCGTCGGCGTCGAGTTCGGCGAGCACCTGCTCGTAGTGGTCGTGCTCCTCGTCGGCGACCGTGCCGAAGAACTCACCCGCGGCGTCGTCGTCGGCCCATTCCTCGAACGTCTCGCTGGCGGTGCGTTCGGCCGCAGCCGCGGCCCGCAGGACGGTTTCCGGGTCCATCTCGCCGGCGGTGTCGGCGTACAGTGATTTTGACGAGCCAAGTCGTGAGAGGGCGGTGTCGTTGTCCGCACGGACGGTCGCGGTGAACTCCTCAGCGTTCATACTCGTTCGTCGGAAGCGGACGGCTTGTAGTTGGCGTCCCGGCGAACTTTTCTCGCTCGACCTCCGAGCGAGACCATGACACTCGCCGACGCCACCGCCACGAAGCTCGATGCGGCGAGGGCTGATCTCGCCGAGCGCGACAGTGTCCTCGTCGCCTTCTCCGGCGGCGTGGACTCATCCGTCGTCGCTGCCATCGCACACGACGCACTCGGGGACCGAGCCGTCGCCTGCACCGCGAAATCCGAGACCCTTCCGGCAGCCGAGCTCACGGACGCGACCGCCGTCGCCGAGGAGATCGGCATCCGCCACGAGCTCACCTCCTTTTCCGAACTCGACGACCCGGCGTTCGTCGAGAACGACGGCGACCGCTGTTACCACTGCCGGAGTATGCGACTGGGCGAGCTGTTCGACACCGCCCGCGAACTGGGCATCGAGACGGTGTGTGACGGGACGAACGCAGACGACCCCGGTGAGGGACACCGGCCTGGACTGCGTGCCGTCGAGGAGCTGGACGCCTACTCGCCGCTGCTCGAACACGAGATCACGAAAGACGAAGTGCGCGCCATCGCCGACCACTACGGACTCTCGGTGGCGGATAAACCATCGATGGCGTGTCTCTCCTCGCGGATTCCGACCGGACTGGCAGTGACAGAGGAACGACTCTCTCGAATCGAACAGGCCGAACAGCTCCTTCGCACGTGGGGGTTCGAACAGTTCCGGGTGCGCGACCACGACGGGCTCGCGCGCATCGAAGTCGGCGAGGACGAACTCGACCGCGCGCTCGATGCCGACTTCGTCCGGGCGGCCCGCGACCACCTCATCGACTGCGGCTTCGATCACGTCACCCTCGATCTGGAGGGGTACGCAACGGGGTCGGTCTCACCGGCGGGAGAGACCGAAGACGAGGAGGGCGACCAAGCCAGCCGGACGAACGTGCTGTCTGCCGAGTACCCGACGAGCTAGCGCCACGGCGTCCGATTCTCGATAACGCTCTCGATTTCCTCGTCTATCTCGAAGACGTTGATACCGCAGTTGTCCTGTTCGTGTGCGAGCATCGCGTCTGGAACGTCCATCCCCTTTGCGTAGCCGTGGAGCAGGTGAATAGGCCCCCCGTGGGCGACGAGGAGGACAGTGTCGTGGTCACGTGCAGCGATGCGATCGATACCCGCAGTGACACGCTCGTACATATCGACGAGACTCTCGCCGGATTCGGGCACCTCGTTGGCGGCCTCGGCGGCAGCCTTCCCGAGCGCGAACCGCGGATACATGTCGAACACCGTCTCGTAGGTGAGTCCCTGATAGATTCCGACGTCGCGCTCGCGAAACGCGGCGTCGTACTCGATGTCCGTCGCGGGAAGAACCGTTGCGAGACGTTCGGTCGTCTCGCGGGTGCGTTCGAGATCGGAGGCGTAGATGGCATCGAACTCGTACTCATCGGCGAGATAGCGGCCGGCGGCGGTGGCCTGCTCGCGGCCCGTCTCGTTGAGCGGGACCGGTGCCCACCCCTGCATCCGCCCCTCGTCGTTCCACGCTGTCTCGCCGTGTCGCAGGACTACGATACGCATACTGACAGGGCGCGTGGCGTCGCCTTCAGCGTTCCCACCACTCGCCGAACAGCCAGCTTCATACTCGCGACCGCCAAAGAGATGGCAAATGGAATCGCCGCTGTGGACCGACAAGTTCGCTCCCGCCATCGCCGACCTGCCACAGCCGGAGGTAGTGGAGTACTTCGAGACGGCGACCGACGAGCCGCTGAATCTCGTCGTTCACGGGCCACCGGGCGTCGGAAAGACCGCCGCGGTCCGCGCGCTCGCCGCCGACGCCCACGAGGACCCCGACAACGACCTCGTTGAGCTGAACGTCGCCGACTTCTTCAACCGAACGAAGAAGGAGATCAAAAACGACGAGCGGTTCGCCCCCTTCCTGCGCGGAAAATCGCGGCTGTCGAAACGCGATATGATAAATCACGTCTTGAAGGAGTCGGCGAGCTACCAGCCCGTCTCGGGTCGATACAAGACCGTGCTACTCGATAACGCCGAGGCAATCCGCGAGGACTTCCAGCAGGCGCTGCGCCGGGTGATGGAGCGATACGCCGAGAACACGCAGTTCGTCATCGCGACCCGCCAGCCGTCGAAGCTGATTCCACCAATCCGGTCGCGATGCTTCTCGGTGTCGATGCGAGCTCCCGACCACGCTGAAACGGTCGAAGCGTTAGAGCGGGTCGTCTCGCTGGCCGGTGTCGAGTACGATGACGACGGAATCGAGTACCTCGCGGGCTACGGAGACGGTAACGTCCGAAAGGCCGTGTTGGGCGCACAGACTACCGCCGAGACAGAGGGTGTAGTGACGATGACGGCCGCCTACGAGACGCTCGGCGACATCGGCAACGACGACGTGGTGGAGGCGATGCTCGACGCCGCCGAGGTGAGCGACTTCGAGGACGCCCGCTCGGAGTTGGACACGCTCATCTACGACGAGGGGTACGACGGCGACGAGATCCTCTCGGACGTGCTCCGGGTGGCGCGGTCGCGGTACGACGGCCACCGGCTGGCGAAGCTGTATCAGATCGCCGGCGAGGTAGATTTCGACCTGACGGAGTCCACGAGCGACCGGGTGCAGTTAGGACATCTGCTCGCCGAAATCGGCCGACCGGCCGGCGAGTAGGGCGGGCGAGTGAGCGGAGCGCTCGCGGGCGCGTCGCACGCGCGAACGGGCATGAGAGAGTTTTTACCACGCCGTTTCGTAGCCGACGACAAGATGTTCAAGGCTATTGTGAGCGCTGACACGCTCGGAGACGCGTTAGACTCCGTGAGCGTGCTGGTCGATGAGTGTAAGATTCGACTCGAAGAGGAGGGGCTCACGATTCGCGCCGTTGACCCGGCAAACGTCGGCATGGTCAACCTCACACTCGATACCGCCGCCTTCGAATCCTACGAGACCGACGGCGGCGTCATCGGCGTCAATCTCTCGCGACTCGAGGAGTTCGTCGGTATGGCCGACGCCGGCCAGCTCGTTCAGCTTGAGCTCGACGAGGAGACTCGCAAGCTCCACGTCCAGATCGAGGGACTGGAGGGGACGCTCGCGCTCATCGATCCCGACTCCATCCGACAGGAGCCGGACCTGCCGGAACTCGACCTGCCGGCGAACATCGTCGTCGAAGGAGCCGACATCGCCCGCGCCGTCAAGGCCGCCGACATGGTCTCGGACCACATCGCGCTGGGCGTCGACGCCGACGAGGAAGTGTTCTACGTCGACGCCGAGGGCGACACCGACGACGTGCATCTCGAACTCACCCGCGAGGATCTCATCGACCTGACCGCCGGCGATGCCCGCTCGCTCTTTTCGCTCGATTATCTGCAGGATATGAACAGGGCGATTCCGTCGGACGCGGAGGTGTCGATGGAGCTGGGCGAGGAGTTCCCCGTGAAGCTCCACTTCGATATCGCAGAAGGGAATGGCCAAGTCACCTACATGCTCGCGCCACGCATCCAGAGCGACTGAGTAGCGGAATTACCCGAGCCGGCGGTCGATAACCCCTTTTGCCTCTCTGCCCGCCTGTTTCCATCCGTAGCCGCGCTCGTAGACGTGACGCTTCGAGTCGACAAGCTCTTCTGGGCTGGATTCCTCGAAGCCGCCCCGCGCCCACGTCCCCGACTCCTCCAGCCACGTGAGCATCTGTTCGCGTGTCTCCTGCCACGACAGCCCGACCATCTCGTAGAAGGCGATGAGCGCGAAGACGGCGTTGTCGTGGGCACCGTGAACGGAGCCCTGCTCGTAGATCGTCTTCAGCGGCTCCATCGTCGGGTGCGTGACTCGTTCTTTGTACTCCTCGGCGGTGAGCAGCGCCAGCGGCTCGTCGTCGTCGCCGTCGACGCGCTGGTCCCCGCGGAGCCGCGAGAGGCCGGCGGCGTGGAGTCCGCCCCACTCCTCGATGTCGGCACGGAGCTGCGCCTGTGTGTGTGGTTCCGTCGAGAGTCGCGAGAGAATATCGACGTAGGCGGCTTCGATATCGGTCCAGCGGACGCCGTCAAAGTCGCAGTCGGCGTCGTGGAGATTCGTTCGGGTGCGACAGCCCGGACACGGGTACTCGAAGCGCGGCATAGCTCACTTCCCGCCGTCGCGAACTAAGACGTATCGCTGTTCAGTCGACGATAGCGTCTTCGTGTCCCGGCTCTCGTTCTCGGACGACGCGGGTCACGAGATAGACGAACGGCGTGTCCACGAGCACGATGAGCAGTTTGAGCAGATACTGCCCGACAGCGAGCCCCAGCACGACCGAGTTGGGAAGGATGGGACCGATGCCCGCATACTGCGGAAGCAGATAGAACGCAATGCCGACGAACAGCACCGTGTCGATAGCCTGTGAGCTGGCCGTAGAGGCGATGTTTCGCAGCCAGAGCTTCTGTTTTCCCGTTCGCTCACGGATCGCGTGAAACACGTACACGTCCCAGTTTTGCGAGACGAGATACCCAACGAGCGAGCCGAGGACGATGTTCGTTGATGCGCCGAGCACAGTTGCGAACATCTCGGGATCGATACTGGACCGGGCAGCCGGAGCAGCGATGGTGGAGTAGACCAGCGCCAGCATAACGAAGTTCATCGCGAACGCGACGTTGACGAGCCGACGTGCCGACCGCTTCCCATACAGCTCGGTAAAACAGTCCGAGGCGAAGAACGTCACCGCGTACGCGAGTGCCGCACCCGGGAGGATGAGCGAGGAATCGACGATGGGGAGCGAGAACGGGATTCCGAACGCCAGCACCTTCGCAGCCGTCAGCTGTGAGGTGATGAGCGCGGTGACGAACAGCGCCGCGAGCACCGTCGCGCCGAGTGGAATCGGCCGCTCACTCATCGTCTTCCAGCCGACCGTGGCGAGCGTCGATATCGTCGAGGATGTCGAGGTTCTTGCGAACCGAGGCACGGATGGCGTCCGACCGGTTCACGTACTTTCCCTCCGTGCCGACATGGTCGTCAAGGTCGGCGAGCAGTTCGCCCGGAATCTCGACACTGATTTTGGGCATACGAGAGGGTAGGTACACCCCGAGTAATAGGTTGTTCGTCTTCGAGTCTTCTCACAGTGTTATCGAGCGCTCACCGACGCTCGGCGAACGCGAAGCGTGGCTTTACGTCGTCGACACGTACGTCCACCTCCTCGCCAGTCGTCGCGTCGGGGACGAACACGGTGAAGCCGTCCACCTTCGCGATGCCGTCGCCCTCGCTTCCCTCGTCGACGATTTCGACCGTCAGCTCGTCGCCCTCGCGCACCGGGCCGGTAAGCCGTCCCTTCGCGACGAGATACAGCTCCGAGGAGGCATCACGCGAGGCGTCCGGATGAACGGCGCGCACGTACTCGAACTCCTGCTCCATATCCTCGCGCAGCGGGGCAACGTCCTGTCCCTCGAAAATCTTGACCGCGAGGTCGCCACCTGACCCGAGCAGTTCGAGTGCCGTCTCGAAGGCCATCCGTGCGAGGTGCGCCGAGCGCGCAGCGTCGAGGTGGTACTCCCCGGTCATGTTCGGAGCCATATCGGAGATGACTACATCGGCCTCGCCCACGCGGTCGATGATACGCTCGCGAGTGTCGTCGTCGGTCATATCACCGCGAACCGTCTCCACGCCCTCGATATCCTTGATGCGCTGGAGGTCGACCGCGATGACGTTCCCTTGGTCGCCGACGCGCTCGGTGGCGACCTGCGACCAGCCGCCGGGGGCGGCACCCAGATCAACGACGGTGTTGCCCGGGCCGAACAGCCCGGCCGTCTCGTCCAGCTGCTTGAGCTTGTAGGCGGAGCGGGCGCGGTACCCCTCCTGTTTTGCGCGGTTGTAGTACTCGTCTTTTCCCGTCATACTCTCACCGCTGGCGAATCGTTCATACAGGGAGAGATGCCGTCGACCCGGAAAGGAACATCGGGTGAGAGGCCCGCGTGTTCACCTGCGGGAAGATGTCACTTCGGCACTGCTGACACGGCCTCACGAATTGTTATATGCCTTGGTGCTGGATACGATGATGTGTCGTCTTCCATTGATGATCACTCGACCGTCTCGACGGGCGATAAGACGTTGGATGGGATGCTCAAAGGTGGGCTCCCGAAAAACCGATCGGTGCTGATCACCGGCGGCCACGGGACCGGAAAGAGCACGCTTGGAATGGGATTTCTTCAGGCCGGGCTCGACGCCGGCGACAACTGTTTATATATTAGTACTGAGCAGACGATCGACGAACTCCGAGAGGCGTTCTCGGAGTTCGACTTCGATCTCGATCACGAGAACCTAACGTACACTTCTATCCATGCCGCCCCCGGACGGACGATCGAGAGCGGCGAGGAGGAGTTCACGCTTCAGACGCTCGAAGGCGGTAGGTCGCTTGGAGAGGGGTTCAGCGCCCCGTTCACCTCGGAATACATCCAGCAGTACCTCGAACGACACGCCCCGCAGGACCGCGTCGTGTTCGACAGCATCTCGGGGCTCGGCGTGATCGCCGAGCAGCGACAGGAACTCCAGCGGATCGCGCTCGATATGATTCGGTTTTTTTCCGACGACTTTGGAGCGACGACGCTGCTCACCGCCGAGAATTCCACCGGCTCAGACGGTCTTGAAAACATTCTGAAGTTCACTACCCACGGCGTAATCGAACTCGCACGACGACAGGTCGCGGACGATCCACACCTGTTCCTGTCGGTCACCAAGATGCGCGGCGTGGACCACGACCGCCGGGAAATGGAACTGGAGTTCGACGCCTCCGGCGTCCGGATCGCCCCGTATCGGCGGTCGCAGCCGCCGGCACTGAAAACCCACCATCACCGGCCGACCGGGATCGATGGATTCGACGCGCTCGCCGGCGGCGGTCTGGTCACAGGTTCCGGCGTGGTGCTCAGTCACGATGGCAAGGCAAATCTGATGGCATTCTACGCGCTCCTGCTAAAACGGGCACTGAATGGCGACTTCGACCTCCTGTTGAATCCCTCGATCGGACTCCGTGAAGGTCGGGTCGAGCAACTGTTAGCGAACGACGACAAGTCGCTCGGTACGATCCTCAAAGAGGGCCGGCTCTCGGTGATCGATATGATCGGCGGATGGGACCACACGAGAGAGAACGTCCACAGGGCACCAGAGACCGTCGATGAGATTAAGCAGTTGCTTCGTGATATCGCCGACCAATCCGATCGACCCCTCTTTGGGGTGATTGACACGGGCGCGATCGTTCATACCTTCGGCCAGGGCAGCGCGCGGGAACTTCGGCACTTCCACGAGACGCAGATCCTCGAGCAGGACGACAGCCTACTGTACACAATGAACCCCTCAGTCGTTGGCGATCAGGTCGGATCGTTCTACATCGACACTGCTGAGCAGGTGCTCCGGACCTGGATCGCCGATAACGGGCTCCAGTATATTACGCTCAGCAAATCGCCCTGCGGGTTCGTCGGCAGCACCTCGTTGGTTGAGTACATCGAGGAGCCACCATACCTCCGGGTCCAGCATCCACCGCAGACGCGGAAGAACCCGCTCGCGGAGTCATCGTCCGAATAACGGCACGCACGCCAGTCAAAAAGGCACGTTGGGGACTACCGCAACACGAGGATGTGGCGGTCGAGACTGCCGTGGACCGGGCGGACGAACCGGGACTCGACGGTCCAGCCAGCGTCGCGGGCGGCGGCGTCCCACTCGCGGTCACAGACCAGAACACCGCGGTCAGCGACACGGTTGGCCTCGACGAGTGCGTCAGCGACGAGCGCCGACAGCGACTGGTTCGCGATTTTCGACTGGCGACCGTACGGCGCATCGAACACGACGCAGTCGGCCGCTCCGTCACGGAACGGGAGCCGGGACGCGTCCCCCCTCACCACGTCGTAGCGCCCGGGCGTTGGGAGTCCCGGAACGCCGTCACCGTCGAGGAAGTGCGCGAGGTTCTCGCGTGCGCCGTGACTCATTTTCCACTGAGCGTCGTTGCCGAGCACATCCGCGCCGATGAGGCCGGCTTCGACGAGTCCGCCGCCGGTCCCGCACATTGGGTCGAGCACCGTGCGTCCGGGCCGCGCACCGGCGATATTGGCGACCGCGCGCGCTAACAGCGGGTCCATACTCCCGGGCTGGAAGAACGGCTTGTCGGTTGGGCGGCGCTTCCCGAAATCTCGAACTGATTCCATCTCCAGCCACGCGAGCGCGACCGTCTCACCGGCGAAGAGCGCCCGGAGTTCGTGGTCGGGCGAGTCGAGATCGACGGCGAAGCCGCGGTCGGTGAGCGTGCCACCGAGCTCGCGTTCTGCCTGCTGAGTGGATACGTCGGCCGTTCCCTGCACGTCGCGTGCTCTGACAGCGACGGTTCCGGTGCGGTCGATACTCGCGGCATCGAGGAGCGTGACAGCGGCGTCGATACCGCCCTCGGTGGTGCCGACAAGCTCGCTCGCGGCGTGGGTATACGCGAGCCCTCGGACCCGGTCGGTGACGGTGCGGGCCGTCGCCAGCCCGGGCGCGAGTCGCCGAACATCGGCGCAGGCACTCGCCGCCTCCCGGGCCGCGAAGGCATCGTCTTCGCCGCCGAGTTCGAGGAGATACACACTGAACGTCGCCCCTGCGAGCGCAAGAAGCCGGCGATAGCGCGCGGGTCCATACGTACCTTTTTGAAGCGTAGCACCGACAGATGAGTTAAATGGATGACCCCAAAGGGACCATCAATATCGAGAACGTGGTGGCATCGACCGGTATCGCCCAGGAGCTCGATCTACAGAGCGTCGCGATGGATCTCGAAGGGGCCGACTACGATCCGGAGCAGTTTCCGGGACTCGTCTACCGCACGCAGAATCCGAAGTCAGCTGCACTCATTTTCCGGTCCGGCAAGGTCGTCTGCACCGGTGCGAAATCCACCGCTGACGTGCACGAGGCGCTCCATCTCGTCTTCGACGAGCTCCGCGCACTCGATATCCCCATCGAAGACGACCCGGAGATTACGGTCCAGAACATCGTCACCTCGGCCGACTTCGGCGAGGACCTGAATCTGAACGCTATCGCCATCGGACTGGGCCTCGAGAATATCGAGTACGAGCCCGAGCAGTTCCCGGGGCTCGTCTACCGGCTGGACGACCCGGATGTGGTGGCGCTGCTGTTCGGCTCCGGCAAGCTCGTCATCACCGGTGGGAAGGAGCCCGAGGACGCCGAGGCGGCTGTCGACACCATCGTCGGGCGACTGGACGAACTCGGTCTCCTCGCGTAACGGATAAACAGCGACGCCTCGTAGAACGGGGCGATGGACGCCTTCACACTCCAGAGCATCGCCGGCGGCGGACTGCTCGCGCTCGCCGTCACGTTCCTCCTGACGGCAGCATTCTACGCCTTTACGCTTCATCTCGCGGCCACCTTCTTCATCGGCGACGTACCCTCACAGCGGGCCGCCTACGCCGGGCCGGTACCGGCACTCGTCTCGATTCTGCTCGGCGAGTACGGCCAGTCGGGGGCCTTCGGCATTAGTGCCTCCGCGCTCGTCGGGGTGGCGCTCGTCGTCGCGCTCGTCGCGGACCTCTTCGCCGTCAGCGTCGCCTACCGGCTGAAGCTGCGGTCTGCGGTGCCGGTCGTCGTGCTCCACTTCGCGTTCGCAGTCGTGCTCGGTATCGCGCTCGGAAATCTCCTCGGCGTCGGTATTCTGTTCTGATACGGATTACGCTAACTGTTTACCGCTACGACCGCACGACTGCGTGCGGTTAGTACGGAAATGAATTACGTAATCCGTATGACTACTCGTGGCCGGTCCACTGCGCGAGCAGCAGCGTTCCCTCGAAGAGGACGATCATCGTCACGGCGACGAAGATCGGCCCGAGTCCGGTCGGGTCGCCCGTGAACAGGAACGCCAGCGCGGCGAACAGCCCCCAGAAGATGAGCCGGCGGGACTGGAGCCACGTTCGCGTGACGAGCCCCATCATCAGCGCTAACATAATGAACAGCGGAATCTGGAAGACGATAGCGAACGAACCGAGCATCAGCACGATGAGGTCGAACGTGTCCGTCAGCCCGAACGCAAGCGTCGTCGCGCCCTGTGAGTAGCCGACAAAGTAGTCGAACAGGATGGGAATGACGAGGTGATGGGCGAACAGCATCCCGGCGGCGGCGAGTACCAGGCTCGTCGGCACGCTCGCGAGGTAGTAACGTCGCTCCGTCGGATACAGCCCCGGGCGCATAAACAGATACGTCTCGTAGACGAACAGCGGGAGCGCAACGACGAATCCCGCGAGCGTCGCCACCTTCAGCCGCGCCAGTACGACCGCAAGCGGGTGGTAGACGCGCGCGCAGGCGGTCTGTGGGTCGACGTTCTCCGCGCCGACTAGTGCCACCTGGCGACAGATCTCCTCGGTACCGGGGAGATAGGTGAACCACAGGAAGTTGATGAGATACGTCGCGAACGGGAACACGACGCCGGAGACGGCCGCCATCGCGACGATAACCACGCCGAGCCGCTTCACCATCTCCTCGACGTGGTCGGCAAGCGGCATCTCCTGGTCATCGGGCGCGCCCTCGTACTCCGCGGGGTCGCTCACCGGCTCCGGCTGGGCGACTTCGGCCGAGCTGCCGACACCGGGCGAGCCGTCATCGAACGACTCATCTCCCCGGTTACCGATATCCTCGCTCTCGTTCTCGTCGTCGATATCGTCCGGTTCTTCCTCGTCGTCGGTGTCGTCCGGTTCTTCCTCGTCGTCGTCGCGCTCCAGCGAGTCGCGCTCGATTGCCGGCGTCGTGTCCACCTCGTAGCCGTCGAACGGGTCATCCTCCATCGTCGTCGGCGAGGTGTTCGAATCCTCGTCCGTTGAGTCGGCGTCGTCGGGCGTTTCGCTGTCAGCGGTAGAGTCAGATACGGAGTCGCCGGTCCCCTCGTCGCCGTCGTCGAGACGGCGAATCGCAGGCTCTGGAGGGGTAGCGTCGTCGTCCGACTCCTCAGGCATTAGCGTGCGTTCGGCGTCGCCCGGTTGTAAGCCTTCTTCTCGACGTGCGACCGAGCCTGAAAGGTTGATAAACCGGCGGTACCCAACCACACACGTGTCTGGAATCGTCGACAACGATGTCACCCGTGGGCTCCAGAGCGGTCGCGAGACCCTCGGCTCCATGCTGTCGGCCGCACAGAGCCACCTCCAGAAGGTGTTTATCATCTTCGTTGTCGGGCTCATCGCGACGATTCTGTTCTTACGCAACTACGGCTGGGACCGGATGAAAGCCGATCTGCTCGCCGACGCTCCCGAGGCGACCATCGTCGCCGTCACGCCGTTCGACGTGATTCTGTTGCAGGTGAAAATCGGGCTCGTCGTCGGGCTCCTACTGTCGATTCCGTTCCTTATCTACTACTCGCGCGACGCGCTGAAGACGCGGGGCTACTGGCCGACCGGTATCCCGCGCTGGAAAATCGCCCTCGTCATCGCCGGGGCGGTCGTACTCCTGCTCGCAGGCGCGGCGTACGGCTACCTGCTCTTCTTCCCGGTTGTGTTCGACTTCCTCGCGGCCAACGCCGCCGCGGCCGATATCTCGCCGACGTACTCCATCGTGAAGTGGGTCCAGTTCGTCTTCCTGCTCTCGCTCTCGTTCGGGCTCGCAGCACAGCTTCCGCTCGCGATGTCCGGGCTGGCACTGTCCGGCGTCGTTCCCTACGAGACGTTCCGCGACTACTGGAAACACGCCATCGTCGTGCTCTACGCTGCGGGTGCAGTGTTCACGCCGCCGGACCCGCTCACGCAGCTGATGTGGGCGACGCCGCTGGTCATACTGTACGCGTTCTCGCTGGGGCTGACCCGCTTCCTCGTCACCGCACAGACCGCCGGGAAACAGATCGGGTTGAAGCCGACCGCCCGCGAGAACTGGAACGTCGTCGCCGGCGTCGGCTTCCTCACCGGTGCGGTCACATTCCTGCTCGGGCGAGCCACGTTCGACGGTCAGCTTGACGGCGTAATGCGCACGTTGGAGTCGCTCCCGTATCTTGGTCCCTCCTTCGCGAAGCGGTTTCCGCAAACGGCAGCGACCGACACCCTGCTCGGAGTCGATACTGCGGTCGTCGTGGGAGTAATTGCCGTGCTCGTCGCTGCGGTCGGCGCGCTCGCTGTGACAGTCGCGTTGATGTTCCGCGCGCTGGACGCCGTTGCCGACCGGTCGCCACGCGTCGCGAGCACCGGCGACCCGGCCGACCTCGACCTCTCGACACTGGATGCTGCGGGGATTCGGGCTGCGCCACCGGAGGCGTTCGAGACGCTCACGGAGGACGAGGCGCTCGCACTTGCGAGCGGCGCACTCGACGACGGCGACGACGAGAAGGCCCAGGCGATTCTCGACCGCTACGACGCGGTCGCCGAGACAGACGTCGATGAGACGGATACAGACGGAGAGCCCGCCGCCGGAACGGCGAGCGACCCGGCTTCGACCGAGCCGGTCGAGGAGGAAGGCGGTGGCAACGTCGTCGCCGAGACAGGCGCGGGGATGTTGTCGTCGTTCACCGACGACGACGTGGACGAGGACGACATCGGCGGCTACTACCACGACATCGCGTTTATCGCCTCCTCGCTGCGGTCGAAGGCGTTCCTGCTCGTGGGGACGTTCATGGTCGTGCTCGCGGGGATGTTCTCGTGGCTCTACACCGGCGGTATCGGCTGGCTGAAAGCAAGCTTCCTCGGCCGGCTCTCGGAGGGGTTCTCCGCCGAGCAGGTGAACATCGTCGCGCTCCATCCGGTCGAGGCGCTCATCTTCGAGATCAAGCTCTCGATCGTCGTCGGCGCGGCCGCGACGATACCGCTGCTGCTCTACTTCGCGTGGCCGGCGCTGAAAGAGCGCGGCTTCGCCAGCGGCGACCGTCGCGTGCTGTTCGTGTGGGCCGGAAGCGTCTTTGCCACGTTGTCGGCCGGGACGGTAGTCGGCTTCCTCTTCGTCGCACCGCGTATCATCTCGTGGCTCGCGAACGACGCGCTCACGGCGTCGATGGTCATCGCCTACCGCATCAACAACTTCGGGTGGATGGTCTTCTTCACCACCGTCGGCGTCGGTCTCCTGTTTTGTGTCCCGGTGACGATGTGGCTGTTCCACGCGGGCGGGCTCGTCGGCTACCGGCAGATGCGCGACCGCTGGCGGGTCGTCACTCTCGCTGTCCTCACTATCGTCGCCTTCGCCTCCCCGCAGGGTGTGTTTATGATGTTCCTACTCGGGATTCCGATCGTCGGGATGTATGCTCTCGGGCTGGCGGTGTTGCACGTGGTGACGCTGGGCGGACGGCGTGGCGGGTCGGGCGGGCAGCCTCGCGCCGCTGACTAGTCCGTCTTTTTGATTGGTTTCGATAGCACTGCACTGTTTGGGTTGGTTTCGACAGTATCGTGACCGCTATGAGTGCTTGGCATAGGATACAGCACCGCGCTGTTTGAGTTGGCTTCGACAGCACCGCGACCACTGCGATTACTTGGCATAGGGTACAGCACTGCACTGTTTGGGTTGGTTTCGACAGTACCGTGACCGCTATGAGTGCTTGGCCTCGGATACAGCACCGTGCTGTTTGAGTTGGCTTCGACGGCACCGTGACCGCTGTGAGTGCTTGGCATAGGGTACAGCACCGCGACCGCTGGCGGTCGAGTCGCGCCACGAGGGCGCGACGGACCACACCAACCCTCCCCCACACCGCACACGCGCTGACGCGCGGTGCGGTAGGCCACCGCCTCCGTTGCCTGTCGAATCTGTGCTCTGGCGTGGCCCGAGCGCGCAACGGCGCGCGAGTCAGCGCGAGGGATGAACGAGCGAAGCGAGTGAATCGGCTGGGGAGGCCTGTGGGCGGTGCTGTTGTAGTGGGTGGGACAGAAAGGGGCGGACGTGTCGCGTTTACCTGGTCGGTTCCGTGACCACTCTCGACGCGAACGAAGTGAGCAGAGAGATGTCAGCGGAGGACCGCGACGCGCCCGGGGCTTTCAAGCTGCTCGTGAGAAGGTAGTCAGCGGAATCAGCGAGCGACACGTCCGGGGCTTTCAAGCTGTGCTCATCGACGCAGTCAGAGCAATCAAGTGATACGTCCGGGGCGTTCAAGCTATGTTCATCACCGAAGACCAAGCCAGCGAGCGAGGTGGCCGAAAAGAAACAACCAAACTCAAATCCAAACACAGCGGGGACAGCACGCTTTTGCCGGCAGAGGCAAACAGACACACAATGAGTGGCTCGCGTGACCGGCCCCGAAAGCCGGAGTGGCTGAAGATGCGTCCACCGTCGGGAGAGCGGTTCACCGACATCAAGTCGACGCTGCGCGAGCACGACCTCCACACCGTCTGCGAAGAGGCGTCGTGTCCGAACCTCGGCGACTGCTGGTCCGGGCGCAACGGCCCGGGGACGGCGACGTTCATGCTGATGGGCGACCGCTGCTCGCGAGGCTGTAACTTCTGTGACGTAGAGACCGGCGGAATGGAGTCGCTCGACCAAGACGAGCCGGCAAACGTCGCGAGCGCCGTGGCCGAAATCGGTCTCGACTACGTCGTCCTGACGAGCGTAGACCGCGACGACCTCGCGGACGGCGGCGCAGCACACTTCGCGGAGACGATTCGCGAGATCAAGCGCCGCGACGAGTCGATTCTGGTGGAAGCACTGATTCCCGATTTCCAGGGCGACGAAGACGCTGTACAGCAGGTCATCGACGCCGAGCCGGACGTGTTGGCCCACAACATCGAGACCGTCTCGCGGCTCCAGTGGCCGGTGCGTGACCGCCGAGCCGGCTACGAGCAGTCGCTCGACGTGCTCACACAGATCGCGGACGCCGACTGCTACGCGAAGACCTCCATTATGCTCGGCGTGGGCGAGTACGACCACGAGGTGTACCAGACGCTGTCGGACCTGCGGGAGATCGGCACGGATATCGTCACGCTCGGGCAGTATCTCCAGCCGTCGACACGCCACCTGGAAGTGTTCGAGTACGTCCACCCCGACAAGTTCGACACGTGGCAGACGGTCGCAGAGGAAGAGTTCGACTTCCGCTACTGCGCGTCCGGCCCGATGGTGCGCTCGTCGTTCAAGGCGGGAGAGTTCTTCGTAGAGGCGGTCGCCCGCGAGGGACTCTCGCCGGCAGCAGCGCGCGACCGGGCACACGCACAGGGAGACTGATACGGATTACGCTAACTGTTTACCGCTACGACCGCACGACTGCGTGCGGTCAGTACGGAAATGACTTAGCGTAATCCGTGTGAGACGCGAACGCATACCATAGGTCGCCGCGAGAGCCGACAAACGCGTATAATCAGCTACCCGAACGGAGAATTTCTGACCGTTCGTCGTATCTCGTGGCAATAGTCACGGGCTACGAAAGGTATTTACGAAACTACTTTGTCCGGGGACTCTGACATCCACGTATGATAGAACGGGTGGTACGACGGTGAGCGTACTCGATACGGACCCACACGAGCAGGTGCAGGTGCTCGCTGAGGACGGGTCGGTGGTCGAGGGAGCGACCGTCCCCGACCTCTCCGAGGAGGAGTTCGTGGAGATGTACCGGACGATGAAGCTGGCTCGCCACTTCGACCAGCGAGCCGTCAGCCTCCAGCGACAGGGCCGGATGGGGACGTATCCCCCACTGTCAGGACAGGAGGGCGCACAGGTCGCCTCCGCGATGGCGTTGAGCGAGCAAGACTGGGTTATTCCCTCCTATCGCGAACACGCCGCGACGTACGTCCACGGACTGACGCTCGAAGGGACGCTCCGCTACTGGATGGGCGACGAGCGCGGCAACAAGCTCGACGAGCTGAATATTTTCCCCGTCGCTGTCCCCATCGCCTCACAGATCCCGCACGCCGCCGGGCTGGGGATGGCCGCCAACTACAACGATACCGACGAGGTGTTCATGTGTTACTTCGGCGACGGCGCAACGTCGGAAGGCGATTTCCACGAGGGGCTGAACTTCGGCGGTGTCTTCGACACGCCGACCGTCTTCTTCTGCAACAACAATCAGTGGGCCATCTCGGTACCCCGCGAGAAGCAGACCGCCTCCGAGACCATCGCACAGAAGTCCATCGCCTACGGGATGGAGGGCGTGCAGGTCGACGGAATGGATCCACTGGCGGTGTATCAGGTGACGAGCGCGGCTGTCGAGCGGGCACGCGACGACGAGAGCACGTCGAAGCCGACGCTCATCGAGGCGGTACAGTATCGCTTCGGTGCCCACACGACCGCCGACGACCCGTCGGTCTACCGGCAGGACGAGGAGGTCGAAGCGTGGAAGGCGAAGGACCCGATTCCACGGCTCGAAGCGTTCCTGCGCGATCGCGCGATTCTCGACGACGAGCGCGTCGCCGACATCACCGAGTCCGTCGAGGACGAAGTGGCCGAGGCAATCGAGACGGCAGAGGGATACACCCGACCGACGACGGATAGTATGTTCGAGCACGTCTACGCGGAGATGCCCGAGCGACTCCGCGACCAGCAGGCGTATCTCGACCGACTCCGGTCGGAACACGGTGACGAGGAACTACTGGAATGAGCGACACACAGACACAGAATCTCACACTCGTACAGGCGGTTCGCGACGGACTGAAAGGCGAACTGGAACACGACGACGACGTGGTCGTCTTCGGCGAAGACGTCGGCAAGAACGGCGGCGTCTTCCGCGCCACGCAGGGACTCTACGACGAGTTCGGCGAGGAACGCGTCTTCGACACGCCGCTCGCCGAATCCGGTATCGTCGGGGCTGCCGTGGGTATGGCGGCTTACGGCATGAAGCCGGTGCCCGAGATGCAGTTCTCCGGGTTCGCCTACCCGGCGTTCGATCAGATCGTTTCGCACGCCGCGCGACTGCGCACGCGGTCGCGCGGGCGGTTCACCGTGCCGATGGTCGTCCGGGCGCCCTACGGCGGCGGGATCCGCGCACCCGAGCACCACTCCGAGTCGAAGGAGGCGTTCTACGCCCACGAGGCCGGGCTGAAGGTCGTCATCCCCTCGACGCCACACGACACGAAGGGGCTGCTCGCAGCCGCAATTCGCGACCCCGACCCGGTCGTGTTCATGGAACCGAAGCTCATCTACCGCGCCTTCCGCGAGGAGGTGCCCGACGAGACGTACACGGTCGAGTTGGGCAAAGCGAAGACCCGCCGCGAAGGGTCGGACGTATCGGTGTTCACGTGGGGAGCGATGACCCGACCCTCACTCGAAGCCGCGGAGAATCTGGCGGGCGACATCGACGTAGAGGTCGTCGACCTGCGCACGCTGTCGCCGATGGACTGGGATGCGATCGTCGACTCGTTCAAGAAGACGGGACGGGCGGTCGTCGTCCACGAAGCCCCGAAGACGGGCGGGCTGGGCGCTGAGATTGCCGCGACGATTCAGGAGGAAGCGCTCGGATACCAGAAGGCACCGGTGACCCGCGTGACCGGCTTCGATACGCCCTTCCCGCTGTACGCGCTGGAGGACTACTACATGCCAGAGGCCACACGCATCGAGGACGGTATCAGGGAGGCGGTCGAGTTCTGATGGTCCGCGAGTTCGAGTTGCCCGACGTGGGCGAGGGACTCGCCGAGGCAGAGATCGTCTCGTGGCTCGTCTCCGTCGGCGACACGGTGACGGAAGACCAGCCGGTCGCAGAGGTCGAGACGGACAAGGCGGTCGTCGAGGTTCCCTCCCCGGTCAACGGGACCGTGAAGGAGATTCTCGCCGACGAAGGAGAGATGGTTCCTGTCGGGAACGTCATCATCACGTTCGCTACCGAGGAGGACGATACGAGCGAAGAAACCAGCGACGACGAGGAAGCGACCGAATCGGCCGTCTCCGCAGTTTCGGAGACTGACGACGAGACGAGCGACGAGAGCGAGAGTGAGGAGAGCGAGGAGACCGGCACCGCCGCGAAAGGCGGGCGCGTCTTCGCCTCGCCGAGTGCACGCCGACTGGCCCGTGAACTCGACGTGGACATCGCTGCCGTCGAGGGGAGCGGTCCCGGCGGGCGCGTCTCCGACGCCGACGTGCGGGCACACGCGGAGAGCGAGACAGAAGATGAGAGCGAGGAAGTCGAATCTGCCGTGAAATCTGCGACCTCGAAAGCGACGGACGAGAAATCGGAGAAGCCGACGGCGTCGGCGACGGCACCCGCTGGCGACGTAGAGCGCGCCGGCCGCGACCAGACGCTCGCTGCGCCGGCGACCCGCAGACTCGCCGAGGACGAGGGCGTGAATCTCGACGACGTGCCGACCGACGAGACGCGCGACGGCGAGGCGTTCGTTCGGCCGGAGCAGGTGCGTGAGTTCGCCGAGGCCCAGCAGGCCGCACAGGCCGCCGACGCCGAGGCGGTGCAGGCAGGCCAAGAGGCTGGCGCAGCCTCCACGACGCCCGAACGGGTCGAGGAGCGCGAGACGCGCGAGCCGTACACGGGGATTCGCCGCACCATCGGCAAGCAGATGGCGACCTCGAAGTACACCGCTCCGCACGTCACCCACCACGACGAGGTGGACGTGACGAAGCTGGTGGAGACGCGCGGGCGACTGAAAGAGACCGCAGCAGAGCGCGGGCAGAAGCTCTCGTATATGCCGTTCGTGCTGAAGGCGGTCGTCGCCGGGCTGCGCGAACACCCGATCCTCAACAGCCAACTCGACGAGGAGGCCGAGGAGATCGTCGAAACACTACTACAACATCGGCATCGCAGCGGCGACCGACGCGGGGCTGATGGTGCCGGTGGTCGATGCGGTCGACCGGAAGGGCTTGCTCCAGCTCTCCGAGGAGATGAACGAGCTGGTGGCAGCTGCGCGTGACCGCTCTATCGCCCGCGAGGAGATGCAGGGCGGCACCTTCTCGATCACGAACTTCGGTGCAATCGGCGGCGAGTACGCCACGCCGATCATCAACTATCCCGAGACCGCCATCCTCGGGCTGGGCGAGATCAAGAAGAAGCCGCGCGTCGTGGACAGCGAGTCGCATAGCGACTCGGAATCGAACGGCGCAGCCGTGAGCGGCGAGGTCGTTCCACGACACGTGTTGACCCTCTCGTTGACTATCGACCACCGCGTCATCGACGGGGCCGAGGCGGCCGCGTTCACGAACACGGTGAAAGAACACCTGCAGAACCCTGAACTCTTGTTACTCTAATGGTTGTTGGAGACATCGCAACTGGAACTGATGTACTGGTCATCGGCGCTGGACCGGGCGGCTACGTGGCCGCCATCCGCGCAGCACAGCTCGATCTCGACACGACACTCGTCGAGAAAGACGCCTACGGGGGTGCCTGCCTGAATCGGGGCTGTATCCCGTCGAAGGCACTCATCACGGGGGCGGACACCGCCCACAGCGCGGCGTCGGCCGAGAGAATGGGTATCCACGCCGACCCCGCCGTCGACATGGCGGCGCTGTCGAGTTGGAAAGACGACGTAGTCGATCAGCTGACTGGCGGCGTCGAGAAGCTGTGTAAGGCGAACGGCGTCAACCTCATCGAAGGAACAGCAGAGTTCGACGGGAAGGGCTCGGTTCGCGTTATGCACGGCGGCGATGGACAAGGCTCGGAGACCATCGAGTACGAGCACGCCATCATCGCCACCGGCTCACGGCCCATCCAGATTCCCGCCTTCGAGTACGACGAGGAGCGGATTCTCTCCTCGCAGGGCGCGCTGAATCTGACGAGCGTCCCGGACGATCTGCTCGTCGTCGGAGCGGGCTACATCGGGATGGAGCTGTCCACGACGTATGCGAAGCTCGGCACGAACGTCGAGGTCATCGAGATGTTGGACAGCGCACTCCCCGTCTACGAGGACGACGTGGCGCGGGTCGTCCGCACTCGCGCCGAGGAGCTCGGCGTTAATTTCAACTTCGGCGAGGGAGCCAGCGAGTGGGAGGAGACGGCAGACGGCGTCCGACTCACCGCCGAGACGGAGGACGGCGAGGAGTCCACCTACGAGGCCGACCACATTCTCGTCGCGGTGGGTCGCCAGCCGGTGACCGACACACTCGGACTCGACGCCATCGGGCTCGAACCGACCGAGGCCGGCTTCCTCGACACCGACGAATTCGGCGAGACAGACGTGGAGAACGTCTACGCAGTCGGCGACGTGGCCGGCGAGCCAATGCTCGCTCACAAGGCCTCCGCCGAAGGTGAGGTCGTCGCCGAACACATCGCCGGGGAGCCGTCCGCTATGGATTTCCAGGCGATTCCGGGCGCAGTGTTCACCGACCCGGAGATCGGCACCGTCGGGATGACCGAGAGTGAGGCCGAAGATGCCGGCTTCGAGCCGGTCGTCGGCCAGATGCCGATGAACGCCTCCGGGCGTGCGCTCACGCTCGACGAGCCGGAGGGATTCGCCCGCATCGTCGCCGACGACGAGACGGGATTCATACTGGGGGCACAGATCGTCGCTCCCGAGGCATCCGAACTCATCGGCGAGATCGGACTAGCAATCGAGATGGGCGCGACCCTCGAAGATATCTCCTCGACCATCCACACGCATCCGACGCTGTCAGAGGCAGTGATGGAGGCCGCGATGAACGCGCAGGGTCACGCTATCCACACCCTGAATCGATAGCGCGAGCAGTCGTTTGGGAAACCGCTTCGGGAATTGCGGTCGCCGACACCCTGATACGGACGTGTCGCGACACGGAGATATGAACGCACTCACGCTCGGTCCGGAGGGGACCTACTCGCACCGCGCGACGCAGGCGGTCGCCGATGACATCGACTTTGCCGAGTCGGTGACGGCCATCGTCGAAGGGGTCGCGACGGGCGCGTACGACCGCGGGGTCGTCCCCATCGAGAACAGCATCGAAGGGAGCGTCACGGAGTCGCTGGACGCGCTGGCCGACCAGCGGGTCGCCGTCGTACGCGAGATTGTGACACCGATTCGACACTCGCTGCTCGCACAGACGGAGTCGTTCGACACCGTGGCGAGCCACCAGCAGGCGCTCGCACAGTGTCGTGAGTACCTCAATCGCGAGTATCCTGACGCGGTGACGGAGCCGGTCGCCTCCACGGCCCGCGGAGTCGCCCGCGCCCGTGAGGACAGCAGCGTCGCCGGGATCGGCCACCCGGCGAACGCCGGCGACGACCTTCGCGTGCTCGAAAGCGATATCCAAGACCGAAGCTCGAACGCGACGCGGTTCCTCGTCGTCGCGCCAGAATCCGAACGCGACGAGGCCGGCGGGAAGACCTCCTTCGTCGTGTATCCGAACACAAACCATCCGGGGCTGCTTCTCGACCTGCTGGAGCCGTTCGCCGAACGCGAAATCAACCTCTCGCGGGTGGAGTCGCGCCCGTCGGGCGAGCGACTCGGCGACTACGTCTTCCACATCGACATCGAGTCCGGCCTCTACGAGGAGCGTACACAGAGCGCAGTCACAGAGTTGGAGTCACTCGCGAGCGACGGCTGGGTGCGCGTACTCGGGAGCTACGACACCGAACACGTCGTCTGAGCGACAGAGGAAAGACAGCCGTCTGACGACAGTTTCACCCTGCTTCTGTACTGCGGTTTCACTTCCGCTCCGGATGGCGGGAGTTTATATACAGACACGCTCTACGAATGATTGCACACGCTCCTTCCCTTTTGTCGAAACCAATAGAACCCCGGGCGGGGTAGTCGTAGGTATGCTCGACGTTGCAGATGTACTCGAAGCACGCCAGCGAGTGATGGAAGTGGCCCGTCACACGTCACTCGACTACTCGCACACCTTCTCGAAGACGAGCGGCGCGGAAATCTATCTCAAGCTGGAGAATCTCCAGCGCACCGGCTCGTTCAAGATTCGGGGCGCGACGAACAAGCTCGCACATCTCGACGACGACGAGCGTGAGGCCGGCGTCGTCACCGCGAGCGCCGGTAACCACGCACAGGGCGTCGCGCTCGCGGCCGACCGCGCAGGTATCGACGCAAAGATCGTGATGCCGGAGTACGCGCCCGTCTCGAAGGTGGAGGCCACCCGCGCGTACGGCGCGAAGGTCGTCCTCCACGGCATCGACTACGACGCGGCACAGGAGAAGGCACACGAGCTGGAGGAGACGGAGGGTCGCACCTACGTCCACGCGTTCGACGACTACGACGTGATGGCCGGTCAGGGGACGCTCGGGCTAGAGATCGTCGAGGACCAACCCGACGTGGAGACAGTCGTCGTCCCTATCGGCGGCGGCGGGCTCATCTCCGGCGTGGCGACAGCGGTGAAGGCGAACGATCCTGAGACGCGCGTCGTCGGCGTCCAAGCCGAAGGAGCCTCTGCGATGGCCCAGTCGCTACAGAAGGGCGAGCTCGTCGAGACCGAGGCGGTGGACACGCTCGCCGACGGAATCGCCGTCGGCAAACCGGGGACACTCACCTACGAAGTAGTCAAAGAGCGCGTGGACGAGATCGTCACTGTCAGTGACGCCGCCATCGCCCGCACGCTCGTCGATCTGCTCGAACAGTCGAAGACGCTCGTAGAGGGCGCGGGCGCGATCGCGCTCACTGCCGTCGTGGAGGAGGCCTTCGACTACGAGGAGGGCGAGGTCATCGTCCCGGCGCTGTGCGGGGGGAACATCGACCTGAACGTGCTGCGCAACGTCATCACGCGCGGGCTGGTCGAGGACGGTCGCTACCTGAAGCTGAAGACGACGCTGGAAGACCGTCCCGGCGCGCTCGAACGGCTCATCGGTATCATCGCCGACGCCCGCGCCAACATCTTCGGCATCGAACACGAGCGCACCTCACTGGAGATGAGTGTCGGCGCGACCGAGGTGGAGTTGGACCTCGAAACGCGCGGCCACGACCACGTCGCGGAACTGATTGCAGCGCTGGAAGCCGAGGGCTACGACGTGGAGATACTGGTCTGAACCGTCGAAAGGTCAGTCGTAGATATTCCTGCGGTGTCCGATTTCACGGACGAACAGCACCTCCTCGTCCTGCCGCCAGTCGATGATGCACCGATAGTCGCCGGCGCGAAGCTTGTAGAGTGGTCGCCCAGTCAGCCGATGGAGGAAGTGGTCGGGGAACGCCACCGCTTGGTCGAGTCGATCGATGATTTGCTCGTGAACGTCCGGCTCGGCCTTGTCGAGCCACTCCGCCGCTCGCGAGGAGAGTTCGACGCTCGTCATTCAGCGGAGTGCGTCCAGACTGGTCGTCTCCCCGCGTTCGTACTCGCCGTCCGTCGCGTCGAGAGCCTGCTCCGTTTCGTCGCTCAGCGTGATCTCACCGTCGGCGAGTGCGAGATTTTCGTCGAGGTCGGCGAGTGCGGCCTCTCGGCTCTCACACGGCGTCGAGGAGATGTTCCGGAGCGGGTCCGTCGCGACCCACCCGTGTTCGGTCTTGTCGAGCCGAATCTGTGTCGCACCCATTATCGGGATGTAGCACCTGCTCCACATAACGATTGTGTCGGCTTGCCGACTCATATGCGTATTCGATTGCGAGCGTCTCGAAAGAAGCGAGTGCGGCTCGTCTGCGAGCCGGTCTGGTTGCTGTTCCTTACTCAGCCGCGCCTGTCTCCGCGGGTCGTTCCTCCCCGCTTTGATTCGCGGCTTCGTTCGTCACTCAGCCGCGCCTGTCTCGATGGGTGCGCCGACGAGATTACCCCACTCGGTCCAGGAGCCGTCGTAGTTGACGGTGTCGTCGTATCCCAGCAGCTCGTGGAGTGCGAACCACGCGACCGACGAGCGCTCGCCGATACGGCAGTAGGCAACGGTCGTTCCCTCGCCGTCGATGCCCTCCTCAGCGTAGAGCGTTTCGAGGTCGTCGAAGTCCTTGAACGTCCCGTCGTCGTTGGTGACGGCAGCCCACGAGATGTTACGAGCACCGGGGACGTGGCCGCCGCGCTGGGCGGTCTCCTGCAGGCCCGGAGGTGCGAGGATCTCGCCGGAGAACTCCTCAGGCGAGCGAACGTCGACGAGCGGAATCTCGCGCTCGATGGCGTTCTCGACGTCGTCGCGGTAGGCGCGGATGGACTCGCGCGGCCCGGAGGCGGTGTACTCCTGTGCGGAGTAGCTCGGAACCTCGTCGGTGGTCGGGTAGTCGTTCTCCAGCCAGAACTCGCGGCCACCGTCGAGCAGCTTCACGTCGTCGTGGCCCCAGTACTGGAACTGCCAGTAGGAGTAGGCGGCGAACCAGTTGGAGTTGTCACCGTACAGCACGACCGTCGTGTCCTCGGTGATGCCGTGGCTGCCGAGCAGATTCTCGAACTCGGACTTGTCGAGCACGTCGCGGGTCTGCTGGTCCTGGAGCTGCGTCTCCCAGTTGAAGCCGACCGCACCCGGCGCGTGCGCTTCGTCGTACGCCTCGGTGTCGACGTCGACCTCGACCAGCCGATAGTCGGGGTCGTCGCTCTGGAACTCGTCGAGGTGCCCCTCCACCCAGTCGGCGGAGACGAGCACGTCGTTCGCGTAATCAGTCATAATACACCGTATTAACGACCGCCACCCTCATAGGTGCCTGTCATTCGGACAGTTCGGCCACCACTCTCGTTTCCCGGATTTTGTTGCTGGTATAATCGTGTGAGCTTCTCGCACAATGATAGCAAGAAACGCCGTCGACAGCGCCCGAGCGGCGAATCAAGTCAGCTTACCGGAATTCGTTGCCGATATCGTGGAGGTGGGTTTGACGAGCGACGGTCGCAGATTCGGCGAGCGATGGCGTCGGGTTCAAGCGGCGGGACGACGAGTCTGGAGTATGGACACAGTCGTGTCGCCGGCGTGGCTCGCCGACGACGACGAGGCGGTCGTTGTGGACGTACGGGACGCGTGGGAGTTCGACGGTATCGGACACGTGCCGGGCGCGGTGAACATCCCGTTCGACAGTTTCCGGAGCGACGACGGCGAGGCAGGCAAGCTCCCGGGAGCGGCGGTGTTCGCCGCGCTCGTCGAGGAGGCCGGCATCGGAAACGAGGACCGAATCGTCGCGTACGACGACCACCACGGCGTCTTCGCGGCGCGCTTTCTCGTGACGGCGGAGCTGTACGGCCACGACCCCGACAAGCTGGCCCTGCTGGACGGCGACTTCACCGCGTGGCAGCGCGAGTACGAGACGACGAGCGAGGCGACGGTACGCACCCCTACCGAGTACGAGGCTACCTTCGACACCGACGGCCCGCTCATCGAGATGGCCGAGGTGCGCGCAGCGATCGAGGCCGGCGCGACACTCGTCGATACTCGCGAGCAGGCGGAGTACGATGAGGGCCACATCGAGGGGGCAGTTCGGCTGAACTGGCGGTCGTTTGTCGACGACGAGACGCGCGGACTCAAGCCCGAGTCGGCACTGCACGAGATTCTGTCAGAGCGAGCAATCGACCCCGAGGACCACGTCGTGCTCTACTGCAACACCGCCCGGCGCGTCAGCCACACCTACACCGTGTTGCGACATCTCGGCTATCAGAACCTCTCCTTCTACGAGGGGTCGCTCACGGAGTGGGAACGGGAGGGCGGTGAACTCACAACGTAGACTGAGAGCTATCTTCGCGGACGGAGACGAGTTCGACCGCCTCAGCCACGAGCGCGACGATGAGCGGGCCGGCGATGAAGCCGATGACGCCCAGAGAGAGAATTCCGCCGACAAAGCCGACGAAATAGAGCGTGACGGAGAGGTCAGCGGCGTAGCGTGCGAGGCGCGGACGAATAATCATATCGGGGACGAGTCCGATAACGACGCCACCGATAACCGCGACGAGGACAGCGCGTTCGATGTTACCCGCGAGGATGTCAGCGACCGCGAGCACGCCGAGCAGGACGCCCGGCCCGAGGATCGGGATGAACTGGAGTCCGCCAGCGATGAGCGCGAGGGTGAACGGCGCGGGATAGCCCAGCGGAATAAACGTGATGAGCGCGACGAGGAACGTGCCCGTGGCAGTGGCCGCCTGCAGGATATAGATGCCGTAGAGCGTGTCGCGCGTCCGGAGGTGAAACCGCTGGACGATACCGTGATACTGGTGCGGCACGACGGCGAAGACGGCCTGTGAAACCGCAGCCGATCGGAGGAGCAGCCCGTAGACGATGAGACTGAACAGCAGGAGCTTCAAGCCGAGGACGGGGGCAGCGCTTGCGGCGTTGACGGCGATATCGCGAACGAGACCGGCCAGCGGCTCGACGAGGGTCGCACGCTCCAGCGTGTAGCTGAAGCCGCCGAACTGGAGGGTGAACTCGACGGGAAACTCGGTGATAAGTGCGATGACGGCCTCGCGCCGACGATACAGCGAAAAGCCCGCCAGCCCGAGCACAGTGAGCACGATACTGAACGCCCCGACCGCGAGTGTCGCCGCCGCCCACCGCCGCGAGAGGCCGGCGTCGCGAAGATACTCTCGCATCGGGTAGAGCACGTATGCGACCGTAATCGCGAAGAATGCTATCGTGATGACGGCCCGCAGGAGAACGCCGGCGAGTAACAACAGTCCGAGGAGGATGCCAGCGAGCACGTAGCGATTGTTCCGGCGGGCCACGGCTGTGACTCTCCGGCGCGTGAGGTAACCTTTTCCCCAACAGCGAGCCGAGTATCTTAATACCACGGAGTAAAACAACCGAGTAATGACAGACGAACGCGTAAGCAGGCGGGCGTATCTGGCGAGCGCCGGTGCTGGAATCGCGATGCTCGCCGGCTGTTCGAGCGGTGATGATGGGACGGCGACCGAGAGGGACACCGCGACTGGCACGCCGACCGTGACCGGAACTGCGACCGCGACCCCGGCCTCGGGGTCGCTGTCGGGCACGCTGACGGTCGCGACCTACTCCTCGTGGGTCGAGGACGACGGCGCAGCCGGCCCGTGGCTGAAACAGACGTTCGAGGGCCAGTACCCCGACGTGACCGTCGAGTACGTCACGCCGGACGGAGAAGTGAGCCACTACATCCAGCGGAAACAACAGGGCGCACCTATTGACGCTGATATGTACGTCGGGCTGAACGTCGATCAGCTGATTACGGCCGACAGCAATCTGGACGAGCAGCTGTTCGACACGCCACAGCTGTCGAACGGCGATCGCATCAAGGACGGTCTCCGCTTCGATCCGCAGAACCGAGCGGTCCCGTACGACACGGGTTACATTTCCATCGTCTTCGACGAGTCAGCGGTGCCGCGTCCGGAGACGTTCACGGACCTGACAGAGCCAGCGTGGGAGAACGGGCTGCTCGCACAGAACGCACAGACGGCCGCGACAGGTCGTGCGTTCCTGCTGTGGACCATCAAGCAGTTCGGTACCGACGGGTATCTGGACTACTGGCGCGACCTGCAAGCGAACGGTGTCACGATTCTCGACAGTTGGACCGAGTCGTACAGTAACGCCTACATGAACGGCGAGCGACCGATGGTCGTCTCCTACTCGACCGACCAGGTGTTCGCCAACCGCTACAACTACGATATGACGCGCCATCAGGTGGCCGCGCTCAACGGCCAGGGGTACGCCAATCCCGAGGGGATGGCACGCTTTGCCAGCAGCGACAACGCCGACCTCGCGGCCGTGTTTATGGACTTTATGCTGACGGCCGAAGCGCAGGGAGAAATCGCCGTCCGGAACGTCCAGTTCCCGGCGATTCCGGAGTCAGAGGCCGCACTCAGCGATGAGTTCCAGACGTACGCGAAGGTGCCCGACGAGCCGGTGACGTTTACCTACGACGAGCTACAGGGGAACGTAGATGGCTGGGTCGAGGAGTGGGCGAGAGAGATTGCCCAAGGCTGACCGGGTCGCCGCCCCGCTCGCCGGCATCGCGACGGCCGCACTGCTCGTCGTGATGTTCTACTACCCCGTGGGGACGGTGCTCGCCGAGGCCGTCACCGACGGCGGACTCACGCTCGCGCCGATTCGGGACGTGCTGACCGACGAGTTCTACACCGGCGCGCTCGCCGACGCGATACGGTCGCCGGCGTCCATACCCGCGGGACTCGCCGGCTGGGCCGTCACGAGTGCGACCGAGGTTGCGGGCGCGCTCGCGACGCTCGGCGACGTACTCGTCTCACCGTTCGACACTGGACTCCGGAACTGGCTCGGCGACGTGCTGGCCTCACCGTTCGACACCGGACTCCGGGGCTGGCTTGGAGCCGTGCTCGGCGCGGTCGGGGGTATTCTCGGGGCAGTTACCGGTATCGTCCCTGGTTTCGGGCTGTTCGGCTTCACAACGTGGCAGGCCCTGCTCTCGACAGTCGCGAGTCTTGCACTCGGACTTCCGGGCGCGTACGTGCTCGCACGATTCGAGTTTCCCGGTCGCCGGACGGTTGAGTCGCTGACAGCCGTCCCATTCGTTCTTCCATCGATTATGGTCGCGGTCGGCTTCGTCGCCGCGTTCGGCGTCAATGGACCGCTGAACCGCACACTCGCTGCGCTCGGGCTGCCGACCGTCGAGCTGCTGTTCTCGCTGAAAATCATCATCATCGCACACGCATTCTACAATGCGCCGCTGGTGACGCGTATCGTCGCGGCGGCGTGGGAGAACGTCGACGCGCGGGCCGTCGAGACGGCACGCTCGCTGGGCGCGTCACCGACGCGTGCGTTCCGGGACGTGGTCGTTCCTCAGCTGCTGCCGGCGGTCGCGACGGGCGCGCTGCTCACGTTCATATTCACGTTCATGTCGTTTCCCATCGTGCTCGCGCTGGGCGGGCTGGAGTACGCCACCGTCGAGGTGTGGCTTTACAGCCGCGTCGGCCAGCTCGAGATACAGGAGGCGGCCGTGCTCGCCGTGCTCGAGACCATCATCTCGCTGGCACTCACCTACGCGTATCTCCGCTACGAGGCGGCGACGAGCCGGGGAGACCGCGTCAGCTCTCCGCTCGACCGCGACCCGTTATTCGGATTCGACGCGAAACGGCTGGTGCTCGCCGGCTACGGCGTCGTCGTTGGGGTCATCTTTCTACTCCCCATCGTGAGTATGCTCGCCGCGAGTGTCACCAGTCCCGACGGACTGACTCTGCGCTACTACCGGTTCCTGCTCGAACGGGGAGCCGAGGCGACGAGCGCGCAGGTGAGTCCGACGCTCGCGGTTCGCAACAGCCTGCTGTTCGGCGTCGGCACCCTGCTCGTCGCCGTGCCGATGGGCGTGCTGTTGGCGCTGGCGTCGACGCGTAAGGGGCGAATCGCCCGCGCAGTTGGCGTGCTTTCGATGGCTCCCTTCGCCGTCTCCGGGGTCGTCGTCGGGCTCGGCCTGCTCCAGACGCTCGTCTTCGGAACGACGGTACTCGGTCACCGCATCGTCGTCGGCGGGCCACTCGCCATCGTCGCCGCCCACGCCGTCGGCGCGTATCCGTTCGTCGTCAGGAACGTCGCTCCCCTACTTGCCACGCTAGACCGCCGGCTTGTGGAATCGGCCCGCGCGCTCGGCGCGACGCGAAATCGCGCGCTCATCGACATCGAGCTCCCGCTGGTCGCACCGGGGATCGCCGCCGGAGCCGCATTCGCGTTCGCCATCTCCATCGGCGAATTCGACTCGACGGTACTGCTGGCGTCGGGAAGTTCGGGAACGGATCTCTACACGATGCCCGTCGCAGTCGAGCGGTTTCTCGGAAAACAGACGCTCGGACGACCGACCGCGATGGGGTCGGTACTACTCGCAGTGACGGCCGGATCCTTCATCATCATCGACCGCGTTGGAGGTCGATACCGTGGGTAATCTCTCTCTATCCGGCGTCTCGAAGCGCTACGGCGACGCGGTCGCGCTCTCGGACGTGAGTTTCGACGTGCGCGACGGCGAGTTCTTCACCCTCGTCGGCCCCTCCGGCTGTGGCAAGACCACGACCCTCCGCACCATCGCTGGCTTCGAAACGCCGACCGAGGGAACCGTCGCCTTCGGCGGCGAGCCGATGGGAACGACCCCGCCGGAAGAACGGAGCGTCGGCGTCGTCTTCCAGCAGTACGCCCTCTTCCCCCATCTGAGCGTCGGCGAGAACGTCGCCTACGGACTGCGCTTTATCGACCACTCCGACCCCGAGAAGCGGGTCACCGAGCTACTCGACCTCGTGGGACTCGATGGCTTCCGCGACCGCGAGCCCGGTGAGCTGTCGGGTGGCCAGCAGCAGCGTGTCGCGCTCGCCCGTGCGCTCGCACCTGAGCCCGATGTTCTCTTACTCGACGAGCCGATGAGCGCGCTCGACGCACGGCTCCGACAACGGCTCCGCCGTGAGGTGCGGGCCATCCAGCGCGATCTCGGCGTGACAACGGTGTACGTCACCCACGACCAAGCCGAGGCGCTGGCCGTCTCCGACCGCGTGGCCGTCTTCTCCGACGGCGAAGTTGAGCAGGTCGGGACGCCACAGGCGGTGTACCGGCAGCCGGAGACACGGTTCGTCGCGGAGTTCGTCGGCGAGAACAACGTCTTCCACGGCGAGGTCCGCGACGGGCGCTTCCAGGTTGGTGACGAGACGGTTTCTGTCGACGCGCCCAACGGCCCCACGACGGTTTGCGTGCGGCCGGACGCCCTCACGGTCGGTGACGGCGACTACTCGCTCACCGGAACGGTAGCAAACGCCGAGTTCCTCGGTTCGTCGGTACGAGTCGCGCTATCGTGGCAGGACAGGGAGCTGACGGTGCAGACTGATTCCGTGCCCGAAGTCGGCGACCGGCTGACGGTCGCGTTCGACCGCGATGATATCGTCGTCGTTGGGTGAGAGAAGGAGAGAGAGCGCTTACTCGACGAGCCGCTCGATTTCGGTGACGAGAATGTCGCTCGCACCGGCTTGCTTCAGTCGCGTGATCGTCTCGAACACCTCGCGCTCGTTGACCACGACGTGGACGGCAACCATCTTGTCGCCGTTTTCGCGGTCGTCCTGAATATCCATGATGGTCGGGCCGCCCATCCCCGGAATCACGTCTTCCACGTCTGAGAGATTCGCTCGCGGGACGTTCATCATGAGGTAGCGCTTTCCCTCGGCCGTGAGGACAGATTCGAGCGCGGTCGCGATCTGCTTGACCTTCGGGTCGTCAGCGACGGTCTCGGCGGCGAACAGGTGGACCGACGACTGGAGCACCTCGTCGACAATCGCGAGTCGATTCATCCGGAGCGTCGTGCCGGTGGAGGTGATGTCGATGATAGCGTCGGCGATCTCGACGTGCGGAGTGAGTTCGGTCGCGCCCGACACCTGGACGATTTCGGGAGAGACGGCCTTATCGGCGAAGTAGTCGCGGGCGATATTGGGGAACTCGGTGGCGACGGTGCCGTTGGCGAGCGCGTCGACGCTCTTGATATCGCCGTCCTCGGGAGCTGCGAGGACGAGTCGGCAGCGGCCGAAGTCGAGATCGAGCAGATCGATGAGGTCGACATCGGACTCCTTCACCTGGTCGAGTCCGGTGATACCAAGCGCAGCGGCTTCGTCATCGACGTACTCGGGGATATCGGCGGCGCGGGCGAACAGCACGGACACGTCGGGATCGACGGTATCTGCGTAGAGCTTGCGGTCCGCACCGCCCTCAATGTGGAGTCCGGCGCGTTCCAGCAGTTCGACGGCTGGGTCGTGGAGACGGCCCTTGTTGGGCACGGCAATTCGCATACGCTTCGTTCAGGCCCCTCCCTCTTCCGCTTGTCGCCATACGACGACCGGAACCGTGAGATTTGAGCCACCGCCCCGACTAGGTCGAGTATGACACTGCTCGTGACCGGTGGACGAGTTCTCCGCCCCGACCACACCGTCGAGCGCGCCGATATCCGCATCGACACCGACGGCCGTATCGACGCGGTCGGTGACCTCGACCCGACCGACCGCGACCAGCCACTCGACGCCGAAGGAGCGCTCGTCACGCCGGGGCTCGTCAACGCCCACGGCCACGCCGCGATGACTCTCCTTCGGGGCTACGCCGACGACAAGCCGCTCGACGCGTGGCTCCAGGAGGACATCTGGCCGACCGAAGCCGAGCTCACCGCCGACGATATCGCCGCCGGTGCGCGACTCGCCGCCGTCGAGATGATTCGGTCGGGGACGACCGCGTTCGCGGACATGTACTTCCACATCCCCGAGCTGGTCGACGTGATTGCCGAGTCGGGACTGCGGGCGCGGGTCGGCCACGGCGTCGTCACCGTCGGGAAAGACGACGAGGCCGCCGATGCGGACGTGCAGGAAGCACTCGACATCGCCGCGGAGTACGATGGGGCCGCGGACGGGCGCGTTCACACCGCCGTGATGCCCCACGCCCCGCACACTGTCGGGACCGACGCCATCGAGACGCTCGTGGCGGGCGCGAACGAGCGCGGCGTCCCCCTCCACTTCCACTTCAACGAGACCGAGTCGTATCTCGACCCCGACGGGACGGGCGAACGGCCTGGGAGCTACGCCGACCGGCTCGGCCTGCTCGGCGAGGAGTCGTGGGTCGCCCACGGCGTCCACCTTTCTGACGACGAGATTGACCGACTGGCCGACACCGGGACGGCCGTGGTCCACTGTCCGGCCTCGAATATGAAGCTCGCGTCGGGACTCGCACCGGTCGAACAGCTGCGCGAGGCGGGCGTGACGGTCGCGCTCGGCACCGACGGCGCGGCGTCCAACAACGACCTCGATATGTTCGGCGAGATGCGCGACGCGGCGATGGTCGGCAAGCTCGCTGCTGACGACGCGAGCGCCGTCCCCGCGAGCGCGGTCGTGGAGATGGCGACGCAGGGAGGAGCCGAGGCGCTCGGGCTTCCGGGTGGTAGAATCGCCGAGGGCGAGCCGGCTGACCTCGCAGTCGTGGATCTCTCGGGCGCGCACCTGACGCCGGAACACGATCTCGTGAGCCATCTCGCGTACGCCGCACGGGGCAGCGACGTGCGCCACACCGTCTGTGACGGCGAGGTGCTGATGCGCGACGGCGAGCTGCTCACGCTGGACGCCGACGCCGTGAAACGCGAAGCCGAGGAGCGCGCGCTCGAGGCCATCGAACGAGCGTCGTGAGCCGCTTCGGTAGCGTTTAGGACGCTGCTGCGGTAGACAACGTATGAGCACACCGACGACGGAGTACGACTCCATCACGGCGCGTCTCGACGACCCCGAGACCGCCATCGAGGAGGGACACCGAAAAATCGAGTGGGCGCGCGAACATATGCCAATTCTCCACGAGCTCCGCGCGGAGTTCGAGCGCGACCAGCCGCTGGCCGGCGAGACGGTCGGCATGGCGATGCACGTCGAGGCGAAAACCGCCGTTCTGACGGAGCTGCTCGCGACCGGCGGCGCGGAGGTCGCCATTACGGGCTGTAATCCCCTCTCCACGCACGACGACGTGAGCGCCGCCCTCGACTCGCAGGAGGGTATCACCTCCTACGCCGAGCGCGGCGTCGACGACGAGCGCTACTACCAGGCCATCGAGGCCGTCATCGGCCACGGACCGACCATCACCGTCGACGACGGGATGGACATGATCGCGGCCATCCATCAGGACTACCCGGAGCGCATCGACACCATCATCGGCGGCTGTGAGGAGACGACGACAGGCGTCCACCGGCTGCGTGCGATGGACGAGGACGGCGAGCTTCACTACCCCGTCTTCGCCGTCAACGACACGCCGATGAAACGCCAGTTCGACAACGTCCACGGAACGGGCGAGGCCTCGCTGGCGAACATCGCGATGACGACGAATCTCTCGTACGCGGGCAAGACGGTCGTCGTCGGCGGCTACGGCGACTGCGGCCGCGGCGTCGCCAAGAAGGCGAAGGGCCAGAACGCCCACGTCATCGTCACCGAGGTCGACCCACGGCGCGCGCTCGAAGCCCATATGGAGGGGTACGAAGTCACCAACATGACCGATGCCGCCAGCAGGGGCGACGTGTTCATCACCACGACGGGTAACCGCGACGTCATCACCGACGACCACTTCCCCGAGATGAAAGACGGCGTCGTGCTCGCGAACGCGGGCCACTTCGACGTAGAGATCAACCTCAACCAGCTTTCCGACCTGGCGGTCGAGACGCGCGACGCCCGCGAGGGCGTGAAGGCGTACGAACTCGCAGACGGTCGCCGTATCAACGTCCTCGCGGAGGGCCGACTCGTCAACCTCGCCAGCCCCGTCGCACTCGGCCACCCGGTCGAGATTATGGACCAGAGCTTCGGCATCCAGGCCGTCGCCGTGCGCGAACTCGTAGAGCACGCCGACAGCTACGAGGCAGGTGTTTACGACGTTCCCGACGACCTCGACCGCGAGGTCGCGGAGACGAAACTCGAAGCAGAAGGGATCAGCATCGACACGCTCTCCGACGAGCAGCGCGAGTATATGGGCTCGTGGGACCACGGAACGTAACGCGGGACAGCGCGGGCGGACGCTGGCAGGTATTTTAAGCCGTTCCGTCGCCGGATTTTGATATGGTCAACGTGAACGCGAAGGGCGACCGCCGGGAGCGCGAACTCGTCAATCTGCTCGACGAGAACGGCTTCGCGGTGATGCGTGCGCCCGCCTCCGGTTCCGCCACCGACCGAGAGCTGCCGGATGTGCTGGCCGGCGACGCCGAGTCGTTCTACGCTATCGAGGCGAAGTCCTCCGGCGGCGACCCGATCTATCTCACCGGCGAGGAGGTGGAAGCGCTCGTCTACTTCTCGCGGAACTTCGGCGCGAAACCCCGCATCGCCGTCCGATTCGACCGCGAGGACTGGTACTTCTTCCATCCGGGCGACCTCCACGTCACCGACGGCGGAAACTACCGGGTCAAAAAGGAGACAGCCCTCGCCGACGGGACGGACTTCACCGAGCTGGTCGGCGACTCCGAGAAGGTAACCTTAGACGAAGTGACCGTCGAAGCCGACGACGAGGAGCAGTTGGACGTACTCCGGGCGGTCGAGTCGGGCGCGCTCTCAGCCGAGGAGGCCGCCAAGATGCTGTGATACTGCCGGACGTGCCGAACTGACGATTCAGATCTTCCAACTGACGATTCAGATCTTCGCAAAGATACGTCTGGCAGTACGAATTCCACCCGAAACGGAGGGGTCACGGGTGGTTCGAAGGGCTTTTGCGGCGACCGCCGGATTTCGGTGTATGGAACTCGACCGGGAGACAGTCGTCGAGGCGGGCGTCTCGGCGGTGGCCGTGCTGCTGTTCGTCGTCGCGCTCGTCGGTGTCGGGAGGGCGAACGGCCGTGTGGACCTCACGGCAGTCGGCGGAAAAAGTATGCTCGCCGTGCTGTTCGGCTTCATCGTCCTGATGACGATTATCGGCATTTTCCTCGACCGTCGCCCGTAGTCTCGGGAACTTTATCCCGCCCGGCGCGGACGATTTTGTATGAGCGAGGCCGACGCCGACGAGCCTGCGAGCGCCCGCGGACGCGAGGTCTGGATCGAGAAGTACCGCCCCCAGACGCTCGCAGATATCAAGGGCCACGAGTCGATTACCGAACGACTCCAGAGCTATATTAACCGGCGAGATTTGCCGCACCTTATGTTTGCAGGGCCGGCAGGTACCGGGAAAACTACTGCAGCGACGGCTATCGCGCGTGAACTCTACGGCGACGACTGGCAGGAGAACTTCCTCGAACTCAACGCCTCCGACCAGCGGGGAATCGACGTGGTTCGCGACCGCATCAAGAGCTTCGCGCGCTCCTCGTTCGGCGGCTACGACTACCGCGTCATCTTCCTTGATGAGGCAGACGCGCTGTGCGTGCCACCGGGAACGGAGGTCGTCACAGGATATCCATCGTCGCCAGAGGTGAAACCGATAGAGGACGTGAACGAAAACGGTGAGCCAATTCCGTCCGTCGATTTTGAGACGAACGAGATACAGTCTGACAAAGGCAAACGCATCGACTCAGGCGTTGCTGACTTCTTCGAGATGGAACTGGAGGATGGAAGAACAGTTCTCGCGAGTCTCGAACATCCGTTTTTTGTCGTCGAGGACGACGGAACGCTTGTCGAAACAGAGCTGCGAGAGCTGAGCCCGGGGGATGAGATTGCTGATTTCAAGACCGATGTGGGTGTTTCGAGGTGTGAAGTCTGTGAGACGTGGACCGCAGGTAGGTTCTGTTCCGTCGATTGTAAGAACGAAGGACACAGCCGTGAGATGGAGGGGGAAGACAATCCGATGTACGGGACGGAGTGGTCCGATGAGCGACGCGAGAAAATCATCGAAAAGCTCACTGACGGACGGTTGGAGGGCGAGAATAACCCGAACTACGAGGGAGCGTTCCACGGTATCTCCGTCTGGGAAATGGAGGAGACAGTGATCAAGCAGTTCCGTGAAAGGATTAGCGAGCTGCGATCCGGAACCTCGTGGGAAGAGTGGGTCGTTGATGCCGATTCAGAGAGCGTAAAATCGGATATCGGGAGTGCAATGAGCGACTGGTGGGCCGGTCTGGACGACGACGAACGCGAAAGGCACATCGAGAAGAGCACCGAAAGCTGTGATTACCCGGTTCGTGATATCACTGGTGACAACAACCCGATGCGTGACCCTGAGGTCGCACAGAAGGTTTCAGAAGCGCTGAAGGGACACCCACCGACAGGAGGAAACGTACGACACAGCGACGATCTCGGACACCTCGTCCGCTCTGATTGGGAGTACGAGGTCGCAAAGGCACTACAGGACGCCGGGATCGAATACGAATACGAACCAGAGTTCGAGCTAGCAGACTCGGTGTTTCATCCCGACTTCTTAGTCGGTGATACGGTGATCGAAGTCAAGGGCGTTGCTGCACTGTGGGGTCAGCCAGAAAAGGTGGAGGAGTTCTTGGAAAAATACGGTGACGAGTACACGTTCGTCGTCGTAGGCGATGGTGAGCTTCCTCACGACGAGCACTACAGCAGAGATGAGTTCGAACCTGCACTCGTTTCTGATGGAGGGCTACAGGAAGTCGAAACCGTGGAAGTACGTCGGATAGAGCACAGCCACCGCGGGCAAGCGTACAATATCAGTATGGAAGGGACACCTAATTTTATGCTTGCGAATGGAATCCTGACCCACAACACCTCCGACGCACAATCTGCACTCCGCCGGACTATGGAGCAGTTCTCCAACAACACGCGGTTTATCCTCTCGTGTAACTACTCCTCGCAGATCATCGACCCGATTCAGTCGCGGTGTGCCGTCTTCCGGTTCTCGCCGCTGCCGGACGACGCCGTCGCCGCGCAGGTCCGCGAAATCGCCGACACGGAAGGCATCGAGATCACCGAGGCCGGCGTCGACGCGCTCGTCTATGCCGCCGACGGGGACATGCGCAAGGCAATCAACGGGCTGCAGGCCGCCGCGGTTATGGACGATACCGTCGACGAGGAGGGCGTCTACGCCATCACCTCGACGGCTCGCCCAGAGGAAATCGAGGAGATGATCGAGCTCGCGCTCGACGGTGATTTTCCGCAGGCGCGCACGAAGCTCGATACGCTGCTCACCGAGGTCGGTATCGCCGGCGGCGACATCATCGATCAGCTCCACCGGTCGGTGTGGGACTTCGACCTGCCGGACCGCGCGACGGTCCAACTGATGGACGAGATCGGCGAAGTCGACTATCGAATCACCGCGGGCGCGAACGAGCAGGTGCAGCTGGAAGCGCTGTTAGCGTCGCTGGCGTTAGACGAAGAGTAGCAGGGAGCATCCGGTCGCGCCGAGAGCGGTTCACCGAGCCGACCGACGGGAGGCTCGGCTGCGTTGCGGTTTTTGACGCAGATTTTGGCGGTGAGAGGTGAGCGGAGCGAACCCGAACCGCGAAAAGGTGCAGGAGTAGCGTAAAAACTCGGCTCCGTGGTGTGCACACGGAGCCGACGGGAGCGTGTGACAGATACTCCCGCTGAACGTACGACGCCCTGCTACAAAACTATCCGGTAACATCCAGGTAATCGAAGAATGAGGGCTGAAAGTGCCGAAATCACGGTGTGTGAACCTTCGGAATGCTTTTGCACAGTCGCCCGTTCGTGACGCTAATGAGCGACCTCACTGCGGAATACGAACTCGACTACTTTGACGAGAACGGGTTCACGCGGTCGAAGTGTCCGTCCTGTGGCGTCCACTTCTGGAGCCGCGACGAGGAGCGCGAGACCTGCGGCGAGCCGCCCTGCGAGCAGTACGACTTCATCGGCGACCCCGGCTTCGCTGAGGAGTACACGCTCGAAGAGATGCGCGAGGCCTACCTCTCTTTCTTCGAGGAGCACGGCCACGAGCGCATCGAGCCGTACCCCGTCGCCGCCAACCGCTGGCGCGACGACGTCCTCCTGACGCAGGCGTCTATCTACGACTTCCAGCCGCTCGTCACCAGCGGGAAGACGCCGCCGCCGGCGAACCCGCTCACCATCTCACAGCCCTGCATCCGGATGCAGGACATCGACAACGTCGGCAAGACGGGCCGGCACACGATGGCGTTCGAGATGATGGCCCACCACGCGTTCAACGCGAAGGAGGAGGTCGGCGACAAGTACGCCTACGAGGGCGAAGTGTACTGGAAGAGCGAGACGGTCGCCTACTGCGACGAGCTGTTCGAGTCGATGGGCGCGAATCTCGACGAGATCACCTACATCGAGGATCCGTGGGTCGGCGGCGGCAACGCCGGTCCAGCCATCGAAGTCATCTACAAGGGCGCAGAGCTGGCGACGCTCGTCTTTATGAAGTACGAGCAGGATCCCGACGGCGAGTACGAGCTCAAGGACGGCAACACGTACTCGGAGATGGACACGTACATCGTGGACACCGGCTACGGGCTGGAGCGGTGGACGTGGATGAGTCAGGGGACACCAACGGTGTACGAGGCGATCTACCCCGAGAGCATCGACTTCCTGAAGGAGAACGCCGGTATCGACCTCTCCGCCGACGAGCAAGAGCTCGTTCAGCGGGCGGCAACGCTCGCGGGCGGGATGGACATCGACGAGGCCGAGGATATGGAGACAGCGCGTGGCGATATCGCCGCGGAGCTGGGCGTCGAGCGCGCCCGCCTCGAGGAGCTGATGGAACCGCTGGAGACAATCTATGCCATCGCTGACCACGCCCGAACGCTCGCGTACATGTTCGGCGACGGCATCGTCCCGTCGAACGTCGGGACGGGCTATCTGGCGCGGATGGTGCTCCGGCGGATGAAGCGGCTCACGGACACGGTCGGGGTGGACGCGCCGCTCGACGAACTCATCGATATGCAGGCCGAGCGGCTCGGCTACGAGAACCGCGACACCGTCCGCGACATCGTCCGGACGGAAGTAGAGAAGTACCGCGAGACGCTCGACCGCGGGAGCCGACAGGTGCGCCGGCTCGCGGAGGAGTACGCCGAAAGCGGTGAGCCGATTCCGCTCGATCGTGTTATCGAGCTGTACGACTCCCACGGCATCCAGCCGGATATGGTCGAAGAAATCGCGGCAGAGATCGGCGCTGACGTCGAGATTCCCGATGATTTCCACTCACAGGTCGCTGACCGTCACGGCGGCGAGACCGACGAGGAGGAGAGCATAACCGAGGAGACGGAGCGGGTCGCCGACCTGCCGGACACGGACAAGCTGTTCTACGAGGATCCCGAGCGAGGTTCCTTCGAGGCGGTCGTGCTCGATGTGCTCGACCGCGAGGAGGGGTACGACGTGGTCTTAGACCAGACGATGTTCTACCCGGAGGGCGGTGGCCAGCCGGCCGATACGGGAACGCTCGCGACCGACGACACCACCGTCGAGGTGGAGGACGTACAGGAAGAATCAGGCGTCGTACTCCACCGCACCGACGAGGACCCCGGTAAGGGTGGATTCGTGCGTGGACACGTCGATATGGCTCGACGTCAGCGGCTGATGGCCCACCACACCGCGACTCATATCATCGGGCACGCGACCCGGACGGTGCTGGGCGGGCATATCCGGCAGGCCGGCGCACAGAAGGGTACCGACTCCTCGCGACTCGATGTGGCTCACTACGACCGCATCTCGCGCGAGGAGATCAAGCGCATCGAGCGGGTCGCTAACGACTACGTCCGTGACAACGTCCCCGTTACCGACGAGTGGATCCACCGCAACGACGCCCAGGACGAGCACGGCTTCGACCTCTTCCAGGGCGGAATCCCGCCGGGAGAGGAAATCCGGCTCGTCCACGTGGACGAGGACGTACAGGCGTGTGCTGGGACACACGTCGCTCGCACCGGCGACATCGGACTCATCAAGGTGCTCACGACCGAGCGCGTACAGGACGGCGTGGAGCGCATCCAGTTCGCGGCGGGCGATGCTGCCGTCGAGGCGACACAGTCCACCGAGGACGCGCTGTACAAGGCGGCCGACACGCTCGACGTGGAGCCGAGCGCCGTCCCCGAGACGGCAGCGCGGTTCTTCACGGAGTGGAAAGAGCGGGGCAAACGCATCGACGAGCTGAAAGAGCAGCTCGCGGAGGTGCGGGCCGCGGGCGGTGGGGACGCCGAGACCGTCGATATCGGCGATACCGAGGCGGTCATCCGGCGTATCGATGGCGACATCGACGAGCTTCGGACGACGGCGAACGCGCTCGTCGCAGACGGGAAGCTAGCGGTGCTCGGTTCCGGACAGGACAGCGCGACGTTCGTAGTCGGCGTCCCCGAGGGCGTGGGAGTGAACGCCGGCGCGCTGGTGAGCGAACTCGCGAGCAGGGTCGGCGGGGGCGGGGGCGGTCCGCCGGACTTCGCACAGGGTGGCGGCCCGGATGTCGAGGCGCTCGATGAGGCGCTCGACGCCGTCCCCGAGCTGCTCGAACAGCAACTGGACGCGTAGCCGTGCCACGGGCGCACAACGACGGTATCGAGCTCTACTACGAGCGCGTGGGGAGTGGTGACACGGTCGTCTTTCTCCCCGAGGCCGGACTGGGCGCGTGGTCGTGGGGGTGGCAACACGACGCCGTCGCCGGCCCGTTCGAGGCGCTCGTCGTCGACCCACGCGGCACTGGACGATCCGGCGAGGCCGATGACTACGCTGTCGAGACGCTCGCATCGGACCTCGAAGCCGTGCTCCGAGACGCAGACGTGCGGAGCGCCCACCTCGTCGGGCACGGCCTCGGCGGGGCGGTCGCGCTGGCGTACGCACACGAGTACAACCGCGCGCGAAATCTCGCGCTCGTGACGACGCCCGCAGCTGGTGACGTGGTAGATACCGACGGCCTCGCGCAGCTCTTCTCGGACGACTGGCCGTCGATCGCCTTCTCCGAATCGTACGTCGGGGTCGCGCCACGCGACGAAATCGAGGGGTGGCGGCGGCTGGACGACGCTGACGCCGACGCGCGCGAGCAGCTGTTCGCCGCCTATCGCGCGTTCGACCCCGGTGCGCTCTACGAGATTACGGTGCCGACGCTCGTGCTCGGCGCGCTCGATTCACCTGTCGTTCCCGAGCCGGCCTGTGAGACGCTCGCGCAGGGGCTTCCACGCGGCGAGTACGAACAGGTGGAAGGGCGACATCTCGCCCACCTCGAACACAGCCGTGCGGTGAACGACCGGCTGCTCCAGTTTCTGGAGGAGTAGCGGGGGAGTGTGCGCTATTAATACCATTTGTGAGAGGCTTGTCGTAAGGGAGTAGTTCTGGAGTTCGTACAAAAGACATATATGAAATAGTTATCATTTCTTGAGAGTGTGATGAAAGAGTATCTCAATATCACGTATCGAGGGTACTACGTGTCACGCATCGTACTCTACACCACTATCGGAGGTATCAGCACGATTGCTGCTGCGGCAGTCGTCGCCGACTCGTACGGCATAAAGGAACTGGCCCTCGGGATGATAGTTGGATTCGTCCTCGGACTCCTGTTCGAGACGTTCGACCGAGTGAGAGCACGCAGCGACTGAGTCGACAGAAATCCAGAGTAGCAACGACGGACCACTCCGCCGAAACCGACTTTCCCCCGGCACACGAACGGCTGGTATGACTCGACCACGAATCGCACTGCTCAACACCGCCCACACCGCACAGGACACCAGCCGGAACTTCCGGCGCGAACTCGACGCCGACCTCGTGGAGTTCCGACTCACCGGCGGGGACCGCCCCGAGGGGTACGACTATGATGGATTCGTCGTCACCGGCTCCCGGTCGGCAGCCTACGACGACGACGAGTGGATTCGCGCGACGAAGGAGTGGTGTCGCGAGGCCATCGACCGCGGGCTCTCCGGACTGGGTATCTGTTTCGGCCACCAGCTGCTCGCGGACGTGGTGGGTGGTCGCATCGAGCCGATGGGCGAGTACGAACTCGGCTACCGGACGGTGCACCGGGTCGCGGACGACCCCGTACTTGACGGACTCGGCGAGGAGTTCCTCGTCTTCACGACCCATTCGGACGCGGTGGTCGAACTCCCCGAGAGCGCGACGCTGCTGCTCGAAAACGACTACGGGATTCACGGCTTTCGCGACGGGAACGTCGTCGGGATACAGGCGCACCCGGAGTACGACACCGACTCCGCGCGGATGGTGACCGAAGGAAAATCGCTTCCAGACGAGCGAATCGAGGCCGTCCTCGACGACATCACGGAGGCGAACTACCAGCGGGCCTGCCAATCGAAGCAAGTGTTCGACAATTTCCTCGCGACTGTCCGCGAGCGACAGCAGGCCTCGCTGTAGCTCGAATCGCCTTGTTGTGCCGAAAGGAGCGTTTTTACCCGTCGAATCCTCATCCTCGTCTATGTTGGATTATGTCGATTTGGAGGCCGACCTCGACGCGGAGGAGCGACTCATCCGCGACACCGCCCGCGAGTTCGTCGAGGAGAAGGTCCGTCCCGACATCGGAGAACACTGGATAGAGGGGACGTTCCCGACCGAACTCATCGAGGAGATGGGTGAGCTCGGGTTCTACGCGCCGAATCTCGACGGCTACGACCTGCCGAACGTCAGCGAGACGGCCTACGGCCTGCTGATGCAGGAGCTAGAAGCCTGCGACTCCGGACTCCGGTCGATGGCCTCCGTACAGGGCGCACTCGTCATGTATCCCATCCACTCCTACGGGAGCGAGGCACAGAAGGACGAGTGGCTGGAGGCGATGGGCCGCGGCGAGAAAATCGGCTGTTTCGGACTGACGGAGCCGAACCACGGCTCGAACCCGTCGGCGATGGAGACCCACGCCGAGGCCGACGGCGACGGCTACGTCCTCAACGGGACGAAGACGTGGATCACGAACTCTCCACTCGCGGACGTGGCCGTCGTCTGGGCGAAAGACCACACTAGCGAGGACAATCCCGTTCGCGGCTTCCTCGTCGAGACCGACCGCGACGGCGTCGAGACGCCGAAAATCGACGAGAAGCTCTCGCTGCGCGCTTCCATTACGGGCCAGATCGAGCTGTCGAACGTCCACATCCCCGAGGAGAACGTCCTGCCGGGCGTCGAGGGGATGAAGGGTCCGCTGTCCTGTCTCACACAGGCACGGTTCGGCATCGCGTGGGGCGCAGTCGGCGCGGCGCGCAACTGCTTCGAGACCGCCCGCGAGTACGCCACCGACCGCGAGCAGTTCGGCAAGCCGATCGCCTCATTCCAGCTCCAACAGGAGAAGCTCGCCGAGATGGCCACCCAGATTACGACCGCACAGCTACTCATCCATCGGCTCACGGAGTTGAAAGAGCGCGGCGATCTCCGACCCGAGCAGGTGTCGATGGCAAAGCGCAACAACGTCCGGATGGCGCGCGACCAGTCGCGTATCGCCCGCGAGATGCTCGGCGGCAACGGTATCACGGCCGACTACTCGCCGATGCGCCACATGGCGAATCTCGAGACCGTCTACACCTACGAGGGGACCCACGACATCCACTCGCTCATCATCGGTCACGACCTGACCGGGATTCCGGCGTTCCAGTAGGGGGCAGACAGGTGGCCCGTGGCTGGCGGCGACGGGCGGGCCACACTCCCGCCGTGACCCGTCACCGCAACGGCTATATCACGTGGCGATTGCTTCGTCTTCGTATATGAATGCTCGCGCCGCCGCATTTGCGTGGAATTAAGCCGGCGGGTGCAAATTTTGCGCCATGGAGACGTTACTGCTCGATCCCGATGACGTATCGGCGGGCGCACACACCTCAGAACTCATCGTCGCCGTCGAGGAGGCGTTCGCGGCCTACGAGCGCGGTGACACCAAGATGCCAGCGAAGTCGTACATCGACCTGCCGGAGTACAACGGCGACTTCCGATCGATGCCGGCGTATATGAAGGCGGACGACTGGGACGCCGCCGGCATCAAGTGGGTGAACGTTCACCCGGACAACCCCGACGACCACAATCTACCGACCGTCCTCGGCACGATGATCTACTCCGATCCGACGAACGCCGTGCCACTCGCCATCATGGACGGGACGACGCTGACTCGCAAGCGAACAGGCGCAGCCGCCGCCGTCGCGACCGATCATCTCGCCGTCGCCGACGCGTCGACGCTCGGTATCATCGGTGCCGGCGTTCAGTCATACACGCAGTTGGAGGCCATCAGTGAGGTGCGCGACATCGAGACGGTCATCGTCTCGGATCTGCGCGAGGAAGCAGTTCGGAAGTTCATCGACCGGTTCGACGATGAGTTTGACGTGCGCGAGGGATCACCGGCGGAAGCCGCAGCCTGTGACATCCTCTCGACGGTCACGCCAGTCGAACACCCCATCGTCCCCGACGAAGCCGTCGGCGAGCACACCCATATCAACGCGATGGGGGCCGACGCCCCCGGTAAACACGAAATCGAGGACGCGCTGTTGGAGCGGGCAACCCTCATCATCGACGACTACGAGCAGTGTACCCACTCCGGCGAAATCAATGTCCCCTGGTCACAGGGACTGCTCACCGACGAGGACATCTACGGGGAACTCGGCGCAATCGTGGCCGACAAACTCCCCGCTCGCGGCGAGAAGGACGGACCAACGGGCGTGACGGTGTTCGACTCGACCGGGCTCGCGATTCAGGACGTGGCCGCGGCCCACGTCGTCTACGAGCAGGCGGCCGACCGCGACATCGGCACGCCGTTCCAGCTGGTCGACACGCGCGTCTGAGCCAACAGCTATTTTATGCGTGGCAGCTCCCAGTTTCTCGACACCGCGAGCAGCCGCGTTCCGACGGTCACAACCATGCACGCGAGCGCGGCCCCACCGAGATTCGGTCGACGAGAACGTCGCGTGTCGTCCCGCCGCCGAAGATCATACTACTCGCCCCAGAACTGCGCTAAGCCGAACGAGAGCATGTCTGGCGAGACAGATCGGAACTCCTCCTTCTCGGGGCCGAGATACTCCCGAACCGAATCCCACGAGTCGCGGGCGTAGCGAGCGTCCAGCAGGACGCGCACGCCCACCTCTTCCGGCCCGCGAATCACCCGGCCGATTGCCTGTCGCGCCTTCCGGACCGCCGGGACGGTGAGTGCAGTCTCGAACCCGCTACGGGACGTTCCGCCCCGCCCGCCTCCGCTTGCGGAGACGCTCCCAAACTCGCGGTCGTACGCCGTTCGGACCGCGCGGGTGCGCGGCGAGGCTGTGTTCACGATGGGGACGCCACAGACGACGGCCGCGGAGAGTCGGTCGCCGCGGTAGTCAACACCCTCCGTCAGCGTGCCGCGTAGGGAGGTAACAAGCACCTTCCCCTCGCCGCGGAAGAACTCGGCTTTCAGCCGTTCGGTGGCGTCGTCACCGCTGGACTCGTCGATGAGCACCTCCTTGTCGAGGCCGTCGAGGACACCCGCGGCCCACTCGGCCTCGGCGTAGGACGGCATCCCGACGAGCACGTTGCCGGGCGAGGTTGCCACCTCTCGGAGGGCGTTCGCGTAGACGCGCCGCGTCTCATTTTCCTCGTCCGGATAGCCGCGATTGTCGTGGGTGAACTTCGGTACGTCGACGGCGAAGGAGGCGCGATTCTCCTCGGGGAACGAAAGTCCGTACTCGCGCTGTTCGACGGGCCGACCCGCGGCTTCGAGGTCAGCGAGTCCGGACACTTCCTCGAACACGTCGAGCGGGGCGAGAGTCGCACTCATCAGGACGCCACCGCCGAATTCACCGAGTCGCTCGGCGATTGCGTCGCCGGGGACGCAGTTGTGGACGGCGAGCGCAGCGTTGTACACCCCGCGCCAACCGTTGCTGTGGTCGGTGTCGCTGTAGGTGCGTTCGAGTTCGATTTCGCGGAAGTGATCGGTGTGGTCGTTGCGATACCACGCGCCGAGTACGCGACCGGCACCGGGGGCGGCGCGACGGGCATCCTCGTCTTCCGCCTCGTTCAGGATGCGCCCGACGACCGCACCGACACTCTCAGCGCGCGACCAGACCGCGTCGGTGTACCCCTCGGACTCGGCCCACTCGGTGATGGCGTCGACGCCCGGCTCTTCGGGGTCACGAAGCGGAATCTCCTCGTCAGGGAGGTCCGTCGGGTCCGCGCGCCATCCCCGGTGTTCGGCGTCGAGATGCGACTCGATTCGGTCGGCGATCTCCTCGCGAAGGTCGCGGACGAACTCTCGGAGCGTCGCGAGTTCGTCGACGGACACGTCGCTCTCGTCGAGTTCCGCCCGGATGAGGTCGCGCGCGTCCGACAAGCCCGCAGTCGTGCGCTCGCCACCCTGTCCGTCGAGCGTGAGTGGCTGGAGGACGCGCGCGAGTTCGCTCTCGGCATCCCGCAGGGTGGCATCGCCCACGCGCTCGGAGACCAGGTCGCGGACGCGTGGTTCGAGCATATGCGCCTCGTCGCAGACGACGAACGTCGAGTCGTCCAACAGCGCGCCGGTGAACGAACCGACTGTCGTCGGATCGAAGGCGTGGTAGTAGTTCCCGATGACGACCTCGGCGTGGCCGAGAATTGCGCCCATCATCGAATGAGGGCAGGTGCCGTGGCTCGCAGAGAGCCGGACGAGGTCGTCACGCTCGATGAGTCCCTCGTCGGTGAAGTCGAACGGGACGGCCTCGGCCGGGTCGCCCTCCTCGGGCAGGTCGTCGAGATACTGGGCGTAGAACGGGCAGTACTCGACGCCGTCGTCGGTCTCGACCGTATCCGGCGGATACGGCGTCGGCTCGCCGAGTACCTGCATAAACTGTGCACCCCCCTCGTTGCCGGAGTCGGCGAGACCGACCTGCTGGCTGCGGGCGCGACTCGCGAGCGACCCGGCGGTGGTGTCGTCGGTCAGCCCGCGGGTGCGGTCGCGAAGTCCCTCACACCGGTCGTAGACGTTCGTGTCGTCGATTCCTGCTCGTGATTCGATATTGTAGGGACACACGTCCGCCTTGCCGACGAGCGTCATCGCGGTGACGGGGTCGTAATCGTCGGGGAGATTTTCGTTGAGCGTCTTGAGGTCGGTTTCGAACTGCCGGAGCTGCTGTTTGACACTCGTGAGGACGACCACGCGCTCGTAGCTGGAGTCGGGGTCGCGCGTGAGGTGGATGCCGGCGGTGAGCGCGAGCATCGTCTTGCCCGTCCCGCATGCGCCCTCAAGCGAGACGAATCCCGACTCGCGAGCGACGCTGACGGCAGCGTCGATACCGTCCGCCTGTTCGGGGTACGGCTCGTCGTGACCGAAGATGTCCCGCCAGTCCTCGCGTGTCACGGTCGTCTCGTCGTCTGTTCGAGCCACGGATATGTGTGAGTGGTCACGGCTTCGGACAAAAACCTCCTCACCGTCGCCGCGGTGACTCGATGTCGATGTCCAGGTCGTCGAGGACCGGGCGCATCTCCTCGCGTTTCTCCTGGTGGTCTTCCAAGAAGTCGGCCATCAGCTCGGCGGCCTGCTCCTTGCAGCCGCCACAGAGCCGCTCGCCGCCGACACACTCCTCGTACACCTCGGTCGCGAACTCGTCGTCCTCGCCCGCCAGCAGGTAGGTGTAGAGTTCATAGACGGGACACTCGTCGGCTTTTCCGCCGAGTTCGCGCTGCTCTTCCGCGCTCGCGCGTCCGCCTGTCGTCGCCGACTTCACCTTCTCGTAGCCGTCTTCGGGGTCGTCGAGCAGGCTGATATGTGAGGCCGGAATCGAGGAAGACATCTTCCCGCCGGTCAGCCCGGTCATAAATCGATTGTAGATGGAGGAGGGAGCGATGAAGCCGTAGCCGCCGTGGTCGAGTTCGACCTCGCGCGCCAGCTCCTCGGCGGCGTCGGCATCCAGCTCGAAGCTGTCGATATGGCCCTCGAAGACGCGCTTCTCGCCGTCGATTGCCTCGATGAGCGCCTCGAACGCCTCGTCAGTGGCGTTGCGGTCGAGGAACCGAACACGCGGGCGAATCGGCTCCTTACCCGCGTTGTCGAGCTTGGGAAGGACGCTCGTCCCCGCCTCGTCGGCGTGGTATTCACGCAGATAGTCGGCGACGTCCGCACACCGGATATCGTCGTCGTCGATGGCGTCGTAGGCTGCGCGGATGAGGACGCGCTCTGCGGGATCGGCTTCGAAGCTGGCGTACGCCTCCGTCACGCCGAAGTAGCGGGTTCGGTCAGCGAGGTCGCGGGCGAAGCGCATATGCGGGTCCTGGTCCGGGCCGACGGGGATGACAGTCGGCTTCGGCTCGTCGAGTTGAGGGTACAGAATGTCGGCCATCTGCGTGACGACCGACTGCATATGCGAGATGTTGGTCTCGCCGTCGAAGCCGTACAGCGCCTGCATCTCCGAGAAGTTCGCCTCCGCGCCCAGCTCGAACGCGAGGTTCTGGAGCCGGTCGTTGCCCGATTGCCGGTAGATTTCTCCCTCCTCGGGGTCGAAGCCGAGCGCGAGCAGCGAGAGCAGATACTCCTCGGTGTGGGTGTCGATTTCTTCCCACGAGAGCCCGCGCGCGGAGTTCGCTTCGAGGTCGGCGACCAGCGCGTACGCGTCACCGCCCTGCTGTTGGTGGTAGATGATCTCCTCGATCATCAGCTTGTGACCGATATGCGGGTCGCCGGTGGGCATCCAGCCCGAGAGGACGGCAAAAGGGTCGTCGTTGGCCATCGCGTCGGCGACGGGACCGTAGTCGCGGTGGCCGAAGACGACGCCCCGGCGCATCAGGTAGTGGGGGTTCGGCACCTGCGACAACACGTCGTCGAACTCCTCGATGCCGAACTGATCGAACAGCTTCCGGTAGTCGTCGACGCTCGCGGAGCCCCACGGGTCGAGGGTCACGTCGTCGACACCAGCCGCGCTTCCCCCATCTGTCAGTACGTTCTCGCGGGGCGGAAGCGACTCACCCTCGTCGTGGTCGTCGTTCATACCCGAGCATGCGACGGTTCGGACAAAAAGCGGTTCGTTCGCGTGTACGGACTCACACACCGGGAAAAGAATTATCCCGGAGAGAGTTCAGGGTGTGAGTCGCTGGACAGAGAGCCACTCTACCTCGCCGTTGGGGTCGACATCCGAACGATAGCTGGTGCCGTCGGTGAACGCGAACACCATCTGCTTACGGACGCCGTGGGCGAGTCGCACGTCGAGCGAGAGGTCACGCGGGGCGAAGGTGTGGTCGGCCGGGAGCACGCGCACCAGTCGCTCGGAGTGGCCGAGGTCGTCGACAGACGACACGTCTGCGTAGGTGCGGAAGTCGGCCCCGAACTTGAAGCCGGTCTTGGGAACAATACCCCGTGCCCGGAGGGCGGTGTAGACGGTGAGTCTGCGGTCGAACCGGTCGCCTTCGGTCTCGTGACCGAGGTCGAGGACGGCCTCGCGACCACCCGGGAACGAGAGGACCCCCTGTTCGGCGAGATACGCGCCCTCGATAAGCGAGAGCTGGATAGCGGTGCGGTCGTCGTCTAACCGCTGGCCGTAGAATCCCTCGGCGTAGAGCCACTCCGGCGGCTCCCAGACGACGACGCGGTCGTCGAGGAGCGCGGCGTCAGCGCCGTGTTCCGTGTGGTCGGTGGCAGTGCCCGAAATCTCCGGATAGCTGGTCTCCAGATACGTCAGCTCGGACTCCTCGTCAACGACGGCGAGGACCACGTCACCGAGCTCGTCGGCGTCGACGTCATCGTGTTCGGCAACGACACGGACGCGGTACTCGACGATATCGTCCCACGGTCCCTTGCCGCGGGGGTAGACGACGAAGTCGATGCCGTCGGCGTTTTCGACCCACGTCTGGCGGGCGGGCGTGAGATAGAAGCCGCGGTCGCGGAGGTCTTTGTAGACGAGAAACCGAGAGGCGAGTCCGGCTTCGGCCTCGAAGAACTCGCGGAAGCTCATTCCCTCGATACTGTCGATATCGCCTCGGTAGAGGAGATGGGCAGCCTCGACGCGAGAGAGGTGGAGGTCACCGTCGACGGGGTGGCCGTAGCCGCGCGAGTCGTAGAACTGCTCGCGGCCGGCGTGACCGATCTGCACCGTGTCTCCCTCGACGCGTGTCTGCATACCTGGCTCACAGATGCGGCCCCTCAAAAACCTACGGAGACGGACACGTGTCGTCGAGACATCGCCCGCCGACGGTCGGCAACCCACAGTCGCAGACGCCGTCACACACCTCGTTCGGGAGCGGGACCGACACGTCGCAGTCGGGGTAGCCGTCACAGCCGAGCAGTAGTCCGCCGGCTCGAACGACCCGCATATCGAGCCCGCAGTCGGGGCAGTCGAACTCTCGGTCGAGTTCAGCCTCGATAGCGGCGTCCAGCGGCTCACACGTTCGGTCCGCACACACCTCGACTGTGACACCCCGGGTGACCGAGACGCGAGGGAGTCCGCACTCGCAGGTGGTGTCGAGGATACTCGCGCCCGCGGGCAGCGAGTGCTCGCGGTCGCACTCCGTGCACGCGAGCGCCCCGGATCGCTCGACCAGCGCGCCCGGACAGTCGGGACACGGGCCGACGGTTTTTCCGGCGGGCGAGACGGGAACCCGGACATCGACACTCGTCTCGTGGAACATAACGCGCAGCCGGTCGTCGCCGTCGCGCGCTTCGACCGTTGGCGGTGAGCCGACCGCCATCGAGGTGTCCGGGCGGGTGAGCCACGCGACCGGTCGGTAGCCGGCGGCGTCGTGGACGAGGAGGGTGTCGTCTGGCTTGCGGAGACAGACAACGCGACCCCGTTTTTCATACGAGCGGTCACCGTCGAAGGTCGTGGTGCAGTCGCCGGCCAGCAGGTGGGCGTGCATAGGGTGGGTGGCCGCGGCTTCCTATATTAACCGTCGCCGACGAGTCGCTCCTTCTGGGGGCGTGAGAGCTGTTTGATCTCGTACTCGCGGGACATAGCTGCGCTCTTCGTGTCGAAGCACTCGGTGTGGCGGAGTTCGACCGGCGTGCGTCCGCGAGTGTACTTGGCCCCCTCGCCGGCGTCGTGTTCAGCGATGCGCCGCTCGACATCGGTCGTATAGCCGGTGTAGAAGCTTCCATCTGCACACTCGATGATGTAGACGTAGTGGTCGGTCGGGGTCGTCACTGGCGAAGGTAAGAGGGCACCCCCGTTAGTTTGGGGGCAGTACGACGTTGTCAGAGGCGTGACTGAAACGCACGTTCCTGTGAGACCTCGGCGATACCTGCGTTCGCCGAGCAGTTCGGACAGGCGTGGAGCGCACCGTTGTCGTCAGTGAAGACGCGGGCAAACTGCTCCGAGACGTGCGCGTCACAGTGGTCACACGTTGGCATAGTCACCCGACGCGGAGGAATCCGCATCGGTGTTAGCAAGAAGGAGTCGGGGACTGATATACCCTCGCTCGCCGGTTACCGAACTGACCGTTCAGTCGCTTCTCGCGTCGGCGACCGCACGAGCGATGAGTCCGGCCTGCGCGCCGGCGACGAATCCTGCATCGATATTGACGACCGACAGCGGTGTGCACGACTGAAGCATCCCGTCGAGAGCCGCCTCGCCACCGCCAGCGTGGCCGTAGCCGTTTGATACCGGGAGCGCGATAACGGGTGCATCGACGAGCCCCGCGACGACGGTCGGGAGCGCGCCCTCCCGACCAGCTGCGACGACGAGCACATCCGGTTCGCGAATACGGTCGAGCTGGTCGAACAGCCGGTGGATACCGGCGACACCGACGTCGTCCACGCGGTCGATACTTGCCCCCATCTCGCGGGCGATAACCGTCGTCTCACCGGCTGGAATCGCGTCCGACGTGCCCGCAGTGACGACCCCGACCGTCGCGTCGAGAGCGGGCGGCTCGTAGTCGCTCGCGTGGACGACGACGGTCCGGGCGCGGGAGTCGTAGTCGACATTCGCGTCGGGAAAGTCATCGCTCACGGCGCGTTCGATGGCGTCCGCGATGTCGTCGTCGAGTCGGGTGACGAGCGCGTGGCCGGTCGCCGCGAGTGCGTCGAGGGCGAGCGCGACGATTTCGGGAGGTGTCTTCCCGTCGGCGAGGATACCTTCGGGGATGCCGGTTCGGCTGGTGCGGGCGGCGTCGAAGCGACCGCCGTCGCCGGTCGCGTAGCCGCGCAGCTGGTTCTCGGCCGCTGCGGGCGAGCAGTCGCCCGCCGCCACGCGTTCAAGTAGTTCGCGCATACCCGCCATTCGGGACGGGGGGTTACGGAGCTGTCGCCATATGAGGATGATTCTGCCGGGTTCTACAGGACAAAACGTAAGCGTGACGGCTCCTACCGCCAACGAATCAGGAAAGTATATAAGTCGGCTCGAAGTACGCCGTGATGTAATGGCAGACCTAATCGTCAAGGCCGCAGTGAAGGACGAACTCGATGATATGAACGTCGCCTCCGACTTCTACGAGGCACTCGACGCGGAAGTCGAGGAGCTCCTCGAAGACGCCGCGCGACGGGCCGACGCGAACGACCGCAAGACGGTCCAGCCGCGCGACCTCTAAGTCGGAGTCGAACTCTCCCGCTTTCTTTCGACGCTACTCCGACAGCGGCGGCACTCGACGCTCCACACCGTCGTCGTTCCCGACGAACACCATATCGGCCAGCCCGACGAACAGTCCGTGTTCGACCACGCCGGGAATCGACGACAGCGTCGCCGCCAGCGGCTCGGGGTCGATCTCCTCGAACGCACAGTCAAAGACGAGATTTCCGTTGTCCGTGACGACGGGACCGTCCTTGCGCTCTGCGGCTCGCAGCGTCGGCTCGCCGCCGGCCGCGTGAATCGCCGACGCGACCGGCGCGCGTGCGTCGGGGAGCAACTCGACCGGCACGGGACCGGCAAGTCGGTCGGTGAGCTTCGAGTCGTCCGCGACGACGAGGAACCGGTCTGCCGCGCTCGCAACGTACTTCTCGCGGGCGTGCGCCGCCCCGCCACCCTTCACAAGGTCGAATCCCGCAACTTCGTCGGCACCGTCGATAGCGATATCCGGGGTCGCCTCGTCCAGCGTGGTCAGAGGAATGTCGACCTCGCGGGCCAGCTCGCGCGACTGGAACGAGGTCGCGATACCCTCCACATCGAGCCCGGAATCGACCGCCCGCCCCAGCGCGCGAATCGCGTGGGCGGCCGTGCTTCCCGTACCGAGGCCGATAACCTCACCGTCCGTCACGCGGTCGGCCGCGGCCTCGCCGGCCCGTCGCTTCGCCGCCTCTGATCCACCCGTCCGTTTCATATGGAGCCGTCCGCCCGCATATGTAGAAAAGCCTCGGATAGATTCTGTTGTTTCTATTACAAAATCGCGCGTCAGGAACCACTCTTGTCCCTCGCGTTCGTCCACTCGCGTATGGCACAGACACTCCTGCTTGCGGGTGTCGGTGAACGAATCGGGACGGGAGTCGCGCGACGGTTCGACGCGGCCGGCTGGCAGGTGGCGCTCGTCTCTCGATCCGGAACTGAGGACCTGGCGGACGGACTCGATTCGGCCGTCTCGATTCGGGCCGACATCACCGACGAGTCGGCGGTGGAGCGGGCGGTCACAGAGACCCGGGAAGCATTCGGCGGCGTCGACTGTCTCGTGTGTAACGCCAGCGGCGGGGGCGGTAACCCAATCGAGTCGGCCGACGCCACGACGCTCGAACGGCTATGGCGGGTCCGGGCCCTCGGCACCTTTCACCTCGTACAGGCGTGTCTAGAGGATCTGCGCGAGGGCGGGACAGTGCTCGTCTCCGGCACCACGTTCGCGAGCGAACCGGCTCCCGAACAAGTAGAGTGGGCCAGCGCCGCGCCCGCGACGCGCGGGCTGGCGCGCACCTTCGACGACGCGCTCGACGGCGTGCAGGTGACCTACGTCGAGATTGCGACGGCGGTACGGCCCCCGGACAGCGACTTCGCCGGTGCGGTCGGGAGTGACGAGCTCGCCGACCGCTATCTCGAACTCGCGCAAGCGTCGGGGGCAGTCCCTACCCGAGTTCGGCTGGACACCCAGTAGTTTTACCGTGGGCTACGAAGCGGGGCTATGTTTGGAACGAGCGGGATCCGTGGGCCGGTAGGCGAGACGGTGACGGCGGGCGTAGCACTCGACGTGGGTCGCTCGCTCGGGGCACACCTCGCCGAACGCGAGGAGTCCCGTCGCGTCGTCATCGGCCGTGATCCACGTGAGTCCGGAGAGCTACTCGTGGACGCACTCACCGCCGGGCTGCGCGAGACGGGGACAGATATTCTCGATGCCGGCGTGGCGGCGACGCCGACGGTTGCGCGGGCGGTCAGGCCGATGGATGCTGGCGCGGGCGTGGTCGTGACGGCGAGTCACAACCCCGCACCGGACAACGGCATCAAGCTCTGGCAGCCGTCGGGACAGGCGTTCGACGCCGACCGCCGGAGCGACATCGAGCGACGGGTCGCTGCGAGCGACTGGAATCTCGAAGCGTGGGACGGAATCGGCTCACGGACGGCGGTCGAGGCGACGGAATCCCACCGCGAGCGACTGGTGGCAGCGACTGACACCGTCGCCGAGCAGGTGATCGTCGACCTCGGAAACGGCGCGGGCGGCGTCACCGTCGACGCGCTCACCGACCTCGGCTGTGCAGTCGAGACGCTGAACGCCCAGCCCGACGGCTCGTTTCCGGGTCGTCCCTCAGAACCGACGGCAGAGAACTGCGAGTCCCTCGCGACCCTCGTCCGGGAATCGGACGCCACGGTCGGTATCGCCCACGACGGCGACGCGGATCGGCTGCGGGCCGTCGCCGGCGACGGGACCTATCTATCGGGGGATGTGACGCTGGCGCTGTTCGCCGCCGACGCCGCGACCGCTGGCGACAGGGTCGCGGTGCCCGTCGACACGAGCCTCGCCGTTGAAGAGTATCTCGCCGACCGGAGAGTCGGCATCGAGCGTACGCCCGTGGGAGACACGTACGTCGCCGCGGCGGCGACGGCGACGGACATAGCCTTCGGCGGCGAACCGTCTGGTGCGTGGATTTGGCCGGCAGAGACGCTGTGTCCTGACGGACCGTACGCCGCCTGCAAGCTGGTCGAGCTGGCGGCAGAGCGACCGCTCGTGGAACGAGCAAGCGAGATACCGACGTATCCAATCGAGCGCGGAAGCGCCACGGTCGAAGAGAAGACGGCAGTGATGGAGCGGGTGCGCGAGCGACTGCTGTCGGCGTACAATGAGGAGCGTGTCTCGACGCTCGACGGGGTACGCGTCGAAACCGACGACGGCTGGTTCCTGCTGCGGGCGAGCGGGACCCAGCCGCTGGTCCGAGTGACTGCGGAAGCACACGACGAAACGAGAGCCGCGACGCTGTTCGAGGAGGCACGAGAGTACGTCGAAGCCGCGAAGGAGAGCTAGGTTCGCCGGGTCGAGCGGGCCTGCCGTACGTCTGCGCCGTCGCGGATCTTGTCCTCACACTGTGGACAGACGCGCGGGGCGTCGACGCCGTTCGGTGTGAACACACGAGCGTACGCTGCCGTCACGAACGAACTGCAGTTCTGGCATTCCGGCATGTGTGTAAATGAACAGCATAGTTCATAATAACGGTATCGCGTTAATGTGTACCACACATCGAGGTTCGACAGCGGGCGCGACAACGGGGAGACGTAGGGGACACCACCGCTCGTGGATTTCCAAACTGGCTTCGACGTGCAAGTGGTGCGTGACGCGACCGCCACCCACGAACGAGAGCTCGACGGCGAGCGGTTCGACTCCGAGACGGTTCATCGGACTGCCCTCGCACAGCTCTCGGGTGAGTTCGCGGATATCGTGACGGCCGAGTCGTTGCTCGACGAGTGAAGAATTCAATCGATAAGTCAGCTATATGTGTTTTAGTTTACCACGCTGGTCAAAAATACAATTCTGGATTATCAAACCCAGCTTATACTCTATTCTTACGCAGCAACACCACTGATACCGAGTAGAGCGATTGCTAGCCCTGCGAGTGGGATGGAAATCGCGGCAAGAATTAGCACAACGAGGAACTTCACTACAGCTCCGCCATTTATATTGTCGATCATAACGGTTATAGCCGAGATACCTACATCCACAGCTTCCGTTGCAGCTCGCGAGGCAGTGTCTTCAAGTCGTCCACCTATGTTACAACCGCCATCCACCGGGATACAACTGCCTTCGGCACCTCCTACGTACATACAACCATCCAACCGGAATAGGCTTCAAAATCATTAACAGAGATAGTAATATCGGTAATGACCATTCTAAGCGTTCTGCCCAAGCAGTTCTTGTATGTCACGTAAGCGGCTGCACTTGAGACTTCAACGTCGTTCCCGAGAACATTCTCTTGGCTGTATTGTTCTGTATTGCTTTCAACAGGATATGACACAGTAGTATAGTCAAAATCCACCGAGTAGTCCTTGGAATTCACTTCCGATTTGAGGTTATTCCATTCTTCACTAGTGGGGTCGTATGTATTCGGTTTAATACGAACATCGGGACCAGGCTGCGGAACTCCGTTTCCGTCAGGATCTTCCGGAGAGCTGTTTGCAGCGGTGGCTGAACCCATAGCGGCTACCCCAACCCCACCTATGACACTTGTTTTTACAACATTAGACAGCAAGTTACGTCTTGATGTGGTTTAATTATTTTCCACATAAATACATTTATTTTTTATTATTTAGTTCTATCTATTTTTATACGTAGGATTGGACTTCCAAACACCGTGTACACGCCGTCGCGGTAGTACTCCTTGTTCAGCGAGACGAACGTGAAATGCATTGAGAGAAACCCAATGCCGACGGTGAGGATAATCAGGGTATCACCTACTACCGGAAGAAGAAATCCAACAACGGAGCCAACTCCTCCAGCGAGGATGGCCGGAAGAATCTGTCTGATTGGCCGCTCGGTGCGAAACCGCTCCCAATCGAAGTCAACGTCTTCTGACAGAAGCAGTAGGGAGAGATACGGAATGAGCACTAAACACCAACTGAGTACGGTCGATGTAGGTGGTGAAACACCGGCCTGAATTGATATCAATTCAATTCCACTTGCCAGCAGAACCGCCAGAGCGTACGAAACAAGTAATTTTATCACGAATATGAGTTTGCCTGAGCGTGGACGCTTTCTCTCAAGATGTGGGCCCATTTTATATCAAGTACCCAGGCGAGGTATTAAATACTATTATATGAAGATTCAACGTCAATAGATGAAGAGAACCACAGATTACTCTAGCCGCTCTAACACGGCCTCGGCATCGTACGATAGCGACAGCTCCCGCGAGCGACCGCGACCCTCCACCTCGGCATACTCGGCGTCGATGAGCCCGAGCTGGTCGAGCTTGTTGATAATCTCGGAGTAGCGAGTGTAGCCGAGGTCCGTGGCGTCGTGGAAGGCGTCGTACACGTCGCCCGCTCGCTTGCCGTCGTGTTCGGCGAGGGTGCGCAAGAACGCCTGTTCGGACTCGGAGAGCCCGCGCAGATGTCGCGACAGATGGACGTGTTTCGCCTTCTCGTAGGCAGTCTCCACGTCCTCGACGCTCACCTCGGTGGAGCCGCGCATCTCGGCGTTGAGACCAGCCCGTCGGAGCAGGTCGATACCCACCCGGAGGTCACCGCCTGACTGCGCGGTGCATTCTGCGACGGTATCGAGAATCTGCGGACCGACCGCGTCCTCGACGAAGCCGCGCTCGACGCGCTCGCGGAGGATATCCACAATCTCGCGCTCGCCGTAGGTGTTGAAGTACACCTCCTCGGGGCGGAACACCGACTGGACGCGGCCATCGAGATCGGCAATCACGTCCAAATCGAGGTCGGAGGAGACGACGATGACGCCGATTTTCGCGCCCGACTGTGTCTCGTGGGCGCGCAACAGCGAGTAGAGCGTCTCGGAGGCCTCGTTCTCGTAGAAGAGGTAGTTCACGTCGTCCAGCGCAACGACGAGCACCTCGTCGTCCTCGACCAGTCGATCGGTGATCTGCCCGAACAGCTTCTTGAACGAGATGCCGGAGGTCGGCGGTTCGTAGTCGAACAGCCCCTCGAACACTCGCGAGAAGACGGAGTAGCGGGTAGCGTCCACCTGGCAGTTGACACGCACCGTCTGCACGTCCGAGACGCCCGCAAGTTCGTCGAACAGCTTCTGGACGGCGGTCGTCTTGCCCGTTCCCGGTGGACCGCGCGCGAGGACGTTCAGCGGGCGCGAGCCACGGACGGCGGGTCGGAGCGCGTACTTCAGCGTCTCCATCTGCTCGTCACGGTGTTGGAACGTCTCCGGGACGTACTCGAAATCGAAGACCGTCTCGTCGCGGAACACCGACTCGTCCCACCCGAGCATATCCCCACTCATTCTACTTTCACCTCGCTACCCGGACATGATAAATCTGTGGGCGAGGGGTGGACCGCCCTGTCGCGACTCACTCGAACTTCTCCAGTAGGTCGTCGTAGAACATCTCACCCGAATCCGCTGCTCGCGGCTCGTCGCCGCTCGCTCCTTCGGAGTCGCTACGCGACTCCCGGGCTAGCTTCTCGACAATCAGCTCCGGCGTCGAGCGCGCGAGCTTGTTCTTCACGGGCGAGCGGTTTACACGGAGTTCGCCGTCCTCCAAGCCGACGGCCTCGATGCCGTCGACCTGTACGTCGAACGCGCAGGCGTCCCGAATCTCGCCGGCGAGATGGGAGACGAACACCGCTGTCGAGTCGGATTCGTGAAGCGCTTCGAGAATCCCGGCGATGATGAGCGCGCTCGCACCCGGCTCGGTGATGGATTCGAGTTCGTCAACGAGAACGAGTCTGGTGGCGTCGCCGGTCGCGAGGTCGCCGAACTCCCGGAGCGTGGACTCGAAGGCTCCGGCGTCGAGCGTCCCCTGTGATTTCGCCTGATAGTGGAGCGATTCGAACTGCTCGGTGCGGGCGCTGTCGGCAGGGACGGGCATCCCCATGTGTGCGAGGATAGCGACCAGCCCGACCAAATCGAGCGTCGAGGTCTTCCCGCCGGAGTTGACACCCGACAGCAGGGCAACTCCGCCGACGGCGTAGTCGATCGGCTCGACCTCGTCGAACGGCACGTCGAGCAGCGGGGAGTGACCGCCCTCGATGGCGACGCCGGAGCCACCGATATCAGGGACGGTGCAGTCGTAGCGGTCGGCGAAGCGGGCGACCGCGAGTTCGACATCGAGTTCGAGCGCGGCGTCCACGAGGTCGGCGGCCGGCTCGCGCAAATCGGCGAGCTGCTCGGCGAGCTCGCGCTTGAGCCGGGCGGCGCGGCGGTCGCGGTCGGCGGTGAGCTCCTCACGGAGCTTGCTCACGACGCGCTCGTCGTGCTCCACGGGAAAGGTAGGGTCGTCGGGGAACGCCGACCGGGCGCGGGCGGCGTGATCCGAGAGCGAGAGCGTCTCGACCAGCTGGTCACGGGCGGCCTCGACCGCGTCGCTGTACTCGTCGGCGAGTTCGCGGTCGAGCAGGGAGTCGACGCCGGCACCGCGCTCCACGAGCGAGAGCAGGTCGCCGCCTTCGATAGTCACGTCGCGCTCCTCGATGGCCTCGCGCAGGCGGTCGTTGGCGGTGTTTTCCGCCATCGAGACGGCAGCGTCGAGGTCGTCAACGGCGACAGAGAGGCGGTCGAGTTCGTCGTCGTCGGCCACGGTCCCCTCATCGGTGAGCCGGGAGAGCGCATCGTCGACGGTTTCGGTGTCGAGAGGGGCATCCATCCCGGCTGCGTCGTGGACGCGGGCAGCGGCGCGGACGGCATCGCGGTTGCGAGCGAAGAAGGCGAGCGCGCGCTCGGGAACGACCGAGACGGGGTCGTCGGACGCCTCAGGTTCGACGCGCACGTCGCCCTCCACGTCGATGCCGGCGAAGGATTCGTCGAGCGCGATGACGGTGGCGTAGCCGCGCGCGAGCTCGGCTACGTCGCGGGCGTCATCCACGAGTTCGACCGAGAGTTCGGGGAACGCATCGACCGCCTCCGAGTAGGTCTCCGCGTCGCTGGTAGCAAGACAGCGATCGCGCACGCGCACGTCGCGCGGCTCGTCCAGGGGCGTCACGTCGGCGAGGGCGTCGGCCACCGCGGGCGTTGAGTCGCGGTCAAGCGCGCGGTCGGTGAACGCGCGTGTCTCGGCGAGACGGCTCTCGCTGGCGGAGGGATAGAACGTCTCCAGTCGCTTGGCGGCGTAGTCGGTGACGGTCTCGGCTTGCAGCAGGTCGAGGGCATCGTCGTAGAGCGCCCGGGCGCGGTCAGTGGCGAGGAAGTTGTCCGTGTCGTCGTGACGGGCGCGAATAGCTCCTCTAGCGATGCGGGCGGCCTGTCCCTCCGACACCTGCGGTGCGCGAGCGATAGCGGCCACGTCCCCGCGGTCGAGGACGGCCTCGGGGTCGTCGAGTTCACGGAGTCGCGCAGCCGTCTTCGCCCCGACGCCGGGGACCGATTCCAACTCCATTGGCAGGTGTGACGGGCCCTGTGAGAAAAACGTCTCGCCATCGTCGGCGAGGGAATCGTCGCGAAACTCCCGACGGCCGGTACAGTCCTCGCCAACGTGACCACCGCCGAACACAGGGCTGAGCCGGACTCGACTGAGCTCCGTCGCCACCGGAATTAAGAGCGGGCCACACCTGCCTCACGTATGAAGAATATCGTCCACACCGACGAAGCGCCGGAGGCGGTCGGCGCGTACAGTCAGGCGACGACGAACGGCGAACTCGTCTTCACTGCCGGGCAGATTCCGCTCACGCCCGACGGCGAACTTCGAGCCGAGGCGTCCGTAGCCGAGCAGACCGAGCTCGCGCTATCGAATCTGGAGGCGGTGTTGGCGGAGGCCGGCGCAGCGCCGACAGACGTGCTCAAGACGACGGTGTTCCTCGCCGATATCGACGACTTCGAGGAGATGAACGCGGCGTACGCGGAGTTCTTCGACACTGAGCCGCCGGCGCGGTCGGCGGTGCAGGCGGGGGCGCTCCCGAAAGGCGTAGCCGTCGAAATCGAGGCAATCGCCAGCGTCGAGTGATGGAGCCGGTCGTGCGCGAGAGCGCGCTGTGGGGTATCACGAGCGGGCTGCTATTCGTCGTGCTCGCGTTCGGCTACCGACTGACGACTAACGCCGAGATTTCCGTGCTGCTGGCACTCCTCGTAGCGGTTATTGTCGGAGCTGTCACCGCGGGTCTGTCGTATCTCGTAGACACTCGCTTTTCGTGACCGTCTCGAAACGCTTTACACCACGAACGGGATAGATACGGACTGAGCCAGGATGGCCGAGTGGTAAGGCGCACGCCTGGAAAGCGTGTTCCATTATGGATCCAGGGTTCAAATCCCTGTCCTGGCGTTTCTGTAACAAGTTACCTGCGGAGCGACGCCTCAGGATTTGAATCAGGGAAGTCGCGCGCAACGCAGTGAGCACGTCTGACCGTGGTTCAAATCCCTGTCCTGGCGTTTCTATGACAAGTTACCTGCGGAGCGACTGTAGGGTGGCAGTATGACATATAAACATCTCCACAACATCCGTTTCGTGAGAGATACGACATACCATACCACACTACGAATAGTTCGAATAGACGACCGCCTGCGTGCGGTTTTGTCGAATTGATCGGATTCGGCTGGATAGAAAGGTGACACACGAGAGCGCCATATTTATATAGAACCGCGGGCAATCCTCCTACTACATGAGTCAACAGCGAATGCAGGGCCAGCCGATGGTAATTCTCGGCGAGGACTCCCAGCGGATGAAAGACGAGGACGCGCAGGGACACAACATCTCCGCAGCGCGGGCAGTCGCGGAGGCCGTGCGTTCGACCCTCGGGCCGAAGGGGATGGACAAGATGCTCGTCTCCTCGATGGGCGACGTGACCGTCACGAACGACGGCGTCACCATCTTGCAGGAGATGGACATCGACAACCCGACCGCGTCGATGATCGTCGAGGTCGCCGAGACGCAGGAGGACGAGGCCGGCGACGGCACGACGACAGCCGTCGCCATCGCGGGCGAACTCCTGAAGAACGCCGAGGACCTCCTCGAGCAGGATATCCACCCGACGGCGATCATCAAGGGCTTCCACCTCGCGAGCGAGCAGGCCCGCGAGGAGATCGGTAACATCGCCGAGACGGTCGATCCGACAGACACCGAGCGACTCCGGAAGGTCGCCGAGACCTCGATGACGGGCAAGGGCGCAGAGCTCAACAAGGAGCTGCTCAGCCGGCTCATCGTCGAGGCCGTCGAGAGCGTCACCGTCAAGGCCGACGACGGCAGCCACGTCGTCGATCTGGAGTATATCAACATCGAGACGCAGACCGGTCGCTCCGCGGGCGAGTCGGAGCTGCTCAACGGCGCCGTCATCGACAAGGACCCCGTTCAGGAGTCGATGCCGACCAATCTGACGGACGCAAAAGTCCTCCTGACGAACTCCCCGATCGAGCTCGACGAGACGGACGTAGACGCCGAGCTCCAGCTCGACTCCCCGGACCAGCTCCAGTCGTTCCTCGACAGCGAGGAGGAGCAGCTCCGCGCGAAGGTCGACGCAATCGCCGACACCGGCGCGGACGTGGTCTTCTGTCAGAAGGGCATCGACGATATGGCCCAGCATTATCTCGCGAAGCGCGGCATCCTCGCCGTGCGCCGCGTGAAGAAGTCCGATATCGCCTTCCTCAAGGAAGTCACCGGCGCGAGCGTCGTCTCCGACATCGAGAACGCCACCGCCGACGCGCTCGGCGTCGCCAACATCTCGCGTGACGACGAGGACGAACTGTTCTACGTCGAGGGCGAGAACAGCCACGGCGTGACGCTCCTACTGCGCGGTTCCACCGATCACGTCGTCGACGAACTCGAACGCGGCATCGGCGACGCGCTCGACGTGGTCGCAACGACCGTCTCCGACGGCCGCGTGCTCCCGGGCGGCGGCGCAGCGGAGGTCGAGGTCGCCTCCCGACTCCGCGACTACGCTGACTCCGTCGAGGGGCGCGAGCAGCTTGCAGTCGAGGCGTTCGCCGACTCGCTCGAACTCATCCCGCGCGTGCTCGCTGACAACGCCGGGCTCGACGCCATCGACACGCTCGTCGACCTTCGTGCGGCCCACGCCGACGGCGACACCCACGCCGGACTCGACGTGTTCTCCGGCGACGTGGTGAACACCTACGACGCCGGCGTCGTCGAGCCGGCCCACGCCAAGGAGCAGGCCATCTCGTCTGCCACCGAGGCCGCGAACCTCGTGCTCAAAATCGACGACATCATCTCCGCCGGCGACCTCTCCACCGAGGGTGAGGAGGACGAAGGCGGCGCACCCGGCATGGGTGGCGGCATGGGCGGTATGGGTGGTATGGGCGGCATGATGTAGGAGTCTCTTTTTGCGCGGGAGTTCGCTCCGCTCACTCCCGGCAAAACCAGATTGAAAATATGCGGGCGTGCTCCTGTCACGAGCCTCCCTTCGGTCGGCTCGTGGTAGTCCGCGCGCCCTACGGCTCGGCGCTTCGCGCCTCACCGTGCAGCTTTCTTTGAAAAACCGCGCAGCAACTGACAGCCACAGCGATCGCGCAGCAACGGACAGCCACACAGCAACCGACAGCCACAGCTACCGCACGGCGACGGCTCAGCAACTGTGAGAGCAGAGATTCCCTACTCAGGATATTCGTACTCGTCGGCGAGCAGGCCGTACCGGAGCACGTCGATACGTTCGCCGTCGACGAACGCCTCCTTCCGGCGGCGGCCCTCCTGCACGAAGCCGACCGACTCCATCACACCGGCCGACGCGTCGTTCGTCTCGTACACGTCACCGGTGAGCTTGGCGACCCGGCGCTCGTTGAAGGCGTACCGGGCGAGCAGGTGCAGCGCCTCGCTCGTGTAGCCGTTCCCCCAGCGCTCGGGGTCGAGATAGTAGCTGATGTTCGAGGTTCCCCACTTGCTGGGTTCGTCCATCGAGATACTCCCGATTGGCTCCTCCTCCAGGCCGATGAGCAGGGAGACGCCGTCGTCATCGCTCGTTATCCACTCCTTCTCCTCGTGCAACGCGATGGGCGTCGCCATCCCGAGGTCCGTCCGAACTTCGGGCCGATTGACCAACCGCTGGATGGTCTCGGCGTCGGACTCTTCGATGACGTGGAGGTCGATGCGGTCGCCCTCGATGAATACGGGACCGGGCATACAGGCGCTGGGGCGGGGGACATAATGAAGCTACTTCGAGTGTGAGACGCGAACGCACGGTTCCACCCGAAACAGGGGCGTTTTTGATATATAGCCGACCCCTGTTCACTTGCGACGTACGGGAGAGTCCTGGCGAGCGAACTTCCCCCACAGCGCGCGGCGGTCGGCTGCCTCGCGATACAGCTTCTCGCGCAGGCGGTTATAGTCGCTGAACTGTCGGAGGAAGTCCAGCGTCTCGTCGGACTTCGGCGGCGCGAGGTCGCTCCGCTCGAACGCCTGCTCGATCGCCGCGCCGAAGGAGTACACCTGCTCGTCGGTGATGAGATGTGCGCCCTCGCGCCAGTCCTCGGGGAGTCGCTCCCGGTGCTCGTCACCGATCTCGGAGAAGCCGATGACGGCGAGGTCGGAGTGGTCGATGAGCCGCTGTGCGCACCACGTACAGAAACCGCACTCGTCGTCGTACACGAACGTCGCTGGCTCAGTCATACGCGAGACTACACGGGCGAGCGACTTCCGTGTTTCCCGACTAGTCCCAGTACTCGACGGCATCTTCGCGCTGATAGAATCCCGATACTGACCGCTCGCTATCACCGCCTGGCGGCGAGCCGGCCATCACACCGAGCCCGTCCACCTCGGGATAGATGAGTACGTCCGGCTCGTGCATCGTCGAGATAGCGAGATACCGCAACGACTCGTCGCCGTCGTTCACGATTTGGTGAGCGCCCGACGCATCAGCCGGACAGGCGACGTACTCGCCCGGTTCGAGGGGCACGTCCTCCTGTCCTTCGCCGCGTCGGAGTGTCCCGTAACCCGCGAGCACGTAGAACGCCTCCTCGTTGCCGGTGTGGTAGTGTAGCGGCCATGGGCGCTCGCCGGAGTCGAGTTCGTACAGTGAGCAGCCGAGCTCCTCGCCGTCACTCGCGGCGGCCAGTTTCTTTCGGCGGAACGCCGTCTCCTCGCCCTCGTGGTCGGTCCACTCGATATCGGCTTTGTTGACCATACAGCGGTAGGACGCGGAAGAAGTATGAAGTTTACACCGTGGGTGCACTATCGGCTCTTTATAATCGAAACATAGCTGAATAGCCCCGCGAGAAGCGCGGCAAGTACCACGATTATATTCATTCCAAAGCTGACAGAGCCGGGGAGATTGTTGTTCAGCACTACCCAGACCACCAGCAGGAGTATGGTTACGAGGAGTCCGATGACCTTTGCTGCTTGTCTAATCATATTGTTGTACCTCCGCTTTGTCCGATGCATTATGTGGGTGCATCAGATGATTATGATGGTCGGTGAATATTTTTAGAAGGCGCTGAAAAGGTCGTTCAGTGAATAACGAGAGCAATTCCGAGAATGTACATCACTGTTTTGTGAACGCTGAACGGGGTGATGGCGGACTACCAGAGTATTTCAGGTCAAGAATAGATAATAATACTCAGAATGCCCTGCTTCAGGAGGCTGTGTTCAGGGAGTTGTGGTATAGCAACGATTCTATCCACTCTTTGGGTTCGCTTAGCTCCAGTTTCGAGGCAAGTCGGCAAACAGTCGCAAGTAGGCTAGACGAGATGGTAGAGCAGGGTATTTTGAGAAAAGGATCAGTGAACAACGGAGATTATTGGTGGATAAGATTTCCTGAGTCAGACTATCCACTTCCAAAGGATGTAGTGGTCCACTCAGAGTCAGAGGAGGAAATGTCTATTTCGGAATTTCTCGGACAGCTACACGTTCAAATTGCAGTACCAACGCTTCTCGCAACAATTTTTGGAGGAATAATTGTCGTTGCGGGAGCTTTCGGACTGACCGGGAATAGTATAATACCGATTTCAGGCACAGACCTCATATCTACAGGATTGCTGACTTGCTCTTGTGAAGTACATTGTTGGTGAGTCAGAGAACTTCTCGGATAATCTGTTTCAGTGCTTCTCGTCCCGGTTTGCGGAGGATTCGTCGCCGAAGTTGGAACGGTCTGAGATACGCTGTCAGTTTGTCTTTTGAGACGCCTCGATGCGGCGAGAGCCACCGTCGCGCCAGCGACGCGTGGCTCTCGCACGTGTTCACGTGTGCGTCTCCATCAACGTACTCGCCGTCACCGTGAATTACTGATTCTCGGTGGAAGCTCTCGTCATCGTCGAGTGGATCGTAGGCCCGAAATCCGTCCGTGTAGACGGTCAGCGACTCCTTCTCGTGGTTTTCGAGAAGGAGTCGTACGGTCGCTTCGTCGGCGGATTTCGCTGGGACGACGTATCGCTGACCGCTGCCGCGATCAACCAGCGTGAACACTGGCGGTTTGTCCCCCTCATACGTTCCTCGTCCGCGTTTCGAGAGAGCACGCGAGCGCGACTCTTGGTCGCGCTCGCGGCCTTTCTTCCCGGCAGAGACGTAGAACTCGTCAATCTCGACCGGGCCAACGAGGTTGATGGCTGGCGCGTCGAGCGTTCTAGCGAACTGCTCGACGCGCTGGCGAAGCGAGCGATACGAAACGTCAATTTCAGCGTCTAACTGGCGGATACTCGTGTTGAACCGGAGGAACGAGTAGAACGCGAATAACAGCTTGTCGAGGCCGATCTTCGCGTGCGCGAAGATCGTGCCGGTCTTGTCGTTGAACGTGCGGTCGCAATCCTTACAGAGATACCGTTGATACTCTCGATAGCTGCCGTGTTTGATCACCGACTCAGACCGGCAGCGCGGGCAGCAGAGGCCCTCGCGCCAGCGAACCTGCTCCAGCAGGTTCGCGGCGCTCGCCTCTGAACTCAGCAATTCAAATGGGAACATTGCGTTCGGGTGACGCGTTCGCGTCACCCTTGCCCGCTACGCTTTCACAGCGACAGCTCTACCCGACCAACAATCTGCTTCCGAAGAGCGTATTGACTGGATACCTGTTTCTGATTCTAGCTGGTATCGTCTGGGTGGTCGAGAAGGCGTTCGTACCGGAGGGAGGCGATTTGTGGTCTCTGTTCGGACGCAAATAGCCGACCGATTTTACATAAAGTCGCTGATGCTTCCCTGCTTGTTCTTATCGTTCTCGAAGACGGATTCGAGCGACCGTTCGAGAATCTTCAGCCGCTGTTTGGTGTACTCCCGGCAGCCGAACTCCTCGGCCACGCGGATAGCCGTGTCCATGTACTTGTTCACGGAGCCCTCGTGGACCGTGAGATTCACGCGCCCGCCACACTCCCGGCAGTCGCCGGTGAGGGGCATCCGTCGGTACTTCTCTCCGCAGTCGAGACATCGCGTCTCCTGTCGCGAGAACGCGCGCAGGTTCCCGATGAGGTCCGGCAGGAAGTGGTACTCGATGACGCGTTCGGCCACGTCCGTCTCGTCGACGGCCCGGAGCTTCCGTGCCAGGTCGAGCTGGGCGTCCATCTTGTCCATCATACTCCCGAGCGTCTTGTACGCCGAGAGGTCCGGACCGAGCGCGATATCCGTCGTGTCGTGAGTGTGGTCGAAGCCGCTGTACTCGCCGGGCGTCCCGAGCGTGTCCTCGGCAATCTGGATATCCACGTCCTCGGGGTCGGCCTGCTCGCGCGTCGCCTCGTAGAACTCCCGAGAGTACTGGTCCACGATGTCCATATTGTGCGCCTCGTCGTCGATCTCCGAAGGGTCGATACGCGAGGACATCACGAGAGGTGCATCCATCTGACCCCCCGCGCTGGTTGGGCAAGTAGGATTTCGAGAAGTTCAGGAGTCCGTCCATCAGGAGCATCACGCAGTCTTCGTCGCCGTCGCACTGCGCGACGTATGTATCGTTCGCGACGAGGGTGTGCGTATCTGCGACGGTGAGACAGTAGGTGTACTCAGTGTCGCTCTGAACGATTTCAACAGATGAGACGCTATCCGTCACAACGCCGCCGTCAGCCGCAGCGATCTGTTCTCCCGTTGACTCGCTCAACTGCTGTGTCGGAACAGCGAGGTCGTCACCGACAGCAATCTCACTTGCTTCGATTTTCTCGACAGCTCCGTCCCACCGGCAGAGACGGTGGTCAGGGGTCACGGTTAGCGCTCGTCCGCCCTCGGTTTCGACACGAATCATATGGTCGGGAGCGAGATGTTTCGACACCGCTTCCACCGGTTTGAGCGTCTCACGACCATCGTCCGTCACCGAAGGAACGAACACGTCGCCGTCGAGCTCCTGAACGAGCGTCCCGAAGTCGTCCTCGCGGGCAGTCGTCGTGTCGAGTCGCTGTTCGACGAACTCGTCGATACGACCGTGGTGCCACTCGCTGGTCTCATCGCGATACCACAGCTTCGTCTCGGGGTGGAAGCAGTTGCGGCGTTTCGCGGCGTGGAAGTACGGATGTGCGTAGCCGACGGCTGCGGAGGTGAAGCCGACGACGCGCCCGACGACCGCGGCAGAGGTGTGGGGGGCCATCCCGAAGACGAGTTCGCCCACCAGCTCCTCGCGGTCGTCGAGTTCGTAGAACGCATCCAGCCCGTAGTACTGTTCGAGGAGGTCGTCGACGTAGTCGGCGGTGCGAAGCATATGTTCTGCTGCACCGTCCGGCAGGACGACGTCCTGTACCTGCAGCTCGACGAGCTGGTCGTCGTGGCGCAACGGCTCGCCGTCGATATCCGTCTCGTAGCCGAGCTCGCGCAGCTGGTCGACGGTCACGTCGAGTTCGGCCGCCCGGACGGACGTGACCGGCAGGTCGGTCATGTCGTAGCGGATGGTGCCGTCCTTGAACGACGACACGTCGTTCTTGGCTCGAAGAATCCCTTTTTCGAGTGGCTCGGGAATCTTGTGCATCGAGGTGAGCCCCTTGACGCCTTTCAGGATATCGTAGGAGCCGGCGCGCTCGCCGACGGCCTCGTGGGCGTCGCGAAGCTCCTGATTCAAGTCGAGATTGCGGTACTCGGTCGATCGAGCGAGGGTCTCACACCGGGGACACTCGGCGCGACCCGACTCGTCCGGCTCCACATCGCGCTCGCAGTCGGGACAGACGTAGTGTGGCTCCGTCCACGAGCCACACTCCCGACAGCGACCGCGGAAGGTGCCGTTGTCGCAGTCGGGACACCGCCGGCGAGCGACCTCAACATCGACCTCGCCGGGCGCAGCAGGCGACACGTCGCGCTGTTTGGCCGCGCCCGTCACGTCACGCTGGCTACCGCCCGCCTCACCGATTGGGAAGAGCGTGTGGACGGCCGGTGACATCTCGCGCTGCTCGGACTTTTCGGGACGGCCCATCCGATTGCCGATGCGGGTTGGCGCGCGCTCCTGCAGATCAAAGGGCGCGACCTCGGTGGCAGCGCGGTGTGCGTTCTCGCCGTCGGCCCACGCGCGTGCATCAGGAGAGAGCGACTCCCACGTCTTGTCGAGGTCGTCGGTCAGCCCGAGCGAGCGGACGAACGGGACGGCATCGGGAATCGAAACCGTGTCGTCGCCCTGCGTGTGCTCGATGACGATGGCTTCGAGTGCATCGGTGACCGCGTCGGTGTTGGGGAGGACGAGCGTCTGGGCGTGTGACTCGTCGGGCGGCGCTTCGAGCAGGCCGCCGTCGGCCTCTGCGAACCGACCGGACTCCGCGACCGTCGCCGCGAGTGACTCGAAGGCGTCGACGGAGAGGTCGTGCCACAGATAGGTGTACGCCGGGTGAAGCGGGGCGTCATAGTCGTTGGCCCACGCGAGCGCCTGTGCGGCGTTCGGGTTGTCGAGATCGACGGCGGGGTCGTCTGTGAGCGCCTGTACGTCCGCGCCCGCAGCCGCGAGGTCCTGTTGCCACCACTCGGTGACGTAGGAGGCCGGCACGAGCGGGTGGTTGTTCTCCACGAACTCCCCGTAGTTGACGAGGTACTCACCCAAGTCGAGAATCTCGACGACGCCGTTCTGCACCTCCTTCGCCTCCGCGGGGTCGTCGATGCGGCGCACGTCGCCGTTCGCGAGCTTGACTGTCGGCCCGTCGATGGAGTCGACCGGGATGACACCGGCCGCCTTCCCTGGCCGTTCGGTCTTGATCTGGGTCCCGGTCGCGAGGAAGTCGTCGACGATGTGCATCGTCGCAGGGTGGACGCCGGCGGTCGCGAAGCCGTGATTGCGGGCGCGTCCATATCGGAGCCTGAATCCGCCGTTCTCGGAGGGATGGCCAAATACTGGTCGCCCGGCGATGAGGTCGCGCAGGAACTTCTGAGACGGCTCGGCCCGCGGCGGGCCGTCGGCTCCGGTGGAGTCGGTGTGGGCGTCGCCGTCGTCCGGCTGCTGGTCATCTACGTCGCCCGCTGATTCCTCCCCATCTTCCTCGGTTTCGGCTGCACTCGTCTCGTCCTCGTAGTACGTCCCGTCGATGAGGTCCTGCAGCCACGGCCAGTCGACTTCGTCGAGCTGGCGGGTGTAGCGCTGAATCTTCGGGGCCTTGAGGGCGATACCCTCCGCGAGAACGAGACACATCCCGCCCCGGGCGGAGTTGCTGTCGACGCGTTCGAGGTCGCGGAAGCCGGAGACCTCCTCGTCGCCCGTCGGCTCGCCGTCCAGCATCACGGGCAGATGTTTGGCGATGAATTTGGTCTCTTTGTCCTTCGGCGTGTACTGGAGCCCGGTCTCCTTGTCGTACAGCGCGATTTCCTCGGCGTATCGTTCCGTCTCGTCCGTACGGGCGTTGTACTCCTCGATACCGAGCAGCGCGCGAGCGTAGTCGCCGACGAGAACCGAGAGCGCTTGTGCCGTCCCGCCGGCTGAGCGAATCGGGCCCGCGTAGTAGATATTGATGAACTCCGTCCCGTCGTCGTTCTCCAGCAGTTCGACGCGGTCGATACCCTCGATTGGAGCTGCGACGACACCTTCGGTGAGGAGTGCGACGGCTGTCCGGACCGCGCCCTCCACCTTTCCGGCGCGGGAATCGTAGTCGCCGACGGTCCCTTCCACAAAGTCCGTCACGAGTTCGAGTGCGGCCTCCTCGCGCGACATCTCGTCTTCGAGCTCGCGGACGCGATCGGCAACTCCGTCGATACCGAGAATATTCTCGACACGGTCGGCCATATCCTTCGCGACCGGAATCTCGACCTCCGGCTTGGGGTCTTCACCGCGGGTCTTGGCCTCCTCGGCCACGTCGAAGGCGGCATCGAGCTGTCGTTCGATCTGTGCGAAGTACGCCTTGTCGTCCATCTACAGCGGCCAGAGATCGAGGTCGGTCGTCTCGTCGTGCTCGCGCACGAGGTCGGCGTCGAACGCGCGGACGTACAGTTCACCGGCGAACACCGTCCCCGCGTTCAGGTGGCCAGCGACCGTCGTGCCGTCTTCACGTGAACAGACCGCGTGCGTGTGGGCGAACGGTTCATCGTCTAGCGTCGAGATATTTCCGACGCACGCGGCGACTTCGAGCGGCTCGTCGAAGTACTCGGGATAGTACTCCTGCTCGTCTTGGTCGTAGAAGTAGAACTCGACGTCCTGCACCGCGCCAAGTCCGACGAAGAAGGCCGCGCCGATGTCCTCCTCGGCGGCGAACGTCTCGATCTGTGCGCGCCAGTCGCCGCCGTGGTCGAGCCCTGCGACGAACTCGCGTGTTCCTTCGAGTTCGCGATAATCCATATCCACAGCGAACACTCCTGCGGACTAAAGCTTACCGTGGGAACCGACAGCTCCATCCGAAATAGAGGGGTCTGTATGTGAGAATAGACAGTGAACAGGGGGCTGTGTACGAAGTTCGGAAACAGCGGGGCAGACCCGGAGAACGGCCGGAACAGTTTACTTTCTCCACCAGAACTGCCGGATATGACACAGGGGCGGCTGTACGACCGGCTCGGCGGTCGTGAGGGTATCGCGGACGTGGTCGACGACTTCTACGCGCAGCTCGTCGGTGATGACGAGCTCGGCGAGTTCTTCGCGAATGCAGACATCAAACGGCTCCGTGAGACACAGACCGACTTCCTCTGTGAGGCAGCTGGCGGTCCAGAGACGTACGACGGGCCATCCGTGCGTGAGGCACATCTCCACGTACCGTTCACGCCGGACCACATCGAGCGCGCCGTCGAACTGCTGTATCAGAGTCTCGACGAGCACGACGTGGCCGACGACGACGCCGATGCCGTGGTGGCGGCCGTCGCAGCGTACCAAGAGGAGCTGCTCGCGCGTCCGGATGATGAAGAGTAGGCGTCGAAATCAGTTGTCGAATCGGACAGTGGACATCGAATCAGTTATCGAATCGGACAGTAGGCGTCGAAATCAATTATCGAATCGGACAGTAGGCGTCGAAATCAATTATCGAATCGGGCCTGCACGAACGGCTGTGCGTCCTCGACCTCGCCGATACGCGAATCCGAGAGAAGGACGGCTTCCGTCTCTTCGATTGGAACTGACATCGATATCTCCTTCGTGCGGCCGTAGCGGCCCTTCGAGACCACGACAGCGTTGACGATACCCAGCATATCGAGTTCGGAGATGAGGTCCGTGACGCGCCGCTGCGTGAGCACATCGGCGTCGATCTCCTCACAGAGGCGCTTGTAGATGTTGAACACCTCGCCGGTGTTGATATTGTGGACGCCGTTCTTCTCCAGCAGGACGGTCGCGTAGAGGACGAGTTTCGACTGCATCGGAAGTGTCCGGACCACCTCGACCACGCGGTCGAGTTCGATCTTCTCCTGTGCCTTCCGGACGTGTTCCTCGTGGACCTTCTCGGTGCGGTCGCGCTCGGCGAGTTCGCCGGCTGTTCGGAGCAGATCGAGTGCGCGGCGAGCGTCTCCGTGTTCCTGTGCGGCGAAGGCAGCACACAGCGGAATCACGTCGTCGCCCAACGAGTCGGGCTTGAACGCGACCTCCGAGCGCTGCTGGAGGATATCTCGGAGCTGAGTGGCGTCGTACGGCGGGAAAACGATCTCCTCCTCGCCGAGGCTCGACTTGACGCGAGGGTCGAGGAACTCGGTGAACTTCAGGTCGTTTGAGATACCCATAATGGAGACCCGGGAGTTGTCGAGCTGTGAGTTCATCCGTGAGAGATTGTAGAGCGTGTCGTCGCCGGATTTCTCGACCAGCTTGTCGATCTCGTCCAGCATAATGACGACCACGCGTTCGTGGTAGTCGACGGCGTCGAAGAACGTCTGGTAGACACGATCGGTGGGCCATCCTGTCATCGGTGCCGGCTCGAACTCCTCGTAGTCGGCTTCCAGTTTCTCGATACGGGCATCGAGGTCGTCGATACTCTCGAAGGGACCGTCAGACACATCGAGGTCGCTGGCGAGAATCTCCGAGACGGATGTTCCGTCGTCGAGCTCGTCGGTCGACTCTTCGTCAGTTTGGGCGGCAGCAGCGCGCTCGCGAAGCGTTCTGAGTTCGTCTAACTTCTCCTCGACGAGCTGCTCGTTCTCGTCGATGAACTTGTTCGCGAGCTGTGTGAGCACGCGGTACTGGGTGTCGGTTACCTCGCAGTTGATGTACTGGACCTCACAGGGTACCTCGTACTTCTTCGAGGTGGTCTCCAGCTCCTCGGAGACAAACTTCGCGCTCGCGGTTTTGCCGGTTCCCGTCTTTCCGTAGATGAGGATATTCGACGGCGTATCTCCTCGCAGAGCGGTGACGAGGATAGTCGCCATATTGTTGATCTGTTCCTCGCGGTGGGGGAGCTTGTGCGGAGTGTAGGAAGGGCGGAGCACCTCCTTGTTCTCGAAGATGGGTTCGCCTTCGAGGAGGTCGTCGAAGAGACCACGAGACGCCTCAGCCGGGTCGTCGGCCGGCTCGTCGAGAACGATGTCGTCAAGATCGATCTCTGCGGTGTCGAGCGACTCGTGTCCGGTAGTCGCATCGTCACTGCCGTCGATTCCGAGCTCCTCCTCTTCCACCTCCTCCGTTTCGTCTGGGGGGGCCGGCTCGCCAGCGGGCGGTTCCTCGTCCTCGGCGTTAGGAGTGTCGTCTGTCATTGTTGGGTCGTGACCCCGCTGTTTCGGGTGGAATACCGACGCGCGTATGTTGATACCCTCGTAGGGCCGAATCAGACCGGCTGTATCGAGGGTGCGTGCTGTCGGCGGGGGTCAGGTGATGCAAACGAACTGGTGGTGGTTCCGCTATTAAGTATTACGGAGCGAACACGTGAAAATGTGGGCTACCAGGGGGAGACACCACCGTTGCGACTGGAATGGACACGCACCCACCGTAGTTCACCACAGGAGTAGAACAGTTCATTCCGAGAGCAGAAAAGCGGAAGCCAGACAGAGCGAATATAAAACGACTATAACTCGAGTATTCGGACACGGACAGAAAATTCGGCTCTCGTCCGGCCCCTCGTCCGGCTCGACGACCTAACGCGAGAACATTACTCGTGTTTCACACACCCGTCTGTTAGAGGAGAAACGGTGGCTACTAGATTACCCTAGAGACACTAGTATTATTCTGAGCTACGGAGTGTAACTAGAGGTCAATAGTAGTCTCGTCGGTTAGTTCTAGGAATGGTGTAGTTTATCCGGTGGAACCCCCACCCCTTCGTTTCGACTGGAGTAGCGTCCGAACCCGGGGGTGGGGGGAGTATCACGTTGAACTAGGCCTAGAAAAGCCGGTATCTTTATTATAGATACCTAATAACCAAACCCGTACTAGAGAAAACGGAATAGTGGATGGAGTTGTGGGGTTGTACTGTACCGATTCTTTCGATTTTTCGGCTTCTGAGGCGTGTAGCTGCGGAATCGTGTTTTACCCTTGATTACCCGTGGGGTGGGGTATTGAGTAGTTCCACCCGAAACGAAGGGGTGGGGGTTGTAGAAATGGACAATCTTTCTCCCTCTCTCTTCTCGTTCTCACTCTCCAGTCGGTAACATTCTCACTCCTCCCCGGCGCTTCCTGGCATCAGGGCGATCTCATACGACGTCGTTTCCAGTTGTCAGCCGTACGACTGTCACTCGTCTGCCGTCTGTCTGACGACTTCGAACATTTTTGCCCCACAACTCCGAGTATTTGCCCCGATTCGGCTAGCGTGCGCGCCCGCGGGTACAAGTACACAAGAGAAGATCACACAAGAGAAAATCTGATACAACCGGAAATTCGGAGGGTACAGCGGAAGTACAAAACACACAGCGAGAATACGAACGGGTACAGGAGGAAAGAACGGGCAGAGAGCCGTATGCGACCTGTTGTCTGACACAAACAGGAGGAAAGAACGGGCAGAGAGCCGTATGCGACCTGTTGTCTGACACAAGCTTAAGTGCGCGTAGCGAAGTGATACGGACAGAGCGGCCCACGTCATATAACGGGCTGTCGGAGAAAGGAATGGGACTACTCACCAATATCAGATCAAGCATCTCCACGGTGACGTCGAGTCTGTTCGCCGGGTCGGAACCGAAGCGGATCGGAATCTATGGCCCGCCGAACGCAGGCAAGACGACACTTGCGAACCGTATCGCCCGCGACTGGACCGGTGACGCTATCGGACCCGAGAGTCACGTGCCACACGAGACACGCCGTGCCCGACGCAAGGAGGATATCGAAATTAAGCGCGACGGACGCACGGTCTCCATCGATATCGTCGACACTCCCGGTGTCACGACAAAAATCGACTACGAGGAGTTCCTCGAACACGACATCGAGAAGGAGGACGCCGTTCGGCGCTCTCGAGAGGCGACGGAGGGTGTTGCCGAGGCGATGCACTGGCTGCGCGAGGACGTCGACGGTGTCATCTACGTGCTCGACGCCACGACGGATCCGTTCACGCAGGTGAACACAATGCTCATCGGTATCATCGAGAGCCAAGACCTCCCCGTTCTCATCCTCGCCAACAAGACCGACCTAGACGACGCGTCGGTCAAGCGTATCCGGGACGCATTCCCACAACACGAAACGATTCCTCTCTCAGCGCTCGAGGGTGACAATATGGATGAAGTGTACGACAAAATCGCGGAGTATTTCGGATAATGTCCGAACCACAACACTCCGACGACGGCGTGCAGATCGATATGATCAGCGCCGAGCGGATGGATGGACTCCGCACGATGGAGAAAATTCGGCTCATCCTCGATAGCGTCCACGACGGCGACATCATCATTCTCGAACAGGGGCTCAACCCCGACGAGGAGTCGAAGCTTATCGAGGTGACGATGTCCGAAATTTCGCCGGACGGCTTCACCGGTATCGAGATCGAAACTATCCCCACCGGTGACGACACCAGCCTGTTCGGCAAGCTGATGGGCAAATCCTCGAAGGGGAAGCTGACGGTTATCGGCCCGGCGAACCGCATCGAGACGCTGCACAAAGACGAGAACCTTATCAGTACTCTCATCCACGACCAGTAGATGCCCCACCAGTGCACCGCCTGCGGCTACACGTTCGCCGACGGCTCCAAGGAGATGCTCGGCGGCTGTCCCGAGTGTGGCGGCAACACATTCCAGTTCCAGCCTGACGGTGAGGCATTCGACGACCCTACAGAGTCCGACGCTCCTCCGGAATCGGCCGATCCAGGGGGGACCGCCTCAACGGTCGGTCGTGCCGCGACGAAGGTCCGCGATTTCGTCTCCAGAGAAGACGATCCGGATGGACGTAGCGACACCGATGGCGACGCCCCAACCGATGGCGATGTCCCGACCGCTGGCGGCGACACGTCGACAGAGCCTACGCCATCGAGTGCAAGTTCCTCCGTGTCAACGAGTGACTCCACTCGAAACGAAGGGGATTCAGAGCCACAAAATACCCCCAATTCGGGCGATACGGACGGTGAAACCCCGAGTGTGGATGCACCGTGGCCCGATTCCTCTGACGCCGCCGATCCAATTCGACGCGGTGGACTCAACGAGGACGGCTCCGCTATCGACGACGAAGCCGAAGACGGTTCGGATGCGACTTCGCCGACACCCGACGCGATGGACAAAGCCGAAACGTCCGACTCGATTGTCGATAAGTCGAGCACCGACGCTGACATCATCGACGCAGACGCCGCCGGTGAGGAGAGCGACGAGGACCGCGCGCAGGCGAGTGCCCGCTCGGATACTGTCTCCGACGACGAGCTGGCCGACGCTGGCCCTCTCGACGACTCGACGAACGACAACGGCGACGCACGATGGTGACTACGGTAACGGTGGCGACGACGACCGGCCACAGCCATCGGATGGACGCGTTGTCTCCGAGCCGAGCGAGGACGAGACGGATATGTCGGAGCTTCGCGAACAGCTCAACGACCAGTTCGAATCGATCAAGATCGTCGAGCCCGGGCAGTACGAGCTGAATCTGATGGAGCTGTACGACCGTGACGAGTACATCATCGCGCTCCGCGAGAACGGTCGTTACGTTATCCAGATGCCCGAAGAGTGGCTCGGGGACCGCGATATCGGCGAGTAGTCTCGATTTTTTGGCCCCGAATCGGTGCGGGAACTGAAGGCTTTAACCGCTCGCACGCAGAGTCTCGAACAATGAGTGATGCTACGAAGGTCGTCCTCGGTACCGTCGGCGTCGCCGCGCTCGCCTCGCTCGCGGTTATCGCCGTCCTCGTCGCCTGAGGATGTTCGCCGACCGCGACCTCGATTCGACGCTCGACGCCGTCCGTGAGCAGCACGCACCGGGAGCCGTCGTGCTCGACGTCGAACGGGACTTCGAGACGCTTGACCCGGCTGTCGCCGAGCAGTTAGGACTGCGTGCCGACAGTCTCGACCTCCTCGAGTACGACCCGCGGTGGGTCCCGGAGAACGCTCCTGACGTGTTACACGAACTCGCGAGTGATAGCTTTACCATCGGCGCACCCGGTGACGGCGGCGTGACGTGGACGCGACAGACAGACCCGGCGTTCGTCTTCGTCAAGCCGCGGACAGCGAGCTCTCCCGACGCGTTCGTCGATTTTCTCATCGCGACGGCGCTCGTCGAAATCGGGACCGATGTCCCCGAACAGTTTCTCGGCTTCTTCGGCGCGCGCTACCGGCAGCTCGCCGAGCAGTCACCGCTGTCGCCGGTCGACACCTACCAGCTCGCAGCTGCGCTGTATGCGGCGTACAAGGGCGTTACAACACGCGCCACGTTCGCTGGCTGGGCCGACGAACATCCCGAACTCCACGACCAGTGGATCGACGCCGGCGAGCGACTGAAGCCGCGTCTTGACGGTCTCTCGACGGAACTCGCACGGAACCAGACGAGCTTCGCGGCGGCAGCAGAGCTTGCGTGTGCGGCGGTCCGGCACACGAACGAAGGTGGAATCGAGCTTCTCGCGCCGTTCAGCGCGCTCGCGACAGAGACATACGCCGATCACGGGAGCGCGTATGCGCTCCAGTGGGCAACACGAACATTCGACGCGCTGGGCGTCGAGGACTAGAAGTCGGCAGTGACGGTGCCGTCCTCGCTCAGTTCGATGACGGCGTCGAACAGGTCACGGTAGCCCGCTACCACATCGGCATCGTGGACCTCCTCTGCGAGATGGAACAGGCCGACGGCGTCGTACTCCGCGAGCAAGTCGAGAATCGCCTCGACCGTCTCGCGGGCGCTGTCCTCGTCGGCGTAGTAGGCGAGTTCGGTGATGGAGTCGAACGAGATGCGCAGTTTTCCGTCGTGGTTCTGGAGGAACGATTCTACCTTTGCGACGAGCGCGTCGGTATCGTCGGGCGCGGAGATGTAGTGGACGCTCTCCGAGGTGCGCCGCGAGTAGCCCCGCTCCACCGAGAGGGTGTCGAGGATATCGGTCATCTCACGATTCACCTCGTAGTAGTCGAGCTTCTGTGCGACCTCCCGGGCGGTGGTTCTGGTGGAGACGACGAGCCGGTGGTCGGTATCGGTCTTCAGGAAATCGGTGTCGATACGATCCGTCTCTCCCGTCGACGGGTGGATGAGCAGGATACCGGTTCCACCGGAGATAGTCGCGGGCGTGTTCTCGATAGCGAGGTCGTACTCCATACCCACCGTGGGAGTGGCTCCATCTTAAAACTCGAAGTTCCGGCGGAACCGTTTTTTCCGCCCGGTTGTATTCTCGGCCGTGAACGAACAGCGCCAGCGAGCGCTCGCGGTCTGGTCGATGCTCACCGTCGCATTCCTCGTAATCGCGGGAGTCCTCGCCGTACGAGAGACACTCGGGCCAGCGTTCGTCGGCTTCTACTGGGCACCGATTGCAGGTGCTGCCCTCGTTGGTATCATCCCGCGTCCCTGGGAGGTTCTGACCGCCTGACGACCGACGGTCGAGCTGAGAGCCCTCCAACAGTCGAGCTGAGACCTCTCGTTTCAAAAGACGATTGAGCTGAGACCTCTCGTTTCAAAGTACTGTATCGGCGGTCGCTGCCCCAACGACGGAGAAAATCGCTCCCATAGCGATGGCACGGCCGCCGGTCGCGAACCGTTCCCCCGCGTCGACGCCGAACTCGGCAAAGAACGTCCCGGGTGCATCGAACACGAATGCGAGTACTGCGACGGAGCCGAACGAGACGAACATAAGCGAGACGAACCGTATCGGGACACCGGCCACCTCGCGCTCGCGGTCTGGGTCACGGTCGCTGTCTGCCTTGTAGAGTGCACCGTAGCCGATAGCGAAGACGAGACACACTGCGAGAAGTCCCTGCACTGTGCTCATCTCGCTGGCGAGCTGCCACACCTCTGCGGTGACGACGAAGGGGCCGGCGAGCAGGAATCCGCCGACTACTTGTTGGGCGATATCGGTGAGTCGGAATCGGCGGCGGGAACTGACCATACAGTGACTCACCGTGTCTCGGCTAAAATCCAGCGCTGCGTGGGGAACACACGGCTGAAGTAGTCGCGAACCATCCCGCTGATATGAGCGTCAGCGACGAGTTCGATGCGTGGGCGGCCGATGGTCGTGACAAAGGAATGGAACAGCGCCACTGGCACACCGCGAAACACGTCCTCGCACGGATGCCCGTGGAGGCCGGTGACACCGTCCTCGATCTGGGGACCGGCAGTGGCTATCCGCTGCGCGCGCTCGCGGACACGAACAGTATCGGCCGGGGGTACGGTCTCGACGGTGCTCCCGAGATGGCACGCAACGCCCGCGAATACACCCAGGAGGCGGGCCACGAGAATATCGGCTTCGTCGTCGGCGACTTCGGATCGCTCCCCTTCGAGGAGGACAGCATCGACCACGTCGTCACGATGGAGGCGTTCTACTACAGCCGTGACCCACACGAGACGCTCGAAGAAGTCGCCCGCGTTCTCCGGCCCGGCGGCACCTTTCACTGCGCCGTGAACTACTACGAGGAGAACGTCCATAGCCACGAGTGGCAGGAGAACATCGCGATTGAGATGACTCGCTGGGACGCCGGTGAGTACCGCCGTGCCTTCCGTGAGTCCGGCTTCGCCGTCGCCTCACAGGATAATATCGCCGATGAGGAGACCGAGATTCCTCCCGCCGCCCAGTTCCCGACCGACGACTGGGACTCTCGTGAGGCGATGGTCGAGCGCTACCGAACCTACGGCACGCTACTCACCGTCGGCGTCGCCTAACTGTCTGGGAGCTTCTCGCCTGCTTCACTAATTGTCCGGGAGCTTCTCGCCTGCTTCAATCGATACGTCGAGCCAGTTCTCCTCGGGCGGGAGCGGGCACGCGAACGCATCGTTGTACGCGCAGAAGGGATGGTACGCGAGGTTGAAATCTAGCGTAACGGTCTCCGCGTCGGCCATATCGCCGTCGATCTCGAACTCCATATACCGCCCTGCGCCGTACGTCTGCTGGCCGGTCGTCTTGTCGCGGAACGGGACGAACAGCGACTCACCGTCCTGATTCACGCCGCTGTACGCGACGAGTGTCCGCTCCTCACCGTCGAGTTCGAAGGTGAGCCGGGCGACACGTTCGTACTCCTGTTCGGTTTCAACGGTTGTCTCCATCGTGATGGTGTCGTCGCTGTCGATGGTGTCGATGTCCGACTCGACGCGGTAGGTCGGATCCGGGTCGAAGTAGCTGAGCCCGTCGAACGTCTCCCGCTGGTCGGCTGGAATCGGCGACTGGCGTTCCGTCGCGAAGAAGTCGTCTTTGTGGTCGCGATGGCCTTCGAGCTCTGCTCGCCACTGCTGTTCGTCGAAGTTCGTGCTCATGGTGTGATTTTGCCGTCCGGACGGAAGGCTGTTGTGTCCCGTTCGCTCTGCTGGCTTCGGTCACGTTGTCAGAAATAGCTTGAACGCCCCAGACGTGTTGCTTGGTTGTTCTGACTGCGTCGATGAGCACAGCCAGGAAGCCCCGGACGTGTCGCTTGCTGATTCCGCCGACTACCTTCTCACGAACAGCTTGAAAGCCCCGGACGTGTCGCGGTCTCCCCGTGACATCTCTCGCTCACTTCGTTCGCGTCGAGAGTGGTCACGGAGCCGACCAAACACGCGCGACACGCCCGCCCCTTTCTGTCCACCCGGACAGCCCACACGCCTCCCCAGCCGATTCACTCGCTTCGCTCGTTCATCCCTCGCGCTGACTCGCGCGCCGTTGCGCGCTCGGGCCACGCCACCAAACAGGCAACGGAGGCGGTGGCCTACCGCACCGCGCGCTCCAGCGCGCGTGTGCGGTGTGGGGAAGGGTTGGGAGAGCGGCCGAATGGCCGCGCCCCGGCGAGCGGGAGCGGAGCGACACGCGAGCACGCAGTCCGTCGCGCCCGTGTGGCGCGACTCGACCGCCTGCGGCCGCGATGCTGTATCCTGGGCCAAGCACTCGAGATGGTCGTGGTGTTGCCGAAGGAATCGACGGCGCAGTAGTGTGGAAGAAAGCGATCACAGTCCAGATCCCGTACTCACAGTCGGAACCGCTAACTGACGCAGGGTCACAGACGCAAACAATCAGATGCAGCTACCCGACGCCGCGGTCGCACTGCTCGAATCTGCGAGCGCGACCGACGCAAAATCAATCGAACAGCTCGCCGCCGAGACCGACGAGAAACCCGAGACGCTCACCGGGGCGGCCTTCGACCTCGAAGACGAGGGTCTCGTCGCCCTCGAGGAGCGAACCGAGGAATCACTCGCGCTCACCGAAGAGGGCGAACGGTACCGAACTGACGGCCTGCCGGAGCTCCGACTCTACCGCGCGGCCGTCGACGCCGGCGCGACCGACGACCCCGTCTCGATGGGACAGGTCATCGGCGCGTCCGGACTCGAAGGGCCGGAGGTCGACATCGCGCTGTCGAACTTCGCGCGGAAGGGACTCGGCTCGATCGACTCGGGCGAGCTCTCCGTCAACGCGGACGCCGACCCCGATACCGACGCCGAGACCGCAGCACTGGGGGCAATCGCGACCGACGCGACTGACACGACCGACGCAGCCAGCGACCTCGACGCCGCGACCGTCGACCGGCTCGTCGACCGTGGACTCGTGACGCGACACGAGCAGACCCGACGACTGGTCACGCTCACCGACGACGGCGTGACGGCGCTGATGGAAGGTGTTGAGACCGCCGAGACCGTCGGCCAACTGACGCCGGAGATGCTGACTTCGGGCGCGTGGAAGGACGTGGAGTTCGCTGAGTACAACGTCGAAGCCGACGCCGAGCCCGTCACCGGCGGGAAGACGCATATTCTGCGCCAGACCGCCGAGTCCGTGAAGGACACGCTCGTCGGAATGGGATTCCAGGAAATGCAGGGACCGCACGCCGACGCCGACTTCTGGATCAACGACGCGCTGTTTATGCCACAGGACCACCCCGCACGCACCCACTGGGACCGGTTCACCCTCGATACCGATCCGATGACCGACCTCCCCGACGACCTCGTCGACCGAGTAGAGGATGCCCACCGGAACGGCGTCGGCGAGGACGGCGAAGGGTATCACTCGCCGTGGAGCCGTGAGTTTGCCGAGGAGGTCGCGCTTCGCGGGCACACCACTTCGCTGTCGATGCGGTACCTCTCGGGCGAAGCTATCGGGGACCTCGAACCGCCCACAGCGGTTCTTCACCGTCGAGAAGGTGTACCGCAACGACACGCTCGACGCGACGCACCTGCTGGAGTTCTTCCAGATCGAAGGGTGGGTGATGGCGGAAGATCTCTCTGTGCGCGATCTGATGGGTACCTTCGAGGAGTTCTACGCCCAGTTCGGCATCACGGATATCGAGTTCAAACCGCACTACAATCCGTACACGGAGCCGAGCTTCGAGCTGTTCGGCACCCACCCGACGACGGGCGAAATCGTCGAAATCGGGAACTCGGGCATTTTCCGCGAGGAGGTGCTCTCGCCGCTGGGGGTTGAGTGCGACGTGATGGCGTGGGGACTCGCGCTCGAACGGCTGCTGATGCTGATGTACGGCTTCGAGGATATCCGCGACGTGCACGGGACGTTATGTGACCTTGACCTGCTGCGGAACGTGGAGGTGCTCGCGTGATGCCGGTCGTCGAGATCGACCCCGACGAACTGCGCGAGCTGGCGGGCCACGACAAGCCGGACGAGGAGCTGAAAGCTGACCTGTTCGCGCTCGGACTGGAGTTCGAGGGCGAGACCGACGACGGGAGAGTTCCAGTTAGAGTTCGCTCCCGACAGACTCGACCGGCTCTCTGTCGAGGGAGTCGCGCGCTCGCTCCGCTATCAGTACGGTGACGTGCGCGGTGTGTACGTCCCGTCTACGAACGACGCCGAGTGGCGCGTCGAGGTGGAGGACGTGCCCGAGGAGCGACCGTACGTCACCGCTGCGGTCATCCGCGGTGTGGATATGACCGAGGGGAAACTGGAGTCGCTCATCCAACTGCAAGAGAAGCTCCACGCGACGATGGGGCGCAAGCGAGCCAAGGGCGCAATCGGCGTCCACGACCTCGCGATGGTGAAAGGAGGGGCGTTCGATGGCGACGAGCATAGAAAGACTATCACCTACCGGGGAATCGATCCCGACGGTGACACGTTCGTTCCACTCGACGCCGAGACGGAGATGACGCCCGCAGACGTGCTCGCCGACCATCCTATCGGTGAGAAGTTCGCCGACCTCGTCGCAGAGTACGAGACCTATCCCGCGATTTACGACGATATCGGGCTGTTCTCGTTCCCGCCGGTCATCAACGGGAAGCGGACGGAGGTCGACGAGGGCTCGCGCGACCTGCTCGTCGAGATGACGGGAACCGACCAGTGGACCATCGACCGGATGCTCGCGATCGTCTGTTACGCGCTCGACGCGCGCGGCGGTCGCGTCGAGGAGGTCGACGTCGAGTACGCCGACGACGCGCCGCGACACGTCGTCCGCGCCGGATTTCGAGATACGGAGAAAGACCGTCGACCACGAGCGCATCGAATCGACACTTGGTATCGACCTCGGAACCGGACGACGTCGTCGACCTGTTCGAGCGCGTCGGGACTCGACGCCGTGTCGACGACACCGACGACGGCGAGCCGCCTACGAGGTCGACGATTCCGCCCTACCGGGTCAGACGTGCTCCATCCGGCCGACCTCGTGGACGACGTTGGTCGCGCATACGGATTCAACGAGCTTGACCCCCGATATCCAGACGTGTCGACGGTCGGTGGTCGCCACGACCGCTCGCGGCTCGAACGCGCCGCGCGCGAGACGCTCGTCGGGCTCGGCTTCGAGGACCTGCTGAACTTCCACATGACCGCCGAGCGCGAGAACTACGAGCGGATGGACGTTGAGCCCGGCACCGACGTGCTCGGCGGTGGGGAGCCGGTTCGAATCGAGGGACCGTACAGCGAGGACTACACGATGCTCCGGACGTGGGCGCTCCCGTCACTCGCGATGGTGCTGGAGAACAACACGCACCGGACATATCCGCAGGCCATCGCCGAGGTTGGATTTGCAGCCGTACGCGACGAGGCGGAACCGAGCGGTGTCGCAGAGCGGCGGACGGTCGCGGGTGCGCTCGCACGCGCGGACTCGTCGTACGAGGACGCGAAGGCGCGACTCCAGACTATCGCTCGTAACTTCGGCGTGGAACTGGAAACACCGGCGACAGCTCATCCGTCGTTCATCGACGGTCGGGCTGCATCTGTCGTCATCGACGGTGAGACTGTCGGTATCGTCGGAGAGCTTCACCCCCGCGTGCTCGTCGAACACGACCTCGAACTGCCGGTCGCAGCGTTCGAGTTCGACCTCGCGGCGCTACGGTAGTTATACTGCCGGACGTACGTTCGCGAGCATCTGAGCCGTCAATTCTGCTGTCTCGGCGGTTCAATGGTTTCTGCTGTCTCGGCGGTTCGATGATCTCTCAGTGGAACGACGACTCAAATCGGTACGCCAGGCAGTATTAGGATAGGTCCGCGCCAACTGCTTCCTCGACCGAACTGAAGCCGTCGCGCTCTAGCAGCTCAAGCAGTCCACGGTTGATGTCGCGAGCGATGGTCGGGCCCTCGTAGACAAGCGCAGTGTACAGTTGGACGACGCTCGCGCCCGCGCGAATCTTCTTGTAGGCTCCCTCCGCATCAGCGACGCCGCCGACACCGACGATTGGCACGTCGGTCCGCTCGGCGACGAACCGTATCATCTCCGTTGCCTCATCCTCGATTGGTGCACCCGAGAGCCCACCCTTCTGGACGGATTTCGGCGATTCGAGCGAGGCCGGTCGACGGACGCTCGTGTTCGTCGCGACGACGCCGTCGAGTTCGAGGTCGTTCACCACGTCGAGTGCCGACTCGACGGCCTCGGGGGCGAGGTCCGGCGAGAGCTTGAGCAGCAGCGGGGACGCACCGGCGTCCTGTAGCGTCGAGATGATCTCCTCCAGCGGCTCGCGGTCCTGTAGCTCGCGAAGTCCGGGTGTATTCGGTGAAGAGACGTTCACGACGAAGTAGTCCCCGCCCTCGCGCGTGCGCTCGAAGGAGTACAGGTAATCCTCGCTCGCCTCGTCCAGTGGGGTCGATTTCGACTTTCCGATGTTGACGCCCACGGGAACATCCACGTCGGTGTCGGCTAGCCGACGACCGATTGCGTCCGCACCGTGGTTGTTGAAGCCCATCCGGTTGATGATGGCACGGTCCTCACGAAGTCGGAATAGACGGGGTGTGGGGTTGCCCGGCTGTCGTTCGGCGGTTACACCACCGATCTCGACGTGGCCGAAGCCAAGCGCAGCGAGCCCGGGCGGAATCTCGGCGTTCTTGTCGAAGCCGGCGGCGACACCGACGGGATTGGCAAACGACTGGCCGAACACCTCGACGTTGAGTCGCGGGTCAGTAACGGTGAGTCGGTCCGTCGCGGCGTCAGCGAGGCGTGTCTCCTGTCCACGTTCGAGTGCAGTGTGACCGAGCCGGTGGGCAGTCTCTGCAGGAAGTGCGAATAGCAGCGGCTTCGCGAGGTCGTAGAGCTGCATACACGTACTCGGGTGGTGGAGTACGAAAGGCGATACGGTCGCGTTATACTGCCGGACGTGCCCATTCAAACCGCATCTCCATTATGTCCGGCAGTATTAGAACTCGTGTTCGACGTCTTCGGTGTCTGCCTTCTGGATAATTATCTTCCCATCGCGAACCCGAACGAACACTTCGTCTCCGATATCTAGCCCGGCGACGGCGAGCTCGTCTTCGTGGAGATTCACGTGCACATTGTGGTACTCACCGTTCTCGTCTTTGGCGCCACTCGGAGAGAGCTTCTTCTTGCGAACCATCGCGGTGTTGGCTCTGATTCTCGCCACGAGATATATAAGTGTACCGTGGTCGGTCACAGCGTGCGCACCGTGGGTCTGACGGATGAGCTTCGTCGACGCTCTCGAAATCGGAGATCGACCATGATCACGTCGTCGCAGTCACCCGATTCCGGGGATACATTTATAGATGGACCCTGTGCTGCATTGCACACGGAGGTAACAACTATGGCAGACGACAAGCGAAATTTCGCGTTGCGTGATTCGAGCGGTGAGGAAAGTAGCGTCTTCTCTGGACGCACTCCCCGACAGGCCGCACTCAAGGCTGCCCGTCGGCTCACACCAGCACGGAGTGAGGACGCAGCCGACAGGACGGATCTGCGGCTACGTGAGAAAGGGACGACCAAGGTGCATATCTACGAGGGTTGGTCGTGGGAGGAGACGGCTCCGGACGACAAGCCAGACTGGATGCCGGACGATATCACGGAGGCAAACGTCTCCAAGCAGGGTATCGAGCATCTCGACGAAATCTGAGGCACCTCTCTTTCCAGCGGAATCACGATACGTTATAACGGTCGCGTGTGTGTTTGTACGTGCGCGGCACTCATCCGGCCCGACCAGTCGTACGAGCGTGGGATGAGGGTCCGATCTCCAGCCGCGCGACACCGACTCAACGAGCGACGGCTATCCTGCCTTGTTGTACACGGACCAAGTGCCGTGGAACCGCGTGACGTGGCGGGGTTGAGACGACGGGGTTAAGTGTACAACTCGCATCGAATGGAATGTACACGACGCGGCGCAGGCCCTCAAAGTCTGCCCGCTCGCCGGTCGCCATCTCGGTGGCCCGCAGCCCGATTCTGTCGGGTTGCGAAGACACGATTGATTCGACGCCCTTATATGTAACAGGTCGCTCGGGTTGAATACGCGGCTGCCCCGCCCTCGGCGGGAAACAGCCCTACTCCAATCCGACGCCCTTATGTATGGACGGGTGCTCGGATTGGACACGCTCGCACCCATCTCTGATGGGCTGTGACAGTTCACTTCCAATCCGACGCCCTTATACGCGACAGGGCGTTCGGATGGAATGCACACGACGTGATTGAGTCGGCCTTCGATGGCCGGCTCGTCCCGGGACGATGTGCTTCACAGGGTTTATACCCTCTCCCGAAGTACAGTTAGTTCCCGAAGGAAATGAGGATTCGACCCCTGCGGTCCGCCGTACACGATCGAATCTGATGTTAGCCCTGATGGTTCGGTGACACCCGGTATGGTGTCGCCGACCGATCCCACATATACAGATAGCGATTTATGCACATTCGTCAGAATGTGTTCCCGCCTAACCCTCCCCACCAGGGGAGACATTCCGGTTGATCCTGCCGGAGGCTATTGCTATCGGTGTCCGATTTAGCCATGCGAGTTGCACGTCTAACGTAGCAGACTGCTCAGTAACACGTGGCCGATCTACCCTATGGACTGGGATAACCACGGGAAACTGTGGCTAATCCCTGATAGCGCTCCCGAGCTTGAATGCTGGGAGCGTCAAATGCTCCGGCGCCATAGGATGAGGCTGCGGCCGATTAGGTAGACGGTGGGGTAACGGCCCACCGTGCCGATAATCGGTACGGGTTATGAGAGCAAGAGCCCGGAGACGGAATCTGAGACAAGATTCCGGGCCCTACGGGGCGCAGCAGGCGCGAAACCTTTACACTGCACGCCAGTGCGATAGGGGGACACCGAGTGCGTAGGCATAGAGCCTACGCTTTTGTGTACCGTAAGGTGGTACACGAATAAGGGCTGGGCAAGACCGGTGCCAGCCGCCGCGGTAACACCGGCAGCCCGAGTGATGGCCGATATTATTGGGCCTAAAGCGTCCGTAGCTGGCCGCGTAGGTCCGTCGGGAAATCTACTGGCTTAACCAGTAGGCGTCCGGCGGAAACCTCGTGGCTTGGGACCGGAAGACCTGAGGGGTACGTCTGGGGTAGGAGTGAAATCCCGTAATCCTGGACGGACCACCGGTGGCGAAAGCGCCTCAGGAAGACGGATCCGACAGTGAGGGACGAAAGCTAGGGTCTCGAACCGGATTAGATACCCGGGTAGTCCTAGCCGTAAACGATGCTCGTTAGGTGTGGCGCAGGCTACGAGCCTGCGCTGTGCCGTAGGGAAGCCGAGAAGCGAGCCGCCTGGGAAGTACGTCTGCAAGGATGAAACTTAAAGGAATTGGCGGGGGAGCACTACAACCGGAGGAGCCTGCGGTTTAATTGGACTCAACGCCGGACATCTCACCAGCTCCGACAGCAGTAATGACGGTCAGGTTGACGACCTTACTCGACGCTGCTGAGAGGAGGTGCATGGCCGCCGTCAGCTCGTACCGTGAGGCGTCCTGTTAAGTCAGGCAACGAGCGAGACCCGCACCTCTAGTTGCCAGCAGCATCTTGCGATGGCTGGGTACACTAGGGGGACTGCCGCCGCTAAAGCGGAGGAAGGAACGGGCAACGGTAGGTCAGTATGCCCCGAATGAGCTGGGCAACACGCGGGCTACAATGGCCGAGACAATGGGATGCGACGCCGAGAGGCGAAGCTAATCTCCTAAACTCGGTCGTAGTTCGGATTGCGGGCTGAAACTCGCCCGCATGAAGCTGGATTCGGTAGTAATCGCGTGTCAGAAGCGCGCGGTGAATACGTCCCTGCTCCTTGCACACACCGCCCGTCAAAGCACCCGAGTGGGGTCCGGATGAGGCTGTCATACGACGGTCGAATCTGGGCTCCGCAAGGGGGCTTAAGTCGTAACAAGGTAGCCGTAGGGGAATCTGCGGCTGGATCACCTCCTAACGATCGGGACCAGAGTTCTGCTCTGGCCCACCTTCGTGGGTTCGGTCGGCGACGCCGACCGGGCACCTTGGAACTACCAAGGCTACACGCTGTCGCTCCGCAGCGCGGCGGTCGGGCCCATAGCTCAGTGGTAGAGTGCCTCCTTTGCAAGGAGGATGCCCTGGGTTCGAATCCCAGTGGGTCCATGTCCGAGACGAATCGTGCCCCTTATATGGGACACCGTATTCGTTCGATGTACGACGACCGATGCACCACTCCGTGAAAGCGCGGGTGGGAAGGGTCGATGCACGCACTGGGGTTGCACCCAGGCGCTGCGTATGATACCGTGTGTACGTGCAATCCAGGCGCTCACTGGACCCGTTCATCGAGTCAGCTGACGTCAGACAGTGATCATATCACGACGTGGCTACTGTGCCGCCTGGTGGATGGCTCGGCTCGAGCGCCGACGAAGGACGTGCCAAGCTGCGATAAGCCATGGGGAGCCGCACGGAGGCGAAGAACCATGGATCTCCGAATGGGAATCCCCACCGCAATTGCTTCGCGCAATGGGGAACGCTCCGAATTGAAACATCTCAGTAGGAGCAGGAAGAGAAAACGAATGTGACGTCGTTAGTAACGGTGAGTAAACGCGACACAGTCCAAACCGAAGGCTTCGGCCAATGTGGTGTTCGGACTGACTTTCAGCAATTGACGCTCGACGAGAAGTCTCTTGGAACAGAGCTCGATACAGGGTGACAGACCCGTATCGTCGTGTGGTAAATTGTGTGTCAGTACCAGAGTACCGGGGGTTGGAAATCCCTCGGGATTACGGCAGGCATCGACTGCCAAGACTAAGTACAACTTGAGACCGATAGCGAACAAGTAGTGTGAACGAACGCTGAAAAGCACCCCGAGAAGGGAGGTGCAATAGGGCCTGAAATCAGGTGGCGATTGAGCGACGGGGCATACAAGGCCTCTCAGGAAACGACCCGGGCGCGAGCCCGCAGTAGGAACCGAGAGGAGCCGATGTTCCGTCGTGCGTTTTGAAAAACGAACCAGGGAGTGTACCTGTTTGACGAGTCTAACCGGAGAATCCGGGCAGGCGTAGGGAAACCGACAAGGCCGCAGCATTGCCAGGGCCGCCGTGTTCAAGCGCGGGGAGTCAAATGGGTACGACCCGAAACCAGATGATCTACGCGCGGGCAGGACGAAGCGTGGCGAAAGCTACGTGGAGGTCCGTTAGGGTTGGTGTCTTACAATACCCTCCCGTGACCTGTGTGTAGGGGTGAAAGGCCCATCGAATCCGGAAACAGCTGGTTCCAACCGAAACATGTCGAAGCATGACCTCTGCTGAGGTAGTTCGTGGGGTAGAGCGACCGATTGGGAGCGCGGCCTCCGAGAGGAGTCTGCCTTCCTGTCGAACTCCGAACTCACGGACGCCGTTGACGCAGGGAGTTCGCCGTGCGGGGTAAGCCTGTATGGCGTGAGGGAGACAACCCAGAGCTGGGTTAAGGTCCCCAAGTGTGGACTAAGTGCGATTGAAGGTGGTCCCGAGCCCTAGACAGCCGGGAGGTGAGCTTAGAAGCAGCTACCCTCTAAGAAAAGCGTAACAGCTTACCGGCCGAGGTTCGGGGCGCCCAAAATGATCGGGGCTCAAGTCCACCACCGAGACCTGACCGCATCCGTTATAGGATGCTCGTGTAGGTTGGCACTCCGATTGGGCGGAAGCTCGGACTAGAGTTCGAGTGGACCGATCGGTGAAGAAAATCCTGGTCATAGTAGCAGCGATAGTCGGGTTAGAATCTCGACGGCCAAATGAGCAAGGGTTCCTCAGCAATGTTTCTCAGCTGAGGGTTAGCCGGTCCTAAGTCACTTCGTAATTCGAGAGTGACAAAAGGGAAGTTGGTTAATATTCCAACGCCTCTATACAATAGAAGTCGACGCCTTGGGGTCAACCGAGCCGCGCTTTCGCGCGGTCGAACTGTCCAACTCCGTGGAAGCCGTAATGGCACGAAGCGGAAGAACGGCAAGATAGCGTAAGTCGGTCCAACCTAGGGCCCGTGAAAAGACGAGTATAGAGTCCGTACCGAGATCCGACACAGGTGCTCATGGCGGCGAAAGCCAAGGCCTGTCGGGAACAACCGACGTTAGGGAATTCGGCAAGTTAGTCCCGTAAGTTCGCGATAAGGGATGCCTGCTCAGGAAATGAGCAGGTCGCAGTGACTCGGACGCTCCGACTGTCTAGTAACAACATAGGTGACCGCAAATCCGCAAGGACTCGTACGGTCACTGAATCCTGCCCAGTGCGGGTATCTGAACACCCCGTACAAGGGGACGAAGGACCCGTCAACGGCGGGGGTAACTATGACCCTCTTAAGGTAGCGTAGTACCTTGCCGCTTCAGTAGCGGCTTGCATGAATGGATCAACGAGAGCGTCACTGTCCCAACGTTGGGCCCGGTGAACTGTACGTTCCAGTGCGGAGTCTGGAGACCCCCAAGGGGAAGCGAAGACCCTATGGAGCTTTACTGCAGGCTGTCGCTGAGACATGGTCGCTGATGTGCAGCATAGGTAGGAGGCATTACAGAGGTACCCGCGCCAGCGGGCCACCCAGCCATCAATGAAATACTACCCGTCAGTGACTGTGACTCTCACTCCGGGAGGAGGACACCGATAGCCGGGCAGTTTGACTGGGGCGGTACGCGCTCGAAATGATATCGAGCGCGCCCCAAGTCCATCTCATTCGGGTCGGGAACCCGAAGAAGAGTGCAAGAGCAAAAGATGGATTGACAGTGTTCTTCCTAACGAGGAACGCTGACACGAAAGTGTGGTCTAGCGAACCTATGAGCCTGCCCGATGCGGGCCATAGACGACAGAAAAGCTACCCTAGGGATAACAGAGTCGTCACGCGCAAGAGCACATATCGACCGCGTGGCTTGCTACCTCGATGTCGGTTCCCTCCATCCTGCCCGTGCAGAAGCGGGCAAGGGTGAGGTTGTTCGCCTATTAAAGGAGGTCGTGAGCTGGGTTTAGACCGTCGTGAGACAGGTCGGCTGCTATCTACTGGGGGTGTTTCGGAGCCTGACGGGAACGTTCGTATAGTACGAGAGGAACTACGAATGGTGACCACTGGTGTACCGGTTGTCCGAGAGGGCACTGCCGGGCAGCTACGTCACACGGGGTAAGAGCTGAACGCATCTAAGCTCGAAACCCACCTGGAAAAGAGGCACCGCTGAGGTCGCTCGTAGAAGACGAGATCGATAGACTCGGGGTGTACGCACCGAGGCAACGAGGTGTTCAGCCCGCGAGTACTAATGACCGAAGCCACTCAATCATCGCACTGAGACCCGTGAACGGGTCCAGGCGCTTACTGGATTGCACGCACATATTGGTTAGCTACCCACCGACGATGGTCTTCATCGTGGTTCGATTCCGCGAGTCGGCGTTAAGGCGGCCATAGCGGCGGGGTCACTCCCGTACCCATCCCGAACACGGAAGATAAGCCCGCCAGCGTTCCGGCGAGTACTGGAGTGCGCGAGCCTCTGGGAAACCTGGTTCGCCGCCTGCCATTCATTCAAAGCCCACCAGCATCGCGCTGGTGGGCTTTTTTCATTTATTGTGCGGCGATGCCGCACAGCAGACCTGTGAGCCGCTGGCTCGCCGGACCGCTATACTTAACCACGGCAGTACGCTATCCGTATTTGCGCCAAGGTGGCAGAGTGGCCTTACGCGGTCGCCTGCAGAGCGACTACACGCCGGTTCGAATCCGGCCCTTGGCTTTCAC